>OY968766.1:0-1746605 GCA_963695365.1 uncultured bacterium
TATTACTGTTCGTACTGCTCCTAATAATCTTTTTAGTGTGGCGCATCGCGTCCTCATATTATGCCATACCCTGCCCCTCTTGGCTCGGCTGGATGGTTGAACTCGAAAATCCACTGGCATCGGTCACTAGAGCACGTACAATTATCGAGCAACTTCAGCTATCTCCAACAATGAACGTTCTCGACGCAGGCTGCGGCCCCGGACGAATTACCATTCCGCTTGCGCATGCCCTCCCTAAAGGAACAGTAACTGCGCTCGATATCCAAAAGGAAATGCTCGAAAAAGTAAGAAAAAAAGCTACAGGAGAACATCTGCCAAACATAGTCTATCATCAAGCGGCTCTCGGCGATAATACCCTCACCCCCAACACCTTTGATAGAATAGTTATAGCGGCCGTTCTGGGAGAAATACCTCATCAAGAAGCGGCGCTTACGGAACTATATACGGCTCTGAAGCCAGGAGGAATGTTGCTTATTTCTGAAACACGCTTTGATCCCCACTTTCAAAGCTATTCCTCACTGTTAAAACGCACGCAAACTATTGGCTTTGTAGAAAAGAAACACAATAAATCTCTGTTCGCATACACGCTTCTCCTTCAAAAGCCTGCTCAGAAAAATCCTAATGCTCGCGATGTCACGTTTGGCTGAGTTTTAAGAAGCACATTTACTGCCTTTTCAAGCAAACCGCTATTTGACCGCTTTCTGGCTTCTCCAGCCGCTCCTATTTACTATTCACTTATACGCCTTGAACAAATCTTCAAGAGTCGCTACGCTACTGAGCATCTCTTCTGAATACATTGATTTCTGCACACCGCTTGCAGATACCATTGCAAAGAAAATCTGTTTCGCCGTTTTGGTCTGTCGTTGAAAAATCTCGATTTTTTGCTCGAGAACCAGAGCGTATTTTTTATCGATAATAAACGGTTTCTCCGTATACTTCATTTCACAGAGCGTTATCGCGTTATCTATTCTATCAATAAGCAGATCGATTTGCGCACCGGATTCTTTTCCAGGTACTGCTGCAAAGCGCCAGGAGCTTATTGCATTAACACCTCGAATACCCAATGAACGTATGATCTCATGTGTATGCTTAGAACATACTGCCTCGAAGGCATATCCAGCCCATGCATAATATGTTGGCCGCTGGCCATGAATAATCCAATGGTCTGCATCGAACTTTTCACCTGAATTTGACAAAATCCATCTAATATAAAAAAGGCAAAACTCGTCCACCACTTTATAATAGGAACCTATAGTTTTCCCCCAGGGCCTGTATTCCTCAATAAAGCCAGCGTCACATAGCTTTTTGAGCCGCTCTGACAACAAGCCTCCTTCTGAAGTATGCTCAACGTGAGCAACAATCTCCCCACGAGAGACCCCTTCTTTTTTCTTGGCAATCGCTTCTACCAATTCCTTATAGCGTATTGCCCCATCGAAAAGAGATTCAAAGAGTTTATCATATTCGCTTTTTAATGGTGCATATTCGTCAAAAAAAAGCTGCTGGATATTTTGCTGTGCAGTGAGACCTGCTTTAATATAGTCTAAATAATAGGGGATGCCTCCAATAGCCATATAAAGCGATAAAATATGTTTATCATTAAGCTTCACTCCCTTTGCTTCTAGATACTCCCGCGTTTCAGCAAGCTTAAATGGTGCGAGCTTAATTTCGATAGTCGTGCGGTTATGCAGCCCACCCTTATGGTAAATAATGTTCTTAAGGAGCCATGATGCGGAGGAACCGCAAGCAATAAAAATGATATTATGATTGCCTGCCCACTGATTATTCCAGTAAAAGTCTATTGTATCCATAAGACGAGACTTGGGAGTTGCCATCCAGGGCAACTCATCAAAGAATATCACCACTTTTTGATCAGCGTATTTATCAATTTCAAGAGTCAGAAGCCGTAATGCATCACTCCAATCCCTTGCTGGCAACAAGGGAGTTTTATTATAAAAAGTCTTTGAGAATGCCTGTGTAAAATTATCAAGCTGCTGCCTGAGATTTCCATGCTGCAGGCCAGTAACATGCAAGAAAATACATGGTTGCTGCTTAAAATATTCCCTAATGAGATATGTCTTACCCACCCTACGCCGACCGTAGACAGTTAAAAATTGCGCCTCTTTTGAAGCAAAAGCACGGTTCAAAAGGGCAATTTCACGCTTTCTTCCGAGTATCATCTTGAGCTCCTAACTTATCCTATCACAAATATTATAATCCGCCGACTTTTAAGAGTCAAGCAAAAAACTCGGCGGCATATAAAAAGCTATACGCCGCCGAGTTGTCTTGAACTTCTAATTACTTCGCCTAGCAAGATATATTTGATTAAGAAAGTCTATAGGTTAAAAAATTTATAATCCGCGGACTTTCCAGATCAAAGACCCAAATACCGCGGATTATAAAAAGGTATAATCCGCCGAGTTTGGCAATCCCTATAAAATCGCTCTCAATTCGAAATTCTATCGAAAAAACTGAATGCGGTTCACCGCTTGCTATCTCAGCCTTGTCCCGTTAGGAACCGGTTTTTGAGGACTGACAAAATACACTTTGCCATCATCGCCCTCGGCAACGAGAAGCATGCCGTGCGACTCAAAGCCCATCATCTTTCGGGGAGCGAGATTGCCAATAAAAACCGCCTGCTTGCCAATAAGATCTACTGGTGCGTAACTCTTTTTAATACCGGCGAGAACTTGGCGCATACCCTGTGGTCCTGCGTTAATTTGCATTTTGAGCAGCTTATCAGAGCCTGGAATCTCTTCTGCAGCCTCGATGGTGCAAACCAGTAGCTCTACTTTTGCTAAGTCATCGATGGTAATCGTACCTGGCGGAGTTTGAGCTGGTGTTGGTTGAGGCTTTGCTTGATTTTGGGCACCAGTAGATGCAGCTTTGGAAGTCTCTTGTCCTTCCGGTGTACCTGCCGCTTTCGGCTCGAATTTTTGAAACAGTGGCGCGGTTGGATGCAGCATAAACGTTCTCGTCCATGGATTATCGGCCAGCTCCTGCACCTGATCGTGATGAGCATTGGCTGCCTGAGAAATCGAAACTCCCAAGCTTTTAAGCAACAGCTCCATTTTTTCTGGCATAACCGGCAGCAGCAATACGCCAATACCATGAAGGCTGTGCGCTGTCGCTGAAAGAATTTCTTTAAAACGAGCTGAATCATTTACCTTCCATGGCTCGGATTCATGAAAATAGCCATTCGTATCGTTAATGAATTTCCAGAGGGTAGCAAGCGCATGGTGGAAATAGCCATCTTCCATATCGCTTGCATAATTTTCAAGCATCGTCCAAAATGAATCGCGCAATGCAATTTCTTTAACATTCCACGTGGCCGGAGCCGTCAGCTCATAGATCTCATGTTTCTGAGCAAGCGCAACCATACGGTTAAGCAGATTGCCCAGATCATTCGCTAAATCTGACGTGATACGCTGCTCAAGATCGAGCGTACTGAACTCAGCGTCGTGGGTAATCGCCATATGACGAACGAGATAATAACGGACCGAATCAGCTCCATAGGCATCCAAAAGCGTTTGCGGGTCGATCACATTACCAAACGATTTAGACATTTTCTGGTTATTCACTTTAAGCCAGCCATGTACAAGCAGATGCTCAGGCAGTGGAAGTTTTGCCGCCATAAGAAACGCAGGCCAATAGATCGCGTGAAACCGCACAATGTCTTTTCCCATGACCTGCATATCAGCAGGCCACCAGAGATCAAATTCTTCTTTGCGTGCATCTGATCCATAGCCAACGGAACTCGTATAAATAGTAAGCGCATCTGCCCAGACATACACCACATGCTTAGGGTCTCCCGGAAATGGAATGCCCCAGGTCACGCTTGAACGAGATATGCTTATATCATTCAATCCAGCTTCGACAAAACAGATCACCTCATGAGCACGCTCAGCTGGCCGAATAAAATCGGGATGATCGCCATAAAATTCGAGTAAGCGACTTTGATAGGCCGAAAGTCGAAAGAAATAGGATTCTTCAGCGAGATATGCTGTTTGGCGACTGCATGTTACACATAACGGTGCTTCGGTAAACTGCTCACCTACAATCGGCTGCACATATGTCTCGCAGGGCGTACAATAGTACCCTTCATAGGTCCCTTTATAAATATCACCAGTATCAAGCAACTTTTCAACCCACCGCTGTACCGCTTTGATATGGCTCTCATCGGTCGTTCTGCCAAAGTGATCATACACGATACCATACTTTTGCCACATCTCTTTATATGAGCTGATGTGACTATCGACAAATGCCTGCGGCTGCATTCCTGCCTTAGAAGCTGCTTCTGCAACCTTCTGGCCATGTTCATCTGTTCCCGTCATAAAGAACGTTTTTATACCTCGCAGGCGATGCCAGCGGGCAGCAACGTCTGCTAAGAGCGTTGAGTAGAGCGAACCGAGATGGGGTTTTGCTGTGACATAATAAATTGGGGTCGTGACGTAAAATTTTTTCATGAAATCTCGCATGGTATTTAAAGATCAGGCTTCATAACAAAAATATATAGAAAGTATAGCATAACTTCAAGAGAAAGCAGCTCCACATCTATCCAGAGTACTGAAAGCACTCACTCCCTCGATATCCAGCCGTCGCCTTCGCCTTACGGCTATGGCGGACAGGCCCCAGCCTTGCCGAGGCTTCCGACTTCGCCTTGCGGCTACGATGGACAAGGTCGACGAGGAAGCTGGTATAAGCGGAAATAAGAATGTGCCCATAGACTCCATCTTACATGCGATTTCACGTTTATCCATGGTAAAATGTGTATCGACTTCACGTTTTACCATGGTAAAACGTGAAAATTATCACGTTTTTCTAACATAAGTATCAATTTTACCCAAAATGCGATAATCTTTAAGAAAAAAGAAAGGTCCGAATGAAAAGAGATATCTATACAAAACTGGAAGCATGGAAAGGCTCATCGAGAAGAAAGCCACTAGTGCTCAATGGAGCTCGCCAAGTGGGAAAGACCTATGCTCTCAAGCATTTTGGCAAAACTTTCTATGAAAAGATGGTATATCTCAATTTTGAAACAGACGAAAAGTTATGCAACTATTTTGAGGGTAGTCTCAATCCCAAGGAGATACTCAAAGTCTTGGGCATACATGCGGGAATTACCATCGAACCTGGTAACACCCTTCTCGTGTTTGATGAAATCCAACAATGCCCGCGCGCGCTTAATAGTTTAAAATATTTCTATGAAGAGGCGAATGAATATCATATAGTCGCTGCAGGCTCGCTATTGGGCGTAAAAACTTCACAAGAAAAAGGCTTTCCCGTAGGCAAAGTCAACTTTCTCGATCTGCGCCCTCTAAGCTTCTTTGAATATCTCTCGGCTACAAACAACAATGAACTTCGCTCGTATCTAGAAGAATACGATACGTTTGATCCGCTGCCTCTTCCCCTGCACGAAAAGCTTGTTCAGCTATTAAAATATTATTTGTTTGTAGGCGGCATGCCTGAGGCGGTCTCTGAATATGTTAAACACGATAATGTACAACTAGCACGAGACGTACAACTCGAAATCATCAATGCTTATGAAAGAGACTTTGCTAAACATGCTCCCGCTGGCGATCTCATGAAAATAACAACGGTCTGGGAGCAAGTCCATCGCCAACTTGCGAAAGAAAATAAGAAATTTATCTTCTCTGCAATTCGCAAAAGTGCTCGTGGCAGGGAATATGAAGATGCGATACAATGGCTCGTTGATGCTGGGCTCATATATAAGAGCTATCTTGTTGAAAGCCCGAAGTTTCCTTTGAGCGCCTATGCTCACACGAGCACGTTTAAAATTTTTCTGCTCGATGTTGGCTTGCTAGGAGCTCAAAGCTCACTTTCAGCACGCGCTATCATCGAAGGCGATCTTCTTTTTACAGAATTTAAAGGTGCTTTGACAGAAAATTTCATAGCACAAGAACTGATCGGCACACGTAATAAGAAGCTCTATTATTGGACAAGCCCAGGTACCGCAGAAGTAGATTTTCTGTTAGAAGAAGATCACGACATCTATCCTCTGGAAGTAAAGGCTGGTGAAAGCACGAGAAAAAAAAGCTTGATTATATATGACCAAAAATACTCGCCTGATAAGCTCTATCGCACGACCCTTATGAATCTGAAAGCCGATGGGAAAATCATTAATTACCCGCTTTATCTTATAAGCCAAATTCATTAAAAAGTATGATATCAAATGCACGCAAGAGCTAGCGCTCTACCGCAAACATGGTACACTGTGCATGAACAATTGCTCGTTACAAAAATCACAGCCATGAAGCACATACATAACCGAAAGTCCCTCTCATGAATAAAGCTCATCTTTGCATTCTTCTTGTGATTTTTAGTCCCTGCAGCCTAGAAGCAATGAACGCAAAAGTAAAAAGAGCTCAGGGAAAAAGTCTCATTACACTCGAGCTATCGGACGGATTTGTCATTCTTTCAAAAGAAGAGGCCCTTCTTTCAAAACTCATTGCGTCCCGGATTAATAATGGAAAAAATGGTGGTGCTCAGACCGTTGCGCTCGAGACAACGACACCCGCAGACTGGGAGCTTTTGCGCCCGTTGATGAAGGGTTTTCTAAAGACCCCACCGACAGAACAAAATGCAGAGCGCAAAAAGGCGCTGGCTCTTCTTCGTAAAACGTATGCAAAAAAAGGTCGCGAGGAATTAGAGAGACTACTCAAAGCCGCAAAAGCATGTAAGCTCTCTGAACTCACTCAACTAATACGTGAAAGTCTCGTCTGCACTGAATCGTCAAACGGGAATTCCCACAAAGAAGCGTGTAAAACCGAAGCGGAAGGCGAGGTTCAGGGCGGAGCTCAAGACGAAGCGCAAAGTGCATCCCAAGGGTTAACTAACGAGCAGAATGGAGACAAACCGCGTATTGCACTCCAAGAAGCATCCTGTGGGGCGTGTGGGGCTAAAACAATCAAAAATTGCGGCGGATGTCTCCTGCAACCTTATTGTTCAGAAGTGTGCATTAGGCGCGACTGGGGAAGGCATAAGATAGACTGTCAAAAACTCTGTCCGCTCTGCCCCGCCTGCAGCAAAGAAAAACCAACTATGCTGTGCGAACGCTGTTCACTCCCGCTTTGTAGTGATCAATGCGCTGAAACGGCATATCATAAAGAGCGGTGTGCTGATCGCATCGCTGTTCGAGAAGCATATCAACTTGCATATGCACCGAACTATAAAGATGTCTTTCAGATAGCTATCAGCACCGGAGACGATGCACTCTTCGATAGGATCCTAAGACTTGAGCTTGTCACCTTTAAAGATGGAATCTGCAGCGCACAATATGCCTTGCATGCAGCCTGTGGCCATAATCGACTCCATATGGTAAAAGCATTAATAGCACACGGTGCCTCTTTAACGCATACAAACCCCTTTGGAGTAAGGCCATTCCACCAGGCATGCGTCGCTGGAAGTGGAGAACTGGTGCAGTTCTTGATTGAACGAGGTGCCGTCATTGATCAGTGTGACCTTACTGGTAGTTCACAACCAATTCACTATGCGTGCGATGGAAATAACAGAGAAGCGCTTGATGTATTATTGCGCCATACTAGTGCCCTCAAAGATGCAAAAACACCCGAGCATTTTACTCCTTTACACATACTCTGCGATAAGGGCTATCATGAACTAGCAAAACACCTGATCGAAACGTATCATCCTGATGAGAAAGCAATGACGATTCTTGGAAATACAGCGATCCATCTCGCAGCCAGAAGTTGCCCATGCTCCTTTATGGACTATTTAATTGGCAGAGGTCACGATAAAGAGGCGCTAACCCAAAATAATGAGACCCCTCTTCATTTTGCTGCTTCGGCTGGCCAAGTAGAGATGGTACGGCATCTCTGCTCGCTAGGCGTTGATACAACGGTAAAAACAAAAAAAAATAAGCTAGACCCTTTTTTTGCTGCATGCTCCAATGGTCACACATCGGTTGTGCAATTTTTTCATGAGGAGAGAGGCATTGACATCAAAACGGTCAGGCATCTTGGCAGTCCCCTCCATTGGGCCTGCGTATTAGGCTACATTCCACTCATAAAATACCTCATCGAGCGAGGAGCATCGACCGATTCTCTCGATGATAGTGGCAAAACACCGCTCGCCGCCGCCCGGGCACGTAAGCAAAATGCTGTTGTAGAACTGCTTCAAAAAGAGTACGGGATTACGCGCTAAGCAGTAATTGAGCAATGCAGGTCGAGAACAATCCAGTATCACAGCCATACGGCGCATGCCGTACAGTAGGGAAGCACTAGAATAGCCTATACCTTAACTCGAATCCAGAGATCCTGAAGTGCCTGATCATTCAAAACCGCTCTGAGACGATCATATCGAAGAAGATGGAATTGCTCGAAAAACTTTTTTTTGGATAACAATAGCAACGAGGTTACCAATGGATGCAATTTCAGGTCTCGGGCTGCTTCTATGGTCGTTGGGAAATACCCGAGCTCACGGTAGCGTTCTGCAACCTGTTCTGGGGCAAGCATAAAGTTAATAAACTCATAGGCGAGCTCTTGCTTGGAACTCGCTGCAGGAATAGCAAAACCTTCAATAGTGACTAAACTTCCCTCTCGGGGAATAATAAAATCGATGTCTGGATTGTCCTCCATGCTCTGAATAAGCATCGAACTTGATGTAAGCGCAAGACAGGCATCCTTACTGGTAAGATAGTAACCGGCTCGATAATCGGTATAGGCAACAACCCATGGCCGCTGACGGGCCAAGATTTTTTCAATCGCATCAATCGCTTCATCATCCTTAATATCGATTGAACCCGTAAGAAAAAGTGATGCAATCGGTATCGCAACAAACGGATCATTCGTCATTGCCACATGCCCACTTTTTAAAAAAGCTGGATCAAATATGATGCGCCAACTTTCCTCCGGTGGGTGCGCGGAAACACGTTTTATTTACCCCGATACCAAATACTGCCCACTCAAGAGGCACAAAATACTCATTGTGTTCGTCATAATAATGGGAGAGAAAGAGGGGGTTAATCGAATGCATAACAGGCAATTTGCGCGTATCAAGCTTCTTAAGGATCCCCTTACTTCTCAAACGGCCCACGGTATAATCCGATGGAACGATGAGATCATAGTTTCTACCATTTCCCAGTTTAAGCAGCAGCTCCTCATTGCTCTCATAATAGCTCAAATGGACTTTTATACCGGTCTGCTTCTCAAAACGCGCGAGCGTTTGCGAATCGAACATTCCCGGCCAGGCAAAGACGGCAATCGATTTTTTATAGCTCGGTAAAAGGTTGAGTGCTGGCCAATATATGCATAATGATATGAGGCCAACAAAGAATATGACGCTTATAAAACGCATCCAAAAGCGCCTATTAAAGAATGTTATCACGCATCACCCGATAGCCTAAAGTATAAACCAATATACCACTCAATAAAATCAAGAGCACCGATAACGCATTAATAATGGGTGAGATACCCTGCCTAATCATGCTGTAAATATACAAAGGAAGCGTCTGCGACTCAGAACCTGAACAAAAATAGGAGACAATAAAATCATCAAATGAGAGTATAAAAACTAATAGCCCTGCCGTGAGCAAGGAGGGAAGCAAAAGCGGTAGCACGATCTTGCGAAAAGTCTGACATTTTGTAGCCCCCAAATCGCGCGATGCTTCAAGAAGCCGCACATCGAGAGAGAGAAAGCCGTTATAAATGATCGGAATAGCAAATCCCATCCCAAGAACAGTGTGCCCTGCAATAAGCGAAGGAAATCCAAGCGGGATGGCAGCCTGGGAAAAAAAGCTCAAAAGACCGATTGCGAGAATAACTTCCGGAATAAAAATGTTCCCCGAAAAAAAGTACGTCAGCCGGCCCAAGACGCCGTTCACAGCTCTCATAACAGATCAATCCGACACCAAAAAAAAGACTGATACAGGTAGCACTTGAGGCCACAATGAGCGAGTTAACAAATGCATGCCATACTTCCGGCGTAGTAAAAAGCTTCCGATACCATTCGAGCGAAAACCCTACCCACGGGGCGGGAAACCGCCCTCCATTAAAAGAAAAAAGAATGAGCACCATCAATGGCACATATAAAAATAAGAAGATGCCAACAATAGCACTGGTAAATAAACCTGTTTTCATAATGAGTCACCCAAGAATAAGCGCCTAATGATCCTGCGAGCAAAAAAGGCCGTCCCCAAAAGGATCAGCAAACTTATCAATGCAACAACGGTAAATGCCGAACCATAGGTTAACGTCCCACTGCCCAACGAATAGTTTGCAATCACCGATCCGACAAACACAAATTTATCACCCCCCATTAAGCTAGGAATTGCAAACTCTCCAAATGCCGGAATGAAAACGAGGAAAAAACCGGATAATACCCCTGGCATGGAAAGCGGAAGTACGATATGATACCAAGTTTCGTACTGCGTTGCACCAAGATCGCGAGATGCCTCAATAACACGTGGATTAATGCGTTCAAGCGAGGAAAAAATAGGCAATACCATGAATGGCAAGTAACAATAGAGCATCAACAAGAACACGCTCCATAATGTATTAATCATCTGCAACGGCTCTTTAATAAGACCTGCATAAATCAGCATTTGATTGGCAATGCCTGCTCTGTCAAGAATCAAAAACCATGAATAGACATGTAATAGGAAATTCGTCCAGAAGGGTATAATCAATAAAAAGAAGAGCGCAATCTTCAAACGCCCAGCTTTAAACGCGATATAGTATGCTAATGGATAGCCCACTATAAAGCAGAGCAGCCCGCTCACCGCCGCAAAAATAAAAGACTTAAGGATGATAACGAGATAGGTCGCATCTAAAAAATGTGCATAATTAGCACCCGTCAGCGACCAACCACCTACACCCGGCTGCAAAAAACTCATTGCCACCATAAGCACAAGCGGCACGTAAAAGAAAAGAACCTGCCAAATGAAAGCAGGAGCAGCCACATAGAAAGGATCACCTTTCAACAAGGGTGCCATTTTCCTTTTGCCAATAGAGGAAAACTTTTGAATCATAGTCGATTGTTTCATGAACCCCATGCTCCTCGTTTTGCTCAAATACGTTTACGAGCATTCCATTGTGTAAACGAACACTATAGGATGTGGACCGTCCACGATAGACGATCGCATCGACCGTTCCAGCAAGTTGATTAGAAAAACCGGGGCGCTCGCTTCTACTGATACTCATCTTTTCGGGGCGAACGCTCAATTTTACCTCACGACCTTGATCGTGGGTAGTAACCGCTTGAGAAAGCACCACCGGCAATGCAGCCAGACCAGGTATCGCCAGCCGGGCTTCAGCGTCATGCATGTCAAGGCGCCCTTCAAAGATATTGGTGGATCCTACAAACTGCGCTACATAGGACGACAACGGAAACTCATAGATCTCCTTGGGCGCACCAATTTGCTCAATTTTTCCATGCGGACTCATAATAGCGATCTGGTCAGCGACAGTAAGCGCTTCAGACTGATCATGCGTCACATAGACAAATGTCATTTTAAGCGTATCTTGCAATGCGATAAGATCAACAAGTACCTGCTCTCGCAGCGAAGTATCTAATGCGGCAAGCGGTTCATCGAGCAATAAAACTTCAGGCTCATTGACAATCGCACGGGCAAGCGCAACTCGCTGCTGCTGCCCCCCAGAAAGTTGACTGATACTTTTTGAACCGAATTTCTCAAGGCGTACCGTTTCAAGTGTTCGTGCAACTTTTTCTCTGATAACCGGCTTGGGAACGTTGCGTATCATAAGACTATAGGCAACATTATCAAAAACATTTAAGTGTGGAAAAAGTGCGTAATTCTGAAACACGGTATTGACAGGACGCTTATTGATATCTAAATGGCTAATATCTCGATTGCCAAGAAATATCGATCCGCTATCCACCGTCTCAAATCCAGCAATAAGCCGCAACAGAGTTGTTTTGCCGCAACCGCTTGGACCTAAGAGCACAAAAATCTTTCCTGAGGGTATGTACAGGCTCAAATCGCGCAGAACGATTTCCCCATGAAATGATTTATACACATTGTTAATCGTAATGCTTTTCACAAGGCTCCTGTTGATTGCCGATTAAGACTTTTTAAGCAACGCGTTTACTGCTTCTCCTTTGATCTTTTCATGCGGGCCCAGTACATGGGTACTAAAACGTCGGAAAATGTGCACGGAATAACAACTGCTATCACTAAAAAGAGAAAGACAATGCCCATGCGCGGGTACCAGTTATCAAACCCATGGCCAACAAGGTAAAAGAGCCCTGCTAATGAGCTAATGAGAATGTGAAAGAAATGAGATCCCAATGAGAAAATCCGCAGCATCGATGAATGATGCGCGCGTAAAATAAGCCCATTAAACAACCCGATACCCAAAAAAGGTACGACATTTTGAAGCTCACGATGAAAACAGATGTGAAGCTCCATATCAATACCCATAATACGGCCAGCTGCATAAGGAAGCAGCACATCGGAGAGCATACAAAAGATTATGGGGGAAATCGTTCCCACGATGAGCGCTCTGCCAAGGCTGTTTGAAAAACGGGAAAACGTAATAATTGTCCCGGTCGAAGCAAAGAGGATATGTAAAAAGTGAAAGCTGTGAAAAAGCATGTGATAGCCGCGGCAGGCTATTGCACGTGCTTCGTGCCCAATCGATTGAGCAGCCGACGCATAATCAAGAAAACTTAAAATGATCATTCCCAGAGCCACCGAAAAAATGGCATAGGGAAGGTGATGCATCAATTCTTCTTTAAATGAATGTTCATGATGGTGATGCTCACCCTCTTGCCCCACATGGCCGTGGGCTTCATGAGAATGCACGTGCTGATTTTGCTTAATGTGGGTCATTGGGTACTATACCTTCTAAGATTCGAGTGTGGTAGTATGTCTCCACTATACTCGCTTTTTTAAAGAATGTAAAAAAACCGCCCCTCCATTACAAGAGGGGCGGTTGAAATAAGAAAAATTCCGTTAGAGATACTCATCTTCCTCTACGGCCTGTATTTTAGGACGGCTATCATCATCAGCTTGAGGGTCGTTGCCTTCTATCATTTCAACACGAGCAAGAAGCTGCCCTTTACTCGTTAAGAGGAGGACTAAAGCATATTTTGCATTTGCAAGCTCACGTTGTGCACGGCGCTTTTCCTCATCAGAAGCATCTAGATCTTCTATTACTGCTTGCGCTCTTTGAATAGCTAACATCAGTTCTTGTGTCTTTTCAGCGCACTGCATCTCAATAAGCTGCACACGGTTGAAAGCATCGTCAAGAGGTAACCGCTCATTGTTTGAAAAACCTTCAGCAACGCGCTGGCCTACTTGGCGAATCTTTCCTTGCACAACTGCTGCCGCCTGCGTTGCTAAATTACCTGCGATGTTACCCAACTGAGCAAGTTCAGCAAGCTTGACCAAGCGCCCATCTCTTTCAGCTTTGCGCCTATTAATCTCACTCGAAATAAGTGGCCTTTGCGCCGGCGCAGCTGTACGCAGCATTGCTTCCCACTGAGGAATATCCTGATAATCTGCTTCAATCTGTTGTTGTTCCTTTTGCAAATATGCCTCAGCAATATCAACCCCTTTCTGCACGTTTTGATCAACAATGTCGCCTACCGTATCGTGAGCGAGATCGATGTATTGGCGCATTACAGGTCCGATCGTACTATGTTGAGAAACATATTGAAGCCCAACCTGAGCAAGGGCAGAAACGAGAGCCAACGGACTATCACTGTTGATGGTAACATTTCTTGCTACATGCGTAAGCGGCCTCTGATTACCAGGAACATTTTCCCTACCGCATAACGCCGAAATATCCTGTCTGCAGTGCACTTCAAGCTCACCCTTTCTTTTCTCCAGATCAGCAGGCGTTATAACTCCAGCTCTTTGAAGAGCTACCTGACGTTGAATCTGATCATTATAATCTGCTTCAATCTCCTTCACTTGTACTTGTACTTCCTCTGGGAGATTACCTTCAAGATAACCTTGAGCCTTCACAGCCCACCCTTTTGCGATCGCACCAACTCCTTCACGACCCAGTTGGACCAGAGCCTTACTCAGGTCAACTTCCCCAGAAGCACTCGCCGGAAGAACCGCCTGCTCCATCGCATGCAATGAACCTGCAGCGCTCAATGCAACTGCACAACCTATATTTAGTATATTCCGTACCATCGTTATATCCTTTCTTACTATGAACTAAAAGCGAAACCGCTTTGTTGTTTTCTCTTTTCCGCTGTCTTTCGCGTCATCGCCTTCTTTATTACTGCAGGCGTCACTTCACGACTTTCTGTCGTTCTTGCTATCGTTTCTATCAATGTTACTAATTGTTCAATATCACGACCTACCCAACCATCAAGCTGCAATGCTATGTCATCGCGAGCCTTATCAGAGAGAGCATCCTCAGCAATATTTACCTTGCTTACCACACTTGATCCTGGGAAAACAAATGACATCACTTTTGCAAAACCAGTCTGATTCTCTGGTAACGGTAAGTGATCACCGCGCACCAGATACTTGTCGATATAGTGATCGAGAATTTCACGGCGCGTTTGTGCATTTGGCGGCCCGATTAAAATCTGTTCATCGCAACGGCTTAAGAATGCTGAGTCAAACTGCTCAGGGTGGTTGGTAATTGCGATGACCATATAATGCGAGCTCCCTTTACCCGTATAGGTAAGGAACTGATTATTCACCGCAAAACGCTTTTCATTGAGCGCCGAACCGCCGCCATTATACATTTTGCCACGATCTCCAAAGACTAAATCTGCTTCGTCGACCACAATCATAAGTGGCTTCGCTGCAAATTGAGCATAGGTAAAGAGCTCAGCCACTTGGCGGGTCGCCTCTTCAATTGAAAGCTTTTCAAGCTGACCTGCACTGAAATAAATGTAATCCATGCCAGACCAACGGGCCAGACGCATTGCAAATTCCGTTTTACCTGTCCCTGGAGGACCATAAAAGAGCTTATTTTGCAAGATCGATCCGTTTTCAATCATCATCTTCAAGCCGATCGCACTTTCAGTGAGCTGTTCCGTTAATTCAGGACTAAACTTAACATCAGTAAGATCCGATTCATACTTAACCCCATAGAGCCAGTTTGAAAAGCGATCTCTGGTTGATAGGAGCGATGTTTCTTGGGCAATGCTTGGAATTCTCCAGCGCTCAGAAGTATATTTAATGACATGATACAGCGTATAGCTAATAGCAAACGTTGCTACCGGTATACCAATAATATAGTGAGGGTTTTCTTTAATCGCTTTGGTTACATTTTCAACAGCGGTTTGAATACCTTTTGCAACGGTGTTTGAACGCTCTTTTTCTATTGCCACTGCTTTATCACGCTCAATACTTGCCATCCACGATGCCTTGGCCAGTTCGCGAGCATCTTTTACTGTTTCGCCAAGCTGTTCGGCAATTCCCCCAACGGCTTTCCCCATTTGACCGACGGCTTCATTAAGGCCCTTACGCATCTGGCCAATTTCCTCATCGCGCTTAGCAATGATTCTTTGCTTATTGGCATATGCTGCTTGTATTTCTTCAGCAGTCGCATTTGGTCTTCGCTCAACAGCTCTAATAGCATCATCTGCTGTAGCTAATTGTTGCTGATAGGCAATTTCAAGATCTCGTGCCCGGTCTTTAAGATAGTCTGACCAAGCTTCACCAACGTCTATAACCCCATCCCTTGCCACTTCTGCGGTTTTCTTTATCCCCGTGCCCACGAACTCAGCAGCATCTCCAAAGCGCTTACCCCACTCAATTTGCTTTGCAGCGTCAAAAGCAGCGTTGAGCCCTTCTCCCAGCCAATTCATAGCATTAAGCGAGCTTGGCAGCAAAACAATGCTCAGGGCAAATACACAACTGTATATCTGTATAATTCTTTTCATAATCTTTCCTATCTTTACGTTAGTCACTCGTTTTCCTATCTATCATGCTTTAAAGAGCGAGCGATAAAAGAGATATCCTCGCGCTATCAATGAGCCAGCAATGGCGACCCCTATCCAGTACGGCATAACCGTTTGACCGCTGCGGATAGCTTGCAACCATGTTCCCACCATGCTTCCAGGAAGTACTCCCTTATCACGATGTGCTTTTTCAATAAATTTTTTTAAATCGTCTTCTGCGAAAGCAACATTCGTGCCCTTTTTAACTGCCTCACTATAGGCAAGCAATAAGGAACGCAACTTAAGCCGGTGTTTCAACACAAAATCGGTCCATCGAGCCGTATACATCTGGTCAATAAGCTTGGCTCCAAAACAGACCCCCAGAAAATCATAGATTGTAAAAGCAGTATCGGAAGTAAGTAGTTCAGGAACAGGAACTACCGTACGCAACCAAAATTTCTGATTCAGCTCTTTAGCCTCTTTCAACCGCCCCCAAACCGGCCTGAATGGATCATACAAAAATCTAAGCCCTCCTGTCAACCAACGGACGGGTGCCACCGGGAAGCACGGAATTGCATCCGATACTACTGTCTCTCCTTTATCATTCACCTTAAAGCTCAGTGCGCTCAAAGAGGCTGTCCACAACAACCGATGCTTATCCTCCAACTTAGGAGCATATCGCTTTGCAATACTATTTTCTGAAAATTTATGCCATCCCCACTGCATCAGCAAGGGAAGAAATGAGGTCGTTGAAAGGGGAAGAATCCCAAAACAGCGATGTTTATCCTGAATATAGTTAATAAGGGGATTCGCCTGAGCCGTACGAAGCCGCCAATTAACAATCAGCCACCTATTTTTTTCTTGGGCCGCTTTTATTGAAGCATCCCATTCATCTTTACATTGCTCAACGTGATCAATAATAGAAAGCAGCTCAATACATTCTTCCTTCATCGATTCAAGAATATGATCAATGCGTTTTTTCAAAAGATGTTTTCGAACAGTCTGATCGACGGCCATATCTGCCGCAAACCTGCCTGCTTCTACAATATCCCCTTTATAGAGGCCAAGAACAGCATCATCACGCGTTAACAAAGTATTATACCATTGCAAATTCTCAAGACGCTCTTTATCAAGGACTCTTTCAAGCGGTTTTTGCGTATAGGATGACGGATGAATCCTCTTCATCTGGTCAGCAGTTTTTTGTAACAACTGCTGAATAATAGGAATCTTGCCTTCTTTTGCTTTTTCAATTTCTTCAATATTTCTGCTCCAGCTACTATCGATACCCCACAACCCATGATTGGCTGCTTTATCTTTTTTCCAGAGCCAATCTGGAAGCCATGAGGCATGAACCATGGCCGGCGACGCAAGTATCGAAAGAATGAGCAACCCTCTTACAGAGAGCACGGTGCATAATTTCTTATGTATCATGATTTCTTATCCTTTTGATCAACCGTAGATGGCGCAATAAGGGGCGCTGCTTTGATCAACTTGGTAACTGCGCGAGCTTCCTGTTCGATCACTAGCGTACCACCCACATTCCATCCCATCTTGAACGGTACGAATCCTGCAGCTAAGCAGTAGAGGGAAAAAGATCCACATATCGCAAAAATAGCTGGCGTGGGTAGCACTTCTTGCACCCACCAGCGAATAAAGGGGAAAAGAGCCATGGCGGCCCACGGGACTGCAGCAAAACCAAAAAAACCTGCGCCCACCGCTAAATTCACTTTATCTGCAGGGGTCATAACCGTTTTTCGCAATCGCTCCCATTTTTGCGCGAGAGCAAGGAGCTCGTTCTTATCTTCAGGTTTAAGAGGACCTACTTTCTTTAGGCCATCGATCACTTCTTGCCTCTTGGCCAAGATGATGGCTTGCTCAAGCGGCTTGAGCGCTTCATTAAGCGCAAAAGCTCCTGCGAAGCTTCCTGCTATTAAAATAAACATTCCATATCGTACTATCATTATTCTATTCCATTTTCAATTATCGTTTATAAGCAGTCTTTAGACGGCCATTTTAGCTGCTAAGGCCACATCACGGCATTCTGACAGCCATCTTATCTCCAATGCCAACTTAGCGATTCGCTCACCCTGATCTGTCCGCCATAGCCGTTCCCGCTCATCCCGAGTGATCCCGAGGCCAATATGCCGAAGGGATTGTATCGAGGGACGCCAGACAGCTGGTCGAACAAACCACATTACTAAATCAGAGCAAACTTTATTACTCATATCTCTCAGTTCACTGCAAGCACAGTAAAATGTCAAATGGTGGTCGGCATACGCTCAATGATATCTACAATATGCTGAGCTCGCACATACTGCTGATGAGCCGACATACAAAACCAGCCGCGAGCCATGAGATAGTATCCCAACCAACGCATAGAGCCAGACAATGTGCCATCAATGAGAGCGCGCGAATTCAAGATCATCTTTTTCTTGCGCGCAGCTTCATAGGTCTCTTTTTCAGCTTCTGGCGCAGCCTCGCCAGGTACGGCTAAAAGACTAAAAGCTCTTTGGGCGGAATTAAGCGCCTTTGGATCACCAAAAATCGGATCGTTCTTCCATCCTAAAAAAGTTAATGCAGCGCCTATAACAAAAGAAGCCGCATCCCATTTGCTTTTCGAAATACCTATCGATTGACGCTTCTTGCGCGATTCTTCTTTTGCAAGATCCAGAAGATAGGCCTTTTCAAGCGGTCGCAGCATGACTTTTTGTTTAAGAAAATACTTTAGATATTCTACTGATCCTTCACGTATCAAGTTAACTAAGAAATTCCCACCGATCTGCGCTCGAGTGGCTGGATTCATTCCAGCAGCCATGAGAGCTTTCAGCTCTTCAATCGTGAGAGGCTTCTGTTTTTGATTGATCAGCTGAGCCTCTTCTGGCGTTAAAGAGCCAAAAGCCTGCCCTGCAAAAACAAACAACCCACCGAGCAGTACGAGTATTTTCACCTTTTGCATTCTACGTATCTGTTTCATAATCATATCCCCAATAAGCACCTCATGGTGCTTCGTTATCTTTCTCAGGTATATCAATGATATCTGTATCTACAATATCATCACCGCGGGCCACTTTAAGTATCGAGGTCATGCTACATGCTTGTTCATAACGTGCATAAGGAGCAAACCACCAGTACATATACAATACATGAAGAGATACAAGCGTCAATAAAGACATGGCAACCGTGTCTTCAAGATGCGCTTTTTCAAAACTCTTATGCATCCTCGACATACCCCATCCGGCAAGAATGGCACTTCCAAGCCCCATCAGCCATTCATTTGTAGTACGCGATTGGTTCGCCGTTTGCCGCTGCTTAAGCTGGGCCTTCTCTATGGCTTTATCTAATCTGGTGCGATCAATATAGCGCATCCCTCTCATCACAGTAGAGATATCGGAATCCTCGATTGCCCTATAGAGAGAATGAGCTGAGGCTGGGATGATAAGCAGAAGCACGATAAAGAGATTCTTCATACTTCCTCCTCTCGTAGATCTACTGATTCATGAATATCTTTTTGCATCTTTTTCCTACAGGCATCGCGTAAAAGTGCCACATTCTCTTTCGCTCCTTGCAATACATCATGGGGAAATCTCCAAAGGCTATACGTGATATAATACCCTACGAGGGCTGAACCAATGAACGCTAAGCTAATACGGCCTATGCCCCATCGATGTTTATATATATAGTCTTTTAGTTGTTCGGGATCCGAAAGCGTCGCTTTCTCTTTAATGCTCTCTGCCTCAAGTGTTTTTCGCTGATTTTTCACGAGACGGCGATCAATGCGCACAACATATGGTTCTGGGTAGCCCAGTTTGGCCAAACGTATCTTACCTTCGAGGTTTCTTATTTCAGCGCTTATCAATTCTCTCTGTACATGGTGGGCACGGTAGGTATCATATAGTCTGGTCCACTCGTCCAATTCTGCTCTCTTCTCATCACGTTGCTTCCTTGCCCTCTCCTTTTTGTTTTCTGCCTTTTCTTCTTCAACTTGTTCAATAAGACTAAGTGGCAAAGGCCCAGAGCACCATTTACTAAACTTTTTCGTATACTTCCGGTCCGCTGCATCGCAATCGGCCTGACACACTCTGTAAGCGGTCTGAAACTGTGGCCACAGATTCATTTCATTGCCATCGGGGTTCTCAGTCTGAGCGAGAAGGCCACGCGCTTGCGCCTCCAATAAGGCTCCATTTTTATCGTGCTCAGCCTTCTCTCTTTGCTTTGCATCCCGTTCTGAACGAAGACCGGCCAGCTGAGGAGCAGCCTTCGCAATATGCTCACCAAGGCTTTTAATCTTTCCATCTGCTTCCTGCATATCTGCACCCAAACTATTTATACGAGCTTCAAGCCCTCGGGTCAGTCTGATTGCAGATTTTTCGCGATCAAGATGCAAAAGGCCCGACCAGCAAAGATATGCCGCCACACAAGCCCCAAGCCCGGTAACAAAAACATCGGATAAACTTCTCTCCATTTTACTTTTTTCAGCAACAACTAGCTCAGCTCGCACCAAAAGGTCGCGTAGCTCGTCTGCTGCGAAATTATTCGTTTTCAGTTCATAATCCAACAGATCGCTATTGCAATCGCGAAGAGCACGCACCGCCTCATAGAGATGGACTCCCAAAGGAGCTGCACCTGCAGAGGCAATGCTCATCGCAATAATAATACCGATCTTTCTAAGCATCATGAAGCAACCCTCTTTTGCCGTATCTTTTCAAGCTCTGTAGCGAGCTTACGCTGTGCAACCGCCTGACTGAGGGCTTTTTCTATCACTGCAGGAGTAACGGTATTATCCGCATAACGAGCAGCTTCTTCTATTGCGGTGACAAAATATTCAATATCTCGTCCCACCCAACCATCGAGTCTTGCGGCAATAGCGGATCGAACCTCTTCCGAAAGCACCCCTTCTGGAATAAGGACTTTTTCAGGCTCATGCGCCCGAGGGAAGATCCATGACAGCACTTTTTGCAACCCGGCTCTGCGATCTTGTAAATCAAGATGCTCACCCCGCACAAGATATCTATCGATATAATGATCAAGAATCTCACGACGTACGCTCGCATCTGGCTCACTAAAATAGATTTTTTCATTGCATCGGCTTAAGAACGCCGCATCAAGCTGATCGAGGAAGTTGGTAATAGCAATCACCATATAGTGCTTACTTCCCTTGCTCGTATGGGTTAAGAATAAGTTGTTAATCGCCAATCTTTTTTGGTTAAGCACCGAATTCCCATCATGAAAAAGTCTCATTCTATCGGCAAAAACAAGTTCCGCCTCGTCGACCACTATCATTACCGGAATCGGCGAGCTTTCTGCTCTTCTAAAGAGCTCAACCACTTTTCGGGTAATATCTTCCATCGAGAGCATTTCAAGCATCGCTGAGCTAAAGTAGACATATTCCATACCAGAATACGCCGCGAGTCGCAATGCAAACTCCGTTTTACCAACACCCGGAGGACCATAAAATACTTTATTGAGCAAAATCGATCCATTGGCAATCATATGCTTAAGCCCTTCTGAGCTTTCATGCAGATGCGCCGCGAGCTCAGGGCTTAGCTTCACTGCGGTTACATCAGATTCTGGTCGAATATTATAGGCCCAGTTATGCAGCCGCTGACTGACCGATAAAAATGAGGTCTTTTGAGCAATATCTGGAATCTTGTAGGCTTCATAAACATACTGGCTCGTATATTTAATGCCATAATAGAGAGCAAAGATACCAGCCGCAATTCCTATAATAACATGCGGCTTTTCGGTGACAAATTTCACATACGTCTCTGCAGTTGCGCGAGCGGATGCCGCAGCTGCCTCTGCCCTACCCATTCTTTCTTCGCGGGCTCTTAAGGCTTCAATTTCCAAGGCTCTTGCATGATCTCGCTGTTTTTCAGCTTCTGCCACGAGTGCTTTCACTCCTTGCACACCAGCCTCAGAAACGCCGTCAATAAAATTTGTGAGTGGCTTCTCAAGTTTAAATACGGCATCATCACGTAGTTTTCGTAAACGCTCAATTTCCTTGAGACACTCGTGAGCTACTTTTTCATTCGTATGTTCATATCGATCAAACAGTGTTTGCTGCTCATCAATAAGACCTTGATAGTGCTTTTTGGTTTTTTCACGGCTCTCATCAATACGGGCCTGAATTGCGCCCCCCATTTTATTAAAAAAAGCCGAGCCAGCATCACCTGCTACATGAGCACCCCACATAATACCTTGCTTTGCCAACTCCGCAGTCTTTAAAACAGGATCGGAACCAGCAAAAGCAGCAACACCTTCAACCAATCCTCCAACAAGACCTGCAAACCCATCACCTAGCTCCATAGCAGAAAGAGGAGCCGAAAGCGCCATACTTCCAACGAGCCCTATCTTCAATAACTTCTTCATATGTCTTACCTCATGATGTATAATTCATTCTTTTACTCACCGCTCATCCCGAGTGATCTGCGAGGCTTCATGCCGAGCAGATTGTATCGAGGGATGGATGGTATGGGCTGGTTACCCATACGCTTTTCAATACTAGTACGATAGAGTCTGCACCGTTTTGATGAGTGAACGGTACCAAAGCCAGGCTCGAGCAGCCGTCGCACATCCAAGAGCAACACCAATCCATCCTGGCAGCTTCATGCCTCCCTGACGCACCGCTTGCCACCATCTTCCCAATGTACCGGCAACCAGCACACTCCGTGTACGGTGCCCTTTCAATACAAATTTTCTTAACGCATCCTTTGCCAATTTTACATCATCAGTGACACCCGCTTTCACGGCGGCGTCATAGCGAAGGAGCAGCTCCTTAAGCCGCTCTCTTTTTTTAAGAGCATAGGCGGTCCATTGGGCAGTATACGTTTCGTCGAATGCTTTGGCTCCTAAATAGAGACCGGTCCATTCTAAACCGTACCGCACCACGTCGCTGTATAATAACCCGGGTGCCGGCACCGAAAGGCTCGTACAGAGCGAGCCTATTAAATCGACCGAGTAGGGCGTGATTCGGGCAAGATCTGCAAAAGGATCATACCATCTTTTAATTAGGCCAAGTGCACGCGGCACCACCGCTACCGGGGACCGCAATAACGGGACAAGCTCACCTTTCTCATTTTTCATATAAGCGCCTGAGCTCGAAGAGTAGGCTACCGGTAGCAGCCCAGCTTTCAGATAGTCGCTTGCCTTGTACATGAGCCAACGGCCAAAGAGCACAAAGAGCGTCGCACTATCCCAGCCATGCTTTGCCATAAAACTATGGTTCTTTGCTATATAGTTCACAATCGGACCGTTATAAAGCTGACGTATCTCACCCACTCCTATAAAACCTTTTAAAGATGGGGGAAGCCTTTCATATGCCGCATGCCATTCAACAAGCGTATCTGCCGTTACCTGCAGTATATGTAAGAGTTCTTCTCTATCCTGAATAAGCGCTTCAATAATCCCATCAATTCTCTTACTAAGAAACGATGTATGCACGAGATAGTCAGCACCAGCATCAAGCGCAAATAGGCCAACTTCTTTAATATCGCGCTTATATACCCCAAAGTAAGAATTGGGTGATGTTAAGAGTGTGTTATCTGAGCGAACTGCATCATGAGCGGCGCTAAGATCGGTCAGTTGCCGACCTGCAATCTCCTGACGCACTTCGCTCAAAATCTTCTGTGCTTGAGCTGCAAGTTCTTTTCTTCTCTGCTCAGTACGCGGAGAAACAACCTCTTCTTTACCCAAGGCATCAATGACACTCTTCCGTCCGGGTGCTGCATCTAAAGGCACCGCTGGATCAGCCTGACCAGGTTCCATTGAGAGCACGAGGCTGCTCGACGCCACGATCAGCCCCAGAATAAAAACCGGTCGTGCTAAAAAAGCAATCCTCATGGCTTTCCCTTATTGGTAGGATTTGGCGTTTGCGCAGGTATCTTTTCAACAAGATCCTTTTTAGCCGCTTGAGCACCAGAAAGATTTTTTTGTGCCTCTTCCACGATGGGATCTCCCTCTGCAGGAGCTTTCTTAATGAGATCGAGAATCTTACGAGCTTTCGTTTCTATAGAACCAAGGCCCTGACTGTTCCAGCCATGCATTACAGCGCCATATCCCAAGATAGTAAACGTCTGCAAATAGGCTATGACGGTTAACAATACAGGCTCCGAGATATAATCCCTCCATGATAGAACAAAAAATGGCGCAAGGCCAATCGAAAGCATCATGAGCCCACTTATGATCATTGCTTTATCACCTTGACCCAGCGGAACTTTACGGTATTCTACCCACTTTTCAGCCGTTGCAAGGAGCCTTTTTTTATCAGGCTGCGCTAAGGGAATCATCTCTTTTAGAGTGTCCTCAACGACCTTGATATTTATCTGCTCAATAGCGCGCTCAATTTTTTTGATATCGGTTATAAAAGCTCGCGGAATTGCACAGAGCGCAGATCCGATAAAAAGAACCGATAGAAAAATTAACTGTCTTGGCATTACACGCCCATTTTCAATCTACATGCTTCATTATAGCAAACGAGAACAGTATTTCTGGCTGTGCTCTCTAGTATTTACTCGTATTAGTTATAGTTCTAATTTCACTACAGGAGAGCAGTTCTGTCAACAGGTGAGGCTCAACGGGTCATAGATGTTTTATCTCTCAGCTTGAACTAAGGTTAGAAAAGTCACAGGCGGCTTTAGCGAAAAAGATGTCAACGCTTGATCAATTCTCAAGACCCCGATCAGATAACCAGCACCTCATGAGATTCTCAATGCCTCAGAGCATGATTTTCTCATGTAAGCTGGCTCAAACGTACAATGGACAAAATACAGTCATCTAGAAAGCATGCCCGAAGGTTAAGAACCATGCGTAGCGACGATCACGCGGCTCACGCTTCTTCCATTTCCAGCCAATATCGAAACGAATGGGCCCAATAGGGGTCGCAACGCGCAAACCCACACCTGAAGCGCCGAGCCATTCATTCGCAGCGATATCGGCGAACTTATCCTGGGTAAGTACACCCACGTCGGTAAATACCACACCCCGAATCCAGCGATAGATTGGAAAGCGAATCTCGGCATTAATATTCCCCATCGATTTACCACCCACGGGCACCCAAACGCGATCTTTATCACAAATCACGTCATTGAGCGGCGGCACCATGTTTGTTTCATAGCCTCGCAGCGAGGATGCTCCCCCTAAATAGAAGCGCTCAGTCGGCAAAATGGTACTAAACTTAGCATTAAAAATATGACCGAAACGCCATCGCAATGCACCGATAACGCTCTGATGAAAAAGAGGATAAAAGAGCGATTGCTCAATGCAAGCACGAATAAACCAACCATCGGTCACGCCCGGGGGCACCATCGCTTTTGCACTGAGCGTCGTGAGTATTCCTTTGCAAGGATCCGCTTTGTTATCAATGCGCTCAAACGTAACTACTGGCTCCCAATAAAAATAGGGAATGATACGATCAACAAGAGCCGGCTCAAAATCGATAACACGTGCAAGTTCACGTGAAATACAAAAAAGCTTATTGAGCTCAAAACCCATTTTCAGATTACTTTCCCACCAAGGATGGGAATGATTAAACGTCACACTCACCCCATCATGCTCTTCTTTATACAGTCGTCGCCGGCCAGAGCTGCCAAACAGCGGCTGATCAAAGCGATCACTATAAAGGCGGACCTGCGTTCTAATCGGCAATGGTCCTACCCAGGGCACCTCATACGCAGCTGCAAAATTGCGTGAATACCGGGTCAAATCAGCATCTAAGCTCAACTTATCTGCAATGCCTGCCGGATTTTTCCAAACAAACGAACCACCGATCTTAAACGTTGTCCAGGATAGATGGGTAAAACTACGACTCACAAACTGAAAGCCAAGCCGCGTTCGTATCTCATAAGGATCGTCTTCGATACAAGTGATACGAATGGGCTGCTCAGTAACGGGCAGACCAGGCACCGCACTGCCCATATCTGGACCAATAGAGACCGATTCGAACATATTAAGACACTTAAGGCGCCGCGCAGTCAATTCGATCTTTTCACGATCCCATACATCTCCAATCGAATAAGCAAGCTCTCGAATGACCGTATAAGGCTTCATGCGCTGCAGCCCAACGACCGTTGTTGGGCCAAAGCGAACGGGCCCTCCTTTGGTATCTATATTCCAGATAAGCGTCATACCGTGCTCTGTTTTCCTAAACTCTTCGGAGGCGGTCGCAAAAAGAAATCCCTTCTGCTTGAAGTGAGCTTCAAGCCATCTACGCTGAGTCTCAATCACCTCAGGAGCCACCGCACGAAGTTCTGCAGGGTGCTTCCAGGAGGAAAATATTCGCTCTTTTTCGAGCGCTTCATAACCGGGAATCATGAGCGATTGCGCCTTGCGCTGTTGACCAAGATTCACAACTAAAGAAAAGGGGACAACACGCTCCGGTTGCGTATACGTTATAACTGCATCCCAATAGCCCAATGCATGCAGTTTCTGACGAGCTTTTTTAATTCGCCGTTCCATGACATCTGCCTCGTAGTAAGAAAGCGCAGATATAAGAGAAGCCATTTTTTCAAGCACCTCAATGGCCGACTTATCACTAGGCTTTCCCTCTTTAAAAGCAAAGGAGACCCCCTTCATCCAGGGGCTTGCCCGCACTCCCTCATGAATGTGAATCTTTAGTTGATCGCCTTTTTCCCGAGCAGATACGTCGACATCAAAGAATCCCTTGCGCTTATAGAGCGTTTCAATATCTTCAGCAACCAGCGCTCCGGGCAACAGCATACCATCTTCAGGTACTGCTGACTGCGTGAGCTCTTCGCTTGTAAAAAAAGTATTTCCTTCAAACAGGAGCTGCTTTCGCGCTCCTAAGGTAACACTAAATGTCAACGTCGCCTTATTCACCCTATCATGAGTCATAGACAGCGCTATA
Organism: uncultured bacterium; assembly: GCA_963695365.1. Taxonomy (GTDB): domain Bacteria; phylum Babelota; class Babeliae; order Babelales; family Babelaceae; genus PRDV01. The sequence goes on from OY968766.1 coordinate 26,711, forward strand.
CGAGGTTGACCGAAGCCTTGACGAAGAAGCCAGCTTTTTATCGTGTGAGCCTCTGCATCCAGAAGATGCTTTTCCACGTAGTGGCGTAGAAGTGCTCCTTCAAGGAGCTTTTCAAGCTCTTTTTGTATCGTAGCTGCCTGCGGAATTTTATCGACGATCTGCACTACTACCCGCTCGATCGTAAAACGAGCTCCTTCTTGCAGTCGCAATTCAACACTGACCGTTTTTGATTTTTTATTGTAATTGATCGTATCGATTATCTGAGCACATAGATATCCTTCATTCTTAAGCTCAGCACGAATTTTTTCAAGAGATTGTTGGTGTTTAGCCTCATCAAATAGCTCACCTGGCGCCATACGATAATAGGGCAAGAAACGATCTTTTCCCAGCAGGGATCCCTGAGCCTTTACTTTCGCAAATGTCCACACAAGAGCGTCATTATCAGAAGCAACACAAAAGAAGCTGATCAAAAAAGGTAAGACATGAAGAAAAAGACGAGAATGAAGCATAGTCTGACCGCGGTAAGGATTATGAAACCTACTGCGTCAGTATACACTAAAATGCGATTTCAGCCCACTTTATTCGATAACGCGAAATACCCCACGATAGTCTTTATCTTTAACGTGCGGTTCAATCTCAATATCGCTCATACCGACATTTGTTGATTCCTTATGGAGAGCATCCACAAACTGATCAACATGCTCTTTATCCCCACACACAATGATTTTTGCCTTATCAACACCCAAGGCCTGCACCATACCCTCCAACGAGTAGCTGCGCGCATGATGCTGAATCACCGCATGCAAAAAGCCTTCCTTGGGGGTCATACTAAACGTAATCTTCAAACACTTATTCATACATACTCCACTTTTTTAACCTGAACTCCCTCCCTACCCATCGCATGATTATTCTTTCAGTCATACTTTAATCGGTCACGCAAATGTAGCAAACCTCATCACCCCTGTCAACCAGGGCATTTCCCTGGACGCAGGATATCGTCTTAATCTCCGTAAATCTCAAATACAGAGGCAGCCTTAGACCAGGGCGTTGGGCCCTGGAGTCGACAATTACTTCGACAGGCTCAAAACCTGGGTACTCGTGATTAATCGAGTGTCGCCATTCACGCGGCCACGCCCAAAAAAGAGCTGGTACCCTACAGGTACCAGCCTACTATGTTTTCACGTACAATCGCAAGAATCTTATAAGAATTTTAAGACAAGCGCTCCTCAGCTACCGGAATAGCCTCAAGTATTTCCACTACTCGCTGCGCATAATTATATCGCTCTTGGGCCGTTACACAATAGTAGCCTCGCGCAATCCAATAGAAACCAAAGACGCCAAGCAGCGTATCTACCAAGCCGCCAAGACCAAGCTCAAACTGTTTTCCCACATAGCCATTACGCCATTTTTCATACTGATCCGCATTATAAAGACGAACTGCTGGATTCATTTTTTCATCGGCTTTATCGCGGCTTGCACCACTGAAAAGCAGACCAGCTCGCGAGCTCGGATCATTTTTATCGGGGAGAATAATTTGTTGATCCCGAATAATCGCCCTTTCTTCCAGCGATAAGCGAGAGATAACAAGCCTTTGTTCCCATTCACTTAACAGAGGAATAATCTCACGCAATTTCGGCAATTTATATGTATCTGTTAGCGGATCCCAGCGGCGATACTGTCGTAGCAAATTATTAACATCTTCCTCTCTGCGCACTTGAGCTTCTGCAAGTCGATCTTGAAGAGATATCACTGGCTCTAAATGTCCATCTCTTTTAAATAGGTGCTCATTTTGACTTTTTTGACGTGCAATCTTTGTTTTTTCTTGGTCTATTTTTTCCTGCAACCGATCGGCAATCTCACGCTCTTTCTGCTCTTCTAGTTTTCCTCGAGAGGGATATTTTTTAGCATCCTCAATTACTTTTTTTCTTGCTTCCAGCTTTCGATCGATATTTGCGCGTGTTTCGAGCTCTTTTCTTCTCTCTTCCACGGAGGGGTTGTCTTGCAACACTTTACGTATTCGCTCATATTCTGCGTTAGCATTATAGCCCCCCAAAATGGGAATTCCCAGCGTGTAGGCTGCCGCTAAGCATCCACCAATAACAAAACGCCCTAAATCCCATGGGCTACGATACAGAGAAATACTTCTACGCCGCTCGTTTGCAATCTCTTTTGCGCGTTTACGCAAGTAAGTCAGTTCTTTCTGCGGCAACTCTTGTCGATGAAATAACAGCGACTTTAAAAGTTTTGGATCAGAACTTTCAACTGCATCCATTAATTCAGGCCCTTTTACATGAACTGGGCGCCCTTGAAATGCTTCTACCCCATACCAAGAGCCGATGACGAGCACAAATAGTTTAATAGCGTTTTTCATGATAATCTTCTTTTCTTTCATAGTTATTCATTACATAATTTGAGAGCATCTGCCCTTCCAATCTCTTATACTTTGTATTGAGCATATACGAGACCGATCATCTCCCGTCAACTGGCACACGGATCAGGAGCCCCACCCAATGCTTCATCAAGTACTTTGGCAATCAACTGTGCACGCTCCAGCCTCAACTCAGGGCCCTTCCACCAGTAGGCATAGATAAGATTGGCAAAAAGAAAGGGTGTCAGAGGATCTCTATAATAAGCTGCTCCAACTAATCCAATCACGCCAATTATCCCCCAAACCCAGTCTTCAGTTGTTCTTTCACGTAACATACGCTCTTTAAGAACACGATGAGCTGTTTCAGATCCTACGTGCAAAGCGCTCTTATCCATTTTTTTAATGTTGGCAATAACAACTTCAGCCTGTGAGTCAATAATATCAGCAGGCTTGATGGCGAACGCCTTGCCCCATGGACTTAGAAGCACCATAGCAACGATACATGCCATTCTCAATACTAATTTCATACGTTCTCTCATACTCGTTATATTTTCTTTGTTCCTGCTTCATTCCAAACAGCCGCTGCTGACTGCTTAATCGCTCATTCAGATTTCTGGCAGTTTTTCTTTTGTGCATCGCGTAGCAAAACCGCAATTTCTTTTGCTTGATTATATGCCCTATAGGGCGCACGCCATCCAGTATATGCGTAATACCAACAGATAGCTGTTGCAACTCCTAGTGAAAGGAAATGTTGCCAGTCCCATCGCATTGCTTGAACTTTATTGCGAAATTTTTCTTTATCATTGAGAAGATTGAGTACAGGCTGAGCTTTCTTCTTCGCTTCTTCCCATGCATGCCTGTGATCATACAATAAGTTCTCTGCGGTACTCATTTCTCGCCATTTCATATTCTGTTCCGCATTTGCCTGAGCTCGTTCGCTGTCTAGTCTCGCTCTCTCTTTATCCTTCTCAGCATGTAATCTTTCAGATTCGGCCCTCAATCTCTCCTTTTCAGCAAAGTATGCCGTAAAATCCATTTCCGGAAGCCGCGAATAGGAAATATATGCCTGCCAGGCAGCTTCATATGCTCGACTTGCATTCGTTCCACTCCTATCCCATACGCCGCGATATGCTTCCGATGCAGCCTCATACCTTGCATCAGCCTCCCTATACTCTCTTTCTGCCACCTTATGGGCTTTCACCAGTTCTTTATGGAGATCATCGATTGGCTTAAATTCGGCGGCAACAGTTTTACATTGTTCCTGAAGCTTGATGGCGCTTTGCTTATCTTGATCTGCAAAACCGGTATATACATTTCTCCTATTATCATAAAAGTATTTGAGCGGAAAAAATCCAAGCGTACCACCAATAATCATTTTCGCCCAGCTAAAAATCGGCCGCGAGATTCGGCTCCGTTGAGCAACGATGAGATCGGCTTCTTCTATGAGCACCTTATACTCAGAAGGCTCAATAACATCTGCCTCGATATAATAGGTAAGCGCGTTACTATCAGATGCGCGCACGGCAGCGATCATATCGGGTAGCTGGCTCGGCAGTTTCGAAACCGCGTGGAGCGATACCATACCCATGATATATAACACATATACTAGCTTTTTCATATTTTCATTTTTCTTACGATATCCTTTCAAGAAACTCGTGCTCCTGAAAAGTCTACCTGGTTTCCCTCATTATATGCAACAACTTTTTGCTCATTGACAGAGCTCTATCACACCTCCGTGCTCATAGAGAACTCGTCACATACTACTACTTTCGCCTTCCTTATTTATGGTACGCTGATTCTGGTCATCGGTCAAAGGGGGGTATATTTCATCGCGGGCTCGCCGGATCTTGCGCGCAATTTCTTGTGCCTGAAGATACTGCGAGTACGGAGAATAGGTAGCATAATAAAGGCATCCTACCCCAAGCAGGATAGAGAACATATTACCAGACGCAAGCGTTTGCTTCCTGACAAGCGCCTTCCCATCACCATAGATAATGCCTATACCAAGAATCCCTATTGTCCAGCGCCACCAGGATCTATACCACCGGCTTTTTTCCGAAGATGTCTTTTCGGCAACCTCAAGCAACGTATCGAAGTCAGCTTTTGAATACTCACGTACATCGAGAAAAAAATCGACACCAGCAGCATCTAGATTTTGAATCTCTTTGATAAAATCAGGCAGAGGATTCACTGTTCCAACAGTCAAAGTAGCACTCGATCGGCCCATATTGAAGAGAGCCGCTAATGAAAAAAATGCAATTAACTTTCGATCGATAGTCATGATTCCATACTCTTTTCAATGATTTTAACAATAGTATAGGCGCGCTTAAAGAGGCTTTGTTGGTTCGAGCCAGCGTACCCCTCAAGAAAGAGATATACACCCGCAAGACAGCCAATTCCCCACAGAGCCCAATCGATCCTATTATATGTCTTCCCCCACCAAAGGTCATTGCGAGCATCTTCAACATTCGCTTTTAACCTCATGTCATAAGGATAATTGTCGCTTTGACATTGCGCTGTTTCTAATGCCCTTGGCAAATTTTCAAGCTTTGCCGGCTCTATCGCCCAGTGGTCATTGATATAAAAAAAGGCCATCAGTCCAAGCCCCATGGGAATTCTGAGCCAATCAAACCAATTCCTGGAAGGCTGCGAGCGCTTATCGAGCACTTCTTTTGCCTTTTTCAACAATATAGTCTTAACTACCTGTGCCTTTTGAGGAGATTCCGCAAGACCTTCCGCCTTAAAGAGCGTTTGAAACCCCATTACATCTGAATTTTCGATAGATATATAAAGCTGACTTAATTTTTGTTCCGCCGCAGAACAAGGCTGCGGAGTTTCAAAACCGGCCATCGTTGTCAGCCATAAAAAAGCAATCGCAAAACTAACCACAATTCTTGGCAACTCCGCCATTATCATCTGTTTTTTCTTCATTTCTTTCTTCATCGGCTTCCCTCTCTCATTTATCGCTATAAATATTTCATAATGATGAGCACTTCTTGGCGTCACACACTCTCTCCTGTGCCTAGTTCATGCTGTGCCAGTCTTTATTCAAAATTGCAAGACGCAAGCTCTCTATAAGACTATTGCCTGAGAAGAACTTAGTCAAATGGTTCCAACAGCAGTTCACATCCAACAGGACCATATTTCTATTTTCTGGTATACTAGATCTGTTATACGAGATCTACACAGGCTAAGAATCGAGAAATCAGGATATCCTATGAAAAATACCGCTATTCGTGTCCGCTTTGCACCCTCGCCAACCGGTTTTATGCATCTGGGTAATGTTCGCGCTGCATTAGTCAACTTTCTTTTTGCCAGGCAGCACGAAGGAACTTTTATCATTCGCATTGAAGATACTGACGCCCAGCGCAACATGGATCCCGAGGGCACTCATATACTTAATGATATTGCATGGCTTTCACTCACCTATGATGAAGGACCTCGAAAAGAAGGGCCCTATTCGCCCTATTATCAGTCACATCGAACTGGAATTTATGAGCGATATCTTACTATTTTTCAGGACAAACATCTTATCTATCGCTGCTTTTGCACATCCGAAGAGCTTGAAAAGAAGCGGCTGCGGCAGTTGGCACTCAAACAGCCACCGCACTATGATCGCACCTGCCTGCGGTTGACTGAAGGAGAGCTTACGCAGAAGATTGCGCTTAACACTCCCTTTATTTGGCGATTCAAATTGGATCATGAAAAAGCGGTTACCTTTTATGATTTAGCCCATAAGCACATGCATTTTGAGCTCAAGCATTTCTCCGATATGCCACTCACAAGACAAGATGGGAGTTTTACATTTTTATTTGCTAATTTTGTCGATGACTGCGAAATGAAGATCTCCCATGTCTTTCGAGGAGAGGACCATTTAACTAACACCGCTGCGCAGGTTGCAATGTACGAGGCGCTACACGTTGAGGTACCTGTCTTTTGGCATCTTCCTATTATAGGCAATGCTCAAGGTAAGAAACTCTCAAAGCGAGATTTTGGCTTTTCTTTAAACGATCTCCGTAATGGTGGCTACCTTCCTGAGGCCATTGCCAATTATCTGGCACTCATTGGCCATTCGGTCAAAGAAGAGATTATGGATCAAGAAACACTTATTAAGAACTATGATTTTGAACATATATCCTCAACAGGTCAAATTCGGTATGATCTTGAAAAGCTCCGCTGGGTAAATCATCACTGGATAATGAGAATGAATCTTTTGACGTTGGCAGAACGCTGTAGGCCATATTTAGTTGCCGCAAATAGGGATTTTGAGTCGTTTTCAAAGGAGCAGTTGGGCGCATTGCTTAAACCGATACAACAGGAACTTGTTACATTAGCTGATGCCGTCGATGCGCTGGCGTTCATTATCACGAAGCCAACACTATCAATAGAGCTTACTAAAGAGTATAATCTCGATACGTATAAGGCTTTCTTACAAGAAGCATTGGCAGGAATTGAAAGTAAGGATCCCGCAACAGTTATAGGCGGTATTCAGTCGCTCTGCAAAGAGAGAGGCATACCGGTAAAAGATGTTTTTGCTCTTTTGCGAATTGCGCTTACAGGCAAGCCTCAAGGACCAAGTGTTAAAGATTTGGCTTCTATGCTTCCGATGGGTGAGGCGCGGGAAAGACTAAGAACCCTTATCGCTTAGATCCAGCAAGATTACCATAACCCTCTCATCCCGAGTGATCCCGAGACCAATATGCCGAAGGAATTGGCCTGCCCCGCCATAGCCTTGCGTCGGCGGGTATCGAGGGATATTAAATCTAATAATTCTTTTAATTTCAACAGTTTCTTTTGGCCCCTCGCGGGCCTACGCCCACTTTTGGGCGAGCAAAAGTGGGGAAAAGGCGGCAACTTGCAGCTGCACCGCCTATAACGGCGCGTGAACTCCCGCTGCCACGCCCCGCTCACCCCGAGTGATCTGCGAGGCCGGTTTGCCGAGCGGATTGTATCGAGGGGCGGCGGGACAGCCGGTCGAACAAACGCGCCTATTTGATAACTGGGTAAGTGCCGGGGAAATTAACAAAACCTACGGCGATTATACAATAGCGTCTGATTCCATAAGCCGGTTTGGTTGTCGTGTAAATGACTCAATAACGCCGATAGCTTGAAGATGGTTCATGAGCTCAAGAAAGGTCTTTTCATTGCCCTCGGGCACAAAAAACTCGAAAGTGCTTGTCACGCGATCGTATGTGCGATCGAACGCAAGGTGCTCAAAACTGCGTAGGATGGCGACGAGGAACCAACATTCCTTTTCCACTACCCGCGCATGATAATATATTCCATAATTCATGTATAAGACTTTTTTTGCTGTTTTGCATCATAGTATATCATATTTTTCCTGCTACGCGTCTGAGTAAGCGGTGACTACCAATTCAATATTGCATTTCAGCACATTCCATGATAAGCTCTTCAACATTAAACAAGCAAAACAAGTAAGCGATGCTTTTTATAAGCCCTGCCAGTGCTTGTTGCAAGCAAAAAAAATAAATAGCATAATTAATAGCACAATCAAATGATATTGAGAAATGGAAAGGATCGGTTCATGATTCGCGGCTTGAAGGGATGGCTCAGCAGCGTCATATTGCTTAGTACTGCTTTCTCTCTCCATGGCTTTCTGCCTAACTTCACCCGTAACGATCCATTACCTGTATTTAGCAACTTCTATCCTTACGATTATCTTGCAACTAAACAAAAAGCAGCGCTCATGCGCTACGAATATGCATATCCAGAAAGTCGCTTTAGAGTAAGCGTGAGCGGGTATAATCAGTTTGCAAACAGGGCGCGCAACAGTGAGTATAACACGATCAATTTAGGTGATATTAACGGCCGCTGGAACATGCTCGGGCTTTTGTACGATCAAAAATTACGCACCGTGCTCTTTAATGTGCTTGGCATCACCGCTCTCCCAGCCGATTCCGATTGTCTAACTCCTTATAACTTAATCTATGACCCTCGCTACGTCGACCCCAATCAAGAATTCGGATTTTTCACCATCCCGCTTCACTATCAACGCTTTGGGGTAAGAATTGAAAGCGAACTACTTCTTATTGATCGATGCTACTATGCAGTTGGGTTAAGAATGCAATGGGGACTTGCTGACATAAAGCAGACCATAAGAGGATCATTCGAAGAAGATAACTTTGATTTAACAGGACAGGCCTTAGGAAGAGCTGCACCAGGTGCTCCTCGAGGCTCTAGTACGAGTATGCCCCCGACAGCACCCGCCCCAGTCGCACCAATAGGGGTAGCTCCCCCATTTATAAATCCGACAACAAACCCTGTGCCACCATGCCCAATGCCTACTTACAATAATAATTGTGTAGAACAGATACAGCCATTCCTCCCTTGTGATACGCAAGCGTTCTGCTTTGCATTCCCGGCTGACTGTAAGCAGTTTGTTATTGAAAACATCATGAAACAAACTCCGATCATCGCGGAAATACTCGGACTTGATGTTAAGAACTACCACAAAATCGGTCTTGACGATCTTCGTTTGAGTCTCTTTTGGCGTCAAATCTTCATCATGAATGAATATGATGAAAACTATCCACGGGTAAACTTCATGCCTTTTTTAGAAGTAGGCGTGGGCATTCCAATGACCAAAGAATTATCAACTCATAAGATGTTTGCAGTCCCACTAGGCAACAATCAACATTTCTATACAGGCGCGGTTGGTGGATTTACCATCGATTTTCTCGATACTATCGATATTTACGCAGCGGGTGGTTTTTCCTACTTCTTTAAAAGAGACTATTGCAAATACCGCATGCCTACGAGCCCTGCAGAAAGCGGCATATTCCCCTACTGCGCGGATGTGGAATTCAGACCAGGACCAACATGGCAATTCGATCTTGGGATGAATGCATATCACTTCCTGTGGAATACATCGGTGTGGTTTACCTACTCATTTTTAGGCCATTCAGAGGATAAAATAAAGGTATGCAAGTCATATATTCCAGAGGGATCGCAGTATTTCTACACCGGCTTTGAAGTAAAACGTGCCGAAAAGATGGGTAAATGGGATGCTCAAATTATTACAGCAGCCCTCAATTACGATATCACGGACAATTTCTCATGGGGCTTGCTCGTTCAGGCACCGATAAAACAACGCAATGTCTATCGTTCGGGCATGTGGCTAGGGACTATCTCTTTTGTCTATTAATTAACCGGCTCTCAAGCAGCCACAGCCAACCCTGGACAATAGGCAGAAAAACCCCTATACTAAGAACATCATCATCCGCGTAAAAAACAACCTTGAAAGGATCAGTAACCCGCTATGAATAAAAAAGCTAACATATCAATCAGCGTTCACGATAATGTTGAACGAGCTCTCCGTCAATTAAAGAAAAAAATTGAACGTGAAGGCGTCGTTCGCGATATGAAACGTATTGTCTATTTCGAACCTCCTACTCAAAAAAGACGCAAACGATTGCTTCGCGCTATCAAGCAGAACTGGATACGTATGGCATCACAGCGCGTATAATCATTATGTCTTCGGTATCATCCATAAAGCGTGCTCAAAAAGAGTCTCTCATTTTACGTGAAGTTTCTCAACTTTTTCTGCAAACATCTCTCGATGATCCTCGCCTCACCGAACTATCGATACACCGTGTACAGCTATCTCCCGATAAAGGGGTATGCTCCCTCTATTTCTATACACCTCTGGGAGAAGAACGCTTTAAAGAGCTCCTTTCAGTTCTTTTGTCCTACAAACCATCTCTTCGCAAAGCCCTTGCATCGCGCATACAGGCTCGTTATACTCCTGAGCTCGTCTTTAAATTTGATAAACAGTTTGACAAGCAGCAACGTGTTGAAGAACTTCTCGAACGGGTAAAGACAGAAGATACATGATTATTGGCATAACGCTCTTCATTTTGTTCCTCTGCTGGGGATCTTTTCTTAATGCCGTCGGTTACAGAATTATTCGCAATCGAAGCCTTGTTGGACGTTCTCAATGCCCGCGATGTTCATCAGTTATCGCATGGTATGACCTTATTCCAGTTATTTCGTGGATCATGCTCGGAGGCGTCTGCCGATCGTGCAAAAAGCCAATATCTCCCCTCTACCCTTTTATAGAGCTTCTTACCGCGACACTTTTTATGGCGATGATCACGTTTATCCATTCACACTACTGGCTGGGATATGGACTTTTCTTCTCATCGCTTATTGTTACGATAAGAACCGATTTTGAAAAGATGCTCATCTCCCGCTATATGACGTGGGGCATGATGCCAGTAGCATGTGTACTCAGCATCTTTAAACTGCTTCCCATAACGCTTTTGCAAAGCATCATTGGTGCGATTGCTGGCTTTGGAATGCTCTGGCTCACCGGAACAATCTTTCATGCAGTCAGAAAAACAAATGGCATAGGCGAAGGAGACCTGGATCTCCTCGCTACTATAGGCGCCTTCACCGGCCTACTTGGTGCATGGATCGCGCTCTTTCTTGGGTCCTGTCTTGGCTCAATCGTCGGAATCGTCCTCATGATGAAATCTAATAAAAAACAGATAAAAATCGCTTTTGGCCCTTGGCTTGCATTTGGGGCAATCATCTATGTTTTTACACAAGATTACATCTTAATGCTCATCTAAAGGTATTAAGGGATCTTAAGCCAGACCATCCTGCACAATCTTAATGACTCCATGTTGATCGATAGATAGTATATCAATTGCTGTCCCATAAATTGCGCCCGCTGCATAGATTGCAAACCCCTCTTTTGAGACAGTCGCACCTGATAAGGCCGAACAAGGAGTTTTTAAAAGACCACTCATATACCCCTTGCCTTCGCCCCCTTCGGGAAACCCATAAGTATAATAAAACGTCCCTTCTGGCTTCCAGCCGATGCTATCTGGCCCTGAGAGTTTCTTCGAATAGGTTCCATGCTCTATATGATACGCCTTTTGAGCCTGTGCCAGGGTGCGTAAGTAGAGATACGCTTCTGCCCGTTTTGATTTTGCCATGATTTTCATAAGACTTGGAATTGAAATCATTGAAAGAAAGGCAATAATCGCTATAACAATCATTAACTCTATCATGGTAAATCCTGCACGCCGGTTCATAAAGACTCCTGTTAAGTATTGGTTTATATTTTAAAGTATTATTTCACCAAGAATTGCTCAGCCACTGAAGAAAGTGCTTTAAGGGCGGCACTTTTGTCAAAAAAAATCATATTTGAATAAGCATAATGCGTTTTTTAAGCAGACCATTATATCACGCAGATCTCCTTCCCGTCAAATTATCTTGAAGGAGCCGACATTATAAACAAAGTGCACAAGGCACTTTGTCAATTTCTTTCAGCTTCCATTGCGTGGAATTTATATTTTGACATAAATGGAATTTTCCCCTATACTTACAATAATCATGGCAAAAAAGAGCCAAAAAAATCACTCATCCTATTGTAAGGAGTTTGCATGATGGATATTCGAAAGCAGTCATCCATAAAAACCCAACCGACACATGTACGAACATATCAAGAGATCGTTGAGTACCTTGACAGCCACTGGTCGGTGAAAAAATCTAAAAAACCACTCGAAAGAGTGCAGCAGCTGGATGTTGCCTTCAGTTCTCCGTCAAAAAAAGTAAATGCGCTCCTTGTAGGGGGCACTAATGGAAAAAGTACAACCATCCATTTAGCTGCTAAGCTCCTTCAAACAGAGGGTCTCAAGGTCGGAGCCTTTATGTCTCCCCATATCCTCGCATATAATGAACGATTTATAGTTAATCTCGAATCCATTTCTAATAAAAATTTCATCGAAATCGGAAATGACGTCATTAACATGGCTGAATCTCTCAAGCTAGAAGCCCATACTGAAGAGCTTCTTACCATAATGGCGTTGCTTTTATTTATCGAACAAAAAGTGGATGTCGTGATTTTAGAGGTCAGCTCTGGTGGGGCACACAATCCAGTTAATATCTGTACCGCACTAGTAGCAACGATCACACGCATTACCCCTCGTGATATAGAAACAACCGAAGAGATGCTTGCACCAGTAGTTAAAGAGACCATGGGCATCGTCAAAAAAGGGACCTGGTTTGTATCAGGGGATCAATGCAAGAATAACCTCGAAATTATGCATGAGGCCACTCTTGCCCAAGGTGGACATTGGCAAATGCCTATCCGCAAACTTTCTCCTCTGACGTATCCGTTCGAACAACTTCATGGCCGTTGTGCCGCTCTTGCAGAACGCATTGCGCTCATGTACATGGAGTACTTTCATAATAAGAACGTCACCATAACAGCTGATACGCTCCTGAGTAAAAAAGAGGGCAAGAGAGGTCGACCAACGCTTGTTGAAAAGCGCAAGTCTGAACAGGCACCAAAAAAGACACTCGACCAGTTTTGGCGAGAAGCCATCAACGAACTTCCTGCCAAATTCCAAATTCTTGAAAAAGAACGCCCCCCTGTTCTTCTCGACACCGCATCAAATATAGATGCCTTCTCTAATATTCTTCTTGGCATCAGATTAGTTCATTACGATCGCTCCTTAAAGGGGCTTGCTCTGGTCATGGCCGCTTCCAAAAAAAGCATGCATAGCGAAGAGTTTTTACGCGTTGTCCGCTATTTCTTTAAAAAGACAACAGGAACACTCTTTATCTGCCCCTTGGAAAATCCTCTGCCAGGCGTAGATGAAGATGAATCATGGGACGTTGAAAAAGTCACGAATGATATCAAGAGCATGAAAGTCAAAGCGCGTGCGTGCAAAGATTTTAATGAGGCTTTTGAGCTTGCACAAAAATCTGTCGATGAAAAGCAAGGGCTCGTCGTTATTACCGGCTCTCACTCGATCATCAATACCTACTGGCACTCGAAGGGTGTTAAGAGATTCTCATGATTCTCGAGCTCGGCTCTCTGACACTTGGTTTAATGAGCGGATATATGTATGGGCTTTCTCTTACACATCAGGGGAAGGCCCTCTCTTTTTCCTACGGAACTAGCCTCTACCGAATGATCGGCATCGCACTTTTAGGGTATATAGTATTGCAATACGGGAAGATTCCTTTTATACTTTTCATTGGTAGCCTTATCATAACAAAGTGGATTGTTATTCTCACTCAGAGCGAATAGATGCCATCATGGAAAGCAGTTTCGGTCAAGAACGCGTATGGTATCCACTTGCAAACCTTGGCTTTGATAAGCCATGGGCCGCAGTCAATGTTGAAACGGTCATTAATACATGGATTACTCTCGCAGCTCTGCTCGCTCTTATTATTATTGCACGAATATTTCTTCGCTATAAAGGCTCAGTGGGTGCATACGCCGTAAAATCGATCATTAAGCAATTTACAGAGCTTATTGAACAGTCTATTGGCACGTTCGTTCACCGATACTATGCCTTCATCTCTTCCCTGTTTCTTTTTATTCTTGTATGTAACTGGATTGCGCTCATTCCTGGCGTTGAAGAGCCCACTAAAGACCTCAATACAACCTTAGCTCTGGGCATCATCGCGTTTTTTTACATTCAAAAAGAGGTCATTCGTGTTCATGGATTTGTTTCCTTCTTGCAAGATTACTTCCAACCAACGCGCATTTTCCTTCCTCTTGATCTTCTGGCAGGTATTATCATTTTCCCTTTTAAGTTGTTAGGAGAAATCGCATCGGTCATATCACTTTCATTTCGACTGTTTGGTAACATTTTTGGTGGCGCTATGATCATGGCGATTTTCCAGCGCACTGTCTCAAACTCGTTAATCGCAAATACTCTTGGTACCTTTCTTGGTGTCAATCTTGCGCTCACCGGCTTCTTTATTATTTTTGAAGGGATCCTACAAGCATTTGTATTTTCAATTCTTACCTTAACAAATATTGGAATGGCCACAGCAGTTGAGCAGGAGGAGCATTCATGAGTTCTCTTCCAGCTCTCATACATTACACAGTCATTGCGGTCAGTACCGTTTTTGCAGCCCTCGGAGTTTGCCTCGGTCAAGGTGCTGCCATGGACGCTGCCTTTAAATCGGTTACACGGCAACCTGCCATGCAGCCTGCCATCATGAGAACTGCACTTCTTGCGCTCACTCTCATCGAAACAGCCGCGATACTGGGGCTTTTAGTATCTTTCTTACTCTTTTTTTCCGCCCCACCAGGGCTCCCGCAAGCAATCGGTGAAATCGGAATCGCACTCGCTATCGCGATTCCTGGTCTTGTTATCGGTCTTGCAGCGGCAATGCCCGCACATGCTGCTCTGAGTGCGATTGCCCGCCAACCATTTCTTGCAAAACAGCTCAGTAATTTTATGTTACTGACGCAGTCATTGCTCCAGACGCCGCTCATTTTTGGATTTATCATCGCTCTTCTTATTCGAGGACAACTTTCGACAATCGGTACCGTTAGCCAAGGGCTTACGCTTGTAGGAGCTGGGGTCGCCATCGGCATAGGATCGATCGGACCTGCAATTGGCGGTGGAAACTTTACACGAGCTGCGTGCGCCAGCATCGGGCTGAATAGGCTTGCTTACACGAAACTTTTTTCGTTTACCTTTATTAGCCAGGCTATCATCGAAACCCCTGTGATTTTTGCTTCAATAATCGCAATCTATCTTTCAACGATAGCATCTACCGTAGGATCTTCTCTTATCCTCGGCTTTGCTTATCTTGCTTTTGGGTCGACCATCGGCTTTGGCACTTTCGGTGCCGGCATCAGCTCAGGACGCAGTGCAACAGCAGCTGCGAAACAAATAGCCTATAAACCACACATGTATGCAACGATATCGCGCGCCAGCCTCATGGCTCAGGGCCTCATCGACACCTGCGCAGTGTATGCATTCATCATCGCCCTTTGGCTCGTTATTATCCCGCTGATATAACACACACATGAATATTTAAGTGAATTTCAGGAATGAGAACTAGGTTTTTTTCAGGAAAGCGAAGCCCAAAATGGGAAACTATGGAAGCGATCCTTCAAGGGCTTGGCTATAAACTATCGGTAATTCCCGTGTAAATCTCAAAAAAAAATAAAAAGTATTCCATTTTTATAAATTGGGTATAGACTATCGCCTTAGAAGCATCAACTTTGGAATCAACACCATGGAAAAAAAGGGGCGATCATGAACGGAAAAGACATCTATAAACTGCTTCTGATAGTCGCAATACACACTACCCTTCAATCATCTGCAGGCGCCATTGTCTTGCAGCTCCCAGGGGAAGCGTTTTCTGAGCCACTAGACATACCGCAAGAGCATACGAAGCGTATTACCCCACAATCGATTCGCCACTATCTCGGTCTATGCAAATACAGAGAAGCATATCAAGCACTCCGCTTTCTGCCACCCGACACTTTTACAACCCCCCACTTGGTCAGAGAGCTTCTAAGAAATATCATTGACGGGAACCGTCACGATTACTTTGCCGCCATATTGCCTCTGTTTAAAAACTTCCTCACGGCACAGGAACTTTATGAACTTCTTATGTATGCTAACAATCAGTACCGAAACGTCTCATATGATGTACTGGTAAACTATTGCGAAGAGCATCTTGATTCTGATATCCTCAGAGAGATGAGATTTACGCAGCTTATTACTGCCAGCTATAACGAAGCTGGAAAGATCATTGAACGAGAATTAGAGGCATTGAAAAGAACTCCAAGAGATATTAATGCATGTGGGCGATACAAAGCCCTCGCTGAGCGATCTAAAGAAAGAGGCTTCCACCCAAAACCTTCTCTCTTTAAACAGATGCACAGCCTCCCTCTTGTAGCGGCTGTCGATGTTGCAGCCATCGACGTTGTTAAACGGCTTCTCGATTCAGGTGCCAATGCTACCGCCGCAGATCACGAAGGCGAATCAGCCATTGAACTCGCAAGAAGAAGATTGAGTTTTATAGAAGGCTTAGAATTCGATCGTAACGAAGATGAGCACATGACTTCTCTTTGGCACAAGGAGCACACAAGGGCACGATTAATAGTAAAAATATTGGAGCAAGCTGCTGTTTTTCAAGCATCTATAGACCAAAACAGCAAGCATGGCATTACTCGGTTAACAGAAAGACCCGATACAGAAAAACTCCTTCCAGATGAAATAGTAAGAAGACTGTACACCCAAGCACTTATCTATAAAGAGGCTCAGGAAGCACGGGCTCGAGAATTGGAAGCGTATAACGCATCACTCAGAGGTCAGGTTGCGACCGTTCTTACAACAGTATGCAAGTTAGGATCCGAACTCTTGTTATTTTCCAAATAAACGTTTAAGCTGAAAATTGAAGGTAAGAAAGGGAGGATGAAGGAACGCGATGAACATACTACTACTTGGTATTGTCTGTGCTTTACAATGTTCATGGGTTTTAGAGGCGATGGAATCTAGTTCTAAACCTACCATAGGTGCGCCTTCTAGCGCATCTGACTTTACCGCTGAAGACTTGCATAATAAACTACGTGAAAGACCAGAAACTAAACAGTTTTCAGAGTTTTTTAATCCAGCAATTTCCGAAAATCATCGAAAACGGGCAGAAGCAGTCATTTCATTCATGAAAGAAGAGCTCGGGGATAGGACCTCTTTTAATGATGTTCTGTTCTTCGAGATTTTTAAACAAATGACGCTTGATCCTACTATCAGTAATGAGGAATTTAGAAAATTCATCGTTGATCTTCCTCGAGATACCGGCACAGCCGCCATTATTTTTCTTCATGAAGCGTCCGCCCAGCACGGAGATTCGGCACGCCCAAAAAGCCTAACCAATTTCGGCAATAGCTGTTATCTCAATGCATCATGTCAATTGGCATTTCAGCTTAGCCGCGAACCTGCTCTTACCAAAGCCTTCGCAATCAATCGAGCAAGCTCTTTACAGAAGCGCTTTTTACAGCTCTGTCAATACGCAGGAGACGATACTTCATTTACCGATGTACTCAGGGCTTTTGAAACAGAATGTCGCACAACTTTCTTTCAGGCTAAGAATGGTGAACGAGACCAACAAGACAATCAAGAGCTGCTCGTTGGCCTCCTAGATGGGCTTAGCGAACCAAGTTCTCCAACGAATAAAGGATCAAATGAACAGAAAATCTTTGCAGCTGTCGCCGATCTTTTTTCCATCCACCAATCCGAAGCAATCGTAAAATCAATTGATCATGTGCCAGGTCCATCAAACACGTATTCCTGGCAAGATTTACCTCCTTCAAGTATGATCGATCTTGCCCTGAAAAATGATGAAACTCCACTAACTCAGCTCCTGCAAGAACAATTTGGCCAAGAAACAGTCGATCTTATACGCGCACCCGAAATCACGTCACAAAAATTCGATAAAATTACCAAACTCAAGGCTACAGGACCATTTCTTTTTGTTAATGTTAAAAGAGCAGGAAGTGCCCTTAATCGAATCGCCCATACAACCCCCTTCCCTCTGAGGCTTAACCCTACCAACTGCTTTATAGACGAGGGTACAGCAAAACAGTACGAATTAGTAGGAGTGGTTATGCATGCAGGTCAATCAGCAAGATCTGGCCATTATGTCTCTTATGCGCGCGGCCTTGAAAATGGGGTCCCTGTATGGTTTTATTGTTCGGACTCTCACATACAAAAAATCTCTGATGAAGAAATGGTACGAATTTCATACAGAGGGTACGGGGATCCTTGGGCAGGATATACGAGCCTTCCAGTTACGTGGTTATATAAGGCTCTCGATAAAAATTCGCAACTACCGCCAGCTTCCCATATAGCAATGTTTATGGCAGCCTATAACAAATCAGGGACTGTTCACATTCAGAAAGTATCGCTCAGTGATGACGAAGCGCTACAGAATCACGGACCAATGGCACAAGCATTAGAAAAGTTACTTATACAGCCGCTTAATACCCCAACCGACTTGACTCAATCAAACGATTCTCAAAAGTCATTTCTTGAATCTCTGACCAAGACTGAGATGGTGCTTGGTGCAATCGTTGTGGCTCTCGCCTACGCATTTGCAAATCAAAAATTGGCTGAGGAGAAAGCTAAGAAAGAGAGAGAAGAAAAGAGGAAAAAACTCAAAATCTTACTTAATCATCTCAACAAAGTGCCCAGCATGGCGGTTAGTCCCGATCCGACGGAGCCCCCGAAGGCATAATGTAACCGCCCATCACAACCATTAAAAACTACCTAGATTAGTAACTACCTTAAGGTATACATCATGAATATCGCATATATGAGCGCCTTTGTGGCATATTTCGCCTTCTTTTTAGGGCTCAGTTTTTACTTTTATCGGAAAGCAGGAACCGCCAGTTCTTTTATGCTGGGCAATCGATCACTCAACTACTGGGTAACTGCGCTCGCAACGCAAGCCAGTGACATGAGCGATTGGCTGTTTATGGCCTATCCCGGACTTATCTACGCATTTGGTCTTTTTGACCTCTGGGTAGCTCTCGGGCTCCTACTTTTTATGTTCCTCAATTGGCATTTTATCGCGCCACGACTCCGCCGTGCAACTGAGCATCATGACAGCATAACTCTTGCATCATTTTTCGAAAGGCGATTTGCTGACCATTCAGGCGCGTTGCGCCTCATGAGTGTATTCTTTACACTCTTTTTTATTGTCTACTACGTAGGCGCAGAGCTTGTCGGCCTTGGCAGACTCTTTGAAACAACTTTTGGCATCAACTATAACGCCGGTGTTGGCATTAGCATTCTCTTGGTTGTTGCAAATATACTCCTGGGAGGGTTTACCGCACGGGCATGGAGCGATATGTTTAGGGGGCTCTTCTTGCTGGCCATGATTATTCTTGTGCCTATTGTCGCTCTCTATAATCTTCCTGTCACTGCCCCTGCAGTCGCCTCTCAATTGAGCGCTACGGCATTATTTCACCAACTGATTCCAGATTATTCATGGGCAACCGTTCAAAAAATTCTCCTGCTTTCAATGGGGTGGGGACTTGGCTATTTTGGATCACCCCACATCCTCATTAACTTCATGGGAATTAAAGATCCAAACAATATGTATAAGGCAAAGTATGTTGGCATTGCCTGGCAGACGCTCGTGCTTGCCGCTGCAACGGCAGTAGGACTTATTGGTACACTCTTCTTTAGCACCCCGCTTGCTAACAGAGAGCTGGTATTTATCGAAATGGTAAAATCGCTCTTTGCGCCTCTCTTTGCTGGATTTATATTATGCGCTGTTCTTGCAGCCACGATGTCTGTTATGACCGCTCAAATTCTTGCAACAGCATCGGTCGTTGCAGAAGATTTCTTTAAAAGAATGGCTGGCAAGAAACTCTCTGATAAGGCTGAGCTGATGCTTGTGCGCGGTTGTATTATTGCGCTGCCTCTCATCGCGTACGCAATTAGCTATAATAGCACCAGCAGTATTAACGATTTAGTTGCCTACGCTTGGTCTGGGCTCGGCCTCAGCTTTGCACCAGCCGTTATCGCTGCACTTTTTATACCCTCGGCCAACAAATATGGCGTCGGAGTTGCCATGTTGCTCGGCGGGCTTACCGGTATGGTCTGGCCTTCATTGAAACTCGGCTTCATGCCACTTCTTCCAGGGTTTGTTATTGCTCTCATACTCATTATGCTCATATCTCGGCTTACTAGCAAACCCGCGCGAGCGGGAAAAATGCCTCATTAATGTGAGCTCACCCAACAAAAAATAAACCTTTATTGTTACAATGAAAGGATCACTATGATCTCATATGACGATTTTTCAAAAGTAGACATTCGTGTTGGCACTATTATTGAGACCGAAGAGTTTCCTCAAGCACGCAAGCCAGCTTATAAGCTCACGATCGATTTCGGACCAGAAATTGGGATAAAGAAATCATCGGCTCAAATTACTCATTACTACAATCGGGAAGAGCTTGTTGGCAAACAGGTCCTTGCTGTCGTTAATTTCGCTCCTAAACAGATTGGACCTTTCATATCAGAAGCGCTCACACTTGGGCTGCCTGACGGGAAAGGCAACGTTGTACTTGTTGGCCCTGAACGC
This sequence comes from uncultured bacterium, assembly GCA_963695365.1. Taxonomy (GTDB): domain Bacteria; phylum Babelota; class Babeliae; order Babelales; family Babelaceae; genus PRDV01. Next base: position 46,962 of record OY968766.1, read on the forward strand.
ACCGTGCAAATTGGTGAAAAGCTTTTCTAAACTATCTGTAAAATTGTACAAAACGTTGTTATTAGCACAACGTTTTGTATAATTTTACATATGAGAGCCATCTCCGTGATACATTATTTCTTCGAGTTCGGCTTTCAATTCTGAAATGACTCTATGTTGCGCTGGCAGGCCGGGTACAAATGGAGCCAACCAACGGGACCATGCATCGTCAAGATTACTCATGAGCGCTGGTGTAAAGAGATCAGATGGCCCAGAAAAGTTTACGTTCTTTAGAGCGCATTTTTTTGATACCATCGCAGGCAATATACTTAGATCGATATGATTACGATGCTCCTTAAGGATGCGCCATAAATCATAATAATCCCGTGCACGCGACCGCCCCCAGCCTCTTTCATGAAGTTTTGCAGCAAATTGTAAGATTGCCCTCACCTTCTCGGCGATTATTTCTTCTAACTTGTACGTTTTAAGTGAGGCATCTAATACTTCGCCATAATCATTATGAATTATTTTTCTTTCCTCGGGCGGCAGCAATAATGGCTCTTGAGTTGTTATCTCAACCATAACACGCACATATAACTCTCGATGCCAAGGCAACTGTCCAAGAATCGTATACGCTTTTTGGCCAAAAGGATGTGGACTTTTCTCCATATATCGACTGCTCTCAATACGTATTGGGTATCCATGAATTGCTTGCATTTGTGCTGCTCGTTCACATGCTTCACCCAGCAGAAGATCAAGGTGCTCATCCTCCGGCAAAGTACCAATCGATGTAAAATCTAGATCCTGAGAGAATCTATACTCGCCAAAGAATGATTTTTTCAGTGCCGTTCCACCTTTAAAAACAAGTAGCTCTTTAAGTAGGGGTGTCGCAGCAATTCCAGCAAGCATCCAGGCTAAGAGATAGTCTTGCTCAAGCAGCTCCCATTGCACATTATATTTCTCTCGGATCTGCTTAAATCTATTTTGAAATTCTGTCATAAGTTCTCCAAAATATACCAGTCGTAATTCCACGTTCCACTTTGCGGTCCTGATGGGTCAAGTTTGGTAAAAACAGAGGTTACGCGCTTACGTAATGGCTCCAACTCAGAATTCTCTATTTCTAACTTACTGAGTATCCATCCGAGTCTCTTACAAGCCGAGTCGCTCATCTTTTCGGCATAGGAAATTATTTTAGGAATAGCAATTCTATCTATAGCCTGTGAATACGCATCGAGTACTTCCCTTAAGCCTCCGCAATACTTAGGCTTGATAATCCCGTCGATCAAGGTTCGCTCTAAGTCAGTCACCTCTATGAGCACTTGACCAATCCATCGCTTCTCTATGCCAAAAAAATTTTCTTTTTTTGTTCGAATAATTCTATATCTTATTCCACGAATTGTATACGTATTTCTTAAATTTTTTTTGGGCTCCTCTGTAGCTAGAACATAAATAATTGAGCTCATTTGATCAGTAAGCTTGTGATAACTAAAGGCTGAAAGATATGCTATCGCACTTGGAGAAACAAGCGCGGTAGCTATCTCATATTCGTGGATAGGTATGCCAGAAAGAAACTCCGGCCCTAAGCAGTAGAGACCACTCATGAGCCTTTCCACGAGACCCTTCTGATTTAACCGATATAGCCTATCAAGCATTGTATCTGGCCGAATACCAATTTCTTCAGCATACTTCTTCGCTTCACTTGTAGTAAAGATTCTAACACCTCTTCGAGCAAGGTGCTTAATAAACTCATATTCCATATTATCTCCGATAATATAAAAAATATACATATTATCGCTCAAAACACAAGAATATAAAAAAAACTTATATTATCGGATCCTAAAAAGATCCAGCCTTTGAAAGTAGGCCATATTTTAAGTATACTTATGGAGTATATTGCAAGCTTAATAGCTATATATCGATGCATGCTATACCTTACAGAAAGGAATCGATGCTTCATAAGAATCTCTTGAGCGCCATAGGCAATACTCCCCTTGTAAAAATAGGCTTTTCATCCCCCACCAACATCTTTGCTAAGCTTGAATACCTCAATCCAGGCGGCAGTGTTAAAGACCGTTCTGCACTCTATATGATTGAAGAAGCAGAAAGAAATGGCATTGTAAAGCCAGGTGGTACACTCATCGAAGCATCATCAGGCAATCAAGGCATAGCCACAGCGATGATCGGCGCGATTAAAGGTTATAAAGTTATCATCACTGTTTTTGAAAAGATCAGCGAAGAAAAATACAAAACGATTAGGGCCTATGGCGCGCACGTTGTTAAATGCCCGGGCACGCAATTTGTAGATGACCCATTGAGCTACCATAGCCAAGCAGTAGCCATTCACAAAAGCACCCCGAATTCATTTATGCTCAATCAGTACCTAAACCCATCAAATGCTACCGCCCATTATGCAATGCTCGGACCAGAGATCTGGAAACAAACCGAGGGTAAAATAACCCACTTTTTTGCAGCATCAGGAACCTGCGGTACAATAAGTGGAGCAGGGAAATATCTCAAAGAACAGAATCCTGCAATCAAAGTTATTGGTATCGATGCAGCAACATCATTTCGAGCCACAAATGGGCAGCCTCAGCCTTATAAATTAGAAGGCATCGGGGTCGATTTCGATACGCCACTTCTTAACAAATCGATTATTGACGAATTTCTTTTAGTCACCGATGATGACGCGATAAGCGCTCTCAAATCAATGGCTTCACAGCACGGGTTTCTCATCGGGCCTAGCAGCGGAGCTGTCGCAGCAGCCGTTGAGAAATATGCTTGTACGATGGGTCCCAATGACCTTGGGGTTGTGATATTTGGCGACTCCGGCCGAGCATATCTCACTAAGGGATTCTATGATACGGTTGAAACACAGGTTAAGCCAGCTCATAAAAGCGATAAGCCTACGTATTCTGAAGTTTCATTGTAATCTTTACCTCGATCTCAATAATCTGTTTTCTGATCGGTGCGAGTGTTTGAGCCGCTGTCCGCCTGCAAGGCGGCAGTGGCGAGTTGAGCGCCGCTTGCAGCTGGACCGCAAGCTGGCGGTTTTTCCGCCCTTTTTGGCGGCAAACAGGGGGGTGCCGCCGCATGGAGCAAAAGTTTTACCCTTTCAATTTAAGAGAACCCTGGATTTCTTACTCACTTGGATTAGTAAGTATCGATTCTTGAATAACCTCAGACGGCTCAATCACATCACGCGTCGCCGGGGTAATAGCAATTGGCAGCGCATATCGCTCACCTACTTTTAGCGCTTTAAGCTCTCTTGTATCTTCAAACCGCTGATCCTGCCACCACGCAAGCAATCGCTCAAACGGACTATGCTGATGATCGACGCCGAAGCTATACGTTCCCCAGTGCATCGGAATAAAATGCTGAGCACGCAAATCGAGAAATCCCTGACCCGCTTCTTCCGCGCTCACATGAGATTGCTCCATCCATTTACGCGGCTCACAGGGTCCGATAGGCATGAGTGCCGCCGATATAGAAGAAAACTCTTTGGCAATGGCTGAAAAGTGCTGAGAATAGGCGGTATCGCCCGCAAAATAAATATTGTGACCCCGAGTACTTATCATCCAGCTACCCCAAAGTGATTTATTAAAATCAAAAAGGCCTCGCTGTGACCAGTGTTGTGCAGGAAGAAATGTAAACGTAATTGATCCACGCTCATGAATAAACGTTTCAGTTTCCCACCAGGTATATTCGGTCACCCGATCATACCCTCTTTTGGTAAACCAAGCCATCGTACCCTTGGGCACCAAAAAATGAGCGCGCGAATGTTTATTAATATACGCCAATGCTGCCGCATCCATATGGTCACGGTGATTGTGAGAAATGAGCACATAATCGATAGCCGGAAGAACAGCTATCGCTATCCCAGCTGGAATTAAGCGCTTAAAAAGAACGGTGAGATCTCCAAAAATGGGATCGGTAATAATATTAATCCCTGCAGACTGTAATAGGAATGTTGAATGGCCAATCCACGTTATGAGCGGTTCATCGCTCATTGCAATTGGCTCAACAGGTGCATACAAACTTTTAGCATCATGTTTTATAGTTTTCGTTCCTCTCCAATAGCATTCGAGCAGCATGCTAATTGTTGGCATAATTGCCCGATGTCTGCGCTCACGAGGATGATTATAAAAACGGCCTTTATGAAAGTGGGGAGTTATTTTATGTGCATGAGCCATATGTGCAGTGCCTCTATAGTAATGCGGCCCATGGGGCGAGTGGTCTAAATAAAACCCCTATCAAGACAGAGCGTCTATGACAGGGGAAATGGAGGTTATCAAACTTTATCTACCATTTCTAGTGTACCCTAAAAAGGGATAAAAATCAAAACACACTTTTTATACCATCTCATAACATAGAAAGCTTCTTAAAGGCCTTTTCAAGCCGCTTTGATGAGGTAAATTGCACGCCGGCTATATTACATCGCGCAGCAGCTACGAGATTCTTCTTTAAATCATCGATAAAGAGAATTTGCTTATCGGCATGACCCGCTTGCTGCAAATACTGTTTAAACTGCTCATAAAAATGTGGGTGCGGTTTATGTAAGTAGTTGCTTTCCGGCGTAGAGGTAAAAGCGCCATCAAAATGGTTGCTTATCTCGGGATATTGCTGCGCAAGGAGTTCAAAGGTCTCTTTGCCGATATTAGAAAGGATAAAGAGGCGGTAACCACGCTGCTTAAGACTCTTGATAATATCGACAACGTGCTTAATCGGCTTTTGATTATTGGTCAATCGAATAAAATCATCACGAAATGGTGCCAGTCCAGGGTAATGAGCGGTCATTTTGAGAAAAATATCTTCGGCAACATGAGAAACAGCCTTTAAACGATATACCCGATACCAGAGAGCAGGATTAAACGTATACTTCCAGGTACCACGGGGAATAAGCTTCAGGCAGGAGATAATAATCTTCCTGGTCTGCTTCTTAAACACTACGTTGTGTAAATCGAAAACGATCACCGTAGAATCGGGAGTTACTGGCTGGGTAAGACTTGCTAAAAAATCGCCACGCATGTATGCCTCAGGTTATTTATATACCGCATGCTCCTAGTGTACACATAAGCAGCTTTATAATGCAACACCCGATTGTTCCGATTTTAAAAAATGATATACTAAGCATTAAAAGCAAGAATAACAGCCACCTTTCGGACTACGTGACCATACTTGAACGGATTTTTCATGCTTAGATCACTAAAAAAGGTACTTGCAGCAATGCTAAGTATTAGGGTATTCTCTAAGATCCCTCTCATACACATCATAGGTGCTCATGCAAGCTTTTTTAGCATTGACCAAGTTGCCACTCCCGTTATGGGAAGTTATTGCTCTAATACTACTTTCCTAGGGGTTTATGCCCTTAGGGTGCTCGTAAACTTGTGCACTGTACCAACATTCGGCCTGTTATCACTTCATTTACCGACAACTGCAGCTGGTATTTATCTGAAAACAAACTCTCGATCGATTAAAGTCGCAATACCTTTACTGTGCATTGTAGCTTTTTTCTTGGACTCGGTTGGATCGTCATGTATGCTGTATACTCTCTACTGGATTCCCCCAATTTTTCTAGGACTTGTCAACAGCCAATCGATATTTGCTCGCTCTCTCGGGGCTACCTTGACAGCACATGCCGTGGGCTCGACTCTCTGGTTATATACTCATACAACTACACCCACCTTTTGGTACTCCCTTATAGGCATTGTGTGGGCTGAAAGACTTTTCTTTGCTCTCTGCATTACAGCCACGTGCTATGCAATCGCCTTTTTCCAGCAATGGGTCACTCACCCCCCTCGCTTACAATTGCGACGGAGTACAAAATGTTAAAGCCTATTGTTCTTTTCATGATGATTCTTACTATTCCCCTCTTCTATCGGATTTACTCTTATTGGCAGCCTGTTGCATTAAGCAACACCCCTATACATCACTTGGCTATCATAATGGACGGAAACCGTCGATGGGCAAAAAAGCATAATCTTGTCGCTCATGCAGGTCACCGTAAAGGAGCTGACACGGTAAAATGGTTATTGCGATACTGTGCAAAACAGGGCATTAAAATAGTTTCAATCTATGCATTCTCACTTGAGAACTTCCAAAGAAGCAAAGAAGAGATACAAAACCTCTTTGCACTTCTTATTGAAGATGCCCAAAAATCTCTTCCAGATTTCTTAACGTATGGCATTCGGGTTCGATTTATCGGCGATCGGAAAGCATTTCCGCCAAAAGTAGCTGAAGCTATAGAGAAACTCGAAGCCGCAACAAAAGACTGTTCTAAGCTCCAGCTTAATGTATTCTTCTGTTATGGCGGCCGCCAAGAAATTCTCTCTGCTGTTCAGGAGATCATAAAAGATGTTCGGACTGGCAAGCTCACCGATATTACCTCAGAAGAGCTCTTTAAGAAATATCTCTGGTCGGAAGACCTCCCTGATCCTGACCTTATTATCCGTACCGGAGGGGTTAAGCGATTGAGCAATTTCTTAACGTATCAAACAAGTTACAGCGAGCTCTATTTTACCGATCGTCTTTGGCCTGAGCTTACAGAAAAAGATCTTGATGAAGCTTTGCGTGATTATGCTCATCGCAAACGCAATTTTGGCACCTAAAATCTTGATGCTTTAAAAACTTTACGTTAAAAAGCCCCCGAACTGGAGGCTCTTTCATTATTGCCATAGTATTCTTATTTGATGGCTAAAGCATGTTTTGTGTACGGCCAAAAGTGGTTAGTCAAGAAATGAAATGTAGCAAAGAGTAAACCCGCAGTAAGTGCTGTTTGCTCAAAACCATTAATTACTTCAAAGTTTCTTGTTTCCGTAAGTGCCTTACCACCATGTTTGGTAGCGTGAGCGGCCGTATAGTATACTGCTGCGCCACAGAGGACAGCTTTTACAAATGAAGTAATTCGTAAGCTGCTGATATCCTTCCAAGTTTCTGAAAGATCTGATGCTTGCGCCGATGCTGTTGATAGCAAGAATACAAAAACGAGCCGTTTCATAAGAAACATCCTTACGATAAAAGAGTGAACATCTATTAATTGCCTTTAAATAGCAACTTTTTTGCGCTCATCAGTGTATAGTAGCCGCAGCGTAAAGTCAAATAGGCTGCTGCAACAAAAGCGATTCTATTACGCAGTGTTGTCGTAAATTTGCGATAATCATCACCCTTCACAGCCCCGGTCGTATCGTCGACTTGCACCTCTTGCCACAGTGATTGTGCGGCCCAGCAAAATCCTGCAGTCAATAAGCCGGCTGCTAGAGTCCTTTCAACACGTGGCAGTACCGGTTTCTGTTTTTTTTCTTGTTCTTCAGCACCAAAAGCCTGGGTGGCTGTAAAAAACACCATAATCAAAATACTTCTTCTCATGAAAATCCCCCTGTAAAGATCCAGTATATTGTTATACTATCCCAGGTACAGGGGAGATTTCAAGAATTTGTTATTTTATGCACTCGTTGTCAGTTTAATAGTTGGAGATGCTGCTACATCGATAATCGAGCCTGGCAGTGGCGCCTGTTCAGTAACGAGGCATTGCTTGCAGTCATGATCCTTATCGAGCCCCTCATGCACAAACTCAATCTTTATGCCAAATGGCTTTAAGAAATTGGCAACCTCTTCCGCCGTCTTGCCTTTAAACGAAGGTACCACACGCAGGGGATTGGTGCCCTTTGATATATAAACGGTCAAACTTTTACGATCGAGCTCCTCTCCTGGTACGTGATCCTGAGCAAAACAGCTGTTTTTAGGATAGGAACTTTCCATAAAATAAGGCGCTATTTCGATGCGTTCTTGCGCTGCCTTAGCCTTGATCTCTTCCAAAGATAGTCCACATAAAGCCGGTGTTTTTGGTGTTGGCGGTCGCCGGGTAATTACTAAAAATATAGATTGATGAGGCTTTACTTTCTTTCCATGCCCCGGAGACTGGCTAATAATGACACCAGAAGGGGAATCCGGATCTTCTTTTTCTCCCAAAATGCGTACATTCAGCCGATCAGCAGATAATATTTTAATCGCATCTTGCACATGCAGCCCTACAAGTGGCGGCACGACAACAACTACGGTATGGGTCAGAAATCGAACCAGCTGGTAGCCGATAAAAAATGAAAAGAAGGGCATAAGCCACAGGAGTGATTGTAACTTTTTGAGCATACTAATTCCATCTCTATGTGATCGCTACGCGATCTTCCACCTTTGCCATTGGCTTGGGCCGACGCAGCCGGCGAATTCCGGAGCCCTCATTCTCATTGCTAGGCTGAATTTAGGGATCTGATATTACTCATAAGGCAGTCAATAAGCCGGATTCTGTACAGACTTTCGTCTGTTGGCAACCATCTATCTATGCGACATACCCGCATGTTTAAACCGGAACGAAAAACCGTACATGCCTATTTTGTCTTGCTCCAGGTAGGGTTTGCCCCTGCAGCGTATTGCTACGATGCATCGGGCGCTCTTACCGCCCGTTTTCACCCTTACCCATCAAGGCTAAGCCTCGCTGGGCGGTTATTTTCTGTGGCACTTTCCATGGGCTTACACCCCCCTGAATTTCTCAGGTACCTCTTTCGTTTGGAGTCCGGACTTTCCTCTCCCTTGCAGGAGCGATCGCCTCGACTACCTCATACATAGTATAGCATATTGCACAATTGTTTATAGATGACGGCAGGCAGTCAGACAGATGGTTAGGCAATAATTTTATCTCTTAGATACTAGAAACCCTATTCCCAGCGAGACCAGCGCGTAGAACACAAGAACAAAGAGCGACAGCCGTTGCCATGGAATACCTTCCCAGATGCAATCTATGAGCCCTGCATGCACAAGCAGGCAAATGAAAACGAGGAAAGCTTTCACCAGATAAGATAGATGGGCGACCCGCGCACTATACTTCAGCCCTACCGCAAGCGGAATCATACATACTAGATCAGCTCCATAAATACCAGTGCGTATAAACGTTGGCATGAGAGCAAAAAAGCCGGCTATAACGCAGAGATATGTGTCTTTCTTATTCAAAACAAGCCAGTAAAAGAATGCGCGATTAAAGCACCATAAGAAAAGCTGAGCCGCTCCCACGGCTGCCGTATCAAGCACAAAAAAGAGCCCTATAGCTATCAAGCCGAACAGCGCAATCATAAACCCTCCCATTTTCAAAAATATGCCATGCGTGGTATTATAAGAACAATAGGAACCAAAAGCTTAAAACTGCCTCTAGTATACCACAAGCTGGTATGTGGCCACCTACACGATACGTGCGATGCACCGTGTTAAAAAAGTAAAGACCTATGATCAAAACACTCCTCTATTCTTGCAGCATTGTCACCCTTCTTGGTATCAGCACAGGCCTGGGTGTCGTTTTCTATGCCACTGAGCAGCCTTGGGTCGACCTTTCCACGCTTGAGCATTACAATCCCGGCAAACCATCGATTCTTCTTGACGATGAAGGGCGCGAATGGGGACGATTTCAATTAGATAAACGGGACGTCATCAAACTGTCCGCCATTCCCCAGCACGTTATAGATGCCTTTCTTGCAGCTGAAGACTGGAATTTCTTCAAGCATAAAGGACTTTCATTTAAAGGCATTTTACGTTCTATTGTTAAAAATGTTACCAATGTACGCAAAGCAGAGGGAGCAAGTACGATCACACAACAGCTGGTAAGACTTCTCTACTTTAATCCCCAAAAAAGCATGTCCCGTAAAATAAAAGAGCAGCTTATCGCGATAGTCGTTGAGCGTCAATTTACCAAAGAGCAAATTCTTGAGACCTATCTTAACCACATCTATCTTGGATCGGGCATTTATGGGGTAGAAGCTGCAAGCCAGCGCTTTTGGGGGAAGCCTGTGAGCGCAATCACCATCGATGAGGCTGCCGTTCTTGCTTCTATCGTACGATCGCCGAAACATTATTGCCCGCTCTTTAACCCATCAGCGGCACAGCAACGAAGAAATTTAATTTTAAAAAATATGTACTCGCTCGGCTTTATCAAAAAAGATGCTTATGAAACCGCCCGTGCAAAACAAGTAACCGTTATTCAAAAGGGCTCAGAAAGCTGCGGTCCATATGTTAAAGAGATGTTACGCCTCTCACTAGAAGAGATTATTGGCAAGGAAAAGCTCTACACAGGCGGACTCATCATCAAAACAACGATCAATAAAAAGATGCAAGAAACGGCTGAAAAAACATTCCAAAAACAGATGGAGCTGCTGAAAAAAAGGTTTGCTCCCGATGTGCAGGGCGCTCTCTACTGTATAGAAGGGGCAACAGGCGCCATAAAAGCTCTCGTCGGTGGTACCGATTATATGCAATCTCAGTTTAATCGGGCAGTACAAGCACGCCGTCAAATGGGCTCAACATTTAAACCCTTGGTCTATGCTAATGTCCTTGCCCAAGGACGCTCTTTAGCAGAGACAGCGGTAGATGAGCCTCTTACGCTGACCGTAGGCACACAGGAATGGTCGCCCAATAACTACAAGGGCACGTTTGCCGGCCCGATGACACTCGGGCTTGCATTGGCAAAATCGAATAATATCATCACGATCAAGACATTTTTATCGACGGATACTGCGCCTCTTATTGATCTCGCACGGGGCTGCGGTCTTAAAGGTGCCGAACCATACCCTTCTCTCGCACTTGGCTGCATCGACTCAACATTGAGCGAAGTTGTGTGCATGATGAATGTATTCGGCACACAAGGCATGCTCGTAGAACCATATGCTATCGAATGGATTAAGGATGAATGGGGAACGAAGCTCTGGAAAGCGCAACCTTCACGAAAGAAAGTCTTATCATCAATTATCAGTAGCCAAATAGCACGCGTTCTTACCTATCCAATAGAAAAAGCAAAGAGAAAAAATCCTCAGTCTTGGTTTGCCTGTGCTGCGTATGGCAAATCTGGAACCACTAACGATTCGCGCACCTGCTGGTATGTAGGCGCTACACCGCAATATACGACCGGTGTCTATATAGGATATGATGACAATCGCCCCCTGGGTAAACAGGTGCTCGGCGCCCATGTGGCATTCCCACTCTGGCGAGATTTTAATAGCAGCATTTCTCAACCAACTTTAACGCTATCATACGATCCAACACTAAAAGAAATCACCGTGAATGGCATTACCGGTGCGTCATGCGATCCAAGCGATCCTGATGCATTCCCTCTACTGGTCACCTGAGAGGCTTCTACCATTTCTTGCCTCTCAACAAATTATTAGAAGTAAACTGGCAGTATCTTCTTTACACCGAATGTCTTGCCATAAATCCTAGAAAAGCGTCAAAATTTGATAAAATTACCATCATATTTTGACTAAATTTGATGCTTTCACCATCAGATTTCAAATTTTCCTTTTTTTCTTCGGGCCACATGGAACAGGGAAAACATTTTGGATTAAGACACATCTTCCTGACGCTCTGTATTTCGACTTGCTTAATTATGGTGTTTATAGCTCATTAAAAACACAGCCACAAAGATTGGCGAGTATAGTAAATCCTAATTACAAGGGGTGGGTCGTCATTGATGAAGTACAGATGATTCCCGGAGCGAGGTCGACTTTATTCTTTACGGGCCTCGCGGTTTTCATGCCTTTGAAATAAAGCGCTCAAGTAATGTAACCACAGATGCTCTTAAGGGCCTTAAGTCTTTCCAAAAGGATTATCCTGAGGCAAAAACATACCTTATCAATGCGGGAGCTTTAAGAGAATACCACGGCTCAATAAAGTAACAAATGGTGCCATATTTTTTCTCATCTTTACCAATCGAACTAATATTAAATGAGTGCTATGATAATCTTACGTAAATGAATCATTCTGAAAGTCTTAGAAAAAGGAGACAGCCTGATGAAAAATGCGCATTACTATCTTCTACCGCTTTTGCTCGTGGGTTTCTTAAATGTTTCTGCCATGGAAAGTCTCTCTCGCAATTATTCTGATGAAGAGGCTGGCAAGAGAGAAAGGGAAGATGAAGACTTAACACTCTCTCCCCTATCGCCAACTCTTAAGAAAAACAAGCTAGAGCCCGCTGAGAAACGGCCTCATCAGGCAGCCCAGGTAGCTGCATTCTTATTGAAACTTGATGAGAATGAAACAAGAACTCATGAATTTATTGATAGGTTGAAACTTCAAAAATTATTATATTACGTCCAAGGTTATTCACTCGCCATCAACGGTTGTCCTCTGTTTACTGAAAAAATTATTCATTATACATATGGGCCCGTAGTCTTTGAAGTAATGACGCTCTTAGATAAAGGCTATGATGAAAGGATATGCCTTAGTGATTTACAAATAGAAGCATTAGAAGAAACCACTTTTACAAAAGAAGAAAAAGAGCTTATGAAAACAGTGTTTAAGCTCAAAATGCTTAAAAGTGGAAAAACATTAGCATCTGACAGCCACAAAGAAAAACCCTATACAAGCACTTTATGGAATGAGGAGATTGGTAAAGAGCTTTTGGAGAGCTTTTTTCGAGAACTCGATTTATGGGTGCCTTATATGATTCATCGTTTTTGTTCAGCTGCTACAAATGAAGAATTTGAAAATCTCATAAGATATGTACGGGCATGTATTTCCTACTCATGCTTAGATAACATCTCTCTGGGTAGTATCGTCGAAAGCTTTAATGACCGCAAAAAAGATTTAGAAAAATCGCTCGAAGTCTGGTCCGGTGTGGTTGCCGTAAGATGGCCAGGGCAAACACACTACCAAGCATTTATTGGTCACTTATTTTTTCCAGTTCAATTAGAGTTTAATTATGAAGTTGTGCGTAAAGATTCAATGGCATCTCGTTTATGCATTTCAGCTGAACATGGAAATGCTTTGGCAATGTGTCACGCTTTAGAGATACTTGATCTATTCACACTAAAAAAAGCAGCCCCTGATGCAGCAAATTTTAAGAATCCTCTTATAGATTTTATTTCATCATTTGCAGATCGAGAGGATTGCCCAGCCTATTTTGCCGGACTACTCTGCATAGCCCTAAAAAAATTTAACAAAGCCAACACCCATTTTAAGAGAGGATTTGAACAAAACCATGCTTGGAGTGGCTTCAGATATATTATGAACCTGAGGAATCGAGAAGTCCGCCAGGCTCAAATTACAAGGCTTACACAATTGGATAGCAATTTGGCTAAATTAGCAAATGTATCATCTGAAGATGATCTCTTTCAAAGAGCTAAAATCAATCAAGAAGTGGGAGAGGCAGGAATTCCAAGTGGTTACTTTAATGCTGGCGTCCTTTTAGAAGATATAGACCCCCAGAATGCGATAGAGATGTATAAACTAGCTGCAAGGAGTCATATCGTTTCTGCGTATGAAAAGCTTGTTGAGCTTTATAGCAAAGAAGAAGATTTTGCTTCAGCTAAAAAAATTTGCGAGAATTGGATCAAAACTGGTGATGCCCTGGCGTTCGTACAACTAGGGGAGTTATTGATAACAAAAGAGAAGAAAAGGAAAGAAGGTCTCAGCTGTTTTACACACGATGCTGCAGGTATTCGAGGACTAGAAAAATGTGTTGAGCACGCAGAAACTTTTGAACTACGCGAAAAATTAAGGCAACAATTAGATGCTGCTATTAATGACAGGTATGCCTATGTAAAATCTAAAATTCTTATTGCAAAAAGGATCCTAATGATATGAGAGCGTTATTTTGTTTTATAATGTAAGCGGCGATGGTATTGTTGGCTTAAGTAAATCACTCATTTCGGAGCTACAAAAAAAACAAAAATCAGTAAAAGTTGTTGCTTAAAGCTCCTTAAGCACAAGCTTGAAGAACGTTTCCCGATCCGCATCAATATCTGAGTGCCTATACATCAAAAACAGATCTGGATACTTCTTAACCATTGCCTGCGCATTATCAACTTGGTGAGCCGTGGTGGCTACCTCAAGAGGAATGAGAATTGCCCGTTTTTGAAAAAAGATGATCTCGAAAATAGTGCCCGCACCCGCACGCGCTATGATCAGATCAGAGGCAGAATAAGAGTACTGTAAGTCATGGGCATAATCAAAAACAAGCGCCTGCATATGGTGCTTTTCATAAAATGCCTTAAGCTCGTGTACACCCTGAGGCCCGGCCTGGTGAATAACTTGGACATGAGAAGAAAGCTCTGGATGACACTCAAAGAAATTGCGCACTAATGCATTGAGCGATTGAGAACCCTGCGAGCCACCGAGCACGAGTAATGTCTTTTTTGACTGATCAAGCCCCAGCTGCGTTTTAGCAGCAGAGGAGGGAAGAATATCTTCTGGCTTAAAACGCACCGGATACGGCGTGAGCGTCACCTTTCTTTTTGGAAATGAAGCACCTGCCTTCTCAAAGCAGATAAGAATCCGTTCAGCAAAAGGGCTGAGCCACACCTGTGCTTTGCCAGGAACGGCGTCCAACACAAAAAGATCTACCGGTATCCGTAAGCAGCGCGCCGCTAATACAACCGGAATCGATACATAGCCTCCCATGCTCACTACCCTTTCAGGTTTTTGGCGCAAAAACACACGCAAGCTTTTTACCCAAGACCACCATAGTTGCCAAAAAAAGAGCGGATAGAGCCAGACTTTTTTGCCTGGCACACCCCTCAGGTGAAGCGGCGTATAGGTAAAAACATAGGGATAGAGCGCAATGATAGAACGATCCAAGGCCGTATCGGTTGAGAAAAATTGCACCCCATATTCCGGATGAGCCTGCGTAAAGTTCCGTACATAGATCATGCCGGGGATAATATGACCGCCTGAACGCCCCGCAACAACACTGATCATTTTCTCATAGCTCTTAGGTTGGTCGCTCATTTGACCCCTTTCATTTTTCGCGTACGTGCTAAGAACTGCACGAGCGCCTCTTTCAGCTCATCATCGCAAATATCATGCAGGGCTCGTTTTTGAAACTCGCTGAGCGATCGATCATCTGGTAGATTTTTTGAGGCACTTTTGCGATAAACAAAACGGGTCGACTTTGGTTTTTCTTCAATGAGCACAAAGCGCACTGCGTTGACCAAGCGCGCACCTAGGAAATCGTTCATAGATTCGATTAAGACAGATGAAAGAAGATAGAGTTCCTGCATCCAGTGGGATTCATACACGCCAATAACGACTGTTGCATCATCATATATCTTTTCAAGCCTAATCCTTGTTTGCAGAGCACCTACTATGGAAGGCCATTGAGTCATAAGCCTTAGTTTCCAATCTTTCTGCGGCTTTATAAATTGTGGAATAATATCTTGAATCGGTATCGCCATATGCATATCTCTCAGGTGTGAACATTGATACCAGTCTACTGAAAAAAACGCGCTCCGCAACAAAATCATTCTTCTGCGGGGAGCGCCTACCGTCCGTCGAGGGGTAGGAGGGCACAGGACAGACGGACGGTAGGCTAGAGTAGCCAAAGTAACTATGCAGGCGGTGTTGCTTCAGCGTAAAACTTGCTAAGAGCCAAAGAGAGATGTGGAGCTATCGATCGATATTTTGCTATGAGGTCGTGTGCACAATTTCGCATAGCTCCGACATTCATCATGGGAGCAAACATGCTCACGCCGATGAGCGCCATAAACGCTCGGGTAATCGATCGCTCCCGTATGAGAGATGGCTCAACTTTCTCCCATAACGTGATATGCGATCCGAGGAGCATCTGCACGAAGCGAGCACTAAACCTACGGAGACTATGGTTCCTCGGTCGCCACGAAGTCATATGGGTCTCTAAGAGATAATCAGATAAGGCTGAGATTCCCATCGCAACTCCCTGCTTTAGATAGAGTCGATACTGGTCTTTTGTAGTGCAAATCATACTGAGAAATCGATTAAGTGATTTAATGAGCCTTTTACTATACCGACTCACATCAGGATCATAACTTATCAAATGGCCAGTAGGGCAAAAATAGTAACGATTGAGTCTCGCAACATACGATTGAAAAATGTGACCACGCTTTCCTACAAACTGCGCATGGTTAATAATAAAGAGCGCTGCCATACGATCACATGCTCGCGCACGTTCGCTATGAAGCGTCAAAATAAGACGTATAGCTTTATCGAAAGCAATGGAATGTGCTGTCGCTAGGAGCGGCTGGAGAACAAGCGCATCATCCTCTTCTTTTTCGATACTCTCTCGATCACGAAATTCTTTACGTGCTGTCGTGAATGCTTGAAAGCACTGATGTGCAAGAGAAAATGCGGCGCCTCTATAGGCGGATGGCGTCAATGAATCGGCAACTGTTTGCAGCTCAGATGCGTGTGTTGACATAAAAGCTGCAAGATTCTTTTTAAGAACGGTAAATGGCATAGTATCCTGGGCGATGGTGTGACCCGATTTCTTTTCAGGTATCTGTATAACACCCTTTCCCTTTAAAAAAGCACGAATGGTGTGATTAAGATCTTCCAGGATCTCCGCTGAGAAATCGTTCCTGTTTATTTCTTGAGCACTCACAGGCTTTACAATTTCGCACACGTTCGTGAGCGAGATGTGAGAGTGGGCATAAAAAGTGCTTATTAAGCAGAGGGCATAACGAATAAACATAGTATTCCTTTTTTTATTATTGTTTAGGACTTAAGAATAGTAAGCTACAAGCGTTATGAACGATTCTCTTGAAAGAGCGATTCGTAGCTATTTTGATTGATAGTAGTGAGCGCTTTACACGCGATGCTTCGAATGAAAAGCAATCGCTGCACACGCTCATTTGACTCTTCCAAAAATTGTTGATCATAGAAGAAGAACCGTCTAAAAAAATTACGATCGATGAGGCCAGTAAGCGAGCGATACCGTTTGAGTGTTGCAATTTCGTTATCAATTTCGGCAATACATCGTTTAAAAGAGAGCGCTGTTGCTCGAGCATCGTGGGGTTCTTCGCATATGCTCATGAGATCTTTGATCAGATCACCCTGTTTAACACGATAGAGATCTTCGAGCGTGCACTGCTTTTTCCAGCATGACCAAGCAGATTCATGCATGAGCGTCCATTGCAAATTAAGCATAGATGCCTGAATGATTGCGTAGGCAGTGAGAATGCCGCCCGCCGCAACATACAATTTGTTATGGCTTAACCATCTTCCAAGCCTAGTAAACGAGCTCTCCGCTACCTCCTTTGCAGAGGGGCGGGGCGCCAGTTCCACCACCTCAGGCCTTCGCTTATGTTTCAAAACTGGGAGCGGTGCACTCTGTGGGGCATGTTGAGTATGTTGATTACTCATATGCACGTTAATGCATACGGGACCACGAGAGGCAGCAGTTTCTTCAAGGGCGGCTCGTATGACATCAGGAACATCAAATTTTTGGTGATTCGATTGGGAATGCTCTCGCTCAAATCGCTTGAAACTCGCGGCTTCTCTTTGTTCGAATGTGATCTTCTCTGGCTTTTCCTCCGGTTCCTCTATGCGTGGCCTCGTGGATGGCCGTGGGGTATAGGTAAGCGCTCCCCAGATTGATGATCCTGCTGATCGTATAGAGCCTTTGAGGACATCACGCGCGCTTTCGAGCTGTTTATATGCCGGTTCGCCTATCGCTTTTCTCGTTGCCCACTGAACCATAGCGGAGGCCTTGAGACAAGTTGTGGTAGTTGCTAGTGAGGTTAACAATACAAACTGCATAGCATGTATCTTCATAAGTACACCCTTTGAAATGTTTTAAATTTGTTTATTTTATTTAGCGCTCCTACATTAAAACATTTTTTTAAGAAACGCAAGCAAAAAGTGTAAATTTTTTAAGTGTTTACAAAATTTTTACATGAGGTATAGTTATCTCTCATACGACAAGCGAATTAAATTATTATTAGAAACAAATTCTTATTGACATGTTTCAGTATGTCATTTCTTCACCTTGAAATGTTTATTTCAGCACAACTTTGAGAGGGGGGTGTTGGCTTAATGTAGAAATCGTAAAAACGCCCCCCTTCTCAACACTTTCGCCCATGAAAGCACGCGCGAGCATCCCTTTATCAGCTTGTCATAAGCAAGTCTTGCAGAATTTCATCAACCTGATACGATGGGAGGGTTGAACACTGAGGAAATGTATGCTCAAACAATATGAATTAGTACCACACACGGCCGATTTAAAGATGTATGCCTGGGGCATGACATACGAAGAACTGTTTCGTAACGCCCTTCGTGGCATGTTTGCATCAATTAAGCCGAAAAGCCCGCTCATCACCTATCAAAATGAGCAGATACAAATCTCACACTATACCGTTGAACACAAAGTCGTTGTTCGCTCAACTGACCGCGAAAGTCTTCTTATCGATTTCTTATCAGAATGCCTTTATTTAGCAGATACCCATAACGAAGCCTATTTTGACGCGACGTTTACTACGCTCTCTGAAACGGAAGTTGAGGCGACCATTTATGGTGTAAGCGTTACCGGTTATGAAGTTGTCGAAATAAAAGCAGTCACTTATCATGATCTTCAAATTGAACAAATTGAGGGTGGCTGGCGCGCTACACTCGTGTTTGATATATAGTTCGACTCACTTTCTCACCAACATATTTTTTACAAATGCTATCTTTAGATAGCTTCTTTTTTGTATGCTATATCTCACCTAAACACCGCACAAGGAGAAAGGGAATGGAGCTCAAACAAGTAACACGCGAAGATCTTATACAGTTGCATAAAGGACTTTTTGAAATACCTCGTACATTCAGAGGTGATATGCTCGTACCTGCCCATGTATTCGTAAATGAGGCTATGCTCGAAGATGTCCTGCACGATACCTCGCTCTTACAAATTGTAAACGTAGCGACTCTACCCGGCATTCAAAAATATGCTCTTGCCATGCCCGATATCCATCAAGGGTATGGCTTTCCTATTGGAGGAGTCGCCGCTTTTGCTATCAATGAAGGCGGCATCATTTCGCCTGGCGGCATCGGTTATGATATCAACTGCGGTGTCAGACTCTTGAGTGTTTCGATGAGTCGCGCAGAAATTCAGCCCTATCTTGAACAGCTCGCAACGGCTCTTTATCACGCGGTTCCCTCAGGGGTTGGCCGATCTGGGAAAATTAATCTTACTGAGGCTGAGCTCGAAAAAGTCCTTAGAAATGGCGCTTCAGAGATGCTCAAACGTGGATACGGCACACCAGGAGATATCGAGCTCTGCGAAGAAAATGGTCACATGGCCGCAGCAGATCCTGATAAAGTTTCTAGCAAAGCAAAAGAGCGGGGACATGATCAGCTCGGAACCTTAGGGTCGGGTAACCACTTTCTCGAGGTACAAGAAGTTGCTGACATTTATGATGAAAACGTCGCGCGTGTTTTTGGTCTTGAAAAAGGCATGATTACGGTTATGATTCACTGCGGATCACGGGGCCTCGGGCATCAAAATTGCACCGATTATGTTAAAATGATGCTCCCTAAACTCGATCGCTGGGGCATTATATTACCAGACAAAGAGCTTGCATGCACTCCATTTACTTCGCCCGAAGGACAAGACTACTATGCATCGATGTGTGCGAGCGCTAACTTTGCCTGGGCCAATCGACATGTTATTGGCCACTGGGTACGCGATTGCTTTCACCGAATTATTTCTCCATCGCTTCACGTGCGCATGGTGTATGATCTCTCTCATAATATGGGCAAGAAAGAAAAACATCGCATTGATGGAGAAATGAAAGACGTCATTGTCCATCGCAAAGGCGCAACACGGTCATTTCCGGCAGGCCATCCTGATGTACCGTCGGCATATCAAGGAACGGGCCATCCGGTGCTCATTCCAGGCACCATGGGAACTTCGTCATATGTACTGGTAGGTACCCAAGAAGGAATGAAGATCGCATTTGGGTCATCTTGCCATGGTGCTGGAAGAAGAATGTCACGCATGAAGGCAAAAAAAACAGTACGAGGATCAACGTTACGTGAACAACTCGAAGCCCAGGGGATTGTTATTCGATGCGAATCGGATCCGGGGCTGGCGGAGGAGGCGCCTATCGCCTATAAAGATGTTGATAATGTGGTAGAAGTAGTTGAAAATGAAAAACTCGCGCGGCGAGTTGCACGGTTAAAGCCAATAGCCGTAATAAAAGGAGGCTGAGATGCGCCTTTTTACGTGCATTCCATTGCCATTTGGAGTCATCAAAGAAATTGATCGCATTTCACGCGAACTGCAGGGGCTTCATCTCTTCGAGGGCAGCTGGGTTTTGCCAGAAAATCTTCATATTACGCTTGTTTTCTTTGGAAGTGTTACCGAAGAAGATTATGATGATATTGCAGAGGAGCTTGCTCGGGTTATACATCCGGCGGTAAATATAGAACTTAATGGCATTGAGGTCAATGCACGATCACACCCACATGTTATATGGCTATCTGTTGAGGCTCCGGGAGTAATTGCGCTCGCTCAAAATATTGTTGGTAGATTTCCAGATTATAAACAAGAGCGGGAATTTAATGGTCATATTACTATTGCAAGGATTAAGAGTGTGACGCGTAAAGCTGAACTATTTAAGGCTCTAGATGCTACACATATTCATCCGGTCTCATGGCAAGCCACCAGTTTCCAGCTGGTTGTTTCAGATACTCTTCCAGAAGGTCCTCTTTACACTGTTCAAGCGACCTATCCACTGGAATAAAAGGCTTTATTTAAGCAATTA
The DNA here is from genome assembly GCA_963695365.1 of uncultured bacterium. Classification (GTDB taxonomy): domain Bacteria; phylum Babelota; class Babeliae; order Babelales; family Babelaceae; genus PRDV01. The sequence goes on from OY968766.1 coordinate 67,466, forward strand.
AGCAATTCTTTAGCTATGCGTTGAGAACTGATTCATTATAAATAATGTATTAAATTATTTTGGCCCTACGCGGGCCAAGCGACAGGGGATGCTCGCCCATCCCCTGTACCGAGGGCGCCGGCTTGCAGCCGGACCGCTTTGCCCACTATTACGCCTTCGCCTGACAGGGCTCGGCTACATCCCTGTTGTAGACCACAGATTTGCCTTTTACTCCGAAGCATGCCAGCTCCCTCCACTTCACTAACAGTCAGGAAATGCCTGGCGCCTTCCATAAGAAGCTAGGCGCTGGAGCCATCTTCACTGCGCTTCGCGCACAAAAACGCGTAACCTCGCAGATTACCAGAGATGGAGATATACGTTTGGAATTCAAGTTTCTTGGCTTCGTCTAAAAATATAACTTATGTCGAAACTGAACCGCTGTCCCGCCTTCTCGTGTAGCTTCGGCGTGGCAAGCTGTCAAGTCCCGCCACAGCCTTGGCGACGGCGGATGGTGCCCTACGTCAAGGGGAAGGGCAAGCATCCCCTTTGCGGCCGGCCCGCGCAGGGCCAAAAAAAATACAAGCCGCGCGCCAGCGCCTTAAAAGAAAAAGGTTAAAGAATGCATCAATCCACAGCCCAGCATATGAAAATTCTATATGAAAATATAAATAAAAATACTCATAGATATTATTGACATATATAAAATTAATATGATAATCTTCATAGTAGAATAGTAGTAATGAATGGTAGTAAAAGAGGCGTTGTTATTGGTTATAACCAGGGCCTCACCAAAAAAGGAGTTGTTATGGACAAGAGATTTCTTGTACTCATCGCTGTTGCCAGCTTTGGCACATATTTCCATAGTTCAGCATTTGATCCGGGCCTCCAACGAAGAGTATTAGGCTCCGATCGTGCAGCTGCGGCGGCTGCTGCGAAACAAGCACTTGCAAAATATGGTAATCAACCACTCAAATTGATGACCTATCTTGGCATGACAAAAGAGCAGTTACAGAAAATTGCAGCTGGCGGAGCAGCAAAACCTGCGTCGACTCCTGGACTTGCTCCAGCACCGGTCCCAGGTCCATCAAAGCCGGCCCCTTCACCAGAAGGTCCTAAACCAACACCGCCTGCTCCAACACTAGCCCTGGGCACTTCAAAGCCGGTCCTTTCGCTAGAAGGTCCTAAGCAAAGACCACCAATATTCGTTCAAGCCCCTGGACAAGAACCTCCTTTAAAACGACCAAAAATAGCACGACCCGTTCCCGTTTCAACAACAATAGAAACAGTACCTGGCGCACAAAAAGCAGAGGAAGTTTCAATTCCAGTATCTGCAGCGCAGCAAGCGGTCATGATGCCTGGTGCACAGCCACAAAAAGCTGTGGTAGCAGGTATGGTTACAGAAGAAGTTGTTCCGGGTGCAAAGACGGCCCAAGAAGTTTCAATTCCAACACCTGCAGCTCAGCAAGCGGTCATGATGCCTGGTGCACAGCCTCAAAAAGCTATGGTAGCTGGTATGGTTACAGAAGAAACTGTTCCCGGTGCCAAAACGGCCGAAGAAGTTTCAATTCCAACACCTGCAGCTCAGCAAGCTACGGCAATGCCTGGCGCACGGCCTCAAAAAGCTGTAGTAGCTGGTATGGTTACAGAAGAAACTGTTCCCGGTGCCAAAACGGCCGAAGAAGTTTCAATTCCAACACCTGCAGCTCAGCAAGCTATGGCAATGCCTGGCGCACAGCCTCAAAAAGCTACTGAAGTAAAAGTTGGCATGGTTAAAGTCGAGACAGTTCCGGGTCCTCAAACGGCCGAGATTGCAACCACTCCAACTGCCCATGAATTCACGGTAATGGGTCGACCTGAATTGCCTTCACCTATTGAAGTAAAAAAAGTACGAAAGTATGCCCTTGATGAGTTCCCAATGCTTGCTAAGGAACAACTGACAGAAAAGGCACTCACAGAGCATCTTTTATCACCTCAAGAGTTAGGTTCAGAACCAACAGATGCGATATATAAGGCGTTAGAAAAGAAAATCTTAACGTCGCGACCTCAAGATACGATTGTAGATAATATCAAAGCCGAAGAAGTTTATCGACGTATACTCAACTTACCTGGAGAATATACCGACTCAGAAGTCATTAAGGCCTATCTTCCATTAAACCAGAAATGGAATCCTAAGAACTTTCCTGAAGAAGGTATGAAGGAATATTCGCGAAGAGTGCAAGCATTAATTGATAAAGCTGCAGAAGGTTTAAAAAAGGCATCATCAGCGAAAAAATCCCAAGCAACAATCGAAGGAATCGGCGGTGCAGGGGTAAAAGCATAAGGATTATGGAAAAAAAAGTAATAGAATAACCCATTAAAAAAGGAGTCGTTATGAATAAGATGCTTATTATACTCGCAGCAGGGACCTGCTTTGGAGCATCCCTCTATGGGCCAGCATTTCCACCAGATCTTCAACGAAGAGTATTAGGTAAAGATCCAGTTGTTGCGGCAGCTGCTGCAAAAGAGGCGCTTAGAATGTACGGCAGCCAGCCCCTTAAACTGGTAACGTACCTCGGTATGACCACGCAGCAATTAGAACAAATTGCAGCTGGCAAAGGAGCTCAAAAAGGGCCGCAACCAACCCCTACTCCTGGGCCAGCAGGTCCAGAGCGTAAAGGTGGAAATGTAGCGCCGGGTGGTGTGACAGAGCCAATGAAAATGCTTGAACCGGCCCCTAAACAAGCCGTAACAATTCCTGCTATGATCGGGCCAGCACCTTCACAGGCGGTAGAAACTGAAGGGGTTAAGCCTCAACGAGCACAAATATCAGTGGCGCCCCTTATTCCTGAAGAAACTCATGAACAAGTGCTGCTGCAAGCAGAACGCAGGAAAACTGAACTGCCCCCAATCTATGAACAAGTTCGCATAGAAAAAGAAGCAGAAGCGAATGTTGGAACAAAGGCTCAAGGGTAATGACAATGGTCATACTCGCAAGAGCAAAAATCGCGTAAATAACGTAAACAAAGGAGTTAATATGAACAACAAACTATGTGTACTCATTGCAGTTGCCTGCTTAGGTACCTCACTTTATGGATCATTCCCACGTGACATCCAACGTGATCTTTTAGGAGCCGATCCAGTCGCAAGAAAAGCGGCCGCACAACGTGCCCTTAAAATGCGCTTGCCAGCATTAAAGCTCATGACCTTTACTGGTATGTCAGCTGCTCAATTGCAGCAAATTGTTAACGCGCCTACAGCGGCAGCTCCTGCTGCTCAACCTCGCGTTCGCCCAGCTCCTGAAGCCCAACCTCGCGTTCGCCCAGCTCCTGAAGCGCGGCGCGTTCGTCCAGAAGGCGGTCTTGGTATGCGTCCGCCGGTAAGACCTGTTGAACGTCCAGAAGGGGTTCGCCCTGGATTACCTCAGGTAGAAAAACCTGCTCGTCCAGAAAAAGGTGAACTCATTCCTGCAGAAGAAGGCGAATTAGGACGTGCTCCAGCACCTGCAGAGCCAAAGGGCGAAGAGCCTGAAAAAGCTGGCGAAGCAGCAAAGAAAAATCCTCTTGCTGAATTCTCTGCTTTAAAAGATAGAGGATTGCTGGATAAGCTCACTGAAAAACAAATAACTGATGCACCATTTTACAGTGACGTTCTTATAGAAAATCCAAAAATTACTGCGGAAGATGCATATCGCATGATTCTTGGATTGGAGCCAAACTACACGCTTGGTGACCAGACAAAAGCTTATAGAAAAGCCTCTCTAAAATGGCATCCTGATAAAAATATAGGAAACGAAGAATATGCTGCAAAGGTATTCCAACTCGTCAACATTGCCAATGAAGGGCTTGAAACAGCTGCGAAGCATAAAATGGCAACAGGAAAGAGATAATTAAAATCGGTTAGGCGAACAACGAGGGCTCTACAAAAGAGCTCTCGTTGTTTTACTTTGTAAAGGGTTCTGATTGATCCATATACATGCCAACACAAAAATTCAATAACCCTTCACTTTCAAAAAGACTATTTGTATAATAATAGTATGGGTAATGTATTGAAATTGCATAATAGAAAGTGGTTCATGAAGAAAAGCTACGCACAAACGAAAACGATCTATTTTTTTCTCGTATTTTTCCTCATGCCGTGCATTATGTACCCTCAACAAGAGGGTAATGACTTTGATCGTACTCTCAAGAGCAAAAATCGCGTAAATAACTTAAACAAAGGAGTTAATATGAACAACAAACTATGTGTACTCATAGCAGTTGCCTGCTTAGGTACTTCACTTTATGGATCATTCCCAGGGGACATCCAACGTGATCTTTTAGGAGCCGATCCAGTCGCAAGAAAAGCGGCCGCACAACGTGCCCTTAAAATGGGCTTGCCAGCATTAAAGCTCAGGACCTTTACTGGTATGTCAGCTGCTCAATTGCAGCAAATTGTTAACGCGCCTACAGCGGCAGCTCCTGCTGCTCAACCTCGCGTTCGCCCAGCTCCTGAAGCGCGGCGCGTTCGTCCAGAAGGCGGTCTTGGTATGCGTCCGCCGGTAAGACCTGTTGAACATCCAGAAGGGGTTCGCCCCGGATTGCCTCGTGTAGAAAAACCTGCTCTTCTAGAAGAAGCTAAAAAAGGTGAACTCATGTTTGCAGAAGAAGGCGAAGAAGCACCAGCGCCCAAAAAAGGTGAAAAGCCTAGAAAAGCTGGCGAAGCTCGAGCGCAAAATCCTGTTGCTGAATTCCCTGATTTAGTAGCTATGAATCTTACCGATATATCGCCAGATGAAATAAGAAAGGCCGCATACACTGATATGATCAAAGGCAGGAAAGCAGAAGATATTTTCCGCATGATGCTCGGTTTGCAGCCTGGTTTTACGCGAAACGATAAAGACAAAGCTGCAAGAAGGCTGCTATTTAAGTGGCATCCCGATAGAGCAGACGTCGTAGATAAAGCCTACGCTCAGGAGGTGTACGGTCTTATCAATGCTGCAAACGACGCGTTGGAAAAACGGGAAGAAGATAGAGAAGCGAGAAAATAAAGTAGTAAGCACAAGGGCTCTTTTTAAGAGCCCTTGTTTAATTTAAAAGAAGGCTCTCGCCTTTTATTACTTAGTAGTAACGATAGCTGTGGTCGTGCAGTACTTTGCAATAATGAAGTCATAAAGCGAGCTTTGTGCACTGAGTTGAACACAGCAAAGTCCTGCTACAGCAACGGTTAACATTAATTTGTTCATGGTTTTACCCCTTTGTAGAGTGCTCTTTCAATATTCGTTATTGAATCGTAGCACGTGAAAAAAACATTCCAGACTCATGCAAGGAGCTTACCAAAAATTCTTACCTAGATCAAACTTAATCGCATGAAGAGATTCTTAAGAAAAAGATTAGCACTCCCACTCATGGGCAAAATACCTCGTGCATCTTCGATAATATGCAGCGCTTTTTGCGCTTTTGCATGGTCATAAGATTCATCTTCACTGGTGCTTACTAATCGTTCATGCCAATGCCCCATCAGTGCATCGAGGTAATCATACACCTGCGCCTCCGTTACTTTTTGACGCGAAAGAAGCTGGGCAAATTCGGCTGCCGAAACGGATGAACTTTCAATAAAATACTCAAACAGGGGTGGCTTTTGTGTATCGATGCTCGAATACTGTTCAATAAGACACCGAGAGGCAATGGTTGAGAGAATGCCATGCTTTCGACGAGCAAGCAAAATAAAATGATAACCGGTTGGCGGCTCTTCAATAGATTTGAGTAAGCGCTGTGCACTTGCGTGATGAAAGAGCTCTGCCCGCTCAAAGATAATAAAAAAATGGCGCTCGGGATCGAGTGATAAAGAAAGCGTTTGCAATACGGTCTCTACATGCGCTACCGTGTACAAATTCTCAGTCACCATATTTAAAACGCTATGATGCCTTTTTGCGCTTATTGCTCGACAATCAACACAGTTACCACACCCGCCTTGCGAGCACAATACATTTTTTAAAAAAGCGATGGTGCGGGTCTCCAATTCCATCTGAGACCCTATCCAAAGGTATGCAGGATGAAGGGACTTCATGTTCCCTCCTGAGTATTGCAACCACAGCAATCACCCGTAGCGGAACGCTGCAATCCCATAGCTTCATCTAAAATCATCTTTTGCACTTCACTCTCTGGCAGCGATGCATCAACAATAATTACATCGTCCCTGTTGGCAAAAATAGTATCAAAGCCTTCGATAAGGCGCGAGAAAAATGCCTCCCGTTCTTGCTCAAAAACGGTACTTTTTTCTCGCTTGGTAAAACGGCTCATCGCAGTCGCATAATCGATTTTTAGGTAAATGGTTAAATCTGGCTTCATCCCACACGTTGCCCAGGTATTGATATGCTCGATCATTGCCATATCAACACCACGGCCATAGCCCTGATAAGCAAGAGAAGAAGCAGCCGTGCGATCTGATATCACAACCTTGCCCTCCTGCAATGCCGGAATAACAATCTCGCGCCAATGCTGTGCCCTATCAGCAGCAAAAAGCAAAAATTCCGCTTCAGGAAAGACCGGATAGGTACGCTGATTTAAAACCTCGCGAAGATGCTTTCCGAGCTCCGTGCCTCCCGGCTCCTTGGTTAGAATCGCAGGTCGGATGGCGCGAATACAATCATATAAAAACTTTGCAGCAGAGCTTTTTCCAGAGCCATCGATACCTTCAAATCCGATAACGGCACCAGCTTTTTTTTCGTTAATCATGGTAAAACCTAGCGTTAAACATATAAACTTTAGTATAATACTACTGCGCATATTGTAATTATCAAGCCCCTCGATACAATCCGCTCGGCATACCGGCCTCACGGATCACTCGGGATGAGCGTCCCTCGATACAATTGGCTCGGCATATAGGCCTCGCCAATCACTCCAGCCGTCGCCTTACGGCTATGGCGGACAGGTCGGGATGAGCGGTGAGAAAAGGAACGCAACTATAGGCCAAAAGCAGGAGTGAATGTGACAAACAACGACAAAAAAACGCTGAGCATAGAACCCGGGTGTATATCCTGCGGAGCGTGCGAATTTATAGCCCCCGATGTGTTTGAGATAACGGATAAATCACGCATACGCCCTCAGGCAGACATTGAAAAGCACGATGTATCAATAGAAAAAGCGGTCCGTGCCTGCCCAGTGGCGGTCATCAAGTATATACGAGAGTAATGATCATGGCGGAGCACCTACGATATGATGAACTGTACCGCTCTCTAGAAATCAATGGCAAACTTATAAATGCCCGTGAGTTACTTGCTCGCGCGGCAGCTCGATGGCCAGATAAAAAGATGGTCATATGCCATGAAAAGTCGATTACCTACCGCGAAGTATACAACAAAGCACTCGATTTTGCCCATACTCTAAGAAAGGAGGGGGTGAAAAAAGGCGAACGCGTCGTTATTTTCTATGAAAACTCGATCGAATTCTACATAGCCTATTTTGCTGTGTGGCTTGCAGGAGGCATCGTTGCTCCCCTGAATGTTTTTCTAACCGAACATGAATTTTTAAAAATCGTCCATGATGCACAACCCCGCGTAATCATTATTTCCGCTCATTTGAAAGAAAAAATTAATGCGATTGCGCATCGCACACTGCCAGTCATGGTGAGCACGATCGAAAAAGATTCTCGCACACTTAACACCTCTCCACTTTCGCAGGAGGAGATGGATAACGATTCGCTTGCAGCCCTGCTCTATACCTCAGGAACAACCGGATTTCCCAAAGGGGTTATGCTCAGCTCGAATAATATCGTTATCAATGCAATCCAAGGAATTGCGCGCTTTGAAGTAAGCCCTCATGAACGGGTATTTTGTGCACTACCACTCTTTCACGCACTGCCACAAAATCTCTGCCTCTGGTCGGCAACGGTTGCTGGTGCCACCTCGATTATCGTTGAAAAAATAGAACGACGCTATCTGCTCAAAGGAATTTCGCATAAACCGACCATGATTGTCGCAGTTCCTGCTCTCTACGGCCTTTTTTGCATGTTACGCACCATCCGATTTAGAAAAGTAAAATATTTCGTCTCCGGAGGTGATGCGCTTTCTGATAAAATTCGAGGATATTTTGGTCTCATCTATGGAAGAAAAATATGTAATGGCTATGGGCTGACAGAAACGTCTCCTTTTATTTCTATCGATCTTGATGACTATACACAGCCAACCAATACGATAGGGAAGCCGTTTATTGGCATTGATTTTTCAATACGAAATGATGAAGGGATAGAGGTCAGAAAAGGAGCTATCGGTACCCTTTGGGTTAAAGGTCCTAACGTTATGCTAGGGTACTACAAAGCTCCTGAAGCAACGCACGCTATTATAAAGCATGGCTGGCTTAATACAGGCGATTTAGCCTACTGCGCTACCAATGGGAAAATAGTGCTCGCGGGTCGAGAACGGGATCTGATTAGTAACAAAGGTCTTAAAATTTATCCCCAAGAGGTAGAGAACGTGCTCCTCTCGCATGCGAAAGTTTTACAAGCTGCGGTCATCGGAGTGAAAGATTCAGAAAATGAGGAGGTCCCGATCGCGTTTGTGGCAAGCAAAGATGCTGATCCAGACCTTCTAGCGGCCGAACTACGTACGCTGTGCTTACGCATGCTCGCACCCTATAAAGTGCCGCGGCAGTTTTATATGCGCAGAGAACTGCCTGTTACAACCACCGGAAAAGTTGATAAAAAGATCCTGAGAGCTGAAATTAGTGGGGAGAACCGGTAGAGTGAGCGTGCAATAATGTGTATGCCTCCTCAATATCATCGGTCAATGTAAAAAGCGAAGCATCCTCAGCAGCAATGAGCCCATTTTTCAAGGCCGAATCCTGCATCCATATCATAAATGGCTTCCAATAATCCGCTCCTATGAGCACTATCGGCGCACGGATAGTCATGCGCGTTTGTATGAGTGTTAAGAGCTCGGTAAGCTCATTGAGCGTTCCGAAACCCCCAGGGAAAACGGCAAACCCGGTCGAATAATGAATCATAATCCACTTGCGTGCTTGAAAGTTATTCAGTGCAATCACATTTCGTTGACACCGGATGCGGTTACCTGGCACATCTAACCCCTTCACGCTGATGCCAATGGTCGTCACAATCATAGCCTTCGAGCTAATGGCCCCACAGCTTGCAGCCTCCATAATGCCAGGCCCTCCGCCGGTCAGCACCGGCACCCCATTGCTTGCAAGTAAGTGCGCTAACTGGCTGGCTTGTTTCATATATATGCTGTCCCGTTTGAGGCGTGAGCCGCCAAAAATAGTGACTGGCGCATGGCTAAGTTGCGCTATTTTGTAAAGGCCGTACAACAAATCGAGCCATAACTTAAAAAGGGTTCCTATTGATCCCAAATACATGCCAATGAAATGAAAAAAGTTTTTCATACCCCCCCTGAAACATATTTATCTACTCCAAGCATACAAAACTTCACCACAAAAAAACAATAATTCTTCACTTTTAAAAAGACATATTTGTATAATAATAGTATGCGCAATATATTGGAATTGCATAATAGAGAGTGGGTTCATGGAAAAAAGCTACGCACGTATGAAAGCGATCTATTTTTATCTTGTGTTTTCGCTCATGCCATGTGTTATGAATGCACAACAAGAGTGGATAACCATATTTGTTCATGGGGCCATAGGCTTTCAAGCAAATTTTACACCAACTACCATCATGCAAATCCGCGGAGATTGCATCGAAGGCTCGGTATATGAACGAAACATTCTTTCTATCCGAGAGCATTCCTATTTTTTCGCGCTCCAGCCAATCAATAGACTTGGCCTTCGCCCTGTTCGCGAAGACCCTTGCTGCACGAGCGGCGCCTACGCTTTCTCGGTGCTCTATGATGATATGCTTTCACTGTATGGCGAATCACAGAAAAATAGGTATTACACCTTCGGATGGTCGGGACTGATTAGCGAGAAAAGACGTTTTGCAGAAGCACGGTGCTTTTATAAAAATCTACGGTCGTTACTAGGCAGGTTTAAGAAAGAAGGCAAGAAACCAAAAGTGCGTATTATCGCTTATAGTCACGGCGCCAACGTTTCTTTAAATATGGCGGATATTCGCTCACGTGAATTTTGCACCGATCAATTTGTGATAGATGAACTTATTCTTGTCGGACTTCCTATCCAGGCTGTTACCACAAAGCAGGTACAAAGTCCCTTCTTTAAAGATGTGTATTCCATATACTCACGAGGTGATAAGGTGCAACGCATCGATGCAACGTCGCCCTCCCCTTATAACATATTCTCACAACGCACTTTTAAAGGGCGCTTTTGCAAAAAAATCACCCAAATAGAGCTCCGCTTTACTGCTCCCTTAAGGAAAAATCCGCAATACTGTCTTCCACCTAATATGCGTGGCGTGATCAATCAATCACCAGGACATACTGAACTCTGGTTTTTTGGATGGGTAGAGTCTGGCTACAGAAAAAACTTGCATATGTATCCACTACCTGGATCGGTATTTATCCCCTTTTTACAGGCTGTCGCACGAGAGCAAAAATGCGCAAACTTTCAGGTTGATCTGAGGCCCGAAAAGGAAAATGCTGTGGTACGAACTGATGACGGATGTGAAGTTGTTTCGTTTATGAACCTGGCAGAATATAATAAGCTCATTGCAAAAGCGTTTAGCTTTGATCCAAGCAATGAATGCTACAAAAACGAGTTTGTAAAGCGACAACTTTCTGTTGATATTAAAGCATATAGATAGATTAACCAAGGGCGCCAAACGTGCCGTTGGATGGCCAACGACGCATGAACTCCCACTGCCGGACGCGCTCATCCCTAGTGATCTGCGAGCCCATCATAGCGAGCAGATTTTATCGAGGGACGTCGGGACAGCCGGTCGAACAAACGCGTCGATCAGAAGACAAATTGGTGGGATGAAATTTACAAAATGCTCTGCATATGCTACTCTTACAGAGAGTTAGCAGTCGCATTAAAGAAACAGATCAATGAAAAAATCGCACGGCGCCGCACACGGCATTCCATTAAAAAAACAGTACGGTCAGCATTTTTTAAGAGTGCAGCTCTACGTTGACCATATGCTCGAAGCAGTTTCATTAACGCCTGAAAGCTCCGTGTTTGAAATTGGCTGTGGGGATGGCTTTTTAACCCGCTCCATTTTGCAACAACCACTTGCACGCTTATGGGTCTTTGAAATCGATCACGAGTGGGCTACCTATGTCGGGTCTACATATGCTGATCCACGCATGACCATTTCTGAAGAAAACATTCTCGATATCTCATGGGATAGCTTTATTCCTCATGCACCCTGGACGCTGTTATCCAATATTCCGTATGCGATAACATTCCCTATCTTGCACATGCTTAAAAACAATCGGCATCTGCTTAAAGAGGGAGTTCTCATGATACAAGAAGAAGTGGCGCAAAAAATAGTAAAAAAGTCAGGTAGAGGATATGGATTTCCGTCGCTCTATTTTCAGCACTTCTTTTCTTGGAAGTTGCTTGATAAAGTACCAGCAAAAGCATTTTATCCTCCGCCAAAGGTAGAATCGCGCTTACTCTACTTTAAACCTCGGTCTGACCTTGACGTTATTGAAAATGAAGAAGGGTTTTGGGAATTTATTAAGCGCTGCTTTCTGCAACCAAGGCGCACTTTGCGCAATAATCTTCAGCCATATCATTATGACCTTGAACGCATAGCTCCTGAAACGCTCGCTCTTCGTGCACAACAAATGGGCAAGCAGGACCTTCTGGAAATCTGGAACCGGGTGCGTCCAGGGGGAGCCTCATGAAAAATGGATTCCTTGGCGAACCGGCAGCCTGAAAGGCCATCTTAGCAACCTATCCCGAAGTAGAAAAGTCGCAGACATCAGCTATCTGGGATATTTTTTGAGAAAAAATCTAACACTACTGCGTTGATGTTCTTGAAATTTTCATAAGGATCTCCATTTCCTAGATCAAAGCCTCTAGAAAACGGCCATTTCATGAGCGCTAAGTCCGCAAATGAGTTGTGGCCCACTTCTGGTATCGATATTATTGAACATGAAGAGCCGCTGTTATCACAAATCTTGGTGATGTCGCGTTTATTTTCAGCTTTATGCGATGCAGATGGATAATGGGTATCATTGTAAATAAAGAGAAACGGGACGGGAATCTTTTTGTAATTTTTTCTTCCCGTACCCAACCAACCATCGATAGCAATTCCTGCAACAAATCGTGAATCTTTGCGACATAGAGCAACCGGAATCATAGCACCGAATGAATGACCAAAGCAACCCATAGCATTTAGATGTATGCGATTGTGCCACTTTTTTTTAGGATCACCCGTGAGCGTCTGTAAAAAATCAAGTACACTTTCAACATTGCCGATGGCACTATCGATTAAGTGCTGCCAGAGCTCATCATAATTTTTGAACTCTTTATAGGACTCCAGTTTTTTCGTTTTAATAATCTTCCCATCGGGCAACTCAATAGGATTAATTTCAGGATGGTTTATCCCGACAACTATAAATCCGTGACTTGCGAGATTTTCTATCATAGCGTAATACACCGATGCCGGTGCCCCATAACCTGGGGTAAATAGTAAAAGCGGATATCGTTTGTGAGTTGCTGACACGGGCGCACCAAGATTGCTATGTGATTTTAATGAACCAGCCCGTGCGCATATATGAAAATAGGATGCTTCTTTTAGATGAGCCTGCAGTGTTCTTGATACCTTATTAGGATATTTCAATACAAGTTGTTCGTCGGTTGGATACCACATTTGAACATTTATTGGATAATTTTTCACCTGAACACTCGATGACGTCGGCAAAAAAAATTCATCAAAACCCACGCCATAGGCACCTGAGGGTTTCGGTAAGGGATATAAAACCGGAGCAAAACACCAATGCAACACCCAGATGAGAACTGCTATTAAGAGAAGGCCGGCAATCGTCTGAGCGGTTTTAAAAAAGATACATTTGACCATTTTTAGTGTCAGTTACATTGGTAGCTTGATGGGCGTTTCCATCAAAATCATCGTACCTATTTTTGATAAAAACTCAATAAGGAGTACTAAATACCTTAGTAAAAGCTGTAGATGCCATGAAACTTCAGATATGATACATTATACATAGCTGCTTTTTTGAGATCCTCCTGTATAATTTAATTTGTCATATGGCAGCAGTCCTGATGTTTGCGATATAACGTTTACTGGCAATTGCTGACGCAGGATTTTTTGATCCATTCTAGACTGCGGATGTGGCAAATGAGCTACAAGACTGGAAAAACTTTTTCTATCATCTTTGCAACTCGAATCCACAGTTCAGGAGATTCTTTATCCTGCACGGACCAGCATGCTGAGAGCACTGCCTGCACAAAATTCCACTGTTGCAATCGATATTTATCCGCGTGCAACAAATGGGAAAACCTCTCAATTCTATGCGCAATGAGCACTCCAGGATTGGGATACTCAAGCAGCTGCGGGATCGGGTTTCTTATAAACGCCCCTACATCATAAAGCGGTTCACCTATCACGCCGTGTGGATCGATCGCCAGCCAACCCTGCTGGATACTTTCAAGAATATTCTCGTGATGGAGATCCCCGTGCAGTAACACTGCGGCTTCTGAAGTATCTATTAATCGCCGAGCAAGAGAGCGAGCAGTTGTAAGCATATCAAGCGGTATCAAATCTGTTTCGATTTCAAGTCCAGAAAGCAATGTTGAAACCGTTGGAAATACTGACGCGTCGTAATCTTTTGCAGCATGCAGCTTCTTCATCACCGTAAATGCAATATCAATCGCTTCATCATCGTGATCAGGAAAATACGAGCGAAGCGATCTTCCTGGCATAATGCGCTCAAGTAACAATGCATTATCATCCGCGTCAAGCAGACGCACAGCGCCATTCCCCTTATAGGCTTTCAAGGCTTCACACTCTCGCTTTATTGCATGAGAGTCTCGACCAATTTTTAAAACAACCGGCCTACCCGATTGTTGGGTTGCCGCAGCAACATAAAGTGCCGCAAGCCCATGCGATAGGGGTTGAAGGTCTACCAACTGCCATTGCTGAACCAACCGGGAAATGTATGCTTCAAGATCCATAACCTCACTCTCTGCAAAAAAGGCTACATCGCTGCTTCTCTTTCCTTGACTCAGGTAATAGCCTAGACACGTTTAGAAAGAATCCAATCAGTCATCAATTTCAAGTTTGATGTATCGAAAGGTTCTTGGATTTTTTCATATTCACTGAGCGCACCCGTATTACACCGCTGAAAGCAATGATTTTGGCTCGGTATTGATAGTATGGTTACATTCTGACCATTGGCATTATTAAGTCCTTCTGCAATTACGGGTAACGCTAATTTTGCAGGGATAATAAAATCTAATTCACCATTAAAGGCTAAAACGGGAACCGTAACCTTGCTTATAAAATTCAGAGGATTGCTTAGTAAAATTTCCCTCCACGTAGAGTTGAAAATAGTAATCCACTGCTCATAATTCTCTTCAGTCAATGCAAATGGCAATAAGGTATTTGCAAGCGCTTTTTGCTCATCTGTCATGCTATCCACATGTTCTTTAACCAATGGTAACAATCTCCTGTACGCCTCATCAACTGGCAAAGTGACCACTATTTCAAGAATCTGCTTACGAATAATTCCATCAAATGCTATAAACTCATCGGTTGCCCCACACGCTTTAAAAAGCATCTGTGCTTGCAATAATAGATCATCAATTCTGGTAATGACAGCACCAGCCATAGAAATCATAAAAGCGATATGAGGTGATTGGCTTGCAACAATAAAGCTAATAAGCCCACCCTCAGAATGGCCAACTAAGCCAATATTTTGAGCATCTATATCTGATCTTTGTTTTAAAAATTGAACCGCAGCCAAAACATCTTGGGCAAAATCAAACGTGGAAGCGGTATCAAAAATCCCACCAGATTTGCCAATACCACGCTTATCATAGCGCAAAACAGCAATGCCAGAATTTGTAAAATACTGTGCTATAGTCAGAAACATTTTCTGACCGTTCATTTGGATGCAATCGCGATCATGGGGCCCCACTCCTGCAACCAAAACAACAACTGCTGGCTTTTTTGGTGATTCCGGAATTGAAAGCGTTCCTGAAAGTGTAATGCCGTCTCTAGAATTCAAAAACGTCACTTCATAGTCCGTAACGCGGTGTTTTAGGAACATAGTAAAATCTCCAATTTATAATAATGAGGTCACACGAAGAGGTGTGTTTATATATTTCTTCATAAATTCAAATGAACCCACCGGCGCTTTTAATTGCTGCTCAATTAATCGGGGAAATGCGTTCGCCCTACGACTCAGGTCTTTTTGCTCCCAAGCATACATTCCTCGATCAGATAGGAATTGAATGCCGGATAATATAAATTCTGCACATTCCAATGGCGCCTCTGTCTGAAAAACTCCTTCCTCGCAGCCTTGCCGAATAAGCTTCCCGTAGAATGGGGCTTGTTTGAGTATTATTACAGCCAAAAGATGGGTATGCAAAGCCTCATTGCCAGGAAGATGTACGTGGCTTAAAATTTCCCCATTTTGTGAAGCCATATTGCCTATTTTTATCAGACCTTCTATTTTTTCTAACGCATTTCCTTGCGTTTTTTCAACAAGAGCGCTCATTTCCTCGATACTGCTATTCGCGATATCTTCCACTACCGCCTCTAGAAGCGACTCCTTAGAAGAGAAATAGTGATAAATAGTGCCTTTGGCAATACCAAGGCGCTCTATTACATCATTCATAGTTGTTTTGCTATATTCCTTGGTCTGGAACAGGTAGCGAGCAGCCTTAACGATATCAGCCCTGCGCTCCTCAGGTTTTTTTACGGTCCTTGTCATTGCTTTATCCTCATAAATTTTAATTCTTTATCTAGTCTATCAAATGACCGACCGTCAGTCAATGGGGGGGGGGGGGTAATCATGGCAATGTGTCTGAAGGTTCTTTGCTCTTTATCCGTCCCCCAACCATTTGCCATTTTTCATCAGATAATCAAGCTGCAGCAATGCCCGTTCGGTATCCCAAGGGCTTTTTGCTGCCTTAGGCATATGGACTTTAAGACCTTTTGGGAGAATTCCCTTTCACATGGATTGTTAATCTTCTCGGTACCAAGATTTGAAACTTTTATTTCGCCCCAGCCTCTCTTAATTTTTGAGCCAACTGGGTGAAGTTTTTTTCCTCTGCAAGCTTTAGCGGGCTGGGCTTACCTTCCAACTGAGGGTTAGGATGAGCACCTCTTTCAAGTAATAGCAAGGCGGTTTCCTGTTTATTTGCATCAATGGCTCGTACCAAACTGTAGGTTGCAATAAACTCATCCTTCTTTGGGTCAGCTCCCGCATCTATGAGTGCCTTCACTACACCTCTTACAGCATTTTCTGGAGCTATCGGTGTCTGGTAATCTGTTAAGACTGCAAAAAGCGCATCCCTAGGAGTAATAAGATTATTTTCGACTAAAAATGCAGCCATTCGCGGATAACCCTTCTTGACCGCTATCTGTAATAAATTTCGAGTATAGTCTCTTTCATTTCGAAGATTATGCATAAACTTAATCACCGTTGACCCTGGAGCAAAACGGTGATCATTGAGAAGAGCGCTCGCTGCCTCGAGATCATCAAAATCGCCCTTTTTCAATGCTTCTATTATAATGAGATTGACCGCCTGCTGTTCGAGGTTAGGCATCTTTTTTTCGGGTAAGTCCATGGCAAAAATCGATTGTGCCACAAAAGCACTCAATAATATAATTTGTTTCATCATAACTCCTTGTGTGTGAATTTTATAAAGGATATTGTCGATTATCTTAAGGGCGATTATTGACCCAATCACTTTTATATTACTCCACTTCATTTCTATATGTCAATATTTTTAAAATATTTATCCGTGCTTGTGGAATTCTAGCGACATTGATCCTGATTTAGCGTATGAAATAGTGAGGGAAAAGCTTATTGAAAGGCTTTAAGCCTTTGTTTGTGAGTTTTTTGTTATCTGAGATCAGGTTTTTCATTCACAAATTGTAGCGTTTTTCGCTATGTTTTGTAAATGAAAATCCGATTTTGGCTCCTAGCTGCTAAATTGATATTGTTGAGTTTACCACTAGTAGGCCTTTTTAAATCAGATTTTTCTTGAAAAAGTCGATGATCTTCTGGTTGATAAACTGAATCGTTTTCCATTCATCGGCTTTTCCGCAATGCACTTCAAAATTAAAAATGTCCTTGTTTTTTTTATAGAGAGGAATCTCCTTGATCAACATAAAATCCCTAAAACTACCGTGAGCAGTCTCAGGAATGACAATATCTTCTCGTATCCTTTGCTGAGAAATGCTTCGAAATCCCGCCACCATCTCAACAGCAACTCCATACTCTCTTGCAAGCTCTTCATCCGATTTGTTTATATCTTTCACAGTCTGCTCAGCAAATATAAACAGAAATGGTGTTTTCAGTTCCTCAACTGGCTTATCCTGACTCCACGGAGATGCATCTAGGCTAACACCCGCCTTAAAACGAGGATCATTCAAGCAAAGCCTATATGCCGTCGATCCGCCCATTGAGTGCCCAACAATGCCGACACGCTTCACGTCCAATAAATGGTAAAATTGATCGCGCTCATCAACATTCACCTTGATCAAGTAATCGAGCACGCACTGCACATCTGCCGCCCATAATGCCTGAACTGCATGATCAGGGGCGGATTGTTTTGCAAGCAATGCTTCTGGTGGTGTTATCACCCGACCATCGGGAAACTTTACCTCCGTGGCATAATAGGTATGCGCAATGGATGCAACCACGTAGCCATGACTCGCGATTTCTTCACAAAATACTGTAAAATCTAGGGGATGAGATCCCAGATAGCCATGAGAAAAGAGAATCAATGGATAAGGAGCCCCATCGCGCAACACTGAAGCATTTGGCACGGCATGAGTAAAGATCGTATCAAGCTCATTCAAATCTTGCTCAGGATACCCTTTTTTGCGCAAAGACTCTTTCGTACCTCCATTTCATCTGCACGATACGCAATAAGCGGGTTCTTATTTTCCAATTGTGCCGGATACCACAAATAAATCATGAGTTCCCGCTGCGCATCCAAGTTGAATGGCTCTTTCCGCTTTTGATCAACAACATAACGAGCAGTTGTGCCTACCCCATATTCGCCGGTTAATTTTGGAAATTCAAACATATCAGCTCCCTGTATTTCTGGCATACTTTGATCTTTCTGGGCCATCGCAACTTCACTCTTAGCAAGCAGAAGCTGGTGCTCTTTTTTGCAGCAACTCGCGAAAAGCAGTGGTAATAATAGTTTGAAATAATAAGAAAATGTTCGCATTATTCTTAACACCTTCACGATATGAGTAGATGCCAAAACAAAAATTGAGCCAAGCATTACCCTACCCTAACAGCATAAGCTCTAGAAAATGATCTATTCACGTATCAATAACCATAAGTGCACAGAACTCATCGTAACCACTTTTGATAAAAACTCAAACCACACCACTAGTTATTACATTAACCCATATATGATCGGTATTACCACATAAAGGCCAACATCGCTCAGAAAGTGAGCAAGCATTGCAGTTTCAAAGCCTTTGCGCCAGAACAACCAACCAAAGGTAATACCGCCAATCGCATTTAATACCAGTATTCTTAAAACGAGAAGGGGCGTGTCGGGTGTTATCGCATGAACATAAGTCGGAATGTGCCCAATACCAAACAGTAATGCTGCGAACAAAATACTCACCCACATAACCACATACCCGCTCAATTGCTTGCAGAACCTCATAAGCAGCGAAGCAGAGCACGCTATTTTTCACCCAGCACTTTCCCTCAACCATTTGCCATTTTTCATCAGATAATCAAGTTGCACCAATGCCTGCTCGACATCCCAAGGGCTTTTTGAAACCTTGCATGCACCAACATAATGAAACCCTTCAAAATCAATGCCGCGCTTTTTACATTCCCGAGCAACTCCTTCAAGCGCCTTCAGGTCATCATCAAACGAGATAATTTTCTTCGGTTTAAGATGAAAGTAATCTAAGAAAGCACCAATACTATAGCTTTGTCCTGTTGATTAGCGCATAAAATGCTTTTGTATAAAACTGGATAAGTGCCCCGATATTTTGGCAAATCCGTAAACGTGGCATTGGGAAAACCTGCATAGAATTCGATACCAAACTCTTTGAGCATATGAGCGCGCCACTCAGGCATACTCGGAATCACCCCATATGATCCCGATTCCATGGAGGTAAGCCCGACTGCCTTGCAATTGTTTCGTTTAATCTGCTTAAGGCAATTAAGAACATCTCCATCGAACACATACCGCTCCGCTTGCTCATACATTATGCTCGCTGCCCATTCAAATCGATCCGACTTGAGGAGCTCAGGGTATCTACAGATTGCACGCAGTTTGAACATAAATGAATAGCAGCTCATGCACGAAAGAGCATCGCGAGAAGTAATCAAGGTATCATCGACGTCGAAGGTAATGAGCGTGTTTGGGTCGCACGCTGCAAGATCAGACTGTACCTTTGCGAATGAATCGATAGTACAAATATTGGGCTGCTCAAAGTCTTTGGTAGCACATCCAGTAAGAAGTGAAAGTAAAAGAACAAGATAGGTAATTTTAACCATTTCAGGGCACCTTATCCCAAAAATCGTACACCAAATGAATTAAACTAGTCGAGTTGTTTCTTTTCTTGCACTAGAGAAGCATTTTTGGAGCTCATCCAATCGAGTACGGTTTTATCAAATAACTCCGGCTCCTCTAGCTGCGGTGTATGACTGCTTTTTTCAAATACCAGCACGGTTATGTCTCTGAACTGAGATTTCAAAGAATCCCAAGCAGAAGGAGGAGAAATAAGAAAATCATAGCGACCGAGTACAAGCAAAACGGGCTTTGTAAATGTTTCCAAGCCTTTGCTTATATCAATATCTCGAAAAACGGTACCCCAGATGTAATCGATAGCCTGCATATTCACTGCCACATCTTTCCATAACGGCCTTGAATCGTAGGCAAAATCATACCAGCTGCGCGCACCAAGTCGTTGGAGGATCGTAATGAATCGTTTTTCTGGATAAGCTGCTATTTCTTGGGGAAGATGACTCAGATTCTCATCAAGAAAGGCCTTACGTTCTGGCGATGCTTCCTCCTGGAAATACTGATCTGCGGCCTTATGAGTAGCTGAACTTAAATTGGGTGCCGTAGCAATCATGACTACATGGGAAACATGCTCGGGATACTTTTTTGCATATTCAAGAGCCAAGTACCCATGCCCTGAATGGCCAATAATTATGCATCGCTCAATGCCAAGTGTTTTACGCATGAGCTCAATATCATCCAATAGCACATCAAGATCAAACGCAGAATTATCAACCGGGTGCGCGGAAGAGCCTGCAAAGCCTCGGTGATCAACAAAAATAAGACGTAAATGCTTGGCAAGTTCAGACGAAAAAGTACGCGGGTAATAGAGCGAACTCCCAATCACCAAGGCCGGAATGCCAGTTCCCACAATCTGGTAACCCAACTTAAACCCATCGCTCTCAACAAAGCCCGCTTTTTCCGATTCATACATCTTCATGTTTTGCCCCTATAATCAAATATATATCTATCGAATTATCGTAGCGACTTCTGGAAAAAAACTCAAATGCGTATAGTGCGTCTCCACTTTGCTTGAAAAAAATTCAGCAAAATCGAGATGCATTATATGAGATCCTTAATCGTTGCTAAAATTCTTGCTAGAGCCTATTCAACAATCGAATTTTCTTTAATCATACGATGATTCTTGGTACCTGCATACAAGAATGAATTGCGCTCGCTAGACTAATTGTGCAAAAACAAAGCCAAACTCTCGTAAAAAATTACACAGATTGCATTTATTTTCGTAGGTGATACTCTAAGTAATACAAGTAAATTGCTAGAATAAAAGCTAAAAACATTGCTTTAAATAATACAATTCAAAATAGGACGCACATGATAAAGAATTACACACTACTCATCAGCCTCTTCATGGCTGGAACCCTCACCTCGATGGACGTAAAAAAAGTAACCTTAGCTCTACCTTTACATAATGCTTTGAAAAAAGGAGACGTAGGCGTAATAAGAGAACTACTAAGAAAACGAGCTGACGTCAACGCAACTGATCCTAACGGCCTGACTCCCCTGCATGTCGCAGTCGGAAATGGCCTCACGGGAGCCGCAAAAGTCTTGATCAAAGCAAAAGCAGACGTCACAGCAAGTGATGCATTTGGCATTACTCCACTGCATGCCGCAGTCACAAAGGACCACCCGAAGATTGTTAAACTCTTGATCGATGCAAAAGCAAACGTTAATGCAACCACCTTAATCAGTCTTAATCCCCTGCATCCCCCAGGCGGTTTTACTGCCGTGCATATAGCAGCCCAACATGGCCGTACGGAAACCGTAACGCTCTTGATCGAAGCAAAAGCAGACCTCGAAGCGGCCACCCCAGATGGCTTTACTCCCCTGCATAGCGCAGCCTACAAGGGCCACATGAAGATTGCTGAGCTCTTGGTCAAAGCAAAAGCAAACCTTAAAGCAACCACCTCAGCGGGTGCAACTCCCCTGCACTTCGCAGCCAAAAATGGCCACGCGAATGTGTATGAACTCTTACTCAAATTAGGTGCCACCAATGACATGCAGCTAAATCCAATTCTTAATGATCTCACACCAGCACAAGTCGCAGTTTCAGAGGGCTACAAGTTGCGTTACTGTGCTCTATCAGGATGCGGTAAGAAAGCTCCAAACAAATGCAGTCAGTGTAACAATACCTATTATTGCAGCCCTGAGTGCCAAAGAGCAGACTGGCCTCATCATAAACCTGTTTGCAGATCTGTAGAAAAGCGCGTTACAAATGACGATAGCAGCAAAAAATAAGCACACAAGTCTTCGACTTGCACAATGGCCTCTACGAGGATGACCTTTCATCCCGATTCGTGAAAGAACTAGGGTATTCAGGTCATCCTTGATAAAATTCTCAATAGAGCCTATTCAACAATAGAATTTTCTTTAATCATACGATGATTCTTGGTACCTACATACAGTGCAGCAATGAACCAGATTCCTATCAGCCCAAAGCCAAAGAGCGTACCATAGATCATCAGCTCATTGAGGGTATGCTTAAAAGCATCAGATACTTGCGCTCCACCAGCTTTGGCGAAGCGGCTTCCAAACGTATCAATCCAACCTTTAGATTTGAATTTAGCATCCTTACTTGTCGGAATATACATCATTTCTTTCGTAGGATTATTAATAGCATACCCCATCCCTTTAATCACGACCATTGAGCCAAAAGTTGCCCACATAATCGCAGTAAGCGATGGAGATCCGAGGTTAAAATAGGTAAACAACAGAAGGAGTGTCACCGCGAAGGCAATCGGATAGATTAACAAGCTCAAACGAAGTCCGAGACGCTTAAAGATATAACTTGTTCCCAAAAGTGCTATTAAAAATGAAACGACATTAATGGAAACACCATAGAGCGCTTGAAACTGGGCAAATTCTAAATCTCTCGTATATGAAACTGCCGCATAAGACTGCATCTGATATTCAACAATTTGAGCTATAGCTTCATAAAAAGTTGATACAACTAATATCCCTAATAAATAAGGACGGGAAACAAGAAGAACTAATCCTGAAGTGAATCCCTCAAAAAAGCCCTCTTTTCTTTTTTCAGTGACCGCCGCAGCCTTATATCCTACGAGTTGATCAGCCGGTATTGTTTTCATAAAAAAACGAATCATCGGTATCACCGCCGCAACGAGAATGCTTGCAAGTAAGAGAATAGGCCACAATGATCCTATCGAATCTGAAAAGAACAACAAGCTCGAGCCTGCAATAGCCCCCATCTGGGCCATAGCAATAATAAGTGGAAATCCGTGTTTGGCGGAGGTTTCATCACTTATACTGTTGGTAAACGACCAAAAAAGCGCTGGGACAAGAGAACCGAAACTCTCTATAGCAAAATAACTCACCCAGCCAATAGCTGCCAATGGTGCTCGCCCCACAAGATGCACTCCATACCAGTCTTTTAAGAAGAGGGCTCCTGCGACCGAGGCAAATATGACCGCGTAAAAGGAACAAATGATGTAAAAAAGCTGATGCTTTTTAAACAGGTCCACAAGCTTTGAGTAAATAAGAACCATGACCAAGACAATAAATGGTGACCAAAACTTAGCCGTCGGCTGCAACAGCCGGCCCTGATGAGGCAACCATCCCAATGCTTCAGGAAAGGCGACCTTAAGAAAGATGGTATTCTTTAAGAGTCTCAACAACCAATAGGTTCCAATGATAAGAAAAAAAGTGACAGCTAGAAAAATGAATTTCTTAAGTTCTTGTTCTTTAATGTCGGGATAAAAATACCGCGCAAGACGTGCTACCATAACATGGCCCTTTCTGAAAAAAGTATAGTTCAACCTATATGCTTTTAAGAAGGATATCCATCTGTGAGTCACACTGTGAGAGTTATTAATATGACACGTAATTCTCTTATTGTCAAGAAAATTGAAAGGTCAGTCGGCATACCTCAACCATTTGCCATTTTTCATCAGATGTGAAAACTTCTGGCACGGTTTTCTTCAGGGCACAAGTGCTTGAGAACTTGCTTCTTCCTCAAAATAACTTACTCTGTATTCATGCTCTATCACACTGATTACTCACTTTGTAATACCTAAGAGAAAATTCATGAAAAACTTTGAAATCGAACTTAGATTTGAAATAGTCAATTCTCAAGAGCTTCCCGCTTTTACCGCGGCACTTGCCCCTTTAGGAAGTAAACGAGTCGTGGATAGCTATCTCGATACGCGACAAGCGGATCTCATAAAGAAGGGCGTATATGTGCGCATCCGGGACAATAAAAAAGTCGATATCAAGTTCAATCGAGAATGTTTGCACAACCCTGAACTCGAGCTTCAGCCTTATTGTGAGGAATATACCTACCTGCTGCCTTTACAAGAGCATGATTTAGAAGGATTTAATGCTATTGTAAAAACGGTCGGCCTCACTCCTCCTTCTTACGCAAACTTTGAGGAATTTATAAAGCTCAACGATCTCATGAATCACCGCATGTCGACAAAATCCGCACGTCATATGTAAAAGATGATTTTACTATCGTAATTGATGAAGTCGATGGCCTTGGATCATTTCTTGAAATTGAAGTGCTTGCCCATACCATCGATGCGGTGGAAACAATTAAGAAGCACATGACAGAATTGCTCGCGGGGCTCAGCTTAAAGCCTCTCAAAACAGGCTATGATTCTCTCATTCTGCGTAAAAATAATTTTGACCAATATCTCATGGGAAGATTTATCCTGGATGAAGATAAACCATTGAGAGAGGCGCTACTTCGCCAACACATTATGGACCCAAGAGAAAAGGCTTTATAGGAATCACGATGAAATCCTCTTTTTACGGCAGTTGTAATCAACCGTAGAGCTAATCCTCCTGAAATAAAATCGCTGCTTGGAGCTATCACGACTCTATTGCTAGTAACGATCTTTTTACACTGTACAAATCTTAGGAAAGCCCCATACAATAGTATGCGCCTGCAAGGCCTTCTGTGCCATACATGTACAAATATCTCGTGAGAAACAACACCTTTTCTATTTTGGTGCGGATCACTCCTGCGATCCAGCCCATCCGCAGTACATACTTCTTGAAAATTTCTGGCAAGACTTTTTGGAGGCGAGCCGGGGTAAGAATTGTGTTGTTTTGGTCGAAAGAAGTTTAAGGCCACTGCGTAGTACAGCTCAAAAAGATAACCATATTTCCCTCCAAAAGAAATCCCCCGCTATTTGCATCTAATCTACGAGTATGGCATTATGTATCCATCGAAGCTTGAGATGGACTTCCAATGAGGCGATAATGAGAACAATAGCAACATTGAAAACCCACGCAGTTATCAATATCGGAACGTTAATTTGGGCCCTATCTCCTGCTCTTTGGGGTGCAATAACGTGGTTTTTCGCATGGGGTCCTGGTAACATCCTCCCAGTTTCTTATCCCCTACGGCAACTGACTGGCATAGTCATTTTAATAACTTATTTTTACAAAACATTACAATATACTTCATCTCATAATCAAGTTTTCCTTTTTGAATATCCATTGAGAATCCCTCATTGGAAGATTCTGAGTTACACGACGGTCGTCCTACTCATACTGTATTGTATATATTTGCAATTCTTCACATGGGATTATTCCCCTGTTTTCGGTTCGCTTGTGATGGGCATATTCACAAGTTCTCTATTAGAAGAACTACTTGCTCGAACTTTTTTTCTAAAATATCGCATGTCTGGTTTACAGTTTATTATTCTCAATGTCATAAGCGCATTCGCATTTACTATTATGCACGCTGGTTTCGAGCAAACTCCTCCTCCATTTTATGATCTGTTTTTTTTAAGAGGTCATTTTGAATATTGTTTCTTGCTTGGAATAGTTGCATACAAGACACAGAGAATTGAAGTATCAATGCTGCTTCATATGACTTCAAACTTTTTCCGGTATCTATTGCCAATTCTCATAATCCAGCAGTCAATGCCAACAACTCGTCTGATATATGCATGCTTTGAATTACTCATTCTTGGAGCTACATACAAAATGACAAAAAAAGATATAGAATAGGACGGCAATTGCTTCACTTAATAAGATGTTACTCAACATGAGGTAAGAAAATATGCTGCAAGATAACACCCATATTTCCATCTATCGCGAGCGCTTGAATCTACACGATGCCACCTTCACTCGGATTGAGCATGAAGATGCAATTGCTGCTATCGTTTACAAAGTAACACTTCCAAATAAAACCGCTATTTAAAAAATTTGCTTATTAGCCCATCATTATGCACGGGAACTGTATTTTCTCACCTACTTTGCAGGAAAGCTTCCGGTACCTAAGCTTATCGATCATGTTCCACCAGATCACTATGTAAGCGGTGCTATTCTCATGGAGTGCCTACCAGGAGCGATACTCAAAAAAGAAAATCTTACAGGCCCTCTTGCATTTCACATGGGCACTTTGCTTGCAAAAATTCATTTAAATCGAGCCCCTGGATACGGAGATGTAACAAAACCGGCTGCTTTAAGTAATCAACCACATACACCATTTAGTACAAAATTTCAAAAAAGTCTTGCTGAATGCAGCAGTCACCTATCACAAACTCGTGTTACGCTCTGCGAAAAATATATGCATGATCATCTCTCTCTTTTGGATTCTGTTGACGGTCCCTGCATGGTACACGGAGATTTTAGACCCGGAAATATCATGGTATTCAATGGTGCCATACAAGGCATCATCGACTGGTCTTCTTCTCGAGCCGATTTTGCCGAGGAAGATTTTTGCACGCTTGAATATCATGATTGGGGGAAAGACCTCACCATAAAAGCGTCATTTCTAGATGGTTACGCAAGCATTCGACCAGTCCCTGAATATGCAGAAATAATGCCACTCTTACAACTCTCAAAAGCTTTAGCATCAATGGGATGGACCATTCGAACAAACACATGGGACAATAAGGGCGCAGAATTTTATATGAGCAACCGCCGTTTTATAGAACTTCTCGTCCAAGATCTTGCAAAATAAAAAGTCACTCGCATATACTAAAAGATGAAAGCAGTATTACACACGCTATAACACCTAAAACAGGAAGGGCCTGTATGAAATTAAATACTATAGTACTTGGCGCATTGATAACATCTGGTTGCATAACGTACGCACATGAAGATGCGCATATCCTAGAAATAGCTGAACAATCTGTCGAAGCATCACCCGATGGATCACCTCAGGAAGCCAATGAAAAAGAACAAAGTAGTATCCCGCTTTGGCAATGCTTCACCAAGCCAGAATCACTAGTAAAAAGCCCTGCGGCGATTGCCGCAACTGTTCTTGCTGTCCTCAAAATAATCCAGGGAATAACGACCTACCAAATTCAAGGTGCCGCAACAGGTCCCGCGAAATTTGAGATAGGAATAAAGTTTTTAGAGAGTATTGTGAGTGGATATGCTGCAAACTGGTTTATTCAGGACTTTCTAAAAACGTGTAGAAAGAAAATAAAAAAGAAATGTGATTAATTGTTCCACCACCACTTAGACCATGCGTTAAAGGCAAGGGTATTTATCTCTATGCTGCGCTCGGTCTCGGTACGAGGATCAATTTCCTCTTTACGAGGGCTCGTACGCGGGTGACCAGTATCTCCTTGTATCTGCACAAGCCCTTCAGGAATTATAAGATATCCACCCTCCCGAGCCAGGCTTATACGACCATCAGCAGCAGCTGCTATCGGATGGCAAGGACATTGGGCAAGTATCCCCTCTTTTCGTCGCTCAATTAAACAGTGAGCTAAATGTTTTATTAAGCATCCATTACAAAATTGATGCTCGTAACCGGTTACAGTCCGCCATGTCGCTATGCCTACTACTGGTACACGGTAGTACGATACATGCAAACATTTGAAAGACCTCTTATCATAGGAATCGCTCAACGGCAATAAGCAAAGTGAACATTTCCCCTTGAGAGACTCGATATGTTTACGGCACGTTGGGCAGCCATCCGCCCGCGGCGCACTTCTTTCAGCTGGATCTCGTACGATGCCCCGAAAAGCCCATTGCTCGATACACGCTGCATGAAAGAGATGTAAACAGGAAAGCGTTGTAATTTCTTCAGTATCCTCTAAATCGCACAAACAAATGGGGCAACTTTCCTGTTCTTTCTCCAATTCCTTAGCAGGCACCTTCTCCGCTTTGAAATGAGACATTGAATCGCAGCCATGATTTCCTAGTTTGGGAGAGCTTTCTACCGGGCTCGATGCGAGTGACGAGTTTGAGCTTGACGATGCACTAGATTCGCAATCAGAAAAAAAACGGCGATCATGGCTTCGCACTTGCGCCTTAAGGGCCTCAACATATTGCGCCTCTTCCTCTTCACTGGGAGCAGGCAGCCCAAGAAAACTCTCATCCTCAAAAACATCAAGAAACATGAACGGCTGCGTTCCATTTTCTTGAGAACTCGAATCGCTCAAAGCTGATTGAGATGCTACGTGAGCAACTGATGGAGCCGGAAGCACAAGAGCCTGCGAAGCAGAGACAGATAAAAATGCAGAACCTGCTAAGACACATGCGCTAAAAAGAGATATAAAATATTTCATGGATCTTTCCCTTCATATCAGAAGTTACGCTATCATCTGATTTTTTAACCACTACTTTACGTCTCTTTAACCATAGTACTTTTTGCACAACATTTCAATCTTTTTTCAAAAAATTTTTTTATCCCACACGTTATGCTTGTCCTGAAAAGAAAGAAAGCATAGAGAGGATTTAGCGCCGAACCTATCCTCGCATTGCGCTACGAGCATTATTGCCTATCCTATGTTGGGCAGTTGCGCTTCACCAGGGAAAAGCTACACTAAAAGATAGCATTATGTAAAAAAGAATATTACTCCCCGAAAAGTTCGATGGGCGGGGATGATGACAAACTGAAAGGAAAAGATATGAAATTACTCGTAACAGCAGCAGTAGGTCTCGCTTTAATGACACCAGCTGTCTTTGCATCTCAGCCAAAGGGACACGAGGCGCAAAAGAGCCAGGATGCCCAAAAAGACAACATTGCCAAGCAGCAACCCAAAATGACCCCAGCAAAGCGCATCGCAAACTGCGTTGCAGGAACTGCCTTCTTCGCAGGATCTGCAGGAGTTATTTTCGGTATGATTATAGCAGGTCAGGCATTAACAGCGGCCATTTCAAAGGAACAGAAAGACCATGGCAACTATGCAGTAGCTCTTGACACAGTCGTTTCTCTTTGCGCTGCAGCAGCAGCAACTTACGGACTATATGAGTTCTTCTTAAAAAATACCGCAAAGCATTTTAAAAAGGCTTTTGGTGAGGTAGAAACATCTCAAGCATCGTAACTCTGAGTAGACGAAGAAAGAACTGGCGGGCATGAGATCTAAACTCATACTCGCCAGTTTCGTTTAATACCTTATTTGATTATATCAGGGTCCCACACCTTATTCTTCAACCAAAACGACACCGCTTTTATGGTCGACCATACCGACTGAACAAGCGTCTTCTCTTTGCTCAATTCATCAATCAACAGAAGATCCGGATCGACGTGCTCAGCAGTCACTTCTCCTTCCAAAGGAGTAATTCTGCCTGCCTTAATGACCGTCCAATCACGCGGATCTAAGTAACGAGCCGCAACTGCATCGATCTGCTCCTTGGTCAAAGCATGATAGCGTGCCAAGACACGCTCTGGCTCATCCCATGGTTCATGAGCAGACATCGCACGAGCAAAAGAGGCGCACAAAGCACCGTTAGTTGAAAATGACTTCACGAGGCTCATCTGTAAACTTTCTTTTGCTTTATTGATAAACTCCTGAGGAACGCCCTCTTTTGCAACCTTCTCAAGACCATTCTTAATCGCTTTTTCAGCCTCAACAATATTATTAACACTTAACGGAAAAGCAATCTGAGCAGAACCCTTAAAATAACGACCGCCTCCTCCAAGAGATACCCCTCCTGAATAAAAGAGACCACTTCTTTCCCGAATCTGGAAAAGCACTTTATCAAGATACTCTTCGATGACAGCTAATGCATACATATCATCTGTTTTTTTATACGTCGTAACTCTTCCCAGCATGAGCACGACCTGCTCAGCAGGCATTGACGCAACAATAGTCAAGGGCTGCGGATTTTGAGCACCCGGAATCGTTTCAGGATCAAAGCTCCACTGCTCCGCCTCATCCCGGGACTTCCATGCTCCAAACGTTTTTTCTAAATCACTTACGATCGTCTCGTCATCAAAATTCCCAACGACCACCAAAAACATATTTTCCGGGTTGAGATACTTCTTATTATGGGCGATAAGATCAGCTCTTTTTATTTGTCGAAGTTTCTTAATTACGTCAGCCACACTCATCTCCCAAGAATACTGCTTATCAAACAGTGCAAATCTTAAAAGATACCGTGCCATGTCAGATGGGACTGCTTTAATAGTTCCGAGATTCTGAATAACCGAGGCTATTTGCCGCTTTAACCCTTTCGAGCCATAGAGTGGATGGAGCATCATCGAAATCAGCTGATCGGCCACCGCACACAGTTCTTGCTGTGTGCAATGAAAGTTACATCCCAGATACCCAAATGAACAGCTGGCTCCGCGTGATTGAAAGAACTGTCTCAGCTCTTTCCCAGACATCAATTCTGAACCGCCGTTGATATTTTGAAGAGCATAGGCATGAATATCTTCCATCTGAGTAACATCAAGATACGCTGCACCAAGCTCAGCATCTTTAAACACCAGCGATCCATTAATAAATGGAGTGCTATCACGCCGCTTTAAAACTACCTCGAGCCCATTTGAGAGCGTAACCATCCTATCGGGAGTCACCGCTTTAAAAGAAGCAACTTTTGGCTCTGGAAGCGAGTGTACAAAAAAAGCAGCCTCAACTTCGGTCTCAC
This sequence comes from uncultured bacterium, assembly GCA_963695365.1. Taxonomy (GTDB): domain Bacteria; phylum Babelota; class Babeliae; order Babelales; family Babelaceae; genus PRDV01. The sequence continues at coordinate 97,840 of OY968766.1, forward strand.
GGATCTTCTTACCCATGATGTGCTGATCATAGACATCTTCTTCCTGCTTGACCGCATCCCAACGGCCCCTTTCTTCATCGGTAATAGGCAAGCAGGTAAATTCAAAGCGAAGCCCTGGCTTGAGATGGTCCTCCACAAACTTCTTTATTTGTTCGGTTGTTACTTTTGTCCCCTGCTCATGGTCTTTAAAAATTTTCATCGCATCGCGCTCAGGAAAATAATGCGAAGCGATGAGCAATTCTACCTGCGCAGGCATTTCAAATGAGCTCAAAAGCCTGGTTTCTTCAACCTTCTTTAGGTTGTCAAGCTCCGATCCCGAGATACCTTCTTTTACAAGTGTATCAAGCTCGTCTTGAATAAGCTCTTTTATATATTTAGCATCTGCACCCTGTTTTGGCGTAAATCCAATAATAAATGTTGATCCAAAAAGCTCGTTCCAAACCGTGGCATACGCGGAGAGCGCGACATCATGATCAATAACAAGCGCGCGATGCACCCAATCGTTCAGCACATCAGCTGTATATGCAGCAATAAGAGCACGCTCATTATCACGATGCGGCTGATACCAACAGTAGGCATAGAAAGGATGCGCCACCGGTCTATACACTGTGTGTTTCTTGCGATGAAACTGAGATAAACCCAACGGCATATGAGTACTCTCCCTCGCGTGCGGTTGTCCTACACTCGCATTAAATATGCGTCGAGCAGAGGCCAAGGCAGTTTCCGGATTAATATCGCCCACAATCGTTAACAACGCTCTACCTGGGTGGTAATTACGCTTATAAAATGCACGTAGATCCTCATTTGTAACCGCAAGCACCGATTCTTTATAGCCAGCAATAGCGTGGTATGCTGGATGGCTATAAGGATAAAACATCTTGGAAAGCTCATCATACAGAATTGCCATTACATTGCCATCGCGAAGACGTAGCTCTTCAACAACAGCTTTTACTTCTGAGGCAAAGTGGTTCGCGTCAAACCGCACATTGAACATACAATCAGCAAGAATATCAAGAAAGATCTCGTAATTATCTCTATCAGTATCAAAATAATAGCGTGTTGTATCGCGCCTGGTAATCGCATTAAACCCTTGCCCAAATCCTCCAAGGCAGAATTTTTCAGCAATCTCTTTTAAGTCAGTTTCAGACATCTTTTCAGTACCCTTAAAGATCATGTGCTCAACCATATGAGCAAGTCCGTATTCACCAGGACGTTCATCTTTTGAACCAACATCATAGATGACACTCACACGGACTGAGTGCTGGCCCGCCATCGGATAGCATGCTACGGTTAATCCATTGGGCAACACCTCGGTAACGATCCGTGTTTTGGCATCGGTGAGCCAATCTTTCGGTGTTTTAGCATATGATAGCGACATTAAGCAGATGCTCATCAGAGAGATAGCACGCATGATTCTCATTGGATACTCCTGTATTATGGGCCCCCGGCAATAATTGGGGGCTTGCACCCCACTATGCCTATGTTAAAAGTATGTATTTCCAAACTACCACTATTTTACTATTTCGCATCAGGCTCTCTCAGCTCACGGTTTCTCTGGAACGATCTCATGCCGGTATAGGAAATCAAACGTTCGCTCACCACAGCAGCTGAGCAGATTGGCCTGCAAGGCGTTAATCGTTATTTCATCAATGCATCTTTAAAGAAATCAAGCTCTTCAAGAACTTTACCTGCCCCATTTACAACCGCAAAGAGGGGATTTTCAGCTATACGCACAGGCAGTCCCGTCTCTTGGGAAAGCAAGCGATCCATGCCACGTAATAAAGCGCCCCCTCCGGCAAGAACAATACCCGTGTCAACAAGATCAGAAGAAAGCTCAGGCGGCGTATTTTCAAGGCCTTCACGAACAACTTGTACGATGCTCGAAACTGGCTCAGAAAGCGCTTCCTGTACCTCAACTGAGGTTAGAGTAATCGTTTTAGGCACACCAGTCACCAGATCGCGCCCCTTAACCTCAACGGCCTCATTAGAATCTCCTGGCATCACAAGCACCGTTCCGATCGTAATCTTTATCATCTCAGCAGTCCGCTCACCAATAAGCAGATTGTACTTCCGTTTTACATAAGCCACGATTGCACGATCCATTGCGTCACCACCCATTCTAATCGAGCGGCAAAACACTACATCCTTTAAACTGATAACGGCAACCTCAGTAGTACCCCCGCCGATATCAACAATCATGCTTCCGGCAGGATTATGCACCGGCAACCCAGCTCCAATAGCCGCTGCCATTGGCTCCATGATAGTATATACTTCACGGGCGCCAGCCTGCTTGGCAGATTCTTCAACAGCACGTCGCTCAACTTGCGTGATACCAGAAGGAACACCAATAATCATGCGCGGTCTAACAAGAGTACGTCTATTATCATGCACTTCGCGAATGAAATAGCGAAGCATGCTCTCAGTTAACTCAAAATTTGCAATCACCCCATCGCGCATGGGCCTGCAGGCTACAATGCTTTCTGGTGTTTTACCAAGCATCTCCTTAGCGCGACGTCCCGCCGCTAGGACATGGTTGGTATTCGCCTTCACGGCAACAACCGATGGCTCATTGAGAACTATTCCTCTATTAGGAACATAGACAAGCGTATTTGCAGTGCCTAAATCGATCGCCAAGTCATTTGAAAAGAAACTAAATAACCTGCGAGCAGGCATGAAACGAGAAAAAATATTTTTCATAGAGTCCCCTAGAAGTCGAGCTCAACCATGAGCGATACACAGTTTGTTTTACTTGAGCGCTTACTTACCAACCAATTGACCGGCATATCCCAATAAGCAGATATTTTCGGATATAGGCAATCCTTTACTTTGCCAAAATCATAGAATGCCCCGATAGAAACGTATTCCATCCCCCAGGAAGAGCGAGCAGCCACGGGTGCGAGCGTTGTCGCCAATCGAGCACGCTCAATTTCAGGACGCATATCAGTTAACCGATCATGTAAATGGCTCACCAACGTATACTGCGCTGCAAAGCCCAAGCCTTCACGCAGTCCATCAATGGAAAATGTCGGGTTAAAGACAAATGTCCACCCTGGATCCACTCGCAAAGGGCCAATAAGCGCGCCATAGTTTGATGGCTCATCAGCTACTGGCAAACGCTGGAGACAGGTTCGGGCAAACCGTTTGATTGCACGAAACATCAAGCCTACTCTCATATCTTCTTTTACTTCAAAATCTGTCGAAAGATCGACGTAAGCTCCCCAATGTTTTTCTCCTCCCAAGGGGATAGATGCGGGATTATTGAGTGATGTTGCTTTTGCAGTTGGTATATAGAGCCCAACCTTAATACCGCTTTCAATGCGCCGAAACTTGAGGATATAATCCCACCAGCTTCCAAAGCGCAGGTAGAGGTCGATGTCACCAAAACCAGTATGATTAAAGAGCGCAGGCTCGAGACCAAGCTCCCGATGAACCTTTTCTTTTACCGCAAAGAGGTACTCCTGATCTCCCGGCGGCAACTGCTCTTCAGCGCCACGAAGCAGAAACTCATGCCGCGAAGCGACATGGGCAAAGAGTGCATCAAATCCTGCCGAGCAGCCGTACCCGAGATACTGCTCATAGAAGAACGCGAGCCCTTGCGCAGCAATGCGCCCCTTGCGTGTCCAGGGTATTGAGCTGCGGGCGACAAAATCGGATCGTAATGGATTTTCAAACCCCTTCAGCACCAATGCATTGGAGAGGCTCACCAGATCATAGGGACCATAAATGTCAGGTATCATGAGCTTATTAAGATCTGAAACACCCCGATCTGCGTGCATAAAGAAAGGCTGAAACCTCATATGGGATGGTGCGTCGCACCTACGAGTGAATGTCTTAAAAAACAATGGCAAAAAGCGGTTATCAAAGACCATCGCGCGAGCGACACCTGAGATGAGTAGTATACAGACGAGTCGTTTTAGCATAGAAACCCTTGGTATATTCTTATTATCATTTATTTCATGCTCTCATGTGCTTTACTACTACTAAGAAGTCTGGAGGAGAGAGGGGGATTCGAACCCCCGATTCCGGTTTAAGCCGGAATAACCGCTTTCGAGGCGGCCGCTTTCGACCACTCAGCCATCTCTCCAAATTTGGAGTGAACATCTATAGTGTACTTGATCTGCCATTTTTTTAAAGGGTAATTGGCCGTTTTCAACTACAAATCGACGTTTTGTTGTTTTGTAGTCAAAACATGAGGATGTATGACTCAACCGCTCAAATTTTATCGACAACCCCTTAAGTCATTAAAAGAGGGTGCGTTTTAATTGAATACCAATCTTTTTCGACTACAAATCGACATTCTGTCATTTTATAGTCATGATTTTCTCGAATTTTCCTCGACTACAAATCGACATTTTGCTATTTTGTAGTCAAGTTTTAATCAACTACTATCGAGGACGAAACAATAACAGTCCATGCAAGACACTCATGGCAGAACTCGGTTTCTTTTTTTGACTTATTTTTTTATTAGAGTATACTAACAACTGTACTAAGATGGATTAAGGAGTTTCAATGAAATTTTTGAAAATCACGATATTCGCACTCTTAGCACTATTCCAAGTTCGAGCTATGGAGCTACAATCCAAGCTCGAAGAAGTACTCGATTCCAGTTCTGTTCAGTCGGATCATACTCACAAGCAATCGGCTGTACCATCTCTTCAAGATTTGGCTCTACTTAGAGTAGGATCTCTTCTTATAAATAATTCTGAACATGTATCGATCGAAGGATTAGGAAAGGTTCGCGCGGAAGCAAAACAGGATTGTGCCCGATTACTCGCTCAAGATCAGCGTGTTCACTTATGGAAAAAGTTTGGCATGGTAAATCCAATAATAACTCTTGATCATCATGCCTTAATTGAAGCGGATATCCCAGCAAACGAACGCGAAAATACTGTGTATGCCGCTCTTTTTACTCCAGACGATAAGTATCTCATTACTTTGACTACGAGAAAAGTGCGCGATGAAGCTCATTGCGTTGTTTATGCATGGCGGACCAGTGATATCTATAAAGGCACTCAGAATCGAGAAGCAAACATCAATGAAAGACAGAATCAAGAACCGGCACCCCCTTTAAAACCATGTAGCCAGGTTGTTTTGGGGCGTCTTCGTTATTCAAATGCGGATGATTTCAAAATAACGTGCGATTCAACAGGCAATCTTATCTTTATAGCACTTGCCCACGGAGACTGTCACCTCTTGCAGCTGTCATCGGAAGGACTTTTAGAGCGCATCATGCGCATGAACATTCTTCCTGAGGCCCAAGAGATGCAACCCCTCAAAGAAGGAACCGTCGAAGAAGAACGTCTTGATCAAGCACAAGCAGGTTTTTATATAAAAGAAGTTAGTTTCGCCCCTCAAGGAAAATTGCTACTTTTGCACGTCGCTCGGCATTCCATTCCGCGAACGGCATCCCTCTATTGTCTTAATCTGGAACAGGTACATTTATTTGCACCGTTGCCATTTATCAATCCACTCGGGCAGGAACACTTAATTGCTAAAGACGTTGAAGTTTCTACGTGGACTGATAATAATAACATTCTCTATAGTAATCTTAAAAACTATAGGTTGCTGCACGAAATCTCTCAAAATGGAGATCCGATTGAAGAAAAAGAGTTACAATTTAATAGTATTCCTGATTATCAACTTTATGGTATCACTGAGTACCCCTTAAAAATACATAAAATTCAGCTGCGTAAAAATGCCAAAGAACTATACATCTTTTCGTCATATGATAGCGGCTCCAAATCTGGCGGCTACAGGATTGACTCCTTCAATTTTGTAACCGGAGTTTGCACTGTCTTGCATGATATAGAAACTCCAATAAATCTTGTCGATCACCAGCATAATAAAAATTCCGCGGGCATTCAACTGCTCTTTTTACCCGGAGGGCGCTTTGCAATCAAATTGTATATCTTGCATTGGATGATAACGCTCGACCTGTGGGACTTGAAACAGGGGACGTGTAGCCGCATTGGCACTCTCCCTATATCCTCCAGATGTAGCTTTGGGCAATATCAACCTAGTGCCTATGTTTATGCCCTTTCAGCAACAGGCTCTCACCTATTCATTGCAGATCAAAAAGAACCTTTTGGTCCTGGTGGCGGAACCGAAATCTATCCCCCAGGACTTTGTTCGCTATTATCACTCGAAACACCTCATTCAGAGAAAATATCATTGGAGGAGCTTTTAGCTACCTTTCGTAACAAATGCCGCTTCATTCAAGATGGATGCACCGCAACTTCAATACCTTCAGCTGAGTGATTGATAATGAGGTCGTTGAATTTTGCAAATTCGTGTATTTCATCTTCACCGAAATCCCACGTTGCTTTTTCGAATTTTTGTCCTTTTAGGGGCTCAATCGCTACCAAGCAAGCGGGATTATCACTTGTTATATTGATAAGCATTGGTTTAGAAAGTTTGATTACTAAGGGTTGAGGGGCCTTCCATCGCTTTGTCTGCATTTGCTTAACAGCATAGTCTTGAACACCGTTGATAGTAAGACCGGGTGCTTCTTGTATTTGCATGAGTGGGCCTTCAGTATAAGGCATAATAAAGATACGTTGAAATTGAGGAAGCCCCGTGCCAACAATTATTATTTGAGTAATATACTTATCATAACCTTCAGCCCCTGTTTGCATGGCATGAGAATTGGCTGATAGAAATAGCGCAGCTACGAGCGTTGCAATCTGAACTCGAATATCCATAATTTTTCTCCCTGTCTCTTTTAATTATCTTGAATTAAAGCAAGGCCCATTACCTTAGCTTCTAATTTAATTTTATCAAATACTCGCATTGATGTCAATAATTTTTTCTAAAAAGTTTCATATTGAAAATGGCCATTTCTTTCAGCCATTCTGATCTTATTGACGACATTAAAAATCGCAATTAACAAAGTACCAAACCTTTTTATTATTATAAACATATTCATTCATACGCCTCGAAGAATAGCCTCACTTCGAATTCTTGGGATCGGCCGCCGTTGAAGCTATTGCAGGCGCATTCTTTCCATCATGGGCAGCTTTTTTATCTGGCCTTGTATCATACCATTTTTTCTTCACAATAAACGCAAATACTACAATAAAAGCAGCTACAATAATAATTTTGAAAACAATAGTATTGTAAAAATACGTATCATCCCTTGTTTTCGCTTCTATCTCTGAGGCACTCGCGCCTTCTGGCAGTTGTTTTGCGGAAATATCAACAACTTTAAATGATACCGGATTTGATTCGTGACTAGACTCTTCTTCCACCGGTTGGGAAAGAACTGAACCAGGCGTGACTTTCTTTTCTTCTACCGCTTTTTCGCCCCCAGCCTGACTTACCTTTAATAAGCCGATGCCACCATCTTGAAGATTGACGATTGGATCTAAACCACTTTCTTCGCCAAGCTCTTGAATGATTTCCTTTACTCTCGGGTCATTCACTCGATTTTTATTATCCCGTGAAAGCGAATCAGCAACAATAAACTCACAGGTTTTCCCAACTTTATTAAGCACAAGAGTATACCAATGCCCTTTATCGAACTTCGCAACCAACTTATTATGACTAACAGAAGGATTTGAACTTATAAATAGTGATGTAACTGATCTCAAAGGCCAAGGCAAGCGTTCTAGCCGTGAAGAGCCAGAAGTCTCCTGAGCAGTACTACTTCCAGGTTCGTAAATCAAAATGATAGCAACATGATTTTTCTCTTCATCCCTCATGATGACTTTCAGCTGCTTAAATTTTTCGCGGCCAAATACCTCTTTGATGGGCTCCCCGCTATCTCCAATAACAAAAAAATTAAGATTTGCAGGGCTTATGGGAGGCTCGGTAATAAATGTAGCCTTCGTATGAACGTTATTTTCACGAAGAAGTGAACTTATTTCAGATTCATTGAGCCACGAGCCTTGCCCGTAAGGCACTTTTACACCATTGGCTTCAAGATCAAAGAAGTGATCAATTCCTTTAGATTGTAAACCTTCATACATTCTGATCGGCTCTTCTTCTTGCCCCATAAGAGCCTTGCTTGCTTTTTCAGCAAGAGCTTTAGAGAGCGCTTCCCTTACAGCAGCAACAGACAACGTAAATGACACTGAAGATGTATCACCTTCATCAGCTGCCTCGGTAAGCACATTAGCCGCCTCTTGAATAATCGCGGGAAGTTTATCAAGCAGATATCCCTCAATTTGATCAGTGCAATCAACAGATACCCAAGTATCTTTCTGGTTCATGCAATGATATATGTGTGGATACAGCTCTCTAGCGCCTGGATTATCATCAGATATTTTCCTCTCTACTGCGCCCTTTAAAGATCTTAAAAGAAGATTAAAAATATCCTCTTTTGCTCGTGATTTTGCTCTTTGAGCTATTATAAGACGCTTCCACGATGATTTTGGAATGCCAGAAGCACTTGAATCACCATGATTTACTGAGGCTGGATCAAAAAATTCTTTCTTTTTAGCATCAAAACGCGTAAGCCAGCTGAGAAGCTGCGCCCGTCGTTCTGGAGAAGCGTTACGTATATATTCCGCAATAGTAAGACCATTAAAAAGTGCGTGATATCCGCAGTCAGTCGAAGCTTCATCAACGTCCATCTGATTAACAACTCGCCACTGCTCAGGCGTAGCAATAAAGCCAGCGAGCTCTTCTTTTGTGCCCGCTTTTGTCACGAGAAGATGCTTACATTCCATCGCATTAATCAATGGAAATATGCTGGTAAATAATATACCTAATAGTATTGATTTCATAAATATCCCTTCCTAGTTACTAGTTTCATTATAGCACAGGGAAAGGACACCCGCAACGGGTGTTAATTTTTATTTTTGCCAATTAGAATATGCAACACCACCCTTGGCTCGTATTTTGCGAACTGGTGTGTGCATTGGTGCTCTTTTGCTGAGCCAGCAGCGCGTAATAAAGGTCAAGAAAGGCCTTAAGAGAAAGGTGTAAGCTTTTTGAGTAGGCTAGACCTAATGGTGTTAATCCGTCATTGTTTTTAGAATCGATAAGCGCGGGATTTTCAGTAAGAATGATGTGTATGAGAAGAGGCTGTTCCGCAAGTACCGCTGCATGGAGGGGATTGTTGCCATGCGCGTCAGTTATAAATTCGCTGGCAAGAGCCGGGGATTGCCAGAGAGCCCAGCGGGCTGCCCTGAGCTGGCGATTAGCCTGATCCGAGTTGGCACCTATTTTAGATGAACTGATAGCCTCTATAATATGAGGCTTAAAGTAAAAAAATCCCTTTACGAGGCGACTTATATCTTTGTATTGATTATCTCTCACAACTGGGCAAAGGCTTGTCGTATCCTTAACGCCCTTTGCAATCTCTTCGCTTCCTCTAACAATAAGCGGATCTACCCCATACTGTAAAAGTATAGTACATATATCTTTATGCCCAATATCTTCAGCAGCTTCTAAGCAAGAACGGGCTTCCTGCATAAGCCCCTTTATAACTCTCTTGCTTTTCGGGTCAAATTTATTCAGCTGATATTTCAGATAATGTCGTCCTCTATCGTTTAAAGTGCCAAGAAGCCCAGCTTCCTTGAGAATCCCCATGGCCCAGCGAAGATAAGCTGTATCTCCTCTAAGTACAGCTCTATGGATGCTTTTACCTCCAAGGTACGCCAAAGCATCCTCTAGACCTACCGCCGCTGCTCTGGATCTCCGCTCCCAAATAGCTTGGCAGATTTCGACTTTCCCAAAAATGGAAGCATTGTAGAAAAGGGTATTCCAACGGCCCATCATTACCAAAATGAGCTGTGCGTGATTGCAAGAAAAAAAATGAGCCCAATCAACGTTTTCGGGAAATAAGACGTCCAAGAATTCAATGGCTTCTTGATATCTCTCCTGTTCAACAAGCTTTACCCACTCTTCTTCTTCAGGTGAATCAGTGCCAATCTGCTTACGATCATAAGTAATGGGTTTAAGCTCGGTATCGAATTCATCAGTATAGGCGAGAACAACAGCAGATGAATGAATTGAGCCAGTTGTCAATATGAGAAAAAGAGCAGTAGGCAGGGCATGCTTCTTTATGTCCATAGGTGCCTCACACAATTGATGATTAACGTGCCTTGGTCCTTAGTATAGAAAATAGCGTTAGAACGTCAATCAATTTGGCAGAAACACAAATCGACGTTTTGTTGTTTTGTAGTCAAATTTTTAGCTTCTATTTCTCGGCTACAAATTGACATTTCTCCATTTTGTAGTCAAAAGATCGTCATCAATTCCCCTACATGCGAACATGCGGTTAACTGTTGAACCAAGACAGGCTGTTGTAATTTGACGAACATCGGTTACAGTAATAAGTAACTGGTGAAAATATAGTTAAAAAAACAAATACAAAGGACCCATTTATGAAAAAAACGCTTTCAATTCTCAGTGCTGTGATCTTTCTGAGCATGGCAAACCTTACCATCGCTTCAGAGCCCAGCAATGACAAAGCTCAGAAAGAGCAAGAGACTACAAATACAACACCAGAAACACCTGCAGCGCAATTCGAGAAGAAAGCTCTCACTGCTCTCGATGCCCTCGGCAAGAATCGAAGAGAAAGACTTGCCTCAGAAGCAAAATGGAACATTTTTGCAGCACTCGGTTGTTTCGCATTCCTAGGAGCGGCCTGTTTTACTACCAAATTTGTTATCGAGGACAGAATCCGCGATCTTATGAAAGGCACACTTGTAAGGAGGTGGGATAATTCTCCTGTTGGTCTTGATGCCTATATACTCTTCCCGACTTTTTGGTTTCTGTTAAAATCTTTTCAAGCAATTTCTGCCGTTTGCGGAACAGTCTTTCTTGTCCAAGGAGTGACGGACCTCGATGAAATGAGCAAAGAGGTCTCGCTTGCCCAAGGGGTGAGGGAACTCAATGAAGTGAGCACTATCCCTGCCACAGAAAAAGAATAAGCATGGGGCCGCCGATGGCCCCTTTTTATTTATTCATAAACCGAGTACACTATACATAAGGCAGCGAGCGCATGCCTTATTAAACCACGCCAGGCGTGGATCATATATCTGGAATTTACGCTTATAAAAGCATACAGTGAAATTAATGAAGCATCTTCCCAATAACAGGGGATGCTTTTTTGGCATAGTAGAGATTAACATAATCCACAGATCACCGCTTAACAGCAAAGGATCAGTATGCATCACTCCGTCCAGGCGCTCATTCTCGCAGCAGGAAAATCTTCACGCTTCCATACATCCCTTACCAAACTCAGCTACACTATTTGTGGGCAAGAGATGATTGCCTACCCCCTGCAGCTGCTTAAAAAGCTCTCGCTACCAACGACGATCATTGTCGGCCATCAAAAGGAGCTCGTCAAAGCAATTGTTTCCAAATATCGACCTGACGCTGACTGTATTGAGCAAACGATTCAAAAAGGAACAGGGCACGCAGTTCTTTGCGCAAAAGAGAGCTGGCATGCAGACAATATACTCATCCTCAATGGCGATACACCCCTTTTAAAGGAAGAAGATATTCATAAACTCATAGAGCTTCACGAATCATCAAATGCATCCCTCTCGCTCATGGCTGCCTATAATGCAGACCCTTCTATAACCGGATATGGGAGGATTATTACCCACAACGGGCACATTAAGATTGTAGAGCAGCGAGATTTTACTGGCGATCCTGCCGAGCACTGCCGCCTCAATGCCGGTATTTATCTTATCAAGCGGACATTCTTAGAAGCGCATCTTGCCACACTCCCTACCTATACGCATGGGGAAATATATATTACCGATCTTATAGCAAAAGCAAGTTCGCTGCGCGAGCATGTTGCCATTTTAGACGTGGCATTTGATTCCGTCCGCGGGGTCAATACCCTCAAAGAGCTCTGGATCGCTGAGCATCTTAAAAAATCGGAACTTCTTCAGGCCCATCTTGAGCGAGGTGTTCGCTTCATTAATCCCCTGTCAGTTCATATCGATCACACTGTTACGATCGGAGCTGATACGATGGTTGGAGCAGGAGTACAACTACGAGGCGCAACACAGATTGGATCGGGAGTTTTTATCGATGCTTTCACCATTATAGAATCCTCTTCGATCGAAGATCACGCTCAAATAAGATCGCATAGCGTCATAGAACATTCAATTATTAAAAATTCATCCCAAATTGGCCCCTTTGCTCATGTGCATAAAGAAAGCATCATCGGTGAGCAGGCGGTTATTGGCAATTTCGTTGAGGTTTCTCGTAGTACGGTGGGCAAACGAAGCAAAGCAAAGCACTTAGCCTATATTGGCACGACACGCATTGGCCAGCAGGCGAACATCGGAGCAGGCACCGTTACCTGTAATTACAATGGCGTTCAAAAAAATCCAACGATCATCGAAGATGGCGCCTTCATCGGAAGCAATTGCTCCCTCATAGCGCCGATCACTATTGGAGGAGAGTCGATTATAGCCGCAGGATCGGTTATTACTCAAGATGTACCGGCACAGGCACTTGCCATAGGGCGTGCCCAGCAAACCAATAAGGAACTTTACGCGCCGCAGCTGAAGGAACGATACCGGAACTGTTGTAATAAGGTAACAACGCCCCACACTTCATCAACTCCTCAAGAAAGCGCTCCATGATCCGCTTCATACACACTGCTGACATTCACTTTGGCATGGAAAATTACGGACGAATTGATCCCAAAACAGGCATTCATTCGCGGCTACTTGATTTTGAGCGAGCACTCAATTTTTGCATCGATGTTGCAATAGAGCAATCTGTCGATTTCTTTCTGTTTGCTGGCGATGCGTACAAAACAGCACATCCCTCACCAACGCATCAGCGCCTGCTCATGCACTGTTTTCTAAGGCTCTTCAAGGCACACATTCCAGTGGTTATCATCGTGGGCAACCATGACAACCCGCTGAGTTTTGGCAAAGCACATGCCCTCGAGATATTTGGGCAAATTCCGCTTGACGGCTTTCACGTGATCGCGAAACCAACGAGCCTGAAACTTGAAACCAAAAGCGGTCCGGTTCAGATCGTTGGCATACCGTGGCCGACTCGTAATACAATATCATTAAGCAATGAACATATCCATACATCAGCTGCGCAGCTGACCGACTATATCAGCCAGGGAGTCTGCAGCATCATTTCCTCATATGCGAGCAAGCTTGATCCGTCACTCCCGGCAGTACTAGCGGGCCATTTAACGGTAAGCTCGGGCATTTTCTCGGGGTCGGAAAAGCGGGCTGTCTATGGAACCGATCCGCTCTTTTTACCCTCAAACCTCGGTATCGCTCCTTTTGACTATGTTGCGCTTGGTCACCTCCACCGCTTTCAAAACGTAAACGGCTCGTGCCTTCCTCCCATCATCTATTCTGGATCGATAGAGCGAGTCGATTTTGGTGAGCGCAAAGAAGATAAGGGGTTTTGTCTTGTTACTATCCACGAAAAAGAGGACGTAACCTACGAGTTTATTAAAACGCCAACAAGACCGTTTATTCAAATCGAAGCACATCTTCATACTCATGAAGATCTTACACAGCAAGTACTTTTAGAAATCGAGCGACATGATCTAGCCGATGCGGTTGTTAAGGTTCTTTATTACCTTCCACCTGACACGCGAGATACCGTTGATCTGGCGGTCGTGCAAAAAGCATGTGTTGATGCGTGGTATACCGTTGGCATTTTTCCAGTACGAGCGGCAGAAAGCCGTCAGCGGCGAGCGACGCTCAATATCGATATGGATCTTGAGCACTTACTCAAAGGCTACTTTGATACTAAGCCCGAGTATAAAGACTCAAAAAACGAATTGATCAAGAAGGCGCTCCAACTTGATGCGGAGCTCTCTCCAGAATAGGCCGAAGGGATTCGTCGATATAGCGCACGCGCGTATCGCGTTTTTGCTGAAGCAGACTATCATAATAATCACGCAGTGCCTTACTTGAACGATCACGCCCAAGCGTCATCATAATGTCCTGCTTGCGCTCAGCAAGAGAAACTTCCCGCCTGCCAACCATGAGTAATAATGATGTTCCCTGCTCATTTTCGTCAACACGGACAACCGTTCCGGGAGCAAGCCCCTTGATGAAATTTTTTTCAAGCGAAATGTCACCCTCTTTCAAGCTCACCACATCGCTCCAGCCATCAGCTTTAGCAAAGTCTCCCGAATCAATATCACGATCAATCATAGCTCGCTGTATAGCATGTGAACCCATCTCAAAAGGAAGATAACGCTGTTTAATATCATAAAACACGATAGGATTTTCACGATGATATTTTTCGATTTCAGCATGTGGCACAAATGCTTTAGTTTTTACCCGTTGCTCGATAGTCATTTCGATTAAGAGACCATTTGCAAGTTCCTTACGTGCTTGGGCAAACGTATAACCACGCTCCTTAAAGAATACAGTAAGATCATCCCGGGTCATTTTCAACTGCTCTTGCACGCGCGCGATATGACGATCGACGTCAGCGTCTGAAACAGGAAGCTTCAATCTTTTGCCATCAAGAATAATCAGTTTTTTAAGGATTGCGTCTTGCAACGTAGGCATGGTATCTGATAGATCAGGCCGTAAATCCGATTGTAATATAAGCTCCGATCCTTCACTGTGATAAATAATAGCCAGTACCTTATCAACCGTTTTTCGCTCATATGGTCCCCGCATGGCAGGCGCTGTATTCTCCGGCGACATCACACTAAGAACATCGGGTACTGGAGAAACTGGCATTACCGGAGCAGCTTTTGGTGCAGATATGTTCTTTTTTCGCGCCATGTGTTTACGAACAGGAGTCTTTTTGGCCGGCCCCTTCTTTTTTAAAGCAACAGCGCGTGATGCGTTCATAACTTTGCTTTTTGACTCAGTCTGCGGCTTTTTATTACCCATCGCTGTGTCAGCCCTTGCCCCAACCAATCCGCTATGCAGCAGCCCAACCAGAAGCAAGAAACTTATGGAACCTTTATACATGACCACCCCTATCAAAATCTATAAACGCCGCTACTTTTCATTTATTTTTTTACATTAAAGGAGGGGCATACGCCCCTCCTTTTCGATTTCGAATGTTTACGCACTATCTGTACGCTTACTTAGGCTGCTGCTACCGTAGGTTTTTTTGCCGCCTCTGGTGCGGTTGCTTCTGCAGGCTTTGCGACTGCTTCTGCACCTTTTTCTTTTTCTTGAGCTTCTTTTAGCTCTTTAAACTTCGCTTCAAGCTCAGCTTTCTTTTTCGCTTCTTCTTCTTCAAAGTACTTAGTTGCCGTGCTGTTATCAGCCTTAAGCTCTTTCTTCCATTCATCAATACGCTTCATGAACTCTGTTTGCGCCTCTACATTTTTCTTATAGTTTGCCAACTGCTCCTTGAGCCCTGGTTGCGCAGCAAACACTTCTGATAGTTCTGCGTACTGTGGCTCTTGGCGAGGACCGATTCCTTTAATAACCATGAATTGGTTGCCCTGAGTTGTTATCATTTCTACAGCATTAGGTTCGAGCGTTTTAGCTTTTGCTTTAAGCGCATAATCAACCTTAGACTGCGAAGTTACTAAACCAAAATTCTTTGCGTCCTTCTTAATCGCTTTTGCAAGCTCAGCAAAATTTGCGCCTGGCTTTTGCGCTTTTGCAAGGAAATCCTCTGCTGACTTCTTATCTGTAAACTGCACACCCTGAATCTTAATGCCTCCAGGCGTTTTCAAGAATGGCGGATTATCGAATGCTGGATTCTTTCCACGAAGATCGCCATAGAATTTTTCAAGAGCTGCATCTGACGTATCGATGCTATCAAGCACTTCCTTGCTCAGCTTTTCAGCATTTACTGAATAACATGCCATTTGTTGTGCACGCTTATAAGCCTTTTGCCATTCTGGATCTTTATCCTTTCCATCCTTCTTTACTTTAGCAGCCATGACTTCCATGATTTCAAGCTCATTGAATGCATTACGCTTCGCTTGAGGATCCATCGCAGCATACATAGCATCAGGACGATTCTTCATCGTTGATTCAAAAAAATCATCAAGACTTTGTTTTGAAATCGCAGGTTTACCATCGATCGTTAAAAGCACATCACCAGCACCAGCAGATTCTACTGATGATTCACAACTTGCGCACCCAGTTTTTTTAAACCAATCACAAGCTGATAAGAGAGCAAGCGCGCTGGTAAGAAGAATAATGTTAAGAGCCGGACGAAATGACTTTTGGTTCATCATAGTATAATCCTTTGTGTACCTGAATATGAAAAAAAGAAACAAACTTTGATTTGTATATTACCACAGAATAAAGAGCTTTGCAAAATTTCTTGCAATCGCTGGAGTGGGAAGCGGCGCCCTCTGCTCAATAACCACTCTGATGACCGATCAGAGAGGTCGTCACGCTTTTCGACTTTTACCTCCGCGCATGGTATTTTAAAGCATCACCAATAAAAACTTCGATGAAACATCATGCCAAAACCACCGAAAGAAAAGATGCCGTGCTTAGCACTCTGTAGTAGAAAAGTTCAGCTGTTTCTGTTTTTTTGTCTTGCCGCCATGGGAAGCAATGCACAAGCTTCAGCGTATTCGTTGCTTATTGATTCGATTGAGAAAGGGGACAAAGTTGCTTTTGATGAGCATAGTGGAAAAATTCCTTTACTTTCAGTTTTTGAAAAGAAAGACCTCCTTTTTAAGACAGCCAGCTCAGTACATATTGATATCCTCAGGGCGCTTATTTTGCATGGATGCTCTATTAACAGCCGTGATTATTGGGGCAATGCTCTCCATCGAGCTCAGTCGGCAGAAACTGCACAGGAGCTCCTTAATCAGGGGGTTTCGCTTGAAGATTGCGATACTCCAAAGCACCTTCCTCCGCTTGAGACTGCAATTAGAAAGGGGCATCTTACCGTTGCCGCATGTATTATGAAGCATGCTATTGAGAAAGGACTCTTTAAGCCTATGAGTAAGCGTGTTCTCTTCGCTGCAATTACGCTCTACCCAGCGCTTATTGAAGGAAATTCCTTAAAATATAACGAATATAATAAGCCTTTTTACGAGCTCCTACGTAGTATTGTTACATTTGATCCCCACCTCCTATTGTGTGTCGATGATGATGGAGCTACACCACTTCACGCTGCTATCAAAACTAAGGAGAGTCTTCTCATATGGACCATGGCTACCTGGTGTAAGCAGTTTTCTTTTTCAGCAGTCTTTACCATGGCTGATAAGAACGGTATGACCCCACTCCTTCTAGCAGTTGCTCACAGCAGAAGGGGACATAAAGATTGTATGGATAGTGTTGTTATCATTTTGATAGAGCAGGGCTGTTCTTTGCTTGATCGGGACAGGCAGGGACGTACGCCACTTCATCTTGCCACTTTCCTTGAAGATCATCGTGGCCCACGATCTGATCCGGATCTCATTAAGCAGCTTTTAGAAAGAGGGGCTGATGTAACACTCCTCGATGGGAAGGGATGCACACCCTTGCATGGTGCCGCAAGGAGTGGCTCTCATTTGATATGTCAGGAAATTCTTTCTCCCGAGCTAGGACTGCCGCGACGAGAAGACCGGGACTACTCTCGAAAAAAAATTATGACGATCTTGTGCTCAATTAGACGAGTAGCTGGGTACTCTTTGCCGCGGGATATAATGATTAAAATTATCCTCAATGATATATCTCTTACAAGAGACTTATCGGTCCGATTTCTAGACGATTTCACACGTCTAAGAAAGAGAGCTCCCATCGTATCAATCCAAAATAAATCACGATGGCCACTGCGAGTAACCTATGGATATGCAGGTCAGCGCTATGATGTTATTGCTGCAGCGGGTGGTGAGTGGATACTTCTTCTTGTTAGACCTTCTCAGCTTGAGGAGTTACGGGTTACAGCCCACGGGAACTACTGGTTTAAAAGCGCGTATGTTCTGGATCTTCTTGCGCTCATGCGTAAAGAATTAAAGGTGCTTCCTGATGCTGATATGGATCTGATCATTGGAGGCGAAGAGGGAATGATAGGTCAGTACAGAAATCCCTTCTTTTTATTGCATGGCCACATTGAGGATGAACGTGCGTGGCCTCATACGGTTACTCCACGAAGTAGCAGCCTAATCGATGCATTTCCACTGGTGAAATGCGCCATGAGGGAGCGTGCTGCAGTGCACGCTTCTGATTTCTTGGAGGTGCCACATGAAGCATCATTTGAATCGATTCAAGAAGCCTACCGTCGCCTTGTGACGATTTGGCAAGGTGAGTACTACTTTGATTCGAAGAATTGCTCTTTTGTTGAAGCAGTTCTAAAAATACTGGAGACTGCCTACCTGCGTCTTACAAATCCATCAGCAAATACCAAAAAAGCCGGTATTGATGACGAGCTCTCTCCAGTAAATCTTGAAGTCGGCTTCATTTCAAAACCGGTGCCCGTTGATATCACCTCCATGCTTACTTTAAGGCTTCTTGGGAGAAAGATCTTTACCTGTGATCAGATCTATCAATTCTTTTGCGCATTCGCATTGAAATTCCAAATGCACCTTTTAACCATCCGCGATAACAGTGGGAGAATTGCTCAGGATCTAGCTAATAAGCAATTACACACCTGGTTTACGCACCACGCGTGCGAAGAAGAAATGACAAAAAGTGTTGAAGCTGCTGTTCGTGAAAGATTGGCACTACATTATAGAAGTAAATCGGATCTATAAAGGGGCGCTTGCGCGCCCCAATGAAGATTACTAGCAAGTACCTATAGTGCCTACTGTATCGATTTGACCAGAATTGCCTGATTCAGCGCTAATATTGAATACGCCAGGGTTAACCTGCGTGAACAGATAGGGGGTCGGGTTATTTATAGGCGTTGCGTTATTGCCTGTAAATGCGAGGCATATACTGCCCGAGCTAACTGTAATGAAGACCGCATAGCCAGTATCGTAAACGTAAGCGTTCGGACCGGTAAATGTGTTGCCCGACACGTCCACTGTTAAAGCAGGAGCGGTTGCGGCTAGAGAAAGCGGTAGATAGATACCCCTACTTGTATCACTGATAGTATTGAACCGATTATTTAAGATACTTAAGCTACTACCACTCGCAATAGCCCAACGGACGCCAACCCCGCTGTTGCTTATGTCGCTAAAAACACTGCCCGTGACATTTGCTGTGGTAATCGATCCAGCACCTGCGGCAACAACGCCAGCGGCACTGTTTGTTATGCCACTAAAGGTAGAATCCGAAACAGTGGCAGTTCCGATGGTACTGCCCGAAGCGTTGATGTAGGCTTTAACACCACTACCTGAGTTGAAGACATTATAGAAAGTGCTTCCCGTAACGATAAAAGTATTCAGCGTACCCCCGGCACCTTCAAAATCGACGAAGACCCCGTTACCACCATTTATCCCACTTTGTGTTGACCCGCTGATGTTGCTGAAAGTACTTCCCGAGACATCTAACGCATCCAAAGTGCCGCCATTATTAAGCAGAACGTACACACCGTTACCGTTGGACGCGCTTGTCGCCGCGGTAAGGTCGCTGAACGTGCTATTTTTAACGTTGATTGTCCCTGTTGGATTCGTTAAAAAGATTCCGTTTGTATCGGTGGCAGTGGTGGTGAATGTGTTTCGATTAGTATTAAGGTTGGAGATTGAGGTTCCAACAATAGAACTTTGGTTGATAACACTTTCCGAAAATGTACTACACTTGATCGTTATATTCTCAACATTATTTAGATAGATGCTCACCGCGAACTGGCTAAATACTAAATTTTTGATGGAGCTGCATCCAGCTTGAGATCCAATCAATGCCAGCCCTGTAGGAACACCTACCTCAGGTGTGACCGTTTGGTTAGCAAACTTTCCATTGAGCTCAATTATTCCCCCATCAGAGTTAGGACCCTTAATTTTCACCGGATATTGTATTGCTGGTAGGGGCAAGCCGTTAGTGGCTGAACCGGGCTGGATCACATAGCACTTCGCTCCATTGCAAACTGAAGCGTCTGAGCAAGGAATGTCGAATCGAATAGTTGAGGCTGTATCTTCTTTTTTTGTATTAATGCAATTAATGGCATTGCGCAGTGAGCCCTTGCCAGTATCCGCCGTCGTAGTAACAACATACGTTTGACCTTTATGATCATGCTTATGATTCTTTTTACCAGCTGCAGGAAAAAACGCACCAAGAGCAAGAACTCCAAGGCATAGAATGTGTTGTAGAGAACGCTTCATGATAACCCTCATGTAAATGTTGAAAATGTACTTTTTACTTTCCCCAGATCGTTTAAGGAGCAACAATAATGAGGTGATTTTTAATCGCGCGATCACACATTTTTTGAAGCTCCTCTGCAATCTTCAATCGTATGCTATCACTTCCAGAAAGCAAAGTGCAAGAGTTTTAATATTTTTTTATTCGAGACCCTCAATAGTGTAGCCAATAAGGCTCTTAAGCAGAGACGTGAGAAAAAATATGCTCATGAGCTTTCTATCCGCAAAGTAAGATCGGTCATCGCGTACGGCATTGCGTTTGAATGCAAAAGAGTGCTGATACTTAGAGAGATGTTGTGAAAATCTCGGAAGAAAGGGCATATCTCATAGTTGCCGGACAAACACTGCATATGGGTGCTTGTCAGGCAACATCACTATTTTTAGTATTCCGGTAATGCGTCCTTATCAACAACCTCATGGGAAGTTGTGAAACTTTCAAGAACTAACGTTCTCATAAGCCGCGCCTCAACAACACAAGCACAATAGGTAAGGAGAATTAAGAAAATAACCCAGACGAGAAATTGTGTGAATCGTGAATATGAATATGTCATGGCATTCCCCTTCAAAAAAATGCTGCGAACACTACAACTACTAACTACGAATAAGAGAATATATCTCTTTGCCGGTCTCTATATATTTGTCTACGCTCAAATGATATAAAGACCGGCTAATAAAGCTCCATAACTCCTACTCCTTTCGCTTGAGAACTTACATATTGCATCGTTGAAAACGGGCGTGAGCACTTTCTGCAAACCCTCTACCAAACTGCATTCTCAACATATTTCTATTCGTTACTTTATACCTCTTTTTTCAAATGTCAATGAAAAAAATTAAGTTTGAAAAAAAAGTTTTGAGCTATGTTGCAAACTGCGATGCAAAAGTGAGTTATACATTATGGGGTCGCAATTAGTTGGTTGTATAAAAAAGTTACATGGCACGACAAGCAACAAGAGCCTCAAGCTGGTCCAGCTGAGCAGCATGAAGAGCTTGACCAGCTTCATAGAGCGTCGAACCGGTCGTCATGACATCATCGAGTAACAGAACGCGTTTTCCTGTAAGCTGAACTTTATAATCGGGTTTTAAGTTGAATGCTCCTTTTACATTTTCGTAGCGTTTTGAACGGGGAAAGAGGGATTGAAATGCGCTATGTTTCATTCGTTCAAGGCATGGAAGTACTGGTATAGATGTGCGAGAACTGACTATTTGAGCTATAATCTCCGTCTGATTAAAGCCTCGATAAGCAAAACGCCAATAGTGAAGAGGCATCGGTACAATATAGTCATAGTGGGCAAGGGAAAAAAGAGAATGCTGGGATAGAAGCTCGCCTAATTTCGTTGCCGCCGTGTAATCTGACCACGACTTTGCCAGTATAAGGGTGCGTAACGGATCTTCATATGCAGAAAGCGTGTGTACGTGCATGTGAGAATTGGCAAGAGCAATGTGGGTTGAAATGACGGGCTTAATGAGTTTATTGCAGCGATCACAGAGAGCGGCATATACATGTTGATACTCACGGCAATAGCTACAGAAGGGAGGAGCTATTAGTTTTTTTAAAAATTGTTGCGCTTGATGAAGGAGATATTTCATACATTTACTTTCAGGAATAAAAGTTCTTATTCTTCATTAAGTTTTTTGCCGCTCCGCACGGCAGCCGCCAAGGGATCGTATCGTCAGAAGGCATAATTAGGGTATTAAACAGCTAGCGATTTTCACTACGTCGTGCTGGAAAAAACAGCTCATAAGCCATAATGGCAACGCCGATAACAACGATTGAATCGGCGACATTAAATGAAGGTCCTATCCAAGAACCAATACGAACTTCGATGAAATCAACAACCCCTCCATAGACGAGGCGATCATAGATGTTTGAGAATGAGCCAGCGATTATAAGAAGCTCGCCCCAGACAAAGAATCCCTGCTGCATACGCCTATAGGTATAAAGTATGAGTGCCAGGGTGATAAGAATAATAAGCACAGTGAGAACTATAAAGAGTCCCGGATGGTTATAATTAAGCATGCCCCATGAAATGCCGCGATTTAGTATGCACGATTCCGGACAATAGGTAAGAACAAACCATTTCGTAAAGCGATCAAGGCCAATAAGCAATCCCATGCTGATAATGTAACGAGTGAGCAACGAACTACTCATCGTACCTCCGCGCCAATAGCGCGAACGCTTCCCACCGCATGCTCCCATACCTCATCAATGATTTCTTTAGTCAGCGTGCCCTTTTCATCATAAACCTCAAAGCGGAACGTGAGCGACTTCTTGCCTCCCCATTCTGGTTTTTCAAAGCGATCAATACATTCAACTGATTGAATTCTGACGTCAGACTCATGCAGAGCACTTTCTATGCCGGCGACGGTACATTCCACCGGAACAATCATACTAATATCAAGATGAGTTACTTGATACTTACGTAACGGCTTGAAGATTCTCGTTTCCCGTTCACCATGCATAAGCACATTCGCATCAAGTTCGAAAATAAAAGCATCACCTTCAACAACTCGCTGCAAAAACGGTTTCGAGATGTTTCCAGCTTTTCCGATGATACGATCCTGATGCCATAACTCAGCCACCTTATGGGGATCATACCATGAATCAATCTCGCCAACGGGCTTTACCCAATGAATCGCCATTTTCAAGGAATCAAACAGCATCGTCAATTCTGATTTAAAATCATAAAAATCACACGCCTTTTTCTGGTCATACCATAGCCCGGCAATCTCTTGTGTTTCAGTCGGCTCATGTTGATAAAACCAGACGCGGTTATGTTCAAAAAAGCTCAGCCGCTCTTGTTGTGGGTTATGGACGATGCACTGTATAAGATTCGGAATAAGCGAGGTAATAAGTCGCTGCCAATGTTCTGACTGAGGATTGGCGATGCGCAAGGCGTCTTCAGGCTCGTAGTGCAACCTGGCAAGAAATTCCTCATCAAAAAACGCATACGTCTGCACTTCACGCATATGTAAGCCATGGGCAAGCATACGCTTAATTGAACGTAGTCGATGAAGCGGCTGTGTATCGAATGCGCGCATTTGTCGCGTTGGAAACGTTTCGGGGATCGTTTTATAGCCGATAAAACGCACTACCTCTTCTACGATATCTTCTGGAATCGTTACATCCTTGGTTGAGCGAAACGAAGGGACCGTTACCTCATATAAAAGGTCGCGATGATCAGATGCAGCTTGTTTAACACGCAGACCAAAACCGAGACGCGTCAAAATAGTTTCTACTCTCTCTTGAGCAACAGCGATACCAATCTTATGCTCAATGAGAGCATGGCTAACAAAAATCTGCTTGTCATGCGCAAGTGCACCAAGTGAAACCACTTCGTCACTCGCTGTATAGGTAATACGCGTATCATCAAGCAGCTTAAGATAGCGCAACAATGCTGTCGTATTTAGATTCGGATCCAGACTTTTTTCAAAACGGGCCGAGGATTCTGTTCGTTTTTTCAATCGGGTTGCCGTCTTTCGAATGGCAGTCGCATCGAAATTTGCAGCTTCAAGCACCAGAGAGGTGGTTGTGCGAGAGACAGCAGTTGAAGATCCACCCATAATACCTGCCAACGCCAGTGGCTTTTCACCATCGGTAATCACATAATCAGATGCAGCAAGCGTTACTTCTTCTCCGTCCAAGAGTTTAAGCTTCTCACCCTCGCTGGCGCAACGACCAACAAGGCGGGCACCACTCAAATCGGCATCAAACGCATGCATTGGCTGCCCGATATCGAACATAACGTAATTAGTCATATCCACCAATGCATCGAGCGGCCGACTATCGATTCGTGCCAACCTAAAAGCCATGGCTATCGGTGATGGCTGCCAGGCAACACTTGGAATGAGAATCCCCGCTAAACGACGGCAGGGAGCACCACACGATCCTTCTTCTATAGCAAGTGAAAGAGAAGATCCTCCATTGGATCGCTGCTCAAAATGTTTAATCGTTTTAACAGCTAAGAAAAGGTCTTCAGGGCGCAACTCTTTGCCAAGGAGTGCAGCAACTTCCCGGGCAAAGCCTCGGTGACCCCATAAATCAGGCCGGTTTGTTAAAGCTTTATTATCGATGGTGATGCAATGGTCTTCCTGCTCAACTTTGGTACGCCAGTTGCCTCGATGATCTTCGTCATCCACCAGGAGAGCTGGCATAAGACCTTCCTTTTCTGAGCCTACATCAACCATCGTCGCACTTCGAAACTGATTGCCTTCTTTTTTAACAAGCAACCAATACCCGTCAACATCGGCAGCGTCTTTTCGAAGAGGAATTGTTACCTGTTTTTTTAACTCAGAGCAATCAAGGGTCATCCCATCGGAAGAACTCGCAATCACCCGTCCCAAAAAAAGTGTAGACAGATCTGTCTCTATATGCCGCACCTCATCAATCTCAGAAGTTGTATCATTGAGACTTTTAAAAAGGGCATCGGGATCGATTTCTTGTCTGGTAACAACGATATGATCTAGTATCCACGAGAGGAGTATCTTCATCTGAAGCCTTTATAAGAGTAATCGAAGTTTCAGACTAGTATACGGTAAAAAGCGCTATTGGGCAAGGATGACTCTGTGACGGCGTGAAAAAAGGGCGGTTCAACCCGCCCTTTAGTGTGCAGTATTTCTACCTTCTTTATTTCTTGCGAGGAATCAGCGCAAGTGCCATCCGGGAAGCTGGTGCAACATAGGTGCCCAAGATAATACTATCCCAGATTTCGTCTGCTTCCGAATTAGTTAGATTAACGTCAGATTTTTTAGCTATCAAAGTAGGATCCCAGCTGTGCTTGGCGCCAGAAAAATCGATTTTCGCGATTTTTTGTTTACGAACGTACTCCTTTGCTAGCTGCCGTGCAGTTTTAATGTCCATTACTTTGTCGCCCCGTCTCTCAAAACGGCGCTTAATTGCTGTAGGATCTGCAGGATCTTCGCCATCTTGAGCCATTCTTCTTAACATCGGCTCATGAATGAGATACAGTGCCTCATCTTCCGTAAGACTTACACCCTTTTTCTCAGCAGCTGCTTTAGCGCCATCAACGAGGCCGATTGCGCTAAAATCGATCCGTTTGATTGCTTCTCTTTTTAAGTAGTCTTCTACCATCTTTTTAGCTATACTAATGCTGATTTCGTGCCCATTCGCTCGAGCAAGTTCCTGCACATCGACAGGGTTTGCCAAATTATACTGACGATGTCCCTCTTCCATTGCAGACAAGCCAGCAGTAGCTAAACCAGCAAATATAAGTGACTTATAGAGATTGTTTTTCATAATAACTCCTATTATTTTATATCGTTTATATCACACTACTATATTTCTATTTGTAATTATATCAAATCCTAGGCCCTGTGTCAAGTGGGATTGCTATTGGAATTTAGATTCTACTTGAAATCATATCAAGGCAGCTCATAATCCATCCTCTCTCAAGATCCATGAGGCTTTTTATCAGACTATTACTTCTGAAATAGCCCTAAAAATTCATTAATAAGAGCTTCTTCCATTTCGGAAGGAAGAACAAGATGAAGAACGAGCGCAGCAGCGCCTAATCGATACAGCGAGTTTCTCCACCCCAATACATTCACAAAACGCGCTAAACTCACAACACCCTCGCCTACACCTACCAACCGATATGCCCGGCCGCCAAATATGCAAAACATAACGCCTACAACAGCCCCGTGAGCTATAAGTGACGCAGCCACGGGATGCTCCTTACGATAGTCATCAACCTGCTGAACCATATGTGCCAAAAATCCTTTTAGAGACGAAAATTCCTTTGGCGGAACTAAGCAATCAATTCGCAAAAGTTCGCAGGGACGTAGCCCGCTCTTGTGATACGTCTGTGAAAGAAGTTCATCAAGAGGCATTCCATAGAGTTTCTTACAATACTCTTTCACATACCGGCGTAAAATCTTATACATCTTCGTGGCAGATCCCTTACCTTTGGGGCTTTGTTGCGATACCATCTTCAAGCACCACAAAATTTCAATCACAGCCTGTTGCATCTTTTTGTGATGGCCTATCATGGCTACGCACGCGTCCTTCATACCGAATTTCGCCGCAAGCAACAGAGCATTCGCCGGATACACATATTCATAGTCCTCCCGGTCTCGATTCGGAATAACATCAATTTGAGCTCCTTCGCCAAGCAAACGCATTACTTCGTCAGTTTTGCCTTCTCGTGCAGCACGACAAAGGGCATTATTAAGAACGTCTTGCTCATCATGAGGCTTTTCAATAATCGAAGCGCGAATGGCTGCCTTTACGAAATCCTCTTCTTCCAACGCCTGACTAAGCTCCAGTCGTGCGATTTCTTGCAAATCGGCTACTGCTTGAGGCTCCTCTCGTTGAAGAGCATCGCCCTGAGCAATTTCCTGATGGCCAGTCGCTTCTGCATCTCCATCCATAACTCTCGCTTCCATACCATACGCAACATGCTGAAACGCAAAGCCTGCATGTAGTAGGAGCATCATCATAATTTTATTCATATGTCTCCACCGAAATAGTTTCTTAATGTATGATTTAATTATGACAAATTACTTGATATTGTCAATTTAGAATTCGAGAGCCTTTAAGCGGCCTTTCAAAAATGACGCGCTATAGTAAAGGGCGCTCCAAATCTTTTCATACATATCCTCAAATAAAAGCGAAAGTCGATACATAAACAGCATAGGAAGACTCAGCAGCCTTTCTAGCAAGCGAGTATAGTGTAAAAGACGGCAGCCATCAAGAATGATCGGTGTCTCCTCTTTAAGTTTTTATCGGATTAGATATACTCATAAATACTTACATGGTACAAGCATTATGAGATAGCAATGGGAAAAATCATCATATTTTACAAATATGTCAACATAGAGAATCCCGATCAGACAGTCGAAGAACAGCGCAGCATTTGCCAGCAGCTCGGCATCAAGGGACGTATCCTTATTGCGCGCCAAGGAATTAATGCCACAGTCGGCGGTGATATCGAAGCTATAGAAAAATACAAAGCTCATTTGGGCCAGCACCCCTACTTTTTTGATGTTGATATTAAAGAAAGTGAAGGGGAAGCCGATCATTTCCCACGCTTGCAAGTCACGGCTAAAAAAGCAATCCTCAATTTTGGCGTTGATCCTCAAGAACTCCCTCTTGATCAAGCAGGTCGGCATTTGAGCCCAGAAGAGGTACAGGCTTTGCTTGATGAAAATCCGGATGACCTTATCGTACTCGATGCACGTAATAACTATGAATCACGCATAGGGTACTTTCGTCAAGCACTCAAACCGGATATAGATCATTTTAGAAATCTTCCCGAGTATATCGATGAAAATGCTGAAACATTTAGAGGCAAACGGATTCTCATGTACTGCACATCAGGGATCCGTTGTGAGCCAGCTTCTACCTATCTAAAACTTAAAAATGTCGCTCAAGAGGTCATGCAAATTCGTGGAGGGATACAGCGCTATCTTGAAAAGTACCCTGACGGCCACTTTCGAGGAAAAAATTACGTATTTGACGGACGCATCGCGTTCGGTGGAACCAATGAAGTACTTGCCCAGTGTGAGCAATGTAGCTGTAGCTATGATGAGTATAGCAACTGCATCAATGCTGAATGCAACAAACAAATAATTGTGTGCCCACCATGCATAGAAACATACCACAATACCTGCAGCGATCGATGCAAAGAGCTCGTTGTTGAAAGGCGTGTAAATATACGTAGACTTCCTCATAAGATATTGATACCCAAAGGAAGTGCATGTTCTTTGTAAATGGCACTTCTATGGTCAATTATTGGGCATATGTTTATGAAATTACCCCTCGATACAATGTGCTCGCGAAGCGCTTCGCACATCACTCGGGGTGAGCGGATAGAGAAATACATGTGTAAAAATCTTAAAGATAAATTGGGAACCTGCATGACTAAGCGCGGTAGCCTTGTAGCAGGAACGACAATTATAGACTAGGAACAACATGGCAATAACAACGCTCGATATACATTCGCACATACCGCTCAGCTCGCTTCTGACCCCATCAGTACCTCTTGCTGATAAAAACTGGTTTAAGACAGGTGGAGCTGCACAATGGTTTGCAGAACCTACTACTGCTCAACAGTTTCAAGAAGTACTTACCAATGCGCATGCCCTTCAGCTTCCCATTTTCATTCTAGGGGAAGGCGCTAACATACTCATCAGCGATGAAGGATTTAACGGCCTAGTCATTCGTCCTCAACTCACAGAAATTCGACGGTTACCGTTAGATAGCACCCATGATATCGTTGAAGCTGGCGCAGGGGTCTCTTTTAAAGATCTCATCACGTGGTGTCTTGAAAATAATCTTCTGGGATTAGAAGAGTTTAGCGGAATTCCAGGAACGGTTGGCGGATCAGTGTTTATAAACATTCATTATTTTGAGTTTTTGTTAAGTCAGTTTCTTGAAAGTGCTGTTGTCGTGGAAAAATCGACGGGTAATCTGCTGGTAGTTGATAATCAATGGTTTCATTTTGGTTATGATTACTCAACGCTTCACGCCGAAACCCACTATCTAGTAAGTGCTCGATTTAAGCTCAAAAAAGCAAGCACGCCTGATGCGCTCATTGCAAAAGGGCGCAGTCTTGAAATGATTCGCCATCGAGCAAAGCGCTATCCAACCTCTCATACCTGCGGAAGCTTCTTTAGGAATTTCCATGAGGAAGAGTTTTCACGCGCAAAAACTGGCAAAAAGCTCCCATTTGTTGCCTATTATCTTGACAAGCTAGGAGTCAAGGGAGAGCTCAGCGTTGGTGATGCTATCGTATCCCATCAGCATGCAAATATGCTCATTAACAAGGGAAATGCTTCATCTGCTGATATCATAAACCTTGCACGCGCAATGCAAGAGCTTGTATATACCACTTATGGCATCATGCCGCAACCTGAATGTAGACTCATCGGCTTTACTTCAAATCCACTCCATCATGATCAATAATATTTTTCTTAAAGGACTTATCATAGGAATCTCGATGGCAGCTCCTGTGGGGCCTATCTCGATCTTATGCATTCGACGCAGCATTACGGGCGGGCACTTCTCCGGTATCGCCACCGCCCTAGGCGTCGCCCTTGCAGACGGCTTTTATGCATTGGTTGCCGCATTCGGTCTTACAGCCCTTTCTGCAGCGCTCATTACGTTACGGCCAATCCTCTACATTTTTGGGGGCTCACTCCTTTTTTACATCGGCTATACAGCATATACCACAAAAATCATGTCGCTGGGAACGCCGGTAAAAAAGACCGACTTTTTCACAACACTTTTTCAGACAACGGTTATCACGCTTGCAAATCCCATGACCATTTTGACATTTCTTGCCGCATTCGCAGCGGTCGGTGTTGAAAAAGTAGATAGAGAAGTAGCGCAGGCACTCCTGATCAGCGCTGGCGTTATGTGCGGCTCAGCCGCATGGTTTCTTTCAATGAGCTTCATAGTATCGTCGGTCCGCACACGCGTGACTCCGACAGTCTTTATGCTTATCAACAAAGTATCCGGTTTTATTTTGATGGTATTTGGTGCTTACTTTTTCTTGTCAGGAATCGTCACTCAAAGCAGCGCGCTTCTCTCCCGTTTTGGTTCTTCGTACACAAGCACCATGTGTAAGTAATCCAACTCTCTGCTAAAACAGAAGCTCTTGATTTTGGTCTAATAACAAACCTGCAGTCGTATACCTAACTTTTTCAATTATATTCCGCTGTTATTTTTTTGTTCGATGCACAACTTACATTTCACATAACGCATTTCTCGAAATCCAAATTCTAAATATCTACACGAAGTAGCCAGTACCGACAATAAACTTTTTAACTTGGCCCGCCTCGATGTTCTTTTCCGCCGGTTTAACATAGACTTTGCGATTCGCATTGCTCACACGGTATTGATACCACCCACCGCCATTTTCTGCAATTGTTATGATATCTTTGACCACCGTCTTGCCCGTTTGATCGGTTGAGCGCATAATATTGCGCCATAACTGCTGCTTATTCTTACCATCAACATACAGGGTACCATCCCCATCATACACAAATACTCTCAGGTCTCCCCGAATATATGCACTCTCGCGCGTGCTAAATGTTTTGAATGATTTTGCGGTCGTGTTTTCTTTAAAGTAATCAACAGCTCGACTCACCAAGGTTTGGGCAGATGTCGTTTTAGATGCAGGATAGAACGTTGCACCAATGATAAACTTTCCATCGGGGATATCGATTTTCTCAACATAGCTCACCGCATTTGCGTTTCTATCCCAATAAGAAACCAATGCCTTTCCATTCTTTTTGGCAGCTTCAATCATATCTTTGACGTAGTACCTACCAAATGCTCCCTGAATTTTTAATACATTCTGGCCAACCCATGCAGGTTCAACGCCATTCGCAAGACACTTACCTCTCAGATCAAATACAAAAACACCCAGTCCTCCCTGAGCAAACTCTCCCGCTAAATTCGAAAATTCAGCAAAGGCTAATTTTGACCCATTAGCTTTAATATAGCGAATAGCTCGATTTACATAGCTTTTAAGAACTTGGATCGACATGTTCGGATAATACCCAGCGGAAATTATATAAGCCTTTTTGGTTTTTGGATCAATGACTTTCTCAACATAAGAGCGCTTAAATTCATTTCTCCACATATAATCAAGCCATCCCTTGCCTTTTGTTTTTCCGATATCTATTAATCCCCGAATGACTTTAAAACCACGAGAATCGGTAAGATCAATGAGATTTTGTCCCACAAGTGCAGGATTATTACCGTGCGCAACGCACACGCCATTAAGATCGTAGGCAAACATATAAATATCCCCTTTAACAAAGGGCCCATTGGGATTGCTTATCAAACCAAATGTAGCTTCACCACCGTTACGCTGAAAGTAAGCAATTGCCGTTTTAACAAGCTGTTTTGTGGCAAACTCATTATTTTCTGGAAAGAATCCCGATCCCAGAATATACGTGTTTCCACTCTTAACGAGGGATTTAACATAACATGCTTTAAATCCATTATCCCACAGATAGCTGATCCTGCCGCCCTTTTGGGCAACTGCAGCCATTTCCTTTATCAGCGGGGTAGCTCCAATACCTTTTACATCCATAATGTTCCGCCAAATAAGCCATGAATCATCACCATGCGCAAGGCAAACACCTTCGACGGTAAAAACAAAAACAAACATATCCCCTCTACGCCATGCCTGGTTATAAAGAAAGTCATCCATCGCTTTTTCTACAGAAACTTTTTGGAGATGTTTTACCGCATTGAGAACTAACTGCTTACACTCTTTCGACTTTCGATTTATATCAACATCCTGCTCCGGAGTCATGCTAAGATCATCAAGACTATCGACAGGGTCGGCATCACCAGCAGCATTCTCCGAATTGTCCTGTGAAGAAACAGATATACGCGCACCCGGAATTCTCGATTTTTTTGGAAGCCTTGCTTGTGGCATTAATCCCTTAGATGCGTTTGCAACAGATATAGGTGCATCCGGAATTCTCGATTTTTTTGGAACCCTTGTTTGCGGCGCTAACCCCTTAGGTGCGTTTGCAGATGGCACATCCGACGCCTCCATTATCCCGGGGCATGCCACAAGAGCCCCCGCTATAAAAAATAATAACACTCTATGATTCATCGAACTCTCCTTTTGCGTTTTTGCTTTCATGTACTTAGTGTACAGAACTACGCATTATAACGGCAATAGTTTAGCAAGAAATATACACCATACTTTCATTTCTTTCAATCTGCATAGCATTATGCGATGCTTCAGCCTCACTCGCCGTTGCTTTTTCTGCACATTTCTGTACTCTGGAGTAAAACAATTTCGAAAAGGATTTCCTATGTCTTCAATACCACACGTTACACAAGAATCGTTTGCGCAGCTCATTGAAAATTCGAGCCTTCCTGTTGTTGTTGATGCCTATGCCACCTGGTGCGGCCCGTGCCAGCATATGGCCCCATCATTTGAAGAACTCTCTCAACAATATCAAGGGACCTATAGCTTTTTAAAGTTAGACGTAGATGATGCACGAGATCTTGCTATTCAGTTTGGCATATCATCGGTCCCCACCTTTCTTTTTTTCAAGCATGGCAAACTCGTAGGAACTGATTTAGGGTACATGAGCAAGGCAGAGCTTGAAAGTAGCATCAAAAAATATCTTGGCGCCTAATAGATTCTTTACATTGATGATAGTCAGAAGTCAGATTATTCGTCCATGCAGTCACATGACATCTGACGAGCAACAGCAATAAGAAAAGCGGACAAAGCAAATGCGCTGAGTACGATGATCATATTAGCCTGTGGAGTGATGGTCATGCCCCACATGCGCAATGGTATCAAACCAAGAAGCTGAAGATGAATGTGCGAAACCGCCTCCCAAAAAGCTAATCCGGCGATAAAGTAAAGTACTGAACGAATTCCAAACATAAGCTTCCTCCTGTTGCAAGCATCTTGACTATATATGGAGTCGACCGAGAGGTCAAACTCATACTGACATAGCTCGGCGCCTGCTTGATAGGGAAACGCTTCCAAATGTTAGTGATAGTGATGGTATAACACCTCTTCGTCTGGTCACTATACAGGGCCACACCGAGATTGTCATACTCCTTCCGGCTCGTGGAGCCGATCCAAGAGCAGTTACAAATGATGGCAAAACTGTCTTTCAGGCAGCAAGAGCAGGTGGACATAGCAGGATCGATGCTTTGCTTGAAAATGCTTTCTTGAAAAAGAACTAAGAAAGTGAAATGCCGCTCACGAGATTAAAGCTTCCCGCAGGCTTAAATGGCTGCTCCATAGCATGCTGATACAGCTCTATCGTGCTTTGAGCGAGCGTTTTATTAATATGCACAACTGCATATGCATCATACGTAACCCATGCCTTTTGCTGAAATCCGGTACTTTCAGTTGATATCAGATGCCACACGGGCGGCCGGCCGACAACCTGCAGTCCATTCATCGTTTCCCACGAAACGCCTTCAGGGCTACTTGCTATATGGGCCCCCATCTCAGGCTCAGGCATTGAACAGATATCTCCTAATGAGCAAATCGCCTGTATGGGGGCCTTATTTTCAATCGATACGCAGGCTAGACCTCTATCTTCTTCAACATTATTCCACGAAACACGCAATGGGGCGTTTTCCTCTCCCCATGGGTAGATATAGAGCTCAAGTGGAAGTGTATTGAAGAAATTTCGCATCGTAGCACGCGTCACATCTGAATAAGGATCTAGACGGTTAAGCAGCTTACCAAGATCCTTATCAACCCAAAACTCTTTGTCCTCATATTCTCCTCGGATAACAAAGACTAAGCGCGGATTAGCTTCCATAAGATCAAGAATACGACTGAGCATACTCATCACTTTTGGGTCATCTCCTAATGGACCGGTAACTATCAGATAGGTGTCTTTTGGTATAATCTTCAACGAATCAGAAAGAATGGCTTTCTTCTTGAGCTCTTCAAGAATGCGATTAAATGAATCAATTTGTCCATTAAGCGCTCCAAGTACTATCGCTGTCGCATTGCCCGAGGATTTCAAAACGAGTGCATGGCGGCCCCAAAATCCTTCTTCTTTACGCTGTTCACTTACCCGGCGACAACGCGCTATCACACCCCGCTCAAATCTGTCAACACCTACCCATCGTTTAATCTTTGAGCGAGCAGGTCGATACGATAAAAGAGC
The DNA here is from genome assembly GCA_963695365.1 of uncultured bacterium. Lineage (GTDB taxonomy): Bacteria > Babelota > Babeliae > Babelales > Babelaceae > PRDV01. The sequence continues at coordinate 131,600 of OY968766.1, forward strand.
GCCAACTGAGCATAGCACGACTCCAATAATGATTATCTTATATTGTTGCATGTCAATCCTCCACCATTTGCTCAATCCAATCAGAACCCCCGGCATCGAGCCAAAGAAGTCGAGAAAGCTCTCGTGTTTGTGGATTAAACGTAAGCGTAAATCCAAGAAATGGATACTGCTTTATTCCCAAGAGAGCTTTATTAATGGCCGCATGGCTAAAGTCTGGAGACACTCTACGTAAAATATCCATCATGATGCGCGCACTAATAAATCCATTGAGAGCAAAAACGTTTTCTTCAACATACCCTTGACTATAGAGTGCTTTTCTAAACTGCTTTACTATCTTGAGATCACTCGTTTTCGGGTTGGGAACATCTTCAGCTACAACAACATCAAGGCCAACGCTATGAGCAAAAATCTGAAATGACTCTTCCCCAAGGTCTGAGATACCAAAAGCTTTGCGTCCAATAAAAAAATCCACGCCAATTTGGCGAATAAACTCGGCAGCAGCGATCGACGTTGAAAAAAAGCCAACAGCACTTACATTTGCCGCTTTTATTTTCTCAACCTGCTGCTTAAAGGCAGTTGTATTGCGCTCATACGGTACAGCAACAAAGTCTTTTATGCCTTCTTTCTTGAGCACATCTTGAGCCCCTTCAAGAGCACCGCGGCCAAAAACATCATCCTGATAAAAAAAACCGAATTTCTTCGCATGATAATGATCCATCATGTAACGGGTTAATACATTTCCTTCGCCTTTATACGAAGCACTCCAGTGGACAACTCCGACCAGGTCAGCCGTTCTAAAAAGCGGTGCATCTGTCGCGGGGAAAAAAACAAAAATTTTGTTATCGCGAATAAGATCGATACAAGATTCTAATGTTGGGCTTCCTAAGTTACATAAAAATAACGTACTTTTATATGTCTTTATAAAAGATTCTACATTAGCACGCGCTTTTTCAGGCGAGTATTCGTCATCCATGAAAACGACCTGCACAGGACGCCCATTGATTCCTCCATGGAGGTTGACCCAAGAGAGACATAAAGAGATACCCATTTTGAGAGGTTTTCCAATCGCCGAGGCGCCCTTTGAGAGATCGAGTGAACAGCCGATAAAAATCGGATTTTCTTTCACTTTCATGTGCTCTACGCGTTCTAACGGTTTTAGATGCGCGCATTGTTCAACTATGCGCTGCTCATGTGAAGAAAGGAGGGAAACTTTCTGAGCCTTTCTTTTTTGTAAAACGAGATTTTTCCCGGTGATCGGATCATAACAGGCAGCCTCTTTGAATCCTGTTTGCTCACGAACATCCTGGTGATACAACGCAAGAACGCTCGCATCTGTAGATCTACCGATAGTAAGGATGGCAAATGTATCATAATGAAAACTAAAGTCCCTCTGGAAGACCCTATTGGGCGCAGAAAAGAGCATCCACGTGGTTGCACCAAGCTGAGATGAAGCCAATATTAACCCTGGATGTCTGCTGAAACTTACGAGTCGATCATCTCCTGTAAACAGAGTTTTGATAGATACGGTCTGAGCAAGCGAGGTTCGCTGACAAGCCAGCAGAATATCGGGAGATGTTGTTTCTAGTTTTCTTAAACAGGCCTTATCAAGTGTTGCTTCGAGTGGTACACGCCCTGCAAAAAGCATAAGCTGCCCATTATTATCCGGCCCCTGCATAAAAAGAGATGGTGAAAGCGTTTTAAAAAAATCTTTGAGATCACTGATAGAGCGAGCGATCTTGGGCACGCGTCTCAATTTCTTGCTGCATTCCGTATCCTAACCAGTAGCCAGCATATTCATGCTTTCCCTGGAGATAGAGAACTTTGGATGGATTTGCACGCATAAGCGAAAGAACGAGTGTCAGCGTCTCCATGATGTACGGTGACCCATCGATAACATTTCCAAGAAAGACTGCATACATATGTGGGCGAATAAATTTTAATTCATCGTTAACGTAGCCACGGCGCTTCCATTCTGACAAAATGCGGACAAGTGAATGATACGATCCAAAAAGCGGCCCAAGCAATAAAAATTCATCGCCTTCTGTTGCGCGTATCATGAGATCTTCTTCTTCGCTATATCCCTCCTGCTGCTGATATCGCGTCACATCGAGTAATAAACGCTTAAAGAACTTTGGAGACCAGAGAGGATGGTACAGGCCGATAAACTGAAAAAAATCTGATAGCATAGAAGGTTCTTGAGATTTATACCAGGAAGAATAGTCTGGATTAAATGCGGAGTAACCCGGTTCGAGAGGAGGCAACTCGATCGTGGATGCAGCATAGTCCCGCGCACGCCCTAAGGTCATGGCTTTGCATGCACCGCCATAAACAAGTAATACTGTTAACGTATATAAGAGTCTAAAATGTTTCATATCCTCAAAACCTCAAAAAATAAAACATGCTCACAATAAAAAGTATGTGAAAGATAATAATAAACAGTTTCTTATACCTTTGCGGAACATCAACAAGACCAATGTTAAGAAAGAACACAATAAACGTAGCGCCCAGCACTAAAAAAAACACAAAATCTGATACCATAAAATATCCAACCTTCGGTGACAGATTTTCGATGACAAAACGATACGCAAGGAGTGCGGTTACCGCACCGGAGGAAAGTGTGATAATAGATGAATAATTGCGGCTAGGGTCAAGTGCAAAAGAAAAAAGGGCCATAAAGAAAACGAGAACAAGCGGCAATATGATCGTCAATGCCTGCCGCATACCAGCATGACCATACTCGATAGCAAATATAATGCGAGGATGAGCTACATTATTCGAATCGCCCTGCTTATCTAGGCGAGCAATAGAGTATCCAGAATAAACGCGTGCTGCATGCATTTGCCAATCTGTCAGAGCAATTTCCGGTGAAATAACCACGTCGTTATATGAAGACTGAAACATGAGCTCTCCAGGCGACACATAATTATTGTCGATAGTGATAGCTAACATATGACTATCGAAAGGAAAGAGAGCGTAGGATAAATTTGTTTTAATGTTCGCTCGAATCTCATAACGCGCCAGTAATTTACCTTCCACAATCCGAGTACTAGGCGCAGATATCGAAATTATTTTTCCTTTTTCTAATGAAAATTTACTGAGAGTATCAAGCGAAATAAGACTCGGATCAAAAAGAAACCATAAGATCCCTGAAAATTCGAAGCTATTTTTAAGCATGTCAAATTCGGTAAAATCTTTAATATACAAACCTACTCGAACAACTCCTGGATTTGAACCAAATTTTTCCATTGCCGTGGGAACGAGGGAATGAATCTCGGGAAGACTGTCTCGGGAGCTAAAATGTATTATTGCCCGATGCATAAGAAAAGAAACCACAATAGCCGATAGTATAATCATGGCAATTGAGAAATTTGCAAGCGATGAGAACACTCTCTTCTCGGGCGCTGCTGCTTCTTTTTCAGGCATTCTAACTCCCCTTCTATTCACCTAAAATAATTCTGTCATACAGCGCAATAAACGGGTCTTCTACCGTTTGGTTGCATACATGTGGCGGAACAACACCGGTGATTGTAATAGTTACCGTTCCCGTAATTGTATTTCCCGTAGCATCAACCAACTCATAGGTAATCGGAATAACTGTTCCAGCTGGAAGCCCAATCGTATCGGTATATCGAAAAGAGTTTTGGGCATAAAACGGCGTTATTGTGCCAAGATTCGTAACTCCAACCGGCGAAACATTAATGAGCTGAACATCACATCCACTGCTGAATGCCAATACATTTACAAGCGTCGTGCCACCGGAAGCAACTTGTATATTTGCCGGCCGCGTCGAGAGCGGTGCACTTTGGATGAGAACAGTTACTTGAGCAGTTTTGCGTTGAATACCAATCTCTGACGTCCCCGCCTGTATGGTGTAGGTAAATTCGATTATTCCAGGAGATGCCGTTGCTGGAATGTTAACAATAATGGTGTTGCTTGCAGGCAGTGGCGTTACCGTATTATCAAATCCAGGTGTGGTTGGCTGAGTCACCGAATATAATTGCCTATTAATCCCGCTGCCCACCGTAAGCGGTTGGAAGGTAACCGTTCCCCCTGGGCATCCCATGCCTGCCAAATCGGGCACAACAAACGGTACGTCAACGACCGTTATCGTGACGTTTGCTGTCTGCCTTTGACCGTTAATGTCTGCCACAGTATAGGTAAACATGATCACTGAACCAATAGGTGTCGTTGGTAGAGTTCTTACGGTAAACGTATTTTGGGGATTTGTCGTAGCGTTATTGTTCGTAACCGTCGCCAACCCATTTGCTGGTTGCGTCACCGATACCAACGTTCTATTACATCCGGTTCCAAATTCAAATGGATCAATCGTTAAAGTGTCACCAACACCCATCGTCGCCACAATGTCTGCGGTGGTAAAGGGGACAGACTGGATAGTTATCGTTGCAATACCAGTTGTTGATATGGCCAAATCACGAGCGAGAGCCACTTCAAATGACAGATTCACGGTTGTCCCAGGTAGGGCGGTGGCATCAGCGTGAAATGTAATGGTCCCTAGGGTAGGATCAAATTGCACTGTTCCAACATCTGGTACGGGCGTGCCAACACCAGTAATAACTCGTGCTCCACCACTACCGGCATCTAATGGGAGAAGTACAACAGAACCACCCGGACATACTGTTCCAAAAACTGGATCCTGAATGAGCGGATCGTTAACAATGCAGACATTAACAGACGCCGATTTTGATTGACCGGCTTCACTGAGGGTATACATAAAGGTGGTACACTTCGGTAGCTCTGAGACCGGAAGATTCGGAGCGTTATACGTAAAGGTTATATCTGGAAAATCTGGCGTTACGGTCCCAATATCGGGTTGCGTTACGCTTACCAATTGTGGATTACAGGTAGCAGAAGACAACAGGGGGTTAAAAACAATAGTGTCGCCAGATGCAACTGTCCCAAAAAGGTTGTTCACAATAAATGGTAAGGATGGCACTATAGTAACCGTTACGGTTGCTGTCGCTTCTGGTGCATTGGGGGAAGATACCGTATAATCAAAGGTATCGATGCCATTGTCAGGAACGGTAGCAGGAGCTTGGTACTCGACGATATTTCCGATCGCTTGTGCAGTGCCAAAAAGTGGCGTTGAAACATCTACTAAGGTTAATTCACAGCCATTGTTGAATGCCGTAATGTCAAAAGTCGCTTTTTGAAGGGGGCATACCACAATCGATACAGGATTTACAATGAGCGGCTCATTAATAATCGTAACAGTCACAGGAGCGGACATCTGCTCACCATTCGATTGAATGGTATAGCTGAAGGTAACAACCGTACCTTGAGGAAGGAGTGGCGAAGATGTGTAGGTAAAGGTATTATTCGAGCAATCACAGGTCACGGTACCTTGGTTGGCAGGAGGCGGTGTCACCTCAACCAGTGACGCATTACATCCGCTATTGCTAGCAAGAGCATCAAACGTGATACTGGAACCAGCACACACTGTTCCCATAAGGGGATTAATAACAAAAGGTTCAGTAATAATGCGCACTTGTACCATTGCGCTCATTTCTATTCCTTGAGCAGACAGTGTGTAGAGAAAAGAATCGACTGTGCCGGCCGGAACATCCTCATTGGCGGTATAGGTAAAATCATTGCCGGAGATAGAAACCGTTCCAAAAGTTGGTTGCGTAACCGAAATGAGCATGAGGTCACAGCCACTGTTTCCAGCAAGCGCATCAAACGTAATTGATGCTCCTGAACAGACTACGCCGCTCTTATTATTAACCTCCAGCGGCACCGTGCAGGGTATACAACACAAGAACGTTATCGTGACAGTCGCGGTCTTTCGCTCACCTGAGCAATCTTTAAGTGTATAGGTAAAAGAGTCCTCACAGGATGGTGGTGCAACTTCAGGTGCATAATAGGTAAATGTATTGCACGTGCGATTAATGGTCACCTTTCCCCCATTAATTGGCTGAGAAACAGAGCACAAGCGCAGACCTTTGCCAGTATTGCCTTCTAATGCATCAAATGTAATCGATTCCCCAATGCAAACCGTCCCGCTTTTAGGGTTTACAACAAATGGACACTTTTTATTTCCCGCAGTTACTGCACCAGCAAAGGTAAGAACAAGCGCAAACAGCATGTGTACTATAACGCCATATATTTTTGTACCGTTTTTCATAGTATCCCTTGGATCCTTTTAGAAGTTCATTGCCGAAGTCAGCCATATACCAAATTGTGAAAGCGCTGCACGATTATGGGCAATTTCATACGAAAGACCAAATCCAGCCATGCCATCATAACCAAACCATGTATCACACCAGGAAGAAGCGACATACAGCTTACTGCTGAGCGCCGCTGGATGTGCACCTGATGCTATCACAAAATCGGTGGTACGCACAGGAACCACAACCGGATCGCTTGCTGGAGCTCCTGGCCCTGGAAGAGCTGCCCTTATCGAAGCATGCGATGCTGATGTTCTGCCTGGAGGGCACAGCCCATCTAGATCAAAGATTGCAACAGTATTATTAGCAAATCCGCGCGGACGAACCCGCTCCGCTTGACGCCACCAGAGGTTATAACCGAATTCAAAATCATACGAATCACCCTTCATGTGCAATGCAAGGAAAAGATCGATCGTACTGCGCGGCGTTACACGTGCTGGAAGCGTAAAAAAGTTTATTCCCGGAAGTGCTCGAATAATGTTATTGTTAAGATCTGCAATCCTCGATACTAAGAGATAACGGGACCAATCACTATTCGTTAAATCGAAAGAACGCCGCTCAGTTCCTGAGAAAAGGTAGGCATAGCGGACCTCATACATGAATGTAATATTGCTTGATGAAATCAACTCCGATTTACTATCCCCTCTAAATCCAAACCCAAGACCCCAGTGGGGCCCTGCGCCAATCGTCGGTTCCCACATGAAACGCGCACGTGATCGAGTGCCTGTCGGAATAAAAATAACTCCGTACGTTCCAAAATGATAGTCATCTTCACGCACCCAATCTTGGCCAATCTTTAATTCAATATCATCAATGCCTGTGCGTGTTTGTGAACCATTACGTAATCTACCAAACGCCCAGGTAGGGTTATCTAACGCAGTTGCCGCATTTGGAAAGCCTGGTGGCAGCCCTGCATTACTCAAACGATTCTCGAACAAATTAAGCCGATGGCGTACGTGCACAATGGGCATAAACAAGCTTATCCATGGATGTACTGTCCATTGGAGAAAATCGATCGGCTCTGCATCTCTTCTAAAAAAGAGCGATGCTCCGACAACATCACTGCGAGGACGAACGCCAACAAGCGATAGATATGGCGCATCAAGAGGCGTCACTATTCGCAGCCAAGGAGAGCTTATGTCACTCGTATTTTTCTGAGCTACTTCGATTGTAGCTCTATTGCGCGGCAAAAAGTAGCGGCCACGCTCCGCTTGACGTGTACTATGGAAAAAGAAGAGCGATGGGCGAAATTGCCATGTGGGATATGTATCCTCCACGCTTACTTCTACTTCTTGGCCCGTTTCATCCGTCATTCTTTCGGTTTTTTTCGAAACACAAGGCTTATAATAAATATCATACGCTTGCAGGGCATTTTCAAGCACTAAATCCTGTGCAAGAGGACGTGCTCTAAAAAAAGAGTGCGACCGAGCACTACTTGTTCCCGCCTGCAAACAGATCGTCGCGATCATAAAATACTGTACTCTCTTCATATTCAACGCTGCCCTTAAATTTTTTCGTACCTCTCTACGGATATCTTTGTTCAAAAACGTACCATACTCTAAAGGCAGATCTTTTTTCAAGAGATTTTAAAATTAATTTTGACCCTTCTATTTTTTTCTTTGTGCCTTGCGGGCAGAGAGCGGCCGATGCGCGGCCGTCAGTCCCCTCATCCCGACCTGTCCGCAATAGCTCCTCCCGCTCATCCCGAGTGATCCCGAGGCCGATGTGCCGAAGGGATTGTATCGAGGGACGGCTGGAGTGATCGGGAGGCAAATATGCCGAAGGGATTAGCCTGCCCCGCCATAGCCTCGGCGGCGGCGGGTATCGAGGGACCCCGCCCAGCTTGCCCGCCGCAGTGGCGAAGCTCCAAAAATTCCTAGGCGCTCAGGGGGGCGCCAGCCACCCCCTCTTTCTGCCGAAGACCGCGCAGCAACAATAATAAATAGCTAATTTGCAAATCTAAGAGAGGCTTTTAACAAGTGGCGAAGCTCCAAAAATTCCTAGTGATTGTGTTAAAAGTCAACTTTTTTATAACTTCTTATGCCGGATTTAAGCCATAGCTACTGCCTTCTGTTTATAGCTTTCAGAGCTTTTAAGTAATGCGTTTGCGAGTATTATCAGCTTATGCATGACACCTACCATAGCAACTTTAAAGGGCTTATTCTTTTCTCTTAAACGATTATAAAATGCTTTTAAGCAATCATCGTATTTGACGGCTGTCAATGCACACATATATAATATCTTACGTGGGACAGATCTACCACCTTTTACAAACTTTTTCCCTTTAAACTTCCCACTCTCATTTTCATAAGGACAAAGTCCTACTAGTGCAGATATCTTAACATTACTTAATTGACCTAGTTCAGGAATAAATGATAGTAAGAGTGCTGCGGAAGCTTTGCCTATACCAGGAATGGATATCAGCCTCTTGGCTTTCAAGCTTAAATTCTCACTATTTTCAATGATTTTGTCGATTTCAACCTCTAAGCCTTTGATCTCTTTGTTTAATATTTGAATGAGATTAGCTATACTATCTTTGCAAAGTTCGTGAGATGGATGCTTTAGCCTCGTTTTTTCTGATGCAAGATACTTTGTTAAATCATTTTTGCGATTAACAAGAGCTTGTACCCTTTCTTGGTCGGGAGTCTTATCAAACACTTTATAATCTTGCTGATTGGCAGCAACAAATTGTGCAATATTTTTTGCATCTATTTTATCGGTTTTACTCTTAGAGTTTTTCGAAGCCATGAAGCCTTTTATACGTCTTGGATCTACTACCCAAAGATTGTACAGTTGCTTCTTTAAGAGATTTTTTAGGAGGCTTTCGTAGCCACCAGTTGATTCACAGCCAATACCTCCAACAGTTAACCCACCTAGCTCTTGGATGAACTTATTAATCTCCTTCTCATTATTACCTATCTTGCATGCTTTGCCGATCGGATTAATGTGAATATCAAGGGTATCTTTGGATACATCGACACCAATGAAAACTTGTGCTATATTTTGCATAAATACCTCTAGCTTGTAGATACGAGATCGTACTAAAATACGTCTCAGGTGATTGTTCGAGGTTATTTTATGATAGGCTGATAGTCTTAAAACTATGGCACGGTCTTTTGAGATCTAGCCCTGGCACGAGATCTATCAGCCTTTCTAATAACTCTCTACAAATCTAATAACATTTCTTTCAAATTTAAAGTACATCTTTAACATACAAGCCTCGGCGGCGGCGGGTATCGAGGGACCCCGCCCAGCTTGCCCGCCGCAGTGGCGAAGCTCCAAAAATTCCTAGGCGCTCAGGGGGCGCCAGCCACCCCCTCTTTCTGCCGAAGACCGCGCAGCAACAATAATAAATACAAGCTAATTTGCAAATCTAAGAGAGGCTTTTAACAAGTGGCGAAGCTCCAAAAATTCCTAAAAGGCGCTCAGGGGGCGCCAGCCCCCCCTCTTTCTGCAGAAGGCCGCGCAGCGCCAATAATAAATACAAGCTAATTTGCAAATCTAAGAGGGGCTTTTAACAAGTGGCGAAGCTCCAAAAATTCATACAAAAGGCGCTCAGGGGGCGCCAGCCCCCTCCTCTTTCTGCCGAAGACCGCGCAGCGCCAATAATAAATACAAGCTAATTTGCAAATCTAAGAGGGGCTTTTAACAAGTGGCGAAGCTCCAAAAATTCATACAAAAGGCGCTCAGGGGGGCGCCAGCCCCCCTCTTTCTGCCGAAGGCCGCGCAGCGCCAATAATAAATACAAGCTAATTTGCAAATCTAAGAGGGGCTTTTAACAAGTGGCGAAGCTCCAAAAATTCATACAAAAGGCGCTCAGGGGGCGCCAGCCCCCTCCTCTTTCTGCCGAAGACCGCGCAGCGCCAATAATAAATACAAGCTAATTTGCAAATCTAAGAGGGGCTTTTAACAAGTGGCGAAGCTCCAAAAATTCATACAAAAGGCGCTCAGGGGGGCGCCAGCCCCCCCTCTTTCTGCCGAAGGCCGCGCAGCAGCCATAGGCAACATTGGTGTCCCACACTTCTACAACAAACTTTTATACAATTGCTTGATTTTTTTAATAAGATAATGTTACTATGAGAATGTAAAGGTATTATTAACCCTCAAAAAAAAGGAATTCATATGAAGAACTTACTATTACTAGCTGTCGCAACTCTCGGTTTTGCACTTAATGTTGTAGCTTGTGCATGCTCAGTTCCCCGCCCAGCCACTAAGCCTGTTGTTACAACGGTTAAAAAATAAACCTATAGCTTTTGAAGGGCGCATTCCGATGCGCCCTTTTTTTATGCTTGGATTTCTGATCTTTTTTCTATAGGATATATGAACCCGCCATGGCCTTGGCATCGGCGGAAACCACCAAACACGCCTAAGACTTCGCATCCTGCACTTCAACACCCAATTCGCGTAATGCATCCCTGAGCTCATCAGCCCGCTTCCAGTCTTTTGCTTTGCGCGCTTCAAGGCGCGCATCAAGCAATGCCTGAATTTCTGGTGTTATAACCACTTCTTCTTGAGGAAGGGGATCCATCGTCAAACCCAAAAGGTGTACAAAAAGAGCCTTAACAAGAGATGTTTCTTCTGGCCCCATAGCTTTAAGATTCTCAAATAATACTCCGCACAGACGCGCAACGGTAAGATCATCGCGCAATGCGTCCAATAGTTCCTTGATAAGAGGCGAATCAGTTTTAAGAAGCTCTTCCTGAGGAGCAACTGAATAAGCAGCCATGGCAATAGACAACCGCTCATAGCATTTTCCGGCAGCCATGAGATCTTCATGGGTAAAATCGAGCGGATTTCTATAATGATGCTGCAGATAATAGTAGCGCACAACCATAGGATGGAACTTGTCGCACACCTCACGCAATGTCATAAAGTTTCCTAGCGATTTTGACATTTTTTCTTTATTAACTTGCACAAATGCATTATGCATCCACAGCCGCACAAAGGTTTTTTTTGTCAGAGCTTCTGATTGAGCTTTTTCATTTTCATGATGAGGAAAAATGAGATCCATACCGCCACCATGAATATCGATTGTTGTGCCGAGGTATTCGCGTGCAAGCGCAGAGCATTCAATGTGCCATCCAGGACGACCAAATCCCCAGGGGCTCTCCCAACCAGGCGCTTCATCTGCCGATTTCCAGAGGGCAAAATCCAATGGATCCTGCTTATCAGCACGAACCGATACACGCGCACCGGCTTCTAAGTCATCAAGAGAACGCTTGGAAAGCTCGCCATACGCAGGAAATGAGCGAATTGCAAAATACACATCACCAAGAGGCGTTACATAGGCGTGATGCGCATCAATAAGGCCTTTAATAAAATCGATGATCTGAGCCATATGCATCGTCACGCGCGGCTCATAGGTTGGCGGCAAGCAGTTGAGAGCACGCATATCTTCATGAAAGCTCTCAATATACTTATCTGCAATCAACGGATATTGCGTAGGATCGTTGAGCTCCTTTTCAGCACGATTAATGAGTTTATCATCAATATCGGTAATATTACGGCAATAGGTAACCTTGCCTCCAAAGAAGCTCATCACGCGGTAAAGAAGGTCAAACGTAACGTAGCAGCGGCCATGCCCCAGATGCGCAGCGTCATAAGGAGTGACACCGCACACATACATGGTTATCTTCTTATCGCGTACCTCAATTGGCTCCTGACGACCAGACAGCGTATTATAAAGATGTAGCACTTCGTTCTCCTAGCCAAAATTAAGAAAAGATATATTATAGAAACACTAGCTATCAGAAATCAATAGTTTTATGAGTAATTAAACATGTACAAAAAACCGATCGCTTCATTTTGGTTTCACTACTTTTATATTTTACTGCTTCTACCACAACTCATGAGTGCTCAGCAACCTCCTACTACGGAGAGCAATGAGCAGGGCTCCAGTGATCAAGCAGAAGCACCTTTACACGCCGAAACCGCAGAGCAAACTTCAGCGGTAAGAAAAATAGTTCACTCTATTAGTATACGCGGAAACAAGCTCGTAACTCAAGCTGCTCTTTTAGCACGACTTCCCTTTCGTGTGGGAGAGCCCTTTAACCCAGCAAAAACTGCTGATGCGATTCGCAATCTTTACGCGCTTAACTATTTTAATACGATAAGCATTGATGTTGAAGATATCTCTGATACAGAAGTTGACCTCATCATCAACGTACAGGAAAAGAAAAAGGTCGAATCGATCACCTATGAAGGCAATAAGAATCTCACAGCAGATGAGATAGACAAGAAACTCAAGCTTTCTGAAATCCCTACCATGGATGAGGAAGAGATTGAGCAATTTGCCGATCAGATTAAGCGACTCTATGTGGAAAAAAACTATCATGCAGTCACCATACAAACTGAGCTGAGACCCACGCCCGAAGGAACATACTGTGCCTTCTTTATCATCGATGAAGGAACGCGTGCAGTGGTGAAAAGGGTATTTTTCAAAGGAAATACCTGCGTGAGCAGCCGAACACTCCGCTCCATTATCTTTACCCGCGAAGACTGGCTCTTTGGGTTTATTTCAAAAGCAGGAAGCTTTCAGCCTGAGATGCTCGATGCTGATAAATATATCATCGAAAACTACTATCAAAGTAACGGATTTCTAGCAGCCAGGGTGCTTGATATCGCCGTCGATACCGATCCGGTCACTCAGTGCATTACGGTAACCTATACCGTGGAAGAAGGCGATATATACACATTCAAAACGGTTGGAGCGCAAGGCAATGAGCTCATAAGCGAAGAAAAGCTTCTCAATGCGCTTCCTATTAAACCCGGGCAGCTTTATTCGCGTGAAAATATTCGCCAATCGATAGAAGTTTTAAAAACCATTTGGGGTCAATGCGGCTACATATACGCCGACATCGAGCCGATCGTTATTCCCAATTTTGAAGACAAGACTGTTGAGGTCACATTCAATGTAGAGCTTGGTGATAAAGTATTCTTGAACCGCATCACTATTGTGGGGAACGAAAAAACACGAGATTACGTTATCCGTCGCGTATTAACGCTCTGCGAAGGTCAGCTGCTTACTACGCCTGCTATGGATCTTTCAAAAGCACGCGTTGAAAGTCTTGGCTATTTCGATCCTCAAAATGGGGTGGAATGGAAGATTAATAAAGTTGGTCAAGATACAGTCGATCTTGATCTCGTGCTCAAAGAGGCTAAAACGGGGAAAATCGATTTTATGACAGGCTTTGGAGGTATGGATCCACAATCGCCAAGCACGTCATTTAGAATCGGAGGCGGTGTCTCCGATCGGAACCTTTTTGGAACCGGAATCATTGGAAACATTACAGCTAACTGGTCGAAACAAGATCGCAACTTTATGATCAACGTCTTTCAACCGTGGATCTTCAACAGACCAATCGGTTTTGGATTTGGCATCTATCATCGTAAATCGATCTACGAGGATTTTAGAAACGTTAATGAAATTCCTACAGAAATGCTCACTGGTGGAGACGCCCAGGTCCGATTTAATGTCCCGGGCTATCCCGATATACAAGTATCCGCGACGCTTGGGGTAGAGAATATCCATTTTCAAAACAGACTCAAAGCGCAACAACTTGGTCGACCACCGGCACGCGTTGATCTTATTCAGTCATTTATCGATCGACGTTTCATTTCAGGAACAAATGTCTGGCTCGGATCGATCTGGGGGCAGGATTTAAGAAATAATCCTGTGTTTCCAAATCGCGGCTACACCTGGAGCTTTACAACCCGTCTTGGTATACCTGCTTCGGGAAAGCGCAAACGGGATAAAGAATCAAACGAGCTCTCGACCGATCAGCATATCCCAGGCATTGGTTACTTCAAAGCTGATTTTGATGCAACCTGGCTCACCCCGCTTATCGGAGAATACGATCTTATTTTCCTCCTGCACGGCCATGCAGGCATTGTAACGCCATTAGGCCATCACCTCATACCGTATCGTGATCTTTATAACATGGGTGGACCAGGAACGGTCAGAGGTTTTGAGTTTGGTCAAATCGGGCCACAAGTTGACGGCAGCTCTGTTGGTGCTCAAAAAGCTTTCTGGATAAATGCTGAACTCATTTTCGCAATCACCCAAGATCAAGCTGTTCGCGGCGTCCTCTTCTATGACGGTGGTGCCGGTTGGGATACGCCCCTTACTAAAGAGCAACGACGCCTTCTTGATAACCCGATCAACGCATTTGCTCTGACCAACAATCGCTTTAGGTACCGACACGCTGTCGGGTTTGGTATTCGCTTACTACGCCCCGCGCCAGTACGTATCGACTGGGGATTCAAGCTCGATCGAAATAAACGAGCCGGCGAGAAATTCTATGAAGTGCATTTTGCTATGCAACAGGAGTTTTAAGTAAGATTGTTCTTATTAATCTTCGACTGGATCAAATTCCATGCCCGGTGATTTTTTGAGCGAGTTAACTTGAAAAGGCTCATCGACAGGTTGAGCGGGAGTTATTATTTTTTTAGGCTTAGGGTAAGCTATCAGGGCCCCTTCTTTATCTATCGTAAGTATAGGCTCAAAAGAGTCCAAAAACTCTTTGCCACTTATTGATACGCAGGTATCTGATACCAACGTGATAGAGGATTCAGCCTCCGTAATTAGATCAAGAGGGATGGCTAGTTGAATAAGGAATAAGAGCTATGGGCAGGTATGATGATACATTCCACGTCCATGATATCTTCAGCCCATGACATCTCAAACGATATATCCTTAACACACGAACTTTGCCGCGCAGCAAGAATAACCGTAATCCGATGAGAACCTTGATTTACAATTTCTGGTATATATTTTGCTTCACTTGCCCTCACCCCTACTATGCCAATCATGCAACCAAAAGAAAGCATCTTCAAAACTGTTTCTATTATCATTAATACCTTTATCTAAAGTTATTTTAATTATGTACATCTATTAAGCTCGAGTATGATCGCATATTTATAAATGTCAATAAAATCTATTTTTTGTATAGGTAAAATTTTCAATTTGACCAGGCGTCCCTGATATTCTACGGCCATAAGGTTACTTTTGATCGCACCTTTGAAAAGCCACGGGAAGATTTCTTCCGAAATAATCTCATATCAACAGTTTTGTAAAATTTTTATCCATCAGTCTTAGTGGAAAGAACGGCAGGGAACCCATAATCAGACAGCTAGTTTTCTATTTGAAAATAACTCGGGGAATTTATTGATTTTGCACCCAGATCATGATACTATAAGAACTATAAAGAAAAACTCAAGGAGATGCCCCATGAATAGTAAAGAAATAACAAAGTATCTATTTCTAACCTTCACCCTGGTAAACAGCTTCCCTATTTGGGCAATGGATGTAAAATATTCGCCGGCCATAGCTTCTCATGAAATAATGGAAAGAGTCTTTGAAAAAGAAAAACTTAGCCAGCAGGAGGAATTCGGCGAGGATGCAGAAGCTGAACGGCGACTAAAAATTCGATACGACACCTATGAAAAAAAACTTCATACGCTGCCGAAAGGCTCTTTTAGATTTGAGCCTGCAGGGAATTTGGATTATCTTATGACTAAAGAAGAACTTGAGAAAACAATAAGAGAAAAATTTCGAACAATGTATGATACTGGGCAGATCATAACAGAAGATGCATTTCAAAAGCGTGATCAAAAAAAATGGCTTAAACCCGGAAAATTGGGATCGGGCGCAACAGACCTGCCTAGAATATGGGGCGCCGAGTATCTTGCAAGAAAATTTAGCGAAGGTGACAAAAACTCGCAGTTTAAAGTACCTGCTTATATACTAGTAGTAAAAGATCTAAAGAATATTGATGTCGGTGTCGACGTACACGGCTGCTATCCAAGAATCGCCTCCATCAAAAACAACACGGGAACAATCTACGCTCAAAAAATTGACGGAAAACCTGCCACCTTAGATAAGCATGTCAAAGATAAGGTTGGCCATGGGTATGTTGATTACTCAGATGCAGAAAATATTCTGAAAACAGCAGATGGGGATTACTATGTAGTAGACACAGAGCTCAAGAGCTTTGAAGATCAAAACAAAGAACTTCGAGCTGAATTTTGTGACTATCTCAAAAACAGATTCGGCCTGCTAAATAGCGTTGACACAGATACAAAATATCCGGTAGTTAAAGTCTCTGTAGGAAAGTAATAGCAATAGCAACTATGCAAAGCATGAGAGCCAGATAATGGTTGTTCCTAGGAGCTCCATACATCAGGTATTCTTAGATACAGCAACATTTTCAGTCATTTTACTTTGCCAATATGTAAAATACAACCTTATCATATCGTTCTGAGCAACATCAATTGCTGTTTGCCCGCTTACATTTTTTACAGTAAAATAAGCTCCCCGAGTCAGTAACAATGCAATAATCGCTCTATGGCCTCTCACAGATGCAAAATGCAAAGGAGTCCAGCCATATTTATCAATAATATTGATATTCGCCCCCTTGCTTATCAACAATGCAACAGCCTCTTGCTCACCCATCTCAACGGCCCTATGCAGAGGGGTAGAGCCATAATTATCCACCGCATTGATATCAGCATCATGTATCAACAAAAAGCCTGCTATCTCAGCTTGGCCTCGCGCAGCAGCTAAGTGCAAAGGAGTAGAGCCATTAGTATTAACGGCAAGAATATCAGCCCCACGAGCTACCAATAGCCCCACAATCTCTCTAAGGCCCATGAAAACCGCATTATGCAAAGGAGTATTATCGAATGTATCTCCAACATCTACAGCAGCTTTTCTATCTAATAGCAATCTAACTACATCGAAATTTTTAACAGAAATTGCGCATAACAGAAGAGGCCTTTCCTCCGCATCCCGCCCATTACCGTTAAAATCCACTATACTCTTTAGCAGACCAACATCACCCGCATTGATAGCATTAATCACAAGACGATCAACCTTTTTCTTTGCTTTCACAGAGCCTTCCGGTTGAATAATTCCTCTCACGCCAGCCATTTTTTTTTCTCGATATTTCACGTTCAGAGATTTTGGCGGACCCATCGCTCTCAATTCGATAAAGCTACAACCAATAGAGAGGAGAAAAAACAACTTTATGCCTATAATTAAGCTCATAAAAACTTCAAAGCTTTCCACTTCGTGCACAATTAGGTACCTCCATTCCTGAAAATGAACTTCTCCCGTAATTCTGCATGCTCAGCATAGTCTGAAGCAGTGTAACCATGTATGTCTTTCAGATGAGCATCAGCTCCCTTAGAAAGTAAAAACTCAACAATAAAATCGTGCCCTCCATGGGCAGCATGATGCAATGCCGATCGCCTTTCCTTATCAAGAGCATTTACCAAAGCCCCCTGAGCAAGTAAAAGTTCGATTGGGCGCGTATAGAAGGGCCAAACACAGGCAAAATGCAGGGCAGTTCTTCCATCATGAGTTACAGCACGACTATTGGCACCATGCAACAATAACAGTTCTAATGTTTCAACGTCCCCCTTAAGCGCTATCTTATGCAAAGGAGTTTCGCCATCTTCATCTTCACTATTCACCTTTGCTCCATGTTCTAAAAGCACAGCAGCGACTTCCTTATGATTCACCTCAGCAGCGCAATGCAAAGGCGTGATGCCACTCGTATCAGCAGCATTAACTTCCGCGCCTTTTGCAAGTAAAAGACGTACCGTAGCCACATGCCCCTGCATCGAAGCATAATGCAAAGGAGAAAAATCTGTATCTGAGAAGGTATTTACCAAAGCACTATCACGAGCAACAAGCAGCTCAACTACCTCATTATGCCCTCGAAGAGCAGCGAAATGAAGTGCATTATTACCATATTTTTTTGCCCGTGCAGCACTACGAGCACCGCATGCAAGAAGCTTCTTCACAGCGGCTAAGCGGCCGTTTATAGCCGCACAATGCAGTGGCGTCATACCATTATCATTGCTTTCTTCAAGCCCTGCTCCCTTTTGCACAAGAAGGTCAATAATGTCACCATCCGACCTTTCAGCAGCTATATGCAAAGGAGTCACAGAAATAATGTGATCCGAACTGACGCTCTCCCAATCCTTTATTAAACAACAAGAATTAACATCCGCCCCCTTTGCAAGCAAAAACAAAGCAACCTCTTTATGATCATGTAGTAAGGCAACATGCAGCGCAGTCTTTCCTTTAGTATCAGCAGCATTAATATCTGAGCCCACTGCTAACAAAACCATTACACCATAAAGATGCCCATTCCGGGCGGCGACATATAAGGGAGTGCGAAGTTTTTCATCAAACAAATCCGCAGGATATCTCCGTAACAACAAACAAACGACTGCAGCGTCCGCCTGAAACGCAGCACAATGGAGAGCGGTTTTATTACTACCTACTATCAAAGAATTGTTAGTAGGTACTTGTTGGGATAAAAGTTTTATTATCTGCACGCTATCGCCTTTTAAGGCCGCCATACAAAGCTCTGTCCATCCACGAGTACCGCCAGCACCATGCTTGAGCAAAAGAGCTGCAGTTCTTTGACGAAACTTCTTATACGCATAATCCAAAGCTGTACAGCCCGCATCATCGTACTCATTAACATCCGCTCCTAACAAAATCAGCAGCTCAACGACATAACTATATCCTGAGACCGCGGCCCTATGAAGAGGAGTTTTGCCTTCGCCATCTTTTTTATGTACATCGTATGTAGAATCACGCAAAATAGCTACCATGCAATAGATTTCATAGCAATGCTCCAGACCTTCTTGCGCCAGTGCATAAGCGCGTTCTCCATAAACACCAGCTCGCTCATGATTTTTTTCAACGCCCCAGCCAAAATAATAGAGCTTAGCCAGCTCAATACAAGCCCAGGCAGATAACTCTCCATGAGGGCTCCGCTCAACTACGTGCTCTAAAAGGTTGCAAGCTCGAACATAACCTTCAAGATTCCTGGCCTCTCGCAATAACATTCTTGCACTTTCAAGCTGCACACGTGCCTCCTCAAGGCTTGTCAGACATACCACTTTCTCAATAGCATTCTCCATAGCCTTAAGAAAGCTCATCGAGAAGACTACTATACAGACTAATGCCCATCGGTTAAACATCATCGCATACTTTCATCAGCTGCTTTTTACTCATCAATCTACTCATGATAATAATGAGGGCATGGTGCACTCGCGCGCCTGTCCCAATGCCCGAGACCACTCTGCGGGGGAGAATGGAAAAGATAGTATGTCAGAACAAACTCCCTTCCTAGAAGAAAATCATTTTTCTAAAAACTATCAACCTGACTCCATAGGTGTAACTGTCAACTGAACACACCTTAATTGGAGTTTTTTCAAATGTCAACGGTTACAAGAAGAATTTCGTTAATGCTCATCACAAAAGTGTAATAGAATATGCTTTTTTTTGAAATTGGCAGGGGGAAACTCTCTTAGCATGAACTTATCATGTTATTCACATCCATTTCATAACTCTTTATAATAGAAGCACGTCATTCAAATGCCTATTTTAATAAAGCCTGCGTATCTTCTTCTTTAGCATAATCAATTGCTCTTTTACCATAAGTATCGACGGCCCGAATAACAGCACCTTTTGCTACCAACACCTTCACGACCTCCCCATGGCCCTTCTCAGCAGCTAAATGTAAAGGGGTAGAGCCAAACTTATCAGCTGCCTTAACGTCGGCACCCTTAGTTAACAGCACCTCCACTATATCTTCGCGCCCCTTATGAGCAGCAAGATGCAGAGATGTACGGCCATTACTATCCACCGCCTTTACATCAGCACCACGAGCGAGCAGCAATTCCATTATCTCTCTAAATGAAGCAGTGTGAAGAGGAGTAGAACCACACTTATTCGTCTGATTTATATCAGCGCCTTTATCTAATAGCAACTCTACTACCTCTCTACGATGAAACATAACTGCAAGATACAGAGAGCTATAGCCATTCTTATCAACAACATTGACATCAGCACCCTTTCCTATCAAGACCTCTGCAACCTCTTTACCTCGTTCTTTCATAGAAGCTAAATGCAGAGGGGTACAGCCTAAATGATCGCCCGGCAGCACAGCCTCGACATCAGCACCATGAGCTAACAATAACTCCACTACCCCTCTATCCCCATATTCTGCAGCCACGTGCAGTGATGTACGGCCACTACTATCCACTGCCTTTACATCAGCACCATGAGCTAACAACAACGCTACAACCTCTATTTTACCACCAAAATCACAACAAACAGCGCCATGCAGTGGGGTCCGACCATCCTTGTCCACAGCCTTAATATCTGCACCCCTAGCTAACAATAATTCCGTTACCTCCCTATGACCATGCATTGCCCAATGCAAAGGCGTCCGGCCATAATTATCGATAGCCTTTAGATCAGCATCTTTATCTATCAACAGCTCAACAACATCTTTGTAACCACTCATAGCAGCCTTATGCAGAGGGGTAGAACCATCATCCTCATCAACGGACCTAACATCAGCACCCTTGGCTATCAGCAACTCTGCAAGCTCTCTAAACCCTCCCCTAGCAGCACAGTGAAGAAGGTGAAAGCCATCCTTTTTCACTGCACTTATATCAGCACCATGAAGTATCAAAAGCTCTACAATCTCTCTATGCCCAGCCCAAGCAGCGCTATGTAGAGGAGTAGAACCCAAACAATCCCCAGCCTTGACATCAGCATCTTTAGCTATCAACAGCTCAGCAACCTCCCTATTGCCACTCTCAGCAACAATATGCAGAGGGGTCTGGCCATCCTCATTTAAAGCCTTAACGTCAGCATCTTTAGCTAATAATGACTCCACTACCCCTCTATCCCCATATTCTGCAGCAATATGCAGAGGGGTCTGGCCATCCTCATTCACAGCATTTACATCAGCATCTTTAGCTAGCAATAACTCCACTACCTCTTTATGACCTTTCAGAGCAGCAATATGCAGAGGGATCTGGCCATCCTCATCTAAAGCATTTACATCAGCATCTTTAGCTAACAATGACTCCACTACGCCTCTATCCCCATATTCTGCAGCAATATGCAAAGGGGTGCAACCATACTTATTCACAGCATTTACATCAGCATCTTTAGCTAACAATGACTCCACTACCCCTCTATTCCCATATTCTGCGGCAATATGCAAAGGGGTGCAACCATGCTTATTCACAGCATTTACATCAGCATCTTTAGCTAGCAATAACTCCACTACCTCTTTATGACCTTTCAGAGCAGCTATATACAGAGGAGTACTGACCTCCGAATCAACCTTGGTATCAAATAAAGGATCTCTTAAGATCTTTACAAGCTCAACTATCTCTTCAAAATCATTGCTCTCTTTTGCTATCTGATAAGCAATTTCAACACACTTCAACACCATCTGATGATCCTTCTCTATTCCCCATCCCAGATGATAGAGTATCGCAAGTCTTACATTTGCCCAGGCCTTAACTGACACATCAAGTTCCTGATGAGCCGCTAACAGCAAATGCTCTCGCGCTTTTTCATAATCCTGCTCACATCCTTCACCTTTTATACGCATTTCACCAAGACAGAGATGGGCCTTTGCTTGAGAGGCTTTTTGGACAGAAATTACAGGAGGCACCTCAAGCAATTCCATAGCAAGAAGAATTTCGGTCATGCTCACCAAGAATGACGATAGAATAATTAGAATAATTCTTGCCTGAAAATCGGCATGAGCAAATCCACTTAGCGGAGTAATTGTCTTTTGAGTTATCATAGGCATTTCAGAATCCTCTTTGTTTTGAATGTTAACATCATTAAAGGCTAGGAATCTCCTTATTCATTCTTTTCTTTGGGGTTTTTACAACAAGATACTGCTTTTACCCAAGTGGCAATGACTCCATCAATCAGCACGTCCTTTATTCTTTGCTGAGCACCATGTAATATCAATAATCTAGCCACCTCTCGATGTCCATTTTGACGAGCAATATCAAGAGGATACAAACCATTTGTAGACTTAGTATTAATAATAGCGTCAGCGTTATGAGCAATAAGTGATTTCACAATTTCTTCATCTCCCCTCACAGCAGCCTGATGCAGAGGGGTATTACCATTTTTATCCGCAGCCCTTACATCTGCACCCTGAGCTAACAGCACCTCAACAACTTTCTTATGACCATTGTCAATCGCATAGTGGAGAGAAGTTTTTTTAGAGCCAGACCACCCGGAGGATGCAGCAT
The DNA here is from genome assembly GCA_963695365.1 of uncultured bacterium. Taxonomy (GTDB): domain Bacteria; phylum Babelota; class Babeliae; order Babelales; family Babelaceae; genus PRDV01. The sequence goes on from OY968766.1 coordinate 153,886, forward strand.
TAATATGAGCCCCTTTGGATAATAGGAGCATTACCATTTCGGCATGACCCTCCTTAGCAGCATAATGCAGAGGAGTCTTTCCAGAATGAAGAACCTTTGATGATGCACCATTAATATCAGCACCTTTGAATAATAGAAACTCCGCTAATTCACGATAGCCTTTTTGAACAGCATAATGCAAAGGAGTACAGCCATCTTTATCAACAGCCCTCACATCAGCGCCCTTTGCTAACAAAACCTCAATAACCTCTTTATGATTATTTAAAACAGCATAATGCAGAGGAGACTTATCATCCCGATCAACACTTCTAACATCGACATTTCTTGCCAGAATCAATTCAACTATTTCCTTATGCCCCTCCCGAGAAGCAATATGCAAAGAATTCCAACCAGAATGTTTTTTCAGAAAAGCTCCTCTCAATAGCAAAAGCTCAACTAGTTCTCTATGTCCTTCTGAAACTGCAATGTCCAGAGAACTCCAACCGCTCTTATCCCGAGCCCTTACATCAGCACCTCGAATTAACAAAAAGTCCACTAGTCCTCGATGGCCTTGATAAGCAGCATGATGGAGAGGTTGCCTGCCAGCGTCATCCTCAGCTCTCACATCAGCACCTTTCGCTATCAGCAACTCGGCAACCTCCCTATGGCCTTCCTGAGCAGCAAAATGCAAGGGGGGCCAACCATTTTTATTCACAGTATTGATATCAGCATCCTTGGCTATCAACACCTCCACTACCTCTCTATGACCCCCTTGAGCAGCACAATGCAAAGGAGTAAGGCCATTCTCATCTACTGACTTCACATCAGCCCCCCAAGCTATCAACACCTCTACTACTTCACTATGACCTTTCTGAGCAGCCTCATGCAGGGGAGTCGTGCCATCTTTATTAGCTGCTTTGACTTCAGCGCCCTTAGCTAACAGCAAGGCTAATACCTCCCTTTCACCATTGCCAGCAGCAAAATGCAGAGGGGTAGAGCCAGCATTAGTCACCGCATTAATATCAGCGCCTCTAGCTATCAACAACTCCACAACCTCCTTATTGCCAAAACTTATAGGCCAAAACAGACAAGTGCGGCCTAACTGATCAATAGCGGTAATATCCGCACCCTGAGCTAACAACAACTCTACTACCTCACTATGGCCTCCCAGAGCAGCCCAATGCAGAGGAGTAGTACCATCTTTACTAACAGCCCTCATATCAGCGCCCTGAGCTAGTAACAACTCCGCTACTTCTTTATAGCCTCCCAGAGCAGACCAATGCAGAGGGGTAGTGCCCTCTTTGGTCACAGCCTTTATATCTGCACCTTTAGTCAAAAGTAACTCCACTACCTCCCTATGATCTCCATAAGCCGCCCTATGCAGAGGAGTCCAGCCATGGTTATCTATTAATTCTATAAGAGCACCCTGAGCTAACAGCAACTCTACTACTTCCTTATGGCCATTTTCCGCAGCCCTATGCAACAAAGACTTTCCATCCTTACCCACAGCATGAATAGTAAGACCTTTAGCTATCAATCTTTCTACTTTATCTCTATGGCCTTTTTGAACAGCCCACAATAAGGATGCACGCTCGTGTATATCTTCCTGCCCAGTATCTTCCAACAACATTTCTATGATTTTAATATGGCCATTTTCTGCTGCCATATCAAGGGGGGTCAATATACAACTTCCAAACCCCTTCTTTTCGCAGAAAGCAGATTCCTGTGCGTCCGCACCCTTTTTTAATAACATTTCTAATAGCTCTTTATGGCCATACATCGCTGCAAGATGGAGAGCTGTACATTCGATTTCTCCTTCAGTGGAATTAATATCCGCTTTATTTTCCATTAATGACGCTACCGAATCTGTATCCCCAGCTTTAGCAGCAACAAGAATAGGTAGGGAGTAATTCTTTTTTGGAGTGACTTCAGCAATTTCTAGAGCCTCCATCGAAAAGATGAGATTCCATTGAAAGGTCATAAAACAGATACCTATGAACTTTTTCATAATGCATCCCATTCTTCCTACCTTTCTTTTTTGAATATTTACATCGTTAAACATACGCAATCCCCTCATTTATACCTTGCTTTAAGATTTCAGTAACAATTTTGTATCTTCCTACGACTTCAAAAAGCATTTCATCCCGACATACATGTAAAAGTTCCTTAGTGTTGCATTACTCAAAATACCTACTTTAATAATGCCTTAATCTCTTCTATACGAGCATAATCAAATGCCCTTTTGCCATCCTTATCCAAAGCCCGTGTATTAGCACCCTTAGCTATCAACAACTCCACAAACTCTTTGCGATACCCACGATCAGCAGCCTCATGCAGAGGAGTTCTGCCATTATTATTCACCGCCCTTACATCGGCGCCCTTAGCTAATAATAACTCTACCACCTCTCTATCCCCACCATAATAAACACAATGAAGAGGCGTATTACCGTCATTGTCTACTGCCGTTATATCAGCGCCATTAGCTAAAAATAATTCTACAAACCAGCTACTGCCTTGCTGAGCGGCCCAATGCAGCAAGGAGGTCCCGCGCCTGCCCTTTGCATTTATATCAGCGCCCCAAGTCAACAGCATTTCAACAATCTGTCTTCGACCAAACACAGCGGCCGTCCATAAAGGGGTATTACCATGTTTACTTACCGCTTTAATGTCAGCGCCTTTAGCCAACAATATCTCCGCAACATCCTTATGGCCTGCCGCAACAGCAGAATGCAGAGAGGTATCACCATGTTCATTCACCGCTCGCATATCAGCTCCTTTAGCTAATAGCAATTCTACAACTTCTCTATGACCCCCATAAGCAGCATTATGCAAAGGAGTCCATCCATCCATATTCACACTTTTAACATCCACACTTTTAGCCAACAATATTTCCACAACCTCCCTGTGACCATTCTTAGCAGCAAGATGCAGTGGGGTATTGCCAACAACATCCAACGCCTTTACATCAGCACCTTTTGCTAACAACAACTTAATTACCCCTACATGACCCATTACTGAAGCGTTATGCAGAGGGGTCCAACCGCGCTTATCAACAGCCTTTACATCTGCACCTTTAGTAAATAATATTTCCACAACCTCTCGATGGCCTTGAAAAGCAGCCCCATGCAGAGGGGTACTCCCATCATTATTCCCAGCCGACACAGCACCTTTTGCTATCAATAACTCTACTAACTCTCTATGACCATTCCAAGCAGCCTTATTCAGAGGAGTAGAGCCAGACTCAGCAACAGCATTAACATCAGCACCCTTGGCCAACAAAACTTCTGCGATTTCTCTTTGACCACTCTCAGCAGCACGATGCAAAGGGGTCTCACCAACATTGATCCCACGAGTTATCACCACCTTTACATCAGCACCCTTAGCCAACAATAGTTCCACAACCTCTCTATGGCCACGCTGAGCAGCCACGTGCAGTCTAGTACGGCCATCCCGATCCACACCATTGATATCAGCGCAATTAGACAACAACACCTCTACGATTTCTCTATGACCATTCTCCGCAGCCCAATACAGAGGAGAATAACCGTTATAATCCACAGTGCCCACATCAGCACCCCTAACTAAAAGCAACTTCACTATCTCTCTATAGCCTTCATGTGCAGCCAAATGCAAAGGGGTCCAGCCATTGTTATCTGCAGCGTTAATATCTGCACCTTTTGATATTAACAGCTCCAACGCGTCTATATGACCATTCTCAGCAGCCCAATGCAGAGGAATATAGCTGCCTTTATCCGCAGCCCACACACGAGCACCCTTAGCTAATAACACCTCCACTATCTCTCTATGACCTTCCTGAGCAGCACAATGAAGAGGGGTACTCTCATCATTATTCCGCGCCATCGGATTTGCACCTTTTACTATCAATAACTCTACTACCTCTCTATGGCCATGCCGAGCGGCCTCATGCAAAGCAGCATCACCCTCATTATCTATAGCCACCACGTCAGCATCATTATCTATTAACAACTCAACCACATTTCTATGGCCATACCGAGCGGCATAATGCAGCGAGGGGCTGCCGTCCTTAGTCACAGCTTTTATGTCAGCACCTTTAACTAACAATAATTCAACTATCCCCACATGACCATTCACAGCAGCATCGTGGAGAGGGGTAAAACCGTCATTGTCAACAACCCTTACATCTGCTTCTTTCGCTAACAGTAATCCTACCAACTCTCTATGACCCATCAGCGCAGCAATATGAAGAGCGGTATCACCATCCTCATCAATAGCTTTCATATCAGCACCTTTAACTAGCAATAACTCGGCGACCTCTCTATGACCATTCAAAGCAGCCAAATGCAATGGGGTAGAGCCATACTTATTAGCAGCCCTAACATCAGCACCTTTAGCTAACAACATTTCTACCACCTGTGTATGGCCCTTCAGAGAAGCTATATGCAAAGGGGTTCTACCAAAAACATTTACGCTCCTTAAATCCGCACCTTTAGCTAACAGCAACTCCACTGCCTCTTTATGACCTTTCAGAGCAGCTATATGCAGAGGAGTCCTGCCCTTCATATCCACAACCTTTATATCAAATAAAGGATTTCTCAAGATCGTTGCAAGCTCAACAGTCTCTTCTAATTCCTCGAGACCTTTTGCCAACTGACTAACATTTTCAGCATACTTCAAAACCATCTGGTGATCTTTTTCAACTCCCCAGCCCAGATGATAAAGGATCGCAAGCCTAATATTCGCCCAGGCCTTAACTGTCATATCAAGCTCCTGATGAGCCGCTATTAATAAATGCTCTCTTGCTTTTACATAATCCTGCTTACATCCTTCTCCTTTCATAAACATCTCACCAAGATAAAGATGGGCCTTCGCTTGAGACACTTTCTGTACGGAAATTACCGGATCTATCGCGATCGATTCCATTGCATTAAGAATCTGGGTGATGCTCATCAAGAGCAGCAATAGAATATTTTTTGTCTTGAAATCGGCATACACAAATCCTCTTATCAATGAACTTGTCGCTTTAAGTATCTCATTCATTTCTCAATCCCTTTATAAGAAAAACAGTACTTTCTTGCCTTTATTTTAATAAAGCCTGAATATCTGCTTCTTTAGCATAATTAAATGCTCTTTTATAATTCTTATCCATAGCCCATATATTAGCGCCTTTAGCTATCAACAACTCCACAACCTCCTTATGACCTTGCTCAGCAGCTAAATGCAAAGGAGTACAACCATTATTTATCCCAGCCCTGACATCAGCTCCTTTAGATATCAGCAACTCTACAACCTCTTTCTTGCCCATCTGAGCAGCCCAATGCAGAGGAGTATAACCATCCTTATCAACAGCCTTTATATTAGTTCCTTTAGATATCAGCAACTCAACTACTTCTCCATGACCACCGTAAGCAGCCAGATGCAGAGGTATCCATCCACTATTAGTCCCAGCCCTCACATCAGCTCCTTTAGATAACAGCAACTCCACTGCCTCTCTAAGGCCTTGCTGGGCAGCCCAATGCAGGGGAGTATAACCATTCTTTTCCACAGCCCTGACATCTGCCCCCTTAACCAAAAGCAACTCCACAACCGCTTTACTACCATACTGAGACTGAGCAGCCAGGTGCAGAGGGGCACTACCATCTTTATTCACAGCCTTTATATTAGCTCCTTGCGCTAACAGCAACTCCACAACCTCTTTATTACCATTCTGAGCAGCCAGATGCAGAGGGGTCATACCATCTTTCCTCACAGCCTTTATATCAGCACCCTTGGCCAACAATAACTCTACTAACTCTTTATTTCCACCCACAGAGGCACAATGCACAGGGGTAGAACCATCATTACTCACAGACTTTATATTAGCTCCTTGCGCTAACAGCAACTCCACAACCTCTTTATTGCCATTCTGAGCAGCCAGATGCAGAGGGGTCATACCCTCTTTATTCACAGCCTTTATATCAGCACCCTTGGCCAACAATAACTCTACTAACTCTTTATTTCTACCCACAGAGGCACAATGCACAGGGGTAGAACCATTATTACTCACAGCCTTTATATTAGCTCCTTGCGCTAACAGCAACTCCACAACCTCTTTATTACCATTCTGAGCAGCCAGATGCAGAGGGGTCATACCCTCTTTATTCACAGCCTTTATATCAGCACCCTTGGCCAACAATAGCTCTACTAACTCTTTAGTTCTACTCACAGAAGCACAGTGCACAGCGGTGGAACCATCATTACTCACAGCCTTTACACTAGCTCCTTGCGCTAACAGCAACTCCACAACCTCTTTATTACCATTCTGAGCAGCCAGATGCAGAGGGGTCATACCCTCTTTATTCACAGCCTTTATATCAGCACCCTTGGCCAACAATAGCTCTACTAACTCTTTATTTCTACTCACAGAGGCATAGTGCACAGGGGTGGAACCATCATTACTCACAGCATTTACATTAGCTCCTTGCGCTAACAGCAACTCCACAACCTCTTTATTACCATTCTGAGCAGCCAGATGCAGAGGGGTCATACCCTCTTTATTCACAGCCTTTATATCAGCACCCTTGGCCAACAATAGCTCTACTAACTCTTTATTTCTACTCACAGAGGCATAGTGCACAGGGGTGGAACCATCATTACTCACAGCATTTACATTAGCTCCTTGCGCTAACAATAACTCCACAACCTCTTTATTATGATTCTGAGCAGCCAGATGCAGAGGAGTTTTAGCCCCTTTATCAATAATCAACCCAAGCCATCCACGTTTTTCTGTTGACTTAGCCTCAATTTCAGCGCCTTTTGATAGCAGCACCTCTACCACGCCCACATGACCCTTCTGAGCAGCCCTATGCAAAGTAGTGCAGCCATCCATATCCACAGCCCTTATATTAGCGCCTTTGGATAACAGCAACTCCACCACTTCTCTATGCCCAGATTGAGCAGCACTATGCAAAGGAGTTTTACCCCCTTCATCAATAATCGACCCCAGCCATCCACGTTTTTCTGTTGACTTAGCCTCAATTTCAGCGCCTTTTGATAGCAGAACCTCTATCACGCCCACATGACCCTTCTGAGCAGCCCTATGCAAAGTGGTGCAGCCATCCACATCCACAGCCCTTATATTAGCGCCTTTGGATAACAGCAACTCCACCACTTCTCTATGCCCAGATTGAGCAGCACTATGCAAAGGAGTTTTACCCCCTTCATCAATAATCGACCCCAGCCATCCACGTTTTTCTGTTGACTTAGCCTCAATTTCAGCGCCTTGAGCTAACAGAAACTTTATTACCTCTCTATGGCCATTAGCAGCAGCGAAATGCAGAGGAGTCATGCCATCCCTCGTCACCGAATTTATATCAGCACCATGCGCTATCAACAACTCTATCAACCCTAAATGACCATTCACAGAGGCATTATGCAAGCTAGTAAAGCCATCATTATCAACAGCCCTCACATCAGCACCGCGCGGTAATAAAATCTCCACAACATTCCTATGGCCAAAATAAGCAGCCAGATGCAGAGGGCTACCAACCGCATTTACAGCCCTCACGTCTGCGCCTTTAGCTAACAACAACTCAATTGCCCCGATGTGACCCTTCTTAGAAGCCTTATGCAGAGGTGTCCAGCCCTTCTTATTCACAGCCCTGATATCAGCACCTTTAGCTAACAGCAACTCCACTACCTCTTTATGATCTTTCAGAACAGCTATATGCAGAGGAGTCCTGCCCTTCATATCCACAACCTTTATATCAAATAAAGGATTTCTCAAGATCGTTGCAAGCTCAACAGTCTCTTCTAATTCCTCGAGACCTTTTGCCAACTGACTAACATTTTCAGCATACTTCAAAACCATCTGGTGATCTTTTTCAACTCCCCAGCCCAGATGATAAAGGATCGCAAGCCTAATATTCGCCCAGGCCTTAACTGTCATATCAAGCTCCTGATGAGCAGCTAACAGCAAATGCTCTCGCGCTTTTATATAATCTTGCTCACACCCTTCTCCTTTTATACGCATCTCACCAAGATAGAGATGCGCCTTGGCTTGAGACACTTTTTGCACGGAAACTACCGGAGCGACCTCAAGCAATTCCATTGCTTGAAGAATCTGAGTGATGCTCATCAAGAATGACGTTAGAATAATTAGAATAATTCTTGCATGAGAATCAACATGAGCAAATCCTCTTAGCGGAGTAATTGTGTTTTGAGTTATCATATGCATTTTAGAATCCCTTTTTTTGAATGTTAACATCATTACAGCTTACGCAATCTGCTTATTCAGCTTTTTCTTTGGGATTTTTACAACAAGATACTGCTTTTACCCACGCAGCAATGGCTCCATCAATCACTATATCCTTTATTCTCCGCTGAGCACCGTGTAATATCAATAATCCAACCACTTCACGATGCCCATTCGCACGAGCAATATCAAGAGGGTACAAACCATTTGTCGCCTGAGTATTAATAATAGCCTCGCCATTATGGGCTATCAGGGATGTCACAATTTCTGTATCACCCCTTACTGCAGCCCGATACAGAGAGGTATTGCCATCTTTATCTACAGCCCTTACATCTGCACCCCGAACTAACAGCACCTCAACAACTTCTTTATGACCATTGTCAATCGCATAGTGGAGAGGAGTTTTTTTAGAGTCCTTCCACCCTGCGGATGCAGCATTAATATGAGCACCTTTGGATAATAAAAACTCCACCATTTCGCCATGCCCTTCTTTAGCAGCATAATGCAGAGGGGTTTTTCCAGAATGAAGAACCTTTGATGATACACCATTAATATCAGCACCTCTGAATAATAGAAACTCCGCTAATTCACGATAGCCTTTTTGAACAGCATAATGCAAAGGAGTACAGCCATCTTTATCAACAGCCCTCACATCAGCGCCCTTTGCTAACAAAACCTCAATAACCTCTCTATGATTATTCAAAACAGCATAATGCAGAGGAGACTTATCATCCCGATCAACACTTCTAACATCGACATTTCTTGCCAGAAGCAATTCAACTATTTCCTTATGCCCCTCTTGAGAAGCAGTATGCAAAGGATTCAAACCATACCGCTTTTCCAGAAAAGCTCCTCTCGATAGCAAAAGCTCAACTAGTTCTCTATGTCCTTCTGAGACCGCCATATCCAAAGAACTCCAACCATTCTTATCCAGAGCCCTCACATCAGCACCTCGCATTAGCAAAAAGTCTACTACTTCTGCATGGCCTTTATAAGCCGCATGATGGAGAGGTTGCCAGCCTTCATCATCCGTAGTTCTCACATCAGCATCTTTCGCTAAAAGCAACTCCACAAGATCTTTATGAGCGTTCAAAGCAGCCACATGCAGAGGGGCCAAGCCCAGCTTAGCCACTGCCTTTATGTCTGCGCCGTTAACGAGCAATACCTCAGCTAACTCTCTATGACCATTCTGAGCAGCCAAAAGCAGAGGGGTCCTGCCATCCTTACTCACAGCCTTTACCTCAGCATCCTTTGCAATCAACAACTCTACTATCTCCTTATGGCCTTTCTGAGCCGCCTTATGCAAAGGAGCCCAGCCATCCTGAGTCACAACCTTTAAATCAGCGCCCTTAGCCAACAAAACCTCAACCACCCCCCGATGGCCATTCTGAGCAGCCAAATGCAGAGGAGCCCAGCCATCCTTATTCACAGCATTTACATCGGCATCCCCTGCAATCAACAACTCTACTATCTCTTTATGGCCTTTCTGCGCAGCCTTATGCAGAGGGGTCCTGCCATTCTCAGTAACAACCTTGACATCAGCACCCTTAGCTAGCAGCAACTCTACTACCTCCCTGTGGCCTTGCTGAGCAACTATATGCAGAGGGGTCAAACCCTCCTTATTAAGGGCTTTGACATCAGCGCCCTGAGCCAACAAGAGTTCCACTACCTCCCTATGGCCATTATCAGCAGCATAATGCAAAGCAGACATACCATAAACATCCACAGCCATCACGTCAGCACCTTTTGCTAACAAAACCTCAACAACCTCTCTATGATTGTTCAAAGCAGCCAAATGCAGAGGTTGCCAGCCATTCTTGACAACAGCCCTCACATCAGCGCCCCTTTCCAACAAGAGTTCCACTACCTCTTTATAGCCATTAGAAGCAGACTTATGCAGAGCAGACGCACCCCAATCATCATCCACGGCCCGCACGTCAGCACCTTTCGATAACAACAACTCCACTACTTCTTTATGGCCACCCCTAGCAGCATAATGCAGAGGAGTTTCACCATCGTTATCAAGTGCCTTGATATCAGCACCCTGAGCCAACAAAACCTCAACCACCTCCCGATGGCCATTCTGAGCAGCCAAATACAGAGGAGTCCTGCCATTCTTGTCAAGAGCTTTGATATCAGCCTGTTTTACTAACAGCAGCTCTACTACCTCTTTATGCCCATTTTTAGAAGCCCTATGCAACAAAGACTTTCCATCCTTATCCACCGCATGGATAGTAAGACCTTTAGCAAGCAATGTTTCTACTACATCTCTATGCCCTTTTTGAACAGCCCAAAGTATCGACGCACGATCGGGTATATCCTTCTGCCCACTATCTTCCAACAACATTTCTATAATTTTGATATGGCCATTTTCTATAGCCATATCAAGGGGGGTCAATCTACAACTTCCAGATCCTTTCTTTTCACAAATAGCAGACCTCTGAGCATCCGCACCCTTTTTTAATAACATTTCTAGTAGCTCTTTATGCCCATACATCGCTGCAAAATGGAGAGCTGTACATTCGCTTTCCCCTTCTGTAGAATCAATATCCGCTTTTTGTTGCAGTAATGAGGCTACCGAATCTTTATCCCCAGCTTTAGCAGCAACAAGTATGGGTAGCGTGTAATTCTTTTTTGGAGTGACCTCAACAATCTCTAGAGCCTCCATCGAATAGATGGAATTCCATTGACAGGCCATAAAGCAGATAACAATGAACTTTTTCATAATGCATCCCATTCTTCCTACCTTTCTTTTTTGAATATTTACATCATTAAACATACATAATCTCCTTATTTATATATTGCTTCAGTATTTCTTGTTCAAGATCGCATCTTTTCCTAGATTTTAAAAGCGCTACATCCAGACTTACATTTCAGAATTCTCTCATATCAGAAGCACGTTACCAAAACCTATTTTAATAATGCCTGAATATCTGCACTTTTAGCATGATCAAATGCCCGTTTACCATCATTATCCCGAGCATTTATATCAGCGCTTTTCGCTATCAACAACTCTACAATCTCTCATGAGCATTATAAGCAGCCAAATGCAGAGGCATCCAGCCACTATAAGTCCCAGCCTTCATATCAGCTCCTTTGGATAACAGCAACTCCACTGCCTCTCTGTGACCTTTCTGGGCAGCCCAATGCAGAGGAGTATAGCCATTATTATCAACAGCCTTGATATCAGCGCCCTTAGCTAGCAATAACTCCACAACCTCCCTATGGCCTTTCTGCAGCAGCAAGATGCAGAGGAGTCCATCCATCCTTATTCACAGCTTTAATATCAGCACCTTTGGATGACAGCAACTCCACAACCTCTATATGGCCATTATAAGCGGCTTTATGTAGAGGAGTAGAACCATTCTTATCAACAGCCCTCACATCAGCTCCTTTTGCTATCAATAACTCTACTATCTCTTTATGGCCCTGAGAAGCAGCCTTATGCAGAGGGCTTTTACCCTTCGTATCCATAGCCTTTATATCAGCGCCATTAGCTAAAAACAACTGAACAATCTCTTTATAGCCTCTCATACCAGCCGCGCAATGAAGAGGGGTCCTGCCATTACTATTCACTGCCCTAATATCCGCACCTCTAGCTAACAATAACTCCACCACCTCTTTATCGCCTTCCAGAACAACCAAAAACAGAGAGGTATCACCATCCTTATCCACCGCATTAATATCAGCACCTTTGGTTAATAACAACTCTACTGCCTCTTTATGACATTCCTGAGCAGCAAAATGCAGAGGAGTCCGGCCATCCTTCGTCACCGCCTTGAGATCAGCGCCCTTAGCTAACAGTAAGGCTACTACCTCCCTATGACCATTCCAAGCAGCATAATGCAGAGAGGTCAAGCCATCATGATCCACAGCCTTTATATCAGCACCCTTAGCCAACAACAATTCTACGACCTCTCTATACCCTCGCCGGGCAGCCCAATGCAGAGAGGTATCACCATTCTCACTCACCGCATTTATATCAGCACCCTTGCCTAATAACAACTCTACTACCTCTTTATGGCCTCCCAGAGCAGCCCAATGCAGAGGCGTATAACCGCTCTTATCCATAGCCTTTATATCAGCACCCTCTGATAGCAGCAGCTCCGCTGAATCTTTAATGCCATTCTTAGCAGCTTTATGTAGAGCAGTAGATCCATTCTTAGTCACAGCCATCGCATCAGCACCTTTTAACAGCAGTAACTCTACAATCCCTTTATGACCATTCTGAGCAGCCAAATGCAGCGGAGTTTCGCCCCCTCGATAGCCTTTAGCCTCGATTTTTGAGCCTTTAGCTATCAATAACTCAACTACCTCTTTATGGCCTTTCAGAACGGCCATATGCAGAGGACTTCCCCTGCCCTTCTTCTCCACCTCAAAGAATGGATCTTTCAAGATATTTGCAAGCTCACTAATCTCATCTAATTCCTTGCAATCTTTTGCCAACTGACTCGCACTTTCACAATACATTAAAACCATCTGTTGATCTTTCTCTACTCCCCACCCCAAATGATAGAGCATAGCAAGCCTAATATTTGCCCAGGCCTTAACTGACACATCAAGTCCCTGAGCCGCTAACAACAAATACTCTCGGGCTTTTTCATAATCCCGCTCACACCCTTCACCTTTTATTAGCATCTCACCAAGGTAAAGATGGGCCTTCGCTTGAGCCGCTTTTTGCGCAGAAATCACGGGAGCCACCTCGAGCAGTTCCATTGCATACACTATCTGCGAATACTGCGCTGCAAAAAGCATAAGAACAGTTGTTGTCTTAAAAAGACACGAAGAATGAACATTCACTTGTAGGTTGAACATGATATAACCCCTTCAAAATCGGATTTTTTATTTTCTCTATACCGCTTTACTAAAATAAGCGAAAGCGATCTCTGCACTCTTCTCAACCCCTTTGCCTTCTCTATATAGCTCTCCTAATTTAAGATAAGCATCGCACCGTATCTTTTCACTATGAGGAAAAGCAATCGCAGCTTTTAAACACACAACTGCTTCTTTATACCGTAAGGCGGTCAAATGCTCTTCAGCTTGAGCATAAACCTGCTCAGCAAAAGCAACATTCTCAATGGGAACTAGCCCAAGATTAGCCCCTGCTTTTGCCTCTTCCTGCACATCCTCTCCTAATGCAAGTTGGGTAAGCGCTCGAACACCGTTCTCACTCCCTTCAAGTAGATGCGATTCAACTTTGCTTATGCGATTCGAATCTTTTTTTAATACATCAGTACAATGAGCAAATAAGAATGCATTCGTCATCTCGATCGGAGTATGAAGATAGCCAAGCCGATCGTCAAAGTAATGCCATATGCGAAGCTCATTATCATGAACGGTAATGATATGCTGGCTATCTGAACTTACAAAGAAATCTTTTGCCTGAGCACTGATTGTTGTTTTAATCTGCCAATCTGACGTATCACGAATTTCAAGCGCACCATCAACCCTTAAGAATGCCGCAAGTTTACCATCATAAGAAAAGAGAGCTTTGCTAAAACTCCCATCGTTAATAATAGGCCGAGATTGCTCGCTTGAAAGGTCAACGAGACTACACCCATTTTTCAAACCAAGAATCGCATACTGGCCTTTTGGATCGATACCAATAATAGTATCAGTTACATCAATCGTTGAAATCTGATTACCGTGAGCATCCCAAAAACAAATCGCATTGCCTTTGGCCGTTATAGCTCGTACCAAAACATTTTTTTTATGCAATACCTGTTGGGGGAAAACGGTAAAACATACATCAGAACCAAAATAATAATTATCACCAGTAACCGTTGCTCTACTGAGTTTGCTTATAACAAACTCCCCCGTGCGCAGATTCACAAAAACAATGGCATCTCCACATCCAAGCGCAAACGTTGTTTGGTCAAGAGATGGTGCGCAAGCCCAAAACGAGCCCGAGCCTCCACACTCTTGAACCGTGATTGTTTTAAGACAACGGTTTGAAATAACATCAACTATAGATGCCTCTTTTTCAGTACATACCAGCAAGAATGGTGCTTGCAACCAAGCGACGGTAACAACAGGGCTATCGTACGCTTTCTCCCACAATCGTTTATGTGTTGAAGCATGCCAGAGTTCAACAGCAGAGCCCTTGATAGCCATAAAGTAACCCATAGGCCCCGGTTTAAGCACCGTTTTATTCGTTAGCTCTTGTAGCCTTGAATGCAAGACAGAAAGAAGCTTAGTTTGCTGATCCCCCGTAAAAAAAAGCTGAGAAAGAACTTTTTGAATCTCCGGTGAAAAATCGAACGTTTGGAGTAATCCCCATGTTGCCTCAAAATAGCGGGCATCTCGCTCTTTGATGCGCTCAACAAACTTTCGCTCTACCAGACCAAGCAAGACATCTATCTGAAGATCTGATGCCTGACGCATCACCGTTGCAAGCTCTTCCAATGAGAGCTCTTCGAGTACTTCATAATCAAACCCCTCTACGCCCCCTATAATAAGTTTTATGTAATCTCGAATTTTTTGCAGCTCTTCTCGCGTAAGGGGAGCTCCTATCGCATCAGCAGACGATGCACCACGGCCTTCCTCAAACTGCTTAAGAATCCATCGGCTATACTGCGCTTCTTGAAGGCTAAACACAATACCCCCACGACCCCTCTCTTTTGGGTTAACAAAGATCTGTGTCCCCGATGCTTTTTGCACAGCAGGGCTTGAAACCCCTAAAGATCCTCCTAATCGCTTTGTTTCGAGATCTTTTTCCGATAATCCCAGCAATGCAGCTACCATGAAAGATGCGCCGTTCAAGGGATCTTTTTGCTCTGCTTTCAGCCGTTTTATTTCCGATAATATAGCTGCTGCTGAAGGATTAGTTGATTCAATAAGAGCAACAACCTTACTCAAATGAGAATTGCTACGATGCAAGCGCTCCAAAAGCCCTTGAGCTCTCTTTTTATAATCCTGGCAGCTTAATCCAGCATAGATCCGAAGAATTTCTTCATTTTTATCTTCGCTGTAATTTTCAATCATGCGCACAAGTGCATCTACCCTTATTTTTTCCAACCAGCGATTCGTGTCTTGAGCAAACGATTCACCCTCTACAAAGGGAGCCGATTCTTGGCGCAATGCATCGATATCTTTTTTGAGCTTATCCTGCAAAATACCATCATAGCTCTTCTGAACAGTTGCATCAGCACCATCATAAAGCTCAATCATATACAGCCGCAAGCTCTCCGTTTCCTCTGCTGCATAAGCCTTTGCAAGCGATATATATTTCAAACGCAAATATTCCTGTTCATCTCGATGCAGCTTTGCCAGAATTGTTTTCAGCTTTTCTACCTTAACCTGCTGCACATCCATAGCGCAAAGCGGTATAAAAAGTATCACTCCCATACCATAGAGTATTTTATTCATTTTATTCATCATCATTATTCCTAATCGTATTGTATTTCTTATCGTATTTGTATTCGCTGAGGGTTTTGTAGCAACTGACAGTAAATCCTAAAAATCGTCCTACCTTCCCTTTATCAAATGACTGCTTAATTGCTGCAAGATGAGCATATTTATTGGGAATTGTTTCGCCCTGAGCTTCTAGATTCAACCACTTTAACAGCAATAGGCCCTGTTCGAGGGTAAGACCACCCTCAAGATACTGGTCTATAGCCTTATTGCTGTAATAGCAGAAATGGGCATCATTAGCGGTAGCGGTAAGAAGATAGCTATTATCGGGAGCAAACCAAAATAGACGATCTACTCCTTCTTGCAAGCGCACAAGTTTATGACCATTTTCTCCGTGCCAAAGATTGACAACACCACCACGATCAAGCGTAGCCAAAAGATGATCTTTACCATAACAACCTTGCGTCAGCAACATTGTTTCATCCGATGCAAGACGCGCGATTTGCTTACAATCTTCACCTGTATCAATAATGGTAGCGATACCGCCATTATGGGCCAACACTAAACGGGTTCCCGTAGGATGAAAGCATAAGGCACGTACGTCCTTTTGCCAGAGGGTAAATGCACGTTCCCGCTCACGAGGATCCCATATCTTATCGCACGTAACACCTCGCAGTTTGGCTTCATCAGTAAGATTGCTATTAAAACAAGTAAGCACCCCATTTGAGCTCATCATCCATACTATCCCCTCTTCAGTGCAACAATAGGCTGTAATAGGAGCCCCATGAAAGTCTTTTTCCAACAAGATTTTGCCCGTTTTTGTATGCCATAACCTAACAAAATGAGCATCTACAGAGGTGCGAATATCGAGCAATACAGGGCTATTGGGAACAAAATGGAGAAAGCCCTCAAAAACAGCTGTTTTCTGATCAGGCACAATCAAGGATTTTGCGCTATTTCTTTCAATATCTATGAGCACTGCTCCCTCGAGAACACTCAATGCTATTGTTTTTAAATCGGGTGACATGGCAAGGCAATTAAAAACTGGATCCTGCCCGAGAGCATCTTTAATAGCTAAGCGCTTCATCACTCCGGTTATCACATCGGCCACAGAAACTGACGTACAATCGGCAATCACCATTAAGGGTGCAAGCGAAAAGCTACTTGCTATAGTCGGCAACTCAGTACGAAAAATGTGTTCGGGCACACCTATAGATTCAGGTTCGATAAGCTCGCAAAAACCAACTACTTCTCCGCCATCTCTTTCATCTTCACCACTCACCGCAATATAGGCTCCCATCAACCCACAAACAGCGTGTTTTGGTAATCCTTCAAGTCCCATCGAAATTATAAACCGAGCGCGAAGGGAATTTCTATCTTCAGGCAAGAGCACAAAGCACGCTAACCATGTTTTGAGCTGCGCGATACACTCATTCCAAGGAACACCTTCAGGTTTTCCATCCGCAGACAAGATAGTATCTAAAAAGTTTGCTTGCTCTGCAAACGTATCTAGATGCTCAGTTTTTAAGCGATTCACAAATTCTGGTGCTGCGACTAAAACCAGATCACTCACCTGCAAAAACCAACTATAAATAAGCAGATCAGCAAAATCCTTAAGATTAAGATCACTCAATACTTCAAACTGAAGACGCTCATGAGTTGGATCCTCAATAATAGCATTAAGACAGTTTCTTATCCCTTCCATAGCCGCTTTAGGAATGGGAACGGTTAAGGGCTTCTCCCTCCTTAACCCAGAGTGATCACTCAGATTCTGTACAATCCACCCAAATTTTCGCGCAAGTGGGCCCTGCATTAAAATCTTGCCCCCAGTCATTGATAGATAGACATTACCGAGCGCTTTTTCTTCTAATGGAGCTGATAGGACTTTTGGTTGATAGGATCCATCCATAGTTGATAGACTCACAAGCATGCTTAGAAGCATAAAGACACTTTTTTTTTGTACTGAAAACATCACAACCCTTTCGTGATTGGTAATACTACCCACGCTTATCCCTTGAAAGAAAAAATGCGTCAAAGAAGAAACGAGCGCACGTTACAGTTAGCACTTTTCTATATGATCGTAGTATAGGTAAAATTAAAGATAGGTAAAGCCGTCTCGATTTTGCCTAAAACTCAACTCCTTTATAAGCCGATTGATACCAAAAAAACAGAATCCATGCTACAATACAGGAAAATATAGTTCCTTATCTTGGACGCAGCATGAAAAAACAGGGTTCATTTTTCGTTCTCTTTCTCGCACTGCAGCTCGTGCTCGTGTTTTTTTATATTTATCATCAGAACAATCTCATAAAACTCTCCTATCAAAAGCAGAAACTCGAAAAGAAAAAGCTTGTGCTCTCCCAAAAAAAGCAGGAACTTAAGCAATCACTCCATGCGCACCATGATCTTGCACAGATCAAAGAATTTGCGGTACAATCCAATATGCGAAAAATTACACTCAATCAGATAAAAACGGTACCTCATGAATCTGCAGCATCATAATCCGCGACTTGCGCTTCTTTTTTTCGTTTTTGTAGGACTCTATTTCCTGCTGCTTATAAATCTCTATAGCGTACAGATTAGGCAATCTTCTTTTTTTAAGACGTTAGCGAATCAACAATATTCGATGAATATCACCACCACGCCTGAGCGGGCAGAGATTTTTGATCGTCATGGACAACCACTTGCGCTTAATAAGGAAAGTTTATCTGCTTTCTTAATCCCCTCAAAACTAGAAAATCCTACTGGCGTAGCCTCATTTCTCGCTGCCCATTTTAAGCCTGCGGCAGAACGGCTTCATAGAGTAAAAACGAGCCATTTTATGTATATAAAACGGCGGCTCTCTGATAAAGAGATCGAACTCATCAAGAATGCAGATCTTTCTGATATTAAATTGCTTAAAGAGCCAAGCCGCTATTATCCCATTCAATCCGTTGGCCCTATTATCGGTATTACCGATATCGACAATCAAGGTCTCTTTGGGATCGAGCTTATGTATAACAGCTCGCTTGCAGGTAAAAAATCCACCTATCGCATAGAAAAAGATTGCCGCTCTGGTCACTTTTATTTTAACCGAGAAACAAAAGTAGAAGGTACACAAGGTAAACCGGTTAGTTTAACAATCGATTCTATTATGCAGTTTTTGGTATATGAAGAACTCAAAGACTATATGCGCCAGATAGGTTCTAAAGAAGGATCGGTCCTTATTTTAAATCCCGATAATGGCGAGATTCTCACCATGGCTAACTATCCTGATTTTGAGCAATCAGATCCGGAATCGATTGAGCAAGCTAACACTAAAAATCGCATCATCACCGATACCTATGAACTCGGTTCTGTTATTAAGGCATTTCTTGCACTGGCTGCACTTGAAGAAAAAGTCGTGCGTCCAAACGAGCTCATTGATTGCGAAAATAGAAAAACAACCCGGGTGCACGGCATTATTGTCAATACAACCAAAGCCAATGGTATTATCCCATTTGAGGATGTCATAAAAGATTCCAACAATATCGGTGTTGCAAAAGTTGCCCAGAGAGTTGGCACGAAGCTGTACGATCATTACCGCAATCTCGGATTTGGCAAAAAAATTGGCATCTTAGCCGGCGAGAATTATGGCATGGTCAATCCCCCTGAGCGCTGGTCAAAAGCATCACTCAATTCACTTTCGTTTGGATATGAAATTAGCGCAAATGTATTGCAGCTCGGCCAGGCATTAAGCATCGTTGCAAACGATGGCTATCTCATACCACCCTGCCTTATTAAATCTGATGCTCCTGTAGAAAAGCAGGGCCCTTTCTTTAGACAAGATTCGATTAATCAGCTCAAGGGAATACTGCGAAAAACGATCGATGAAGGAGCTGCTACCAAAGCGCGTATTAATGGATATACCGTTATGGGCAAAACAGGAACCGCGCGGTTAATCACAAATGGTCGCTACGATCCCTATCGCCATCTCTTTACCTTTATGGCAATCGTAGAGAAAAATGAGTATCGGCGTATCGTCGTTATTCTCCTAAAGGAGACTACCAAAAAGGGACTTCTTGCCTCAGCAATCGCTGCGCCGCTCTTTGAAAAAGTTGCGCATAAGATGCTTATTCATGAAAAGATCTTGTAAAAAACTCCAAACGTTGACTCTTCACAAGCCCCTATGGTATATGAGACTATAGAGCCAATGGTGCATACATGTGAGCAAAGAGATAGACGTTTCATGAAAAAGACTGACCTACATATTCCTGCAGATATTCCAGCGGGGATGCACGATGAATACCGACGAAATTATGAGGCAATCACCCGATCAACGGGGCGCCTTTTCCTGTTTGCTGCCGATCACAAAATAGAGCATCTTGATGAGGATTTCGCAGGACCAGGAGTTGATCCTTCAGCTCATCAACCAGAACATTTTTTTCAAATCGCTGTGCGAGCACCTATTGGAGCTCTCGCTACGCAGTTGGGGCTCATTGCACGCTATGGCG
The DNA here is from genome assembly GCA_963695365.1 of uncultured bacterium. Taxonomy (GTDB): domain Bacteria; phylum Babelota; class Babeliae; order Babelales; family Babelaceae; genus PRDV01. The sequence goes on from OY968766.1 coordinate 173,902, forward strand.
CTCTCTATCCTGGCATCAATTATATCGTAAAACTCAATTCCAAAACCAACTTGATTCCAACTCGTTCGCGAGATCCAATGAGCAGACAGCTCTGGACCATAGATCAAGTGGCGAGATTCAAAAAAGAATCTGATCTTGCTATTCGCGGCATTGGGTTAACCATCTATTTAGGAAGCGAATTTGAAGATAGCATGCTTGAGCAAGCAGCACATGCTATTTTTGAAGCCCATCAACATGGCCTGATAGCAATTCTCTGGATGTACCCTCGCTCACACTTTATTAGCGATGAAAGCGAACACCACCTTCTTGCCGGTGCAGCAGGAGCCGCTGCCTGCCTTGGCGCAGATTTTGTAAAAATTCGTGCGCCACATCCTATTGCTACACAGACAAGCGCTCAGCTTCTCCAATTCATCGTGCCTGCAGCGGGAAACACAAAAGTCATATGCGCTGGTGGTAAACAATATGATTCGCAACAGCTTATAAAAACAGTTCATGACCAAATCACCATCGGCGGCACCTCAGGCATCGCCATTGGACGCAATATCTGGCAACACTCGCTTGATGAAGCCGTAGCTCTTGCTCGATTATTAGCAAAAGACGTGTATGGAAACGTTGCATAAAATAATTTTTTTGTATATGCTTACAATCAGAATGAAAAATGAAAGGATCTGCAATGAAAAAATATGAATTTCTCACCCGATCAAAAGATGGCGTGATAGAGATTCCAACAAAATATAAAACTGGAATCGATAGCCAAGAACAAGTCAGAGTAATCGTAATTACCAAAGAATTTTCGAATGCACCGCTTTTTGACACGTTATCAATAAGCACTAAAGACCTAAAGTTTGATCGCGAAGAAACCAACAAGAGATAAAGCTTTCATCGATAGCAATATCCTTATTTACCTGTGTTCTTACGATGAGGCATATAAGAGAGATGCTGCCGAAGGTCTTTTAAATTTCTCTGAGTATCATATTACACTAAGCACTCAGGTAATTAATGAATTTGTAAGCGTAATGAAACGCAAAAGATGTGCTTTTGCCGACGCGTTGATAAGTACTATTGAGGATCTCTATAGTTGTTTTCATGTATCTCGGGTAAGGCTTCGCACGATTAAAGCAGCCATACATATCCCCTCAAAATATCGATATTCTTATTTTGATAGCCTAATGGTTGCATCAGCGCTCGAAAAAAAGTGCACAGTATTATTTTCAGAAGATATGCACAACGGGCACATTATCGAAAGGCGACTGCGGATACTTAATCCCTTTATCGACTCTCCGAAACCACAACCTATATTAAAACAAGCAGAATTGTAAAAATCGACACCTTTTCTCATTGTCAGAAACCAATCGAAGCTCTTTCAAGATTAACCACTTGTTGTAACAATTTTCTCATGGTATCCTTGAGAATATATATAGTCAAAATAACAAATTAATTCCTTGGAGACTTCCCATGAACTTGGCATTAGCCATTATCTGCTGCCTAAGCTTAATAAACCCAATTCTTGGCATGCAATCACTCTCGAGAGACGAAGAATCTCTTGAAACCGAGCTCTTTGATCTTGCAAACAACGGAAATGCGGGCCAACTGAGAGCTTTTTTAGATGAACATCCTGAATTAATCAATGCACGCTCTAAAAAAGTATTCAAGGGTTACACCGCTCTCCATTTTGCCTGCCTACGAGGTGATGAAGAAACCAGCGCTCTTCTTATCGATAGAGGCGCTTCTCTTTACGTGGAAGGGGATTGTAATGGAAAAGCAACCTCACTGATGCTCGCAGCAAAAAAAGGCAGCGAAGCTATTTGCAGAAAGATTTTTGAAAAAGATCCCGCTATCTCTCATACAGGTCAGGCGACTAAAGCAACAAAGAACTCTGCTCAGAACGGTCATACTGATCTCTTAGCATTTTTTATCGATCAAGAAGTCCCCATCGATTACCAAGAGCTGTATGGCCTAGCAATTGCAACGGGCCATAGAGATACCGCGGCTCTTCTGATCGCCCACGGAGCAAGAGTATCCCCATCTGAACCAACGCAGCCAGCGCCTGCAGCTGTAGCTCGAAGAGAAAGTCCTACCAGAGTAAGCACCCCATCGCCTGTTGTGGTTGACGGTCACATCCCAGAACCGAAGCTCGAATCACACGATGAAGAAAAGAAAGATGAGCGCATGTGCAGATTAATTCCCGCGTTAATCAGATGCTTTAACATGTATAGAATTGTGCTCGATCCCTGCAAAAACTGCAAAGGTCGCAAGAAAGAGTGAGAGTAGTTGCCATATCACTTTTGTCATAACCAAGTTGCCACAGAGCTCACGACGCTCGATAATCTTTGCATTTAGTTTAACAATCAAGTATATTTTCGTGAGAAATAAAACATAACCAAAAAAATTCGAGAGCTTAAAATATGAATAGATTATTTTCAATCACACCTATAACGCTCGCAAGTATGGCAATAAATCTGACGGGAAATCCACTCAATATGCACGATCTAAACCACGAAGCTCAAAAACTCTTTGGCTACAATCCTACGTATGAATTATTGCATGCTAAAGTGCCATTAGATCATGTTATGATCACCTGCCATGGCTCCGGTGCTAATAAAGAAATAGGTCATATGGTCGCACGGCACGTTCAGTTACCCATCGCAACATTCAATTTTCCCGATCATGATATGGATGAGAATTTCGATCTCTTTACAAGCTCATTTGGCACCATCAGCGACTATCTGCCGCTCATCTTTCTTCTGAACAATCTCATCAAAAAGGGCATACAAAAGATCAGTATCTATGGTTTCTCTGCAGGAGGCGGCGCAACAATAGTAACGCTGGCTATTCTTAATAGCAATGCCTACTCCAAGGAACTTTCAAGCATTGGGGTCTCTCCTGAAGATAGAAAAGATATCCTCCAAGCCCTTTCTAAAGGCATGCTTATTTTAGATGCACCCTTAAAATCAGTAACGGAGATTCTAAGCATTAGACCCGAGGAAGAATTTATCCAGGTACTTTCTAAAAGATTTAAGAAAAATGGTTTTGAACCAATAGATAATATCGATGGCCTCAAGGGGCTTACGCTATCAATTCTGCTGTATTTTGAAAAACCTGATGAAATCCTCGCCAATCGAGATGATGATATCTATTTCGAAAAACTCAGAGCCGTAAATCTTGGCACAACTCAGCTCGTTACCGACCGCGATGGCGGGCATAATGGTCCTCACAAGAAATTGTGGGATGCTTACAGGAAGTTTGCTTAAGCAAAAAAACTAATACTTCAAGCAAACAGTGAATTTCGCTGATAAGATAAAATTGAAAGCAGAGCCCCGGAGGGAATTAACCATCCGGGGCTCAATCGCTTGCCTGTTACGCGTTTATTAGTGCAGTCCTGGCATTCCCATGCCGCCGTTTTAGACCGTCAAATAACTACCTGTGCTCGACGTCGAATTAATTTTTTCCAATTTAACGTCAAATAAATCGCTCCAATATTTTGACGCCAAATTGACGTTTTCCATTTAAACGTCAAAAGCTGAGATCGCCCATGAGACTATCGCAGATTCTAATGTGAGACATCGCTCCAAATAATACGATCCAGAGCCACAAAGCAGAGCGCTTACACTCCTCAGGATATATGCGCCCAGAGGAGTTTGAGAAGCAATTGCTAAACGACTTTATAAAAAGGAGAAAAATTCTTGCTTTTGAAAAAGCAGGCGTGCTATCATAAAATTAGAAGTTAACAAAAGTGGTCCAAAAAAAAGGGATCCCTTCAATCTCAATACAAAATACAGGAGTCTGGTATGTTTATGACCTTTTTCTTAGCAGCATGCGTATTGCTCACACAAACAGTAGCCTTCGGCAAAGACAAAGACAAAGATTGCTGCAAAATTCATACAAAAATACTTCAGGGAACACCAGAAAACAACAATGTAGATATTGTATATTTAACCGCAGGTAACAAAAAAAATCCTGCTGTTTTCTTGATACATGGAAATGGCGCAACTGCTGATGGATGGCGAGGGGTGATAAAAAAAATGTGTAAAGATTTTTATCTCATTGCACCATATAGACGCGGAACACTACCAAGTGGCCAACCAGATACGGGCAACCCGTTTGTTGATTATTCTTTGGAAGTTACCACTACAGACTTTAGATTAATCATTCAGCAAGAAAATGTTCAAAATCCTCATATCATCGCCCATTCGTATTCGGGCCGATTTGCTGAGTTATATTATTTTACTTACCAAAATGATCCAATTTTAGTCCCAAGCACTATTACTCTTCTTGCTACAAGCTTTTCACACTCCATCGCCGGACCAGGTCTTGTATGTGTTAATGCAGCTATAGCAAAGGGCGATCAAATAGGAATTGCTACATGTTTTAGTGAGTACGCTGTGACAGTCTCATGCAAGCAGCCTAACGTCCCATCACCGAAACTGTACAAAAAGCTGCAGGCAGAAGTGTTTAATTTAGCGTTGCAAACTTCTACGTATGCATATCAATCCTACACCGCTGTTGGTGGGCAAGCCTCATCAAATTTTATTCCTGCATTTACGCCTCCTATAAATATCCCTACAATTCCATATACAGGCCCGACTATTGTCAACACAATTGGTTCGCTTGCAGATATAACCATTCCCGTATATATAGTTGGCGGTGATCAAGATGAAATAAACTTGCCAATTGATTTATCAATTCTTTCAGTATGCTTACCGAATCACTTTATTGAAGAATTGCGTGGCGTGCCACACTTTTCGTTCCTGACAAATTACAAAGTATTAGCGAAAAAATTTACAGACTTCATTCAGCATAAGAATGAATGCTGTTCTTTTTTACTTACCTAACCAACATCAAAACTTGGCACACCCAACCCGTTTAACCATATAGAAAAGGGGGCATTTTCAGGCAATTTAAATCAAAAATGTGGGGGATGCGTAATAACAAATGGCGAAAAAGTGCATGAGCAGAGCCCCGGAGGGAATTAACCATCCGGGGCTCATTTCGCTTGCCTGTTACGCGTTTATTAATACATTCCTGGCATACCGCCCATTCCGCCGCCGTGCTGAGCGTGAGCTGCCTCTTTCTTATCTTCAGGGATTTCCGTAATGAGCGCTTCCGTTGTAAGAAGCAAAGCAGCTATCGACGATGCATTTTGGAGTGCTGAGCGCACTACTTTTGCAGGATCGATAATACCATTGGCTACCATATCGCCATACTCACCTGATTTAGCATCGAAGCCAATGTTGCCCTTTTCTTGGCGAACGCGGTTAACGATAACCGATCCTTCATATCCAGCATTGGCTGCAATAATTCGAAGCGGCTCTTCAAGTGCACGGGAGACGATTTGGACGCCTAATTGCTCATCACCTTCAAGCTTGAGGGCATTGACTACCTCTTGAGCTCTTAAAAGTGCAACGCCACCACCTGCAACGATGCCTTCTTCAACAGCGGCACGTGTTGCATGGAGCGCATCCTCAATACGATCTTTCTTTTCTTTCATTTCAGTTTCAGTCGCTGCCCCTACTTTAATCACGGCAACCCCACCAGAAAGCTTTGCAAGGCGTTCTTGAAGCTTTTCTTTATCATAGTCTGAGGTGGTATTTTCAATCTGAGCCTTAATTTGAAGGATGCGACCTTTGATCTCATCGCTACTTCCAGCACCTTCAATAATGGTGAAAGTATCCTTGGTCACAACAATCTTTTTAGCACGACCAAGATCCTCAAGAGTGATATTTTCAAGCTTTAAGCCAATTTCTTCAGAAACGAGCTTGCCGCCTGTCAATATAGCAATGTCTTCAAGCATTGCTTTACGACGATCACCAAAACCAGGAGCTTTTGCAGCTACAATGTTCAGTGTTCCACGCAGTTTATTCACAACAAGGGTTGCAAGGGCTTCCCCTTCAATATCTTCTGCTATGATAAAGAGTGGGCGACCAGACTTTGCTACCTGCTCTAATATAGGAAGAAGGCTCTTCATGCTTGAGATCTTCTTCTCATACAAAAGAATGTACGCATCTTGTTGAGTCGCTTCCATTTTTTCATGATCGGTCACAAAGTAAGGTGATAGGTATCCGCGATCACACTGCATACCATCAACAAACGAGATTTCACTTTCCATCCCTTTTGCTTCTTCAACGGTAATAACGCCATCGCGGCCAACATGATCCATCGCTTGAGCAATCTGTTCACCAATAAAGGTGTCTGAATTTGCAGATACTGTCGCAATCTGTTCAATCTCTTTTTTGCTACTGACTGCTTTGGCCTGCTTTTTAACAAACTCAACAGCAGCAGCAACCGCTTTTTCAATACCGCGCTTTAATTCCATAGGATTAGCGCCGGCCGTTACAAACTTATTGCCTTCGCGGAAAATAGCCTGGGTGAGAACAGTCGCCGTTGTGGTGCCATCTCCAGCGATATCTGCAGTCTTACTAGCAGCTTCACGCACCATCTGAGCGCCCATGTTTTCAATAGGATCGATCAACTCAATTTCTTTTGCAACACTTACACCATCTTTAGTAATGGCAGGTGCACCAAACTTACGTTCATATGCCACGTTGCGGCCACGGGGCCCGAGGGTCACCTTCACCGCATTAGCCAGGGCATCAACACCTAATGATAACTTTTGACGAGCTTCTGCTCCATAAAGAATCTTTTTTCCAGCCATAATTTCTTCCTCTGAGGGTTTTTATGATTGTTCTACAATACCAAGAATTTCATCTTCTTTAATAATAACATGCTCTCCTGATGCCTCAGTACCCGCATATTTAGGAAGGAACACAACATCGCCAACTTTTACTGACATAGGGAGCACTTTGCCGTCTGAAAGGACGCGGCCAGTACCTATGGCGATGACTTTTCCGGTTTGAGCCTTTTCCTTAGCCATGTCTGGGATAATAATGCCACCAACGGTCTTTTCTTCGTTGGCTAAGCGTTTGACTAAAACGCGATCAAGAAGAGGACGAATTTTTTCTACCATCGTTGACCTCCGTAAGAGAATTGAATTATACATTGTTTCACGATATGTAATTTAGTATACCAGAAGCCCATTTTTCTGCAAATCTTTATAGAAGTACACTCAGATTTTTTACATAACCCGCCGAAAGTTTTTGCTAGACATCGCCCTGCACTCGGGTATACTGTGTAATAAACGGGAAACAGATGACAGAAATTTTTCCATCAATCATATCAGCAGATCTCATGCGGCTTGGAGAAGAGATCAAGCTCCTTGAGCCCCAAGTCGGAGGCTTTCACGTCGACGTCGTGGACTTCCAATTCGCCCCCAATCTTACCTGGGGATTCCCATTTATCGATGCAATCAGAGCAGCAACGGATAAGAGAATCCATGTGCATCTCATGGTCGATTATCCTGAAAGGTATATCGACAGGCTGAATCTAAGAGAACGAGATATCGTTTCTGTTCATTGGGAATGTAAATCTGACAAGGGGGTCGAGACTGTTTTAAAAGAAATCGAGGGTCGGGGATTTTTTGGAAGTCTCGCTTTAAACCCTAAAACATCGGGCGATGTCGTTGAATCGTTACCAGACCTCAAGCAAGTAGTTCTTATGGGTGTCGAGCCTGGCTTTTCTGGACAGACGTTCATACCCGCAGTACTTACTAAACTAGAAAAGCTCGCGGCCTATCGGAAAGCGAGTGGCAGAAAGTTTGCCATCGCTGTCGATGGCGGTGTTAATGCAAGCAATTTGAGAGATATTTCTCGTCTAGGGGCCGATCGAGTCGCGATTGCCTCTGCTATTTTTTCCAATCCTGATCGGCTCCAAGCACTACAAGATATTAAGAATACCTTAAGGTGAAACTGGGTCCAGGGCGAAGCCCAGGTGGTGTGCCCGGAAGGATTCGAACCTTCGACCTACGGATTAGAAATCCGTTGCTCTATCCAGCTGAGCTACGGGCACAAGTCTTACTAGTATACAAACACGTAGTTTTTATTCAATAAGCAGGAATTGAACTTCGCCCATGACTTACGATTATTTCATTTTTAAACTATTTTATCTTATTCTATATGCAGAAGAGGACATCGAAATCCTTCTAATGCGTGCACAATCTCTTTCATATCTTTCGCATGCATCATCATATCAGCATTTAAAGATGCCGCCACACCGGTAAGTAGGACTAATGTAGTAATCTTTTCATAAGATTCTCCTTTTCTATAATGGGTTATGCTTGTTCAATTTTCAACCTAGCAAGAAACAGGTTCAATTGTCAGCAAAAAAACTTGACTATTTGAATAAAAAATATATAGTTATAGTTAAATAATAAAAACAATTAACTATGAGGATATACGATGAATAGGATTATGAACTTATTATTTGCGACTATTTTTATGATGAGTACCGTTTGTGCCATGGACGAAACTTCTGACAAACTATTCGAAGCTGCTCGCGAAGGCGATCAAGCAAGTTTAAACACACTCATTGCATCAGGTGTAGAGGTAAACTTTGAGAAAAACGGCGGCTGGACAGCCCTGATGTGGGCAGCCAACAGAGGCCATCTTGAATGCGTGCGTAGGCTCATTATAGCAGGTGCCAACGTAAACCAAGCCACCGAGTTGTTTAGTAAATCAGCATTGATGATTGCGGCACATGAGGGGCGTGTTGAATGTGTTCGTGTATTGATTGCTGGAGGTGCTCGTATAGATTTCTGCAATAGATATGGCGAAACAGCTTTATCCGAGGCGGCCAGGGAATGCCGGCCATCTTATTTGCATCGTGCAGTAACAGAATCGGATCAGTTCGCCGTCTGTGAACTGCTTGTTGAAGGATTGCTTCGCATTCCAATGTGTAATCATATTCAGAGTATTAATGCGCTCTTAAAGGCCTACGAAACTAAACAAGGCTGGTCTCGCAATATGGCTCCTGTGATTCGAAGTGCATCTCCGGATGCAATATATTGGTATAATAGAGCGAATTTTGCCCGATCGGTCGCAGGCCAGGCGGTTGCAGCCCTACCTGATGATAGCACTGTCAAGAGTCATTTACTCGCAAAATACAGTGGTTGCGACTGTAAGTCGGTATGATTACAATAACAATGTAAGCGAATTAAAAACTACAAAACAATTCTCAGATAGGTACAAAAAGACTGGTAAACTCTTTGGCAATCACACGCAGTTGAGCGCGCTGTTGCTCTGTAATATCGCCACTTGTAAGAATGTCTTTATACAGTTTGTTATAGACCGATTCTACGTAGCTGACAAACTGATCTGCAAATGGACGAACCTCCCCGAGTGGAAGTGCATCAAGAAAGTTTTCTTGAAATAAGAAAAGCATGAGCGATTGATCAACAAACGAAAGCGTTACATACTGCTTTTGGCGCAAGAGCTGATAGACAATTTCTCCGCGCGCCAAGTGCTTACGTGAAAGCAGATCCAGTTCGGTGCCAAACTGAGAAAAGCCAACCAACTCATGATATTGTGCCAGCTCTAACCGAAGCGCCTTCGTCATTTGCTTTATCGCCTTTGTTTGCGCAGCACCGCCAACACGAGAGACGGAAAGCTCAACGTTCACAGCAGGACGGATTCCTTGATTAAAGAGCTTTGTATCCAAGAAAATCTGACCATCGGTAATGGAGATGAGATTCGTCGGAATATAGGCTGTAATATCATCACCCTGAATTTGAACTAACGGCAATGCTGTTATAGAACCACCCTTAGCAAGCTTTCCTGCCCGTTCGAGCAAGCGTGAGTGAAGGTAGAAAACGTCACCTGGATATGCTTCACGACCTGGTGGGCGACGCATAAGTAATGACATTTCTCGATAAGCAATTGCATGATTACTCAGATCATCATAGATGATAAGAACATCACCACCTTGATCTCTAAAAAACTCTGCGATGGTACAGGCCACATACGGGGCCATATAACGATCAAGTGCCGCCTGGCTTGCATCTGCGCTCACCACGACCGAATATTTCATCGAGCCACTTTCTTCAAGCAAGCGCACAATACGCGCTAAGTTTGCCTGCCGCTGGCCAATAGATACATAGACACAGATAACATTTTTGCCCTTTTGATGCAACATGGTATCGATAACAAGTGACGTTTTACCTGAGCCACGGTTACCAATAATGAGCTCACGCTGCCCCTTTCCTATGGGAACAAGCGCATCGATTGCAAGCTTTCCTGTTTCAAGCGATTCATTAATCGGACTTCTTTCAATAATTCCTGGAATGCGAACCTCTATAGGACGCTTCTCTTGATAAGCAATAGGGCCAAGGTCATCAATAGGATCGCCCACAGCGTTTAAGACTCTCCCTAATAAGTTCGTACCGACTGGCGCCTTAAACACACCCCCGGTTCGTTTTGCAATCTCAAGTTCTGCAACAGGCACCTGGGCTTGAATTAAGAAGACTGACACATAATCTTCATCAAGGTTCATGACAATCCCTTTATTGCCACCTTCAAACTCGATAAGCTCCCCATACACCGCTTTGGTAAGGCCGTGTATTCTACAAAAAGTATCACCGACTTGCACAACAAAACCAATTTCCTCTAGGTTATCGGCTGGCACATGTGCCAGCGATTTTTCAAAGAGCGATATCAGATCGGTGCTTTTAATTTCTTTCATTGGGTGTCCTTGTATCCTTATACCAAATCAAGCAGAATGAGCAACCCGCAAAGCCTGCAATCTCTTACGTATTGAGTGCTCAAATCCAAGCGTTTCACTATATGCCTTTATGCCTGCGATAAGCTCAGGCTTTATTTCCGTATGAAAAATAATACTCTTCCCCGTCTCTTTTGACAAGAACAGCTTGAGAGGCACAAGCTCTTCTCGTGATAAATTGACGGTGCTTTCAATTGTAAAATGCATAATATTCATTTTCTCAAGGTAAAGCCTATATATGTATCGAAAAATGGTAGGCAACAGAAAAATCCGTTTGTGATTCAGAAGAAGCTCAATAAGTGATTCAAAAATATGGCCCACATGAAAGTGGGCAAGTAACTCCTGAAAATTTTTCTTGGTGCGAGCCTCGTCAATTGCTGAGATCTGAACATAAAAAAGCGCGGTTCGATTTTTATGCAAATACTCGCTTAAGGTATCGACATGATCGATAAGCTCAACATTTAAAGCACTACTATAGAGATGTATCCATGCACGGGCATATTTCTTTGCAAGCACTTCATGAGATTTTTTCATTGCGCAAGCCCCCTATAAATCGATCTATATACGCATGTGCTTGCTTCTCATCACGATAATAGGTGCGTAATGAAGACTCTAATTCGGCAATTACATGCGGGGAAAGTTTTTGGTACAGTGCATCTCTGTTGTATTCTTCCGACTGCCTGCTAATTTTTTCTGCGAGTTCATGACGCTCAACACCAGATTCCGATTCTTGTACACGATTTGCAGTCTCAACAGCAGTCTTCCACTGATTAATTTTCACAACAAGGCGCTCACACTCCTCACCCTGCAACTTGGCATTTTCCTCTGTACGATGCTGCATTGCAAGCACCTCATGATGCTCCTCATGCAAATCTCGTTCAACAGCATCTTCAGCATCAATTGCTTGCCGTATAGTTGGCAGCGCTTTCTTAATAAGAAAAGCTATAATTCCGACAAAAAGAGCGAGATTGAGAATGGAAAAAATAAGGTCAATCATTACGAAAACTTCCTTCGAGCTTTTTACTGATTTCTCGCGCAGTACTTTCAATCTCCTCGGGTGAGAATTCATGAAGAGGCTTTACCGCTTCAGTTGATATCACCCCCACTGCTGCCACTTTTAATGCTGGACGATGAGAAGCAAAATAGTTCTGGCAGGTGCGCCACTGCTCTTTTTTATAGAGCTCTTTCTGCGCAAGCACTTCTTGTTCTTGCACAAGCACTGATCGCAGCTGCCTCATTCTCTCATGATCCGCTTTTAAGGCTAGATAACCAGGTTTAAGCAAAAAATGGGATACCAGTACATATGCTATCAGAAAGTGAACGACCTGAACCACGAGCGTCAGGTTGATCGCCAGCGCCATGAGGCTCCCTCGTTATTTTGTAAACCAAATAAGAATAAGAGCGATAACAAAAGCATAAATTGCGCTTGTTTCGATAATGCCAAGCGCTAAAAACATCGAGGTGCGAATTTTATTCGACATCTCTGGGTATTTACCCATGTTTTCAACAGCTTTCGCAGCAACGATACCCTGGCCTAATGCAGGCCCAATGGTACCGATGCCCATCGCTAAGGCGGCCCCAAAATAGGCTGCCATCTTAACATAATTTATCTCATCTGGCATGGTACATCCTTTCAGAAGTAAAGATTTTCTTTACTCCTAGCATAGCCTAAAGCATCACTCCTTTGCAAGCTCATTTTTTAAACGAGCATTTCTGTACGAGCGCTCAATGCCCCAGGAATTTCATACTGAACTTCTAGGAAATCAATAATTTTGGCCATATGCGCTTTCTGCATGTCCCTATCACTCTCAAAATCCTCGTCACACTGAATGACCAGCACCGGGGTATCCTTAATATAAGAACTCACTCCCTCTTTATTAATTAACCAACGTTCATGCTTGTCATGAAGAAGCTCTAGATACTCGAGCGTGACGCCACCTTCTTCAGATCGGTTCCTCTTAAGTAGCCTCTTGTAGCATACTTTCGGATCAGTTTGCATATAAATAAAACCACTCGGCTTTACTGTATAGGTATCAACCAACCATTCAAACCATTCTTGGTAAAGCTTCCACTCGAGTGCATTCATCAACCCAAGCTCAAAGCAGTTTTTAGCAAAACAATAACGATCTGAAAATACCGAACGTTCAAGTATTTGAAATGGGTGGGAATTATTAAGCGCGGCTTTTTCACGTTCTAAAACGCGCGTAATAAATGCATACGTTTGGAATGTATATGCCCAGCGATGAGTATCGGTATAAAAGCGATCAAGGAGATTCTCTCCTTGTACATTTTGCCACTTTTCATGAGGCTCATATACGACCTGCGCATTTAAAAATGTATTAATAACCTTGAGAAATGTTGATTTCCCCGCCCCAATATTCCCTTCCACAACAAAATATTTTTGATTACGCGTTTGCATGGTGCTCCTTGCTTATTCTGCAGTTTCCGGGCAGTGCCCCCTGTTCTTTTCTTACCCCATTTCTCTCTGTTTCAAATACATGCTCCTTTTTATTGAACGTGGCCTCCATTATATTTTCCCAGATCATCTCACGTTATCCCAGGCCTATGCCGAGCCCTAGACACGCTCATCCCCTGCTTGCCCTGCCCCGTCCGCCATGGTCCCCTCCCGCTCATCCCGAGTGATCCCGAGGCCAATATGCCGAAGGGATTGTATCGAGGATCGCTAAAGTGATTTGAGAGCCCGTTATGCTGAGCAGATTAGCTTGCCCCGCCCTCGCCTTGTCGTCGGCGGGTACCGAGTGGCCACTTAACGAGCCATTCCCCCATCAGGTGAAATGACAGGGATCGACACCCAAAAGTTCACCATATTTCAAAAAATGATACACTAGAGTTTAGTTTAAACAAAAACAATCAAACATGGTATAGTACTTTCATACTGTTTTTGACTCTCGTGATTGTATCTAAAAAAGAAGAAATTATACTATGAAAAAATCCGTCTCAATCTTGGCCGCTGCTCTTATTGGCATCCTTTGCATAGCCCCATACACAAAAGGCGAAGAAAGCTGCCCTCAAGAACTTGATCCAGATATCGAAAACCTTCTCGACCAGGATGTCCTTGACCTTGAGGTGCCTCTTCCCAATCAAACTACCTGCGTTCCAACAGCCGATATCGTTTTTCTATTAACCCAAACAAGCTTTAATGTTCTTCCAATCCTCATGGAAGATATTTACAAGAAAACAACAGGCCCGGTAACGCGACGAAGTCTTCTTGATGAACCTGCGCTGATACCTGACCATTTTTCCAATAATTATCTAACCGTCACCGCAGATCTCTTTTATAATTTTACACCCCGTGTGTATTTTACCAAGAATAGCGGATTCATAAACTCATATATCGCACTCAATAACCAAAATATTATCAATCAGATAGATAATAATGATTTTGTCACCGTTGATGTACCTGGAGTCCTGGGGCTCTTTAGTACGATAAAGCTCCAACAACACCGAGCTGGACTCATGGCTGGCGTTGGCCGTCAGTGGAACAACTGGCTTCTCACCGCCCGTATGCCGCTCTACTATCTCCTTGAACATTTCTATCTTACCAAAGAAGAGATCGAAGCCATTGAAAATAGTCCCTTTTTTAATACCGAAGAAGGGGTTGGCGGCATCGGACCGGAAGAAGAGGTAAAAAAGTTTGCCCTCAACCACTTGGTGAGCGATAAATTTGGGGTTGGCGATACGCGTCTATCCCTACTGGCGCACATTATCAATACCCCTTGTAAGAACTTGTGGTTCGGTCTGCAGTCAACCATCCCGACAGCGAAAGTATTTAATCGCGGTCTTTTAGGGGGAGAGTTTGATCCTGAGGAGCCCATCCCTCCCTTTAATTTACAACATTTTTTCAATGTGTTCCAATGCAATACTAACCAACCGCTGGCAAACTATGTTCTCAAAACCGAGCTTACTGATTTTCTCGTAGACGCGCTCGATCGGCTTTCAACAATTCTCATTAATACTCCACTCGGCAATGGAAGACATTTCGGATTTGGACCGGAGATGGATTTCCGCTACCAGATTAATGATTTTGCAAGCATGCACACATACGCCTCAATTGAGGCCTATACCCCTCATCATGAGCACCGCTTTTATCTCATACAGAAGCAACCTGAGGACTTTACCCATGATTGGACCGACCCCGCTCTTGCCGGTGAAAATCTTGCAGTCCTCAATCGACTCATTGTTAATACCCTTTTCCCTGTGGGGATAGTCACCACCGTCCGGCCCGGTTTCCGCTTCCAATTCAACCATGCATTCCTGTATAAAAGCAAACATTGGGATATGAGGTTCGGTTTTGACTACTGGTATCAAGCAAAAGAACGCATCACCCCCTTATTAGAAACGATTCCCTGCGATCTTCCTATTAATATAGTCAAAGCGCTTCGGCCAGCAGCGCAACAAGGTAAGCTGTTTGCGAACATCGGGTATTGTGATAGGATATGTAATGATATAGATTGGTATATATCTCTCATTCTCGATGCGACCGTACTTAATAAGGGCATCGGGCAAAACTATACCGTCGGGTTTAGAGGCGGCGTTGAGTTCTAACGTGAAATCTTAATAAGGAGTTCCTCATGTTAAAAAGGCTAATGATTCTTTTTGTTCTTGGTACACAGACAGTCTTGGCTGCGCCAACAAAAAAACAACCCGCACCTGCAAGGAAAGCAATTACCCTTTCTGATCCTGTCTTACACGATCTTGACGGCTTGAGCATCGGGATTAATCGTACCCGAATTGAAAGAATGCTATGGTTTAATACCGAAGTTCGTCATATTCATGATGGGATGATCAAAGTTAATAGTCACGGAGCTCCAGATCCAGCAGCAACAAGCACTCCTTCCGAGCTTATATTTAGGGGCAAGAAACACACGCTCCCCGAGCTGATCGATTTTGAAGGACATCCTGAAAAGCTAACAAAGAAAGACAAGGAAGACCTCGCCCACATCTTCAACCAAATCAAAGAATATTTCGAAAAAGTAAACCACATCATGTTACTTGATGCCCATGGCACTGAATCATTCATGAAAGTACTCATTCAGGAGTACTGCAAAAAGGCTGAAAGAAATGATAGCCTTCTCTTACATTGGCATAGCGGTGCTGAAATCGAGATGTATCAAAAGACAATTCTCAGCCTTAAGATCTTTTATCAATTCTCAAACGACTTGATGGATTTCTTAAAGGCCCTCATGCGCAGCTGTCCGAAGGCTCTTAAACAGTACAAAGAGCATTTCGAGCATTCTGGCAAGGGACATTGATGATACTTATGTCAACAATGCTCTAATTTCCTTATCAGAGCTTAATTGGCGCGGCACAATTCCATTACTCTTTTCATCGAGGTCCTTTTGCCTATAAAGGTTAGTAAGAAATTTCGACTGTTTTATCATACAGAATTTTAGAGCTACATCTATCTCACACCCTCATTTAATAGCTCCAAGAAGCCAAGAATCGCAGTGTGACCAAATTTCTCTGCCAGTATGCGCAACGCGGGAGTTATGTCTTGTATAATAGCCCTTCCCCCTTGGCATTGTGAAAGCCATGTCAGAAAATTCAACTGTCCACTCTCCGCCGCAACACAAGCCAATGGTACCCAAAACCTATTAACGCTTTCCGCAGAAAAGCTCGCGGTATGAGTATCACCAAGGTCTTCAAGATTATCATGCCAAAATCCACTAAACCATTTCTCTGTAAAAAATGGCAGCTCCATTGAATGACAAATCCCCTTGAGAAGTCCTTCTGCCAGCTGACAGCTGAGCTCATTTCGCTCACTATCACAGGCGAGTGCAATCAGCACCCTAAAACCTAGAACATCTAGATCGCGGCCATCTCTCAGACAAAGAGGCAGCACCTCCATGATACGAATAAATATTTTAATTGCGCCGCTTTGAAAATTATGCTCGATGCACCACCGCAGCATCCATAAAGAAAGAATGAAATGCGCTTCTCGGCTGGGCGCACTATCTTCGATATTGACCTCCTGCCCAATTAAAGATTCTGCTAAATCAAGATTCTTTCCCACGAGAGCCGCGAGGATACAAAGATCATTCATGCACGAAGTCATTGGATACTGTACGACCTCACAAGACATACTCGTTCTTGCCTGCAAAGAGACCTCGACAAGCTCCTGATCTTCTTTCGTTAAACCCAATCCGGAAACGAATTCCTCAAAAACTTCCCGTGAGAGAAGCTTTCGCTCATTTTGCTCCAATCTGGTTATTAAGAGAGCATGCTGCTTGAGTATCATATGTGGGGAAAGCTCCTCTATGCACGCTTTAATACCAGGAAAGACTCTTCGTTCAGCAAGTAAAATCCAGGCTTCTTTGTATTGTGCAATGAGAGCTGCCCCCAGGGAATCTTTTGCAAATGCTCGAAGAAGTTCAATGTTACCCTTACTTATGACCATTGCAAGCGCCCAAATGAAAACGCCGTATTTACCAGTACAATTGATAACGGCAAAATGGTTCATTGCTAAAATCGCATCTCCACAAAAGCAGGCATGCAAAAATTCACGTACGCTTTCTCGCGAAGTAGGGGAGCCAATTACATCAAAAAATCCTTGAGCAAAAGCAGTTGCTGCATGTAACAAGGCAACGGTATCGAGCTGGCTAAATATATTTGATAAGTACATCTGGTACATTTCTATTCTTTTTGGGTTTGATTGCAGCCCTTTTGTGAAATAGATAGCAATAGCTGAGCATAAAGCCCTGTCGCCAGTATCTACCGCCGCCTTCACCAAAAACTCTGAACATACTTGTAACGAATCGCCGTTCCTTGGAACATCTGGCAGCATCGTAAGAAATTGTTGAGCCCATTCAATATGACCTCCACGCAGTGCGATAAACAAACTTATATCGGTAATAATACAATCGTGCAATACCCTTTTTTCTGCAACCATTGCCAATGCAGCACGATCACCTTGAGCAGCAGCACGTAATAGATCCTTCTGCTGCTGGGAAAGCTCAAAGTGTGTAAGCACATCAAATACTTCTTGTGTACTCACATCGCACAAAGTAGGTGCACCCGTACCTTTCGGCACACCAATTTCGCGCACAGCACATTGTTGATAAAAGCTATCATATGAGAGCGCTGTTGTTACCAAGTCGTCCGATTGAGAATCACCAGATCTACCCCTAATAGCACCAATTACTCTTTCAAAGTCTTTTAAAAAATGCGAGGAATTTACCACTCTTATGAGAGCCGTTGCCCTTAGACCGTCAAACGCTTGATTCTGTTCATCCGATAAAGATTTCTCTGTTTGCGCTTGCTCGCCAAGCATTAAAAAATAGGCAAAAAATTTAAGATCGGAGCTCAGATCTTGTCCATTTATCCCAGAAGTCAGTTTCGTAACTAATGACCCCCACGTCCATTTCTCTGTCATACTATCTTGCATAAAAGCGCACTCACGCTCATTGAGCTTATTTTTGGAAACAATCCATCCCATACACGAACTGAGCAGTCTCCTTTCAGATAGGCTCAACTCCCTGCCCGGGAAAACTGCACGTTGAAAGCATTTTTCTAACAAAGGGCTGTGTAGGAGCATTTTGAAACTACGATTTATCAATCGAGCCCGGGTAATAAATCGACACACCACTGGAACAGATTGTCCTTCGCAAACAGCTGGCAGAATAGAATTTAACCAAAGGGCGGAAGGCAATCCAAGAATAGTAATCGATGGTTCTTGTGCCGGTATAACAGTTTCTGCTCCTGCCTCGTCAGCCGATGTAAGTTGCAGCTGCTCCATAGCATAGATGCTTACAAAGCTACCTGCACAAAGAACAGCTAAAAAAAATTCTCTTGTACCCATAATGGCCTCCGAAAAGCAATGATACATATCCTTATGTTACTAACTGCTGCCATTATATCAGCGTGCAGGAAAACAGCAATTACCTGGTATAGCCTGTTCTTCAATCAGAATAATCGACACGCATTGGCTTAAAAGCGACTTTCAAACCTGTGCTCTTCAGGTCGTGTGGAATAAAATAATGTTATACCAATTCGAGTATATAAAATTGTGATATACTATTTTCACCAGCCGCAAAATAACTACCCCTATCGAAAGCCTTAGTCATGGAAGAATTAGAGCTCCTTTCAGGCACCATCGATCGCTTCATTTATCAAAGCGAGGATAATGGCTTTTCTGTCTTTCTTTTATCGTCCCGCGGTGCCAAGCCGATTACTGTTAAGGGCTATCTTCCGCAAATCCAGGCGGGCCAAGAGGTGCAGTTGCGGGGAGCATGGGTCTTTCATGCGAAATTTGGAAAACAGTTTGAAGCAAAACAGTGCACGAGTGTTTTGCCTACAACCGTAGTCGGTCTAAAGAAGTACCTTGGCTCTGGTCTTATCAAGGGTATCGGCCCCATTTATGCTGAAAAGCTCGTCAACTATTTTGGTGCCGACGTACTTACTATCATCGATACAGCACCTGAACGGCTTAAAGAGGTTGAAGGCATTGGTGATAAGCGCATCGAAATGATCTCAAGTGCATGGAAAGATCAACGAGAAATTTCAAACATCATGGTATTTTTACAAGAACGGGATATTAGTCCGGCCCTTGCTGCGCGCATTTATAAAAAATATCGTTCCGAATCGATGGCTGTCCTTCATGAAAATCCTTATCGCTTAGCTGAAGAACTCTGGGGCGTCGGGTTCAAGACAGCCGATGAGATCGCTCTCAAACTTGGCTTTCAACATCATGCGCCACAAAGAATAGCCTCAGGCATTCTCTACGTCATCACTTCCGCATCCCAGCAAGGCCATTTATATGTAGAGCTTAATGATCTTCGCAAAAAAACGGTTGAAATTCTCGGTCTAGAAAATGTTAATCATGAAGAGCTCATTAAACAATCGCTGCATAACCTGTATAATCGAGACAAAATTAAACTGGTCACTGAAGAAGAGGTACATTATATTACGCTTAGCTCCTTCTATTTTTCTGAAAAGGGGATCGCTCATCGCATCAAGAAACTCCTCGATCGACCATCTCACCACCTCTTTAATCTGGAAGACATCTATAAAGCGCTTCATGCGCAGCGCGAAGGAGAGATCTATCTCAATGAAGATCAACAGCGCGGGGTTATGAGCTGTTTCCAGCATAAAGTAACGATTATCACTGGTGGCCCTGGCACCGGGAAAACAACGCTCATTAAGAAATTACTCTCGCTACTTGATGCGCAAAAAGTGCGCTATAAACTCGCTGCGCCAACAGGACGCGCGGCCAAGCGGATCATAGAGGGAACAGGACGCTTTGCAATGACTGTTCATCGGTTGCTCGAATTTGATCCAAACTCAATGGGCTTCACCTACAATGAAACACATGCATTGAAGCTCGATTTTCTCATTATCGATGAAGGATCGATGATCGACGTTTTTCTCGCACATGCAATCCTAAAAGCGGTACCAGAAACTGCCCATCTCATTCTCATTGGGGACGTTGATCAGCTGCCATCAGTCGGAGCAGGAAACGTTCTGCATGATCTCATTGGGAGTGGGATTGTTCCCTGCGTTCGGCTCACACAAATTTTCAGGCAAGCACAAGATAGCCTTATCGTTGTTAATGCGCACAAAATAAATCGTGGGGAGTTTCCGGTTAGCTTTCTTCCAGATGCGCGAAAAGACTTTTATTTCATTAAAGAGGAAAAACCGGAAGCAGTTGAAGCACATCTCAAGCGCATTTTATTTTCAGAACTTCCTCAAAAGCATATCTCACGCGATGACACGATGATACTCACTCCCATGAATCGGGGGCTTATCGGAACCGTTTCCCTCAATCATACGTTGCAAAACATGCTCAATCCTCAAATGGGGGAAGAAGTCACGTATGCAGGTACTACCTATCGCCAAGGAGATAAGGTGATGCAGATTCGCAATAACTATGATAAAAATGTATTTAATGGCGATATAGGCATGATTGATGAGATCAATACCACTGATAAGGAAGTAATCGTTAACTATGCTGATGCTCGCTCTGATAAGAAGCTTGTTCCCTATGAGTACGAAGAGCTCAATGAACTGGTACTTGCCTATGCGATTTCTATTCACAAAAGCCAAGGATCTGAATATGGGGCCGTCATCATTCCGATATTTATGCAACATTTTATGCTGCTGCAACGCAATCTTATCTATACTGCCCTCACGAGGGCCAAAAAAGTTTGTTATTTTATAGGACAAACAAAAGCACTAGCGATCGCATTGCGCAATGCAAAAGGCTCTGCTCGTATCACGTTCTTACAGAAATTCTTGATCACTGAAAAATAAAGTACTTCAGCCTCACACTGGAAGACTCATTGAGATAACTTTAGTTTTGCAAGAAACAAGCCTGCACCAACAATAAAAGCACCGCACGCACCGGCAAGAGTTAATCCCTTTTGATCATTGGTAATAGCGCTCATTCCAGTCATACTTCCATACGTCGCAGAACAAAAAATTACAAACGCGAGGGGTGCCGATTGCATCAAACCGTAAGCAGCTGCCACACCCGCTGAGACAGGAGTTGATGACCACTGTTGCTGCCGTCTATAACCGTACTTTTCAAGCAAATTCAACACTTTTGATGTCATCCACATGCTTCCTAAGACGGAAAGCACACCAATCGACCCAACAATGCCGGGTATAATAACGGAATTCCCTGCACATGTTAGCTGGCTCGAATAAGGCGTACCTGCTAAGCGATCTTTAAGCAGCATCGCTCCGTAAGCTCCGCATGCGCTCGCCAGGTATATTCCCACAGGCGTAAGTGCGGCCTTACGCAATCCACTTTTGGTTTTCTCCGTCTCAAGAGAACCATTACTGACTTCATGAGCCATTGCAGATGTATTCTCTGTCTCACTGGCTGATAACTCAGATTGAGGCGTGTCGGCGCACAGTGGGCCGGAGGCACACATCGCAACAAAAATAACATGCTTTATCATGAAGGTTCCTTCCAATATTTTGTACGGTTATATACTCCATAGTAACACTATCCCAATCATTGTCATCTGGCGACGAGCGGATTCGCTTCCTAGAACGTGCCTTTTGCACAATCGCAAAGCAGCTCGCTTCATGGTGCACTCGCTTATTTCTCATGATAAGTTATACTATTATAGAATGCAGCATACAAGAAAACCTCCTTATGAAAAACCTTTACACTAGCACAATATGATTGTAACTAAACTATGATACGCAGATTTTCAGTCCTAATAGTACTTTTCTTGAGCGTTACCTCAGCACAGCTGCTTCATGGCTGGTCATTTTTTTCATCATCAGAAGAAGAAAAGACTCCAACCCAGATCCCCACCATACCAATTCCTCTTGCCCCGCCTCCCGTGCGATTCACGATCATGATCGATCCACTGGGCGATATGCGTCACCCCGGCAGAACCCTCGATGGCACCGATGAGGAAACTGTTACTCTTGATATTGCTCAACACCTGAAAAAAGCTATCGAAGAGCATATTATCGGCATCCGAGTTATCATTGCGCGTGATGAAACGGAAAGTCCGGAACATCTTTCGATCGCGACGCGAGCCAATACGATGGGCGTTGACCTCTATGTAACCCTTTCATGCTATAAACAACAAGAGCGAGGCATGCAACTTTCTTTCTTTAACCTTCTCTACAACCCTGAGACCGATTTTTGGCAACAAAAGGAACCCGGTCTTCAGCTTTTACCGATAGATCAGTCATATAAGACCGCACTACCAAAGACGACAAAAATAGTACGCTCTTTTTTTGAAGCTTGTTCTCATGAAGCTGTACAAGTGGTCAAAGAAAAAAAGGTACAGATTAGCTGCAAAGCACCGCTTGGCATACCCTTTAAGCCACTTATAGGTATAACCGTGCCGGCATTTGCTCTAGAGATTGGTATGAAAAACCCCCAATCATGGCGCTTGCTCATACCTACTTTTGAAAAAGCATTTGAAAAAATCATTGAACAGCAGCTGAATCCATCAGCACCAGAAACCTCCTCCCCTACTGCGAATGAAATCACGACTTCAACAACTCCAGCTGCTCGTCAGTCAGTACCAGAAGCAGCAGAAAACAAAACAGATACACCTGCATCTGTAAGTGAAAAACCAAAAACTAATGAAGTATCGGCACCGCCTGCAGCAGCCTAAGGAATGCATATGCCATTTTCAATTAAAGAGCCTCGCCGCCTTCCCCGAATACTTATCTCTGTAGGATTTCTGTTATTCGGCATGCTCTTCTACGCCTGGTACAAAGAGATGATTGTTGTCCGCATTCCAACGAAAAAGAGCATTGCACCAGTACAAAAAGATATCACCGAGCGTAAGAAAACAAAACTTATCTATTACCATCAGGGAAAATTCAAGAGCGAAGAAAAAGAGTTGCTTCACGAACCGCTCAATATCCGCGCTACGGTTAACTCCATCATTACCGGCTGGCTGACCCTGCTTGATGAAGAAGAGCTGTGGCCGAAAAAGGTGTCCCTCCAGTCCTCACTCATCGATTCATCTGGCACTAACGTTTTACTTTCGTTTGACCAATCACCATTCGCGGAAGAATCAACTCTGGCGAAGCTCATGTGGGTTGAGGGAATCCTCAAAACCCTTTCCCAATCTGGCCTGCCAATAAAATCGGTACAGCTTCTCGTTCAAAATAAACCGCTACAGGACGCGAATATCGATTTTAACAACCCCTGGCCGATCTCAGGCTATTCGCACAGTTTTTAAAAAAAATAAAATATTTCTTGCAATAAGAATACTCTTTCCCCTATACTAAAATAAAGTAGGTACACCCGAGCTTTTCTTAAGCTCAAAAATAGGAGGTTTGATATGGCACAAAGAACATCCCACCGTGAAGAAGAAACGGTTCACACAAATGGCGTGGCAAAAGATGCAAGTTTCGCCAAAACAGCAGAAGTGGTAAAAAGACATCCAGAACTTCAAGGCTACATACTCATGGCAGCGGGGCTTGCTCTCACTCTCTTTGCATTCGGAATTGCTCCCATATTAAAATGGGCAATTGTTGCAGTTGGCGTTGTAACGTTATTAGCAGGTATTGTTCAATCTAATATCATTGCAAGAATTGCCAATTCGATTGAACGGTATAGAACAAGGCACAAATAATAATTAACTCCCTTCACGAACAGGTAAATTTGTGCGATACTGATGGCGTTAAAGGGAGCACGCCATGTACTACAATCGCACACATCCTGTTTTGCAGGTAAAACATCTAATAAAGCGCTTTCCGATTAAGAAAACTGCCACAGGGCACTCCCATTTCACTGCGCTCAATAAAATATCATTCACATTACACGCCGGAGAAATACTTGGCATTCTCGGACCAAATGGTGCGGGAAAAACAACTATTATCCAAATCCTCTTAAGTGTTCTCAAGCCAACGAGTGGGAGCATCGACTATTTTGGCAAAAACTTTTTCACGCATCGTTCGGATATATTACAGCATGTTTCATTTGCAAGCAGTTACGTCCGTCTTCCTTCGCAGCTCACCGTAAAAGAGAACCTTGATATTTATGCGCAGCTGTACGGCATTCCTGCATCAGAACGTTCGCACAAAATCGAAAAATTCCTCAAGCTTTTTGGCATGTGGTCGGTAGCCCAAAAAGAAACGGGAGCGCTTTCTGCCGGCCAAATGACGCGTGTCATACTTGCAAAAGCTTTTATTTCATCACCGCGCATTGTACTACTCGATGAGCCTACAGCTTCGCTCGATCCTGACATCGCGCATGATGTACGGAACTTTATTGTCGAACAACAAAAAGAACAGGGCGTTTCAGTCCTCGTCACTTCGCACAATATGGACGAGGTTACACAAATTTGTAATCGCGTCCTGGTGCTGCGTGAAGGGGTCATTATCGCCGATGATACGCCTCAGAACCTTGCATTGAGCGTTTCTCGTGCGCGCGTTCATATTTTCCCCGACCACTTAGATGCGCTTATCGGATTTCTTCAAAAAAATAAGCTCAAGTATATCGATGAAAATAATACCATCTCCATTGATATTGATGAGCATGAAATCGCCCAGCTGCTCATTCAGCTTGCGCAACATCAGATCACGTATTCACAAATATCGATCGATAAACCAACACTGGAGGACTATTTTCTTTCTATCGCACGAGGTGGCTCATGATCAAGCTTCATCGCATTGCGGCCGTCATCCGTCGCCACTATTTGCTCACTTTCAAGCGACTCGATCGTATAATAAATGTCCTCTACTGGCCTTTGCTCAATATCGTCATCTGGGGTATCACAAGCGTCTGGATGCAGCAGCAAATTGGCAAATCTGATGTCGTCACCATGATTCTTACGGGGCTCATTCTTTGGCAAATTGTATTTCGGGTAAATCTTGAAACAGCCAAGGGCCTATTTGAGGAGCTCTTGCATCATAATGTCGTCAATCTCTTTTCAAGCCCACTCACGCTTACCGAGTGGATTCTCGCTATGATGGCGATGGGATGCATCAATATGTTACTCGTTATTGCCTCCTGCTCACTCGCTGTTTGGCTTCTTTATGGGATTAATATTTTTATCTTGGGCTGGCCGCTCATCCCCTTCATGCTTTCACTCCTCATCGCCGGCTGGTTTATCGGATTCTTTATCTGCGGGCTGCTTATTAATTGGGGATTAAAAGCTCAGGATGCGGTTTTTACTGTAGGTTGGATCTTTGCACCCTTTAGTGCTATCTATTATCCGCTTGATGTCCTTCCAGAAAAAGTACAGGCCGTTGGTAAATGCTTACCTATGACCTACGTCTTTGAAGCCATGCGCGGCGTACTTACTACTGGCGAGCTTAATACCGGATACGTTTACAAAAGCTTCATCCTCGATGGTATTTATTTTGCCCTCTCACTGCTCTTTTTTGTTTATATGTTTGAAAAAAGCAGACAAAAGGGGCTTGGCAGGCTTGAGTAGCCTAAGAAATATTAAGTAAAACATTTAGTGGCGGCATATAAATTTCTATATGCCGCCACTAATATAATTTGTGCAAGAACCCAATCAAAACTCATGATCAATAAGAACAATCATCTCATTACGAATTAGCGACTATCTCACCCACTTCAAGTCCCCAGGTATTGGTATCAGAGCACCACTGCTGTGCTGTCCAGAACAGTTGTGGATTAACCGGATCAGGTGACACGCGCGTATGGTCACCCCAGCGGGCAAAGGGATAAAATTCCCAGTCTTCGGTCGCGTCATAGTCGCTCACACTATTCGTATACAGAACCGGAGTGCCGACTGCGGTGTTATTATTAATTAACTGAGCAACGGCTGCATTGAGCCGCTCATTGGCAGCACACGTTGTCGCCCCAATAATAACATCTCCCTGCGCGTTCGACATAATAGCCGGCGTTAAAAAACTACGCTCTCCTACAACATTTGAATCTGTTGCTTGAAAGAGCGTTCCTTGACTCACTACCGATCCACCTGGTGTGGTCACAAGCTTGGTAACATCAATTTGCGTAAAGCGCGCCGCGTCACGGGTGATCGATCCTTCCAGTGGAGGAAGTAGCATTGAGCTTGTACCAGTATTATCAACGCCAATGTTATTAACCAACCATAAACGACTATTGCGCACATGTGACGGTGCAAGTCTGAAGCTGGCAACTGGGCTAATCGGGTGACTTGAAGGTGTACCTAATACACCGCTTCCATTGCTCGTAGCCGGTTCAATAAGATTGAGTGGTAATACATAGAGTGAAACAGGAACTTCAATGGGGTTAGACAACGTCGGCAGTCCGCCTGCATTAAACGTAACCGTATTAACTAAAAATCTGGTTGCCGCACCCGCTTGAGCGTCAGTAAACTCTATACTTGGGAAATATCCGGCCGTTGGCGTCGCATCGAAGTTAAGTGCAGGTTGGAAGGTATACGGAGAAAGCATGTTGAC
Organism: uncultured bacterium; assembly: GCA_963695365.1. Classification (GTDB taxonomy): domain Bacteria; phylum Babelota; class Babeliae; order Babelales; family Babelaceae; genus PRDV01. The sequence goes on from OY968766.1 coordinate 200,368, forward strand.
ACCTAGATTTCGCAACGAACGCCATGCGTAAATCGTTGCGGACCCCGCTGTAGAAAATGAGCTCTTTGGTATTGCATAGGCAGCTGCTGAAGTGAAGACACCAGGCATATTATAATCGAGAATATTCGCGGCGCAGTAGACAGCTTGGGCATCGGCACCAAGCGTTGTATAATCAAAATAAGCCGAATCGCTAAATCCACTATTGCTTGTCGTATCAACAACGTAATACGTCCAGACGGTTGCCGGGGTAATAGGATCACTATCACTGATTGCAAGAACAAGCTCTGGTTGCAAGATAGTATCAGCAAAAATAATCCACTGATTCCAGATCGGGTGAAATATCACATTTGGATCGGCTGTAAATCCCCCCAGACTAATAGGGCTAAAAAAACTATCATGTGAAAGATTGAGTACATTGTCGATGCTCCCATCTTTTAAGAACGAGCGAATGCGCCCCTTTGAGGCAACCAATACTTGCGTCGAACCAACACTCGATTCACCGCTTGGGCCGTACTGGCCCGTTTCTTGATAATCAGCAACAGTAAAATGCTGTACAATCGTAGGCACCCCGGGCGTTCCAACTCCTGGTATCGGCACTGTCTGAGCCATACGTGGCACGGGCACCTGGCCTTGCATAATCTGGGCCGTTGTTCGCTGCACTGGCGCTGTAGTGAGCACCGTTGGTGCCATTGCAACGCATGACCCTAGCGATGCAACTATACCCGCGAACATCATCGCTATCTTTTTGACATTTCTTGTTGTGTTTTTGCATATCATTTTCATTCTTAATCCCTTCTTATTAAATCGTATTTTGAGCACTGTGAACTCTCAGATGCTTACCCGCTAATATTTTCAAGCGATCCAACTCCCGGGCCAGGAAACGCTACCAAGATTCCAGTAGAATAGTTGCTGCCATTGCCCGATGCAAAGTTGTGATATATTTGCGAGTTCAAACCAAGATTGCGAATCCCAAACCCTCGATTATTGATAAGTGTATTATCACGTACCGCCGTCTGGCTACTGCTTGCGTCGATGAGAATACCATCTGCCTGACCGTTTACCACCTTCGTTGCAAAAGCTCCACAGTTAAGCGCAGAAGCAAAGAGGATACCTGCACATTGCGCACCGTCAACAATGCACTGCTCAATCATTACCCCTTCATCATATCCATTAAGCGTATCCGGTTGCACAGCAATACCTACTGATGGGGTTCCTGATACAACACACCGATTAATCAAAGTAGCAGTCACTCCTCCCTGAAGATTAATACCTATAGGATGACTTCCGGTACATACCACAACCGGCGGGGTTGGTGGCGTCGGCATACAATATTGCTGCTGAATAAAGTTCGTCAGACTGCTGGTACTTGACGATCCGATTGCGGGCGGCTGAGGCATTGGTGTTGTGGACGTAGCGTTGCTAAAAACTTTTACGACATTATCCTGAATAAGCAATCCATGGCTATTCCGGATAAAGAGACCATCTGCTAGCCCAGCGGCACTCATGATCTCATTGCCTACAATATATGCATTATTAACGTCCTGAATTTTTACGACGGGAAGCATTGTGGGGGTATAGTTGATAAACTTCGAATCTGTTACCGAGAGATCTTGCACGTTATCAACACGAAGATTTTCATCGCCGCTATTGAAGATCTCGAGCCCTGAAAGTGTCACGTTCTGGCTTTGCCGAATGCTGGCTACAAGCCCTTTTGCACCACTTTGAGAAATTTGACTATTTTTGAACGTCAAATTCTGCGTTCCTTCAAAAATTGCACCATTGAGCCCGCTGTTGCGAATTTGTACATTGTTAAACGTCCAATTATCCTGGTTAAACGTCGTATAAATACCGTTAAGCCCCGAATTAGCAATCGTTATATTCTCAAAATTAAAGTTGCCATGAAAACCACTGCGTGAAGGCTGGGTAATACCCATTTGCGTACTGCGGTTAATTGATACGTCTCGCACATACACGTTGGTCACATTTCCCTGCAAGCTCAAACCATTGAGACTATTTTCGATTCTCAGACCTTGTAAGAGAATGCCGCTCAATGTATTGAGAACAGGATCCATAACAGGATCGATAATATTCACCGGATCGATTGCAGCAGAGACCGCAGTAGCTGTAGCAGCAGCAGCAGCAACGGCGGCAGCAGCGGCTGGAGCTGCAGAAGCCGCAGCGGCAGCAGGAGCAGCAGCGGCGGCGGCAGAAGCTGCGGCAGCGGCAGCAATGTTTGCAAAAGCAACGTTTGCCACTGTGGCAGCAGCGGCGGCAGCGGCAGGAGCCGCGGCTGCCGCACTTGTTATGGCAACTCCAAATTGCCCTGGCGAATTGTCTGCTGTTATCGTGCCATTACTGATCAGAGTTCCGGTGATTCCTGATAAAACGAGAAGACCGCCTGTATTTGTTCCACTCAGAGTATAGGTTTGACTATTTAAATCAAAAAATACCCCATTAGATGCAATTGTTACGCCAAAAGATGCATCGCCAAAAGGATCGGCCACAAGACCTCGCTGCGCAAAACTCTTTAACAGTGGTAGTTGATTGCGCGCTTCTAACGATGTGCCACTAAAGAAGAGCGGTTTGCATACAATATAATGGCCCGGTTGCGTAATCGTAAGGCCCCCAGCGGGAATCTCTGAAATGAAGAATGTTCCACAAGAAGTTCCGCTGCCAGGACAGCAGGTAGCAAGAATATTCTCAATAGTTTGCAGTGAATTTTTAATGTCGGTACAGCATTCCATCTGGGCATCACAACAGGTATTGAGCGTTGTCTCAAGGTGATCAATACCCGCACTAAGCCGGTCACAGCATTTCTTAATTGGCAGGCAGCACGCTTTCTTTTGGCACTGACAATTGTCTTCGGAAATCTGCTGAAGCCGCTTTTCCGTGTTATCGCGTGCTCTCTCAGTAGAATCCTTAGAAATATCGCTTTGAGCTTTTAATGGACGATCTTTGGCAATGCTTTGACTCATGAAACTCATGAGTAAACACAAAGCAATACCGCTTATTGCTACTCTCATACATTTCCCCTCTTTGTGTAAAAAAAACTATCTCACTAGAAGGTACATAAAACCGAAGTATAAAAGCAATAATTTGCTTATTTTTTTTGCGAACAGATTGGGACGTTTGATCTAGAGGCATTTGAAAGAATCTGCGCTCATGCTACTCTAAAAAGAGAAAATGGTGCTTATGCACCCTCACTAAAACCAGAAATGGAGACGAATTAGTATGATAAAAAATAGCACAAAAGCAAGCCAAACTCTTAAAGCGTGGGCAATAACCGGCCTTTTCGCCTTCCTCATGCTCCTAGTACCCTGCATTAATCTCTTCTTATTAAGCGGCCATGAGGAATATGCACGAGGCTTTAAGAAGCATGTCATAAAGGAGCTCAAGAAAAAAAATATCGATATCAGCTGGTCAAAGTATCCTCAGGCATTAGAGCTCTCCTCACTTTGCAAACAGTGGGATGGACATTCAGCTCATACATATGCCATAGTTAACAATGAGCCGTACGCGATCCCAAGCACAACCTGCAAAAAATATGAGCAAGCGCGGCTTATTGATAGGATTACTCATACAATTGCACTCATGACACTTATTTTCACACTCACACTTATTATTCTTCTTCTTATTATGGGCTTTCTTGCTCGCAGATCGCGCGAATACCTTTTTCGCTTCTTCAAGCCTGGATTGTATCTCTCACAAATAAGCACCATACTGCTTACCGTTGCAAACATTGCCTGTCTCATGCTCTATTATTACAGCTCAGGAACAGGTGCCGGGCCTATCGCTATTATTGGCGTATTTGCATTTGTAGCAATCGTCCTGATTTGTTACCAATCATTTAAATCAGTTCACCTAGAGCCTCGCTATGTATGGGGAAAAACAGCAACGAAGACTGGGCAGCCACGGCTTTGGGCATACATTGAATCGATTGCTCGACATCTAAACACCACCCCGCCCGATACCATTATCGTCGGAATTGATCCTACTTTTTATGTGACTGAAGCACCACTAATTGAGTATGACGGCGAAACAGAAAAATCTATCGAGGGAAAGAGCCTCTACCTTTCATTGCCCTACTGCACAGTTCTCTCGAAAGATGAACTTGCTTCGATTATTGGTCATGAAATGGGCCACTTTGTTGGGGAAGATACAATCTGGAGCCAAAAATTCTTTCCTATCTATCAAAGCACGGAAAATATGATCGATTCGCTCGGATCGTCATTTAGCATGATGCCAAGAATCTTTTCTCTTGCCGCCTTTGCTCCCAGCTATATATTTATGAAGTTTTTTCTTCGCGTTTTCGAAACTGCCGAAAAGAAAATGTCCCGTGAACGGGAACTCCACGCAGACTTTCTTGGGATGCAGGTGGCAAACAAAGAAGCTCAGGCTACAGCTCTCGTAAAAACGTACCGCTATCATCCTGTTTTTGGTTTTATGGATAACTATCTGTTAGACGCGTGCATGAAAGCCGCGATTCCTTCTAATATCGTCAGCTGGTTTTCTGAAACTGCTCGGGATCTTCCGGATCTGCCTGAAATTAAAGCATCACTAAATACCGATATCAGCGAGCATCCCACCGATACCCATCCACCGCTTCTCGACCGCCTGAGGGCAATCGGGGTTACTTTAGACGATGTATACGATCGGTCGCACGTTATACCTGTAGAACCAGCAGCCTCGCTCTTTGATAATGCTCAAAAGCTTGAAGAAGAGCTCACGGCAATCGAGGCGCGCAAGTTCTTGATGATTCTGGCGCATCGGGCAGCCAGGCGGGAGTAGCAAGAGGAGCCGCTCAACAGGCAAACGACTAAAGTTAAGGTTAAGAAAAGAGCCCCTGGGAATTGCAGGGGCTCTTTTCTCTAATTCGAATCAATAACTTTCTTAATGCGCCTTTAACGCTTCTATTTCCCTCTGCAACGGGGATCGGTAACGCGCTAAAAGGTCAAACATAGTGTGCTGTTCATTTGGTTCAGTCGCTTCACGCATCGAACTTTTTATACGCTCTTTCTCTTGGTCCCGCAATTCTGTATGAACCGCAAAAAGATCCATCTTCTTTGCCTGTACGGGATTTAGATTGCTCACGAATGCCGCGATATCTTTAAACCGATCAGCGTAGAGCAAATCACGAACGGTTTTGCCACCAATATTTTCCATATCGATCGAAGCACCAAGAGCAATGAGATAGGCAAAAATATATGCAATTTCAGCTCGGACTTCGCCATAATGAACTGTTTCATCTTCAATCAAAAAATGCAGTAGTGTGTTATCCATAAGCACGCTACGCGCATTAACAAGATCCTTAACAGAGTCAAAAAACTGTGCATTGGCCTTTACAAAATCATGAATAGCTCGAAGACTTCTGAGTTGTAAAAACTTATGAATAGCATCGCGGCGAGCTTCAAGAAGCTGAAGTCTGGTTAGATCGCTTCGCTGTTCTTCCTGCACCCCTGATGGACAGAAGCCCGTTTTTCGTAAATAACTCATCATGACTAGAAGAGGGCACGCCCCTGCAGTTTCAGCAGATAGAGCATTACAGGTAACAAGCATATCGAGAGATTCCATAAATCTTTGTAACACGAGAGATCGACCTTTATCGGCAGTTATTGCTGCCTTAACGATATGGATAAAAGATGCGATCGCTTTAATTTGCTCTTTTTCACTGGGCTCTAATTCGGTAGCGTCTAATAAAACCTGTAGCCATTCTCGAACGAAAGCCTTAAAATGCGGCCTGTCAAACCACTGCCCTAACGAACGACATAGTAAGTCTTTATGCTCCTGGTACCTATTGACGAGTTCATTAAACTCGACCACATCGGACTGGGATAATACCCCCTGTTCAAAATGGCGCTCAACTTTTTGACAAAAAGCCTGCATTTCCTTGGCCGCTGCGGTACCTAGTTCAGCTGGCTTAACCATCATTTCCATAGCCCCAAGCGGACTGCTTAATGCAAGACTCACAATAAAAATTCGTATATTCATACTTTTATCCTTTATAATTGTTTTCTGTTTGTATAAGTACTATGATACTCTTTTTTGAACAACAGTCAATTGCCAGCCCATGCAGCTCTTATCCCTGTTCTGTACGATTTTTAGCTGCTTCCTGAACAATACGCAGCACACGCGTTGGGGTTCCAACATCCCAGCCATTTTGACGGAGCATTTTTACGAGCTCAAGGCGCACATCTGACGCGATATCATGCTGTTCATTGATCTTATCGGGACTCAAAAAACCACGAACAAGGAACTGAAAGCCATTATCAGCAAAGTCTTGCAACCGAACTATGGGGGCCGGATTCTTAAGAAGCTTGGGATGCGCTTCAAGCACCTTATGGATGGCGGCCTTCACATTACTTGGGTCGGCATTGTAATCCACAATAAGCATGATATCATCAAATGCAAAGAAGGTTCGTGAGTAGTTCCAGTTAGTAACGGTCTTATTCAAAATAGACGAGTTAGGAATGATTACAGTCACGCTATTCTGGCGGCGCATAATAACCGATCTAAAAGTTATGTGACGCACAATACCGGTCATCTCATCATCAATCTTAACGTAATCGCCTATTTTAATAGGTCGCTGCACTAAAATAACGAAATAACCGATAAAGTCGGTAATAATCTCTTTACCCGCAACACCAAGACCTCCCAATACCGCGAAGATATAAAGGAGCGAATAACCAGCACCTATACTACGCAGTCCTATAATAAGGGCTATGAGAAAAATCCCATACCTCGTTAAGGCAAGAAGCGCACTCTGTACGCCTATATTGACTAATAGCAGATCAAACATGCGGCGGAGCACAAAATTATTTATAACATATGCAAGCAGCATACCTGCCAGAATATACAAGAATACTTTGGCAAGCGAAAAGAGGTTAACGGAAATGTAACGACCCGTTTCAACACTTTCAAACTTATAGATCTCCTTACCAAACCAGTGAGAGATATCGCTCAACCCGATCGGATAGCCCCAAATGCGAGCCGCTATCATAAATCCTATAAAGCAGAAGAAGATGAAGCTTGCAATAACGAGCAGACCATAGACTGTCTTGCTGTACCTAAAGCGCTCTTTGACCCCTTCTTCATCGGCAGAGAAGAAAAATTCACCCGTTGAGCGCTTTAAATGATCATGCAGAGCTTTTAAGAGTGGGAGCAGCAATACAATGAGAGCTATACGCGTAATAGCATAGAAAAACGCCGGGCCATACCCAATATAAGGATTACTCATCACGATCACAAAAATAAGTGCGCCCAAGAAATAATGATAGTATTGGTTCACGTGCTCATAGACCCACTCCCAGAGCGGCGAGTTGCGTGGAATCCAGCTGAGCAGCTGTTCCCGCGCAATAATGAGAATAAGCGATATCTGTACAATCACAAAATTAAAGGCGAGCAGCATACGAGGTGCATCAAGCTTTGGAAGTGCAAGAAGTACCGCTTCACGCAAGAGGAGAATGCATACGGTTGCACCGAGCAAAAATGAGAGCACCAAAAAGAAGCGCCGCTGATAGCGCGCCGTCGTAAAGAGATAGCCGCGAGATACATTCACTGCTTTTAGGTAATAGATAAATCGATAGCAGTAAATCAGCCAGAAGGGAATAGACAAAAGATAGAAAAGCACCCCCGCATATGTATCAAGCACATGATGACGCACGGCCTGAAGAAGCAACGTCCAGATCATAATACCAGGCACATGCTTTCCTAAGAAAGCAAAGATAGCTGATACAAAAAGCATCAAAGCATGAAAGAAGCGATGCTCTGGTCCAATCAGCTGAGAAAAGAAAGTCGCTAAAGCTGGAAGATAGAGCTTGAATGCAAAAAAGAGTAAAAGCAAGAGGAGGAGATATACCAACACGCTACCAAGAACGCGGGGATTTTTAAGCAATGCGAAACCCGATTCAAGCGTCTTTTTATTAGTTGTAAGGCTTTTCGAGATTTGCTTTTCTGCAGTAAGATAGGCCCAGAATTTTGCCATATCAGGGAAAAACTTTTTCAGACCTTTCCAGAGCGGCGGTGCTCCTTTCCAGTGAGATTTTGAAGAAAGCACGCGCATCATGTCATCAATCTTTTTAACCGTCAGCTCGAGACTATGTGAAAGATTGGTGTAGAGCTCAATGAGCTGTGCAATAATCTCTCCACGTTGCGGCACCTGCTTAACTGCTTCGTCCTTTAAGAGCAGCCCCAAGCGGTTAAACTCTTCCTGTGCATTTTTAAAGGTTGTATCTTTTTGGTCTCTAAATGCTGCAAAGCGGGCCTTTACAGCCTCTCCAATTCGCGCATTATGCGTCAGCGAAGCAGAAGCAGCTGCTCGCTTATCCACGAGCGCCGCTATCGTCGCCTGGATATCAGCTTTAATGTTTTCATAACTTTTGAGATCTTTGGCAAGCTCCTCAGAGTTAAACCCCTCAAACGCACCGCTCGTTATCTGTTGCCAGGAATGAACAATTGCATTCTGCACCTCAAGCTCCGTTACCCGTGCCTTTTCAAATTGCGCTTTAGCACTGAGCATCTCTTTTAAGATATCGACTTCATACACAATGTGATTATGTAAACGACCAACTTCTACCTGCGCTTGCCAGCCTGGAATCGTCGAAGGTGTATCATTCCATGAATAAATAGCCTCAAGAGCGGCCGGCGAAAGACCGGCTTTTTGCTTGAACTGAGCAATAGCCTGCAGCTCGTTATTTTTTAAGAGATTGAGGCTCTCAATGCGTTTTGCATAATCCTCTTGCAATCGCTGAGCTTCAATAATCTGAGCTTTAAGTGCAGCCTCAGCAGCAGCAACATCCTTTTTCTCAACACGCAGTTCTTGCTGTACATGCTCTTCCTCTTTTTCAAGCAACTCAAGCGTCAGCTTAGTAATTTTAATACCCTGCTCTATGTACATCCCCTTTGCATCAACAAGCCTGAGCTTGGCATCTGCAAGTTCTTTTTTATAAGCAAGAAGCTGCTCCTCCGCATCGATGAGCTCACCTTGCTGCTTGACGGTAAACTTCTTTCTTTCAGCCGTTTGATAGAGAGCGGGATTAGCACGAAATGCTTTTTGTTCTCGTTTTTTTTCTTCCCATTCTTGAGCAGCAAGAGTCTGGTTTTTCTTCAGGGTCTCGCTATCAGCCAAAACGTTTTTTGCGCGTTCTTCAAGCGCTTTCAGTTCATCAGTATACTGAATAACAATCCCGTTAATGCGTTGAAAATCATCGATAGAGTAGAGCGCTTTTTGTTCGGGGAAAAAGCCCTTCTTTTTAAATTCAGGATCTGCTTTATATTCCTGAAGAAGCTTAATATGCGCATCGAGAATATCTTTAAGCTCCGTGTATGCTTGAACCGTCTCCGAGAGTGTTTGCACCATTTTATTAGAGATAACAAGCCGAGCTTGTGCAAACTCAAGCTCCACCCCACGAGCCCGCTGGACTCGCTCTTTCAAAGCTGCATTTGTTTTTTGCACTTTCTCAAGGCTTGCTTTTACCGGAACAAGAAATGCTTGCGCTTGCTGCTTGCGCCGTTCAAGCTCTTCAATATTTTTCTCAACCGTTTTTGCAAACGTCTGTACCGATTCCCACTCTTTTTCAAACAGACCCGCAAAGGGACTCAATCCCTCAAGTGAGCTATAACAGAGCATGATACAGGAAAAAATCTTAAGCAGGCTCTTCATGCAATAATCCTAGCGACTTTAAAAAACCGATCGTCTGCAACGATGCTCCATGTTCACTAATACTGCCTGCAACATCTGCATACCCAATGTTGGCAAAGAAATGCTCTAAAAACAGTTTTTGATCATGCACGCTCCTGATCTCTTCAGGGTGAGTATACAAAAGATGCATTTTGTTAAAAATAACATGAGCTTCCTTATCCCACGGTAAAAATGCATGGCAAAGCTCCAGCATATGATGAAAAAATTCGAAATTTTCTCGTGCCCAATGTGAGGGCATATCAAGGATCTGCACATCTCGAGCCATATAGCGCACCCCACTTTTTTTGAGCGTACAGGAAATAAGCACTCCATGAAAAAGCTGCTGCCCTGGCCGATTGAGTACATGCGTCTCAATTTTGCCAAGCCGCTCATCCAGAAGCACCGTCATACTGCGCATCGCAGATGCCGATCGTAACACTATTGCTGTATGAGGTTTGAACATAGCTCTCCCAGAATGCAGTGGACATGCTAGGAGTATACCATTTTTTGCACCGGCAATCTATCTTGAGAAGATATCCAGAAGCTTTACGCTCGCAGGATTATTTTCTTATGACTGAGTTTAGATACTCAATCATCTCTGTATTTTTATTTGCTATCGCTAAGTCTAATGGAGTTTTCCCATTATCATCCTTAATGAGCGGATTAGCACCGCGGTCAATCAACAATTTTGCAAGCCAAACAGCACCGAATTGCACAGCATAATGCAGCGCCGTATACCCTTTATTTGGCAAACGATAGTTAATGTCCGCTCCCTGCTCAAGAGCTCCGAAAAAAGGTGATAATTTCTTCATAGAACTGCGTCCAGTGGAAGATTCATCTCTCATGACACTAATCATCCTGCTGTTGAGGGCTGCCTGTTCCGCCTCACTCAAACAAGTGGTTATCGCTCTGATTTCGGAATCCGCGCTCAGATCACAAGCAGTTTTACCTGACGAATTTCTTTTGGTCTTATCCGCACCTTTGTCAACCAATATCCTCGCTATGTCACGATACCCTTTGTATGCTGCCCAATGAAGTGCTGTCCAACCATTTGCATCTTGGGCATCAATTAGCGCACGAAAAGCCGGAATCGAGTCTAAAAGATACCGAATAACAGCCGCATGACCATATACAGAATTAAAAGCATAGCGAACTGCAACATGAAGAGGGGTCGACCCCCCACTTGAGACGACGCCTCCTTTAGCCCCTAATTCAATCAAGAGTTTTACCATATCAAGATGACCTTTATAACCTTCCGCACAAGCAATATGAAGTGCCGTCCATCCATTTTTTCCCCCGACTGAATCGATTGTAATATTGTGCGCCACTCTATACTCTTCAAAAACAGGATCAAAAATGGATTTCATCAAATTTATCAAATTATGTTGGGCAGCACCGTGGACAATAAGATAATTATCACGATCCCTTTCCCAACAAAAACTTGCCTTTTTATTAAAGGCGGCTTTACCAGCTTTACGCCAATCTGTAAGCGCGAAATCATTGTTTTGTAAGCCACAATATAGTGGCCAGGCAAACCCTATGTCACATGTAGCATTAAGAATGTTGGGTACAAAACTGGAAACGAACTGTGACCATTCTATATTTCGCGGCAATCCTTGGTTCGCAAAAACGTACGTATTGGCGTGTTCCGCAGGCAACAGACCGGTAATATTATCTGGCTTTGAATCAAATGAATCCACATCCATTTCATTGCGGCTTACGGCCGCTGCTTGAGGCTGCAAAGTAGGACGTTGAACTGCCACTTGCAATTGCGGCGCTGCAACATCAAACTCTTCAAGTCGTAAAACTCTCCTAAAATCTGGATCTAATGTATCTCTTATTCTCTGTAGATGCTCTTTGTTCATAAAATCTTGAGGCACTACGGCTTGTGGAGCATTATTATCATTTTGAATTACGCCTGCAGGAATACTACCGTCTCCCTCAGCTCTTTTTAGAAGAATCAGTTTTAAGAAAAGCGCTTGCTCTACATTAACTTTCTTCAGAAGTTCGCCATACCGTTGGTTAGTGTAATGCAATAATCGAATTCTCTTTCCATCATCATTAGGGCACGCGAGAATGTCGCCATTCAAGTTAAATTTAAGACCCTTTCCTGGCCGATCAAGCTGAATATCAGCAAGCAGCTCTCTATTTTGTACATCCCATAACTTAATACAATTATTATTCATCACCGTGGCTAATATACAGTCATTCGGGTGAAAACAACCGTCTAACGCCACTTCTGTTGAGCCATGAAAATCGGCAGTATCAAGAACAAGTTTCCCCGTATCATCTATGAGGCGTACTCCTCCTCCGTCTGCCGCAACTGCTAACTGAGTTCCCTGCGAATTAAACGCCAGCAGACTTACACCATCATCGTATTTGTACCCTTGTTCTCTATGACCAAATAAATCTGGCCGTTCTGATGAAAGGTTCCACTTCGCAATCGTTCTATCCTGATGGAGAGTCATAAGATAATTTTTTGCGGTAATAACATACTTTTCAACCGGAGATTGATGCCGATCTCCCACAACAGCCTGATTATTCCCCAATTTCCAAAACCGTATTACTCCAGTATCTCTTATTTCAATGATTGAAGCACCATCACTACTGACGTGATAAATCAGATGGGCGCCATTTCCAAGATCAAGATCATCACGCGGTCTCGCTTCCCGCAACTCTTCATCTTGGCCTTCTAACAAATTCTTTATGAGTATCACATCATTAATACCGATAGCAACTTTCGTTAAATCAGGACTCATACTCGCTCCCCAGATTCTTGCTACTGGGTTGCGATACTGTAAAGCATATTTTAATACCTCTGTAGGCGACACTAATGTCCTCGCGTCTTTTGCAGCTTCATCATTACCAGAAAGCAGATTTACTACTCGCACTGCCCCATCAGATTGAAGTACTATTTCTGGGCCCCTACAAAAGAACGCTTGGCCGAATAATGCTGCCCTTTCGTTGCCCTCACCTTCCACATTCAGAACTGAAAATCTCTTTTGATGTGTTTTTGTATCCCAAACATCACAAAAACTTACACGCTCTTCCCCTTCATCTGCATCAAATCCTGTTGTTAGAAGAAAACGATTCATTGGACTAAATAACATGTACTTAAGCCCTTGATAGTCACCATTCAAATCGCCATAGAGTTGACTAAGCACCTCATGCTGCTCATTGTCGCCCAATATGATGACCCGTGCTTCATTCAGCAGAGCCATAACATCTTTAAACGTCTTTTCATCAGGAAACAGGTTAGTAAAGAAATCGGGATCTTGTGCAAAACGATGCAAGTGATACAGTTTAAGCTGCAACAAAAAAAATCTCGCAAGCGGGGCCTGCAATCTAGGCATCTTAAAAGTAAAGCTATGAGTCACGAGGTCTGCCAACCTTTGAAAATCTTCAAACCCCTGCCCACCAATTCCTTGAACCCCTGCAAGGTCCGAATAATTATCTCTTATTGCTCTATCTACATCTGATGACTTTATAATAGGATCCCAAATCGCAAGAGCATCTTTGATTATTCTGAGCTGGTTATCTGTTAGCGCCACAAAAATAGCAGAGCTGGCATCATTACCCATTCGTGAATTGTTTCTCTTTTCTTCTCGCAACCATTCTGAGTATTCAAAAAACAAATCCGCTTTATCGACACGCCCATTCGAAGACCTGAGAAAAACTTGCGCAGACTGCGATGCTGAAGCAGCTTTCACCGCTGAAGCATGCATGTGTGGAAACGAAAATAGAACAATGCAAGAAAATAACACCTTATTCATCAGACCCTCCTTAGCTGTAGATCCTTTTAAAAAATATTTCTTCCAGAAATTTCAATCCGATGCTAGCATTATGGTTCCTATTTGTCAAACATTATATTTCGAGGTTGGTAAACCAATTTAACCTCTCACCCTTTTAAAAAAGTCTTCGAGCTTTACCAGCCCAGAAACCATTTCCTCTGAGTAGAGCGTTTTTTTAAGACCACTTGAGGATATCATAGCAAGAAGTACATTCTTGCGGGTTTTTGTTTGATGCTTAAAAATCTCAATCCTCTTATTAAGAATCTGAGCATATGATTTATCAATAACAAAAGGGCTTTCCGTATATTTCATTTCACAAATGGTAATCGTATCGTCTTTACGATCAAAGAGTAAATCAATCTGAGCCCCTTCTTCCTTGCTGTTTCGAGAAGGAACATAGCGCCACGTGTAAGCAATTGCAGTATCGCTTAATTTGAGCGTATGCATAATTTCAAGAATATGCTTATAACACAGAGATTCAAACGCATAGCCAGACCACGAGTACCATTCTGGCGACTGCTGCTGACTTTCCCAATAACCTTTCTTAATTCCCTTAGCTTGTAATGATCCCTTTATTGGCTCAATCCAGTAAAAATAAAACAAGCTATATTCATCAACCATCTTATAATAGATGCCTTTTTTAGTTGCTAAAAATGGTCTGAACCTTTGAATGAATCCTGCTTGCTCTAAATCCTTAAGCCACTGAACCATAGTTCCGCCACTTGAAAGAGTAGCGATTTCCCGAGCCAAATCTTCCTGATTTATGCCACACCTATGTTTAGCAATAGCACGCGCGAGATCAATATGGCCCTTTCCCCCATCAAACAGAGTGGCATAAAGATTATCAAACTCTTCTAACAAAAAGCTGTCCTTATTAAAGGCAAGGTGTGCGATGTTCTCCACAGCTGAAAGCCCTTTTTGCAGACGCGATAGATAAAAGGGTATGCCTCCTAGCACCATATAGATATGCGCAATTTGCTTGTCGGTTAATGAAATTTTTAGGTATGCTAAATATTTTTTAGTCTGATACAAATTAAAAGGCTCTAAATGCATCTTTTTGGTAACCCGATTATAAAAAGCTCCTCTATTGTTAACTATCTTTTTTAATATCCATCCAGCTGATGAGCCACAAATAATGAGCTTTACCCGTGGATCTAGGTCACCATGCTCATTCCAGAAATATTCAAGCGCCACTAATAATTCAGATTTCCTCGTAACCATCCAGGGGAACTCGTCAAAAAAAAGCATGATTTTCTTTACAGAAGATGCCTTTATAGCCCCTGCAAGAAGATCCAGGGCATCAAACCAATTTTTTGGCGCCTCAAGTCGCGCACCTGCATGATAAAACGCATTTCCCAATTGAGTTACAAAATTTTTAAGCTGCTGGGACATCCTTCCATTTTTCATACCTGTTATCGTAAAAAAAATAGTATCTTCTCTCCCTTGGAAGGTATTACGAATAAGATATGTTTTCCCAACTCGCCTTCTGCCGTAGAGAGCTATGAGTTCGGGTGAATGAGAATTAAACGCAGATTCTAAGAGGCCCTGCTCTTCTTCTCTTCCGATGACTGGCTGCATATATTAGACACCTTTCCCAAAAGCCCTGCAAACTATTCGCAGCGGGATAATTAAGAATTTTCGAAGATTCCGCTTCGAATAAAGGTATCATTCGCAGCGGAATAAGTCAATTTTTTCCAAGATCCCGCTTCGAATAAAAATCATTAGGATTCTTGCGCTCCTCATCGCGCCCTTGCTATAGTAATAATTAAGAGCAAAAACTAAAAAATACACAAGTTCGAGAATTCTTATGCCCAGATACATGTCACTGCTATTAGTCTTAAGCAGCACTTTCTGCAAGACCTTTGCCGATGTACCACAACTGACGGTCGTCATTGTTATCGATCAGTTTAGCGCTCACTATATTCCCAAGCTGCGCCCATTTTTAAAGGGAGCTATTAAAATGCTCGACGCGAACGGAATTTCTTATCTCAATGCCTTTTACGATCATAGCCTTCCAGCGACGGGGCCGGGCCACACACTCTTAACCACCGGCACTTACGGCTCGGTGCATGGCATCGTCAATAACCGATGGTATGATGATAAAGGGAACAGCATTGCTTGCGATGATGATACGCCCGAACGCGCTGCTGTATTTGCACCCAATGGTCTTCATAGCCATGGCAAATCGGCGAGTAATATCATGGTAGATAATCTCTCTGATCAGCTCATGATGCATTCGTATCCCCATGCTCGCAATATTGTTTGGTCGCTTTCGCTCAAAAGCAGGGCCGCCATATGCATGGCCGGACGTTTAGGCAAAGCAGTGTGGTTTGATGATAAGACGGGCAACTATACAAGCAGCAAAGCCTACTTTAAAGAGTTGCCCGACTGGATTACGTCATTTAACAAAAAAGAAAAAATAAGCGAACTTAAGAAAATAACATGGAAGCCCTTCTATCCCAATAATCATCCTGCTTACCGCTTTTCTTGGATTAACGACTACTCTCATAGTGCAGCTGCACCAATCATTGGGACGACAATCCCCATCTGTTCGGCCGCGGATTTTGTTGACTATGATAGAACTCCAGATGCAAATGAACGTCTCATTCGCCTTGCAAAAACATGTCTTGATAAGAATTTTAAACCCTCAAAGAATGACCGATTTGTTCTCTGGCTCGGGTTGAGTAGTTTAGATAAAGTTGGTCATGTCTATGGCCCCAATAGTAAAGAAGCGATCGACATGATCTATCACATGGATGCGCAGTTGCAGTCCCTTTTTGATTATATTTATTCACGTGTTGATAAGAAAGATGTGCTGTTCGTTTTAACTGCCGATCACGGAATTCAGCCCATTGTTGAGCAGCTCAATAAGCAAGGTCTCGCTATCGCTCAACGCTATATTGCACAGGATTTTATCGCCGATATCAATGCACTCATCAAAAAGAAGTATGGCGCAAGCGAGATTGTTCAGAATTTTAAAGAACCACAATTTTATCTCGATCAGGAAAAGCTCGCGCAGACAAAACCAGCCATTAGGCAAAAGATTTTTGCTGACATTAAGAAGTATCTTCTTGCTAAAAAAGGCATCCGACACGTGTGGACATTTGAGGAGCTTAAACAAACAACCTTTGCAGACTATGATCTTGATAAGTACTTACAACGACAACTCTACAAAGGCCGGAGCGGTCAGATCATTTACGCGGTAAGCCCGTATACCGCAATCGATACCTACCCAGGCGGCACGTCCCATATTACGCCGTATGCGTACGATACACAGGTTCCACTCATTTTCTATCAACCAGGAAGGTTCGAGAAAAAGAAGATTGTAAACAACGTTTTTATGCCGCAAGTATCAGTGACGTTGGCGACGATTCTCGATGTTCCACGACCATCAGCTGCAACTGCAAATGTACTTCCTGGGCTTTTTAAGCAGAAACTTAAGAAATAGCTCTGCCAGCCTTCCTGAATTTTCTAGAAAAATAATTTTTTATGTATATACTTCTTTTGCAGGGTTGTAAATCGATATCATTTTTGATATAATAGGTGTTAGATGAGTTCATTTGAAAAATTAGTTGCCAACATTCTCAATGGCCATGGGGTAACTTATGCAGAAGCCGAGCGAGTATTATTATACCTAGACTTTTCTCTCGATATTAGTGGCTCTCACCATATTTTTAGAAAGAAGAACTATCATACAACAATATCGCTCAAAAAAAGGAAGGAACTGCTCCCATACCAGGTAAAAGCACTAAAACAAGTATTGGAGGATCATAACCATGAAAAATAAAGATGTTGAATATTACCTCAATTTACCCTGGACATACACGATAGAAACAGATTTCGACGAACACAAAAAACAAATTTTCATAGTTCGGGTCAACGAACTTCCTGGCGTGTGTACTGATGCGCCAACGGTAAACGAAGCAATGGATCTTATAAAAGAAGCTATGATCGGCACATTTAGACTCTATCTGAAACAAGGTGATCAAATCCCTGAGCCGCTAAAAGAGGATGATTTCCAGGGAAATATAGCCTACCGAACGACCAGACGGCGCCATTTTTTACTATCAAAGGAAGCGCAGCGACAAGACGTTTCACTGAGCAAACTCATAGATGAATGTGTAGATGCGGCGTTGCAAATCAAGCGATTCGGCTAGTGCTTTCACACCATTCTAAATAGTAATCAATTGAATCTCTAAAAGCTTGCTCAAGCTCATGGAAAGTTGTTCCTTGGAATGTGATAACGTCCTTAAGGCCAACTACGTCACCATGAAAAATTTTTGCTTCATCATCGTAGATCGCATTTCCAGGATAACCTTTATATTGCATCAAAAACCTCTTACAGCCCAAGGTCCTCAAAGAATGCATCCGAGTTCGGCTCACGCCCGAGAAACTTTCTGAGCATATCTGCTGGATCCTCGCTGCCGCCTTTACCTATGATTTCATTAATATACCGCTCCCCAATTGCCCTATCTAAAAGCCCATACTGCTCGATATACTTAAAGAGATCCAGCGCAAAGACCTGTGACCACAGATAGCCATAATAGCGCGATGCATATTGGCCTAAATGGCCAAAGGAGCAGAAATATTTGTTATAATGAGATGGCGCAATATACGGGCGCATTTTCTTTACAGACTCAAGCCACATGCGTGCGAGATCTTTTTTTGCACCTTCCTTATGGAAGTTTAATGAACTAAACGCAAGATGCAATTGACCGCACAAGAAGTCTCCTGCGTCATAATTTTTTGAATCCCGTATCTTTTGTATCAGCGTATCAGAGAGCGGCTCACCAGTTTTATGGTGCTTACTTACCATCTTCAAGATCTCGGGATCATACATCCAGGATTCAAGCATCTGAGAAGGCATCTCGACAAAATCCATCTTTACTTGACATCCGGAAGTTCCCGCAAGAGGCGTTGCACCGAGCAAAGAATGAATTGCGTGCCCAAACTCATGAAAGAACGTTACCACATCTCGCCTTTTGAGTAATGAAGGCCGGTCCTTCTGAGGAGCAGGGAAATTTGTCATCATAATGACAACGCCCGGGTGAATCTTTCCACCATTACCAATTACCGAAGGAACTATGGGCGCAGCTGCTGCATGGGTATATTTATTCTTTCTTGGAAATAGATCGAGCAATACGGCGCCTCTATATACCCCATCTTTATAGACTGCGAGCAACTCAACATCTTTGTGCCATAATCCTGCACGCGAAACATCCATCTTCTTAAAACACAACCCAAAGAATTTTTCATAAATCGACAATAATGCTTGTAGCGTATGCTCTAGAGGGAAATAGTTCGAGATTTCAAACTCATCGATGTCAAAATGGCTCTTTTTATAAGCGTTACGCACATACACAAAGTCCCACGGGTTAAATAACCCCTCTTTGGTTAACGAAATTCCTTTTGGCAGGTTCTTTTTTAACTCTTTCATTTCAAGAGCAGCCTTTGCCTGAGCTTTATCTATTAATGAAGTCAAGAATTGTTCAACAGTTGCCGGATTTTTTGCCATGGTCGGTTCGATTTCGAGGTGGGCATAGCTTTCATAACCGAGAGCTTTTGCAAGCTCATCTCTCAATCGAATAAGCTCAAGGAGGTTTTTCTCATTTTCAGGATAACATTGCTGCATTGCCTCTTTATACAAAGCCTTGCGCGTCTCTTCAATGTCACAAGAGCGCATAATTTCATCAGTATTCGCAGCGGTGAGAGGAATTATATAGAGACCATTCTCTTGTTTTAAACCCTGAAGAAACATTTCAGGAACGCCCTTAAGTTTATCTTTAGAAAGCTTAATTTCCTTATTTGCCGTACTGATCACAAGGCTGAAAGCGAGTGAACACTCGGCTATCTCCTTCTGAAGCTTTTTTACCTTTTCTCTCGTTTGCGCAGGAAGCTCCATACCACTGCGTCTGAAGCCCTTCATGATTTCTTCTAGATAGTGCATCTGCTGCTTGGTAAGGCATTCTTGAGTCGCAAAATCCCTATCCTGAAGGCTTTTTTCATATTCAAGGCATGCGTGAAAGAGTTTTTCATTTTGGGAAAAATGGTCCACCGTAAACCTATCGAGATCAGAAGTCATCTCTTGAGCAGCTTTCCTTACATCTTCATCAGGGCTGAGCTCGTTAAGGATGTTGATTGAGGAAGAAACAACTCCAAATTTTTCTTGGATAAGATCAAGTGCAACGATTGTATTATTAAACGTCCTACATTCAGGTTTTATGGCATAAATGGCCTCAAGCCCTTTTGACGCATCAGCCTTTGCTGCATCCGCCTGCTGGCGCATTTCAGCAGCCGTTGATGGAAAGAGAGCAGCGATGTCATGAACTACGTGATATGTTGGTCGCTCAAGATGACTACTGCGGGCCGCGTAAAAATAGTAGTAGGCCGTTGCCGGTATCAGTAATAATAGGGTAAAAAAGAGCTTTTTCATCGAACAGATCTCCGTATATGTGAATAAGATAGAGCCTCTTGATAAGGAGGGATTTATAATAAGTATACAGTGAACGGCAAAGCCCGCAACCGGTAAAAAATAAATTTCATTTTGAAAAATATTGATTATTCACATAATACTTTGTTAGGATAAGAATAGGATCGTAATGAAACGTTTTTTTATGATAGAAGGGAAACCATGAAAAAGCTCATAATGAGCATACTCGGTATGCTTTCGGCACCACTGTATGCTTCGCACCAAACACTTTCGCTCGATAAGAGCAAAGACTTTACACAGAAACGAGTTACCCTCTTAAAATCTAAGCGCGATGCACTCGTTCTTTTAAAGCGCGACACCAAAGAACTGGATGCCGAAATTGCTGTCGCAGAAAATTCCCTTAAAGCACTTCACACACAATCATAACCTTAAGAGGGAATAAACTAAAGCGAGGAAACCATGAAACAGCATATAGTCAGTCTACTTTTAGGCGTAAGCATATCATTGAATATATATGCTCCACGGCCTGAAGAAGTAGCCCTATTAATCGAAGGAAAAAAGAATATCATACCTGTCGCTGTCATCGGAGGAGGACCTGCAGGGCTTGCGGCTACCATTCCGCCTGCTCGTGGTGGATTTTATACGGTTGCCTTTCAAGGACCAAAACCTCTTGGCGAACTCATCGATGCACTCATTGTGGAAAATTGGCCGGGCATGAAAAAGACAACCGGTATGGAAAGCATGCTCAAACTAGAACGTCAAGCACTTTCTTTTGGTGCGGTGGTCGTTCCGTTAGAAGTAACACAGATAGATCTCTCACAGTGGCCGTTTGTTATGACCCTGAGCGACGGCACACAGGCACACGCTTTAACAGTTATTATCGCAACCGGCGCCTCACAAAAGAAGCTAGGCATCAAAGGTGAAGATACGTATTGGGGCAAAGGACTTTTTTCATGCGGGATGTGCGATGCAACGTTTACAAAAGATAAGGATACAATAGTGATTGGCGGAGGCGACATCGCAATTCAACGCGCACTCCAACTCTCACCAAAAGCAAAATCAGTAACATTAATTGTGCCAGAACCAAAGATGTCTGCACATGAAAGTATGCAGAAAAAGCTTAAGGACATGCATAATATTAAAATGATCTATAATAAAGAGGTTGTTGCAATCGAAGGCGACGGCGCGATGATCAGCCATGTCAATCTCGTCGATACAAAAACAAAACGAAGCTCCACGCTTCCAACCCAGAGCGTCTTTCTTTCAACAAGCCTCACCCCTAACACCGAATTGTTTAAAGATCAGCTCGAGCTCGATAATACTGGATGCATCAAACTAAAAGAGGGACGAACACAGGAAACAGATATCGAGGGCGTGTTGGCCGCAGGCACGGTAGCTGATCCCCGCTACAGACAAATTCCTGTTGTTACAGGGGATGCTACGAAAGCCGCTATTGATGCCATGCGCTTGCTTTCAAAATGGGGTTTTGATGGTCCACTCCGCCGCAAAATTGAATCGAATCTGTATAAGCCAACAATCATGGAAAATACCCATATTCAGGAGTTGAAGCAGATCAATGAGTTCAGAAAAATAATTACACGCTCATCGCTTCCGGTGCTCGTTGAGTTTTATGCACCTACCTGCCCAACGTGCAGGAAGATGGAAATGCCGGTTATTTCGCTTGCCCAGCAATTCAATGAGCTGATTAAGATACTCAAGATCAATAGAGAGAAATTCGAAACGCTTTTACAGCAACAAGATGTCAGTATTCTTCCGGCGTTTATTCTTTTTAAGAATGGAAAAGAGATTGGACGCAAAGAAGGGGAGGCGACAAAAGAGGACTTGTGCAAGTTTGTGGAAGACTCATGCGAACTTAAGCCACGGGCTGGGGTTCGGGCACCATCTATTCACAGATCGGGACTGATTAAGAGTGAGTATTAAGAGCCCTGCAGCTCGTCAAACGAGATATCAATCACGTCATAGCGATGAGCCTGAGCATCATTGAAATGCCACCATTCGGTTTCAAACAGCTCAAAGCCATGATCTTGCATAACGGCGCACAGAAATGCGCGGTTTTTAAGAATCTCAGCTGGAAGGTCTTGATAAGAATAATGTGCACGATGGGTAAAATCATCAAAGCCCGTTGGCATTGCAATCTCAACGCCGTTGAAATCGACAATCGTTACATCAACTGCCGCGCCTCTGTTATGATTGGATCCCTTATCAGGGTGGGCAACATATCTTTCATCGGGAACAAGTGCCCAAAGTGCGCGCTGCACGCTTAGAGGGCGATAAGCATCCCATATTTTGAGACGCAAATCCTGCGTGTCCAGGTACTGCTGCACCCCATTGAGCTTATGAGCAACATCTTCTTGCAAGTAAGCCTTTGCCCTGTTATATACTGGCTTGCCGACAAAATTATCAGCTGTTGCATATTTAATATCCAATAGGATCCTGTCATTGAGTAAGCTAATATCGATTAACTTTTGTTCTTTCATCATATTTTTACTCTCGATTACTCAATAATCATAACAACCGCTTATATGAAATAAGCCATAAACGGCTCTTATCTTACATTATAGATCAAGTCTCCATAGTTCGTCAAAAACAAACTCAATTCACTCCTGGTAGGACATTACCAGGGTCTTATGTACATTCATCGAGCCGATCGCATATTTTACCAACACCGGGAGTCCGACTCGCGAAAGCTCCTCTTCTTTTTCTAAGCCAATTAGAAAATGTACACAAGACCACGCGAATCGTCAAAAGCCTTGACAGCTTACAAGCTCTTGCGTACCGTAGTATATAAATCAAAGCAACATTAACCCACTCTCACCCAGACCGATCTAATAAAGTATGAATCTGCAAACCCTCAAAGCTCCGCTCAGTCGAGAAATATTAACGGAATATATGTGTTTACTCAAGACAATAGATGCAATGCCGCCATCAAAACAGCACCTGAAATTCATATCTGGAACTGGTGGAAAGGTAAGCGTAGAGGACATTATTGCCTATCAAATAGGGTGGGGAAAGGCTCTTCTCAACTGGTATGCAGCCGGGTTGCGCGATGAGGTGCCAATAATGCCATTGACTGAATTTCCAAAGTGGAATTACAAATCAATCGCTCAACATTTTTATCAGGCATACTCCTACGATGGCTTACATCGTCAAAAAGAAATTTTTCATGAGATCGTTGAAAAAATTCTCGAAATAACAGAGAAGGAACACGCTTCCGGAAACCTTTATAATCTCGGAGTTTGGAACTGGTGTACCCTAGCTTCAGGAAAACAGTGGCCTCTCTATAAGTGGATTAAAATCAATACTTCTGCTCCCTACAAAAAAGCAGCGCAGCTGATTAAAAAAAGCAATCTTTGAGATACGGCTTGAGTGCAGATGCCGATTTTGCCAGAGCCTCCCGCTCAGCGGACGTAAAATCTACAGGAATCACGCGCTCGATGCCCCGATCGGTGAGAATAACTGGCAGGCTCATACAGACACCATACTCTTCATGGTACCATGACAAAGGTACTACTTGCCGCGAATTATACATAATCATATCGCAAAGCACCGCAACACAGGTAGCGATCCCGTAGAATGTGGCGCCTTTAGCCTGGATTATCTCATATGCCTCGTTTTTTACCGCATGCGCGATCTTTTCTTTCATCGCCTCGTCAATACCAAAGCTTTCAACAGGCAATCCAGCAATGCGCGTTATCGACCAGGCTACGCTCTGGGTGTCTCCATGCTCTCCCACTACAAAAGCCTCAATCGACTCTTCTGCGATACCTGTTTGGCATGCAAGATAGTGTTTAAGACGCTGAGAATCTAAAAAAGTCCCCGCACCAAAAATCTGTCCTAGTGGCAACCCCAAATTTTTCTGGGCAAGCGCGGTCAATACATCTAAAGGATTAGCTACCACGATACATATCGCATTCTGATTAAGCCCTTCCCGCAAAGAATCGACGATCGATTTCATGATTCCTTTATTAACATCTATAAGACCAGTGCGTGGCTCTCCTGGCTTTTGGGCGCGGCCTGCTGCAACGATAATAATATCGGCTCGCTTTGCATCTTCGTACGTTCCTTGATATATCCGTGACGCATATGAAAGACCCAAAACATCTGCGAGATCTTTTACTTCACCAGAGCAGCGTTTCAGATCAACGTCGATTAAGATAATTTCTGAAACTGAATTTTTAAGTAGGAGCGCATAGGCGATCGTCGATCCCACTGCCCCAACCCCTATTATTGCAACAACAGTATGTTTCATACTTTCTCCCAGTTAATAACATATCTTCTTCCCCGCTCTCGCCTGCCACGCCATCGCCTGGAAGGCTATGGCGGGTAAAAAAAGCCCCGCCTTTTCAAGCGGGACCCACCAACCATAACAACTAACGAGGAATATTAGCGGTGTTCACTAAATTCGAGCGCTGCAAAGATAATACCCGCAACCCCTATAGCAACATACACATACTTTTCAACCATCGGCATGGTACCAAATAGCGAGTGAACAAGGTTCATATCAAAAAGCCCAACAAGTCCCCAATTCACTGCACCTATAATGACAAGCAATCCGGTAAGAGCGCGTATTAAATTCTTCACAACAACCTCCATATAAATATATGCTGCAATGCACGTGCTTTTGTTTTACACAATAAACAAGCGTACCTCCAGAAAGCTTGCACATCGCAGCAATTTTTGTTTCACCTATTTCAATGAAATCTATGCTGCATCACACGTTATCTTTCTTATGCACTTTCGTGTCATTTCCAGTTCAGCATAATGCAGCAATCTTTTATGCTGCATCACATACTCTTTCATTTAACACTTTCGTATTATTTCCAGTTTACATAATGCAGCAATCTTTTATGCTGCATCACATACTCCTTCATTAACACTTTCGTATCATTTCCAGTTTACATAACGCAGCAATCTTTTATGCTGCATCATACTCTCTTTCTCGCGCACTTTCGTGTCGCTACCAGTTTTGCACAATGCAGCAATTTTTTTAATTTTAAATGTCAAATCTCTATCTCTACTTTCAACGTATCATATCTCTTTTCAGATTGTCAACAAAATTTCACATTGTTAATATTCTCAGAGCCCAAATTCTATCATTTCGACTGCTCAATCAATATAATGAGATACATGAGCCGGCAATATCAATCCCCCACCTCTAGTATAACCATACAATAAATGTTTTCATATTGTCAATATTCTTTATGGATCTTTCTGTCATTCAGAAGCCCATGGTTCGCTCTTCCCTGGAGCTGATGTAGGTTCAGGCAGCATTACATGAATACAGCTTTCAATCATCCCACGAACTACAACATCAAGTTCTTTATAAAACTGAGCCAGTTCAGGCAACTCGCGAAGGTCAACATATCTGCAAATGTGGTCGAGCCCCATAGGCGCACGTTCATTATGGCGCACAACAAATTCGGGAAAAATAGAATGTTCCCGGTCATGATGGCGGATACGTGGCGGCAGTTGTTCGATAAGAAACTGCGCATCTCTGAACGACACCCTTTCTGCAAGTCTTCTAATAGAATAGAGAATAAGTTTCCCATTGCAATCGCCAATTATAATATCACCATTATCGGGACTTATGACAATCGTGGAGATAAAAAGCTGAGCGAGTAGAGGTTTCTCTAAAATGGCAATCTGCTCACATCGCTCTGAGAGAAGTTTATAGAGGAAAACATCCGGAGTTGGTTCATCCATAGTTCCGGCAACAACAAGCTTCCCATCGGCCGACCAGGTGATCGCATTGACAACCGCATCTACTCCTTCAACATCAATAGCAGTGCCTTTCCTCAATCCAATGCCGATCCCGCCAAAAAGAGTTCCCCATGCAACCCCATAGGGCGCGACTGCCATCGTCGTCGCAGAATCTATGGCGTTATCAACATCCTCATTCGCAGCTCGCCTGCCTGTTTGCAAATCCCATTCGACAACCGATCCCGTCGAAGCTGCAAAAACCGTGCTATTATCCTGCGAAAAACAAACCCCCCTGATCCAATCGATGCCTGGCTGATGTGATTGATCATAGACTGACATACAGTCGCCAGTCATGGCATCAAAAATGCGCACCCTCCCTTTTCCTGAGCCAGTCGCCAGATACTTTCTTTGCGGGGATTTTTCTTGGGGATAACTGAACGCAACCGCCGTCACTGGATCGATTTCACCATCAAGAAGGTGTTTACACGTAAGAACTGGTTCTATACTAAAACGCACACTATTATTTTGGTCAAGCTGCTCTCTTAAAGCCCATACGACCGCGGTACCATCCGCAGATGCTGTAGCGATGACATCGCCCTCAACGCTGATTGCAATCGCCTCTATCTTTTTAGAATGAACAAACTGCTTAATAGCATGAAACGGCTCGTCTTCAACTGCTTCTCTTTCGTTTTCCGCATCTGACCTACAGGTACATTTCACCCACTCAAGCTCCCCTGTTTGAAGATTCCATAAACAGATTTTCCCATCGACACCAGTAGTAAGGGCCCGATTTTTATTTCGTATAAAAACCGAGCCCAAAATAGGTTTATCGTGTGGTGATTGAAGCGTGGTGGATTGAGCATAATGTTTCCATACAACATCCCAGTGACGCATTATATAGGCACGACCCCTGAGAAAATCAACTTCTGAATCAGGTTTTGCCTGAACGGCGCTCATCTCGCTCTCTTTGAAATCATCTTCTTCATGTACTTTAGGCACTTTACCCTGTGGCTCCCCCTCATTAATACATCGTGCTGCAAGAGTTGTCAAGCTTTTTACTTCCATTGCTAACACCGGTGAATTGAAAAAAAGACAGATCAGCAGAATTGATCCGTTACGCATACCATCCTCCTTCTTTGCTAAGCATGGCGTAGTATAGAGGAGAAGTGTGCCAGTTGTCAAATTGATACAGAGTCGGTACGCTATATACTATCTAACAGAAATGGCATTCTCAAGAGATTATAAACCATTTCTATCGCTTCCAGAACGATAACAGAAGGAGTTTCTATGCATCTGAAAAAGAAAGTTTTTATTATGCTTGCAGTCACGATAGGCTGCGCATACGTGATTCTACGAGCAAAAGACCAGCCCATACCACACGCAGATAAAAAAGAACGCATGCCCGCAGTCACCGTAGGAACGCGCCACGCTGACTATGGTATCGATCCTCTTTTTCTTAAAAGACAATCAAAAAACGATCTTCATCGCACATTAACGAGCGCACAGATGAAAGAAAAGCTCATGAGCTGCCTTGAAGCGGCGCGTTGGGCACCATCGGGCGGCAATGGTCAACCATGGCGATTTATCTATGCGGTACATGGTACAAAACAGTGGGATCGACTTCTGAATCTCCTTAACGAAGGAAATCAGGTATGGGCAAAGCATGCTGGTGCATTAGTTGTTGTCCTCTCAAACACCGTTAAAGAACATAACGGTAAGCCATTAAAATCACACTCATTCGAAGCTGGAATGGCCGTAGGCAACTTCTTAATGCAAGCAACCCAACTGGGGCTTATTACACATCCCATGGGTGGCTATAATGCAGAACGTGCTTATAAAGAGCTGAACATACCGAGGAATTTTGACATCGAAATCATCCTCGCCGTTGGGGAGCTGGCACCCAAAAAGCACAGCAACAAAGAGTTTGCAGGATGGGATAGTGAAGCCTCGCAACGCAAGAAAGTATCTGAAATTGCATTTGACGGCGAAATGCCACACGTCGTTGCACATACTCCATCATAAAAGAATGATACTGCCTGCATAAAGAGCTGCGAAGCTTTTCAAAACGAAACCCAGGTATTACCCTGGGCTCGTTCGGTTGTTATGGATGGTAGGTGCTTATTAAGAACGTACTGGCCTTGCTGAGCGGATTGGCTCAAGTTTCTTTTGTTCACGCTTTACTACTTTATATACTTTTCCATCAGAGATAATCTCATGGAAACGACCAACTTCATCGAGCGCTTTTTGAAGATGAGCATTGGCTTCCTTTAATTCTGTCTCGATGATCTTATTGTGGCGTACAAGCGCTTGGCGTCCTTTTTCGCGATGCTTTACCATATCGCGACGGTATTCATAACCGCTTGCGGACTGAGCTGTAGCTTGAGCTGTTTCTGCATCGCTTCGTGCAGCTTCCATCTTTGCATGAACTGCAGCAACTTTCGCTTGCGCATCGCCAAGTCTTTGTTGTGCTTCCTCATAACTCATCGCTGATGCCTGGGCTACCGAGAGAAGAAGCGTTATAGCTAATACGTGTTTCATAGGTTCCCCCCTATTTTTTTTGTTTTGTTTCTCGCACACACCTTGCGTGCTTACTTAATTTTATAATAATTAATTTTCGAAGTATTTTGCAAGTAAATTTTATTTTTTTGAATTAGCGGGAATGTAAAACACGATGCTTACGCGCTTTCGGAGCTTTTGGCCTATGGCCGCTTGAGCGGCCTCACATTTTTTTAAGGTCGAACCACTCTTCGCGCAGCGCAATCGCTTTTTCAAAATCAAAGCTATCGGCAGCTTCCTGCATGAGTCGTTCAAGCTCAATCAATCGCACTTCACGTGTCTCGCTATTCATACCCTGCTTTTTACGCTTTACCTTCGATGCTGCAGCAATTGCTTGCTGGATGTTTGAGATACTTTTTGTCACTTCCCGCTTTACACTAAGCGGAGTAATATTATGTTCTGCATTAAAAGCAAGTTGTGCTTCGCGACGACGATACGTTTCATCAATAGCCCCTTGCATTGATTTGGTGATACGGTCAGTATACAGAATAACTTTTGATTCAGCATTACGAGCAGCACGACCAATAATCTGTATTAAGGAACGCTTATCTCGCAAGAAACTTTCGATATCTGCATCCATAATCGCAACAAGTGCAACTTCCGGCAGATCAAGCCCCTCGCGCAATAGATTCACCCCAACCATACAATCAAAAACTCCCAGTCGTAATTTATGAAGAAGCTCAGTTCTTTCTGGTGTTTTAATGTCGCTGTGAAGATAACACACCTTAATGCGCTGTTCTTCAAGAAAATGTGCAAGCTCTTCGGCAAGCTTTTTAGTCAGCACCGTCACCAAGGATCTAAATCCACGTTCTTTCGTATCCTTAATCTGCTCAATTAAATGCACAATCTGATTTTCGCGCGGATGCGTTACAATAACCGGATCAACCAATCCTGTAGGCCGAATAATCTGCTCCACCACCATCTGACTTCGTTCTATCTCATACTCACTTGGGGTCGCCGAAACAAAAATCACATCCTTAAAAAAATTCCGTTCAATTTCCTCAAATTTTAGCGGGCGATTATCAGCTGCCGATGGGAGCCTAAAACCAAAATCGATTAACGTCTTCTTACGCGAACGATCACCTGCATACATACCACGCAACTGTGGAATTGCTATATGCGATTCGTCTATCACTAAAAGAAAATCATCCCCAAAGAAATCAAGTAAGCAATAGGGCGCGTCTCCCGGAAGTCTATTTTCAAAATGGGCTGAATAGTTTTCAATACCAGGGCAATGACCGCGCTCTTTTATCATTTCAATATCATGGCTTACACGCGCTTTTAATCGTTCGTAGTACAGAGGGTTTTTTACCTCTGGTAACCAACTATCAAGCTCTGCCTGAATGCTTTTTACCGCAGCTTCTTTTTTTTCTTGAGTGGTCACGAAGTGCTTTGCAGGGAATATAAGGGTATTATCAAGTTCAAGCAATACCGTATTGTTATGACGATCTACCCATTCAAGACGTTCAATGGTATCGCCAAAATGCTCAATGCGGAGCTTTTCTTTTTGGTAGGGCAAGAGTACTTCGATGGTATTTCCCATTACTTGGAAGGTTCCTGGAGTTTTTTCCATGTCATTGCGAATATACTGAATAAAAACGAGATTGCGTAATAGATCTGCTCGGGTCATCTTTTGTCCAACTGCCAAGGGGACTGCAAGATCACGATAATCATTTGGATTACCCAGTGAGTAAATGCAGGAGACGGATGCTATAACAATCGTATCCGGTCGATTGATAATCGAAGCAGTTGACTCAACGCGAAGGCGATCAAGTTCACTATTAATCTTGGTCTCCTTAGCAATATACACATCCTGAGCGGGAAGATATGACTCCGGCATATAGTAGTCGTAATAACTCACAAAGTAACACACCTTATTTTCCGGAAAAAAGAGTGAGAACTCTTCGTAAAGCTGAGCTGCCAGTGTTTTATTGGGAGACAAAATAAGAACTGGTTTATTTTGCTGCGCAATCACGTTTGCAATAGTATAGGTCTTGCCTGAACCGGTCACGCCCATGAGCGTTGATGATCCAGGGCGCTGTTGTACAAGCTTTTCAATAGCCTGCGGCTGATCACCCGCCGGCTGAAAAGGTGCCTTTAGTTTAAAAAGTGGTTCCACAAAACCCCCTCTCTTTTATCAAAATTGTTATCCATTTATTATAGCATGAGAAGATAAAATTTCAAACTTCTATTCTATTGTAAATTACTGGAGATTCTTTTGTGAATTATGAGAAATCATTTTTAACCGGAGATCCTTTCTAATACGATGCCTTGAATAACAAATAAGTTTCTTGGCCCTGCGCGGGCCAGGCGCCTGGGGATGCTCGCCCATCCCCAGGACCGAGGGCGCCACCTTGCAGGTGGACCGCTTTGCTAGCTTTTACGCCTTCGCCAGATTGGGCTCGGCTACATCCCTGTTGTAGACCACAGCCTTGTCACTTACTTCGCAACGTCCCCCCTTCCTCCACTTCACCAACAGCCAGAAAGTGCCTGGCGCCTTTAATAAGAAGCTAGGCGCTGGAGCTATTTTCGCCGCGCGCTGCGCGCTGGGGTTATATCTTAGAGACAACTCATTCTTGTATCGAGGACTCCCCCTTGCCCTGTTATCAAATAGGCGCATCTGTTTGAGCGCTGTCCGGCGGTCCTACTTGGCTACGTTGATTACTTCAGATGAATATAGCCGGCAGGGCGAGTTATGCGCCGTTAAAGGCGGTCCGGCCGCAGAGGCCGGGGTCGGGGATCCAAGGGGGCGGACAAGCGCCCGCCTTGGCGCCTGGCTCGCGTAGGGCCAAGAAAATGCAAAAATAAATATGAAATGACGACAAAAGCATACAAAAAAACCGGATCAGGAAAAGCCCCGATCCGGTATATAAACGTAACCAATTCTTTACAAATTCTTAATGATCACAGAGAAGCTGTGCCTATGGCTTGAGAAGCACGCGGCTTAACACTTCATTAGCATGGCTCACGTAGATAATATCGATGCCCTTCGTGACATCATCTTCCCCCACAAGATCATTTCTATTTTTCTCTGGCAAGAGTACATGATGCATACCGCTTCTTTTTGCAGCAAGCACCTTCTCTTTTACGCCGCCAATGGGCATAACCTGGCCACGTAAATTAAGTTCTCCTGTCATAGCATAGGAACCATCGATAGCTCTACCAGTAAGTGCAGACAATATCGATGATAGCATTGTTACCCCGGCAGAAGGCCCATCTTTTGGCACTGCGCCTGATGGTACATGCACATGAAGGTCAAAATCAGTAAATCTTTTGGCATCGATCCCAAATTCATCGGCATGAGCACGAGCATAGCTCATCGCTGCTTGCGCTGATTCTCGCATCACTTCACCTAAAGACCCTGTCAGCGTGAGCTTTCCTTTGCCCGGCATAATAACTGCCTCAATCTTAAGAAGCTCACCACCATGCGCCGTCCATGCAAGACCATTGGTAATACCTATCTGGCGTTGAGTCATTTCTTCGATCGAGTCTTCTTTTATAAGACGCGGCCCGAGATATTTTTCGATATTATCAGATGTTATAGTGATATGTTGCTTCGTTTCAACCCAGGATCGAGCAGCTTTTGAACAGAGCTTTTTAATAAGACGTTCAAGCTCACGAACCCCGGATTCTCGCGTATAATGTAAAATAATATCGGTCAGTAGTTCCCGAGAAAAGTTCAATGGGCGCGTTTCCAACCCGGTATGTTCATAGGCCTTTTTCACGAGATAGTTCTGCGCAATATTAAGTTTTTCTTCGAGAGAATATCCTGAAAGGTGAATTACTTCCATACGATCAAAAAGCGGTTGCGGTATGGAATCGATAGAATTGGCCGTTGCAACAAAGAGCACTTTAGAAAGATCAAATGGCACTGCCAGATAGTTATCATAAAATGCACGATTTTGCTCAGGATCAAGCACTTCAAGCAATGCCGCCGAAGGATCCCCTTTATAATCGCGACCCATCTTATCAATTTCATCAAGAAGTATGACAGGATTCATCGATTCCGCACGCTTCATTGTCTGTATCAGTCGCCCGGGCAATGCACCAATATATGTACTACGATGCCCACGAATTTCTGCCTCATCATGAAGACCACCCAAAGACATACGCGAATATTGTCTGCCAAGGCTTCGAGCAATCGATCTCACAAGCGAGGTCTTACCAACGCCCGGCGGGCCAACCAAACAGATGATAACACCTGTATTCTTTGCACTCAAACAGCGTACTGCAATATAATCAAGAATTCTCTCTTTAATATCTTTCAACCCATAATGATCTTCATCAAGAATTTTCTTGGCATGTGCAATATCGAGATTATCGGCAGTCTCCTTACCCCATGGAAGCTTACTAATCCAATCAAGATAGGTTTGTATAACTTCCGCATCAGGATGCTCTGGAGACAAAATCTCTAAGCGGCTCAATTTGCGATCAACTTCAGTTCGCACTTCTTCCGGAAGAGGAAGAGCAGCGAGCTTTTGAGCCAGTGTATGCGATTTGCCATCGCCGAGCTCTTTTTTGATCGCCTTCATCTGTTGTTCGAGAATAAATCGTTTATTTGATTCAGAAATTGACTTATAAGCCTCTCCTTCGATATGCTTCTTTACTGAGCCTCGATCTATTTTCAGCGAAAGAATCTCATGAAGCTTTATAAGCAATTTTGATGTTGATGTGCATTCAAGAAGACTCTGCGATTCTTCAGCACCAAGCTGATATCCTGCGATAAGGAGCTCTACTATTTTTTCTGGTCGCTGCGTGCGCAGGACTTCCTGCAGACTCGTCAAGTCTGAAACATCCGATTTTACGAGAGTCATGAGTGCAGCGAGTTCATCTTTTGCGGTTTGTTCTTTATAGGCAATGTGATCGATCTGCGCATATAAGGACCCTTTTTTGAAAAAGAAATTGGTCGCACGAGCACGCGATATACCTTCTACCAACATATCTACATCTCCCGAAGGGGATACAGAGATATACTTCACAGCGGCAATCGTACCAACTTCTTGCAACTCGCTGCTTTCAAAAACAGAAAAAGAAGAAAACGACTGCAATAATGATGGCTTTGATGCAAGAAGAAGCACAAGCTCTTCCTTATTATCAACAACCTGCCTCATGGCACGAAGTCGACTACCATCTTCGGTGGCATTAATATGAATCGGGGCAAATTGGTGAGGAAAAATAACGGTGCTTTTTGTCGATACAATGGGGAGCGTCGAGGAAAGGGCATTTTGATAGGGAACCGCATGGACCCACGAAAAACCTGCTATGAATGCTACCGTTACCGTCATAATGATTGAACGTTTCATTGCACAACCTCCTAGCGTTGGGACCACATGGATACCATGGATCGCGATGATACTTATCGTATATTTTATTCATTCTATTTCTAAGAATAGTTCGTATAAAAATGATGTCAAACGGTACTCCCCCCATAAAAAAGAGCCGTTTCATTTCGTTGGTTATCAGCGGCTAAACTAAGTCATTCAATTTGACAGAAAAACTTCGATTTTTTAAACTGACGAACTGAAGCGAATCGATCATTGTTAAAAAGGGGATCTCATGGATGTACAAGATCAAGAGATGCCTTCAAGAATATCAATACATACTGCCCGTTTGCTGTTGGAAACATTCAAAAAATGGTTTGGCGTTCTCTCTCTGTCATGTAGTCTATTTCTATCATTACACGTTGCAGGTGTTTCAGTAGTCTATAACTTCCGTATAGCACAACTTACCAGGCAACCGATATATCCTGAATCTAATCATAGGCATCATTCTGTCATCGCATTGCCCTTTTATCTGCTGTATAAAAAATATTCAGGACCAGTCCAAAATTATACCGGTGGACTCGCTTCTTATATATTTGACCATTCAAATTTCTACATTCGCATTGATGCTGCAGCATCAAGCATCCGTGCAAAAACTGATCAAACAGTCACTTTTTCTGGTGCTGCAATGGATGATATTCTATTGACTGCAGGTTACGATATTAAATTTGAAAAGCATCATACAGCAGCTACCTTCTCGGGGCTACTTGGCATCCCAACGCATCGTGTTCATATACTGCGGCATCCTGATTTTGGCTATGGTCAGGTCGGTCTTGGTCTACAAGCAGATGGTTTGTATAATTTTAATCACATCAGCAGTTTTATTTACGGAGCTCGTTATATCTACTTTATACCAAAAACTGCCTACGATACTGATTACGAGAAGCATACCTTCAGCATCGGCAATATAGGCGATATTCTTATAGCTTTAAAAAATAATTGGGACCACCACGGTTTTGAGTTGGGATATACTGTACGTTTTGATTTTGGAGCAGTCTGTTACCCAACGCTGGATGATACAATAAAAAAAACAAACTATATTCGCAGTGACTTTTACGCGGTTTATAAATATAGATTTAAAATACATGATAGTGCCAATCGCCTACAATTTAATATCGGATATGGCTTTGATCATACACCAAAATATTATGGAAATAAGTATATTCTTAACCTCTGGGCATCATGGCGTATTCACTTCTAGAAAAAATTGATTTTATGTCTTTTCTCAAAGAATGTACATAAAATCAATTTGACAGAGATGCCACTCTTTTTTAAACTAGTGTCCATGTTTGTATTCTAAGAAGGAGAGAGCGATGAAAACAACACATCTTTTTTATTCTGCCATGCTATGCACACTCGGATATCCTGGCCTTATGACAGGATCGCCGTCAATTACAAGTCCCCAGAAGGTTTCCACTCATGCGCTCATCGAGCTAACTGATGATATCATCATAGATAAGCATGGTAGCCCCTTTATTGCGCTAGATTCATTCGGCGCTTCTACTCCAAACAAGCTGATTATTACATCAAAAACTGGAAAGAGCGTGATTATTACGCCAACCGGCTCATGGGATCTTTCTACTTTTAATACGAAAAATAAGATTATCGAATTTTCGGGAAATGCAAAACTGGTTTGTAAGCCCGGCTCCAAAATTATGGGATACGGCGGTACGATCAGATTTGCTGGCCATTCCCGCTGGATTTATGACTAGAAGGTGCTCTATCCCTCGATACAATTGGCTCGGCTTGCAGGCCTTGCCAATCACTCGGGATGAGCGGTGTAATAAGCAAAGTCAAGCCATAACAAAAAACCGAGAGTTGAAGAATGAAAAAAAAGTCCGCCGTAATGAAGTACTTATGTTTAGCAATAGCCCTTGGAACGCCCAGCCTGAGCCTTCACGCTCGAGAGATGCGAACACCGCTCGTGCACTCGCAAGGACCACAGCATTTGCTCTACTCAGAAATTAATCACAACTGTTGGTTCATTAACGCCTGGGTAGCCGGATATGGTCGTTCAGCAAAGTGCGCCTATAATAGATGCGGCAAAGAGGTACCTCTTTCAACCCTCTACTTCAATAAGAGCACTTTTAGCCCACAAGAAGCATTCGCAAACAGCACGGCAACGGACGTTCTTAATCCTCTTTTGGCAACATCGATAATCGGTCCCCAAGTTAAGTATAAAGAAAGCGGTGTTCATATAGGGGCAGTTCTGCAAGCATTTGCAGGTGAATGCATTCGTTTCGGCGTCCGCTACAATCTTCCCTTTAGAAACATCCGAATTAAACGCACCGCTAACCGAGGCAATGGTACCAGCTCATTAGGTGGACAAACGATCGATTCAGTTGCAGCAACACAACTCCAAGACGTCAATGGCGTTGCGGTTAAAACGTATGCCTATCGTCTCGATTTTCTGTCACGGCTTCCCTACACCTGCCAAGATTGCCCAGCACAAACTATTCCTATTGTTAACTACCATGATCCAGATTTTCCGCCCTCTTTTCCGATTACTATCTCAAATCAGGATATTACCAATCAAACAGGAACCCCAGTCTCTGCACTTCAGAGCTTGAACGGAAGTATTCCTGTGGAACCCTTTGCGATTCAACAAGCCGTTGCTCAGCAACTTCCCATAGAGAATGCAGATGGTACTACCAATGCCCACCGGGCGCGCTTTGATGCCTCAGTAAACTATACACCGCTTTCTACCGATCCCGCTCAGCAGGCAACCCTTTTTATTGTGCCCTCATTGCAAGGCACAAATACAACGGCGGCATCACGCGTGATACAGCAGCAGGTGAACGAGCTCATCGCCTGTATCGACCAGGAAGCAGAAGCCGTTTTTCAAAAGTGCGGTATTTCTTTCTGCTCACAACACATAAAAGGTGCAGGCGATTTTGATTCAGAAGCATTTATAGGTTACTTCTTTTCTCCCTGTCTCTACGGGGAACTGTTTGGCGGCATACGATGGCCTACAGGCAAACTTATTGATAATGCACATCGGGTATTTCGTCAGCCGCTTGGGAATAATGGGCATTATGAATACAAAATTGGGTTTCAAGCACTCTGGCAACCTTATGAGTATCTCGGATTTAAAGGAGATTTTTCCTGGCACGGGGTCCAACGCGCTGCAGAATGTGTTGCAACCCCATTTATTGGGGCACAGGTAAAAAATATTGGCAGACCAATCAACGCTCATATTAGGTGGGATTACATCATATTACATGCTGATGCGATTATTACGCCATGTCCCTACTACGGCCTTGAGGTCGGCTATGAGCTCTACCAAAAAAACCGCGATAAAATCTGCATTAATGAAGCATTTGCAACCGATTGCCTTGGTAATAGCAATCGTATCGATACGTCGGTGCTCAGCCGCACCACAAAAGTAACAGGCCATAAGATTCGTGCTGAAGCTTTTTGGTTTACCGATACCTTCGATATTTATGCAGGAGGAACACAGGTCGTCGCTGGGAAAAATGTGCCAAAAGAGCGTGATTGGCATGTAGGTATTATTTTTTATTTTTAAAACACTGAATCTACAAGTTTCAAAGGGGAGAGAATACTATGAAAGCACCGTTATTATTATTTTTTTTCAGTCTTGCCGTCAGTTCTCAGTGCTTTGGCGGGCAAACAATACAGGATGGTTTTGTCAGTAATTTTGTTCCACGCTCACCCGACAATCCCGACCCTGCCGACTGTCGACGTTTTTTTCATGTATACCTACCGCCCACCTTTTTTACAGATCCCACCGCTACATTTCCCATTGTCTACCATCTCACAGGACTCGGTGGAAACGATGCAACCTATTTCGCCTCAGATCAGTTAGCAATGAACATGCTGCTTGCAGCCCAGCTGGTAACTCCTATGATTATCGTTGCACCAGATCCACGTGTTCTTGCCTATGATGGAAGTTTTTACGTTGATTCGATGCTCAATGGTGATTTTGAACAGTATATTGTTCAAGAATTAATTCCCTATGTAGATGCAACCTATCGCCAAAAAACAACTCCTGATGGTAGTGCTGCTCCCTATAGAGCTATTATGGGACAATCGATGGGTGGCTATGGAAGCCTCTACTATGGTATAAAACATCCAGAACTTTTCATCGGATATGCAGGAGATAGTCCAACATCTTTCTGGCTATTAAATACAGACCTTGCAAGCCCGAATAAAGGCGCAGCACTTTCGAGTATGTATTCATTTACAAAACTTCTCACGCCTGAACTGGGAGCTGGCAACTCGTTTGATCCAACCGATGCAACTGCTGGAGGAGATATAAAATTTGGGGTTTTTGCCTATGCAGGCGCATTTAGCCCGATTAATGCAGGACCTCCTCTGTGTTTCTCTGGCGATGTGGTACCCTGCACGCAAACACCTCCCTATTGTGTTGCCCTTCCATTTCTGCAAACCCCTCCTAATATCGTTGTTATCGTTCCTGACCCTACATCACCATTAGGAACGAGCTTTCTCCCAAATCCAGCTCTCTATTTAGATACTCCGCGCACGGTGATTCAGCAGTGGGAAACATTCGATCCTTATGTTCTTCTTAATAGCGCAAATGTAGATACGCTTAGACGGCAGGCCGCCTATTTAGATGCTGGATCAGATCCAACAGCTGAGATTATAGACAACGTTGGCGCGCGATATTTTTCAGACAAACTCACCAGCCTCAATATTAATAATGAGTTCGTTCTGTTTCAAGGTGGCCATACGACCTGCACAACAATCGATATGATTGATTGCTATAGGTTTACGACCAATTTGAAGACCTTCTCAGGAAAATTCTCCGAAGGAGGTATATATGCACCAGCTGTGCGCTCAACAATTGTCGGTGTACAAACGATTGAGCTTGCTGACAATTCAGTTATGAGCATCCTCAATAAACAGCTCGTTGGAATTGAAACAGATCCTACGGCGGGGATAACGACAACGAATGTCACATTTAACATTACCGATAGTGGGCGTTTAGAGATCGGTACGCCTACAACGCTTGGAGGTGCTCTTCAAGTAGGAAATGCTTACGGCAAGGCCAACCTTCTTTTTGACCCGACTCTCTTGACCAATTCCGTAAGCGCTACGTTTGAAATTGATGGACCACAAGCAACTCTACAAATCGGTCTCCAAGGATTTCTTGGATTTGGCATAGGGGTAGATGGCAATCAGACGGCTGTTCCCAATTACTGGGGATTGAGCAGCTTAGCAAACATTACGGCTATTAATCTTATCTTTAACCAAGGCTTCTTTGATCATAATCAAATTGCCTCATCTGCCGATCCTAACGCCGCTCTCCTGGGAATTGGCGTATCCACTCCAACCGCCCTCGTTAACGGCCTCCTTGTGCTTACACCAATCCCCTACACCTTTACCATCAATAGCGATAATTTCATCATCGCCGGCGGAGCTAATATTGGACTGTTTGAGCAGGATAGCCTGATCCATCCAACCGTTCTTGATATTGCTGGCGTTGTAGACCCAGGCGGCATACGCAATCAAGAGGTGATTGTACCCGATCCTAACCAGTTTTTTGACGATTTTTATGGGCCTCCTAACGGATTTTATGGATCGACAACGTACTATCTTAATAAATTAACTGTTGGGATCCTTTCTTCATCTGCGATGCTTTCCGATCCCCATAAGCAACCATTGCCGCCGGTGGCGACGGCAGATCAGCTCTTTACCTATCTCATGGTCGATGATTATCTCGTCCAAGGGGTTAAAGAAGCACCAATTGCCCTTTTAGACAATCAATTGTTCGTTGATTATCTGACACAAAATTCCCAAATGCAGGAAGTCATCAATCGCCCTGATGTAAGCGCCATTACGCCATGCAACCCACTCGACCCCTCACTGAACCAAAGTAAAGTCCTGGAACAGGGGGTGGTAGGCATTAAGCTTGCTACAATAAACGGTCAACAACAAATCATTCGGATCTATGACCCTGACCCAGTTATTACGTAAGGCTTGCATCCCCCATCTGTTTGAGCATTCTACGCGTGCCTCGGTACCCAGCCTTCGCCAAGGCTTCCGACTTCGCCTAAGGGCTACGACGGACAGGTCGGCGGGCAGGCTCGGCACTGGCCTTGCAATTGACTGCCCACCTTACCCTGTTATCTAATAGGCGCATCTGTTTGAGCATTGTCCGGCGAAGTCCGGCAATGCGAGTTATGCGCCGTTGCCTGGCGGTCCAGCTGCCCAAGCTGGGGTCCGGGATCCAAGGGGGCGGACAAGCGCCCGCCTTGGCCTGCGCGGAGCGCGTAAAAGATTGAGCTAAGAGTACGGCACAGAGATAAGCAAGGTAAAGAAAGTATATATTACTTGTGTAATGGAAACACGGTCCCATCACTCATAATAATCCCGCTATAATGGTACGACGCATAAACAATATCCCGCTGCCATTCGATAGCCTTAAAACGAGCCGCGAGATACATAAGTCGACGCACATATTCAGCCGATGACCAATCGTCATTGCAGAGTGCTATAATCACCGATTGAGGATACCTATCATCAGGCTTATCATTAAAAAACAGCTCCGAGCAGATATACGGAATGAAATTCACGCCTTGTAAAAGCGGAAATGGAACACGCGGATTATCCGAAGGCGTTACCGGCGGCACTGTACGATGATATAATGAACGAAATAATTTAAAATCATACCATGACGACATCCCTTCTGTGAG
The DNA here is from genome assembly GCA_963695365.1 of uncultured bacterium. Lineage (GTDB taxonomy): Bacteria > Babelota > Babeliae > Babelales > Babelaceae > PRDV01. The sequence continues at coordinate 240,540 of OY968766.1, forward strand.
CAACATCGCATGCCTTTTATTAAAAATCGCCTTCACTTTTCCATCATACACCCAATAGGCCGCATTCCGGTACTTATCTTTTTCCCATTTAAAAGCACCGATTATAAGATTAACCGGCTTTGAAACATGCGTATGATCCCAAAGCTGGGCTATCTCTCGAGCGGTATCTAAATTAATGCGATCAAACGAAGATTCTGGAAAGATAATGACCTCTGTTTCCGGATACCGCGTAAGCACTGCTTTAATTTTCTCTTGAACATCTTCAGCAAAAGGCCCCAAATTATTCGTACTTAAAAAAATATAAGGCAGGTGAGCGATACGATGAGCCCATGAAGGTTCGGACAATGGTGCATAAGAGATGCCAGTACCAATACTCACCATCCAAAAAGAACTGCTCACAAACGCAAACCACAAATTATACCCCAAAAATGGCAGGGTACAGAGTGCGTTTGTCACCAGAAGCATCCCCATGAGAATGGATTTTCCAAGATACGGCACAAACGTGAGAAAGATAGGATGCTCAGCCAAAGGAAGCAAGGGATGAATAAAAAAATACCCTTCTAAACTATTAAAGGGTGATAATGACCATCTCGTTGCCCAATAAAAAAAGAGCCCCGTTGTTATGCACCACACAGCTAGTTTCGCGGGTATCGATACTATAGCCAACATGCGAATAATCTTTTGAGTGACCCAGAACCAGACACCTGTAAAAAAAGCTTGATACACAATAATACCCACCACAGGAAGTAAGCGGATAATAATACTCCCTTGAGCCATCTGGACGATAGAATAAAATACGCCGCTTACCAATAATCCCCATAAAAGAGTGCCATAAAAAAAGCCCTCTTTAAAAGAGAGGCGCCGATTGATCGCAAGGTAATACAAAGGGATAAGAAAGATAAAGACACACCACCACATCCAGCTGCTGTAAAGAAAAGCCGCCCAGTATACCAGTACTGAACTTGCTAGTAGCGACCATTTTTTTAGATCGATCATGATGAGCGCTCGTCTTTTGGAGTAAACCAGTTGCGATTGCGGCTGGTTTACTCGGTTTACTCATAGTTAGTCTTACTTCAGGCAGCTGCCGTTACAGGTTGGCTACTTTCATCTCAACACCATAAGCTTTTGTGCAGATTCAGTAGCTTTATTAGCAGCTGTTGTTGCTTCAGCAGCCTTCTGAGAAGCATTTTCTGCAGCAGCTGTTGCTCTTTCAGTCGCTTTCTCAGAAGCTTTCTCTGCAGCCTCTTGAGCGACAGCAGCTCTATGCTCTGCCGTCAGATCTTTTTTACCAAAGAGGAAGACTTCAGGCACATGTGTGTTAACATTTATCCAAATGGCCGTGCCATCAGGCTTCAATGTCACCTTGATTGGTTCAAGTTTTAGATTCTTTGCAAGGAAAGTAAGCGTTGCTATTTCTGTCCAATCTGTTGGCTTAGCGCTTTCAGGACGTCGGTAAGCCGTTATCACACTTTTTCCTGCAAGACGAGTTCCTGGGCGAGATACAAGGTAATTAAAGACTATATACACTAATTGGCCTGCGAAATCACCAGCTGTTGGAATAAAACTATATACCACCATCTCACCCTGTTTTTCAGGCATCGCTAACGTGAGCGCTTCTTCTTCTGAAATTTTACCAAGGAATGTAGGCGGATATTTCGAAACATCTATCTTAACCTCTTCTCCAATAGCGTTCAATTTAGCTTTTTGGGTGCAAACCTGAGAATCACCGGTACATTGTAGAATTATGTTAGTGACCGTGTTCGCGGTTATCTCTATGCCCATAATCATACTGGTAACCAGGGCGGCTCCATATATTAGTTTAAAATTCTTCATCTTGTCTCCTTCGCTTCAAAACCATCTATAGAAATCTTTTTTAGGCAAGATCCCACCAGCTAACCTGATGGGATCTCATTTATTTTACGACTGTCTATTACCTGCCACCAGTAGCAAATTTATTACCTGCTGGGTCTTGCAAATTACCATCAGTGCCGATAGTAAACATTTCAGTTACCATTCCCTCTTTATTTGGAGTAACCTTCTTCAAATTGATCGTGAAACCAGCTCTCCAGGTCCATGCTGTTGAATCTTCACCAGCAAATTGTCTATAGACGTTAACATTAATAGAGCCGTGACCTGGCTTACCTGCTCCAGGAACAGATGAGCGGAATGCAACATATGTCTTTTTACCTGTATCAGCTGGAACAAAGCTATATATGGTATATCCATTATCCTTTGCAGAAATATTGAGTGTTTCATCTCTATCGGCATCTATTTTTCCGAGATCAACAACTTTAGATGTTGCAGAATCGACCTCAAACTTCTCTGCTGCAATCGCATTAAGAAGACCGCCTGCTTTTCCAAGGATCCCACCAAGCGCGCCGCCGCCGCCTCCGCCCTTTATACTTGTGACTGTTTGGTTACACACCGCATTTTCACCAGTACATACGGAGTTTGCAAAAAGTGCATCCACGTTAACCATGGCCTGCGCGCCAAAGCTATACAAAGATAGCATTACTGCAGTAAATTTAGTTAGATTCTTCATATCATCTCCTTTATAAAAAGTGTTAAACAATTTTCTCATTCATCAACCTTGTACCATTTCTACTTTCACTCTAACAGAAATCTTTTCTTATTGTCAATAACTTTAAATATTTAGTATTTCAGCTTACTAGCGTATAACAAGATTATTAGCCTAATGGTTTAAAGATACTCGCCTGGCCTTTTCTTAACCCTTCAATATCATGCATTTCACAACCAATCGGCGTACCAAGAAAGCAGACTTTTTTCTGCGTTTCAGGACTACAATCGCGCCCTAAATTATTGGGAATATCGATTGTTTGGCCCGCCATTTGATTTCGACACGTAATAAATGCAGGATTAGCCCATATCTGCCTCCATTCTTCTTCTAATTTTCTATTAGGAAACAGTTTACAGCCGACAACATCCCCACTCTTGGGCTTACAGCGATTGTTTTTAACCGCATCACTACAATCGGGAACATCTACGCGATATGCAGTTCCTCCTTTTTTTAACTGGCATTCGAGCCCATGAAGCATGGGGTACTTATTATTAAGATAATCAAAGAGCTGAGTATCGGGGAAAAATGAGGTGCAGCCGATTGGATCCGCTAAGCCTAGATGCGTTTCACATGCTTTAGCAAGTGTCGCAGGATCATCACAATTCGGAACCGGCATGGCATACTTGTATTTCGTCTTTGTAGGATTATTACCTCTTGTTTCACAGAGAACTGCTTTACCACCACGCCCAGGAAAACGCCCCGTACCTGCTTGCACTGATTCTTTCTTGATAAACTCTTTTATATCATCCAGTGAGGTAAATTTTTGGCAATCAGTTGCCGTTGCTGGCCCATACTCAGGAACTTTTTCATACTCATCACAAGCTTTTTGCATATCTGCCTGAACACATTCTGGATTATTAACCAAGGTCACGTAGTCTTTTCGCACCGCTGCAGGGTTCTTTACCTTACAGGTTGTTATAACCGGCAGTTTTGGTTTTTCCTGAGGACCTGCCGGCGCTGCTTGCTTTGGAGCCGCTGACACAGGAGGCTGTGGATTTTTACGAGACATAATCGCCTGCGCCGCTGCCTTTGTTAATTGCTCAGGATCCGTTAGTAGTTGACAGCCAATCGGTTTTGATGGTCCAAGCTTAGGGTCTGATGAATACTGGGCACACGCAGCTTCTTGGGTAGCAGGACCGCAATCAGCACTTCCTTTAAGCCCTCTCGTGGTGTACTCATTCTGAGTCCCCTCGATTTGGCATTTTACAATGGGCCAAGACACCGCCTGCGCTACGGATACAGAAAATACCAGCAATAGTGCATATATCATAGCTTTCATCATCTTCGTCTCCTTTTAAAGCTCTTCCCGCGCGGTCAATTTTATTACTCCACCATCTCTTTTTCTTGAACTATTCTGCCGGTAACCTTAGCAGTAGGAGCAGTGGTGACGTTTCCTTTGCCACCAGTAAACGTAATGGAGCCATCTACAACAGTTTTACCCTGTAAGGTGACTTGAGCCGTTAGTTCCGCCTTCTTAACCAACTTTTCTAATTCTTCATCTTTAATTTCCTTAATGCCCTCTGGATGCTTTATGTGCACGATGATATCTTTTGTTTTTGTATCGCTCAGCGTGATACTTCCTCCAGATCCTACATTTACCCCAAGCACCGATTCAAACGTCGATCCTCTATCGGTCACGTTCCCATCTACGATGACTGCATCACTAAATGTTGTTTTATAGGAAGTAAGTGAACCGTTAATCGTTGCATCTCCAATCGTACTGTTTTTCAGCGTCGTGGGACCTCCGGCCTTTATCGAAGGAGCTGTTAATTTTATGCCGGTTAAACCTCCGGTAGCTTCTATTGGCTCATTAATCGTCTTGTTGCTATACGTCATCATTGCCTCTACGGTCGCTGACATGATGCAACCAAGAACCATAGCCCCTTTTATAAACATGTGTATGCTTTTTTGTGTATCCATAACCTATCCTTTCTGTTTCGATATGGTGAACCTCGGTTCACCTTAATACAACCTCTACCTTCATGTAACAGCGTCGGTTTTCGACGCCGTATCTGTAAAATCTTCACCAAACTGTTTCATACAAATTTCTTTATCACTGAGCAATCGAGCTCCTGGACCTTTATATATATAGGTACTCTTCTTTTCGCCCGTTTTTTGTGAAACACACGTAACTTCAACACTGTTTTTTTCTTCACTCGGGCTTGGCGCAAGCGTTCTACGTATCGCAAAGCATTGTTTTGCGCCCGTCGATTTAAGAGTAATGCACTTCTGCGTTACCTCTTCCTTTCCACCCGACTGTACTGAAGCGGCAGCGTCATCTCCCGCCGGAGCGCTGCCCCGGGCCATAAAAACAAATCCTGCGATTATCATAAGTAAACATTTAAAGATTCTCATACATCTCCTTTATATGTGCCTTAATAGGGAAGTTGCGCTCGACAATCAAAGCCGGCTAAACATGATCTTCGCGAAACCCTATGCACATCAGGCCCGTAGTCTCTTTCTAAAACGACAGTACACGGACCCTTGCAAGAGCGTTCAACGATCCATTGACCGTCAACAAGGACTTTCCACTCAAAACAGTTGCCAGAATCGTCCTTTTGCAAACATGATCTGTTCGGATCAGATTTTCCCGTTAATGGATCTACATTGTCTGCCAGAGCGTACGTTTCGCTCGTAAGCCCGACGCACATAAGTGCTACTACTATCATTCCATATAATGTGATTATCTTCATAACAACCTCATTGGTTTAAAACCCTGAATCTCTATTTTTTATCCAATAGACCCACTGCTTCGGCAGCCAATAACCTGCGACCTAACATCGCCACCAATCTGTCTTTTTACGCGTAGCTGTTGCCCCTTAGTACAATCAGCTTCGATCGTTACCTTACCATTAGGCACCGTAACTTCTATGGAAGCTACATCTGCATTTGTCATAATAAAAAAACCTGAAAGTGCAAGTGCAGCACATAGATTCACTAATTTCATACCTACCTCCATAATGTAATGAGGATACACCATACACGCTGCCCTCTCTATAATCACAATAACAACTATTGTTTCAATTTGTCAATAATTCTATAAAGAAAAAAGGGCGGGTGTATTTAACCCGCCCTTCATATTAAAAAGTCAATAATTAGGAATAGTCCCTTCTTATTTTATTTCCCCACCACCAAGCTCCGAGACGCAGTGTCTCACATTTCCCTCTTGCGTGCAATGCGCATACCCTGTACATTTACCTGCTGCATCTCTTTGAGTACAGTCAGCCTCCGTGTAGCCGGCGGGCGGTGTTGCGCTCGAGATGCAAACTACACCCAATCCTATTACAAGTACTGATAAAAGATTCATTAGTTTCATATCTACCTCCATCTTATTAAGAATTAAACATATACACCTTATAATCACGAGTGAGCGGATGTTTTTAACCCGCCTATTTTATATTAAGAATGCTTTAAGCAAAGGTCTCCTGCAGAGCAAAATCTTACCACGCCTCCCTCATTCTTGAAGTACGTTGTACATTTACCAGCTGCATTCCTTTGAGTACAGTCAGCCTCCGTGAAGCCACCGGGCTCTGCGCTGGCAATACAAACTACACCCAATCCTAATACAAGTGCTGATAATAAATTCATTAACTTCATAACTACCTCCGTATTTAGTGAGATTAAACATACCTTACCTACATCGCTTTTGTATCGCTATTTAAGCTCGTTTTTACGATAGCCGAATAATAGCATTGACATTCCCACCCTGCCTGATTTCCCGTTGGGTTATGTCGCCATAAGAAACTTCAGCAGTACACGGACCTTTACAACCTTTCACGATTGCTCCCCACTTAATGCATGCCCCACTCGCATCGTTCTGCGTACATGGAATCGCCACCTGTACTGTTTTTTCAGCTCTTATCATCGCAGGTGCCGTCAAGGCAACTCCGAGCGTAAGACACATGAGGGCACTCGTAATTATTTTCTTATTCATATTCATCTCCTTTAAAATTATAAGGGTTATACATGTATCATCTTTATTAATCAATCTGCGTCTTTCCTATTTTTTTATTTCCCCATTCACTATTTTCCCTTTAATCTTTGAGGAATCATCAAGAAACACCTCGCCCTTTTGGCCTTTAAATATTACCGATCCGTGCACAATCGTTTTAGTTAACCGCACTATTGGTGCCTTCATGCCGGTGGTCGTACTTTCCACAGCCGTTACCTCGGGCTTGCCAAAAAAGAATTCCGAAATTGAATCTAATATACTCGTACTCTTATGCACAACTGTACTCGACTGACCGCCTGACTGCGTTACCTGATAACTGCTGCTTGAGTTTTCATTACCTTGAACGATAAGATCCCCCATCACCTCACTACCGCGCAACTTCGCTTCGCCATAGCAAGACACATCTTTTAGGAAGGTCGTGTCCGTTGCATCTAACGGTCCAACTATATGTACTGCTTCAGAGAAACGCGTTTTATTCGCATCCAGCGGCCCGGTGATTTTCGTTTTGGCCTTAATCTCTGCATTAACTAACGTTGCCGGTCCCGTAATAGTAACAGCGCCATTAATTTTTGCATCAGTAAGCTTAGCAGGCCCCATTACATCTATATCTTGGGTAGTTATTCTCTCTGCCGACAAAGGCCCCATTATTTTTAAAGACTCCGTAAACGTTTTGTCCTTATAATTCGCTGAGCCCATCACCGTTTCTGCATGAACGGAACTCAAAAAAGAACATATCCCTATTAAACTCATCAACATTATTTTCTTCATAATCGCCTCCTACTTTAACTTCTACTCATTCTTGTTACTCTACATTAATTTACAATCTCCTTTTCCTGCCGCCGCTGCCCTTCTTGCCTCATCCATTCCATCATTGAAATACATTTTCCAGTTTTAGGATCCAAAGCTTGCTCAAAACCACACGGGCCTAAATCAACATTGACTATTCCCACCGTAGCCGATAGGGAACCGCCTTGCACAATGCTTACAATAGCAATCATTGCTAAAACAAAATTCTTTATCATACTCTTCAACCGCTTCATACCTACCTCCGTAAAAACTAATGAGAATTCTAATTTGCGCCGCGCCTTTCAACCATTGGGCCTCTTGCTAGAAAAAATTTCTAAATCAAATGCATCTTTTCCATAACTACCTCGTTAATTAAGTAAGCCCTGCTGCCGAACCTATTTTTGTGCCTCTAAACAACGCTGTTTTTTCTCGCTATCTTGTATCAGGTTACACCAGTATGCCTTGCCGCCCTCTATCCCCGTGGCATTCGAATAACGTACAAACGAGAACACGCTTGAGAGTGCTATAACAGCACATATCTTCATTATTTTCATACTTTTCTCTTAATTTAAAAAGGCTTTTTTATTACACTGTAGTTTTTCATCCTTGCATGTCAGGACAGGCTTACCTAGCTCCAGGCAACTCACATATGCGTCTTCACATTTCTTGTTGCTAACCAAACCTAATTGTCCGACCATCGTCCCCGGAGTGAAACTTAGATCCTCTTTTACCAAATCTTCTACGTTTATTGCATAACTTGCAATCGATAAAACGCTTAATAACGCGATCGAAGCGCACAAATTCATTAACTTCATATTTATCTCCTAATCCATTGAGATTTTTTGCAGATCGATTCTTCAAGACATTTTTTCATAGCTCATCTTTTTTATTGGAGCAGACCTCCCCGCACGGCAGGATAACTCTGTCCTGGCGTAACAGGAATACACTTTCCAGTTTTCGCATCTTTATATCGAAAGAGTCCACCCAAAGGAGGACACTCTGTTTCTCGGCTACCAGTTTTTTGAATTTGAAGTTGGGGACAATGCTCACCAATACACTGCCCTATGGGTACACTAACATCGAACGGCATTTGGGCTGCACTGCAAACGTTTAAGCCTAACAGTAGGGCTGACAATGCAAAAAGTTTCATTAATTTCATACCTATCTCCTAATCTATTGAGCGATTTTTCATGCAGATACGTCAACTAAGCCTTTAAACTCAGCTGCGCGTTTTGCTTGGGCCGCTTGGCAATCCTTCATCTCTTTCAATTTTTCCGGGTCGTTCCCCGTATATACCGGACAAAACATCCCCGTTGCCAAACATGCTAGTGAAAATAAACCTGAGAGTGCTATAACAGCACAAATATTGATTAACTTCATATCAACTCCTTTTCATTAAAAGAGGCTCCGCGATAACGGAGCCCCCTAATCATCTTAGTATGATGTATGCATATCAATTTCGTCGAAACACTTAAGCCTTTCTGCAGGATCCTTAATTGCTTTACATCTTTCATGTGCAGGACATGCCCACACTGATACAAACAAACCTGATAATGCTATGACTGCACAGATATTCATTAGTTTCATACTACCTCCATAAAATAATTAGATTAGGCCATCTCTATACTATCATCATACCAATATGATTTTCTATTTGTCAATATATTTATTTACTAAACATTTCTATTTGTACATGGCCCGCGACTTTTTGGATCACTTTAAGAACTCTTTGCTCCTATATCGCTGCGCGGCCTTGAGCTCTTGAACGCAGCCTCCAAAAAAACGCAACACTACTTAAAAGTCTGGTTGCGTTCACGTTAAAAAGTTTGAGATATAAAAATTAGGTCATATCTTCAAGAGTAATGCCCTGATTCTAGGTCAGGTCTTCAAGAGGCTTACCACCGGCTTTTAAAATCGCATGATCTAAATGGAAAAGATCAACGCGCTCCGCCCGTTGCCGAGCTGCCTTAAGCACTGCATTTTTCACTAGTGTTTCTACTGCAGCACAATTCCAGGAGGACATTCCCTCAGCATACCTCTGGGCATGGTCAACCGTAAGCTCAGCTTTAAAGGGAAGCTTATTCCAAAAATGTTGAAGAAGCATTCTTCGACGATCAACATCAGGCAATGGTACGGTAATTATTCCATCAAATCGACCCGCTCTTGTGAGGGCAGGATCAAGATCTTCAAGCTTATTGGTTGCGCCGATCAATACGACGTCCGAGTTGCTATGAAACCCGTCCATTTCATTAAGCAAGGCGGTCATCGTTTCACGCCGCGAATCGTGCGTCTTCTCATCACGAGCACTACCAACCCCATCAAGCTCATCTATAAAGCCAATTGACCCTCCGTGCTTACCAGCAGCTTCACGAACATCCTTAAAAAATTGCCTCACTGCTTTAGCCCCAGATCCAGCATAAGGTCCTTGGAAAGTCGCACCTGCTGTTGCAAAAAACGGCACCTTTGTTTCCCCAGCAAGAGCCCGAGCAAGCGCGGTTTTCCCCGTTCCTGGAGGACCAACAAACAAATAGCCTTTGGGTAAGGTAGCGCCAAGTTTTTTGTAGGCCTCGCGATTTTTTAGCATATCAACAAGAGTATCCAGCTCTTCCGGCGGCCCGCCAACGATATCAGCAAATGTCTCTTTTGGAATGACTTGCAGTTTTGTTTGCGATTCATCTCGCAATTCTTTTAGTGCTAGCTTCTCATTCCGCTTTTTTTCTTCCTCATGAGCTGGCTTCTTATTAAAAAGGCCGTATAGAGCATCATAAACCCATGTAGCTCCAAAGCCTACGCCAGCAAACTGGGAAAGTCGTTTTAACGTCCTACAAGAAGGCAAGGATGGAATTTCATCTGACGGTGCCTGTTTCACAGAACCTAAATGCTCTGCTAGCACAAAGAAGCTTCCGATCGACAAAAGAGCCAAATGAGAATTCGAAGGGAGGTATCTATCCCCAAGTGCCGGAACTGGCCGAAAGGACGGCTTTGTAAGAAGCGTGTAAGAAACGAAGCTCGCAGCTCCTATGGCAAGACTTCCATAAAATTGTGGATTCTTTACAAGCTTGCTCAACGAAAATGACGACGGCTTTGTTTGTTGCGTCTTTCCCTTATCACTCGCTTGAACAAGTATGAAAGAAAGCATAAGGCTCATCACGCTTATGTGCATTAACTTTAATGTATTCATGATCTATTCTCGCTATTTTTCTTATGTATAGTATCTGTTACAAGGGAGCATCTGAGCTCACTTTTAATGATAGCAGAGAAATAAGCATGATCAAATGGGTATAAAAAAGGCTCCTATCTGACTAATATATCGCCAAACAGGAGCCTTTTTATATGTGTTGGTTATCAATGAACTGAAAAAGTCTTCATGAGTGTCTTTTTAGTTTGTATATGCATCGATTTAGCAGCAATCTGAGCGCCTAATGACACTTTTCCTGCATACCTCTTCTCTTGTTCGTACTCTTTTTGAAGCTGTACTAATTCTTGGTTAAGCTCTTGCAACGACTTACAGTCACGCACAAAGTCTTCCCGGCTCTTCTTATTTTCAGGAAGCTCTTTCAAAAAACCAGCAACACGTTCATGTGACTTTAAGCTGGAGCGAGCAGACAAAAGCTGCACTTTATAGGTACCACCACGAACATGGGACCAGAAACCATTCTTATTATTTTCTTGCTCCTGCTTTTCGAGTGATTCGATCTCTTTCCGATCTTGATCAATATATTTTTGAATAATAACGGCGGCACCTTGCACATCAAATTCATTTTTCTCGGTGATGGCAACGACCATATCATCAAGCCAATCAGCTAAAATAACGGGGGAAATTGTAAGAAGTAAACCTAATAATAGCTTCTTCATGTGATCCTTTCTCAAGGTTAAAAAAAGAGCGGCGTCGAACAGAATTAACGCAGCATTATCGACACCATAAGTGTGTCTCAAAAATTCATTCGATGCAACAGGGTAGAGATCCTTCACAATAACCAGCTCACAATCAATAAATGCACCAAAAAAAGCCCCTGGCTGCAGGGGCTTACTAGTATATATAGGTACTTGTTAGATTGAAAACGTTTTCATAATCGCCTTCTTTCCCTCGATGTGAAGTTTTTTAGCTGTGATAAGAGCGCCTAGCTTTGTTTTTTTGGCTAAATGCTTCTCTTTTTCATACTCCTTTTGCAACTCAATCAACTCCATATTGAGCTTATTCAGGGCCACGCACTTGGCGACAAATTTATCTCGATCCTTCTTGTTTGCGCTCAGTTCTTTAATAAACTTAGCAACATGCTCATGGGATTTCAAGCTCGATCGCGCAGAAAACAGAGCCATTGTATAGGTACCACCACGCACCTTAGCCAAAACACCATCTTCGGTATTTTCCAGCTCCTGTTTTTCAAGTAATTCAATCTCTTTCTTGTCTTGATCCACATATTTTTGTATAACGCCAAGAGTTTTATCAGCATCAAAACTGTTCGACGAGCCCACGGATACGACCATGTCATCGAGCCAGTCTGCATACGTAACCGAAGTTAGAAGCAGTACGGAACAAAAAAGCATCTTCATAGGTAAATCCTTTCAGAATTTTTTGAGAAGAACTATCGCTATTGATCAGTATGTCTGGCAAATTATATAAAGCAAGAATTATGAGGCTATCGTCTAAATGAGCGATTGCGACGACCGCCTGAACTTGGTCTGTTGCCATCACCAATGAGACAGGTGACATTGACATTAACCTTACGACCAAGCAAGAGCTTCCCCCGAAGCGCGCTCACCAAATTTGGACTACAATCGGATGAGAGTTTTACAAAGCTTCGGCGTTTAATTACACGAATGGTCATGATCTGATCGGGCTTAATAACAGGAGTTTGGAGCACAAATGAGCGAATATCATCTTGGGTAACACCATCATCAGATCCAACATTGATATAAATTTCTTGATATTGCTGCGCTTCAGGGCTTTCGACATGCACATACGGAATCTCTTCAAGATCAAGCTTAGAAAAGTAGAGCTCATATAATAAAACACTCGCAATTTTTTTCAGCTCATCAGGAGACTTGTTTTCAAGAAAGGAGCCAATTTGAGCAAACTCAGGGGTCTTTTTTTCCAATAATGTTTTCAATACCTCTGTCAGCTGGGAGACCCTCTTATCAATTACCGTTTCTCGTGAAGGCACATCAATCGGATCTATAAGAACACCAAAGCGCCGTTCAATATGGGAAATGGTTCGCTGCTCAGTTTTATTAATAAACGTTATAGCGATACCCTCTTTTCCCGCACGTCCAGTACGACCGATCCGATGAACGTAACTTTCTAGATCATCCGGAATCGAATAGTTAATAACGTGAGTAATATCAGGCACGTCAATACCCCGAGCTGCAACGTCTGTTGCCACCAGAATAGTATACTGCCGAGCTCGGAATCTTTTAATAACCGTATTTCTTTGCGCCTGGCTTAAATCTCCATGCAGTGCAGCCACATTATACCCTCTTTTTAATAACTCTTCGGCAACATCGGCCGATAATGCCTTCGTTTGACAAAAGATAAAACCGTAGAAATCGGATGTCGCCTGAATAAATCGAGTAATTGCATGCAATCTTGCTTTGAAAGGCACGATACAGTAATATTGCTTCGTTTTCTGGGCCGTCACCATTTTAGTCGTGACAAGCACTGAGACGGTATCGCGCATATGCTTTTTCATGATATCAGCAATACCGGACTTAACCGTTGCTGAAAAAAGCCATATTTGTCTATCTTTAGGCAAGAAGCTCATAATCTCATCGATATCCTCTTTAAAGCCCATATCAAGCATTATATCTGCTTCATCAAGCACGAGCGTATTTATTGCTGCTGGAGAAATAGTCTTCTTGCGCAGATGATCATTCAATCTTCCCGGCGTTCCAACGATGATGTGCACCCCTTTTTTAAGTATACGCATCTGCTCTTCAATAGAAACGCCACCGTAAATAACAGCAACGGTAACCCCAATCTTATCGCCAACCTTGGCAAGACTTTCATAGATCTGGGCGGCTAATTCTCGCGTTGGAGCAACTACCAGTGCCTGCGGCACACGCTGAGCTTTATTGATTTTTTCAAGAAGGGGAATACCAAATGCAAGCGTTTTACCCGTACCCGTCTGCGCCTGGCCATGGAAATCGATCCTTTTGGCTGATAAAAGCAAAGGGATGGCCTTGGCCTGAATTTCTGTCGGAGTGGTAAACCCCAGCTCATCAAGAGCCTTAAGAATAGGTGCGGAGAGTGGTAGATCTTTAAACGTTGACATGGATGCTCCAATAATTTTCTAGTATACAATTTTAGTATAGAAAATTATTGGATCCCAAGTCAATGAATCAATACATTTTAATCGTAGCTATTCGACTTAGTTTAATATTCCAGCTGGAACAAAATCTGCACCAAGGTTTCGACAAATTTTTTCAGGAGTCTCATAGGAAAACTCTCCCGCAAACGCCTGCTTGATTGCACAATGTATTAACAACTACTGGCTTCTCGCAAATGTTTATTGGTAACAATCAACGCTTCTTCTCGCGCTGCTCGTAAGGCTGCCTGCTTAACGGCCGTTTCAATATCAGCAGCGCATTTGCCCTTCATACGAGACGCAAGACCAAAACCATCATGCAATGGTTCCTTACTTGGAAGTTTATTCCAGTAATGCTCAAGTATTGCTAAGCGTTTCTTCTCATCTGGCAAAGGAACATGAATTATGCCATCAATGCGACCAGTTCGAAGCAATGCGGGATCAAGATCATTTGGCCGATTAGTAGCAGCTAAAACAATAATGTTCGACGCGTAAAATCCATCTAACTCTTCAAGAAGCGCTAATAACGTTTCGCGATAGACATGATCGTCGAGGCCGCCTCTTTTCAATCCAATGGCATCGATTTCATCTAAAAACACAATCGCCTTCTTATGCTCAGAAGATTGGGCAAGCTCACGTGCTTGAGCAAAGAGCTCTCTAACTGCTTTTGACCCAGAACCTACATAGTGATCAATGAAGCTTGAGCAATTGGCGTTCAGAAAAGGAATCCCTGCCTCGCCTGCCAATGCTCGCGCAAGAGCAGTTTTACCGTTTCCTGGCGGGCCTTCAAGCAAGTAGCCCTTTGGCATAACGGCACCAACCCGCTCAAACTTTTCAGGATTGCGAATAAGATCGATCACCGTCTTCAGTTCTTCAGGTATTTCTCCGGCAATATCCTTAAAGGTATGATTAGTCACTTTGGGCGCATCCATAGATTTGGGGGCGGGGCCCTCATCCTTTTTCTTTTCGAATTTCTCAGCCACTACTCTGCCAATCCATGTTGTAAAAAATAAAATTCCCATAGTATGAGCGATGCGGCCTACTATCTTAGCTTCCCAATCATTTTCAGTACCATTTTCAGCATTATGGGCGCCATTGAGCCAATAATTAACCCCAAATAGCCCCAATATTGGCAGAAGAACCATGTTATAAGGCTCTGGTGTATGCAATCTCCAGCCTTCATGCGATGTGGACTTTGGCAAACTTACAAAATACTTAGCACAATATGATGCGCCAACCAGAAGTAAAGCTCCTAGGCCTCTTTTTTGAAATTCTGCTAATGGAGCGGCTTGAGCAATATGCAGTTGACAGCCGATCAGCAAGCTACTTACTAATACAGTGTATCTAATTATATTCATAAACTTTCCTTACTTATATTTATTCTAATACTGTCTAATAAGAATATAAGGTCAGATGTATAAAAAGCCAAATGGTTCC
Organism: uncultured bacterium; assembly: GCA_963695365.1. Classification (GTDB taxonomy): domain Bacteria; phylum Babelota; class Babeliae; order Babelales; family Babelaceae; genus PRDV01. Next base: position 255,598 of record OY968766.1, read on the forward strand.
CGCAACCTTCGACTGCGCCTTTACTTTTTTATAATCCGTGTTATAATTAAAAACATGAAGACACAAAAGAATCAATTTACACCTCATTTCCACTTCGGTTTATCCCTCCTGCTAGGCCTTCGCGCCTAATATATTCTTTTTTCCCACCCATTTTTTTTATAGTAATACGTTTTAATTTGTAGAAACTCCTTATAAAGGGATATTTTATGCATGTAAATACTGAATTTAAATTTGTTATAGCTATTAACAAAGCAATCGATATTGGCGTAGCTTTGAACGCCGCATCTCACATGGCGTTGAGCCTCGTTGCTCAAGCAAATGATGCTGAAAAAGCCGCAATGAGCTTTATTACCTATACCGATGCCACTGGCACAGAGCACCGTTCCATTTCTGGCCTTTCTCTTATCGTGTTGAGAGGAACCAATGGGGAACTTGCAAAATTATTGCATGCTGCCCATGAGCATCAGAAGGTCGTACCAAAAGACACACCGTTTATTATCAGCGATTTCATCGAAACAATGACCGGTGGTACGTATATTGAACAACTCGAACGTACCAAAAATAGTAAGGAACTTGTATACTATGGGGTAGCTCTCTTTGGTAAAAAAGAGACAATTGATCCGTGGACTAAACGATTTTCTTTGTATAAATAATGCGTTATCAATTGTTTGAAGGATTTTATGCAGTACAACTTTCATGAGATAGAAAAAAAATGGCAGGAGCGGTGGGCGAAGCATCCGGTAGGACAATCAAAACCAATCGGATCGGGCAAGAAATACTATTGCCTTGATATGTTTCCCTATCCATCAGGTTCAGGATTGCACGTCGGCCACTGGCGTGGGTATGTCCTCTCGGACGTGTATGCCCGTATTAAATGGTTGCAGGGATATAATATTTTGCACCCAATGGGCTGGGACGCGTTTGGTCTTCCGGCAGAAAATGATGCCATCAAAAAGGGTATCAATCCTGCAGTAAGTACTGCGAGCAATATCGCTCACTTTAAGAAACAGCTCAAACAGGTAGCGGCGATCTATGACTGGTCAAAAGAGATCAATACCACCGATCCATCGTATTATAAATGGACCCAGTGGATCTTCCTTGAAATGTTTAAGGCAGGCCTTGCCTATGAATCAGTCATGCCGATTAACTGGTGCCCTTCCTGCTTAACGGGACTTGCTAATGAGGAAGTAATCGATAGTGGTCATTGTGAAAGATGTACTACCCGGGTAGAGCATAAAGATGTTCGCCAATGGGTGTTACGCATCACCAACTATGCAGACAAGCTTCTTGAAGGCCTTGATCGTCTTGAGTGGCCTGAAAAAGTAAAAACGATGCAGCGTAACTGGATCGGAAGAAGCGAAGGGGTGGATATCTTTTTTACCGTTGAAAGAAGCGGTCAAGAGATTAAGATACCGATCTATACCACCACCCCAGGAACGCTTTTTGGTGTGACGTTCCTCGTCATGGCGCCAGATCATGATCTTGTCGCACGCATTGTCGCGCCCGAGCATATGAATGATATCATACAGTATCAAGAACAGTTTATCTCCATGACAGGTACTGAGCGGCTTGAAAATATGCATGAGAAGACCGGTATTTTTACCGGAGCATATGCAAAAAATCCACTCACGCAAGAGCTTATTCCTATTTTTCTCGCCAACTATGTCATTAAAGACTATGGCACTGGCATTGTTATGGGAGTTCCTGCTCATGATGCGCGTGATTTTGAGTTTGCAAAGAAATTCTCGCTCCCTATTCGCCAGGTTGTAAGTTCTCCATCCCTTCATCTTAATGAAGAAGACAAACTTTCACAGGCATACGAGGGGGATGGCACCTTAATTAATAGTGGCCAATTTAATGGGCTCGAGCTTTTTACTCAGGCAAAAGAAGCGATTATTAAAACCTTAGTTGAAAAAAAGCTCGGTGAAAGAAAAATCGCCTATAAATTGCGCGATTGGATCTTTTCTCGGCAGCGCTATTGGGGAGAGCCAATCCCATTGATACACTGCAAAAACTGCGGGATTGTTCCGGTGCCTGAGAAAGATCTTCCCGTAGAACTTCCGTACCTTGAAAAGTATCAACCAACCGGAACGGGCGAATCGCCATTGGCAGCCGTTTCAGACTGGGTTAACGTTCCATGCCCGATATGCGCAGGGCCAGGCAAACGAGAAACAAATACTATGCCTCAGTGGGCAGGTTCGTGCTGGTATTTCTTGCGCTATCCGAATCCAAACCTTACAAACAAGGCTTTCGATGAAAGAGACATGGAATATTGGCTTCCTGTCGATCTATACGTCGGTGGAATCGAGCATGCGATTCTTCATTTGCTCTATGCACGTTTTTATGTCAAAGTTCTTTTTGATCTTGGTTATTTGCCCTTCGATGAGCCATTTTCGCATCTCTTTAATCAAGGAATGATTACGAAATATTCTGCAACATCCGGCCAGGTTGAAAAGATGTCGAAATCCAAGGGCAATGTGGTTAACCCTGATGACATCGTACATCAGTATGGCTCAGATGTTTTGCGCATGTATATGCTTTTTATGGGACCTCCAGAGCTTGATTGTGAATGGCAAGATACGGGCCTTGAAGGCATTAAGCGCTTCTTGCAACGGTTGTGGTCCTACTTGATGAAACCGGAAACAATCATCGCCAACGGCGAAGAGTCGCTTGAGACCACAAAACGGGTACATAAACTCATTCAGGCTTTTCAAGAGCGGATCGATCACTTCAAGCCAAACACAGCGATTGCTGCGTTCATGGAGTTCTCCCATGATGCGGTTAATCACGATCTTCGGTTGAGCAAAAAGAGTGTTGAGGCTCTCTGCGCGATGCTTTCAACGATGGCGCCCCATATTGCAAGCGAAATGCTTGAAGCGCTTCTTCATAAAAAGCTTGAAGAATGCAGCTGGCCAACATACGATCCAAAACTCACGGCGGTAGAAGAGGTAACGATCGCTATCCAGGTGAATGGCAAATTGCGCGGCACTATTACCGCACCGATTAATGCAGAAGACGCGGCAATCGATGCGCTCGCGCGCGCCAACATCACCAAATGGCTTGAGGGAAATGTGGTCAAGAAAGTAATCTTTGTACCGAATAAGCTTATTAACTATATTGTGTAGAAGGGAAGCTCCTGTGAATAACGCAGAAATGTCACGCTCGTGTCCATCATGCAAAGGCACCAATCTTATTTATGGAACAATAAGCAGCGGCCATTGGCCGTACTTCATGCCTGCAGGCCGATGGTTTTTTGGATACATCGCGAAGGCCTTTGCCTGTTTGGATTGTGGCTACCTAGGTCAATACCTCCAAGCAAAAGAGCTGTCTAGATTGCGAAGAAGTGAAGGGCGATAGAAAAATCAGAATCATGCGTTCGCAGGATTACTTGTACGTCGACAAAACTGAGATCATTCACAATGAACAACCGCTTTCTTGCAACAATAACTCTCATGACAGTTTTCAGCTCTCATAAGCACATGCGAGCCGGTATGCCTCAGCGACAAAAAAATCGCATCTAAAAACTAAAAACTCCTTAAACTCGTAACATGAGAAAGAGCAAAAGTTAGACGAGTGCCGAGAATTCGTTGGATACCGGACCCGAAGGTGAATGATCGATATGGATTAAAATACTCGTCGAAGTCGCTACGGCCATCAATAAGAACCTCGGCTGCATAGGATCCGAGAGCTGCCGCCCAGGGAAGACCAGCTGAACCAGCAATGTAATATCTCGTTGAATCATCCTGATCTCGGCCAGCGAGTGGCATAATGTCTTTGCTTACCCCGATTAACCCCGGCCACATGTATGAAAATCGCGGCGCTAGCTGCGGAAATTTCTCTCCCCAATAGTTACTGAGCTTTTTATACATATGCATATTATCATGATGAGCACGCAGCGCGTAGGTTTCAAGCAACGTTGATCCGCCAAGCAATAACCTATTATCTCCCGTTATGCGAAAATATTGATAGAGAAGATCTGTATCCCACACCATGTAGGGCTTCTTGGGAAAAACCAACTCCCGTTCGTGATCCGTTAAAGGATCAGAAATGAGAAGAAACGTCTGGACATGATAGACTTCAGATGTTAAGGCGCCAAGATCAGGAGTAAATCGATCCATACAAACAAGGACATTTGAGGCACGAACTTCACCATAGGGTGTTATAACCCGCTGTTTTTCGAGTTTTATAGCAGGCGTTTCTTCATAAATAACGACCCCCTGCTCTTCTAACTTCTCTCGCAGTGCCTGAAGGTAACGATACCCGTTAATTCCAAATGTGTTGCCATAACTCACTCCCCCATGATACTGGTTCGATCCTATCACGTCTTCAAGATGAGGATACAGTATGCCCTCATAGCCGAGCTTTTTTCGAGCCTCATAATCTACAACAAGCTCCTTTTGATAATCACTCGGCTTTGAAGCAACAACGAGCGTATCTTGAACGGCATAATCACAGGAAATATCATACTGCTCTATGATTCTCTTAATGTCATGAACTCCCGAAAGAACAAAATCCCATAAGAGCTTGGCTTTTTCAGGCCCATAGCGTTCTACAAAAGAGCTCAACGAGAATTCTGAATCTGGTGTTATAAACCCTGAGCTCTTGCCGCTGGCGCCAGCACCACAAAAGCTCTTTTCAAGTACGATAACCGAACACCCTTTTTGCATAAACCTATGGGCAGCCATCAGGCCGGCCATACCTCCACCGATGATGACGACGTCAGCTGATGCAGTAGTTCGCAGCTGCTTTACGGGGCGCACAGGCAGGTACCAAAAAACAGAATCTAATGGCATGAATGCCGACATAAAGCACTTTCTTTTTTTGCTGGTTACATCATAAGAATATCCACAGGTTCAACGAGATGCAATAGTTTACTTTTTTTGTGCGCTCTTGACTGTTTACCACTAAAATCTATAATGAATATTGTAAAATAATACAATGAGAATAGAGTTCGCGCTGGAACCATCCATGAAGTCCATTAAATATACTAAACCAAGGATCTAAAGTATGAACAAATACAAATTCACTCTTCTATTTTCATTAGCACTCACTAGCTTGACGTTTTTTAATGGACAAGCTATGGAATCTCAAGCAATATCTGCGCAACAAAATGAAGCCGTTTCTAAATCAGACACCATCGCGCATATAATTGAAGCAATGGCAAGCTACTGCAAGAGAATCGTAGACCGCTTTGATGATGGAGAGCTTGATGAATCCGATATCAACTTGTTTTACGAGACTGCAAAGCCGCAAAATTCAAAAGAAGATGATGCAAAATATGATGCGCTCATCGCTCTTTTTGATAGTGACTTTGGACAACATGTCATAGACTGGCTGAATGCTTTTAAAGATGTAGACGGGACTGAGCCGAATGAAAAGATGCAAATGCAGGCCATATTAACCCTTCTACGGATGATAGACCTCTCCATAGAGCTTGATCCGCACAGTCCGGCCAGGAAAATGCTTACAGCTCTAAAAGAAGAACTACCAAGAATGTCCTCTGATGCTGATCTTGCTGCGTGCGATGAGGACGGCAATAATGAGCTACACAGAGCAGTAAACAAAGGAAGCCTAAAAGAATGCGAAAACCTTCTTGATCGCGGAGTCAGTGCAAAAAGTCTCAATAACAATGGGCAAACACCCCTTCATAGAGCCGCATATCTTCATCGAGAAGATATCATGATCGCAATCCTCAAGAAAGATCCACTTTCGGTGTACGTTCGAGGAAAACATGGCCTGCTTTACCAGCTCCTACTTGAAAGACCTGCTCCCACTAAAGAAATACAAGCTGACGTTCATGAGAAGCACGAAGAACGATTAATACATCTCTTTTTATTACTCATAAACCATGGAGCTTTACTAGACACACAAAATGCAAAAGATAGAGCTACTGCATTGCATGGAGCAGCGCGTAGAGGCTATATAAAGCTATGCAAAATCCTTCTTGACCACGGCGCTCATCGTGATATCGCTGATGAACATGATTACACTCCACTTCTAACGGCTGCCACTTATGAAAAAGAAGAGGCTTGCTCGCTGCTTATTGAAAGAGGTGCAAAAGTTAAAGTTAAAACTAATAAAGGGAAAACCGCCCTTTTGATTGCTGCAGGAAAGGGATTAACTAACATTTGCCGTCAGATTTTGGCTATTGATCCAACCTTGCTCGATGTACAAGATGAGGATGCGAGCACACCTCTTATGGCAGCAGCAGATAATAGCTCTCCTGACGCATGGAAGCTTTTGCTCATGTATGGTGCCTCACTTAACATAACAAGGCCGTTTCAAAGAACTGCTCTCACTCTCGCCATGGAACATGGATACATTAATCATCTTTGCTCAACCTTTGTTCTTCCGGAAAAAGCTTATGGCGAAGACGATTGTTTTAAAAGAATCATCGCTGCTAATCTGACACTCCGCAAACCCCAGTTTCGATTCTCGAAGGATGTACGAACTCTCATCTTGAAACGGGTGAAAAGTGATTCCGCTCGAAATGGCCTACCTGATTTTGTTCGTGCGGCACTGCATATCATAAGAAAAGGGTTTAGCGCAGGCAAGCCGGTCTCTATCCCTCAATCTTTCCAATCTGAGCTCATAGAAGCTATTTTCCGCGCAACAGCCAATACACTCTCGCAACTTCCTGATATAACTCAATTAAAAAGTCTTACGGCTCCCTATAAGGCGAAAAAAACTTTAGGCGAACAATTTAATAGTATGACAGAAGAGCAAAAAGAAAAATTATTGCGAGAAATAGCACAAAGCCTCGATCTCGGCCAAGAGTTCGAAGCTGAAATAAAAGAGACCATAAAGAGCTTAATATCTGCATAACCTGTAAACGATCTCGTTAGTTGGGTAAAACGGGAGGATTCATCATTGACCGACGTCATCGCAATAGTTTTATGCACCTTTACGCACTTGACTGTCCATAATTAAATACTACAATAATTAATAGCAAAACAGCGCACTTAGAATATAATCATGAAAAATCATTGAAAGACCGATATGAACAGCAACTTTCTTGCAACAATAACTCTCATTTTAGCCTTTAGCAGCTCCGTTTTAGGGATGGAAACAGCAGCTCTTACTACCCCATCACACAGTGCCGCACAGATTGGAAATCTCGCAGAATGCCGCACGCTCCTGGCTAATAAAGCAGACATACAAGCCAGGGATAGCGATCAAAACACCGCACTTCACTTGGCTGCAGGTGCTGGCCACACAGATGTATGCAATCTTCTTCTGGAAGGTAAAGCACTGCTCACATGTTACAACGCTCAACGCAAGACGCCTCTTGATACTGCCGCTGAAAAGGGGTATCTCGATATTTGCAAGGCTTTCATAAAAGCAGGAGCGCCACTCGGCAAATACCTTCGGAAGTGGGATAAACAAAATGGAACAATGCGCTCACCCCTTTCTGCCGCCGCCATCAATGGGCACCGAGCAGTTTGGCAGCTTCTGATTGCAAACGGTGCTACACTGAGCCCCTCAGTGACGGGGGATCAACCTCTTGATAAAGCGAGAGAATCGGGTCGTAAGGAATTAATTGGACTTGCCTATGTTATTCCTGAAGAAAGCTATTTTGAACAGGGAGAGAGCGAGGGATGCTATAAGAGAATTCTTACTACTCTCTGTTGCTTTAAGAGACTAAAGCTGCCAAATGATATTGTCCTTTTTATCCTCTGCCTTCTTGAAAGTAGCAGAACCACGGCGCCAGACATCATTCAAGCAAGCCTGCCCTACATAAGAAAAAAAGTACGCGCGCAGGAGCGAGTATGCCTACCTCTTCCTGTTGGTAAACGAGCAGCAGATTTCATCTATAACTATACTCTTTTCGCTATCAATCAACAGTCCATGATAAATCCTTTGCGCCTTATTGAGGAGTTTAAAGGTGCAATCTATCAAAACATCAACTGCATCCTACATATCCAAAATTCTGCCCTCAATTCTCAACAGCAAGACGACATTACTCAGATAACTGAGGCGATGCATGGCTACTGCGAAAAAATCGTAGACGGCTATAATCAAGGAATACTAGACGAATCCGATGTAGAACTATTTTATAAAACAGCACAAGCAAAAACCCCTCGTCAAAAGGATGCAAAATATAAGGCATTAGCAGCTCTTTTTTTAAAAACTACATTTGGGCAAAACGTCATAGACTATCTCCGGGCCCTTGAGAGTAGCACAGAGCTTGAACCGAGTGAACACACGCAAAGGCAAGCAGTCATATCACTTGCAAAGATGGTTACTAATTATAACTATTACGACTATTGCGATTGCAAGGAGAAACGAGACTGCACACACGTGCAAATGGTGATTTCTTTGCAGAATCTCATACGCGAAAACTCCGCTCAATAATTCAACATTCAACCAGGACAACCACTTGCATCCCCCAGCGGGAATAGTGTATACTTTTATCAGTAGCAGCTATTTGTTTAATCTACTTTCACATAGGAGTTGTTATATGAATAATCACACATTTTCTCTCGCCCTCGTAATGGCATTGAGTGCTGCAACGGTACCACAGGCGACCGCATGGGCGCATCGATTCATTCACGATCCATGGGATACTTCCTGGTTTGATGATGCAATCGAGCACCAGCGACAGGCAATGGAAGAAATGCGCTCCCAGTTCCATCATCAGTTCCCTACCAAAGAGCAACAGGAAACGATAAAAAAAGCTCGTGAAAATCTTGGTAAGATAAAGCTCGATATTAAAGAACAAGATCAAAAGATAGTTTTCACGTTCACCGGCTTTGAGAATCTCGAAAAAAAAGATATTGATATCGAAAAGAAAAAGTTTGGTTGGATCGGCACCATCAAAACCAAAGATGGTACGGTAGAGTTTGCTATCGGGCCACGCGGCATTGAAGTTGCGCGCCAAGCAGAAGTAAAATTCGAAGAAAAAGCTCCTGAAGCACCAAAAGTTGCAGAAAAAGAAGCTCCTCAAGCTAAAGCTCCAGTCAAAGCAGACAAAAAAGCCGCAAAGAAAGAAACGGCTACTGAAGCAACACAGCAGGTCTTCTACTCCAGCTCCTACACCACAGAAGCACAAGGTTTCAAGCAGCCGATCAAGATCGATACGCTTAAAGTGGACGCTCGAACAGGAACAAGCTTGACGCTTTCTGCTGACAAAATTAAGAAAGAAAAGCTTCATATCCCTTAAGGAATATTCGATAAGAGCATGGAGCAGATATGTGCTCCATGCTCTTATGGTAAAGCAAACCATTATTCGCGCATAACAAGATATGCATACAGATCAGAAAGAGAAAACACTTATGCGCCTCACCACCATAGAGCTCAGCCGCTCAGCATTTCGATCAAACATTCAGCACCTTTCTCATGCTGCTGGCGGTGCTCAGATCGCGCTTGTGGTTAAGAGTAATGCCTATGGTCATGGCTCGCTCGAAATGAGTAAGTTTGCCGAAGAAATTCCGGGAGTTACCTGGCTCTGCGCCGCAGGACTTTCTCAAGCAATTGAGCTTAAAAAGAGCGGCACCAATAAAATAGTATTTGCACTTTCATATCTTGATGGGGACCTTGAAGAAGCCATTTCGCTTGGTATTCATATGATGGTCTATACGCTTGAAGATGTGATCGCTATCAATACCGCTGCCCAGAACGTTGGCAAGCATGCATATATCCATATTAAGATTGATACGGGCATGTCTCGACTTGGCATTCTGCCTCATGAGGCAGTGCTTTTTATAAAAGCGGTACAGCTTCTTGCTCATATAACAATCTATGGACTTGCAACCCATTTATGCGATACGCCAAATCCAGATCAAACCTTTAGTAAGCAGCAGCTCAAAACATTTGATGAAGTGCGCGAGATCGTAAAAGCAATTGGCGTTGAGCATTGCAGCATTCATGCACAGTCTTCCAGTGCGCTCTCTGTTGCAGCTGAATCTTCCTATAGTCATGTACGTGTAGGCGCTGCAGCATATGGTATCTGGAAATCTGAAGACCACAAAAACCTTATTCGCAAACAACATCCAGCTTTTGATCTTTCACCGGTCATGCTCTGGAAAACCAAAATTATACAGCTTAAAAAAGTACCTGCTGGAGCATCAGTTGGGTACGACAGAACATTTGTTACACAGCGTCCCTCAATTCTTGCGGTCGCACCGATCGGCTACTGGGATGGCTACCCGCGGAGCCTTTCCAATCACGGGACAGCGATCATTCGTGGGCAGTATGCTCCGGTGGTAGGGATTGTGAGCATGAATATGACCACGTTTGACGTGACCGACATCCCCGAAGTAACCCTTCATGATGATATATTTCTTCTTGGAGATACCCCAGGAATACGAGCACATGAAGTTGCTCAATCAGCACGATTAATAACCAATGAGGTCATAACACATCTTCATCCATCGATTGAGCGCATTGCTGTTGAGCAGCATACCCCTCTTGCAATAGACCCTCTTATGGCGCTCAATAAGCACATGATAATCGCTCAACGTCCATCATAAGAACCTTACCAAAAACCGCATCAGTCAGGGCTTCTAACGCTTTTTAAAAGATGGTATACTTTTTTTAGACAGTTTCACACGCCAAAGGGGGTAACAGATGTACATCTTGGAAGCGAATATCGGCGCCGGAAAGACCACCTTTCTTCGCATGATGCAATCACATATTCCTCAAATCACCGCTGTATTTGAGCCTCTCCATAACTGGCAAAGCCAGGTTTATGGACAATCTATTCTGAGCAATTTCTATAAAGAACCTAAGCGGTGGGCGTACACAATGGAAACCCTCGCAATGGCATGTCGAGTTCAACAGCATGTAAGCGAGCAGGAAAATCCGAATACGCTCCGTGTTATGGAGCGATCCATTTACTCTGGTCACTATGCGTTTGCAACAAACAGCTACCAGAATGGATTTCTTTCAGCTCTTGAATGGAATCTGTATCTTGAATGGTTCAATTTTATCGTCACTGGTCACTGCAAGGCTCCTCACGGATTTATCTATCTTTATGTAGATCCTGAAATTGCCTATGAGCGCATTAAGAAGCGCAATCGATCTGCAGAAAAGACTATCAGTCTCGATTATATTAAGCAGATCCATGAGCGTCATCAGGCCTTTCTTGTAGAAAAAAGGGATGTCCTTCCGGAGCTGCGCTCTATACCGGTTCTTGTACTTGATTGTAACAAGGATTTTGAATCAGATGCGTCAGAGTTTTATAACCATGCACAGGCCGTAGCTGCCTTCATGAATGCGGTAGAACATGTACCTGCTCATATGGGACAAACAGCATCACTGTAATTCATCACATTATTAAAAGAGCCTCTTCTGAGGCTCTTTTTTTCATCAGATGCTTGTTACTTACTTGTTAGAGCAACAACATTCGTGCATGGTCTTAATGTTTCTCAACAGCTATTTTATGAGACTTCCCATTATTAAGCTTTGGAAGCGTGATCTTCAACACTCCTTCATGGACTTCAGCACGAGTCTTTTCTCGATTTACTGCAGCGGGAAGATGAATCGTTCGTTCAAAACTTCCACGACGAATCTCTTTTGCATAATAATCGCGATCTTCCATCTCTTTTTTTTCTTCACGAGAACCGGTGACTCTTAAATGATCCCCTTCAACAACAATATCAACCTTGTCGGGATTAATCCCAGCAACGTGCATTTCTACAATCACATTGCCATTTTCTTCATAGACATCTGTCGCAAGATCTCTTCCCACTTGATGCTGTAGCACATTAAAGTCTTCAAAAAATTTATCTATGTCAGCAAGTGGCTTCCATCGAATGATTGCCATAATGACCTCCGTTTTTTACAATAAGAATTATATACCTATATTTTAATAGTATCATATGTTCATATAGAAATGCAATATTTTGTTGCATGCGCCCACTTTTCCTGCAGAACAAACGAGCAATTTAATGGTTCGATGACGCGAAGCGTTCAGGCCACTTTATAAAAACGGTGTTTCCCGACTTTGATATGCATGCCAGCCTCCAAAACGATCTGCGCCTTCACATCAAGAATCTTTTCATCATTGATCGAAACAGCACCAGCTTCAATAAGCCGTCGTGCTTCACTTGATGAGGGAACGGCACCCAAATGCCTGAGAATATCGATAATCCAGGTTGGTTTACCAATAAATTCACCGCAATTGACCGGCTGAGCATTGGAATAGTCTTTCTTCTGAAAAAGCTCTTCAAACTTCTTTTGTGCATCGTCAGCCTCAGCTGATGTCCAGAAGATGTCGATAATCGAGTGAGCAAGCTTCTTCTTAATCTCCATCGGATGGGCTTCGCCCCGCTCTACAGCAGTTTGAAGAGTACCAATTTCTGAAGCAGGGGCATGAAGTAAAATTTCATAATAACGCCACATAAGACTATCAGAAATCGACATAATTTTGCCATACGCCTGATCGGCAGGCTCTGCAAGACCGATAGCATTCCCCAATGATTTCGACATTTTTGCAACACCATCAAGCCCTTCTAAAAGAGGCATCGTCATGACAATCTGCGGTTCTTGACCAAACTGCTCCTGCAAAAATCTGCCCATGAGAAGATTAAAGGTCTGATCAGTTCCCCCCAGTTCAACATCCGATTGAAGTGCAACTGAGTCATAGCCCTGCATTAACGGATACAAAAGTTCGTGAAAGCCGATCGGTTGGTTTTGAGCAATACGCTGTGCAAAATCTTCTCGCTCGGTGATGCGTGCAACAGTCACTTTACCGCAGAGACCCACCCAATCTTTTGAACCCAGCTTACCAAGCCACTCTGAATTATAGCGCACCGTAACGCGCGAAGGATCGAGTACCTTACTTACCTGATCAAAGTAGGTTTTTGCATTAAACGCTATCTGCTCATCGCTCAATGGGGGCCTCGTTTTTGAGCGGCCACTCGGATCGCCAATACGTGCAGTAAAATCTCCTATCAAGAACGTCACTTCATGACCAAAATCCTGAAATTGGCGCAATTTAAGTAACGTCACAGCATGACCCAAATGGAGATCAACAGCGGTTGGATCCATTCCCAGTTTTATCTTAAGCTTTTTGCCTGCAGCAAGCCTTTTTTTAAGCTCATCTTCAGGCAGAATCTGCATTGTCCCAGCCGCTAATTTTTCAAACTCATTCGACATATATCATTCCATGGTGAATTTCGGTCATTATCAACACATCGTATCATCCATACGGCCACAACATCTTTTTTTAACACTGCTAAGTCATCGCTCAGTATAACGAAAATTCCATTCACGTGCCAATAGCACACCGCTGGATTTCGCCTATGTCTTTATATATGCCCAGTAAAGATGAGCGCAAATAATGAAGCAACGAATTGCGCAGTAAAGAGGAAAAAGCCCAGCAGCGCATCTCCAAAGACGATTAATATCAACAATGGGCCGAGGATTGCCATATATTCAGCATATTCCATATAGGAATATCCCCGCTCGTGGCCGATGATAAATGCATACTGGAAGGCATTATAGATGCAACTAATTGTTGCAATAAAGAGATTCAGGTAGACGATTGAAGCCAAGAGAAAGACGATAACGACCGATAGAGTTGATTGCTGCGTAAAGAGCTCAGCAATATTGAGCTTATCGGGTGATGCGAAAAATATAAGATACAGCTTGCTATAATATTTAAAGAGCTGAAATAAGACCATATGGGTCAGCAGGGAGCCATAAAAAAAGACCGATAGGAAGAGTGCCAGAGTAGCTAAAAAGACGCTGATTATCGCTTCTGAGGCATACGCTAACACCAATCGCAGATGGCGCCATGGCCCAAGAAATGCATAGGGATCAATCGGCACCGTCTGAAACCAGCCAATACCGAGAAATATGAGAAAAAGAAATCCAATAAGATCAATATGTACCAGGGGATTTAACGACATATACCCCGATTCTTTTGCTGTATCATCACCCAAAAGAGATATAAAATACGCCTGGAGATACCCATTGATAGTATGGGATATAAAATAGGCCGTGATAAGGATCAGCAGCGCAAAAAGACATTCGGCAAGTGCTAGATTCATAGTAGACTCAAGCCTCTGTATAGTAGATCATTGTAACTTTAGTATACCTGGAGATGAGCAAGATGACAAAAAGGTATGAGAAAGCTCCGGCGTGGAGGCTTTTCTTAATGTTCTATCTTACGATGAGTTATCTGTTGTACACTCATTACTACTCATCATCTCAATAAAGGTAATTACTTTGTGGAATTTTTCACTCGCCCGAAGCTTCATTCAAATCAACCGTTATGACACCGTGATAATAATCACGTACATACTCCTGATTAATAACCTGTTGAAGAATCGAGAATTTTTTGAGCTTATCAAGTTCATGTTCAAGAAACATCGACACCAAATGCAACGACTTTGCAATTAAAGCGTCCAATGCCTCGCCTTGGTTGTGTTCGCTCTCAGTTAATGGGATCTTCATTTTAAGCTTTTCGTTCAGCCGCTCCATATAAGCGATAACAACATCATCAAATCCGTCATCAAAAAACTGAGCACTTGCTCTCGCAAGTCCGACTCGGAAATTGCGATCGCGCCATTTGAATAAATCTTCAGTGATCTTTCTCTTTTGCAAAGTACCGACTTTTAAAGCCTCACGAATCTCGCCAAGACACTTTAAAGCTTCTTTATATGCTTTCTGTGAACCTGGTTGTTTCAGTTTCTTTAAGTTTTCTTGTTCCTGCTCTTGCAATCGTACCTGTTGTTCTTGCAGTCGTGCCGGTTCAAAGAGCTGCCGGACAATTGCATCGAATTCAAAAGATTGTGATGTATCTCGGTAATAGATTATTCGTCCTGCCTGTACAATTAACTCATAAAAGGCAGCTATCTGGGCTTGTTCGTCAACATCCAGTGATCGACCGGCAGCATTTTTCGCATGAAGCTCTTTTACCATCATTAACGATTCACCTGTTCTAAGGCTATTCAGCACCTCTTGCAGGCCTTCGTCAATTTTCTCATGGGCACTTTCATGAAAGGTTTTATATCTAGCAAAATGCTGCTGTACGAAATCACGCGTCAATGATTCTTGAGCAAGCGCCTTTCTTATCTCCCATACAAAATCAGTAGCAACTTTCTGAGATTCATCATACAGCTGCTTTTCTCGCTGCGCCTTCGCTCTATGCTCAAATGCACCATCTACTGCAGCAGCCGCAGTTTCTATCCCCGCTTTGATTTGGCTGGCATTAATAATAACTATCCCTGGCGTTCCGAGCTTCCACATTCTGATAAATAACCACTCGAGAGCCTTTACTTGAACTTCCTCACTCGGCTCAAAGCTTGTCTCTGGAGTAAACGCTCGCACATAATCGAGCACCAATTTGCCAAAACCCTCATTAAAATAGAGGCTTAAAGCATCCGATTTTACGACCATTGGAAAGCTTTTAACCTCATCAAAAGCGTCAACATCTTCTCCACTTAAGATACCAGCATTAAAGTGATCACGCATGCCATCAAACAAAGGCCTCATGGCATTCATGGCAGTTAAAGCCTCTTGGGCCGCAGCGCGAGTAGCTTGCTCGAACGCAGCGCGAGCAGCTTCTTCAGTTTTTTGCTGCAACAAGGCATCATCTTGAGAGCTCTCAGTAAGACCAGCAACGTTTTCTTTTACCGCCACCTCCATGGCTTCCACGCTCATGTGCACAGAAAGAAGGTAACAGATAACCACAGTAACTTTCAGCGCATACGCTCTTTGCTCTTTAATACACAATAGTTTCATTGCTTAGTCTCATTATTGTTATTGTTCACATCATTATTGCCAGACCGCAGCGCATCTTCATTGGAATAATTGAGCACATTATCCATTTTACCGAAAAATGCCTCATAACGAACCTGATCTTCTAGTTCGCGCAAGAGATTCTCAGTGCTCAAATCGATCCCAAGATCAATCAACGCAGCCAAAGCTTTCCCCTGACTTTTTTCACTATCAATCAATTCTTCATGCCGCTCTAATTTAGTATGTATCTTGGTTAATAGTCCCTTGATAACAGTATCATTCTCAAGAAATTCTACAACCGCAAAGCTATGCGCCAATTCGGAAGCACCTCCACGCAGGGGTTGAATCCATTGTCCTTTCCGACCGACCATTTCTGTGGTACAGTTGCCAAGCATTAATGCCTCCCTCAGGGCAGCAAGACGCCCTCTCACTTCAGCAAGACCATCCTGCTCATCGGACGCAGACAGCTGTTTTGCTATATATCGCGCATTCTCCTTTAATCTCAGCGGCTCATAGAGCGTTGAGAGGATTGCCAGAAATGCTTGCGTGAATGAAATCTTAAAATCAGACTTGTCGCACTGGATCATAAGTTCATGGAGGCCAAAAATGGTGCTGACGTCCCAATCAGCCAGTTCATCTCCCTTGTCAACTTTTTCCTGAAGAGTATGCAATTCCTCAAAATACTCCCCTTCACACAGTTCTTGTACCCAAACAGCCAGCTTTTGGGAAATAGCAGCTTTGATGCTCTGCCCATGGTCCTTCTCAAAAGACCGTATAACAAAATCTCGGTTAAGACAATCGGATGCAAGAGCTTTTCTTAAACTCCATATAAAGGTATCCGCCTCCTGCTCATCGCGCTCTTGCCTCTCTTTTTCCCACTTGGTAGATGTACGAGCACGTCGTTCACTTGCTTCTTTTTCGCGTATAACACGTAAAATGGTTAGGGCTTCATAGCGAGCATTTTTCAAATCTGTCCACTCAACCAGCGCAGAAAGGTCAATTCCATGTGGGGGACCATCTAACTCGTGGGCCATAAATTCTATAAGTTTTTCCAGAGCCTCAAGCTGAGCCTTCTCATTTGGCTCAAGATTCACTTCCCCTGAAAACAGCCCGATATAATCAACTATCTCTCTGTCAAAACCTCCATTAAGCAAATGGAATAATCTTCTGCTTTGGACACGAGCATCCTTCTTAATCTCATCTAAAACGGGCTTCATCAAAGCAACAGTCAACGCCCCATTATGAAACTGCTCTCGCAAGAGCTCCATAGCCATCTGCGTAGTGTCCTGCTTTACTGCCTGCTCCATTGCCTCGGTACACGGCTGCATAAGCAGGGCCACACAGACAAGAGCGATATTCGTTAGTTTTCTCATTGTATATCTCCAAATATAATTTTAAAAATAGCTACTTCCATTGTATCTGCCTCAATTAAGCGCAGTTTTACGAAAAATTTTCAGAGCAAGCGCTCTTTGTTCTTTCATACACAATAGCTTCATTGCTTAACCTCATTATTGTTATTGTTCACATTACAATTAGTAGAGCCTACCGCCTCTTTTAATTCGTTAACAAACCATTCATAGGCCGGTTGAAATTTTAGTTTGCGCAAGAGATACATATTGCTCAAATGAATGCTAAGATTGATCAATGCGAGCAAAGCTTGCGTCTGACGTTTTTCAACATCGTTCAACTGCTCATGCCCTTCTAATTTTTTCTGCACATCTACTAAATAACTCTGGATGATCTCATTACCCTCAAAGAATTCTACAACGGCAAAGCCATAAGCCAAAGAAGAAGCATGGCCTTGCAATGTGTGGGTCCCGCCTTTCCAACCGATCATTTCTTCGGTAAGGTTGCCACATACTAAGGCTTCCCGTAAAGCAGCGAGACGCCCCCTCACTTCAGCAAGACCAGCCTGCTCATCGGACGCAGACAGCTTTTTTGCTATATATCGCGCATTCTCCTTTAATCTCAGCGGCTCATGGAGCTGCGCTAAGATTCCCAGAAATTCTTCCGTGAATGAAATCTTAAAATCAGGCTTGTTGCACTGGATCATAAGTTCATGGAGGCCAAGAATGTTGCTGACGTCCCAATCAGCCAGTTCATCTCCGTTTTCAACTTTTTCCTGCAGAGTATGCAATTCCGCAAAATACTCTCCCGTGCACAGTTCTTGTGCCCAAACCGCCAGCTTTTGGGAAATAGCGGCTTTGATGCCCTGCCCATGGACCTTTTCAAAAGACCGTATTACAAAATCTCGGTTAAGACAATCGGATGCAAGAGCCTTTCTTAAACTCCATACAAAGGTATCCGCCTCCTGCTCATCGCGCTGCTGCCTCTCTTTTTCCCATTTGGCATATGTACGAGCACGTTCTTCCTTTTCTTCTCTTCCACATATAGTGCGTAAAGCTGTCAGCGCTGCATAACGAGCATTTTCGAGCTCATCAAAATCAGCCAGTGAAGAGAGGTCAACACTTTTCGGGGGACTAGATAACTCCAATCGAATAAATTCTATAAGCCCTACAAGAGCCCTTAATTGAGCCTCCTCGCTTGCCTCAAGACAATCTTCTGCCGAGAAAGAACTCATATAATCAATAATTTCTCTGCCAAAACCACCATTAAGAAAGAGGAATAATTTTTCGCCCCTGACATGAGCATCCTTCTTAATCTCATCTAAAACGGGCTTCATAAAATCAACAGTCAAGGCCCCATTATGGAACCACTCTTGCAAACGCTCTATAGCCATCTGCGTAGCGTCCTGCTTTACTGCCTGCTCCATTGCCCCGATGCGCGGCTGCATAAGCAGGGCCATACAGACAAGAGCGATATTCATTAGTTTTCTCATCGTATATCTCCAAATAGAATTTTAAAAATAGCTACTTCCATTGTATCTGAAATATTTTTTTTGGACAAGTGCTGAATCTATGCATCCCTCTGGATACTTTACTATACTTTGATTTGCCGACAGATTGTGATATCCTTATCGAGCATAGCTGAAGTACAAAAACAATTGCGCAATGCCACTACATCTATGCAACCGAAGCATAAAGATCGATAAGAATAAAAGAGCCAGGGGCATAGATGGATAAGAAGTATGATCATATAGGCGCAGAAGAGGCCGCGCAGCAGTTATGGCGCAGCAATGACACCTATAGCGCAAAGAACAACCCGGGACCGCTCTATAGCATCGACACGCCACCGCCCACCGTATCGGGATCGCTTCATATAGGGCATATATTTTCCTATACGCAAACCGATATCATCGCCCGCTACACACGAATGAGTGGCATGAGCGTCTTTTATCCCTTTGGATTCGATGATAACGGTCTGCCGACAGAAAAATTCGTAGAAAAAAAGCTCGATATTCAAGCACATAACTTTAAACGATCCGAATTCATCGCTTTATGCCTCAAAGAAACGGTAGAAGTTGAAAAGCAGTTCGAAGCTCTGTGGCGCCGGATTGGGCTTTCTGTAGACTGGAGCGCCTGCTATTCTACAATTGACGAGCGTTCACGCTACATTTCACAGCTCTCATTTATCGAGCTCTATAAAAAAGGATTTGTATATCGCAAAGACGAGCCAGCTCTTTACTGCACAAACTGCAGAACAACCGTTGCACAGGCCGAACTCGATGATATGGAAAAAGCCTCGACGTTTGTTGATATCGTATTTACAAGCGATGGTGAAGAACTCATTATCGCAACAACTCGACCGGAGCTTTTATCTGCGGTCAACGCAGTCTTTTACCATCCAGACGATAAGCGCTACACACATCTGGCAGGAAAGATGGCAACGGTTCCTTTTTATAACACGCAGGTGCCGATACTGACCGATCCGCTCGTTGATCCAGAAAAGGGTACCGGACTGGTTATGTCCTCGACGTTTGGTGATAAAACTGACGTTGCCTGGTTTAAGAAACATGGACTCGCCTATAAGCCGGCGATCGGGCTCGATGGAAAATTTACAGCAGCAACTGGACCGCTAGAAGGCTTGCGGGCACATGCGGCACGCGAAAAAATAATCGAACTTCTCGAAGCGCAGGGGCTTGTTAAGAATAAGAAAGCAATCACCCATACGGTCAACGTTCATGAACGATGCAAAAAAGAGATAGAATATCTTATTCTGCCACAATGGTTCCTCTCGATCCTGCCTCATAAACAAACATTTATCGATCAAGGCAATAAGATCGCTTGGTATCCTGCATTTATGAAATCCCGGTATAGTAACTGGGTTGAAAATATTAGCTGGGATTGGTGCCTTTCGCGTCAGCGATTCTATGGTATTCCTTTTCCAGCATGGCATTGCACCGCCTGCAAAGAAATTGTGCTTGCTGATGAAAAGCAACTGCCAATCGATCCACAGGAAATTTCCTATCAGGGTACCTGTTCGTGCGGGAGCACATCGTTTACGCCGGACACTGATGTAATGGATACCTGGAATACATCATCGTTAACACCCTATATTTGTGCCAGCTTATATCTAGGTAAGAAAGAAGGCATTTTGGCACAAGCTGTTAACGCTGAGTTTATACCTATGGCGATGCGTCCTCAGGCACATGATATTATTAGGACGTGGGCTTTTGATACTATCATTAAAGTATGGATGCATAATGATACCATCCCTTGGGAAAAAATTGTCATTTCAGGTCACGTTCTTTCGACTGAAAAAGAAAAAATATCGAAATCACGAGGCAATAGCCCATTAGATCCCGAGAATCTCTTGAAATTATATCCGGCCGATGCAATTCGATACTGGACAGCATCAGGGAGCCTTGGATACGATATCGCCTTTTCTGAAAATCAGATTGGTATAGGCCAGAAGCTATTGATTAAACTCTGGAATGCCTTTCGATTTGCCCAACCGTACATTCAAGGCATTGAGCCCTGCGCTCAAAAGCCAGCATCACTTGGAGCCGTGAATGAATGGATTCTCGATGGCGCAAGCAGTTGCTTTGATCGATATAATGACTATTTCAAAATGCATGAATTTAGCCTTGCACTTACCGCGTTAGAGCAGTTCTTTTGGCAAGATTTTTGCGATAACTACCTTGAATTGATCAAAGATCAACTTATGAACGAGGGCGCCTATTCTCAAGAAGAGGTCGCAGCAACGCGCTGGACGCTTGCAACGGTCGGTATAAGACTTTTACAACTCTATAGCCCCTTTGTGCCACATATAACCGAAACGCTCTATGGATCTCTCTATAAAGAATCGATGAAAAGCTCATCCATTCATCAATTGAGATTCTCCGTATGCCAACAGCCCTATTCTTTTAAAGAATCAGCTGAAGCAATTCGCCATATTATAGAACTTGTTGGTAGCGTAAGAAAACTGAAAACCGAAAAGCAGCTTTCATTGCGCACTGAACTTAATTCGCTTACTATTGCCCATGCCGATGCTCATATACTAGCAAGCATGAAAGCACAAGAAGCACTCATTAAGGGCGTTACTCGAACCCAAAAGATCTCCTGGCAGACGGAGCCTATTGAAAGTGGGCTTGAAGAGGTCTGTGATGGCATCTGGCAAGGTTCTGTAAATATAGCAGTCGAGACAAAGCACCCCACCGCTCATCCCGAGTGATCCCGAGGCCTATATGCCGAAGGGATTGTATCGAGGGAAGGATTAAACAAAGAGATAATCATTGGCAATAACGATCATCAATCGCCAGCGCTCTATTCCCATATCCGTAAAAGATATAGAGCAGCTTATCCATATGATTTTATCGATCATACAGTATGACGATTTCTCGGTCGGCGTTCTTATTACGACAAACAGATCAATACGCGAGTATAACCGCACGTATCGCGACAAAGATAAGCCGACAGACATATTATCATTTCGCTTTCATCCGAGGATTGAATCTGGAAAGCGCATTAAAGTTTACAGCGAAGAAGAGAAGAATCTAGGCGACCTCATTCTTTCACTCGAGTACATTAAGAAAGATGCCGCACAACGTGGAATAAGCCTTCAAGAGCGACTGACGATTTTGCTTGTGCACGGCATCTGCCATCTGATTGGCTATGACCACGAAACAGAAGCGGACTGGCGCTCAATGCGTGCAAAAGAGGCCTATATCTTAAAAAATCTTAAAAAGCGCTATCAATTGGTATCTTCAAGCCAAATAGTGCTTTAGAGACCTATTATCGCGCTTGTTATTTTAATCGTTCCATAATCTGTTCTCCACGGTGGGTTGTACGCCCCAGCCATTCAAGCTGCACATCGAGCATTTCTTCTTCACTCAAGTGCCATGAGACGTCAGACTTTCTCAGACGCTGCGTTACATCATAGAGCGCTATTCCCGCACAGACTGAGATATTAAAGCTCTCGGTAAAGCCATGCATAGGAATTTTAACATATGCATCAGCATGCTCAAGTGCATAGCCGCTCAGCCCTTGCTGCTCGGTACCAAAGACAAGCGCAATCTTACTATCAAGAGGCAGCTGATCGATAAACATATCTTTTTTATGGGGCGTTGTTGCCACAATCGTATAGCCACGCTCACGAAGATCTTTAAAGCAGGCAGCTGTACTTGCCGTTCCACTTTGGGAATAGCGATGCAGTGAAAGCCACTGAGCGGCACCTTTGGCTACTTCTTCGTTAATTGCATAGCGATGCTTATCCTCTATAACATAGATATCCTGAACACCAAAACAGTCTGCCGTACGTAAGACCGCACTAATGTTGTGCGCTTGATAGATATCTTCAAGCACCACCGTTACATAGCGCGTGCGCTGCTGCACATACCGATCTAATTTTTCTTTACGTTCCGCGGTGATAAACTGGGAAAACTCTTCTACCAGTTTTTTCTTGAATTCAGTGCTCACACATAGCCTTTATCGGCCGCTTTTGCGGCTATATTGATGTTTTCGAATTTTCAGGTAAACTTAACGCCGTAATACAAATCATATACTATAATAATCTATAATACGTAAAGGAAAAAGGTGCTCCGTTATTATATCCTTCTTTCTCTCTTTCCCCTTTTCACACCCCTGATGCCACGCACAGCGACTCATGCGAAAAAAATAGCTGTCGTTAGGCAGCCAATAGCTGTCGTCAGGCAGCCAATAGCTGTCGTTAGGCAGCCAACTGCCTCCGAACGGCCAATAACCGTTTGTGAAAAATCAACTGCTGTCTCGGTGCAGCCGGCGTCACTCAAAGAGGGAAATGTTACCATCTTTATTCACGGCACGACCATTCCCGTCATATCGAATATGCTCAGTTTAGGGGGACAACCATGCGGTTTATATCTGATGGCAGATTGCAAGAACAAATATAAAAGCGTGGGAGAGCGTCTCCATAGCTCAGACTCGAATGAATTTAACCTTGATCGCTTTTATATCTTTGGCTGGTCGGGAGCACTTTCTCATAAAGAACGCAAAAAGGCTTCAAAGGAACTCTACTCGTACCTTGCTGGCCATAAAGGCAGTATTACGCTCATCTGCCATAGTCATGGATGCAATGTTGCCCTCGCTCTTGTAGTGCGTTGCACAAAAGATGAGAGATAGTTCCTTATCCATTGATCGTCTCATCCTGCTTGCGCCTCCTGTGCAACATATCACAGCGCCACATGTAGTATCTTCGCTCTTTAAGAAAGTTATATCGTTTTATTCAACGGCCGACGTCATGCAAGTTCTTGATCTGCAGAAATTGTCAAAAGCTAAAAAGAAGGATGGTGCAATTCAACCGATGCGCTTTTCAGAAAGAAAATTTGCAGCTGCACCAAATCTCAAACAGGTGCGTATACTGGTAAACATGCAGAATCCCGGCCATCGATCATTTCTACAAAAACCGTTCTTACTGCAGCTCCCAACGATTCTCAATCTCATAGAAACAGAACAGCCAACGTGCTCAGACTATATAGTAAATGTGCCTCCAGATAATGAAAAAGCCTATTTATTGCAGCAGATACGGCTTGCTTATACACCTCGGCACCACCGATCTAAAGCTGCGCGACTGTTTGCATAAAGGATATACATGGTAGCAAGAAAGCACTCGATTCTTTTTTTTCTTGCGATTTTGTGCCTTCTTCCAGCATGTAACACAGAATTCATGCGGTATTATGATCGTCAACGACACCTGCTAAAAAAGCAGTTTATAGCATCCCAGCTCTGTGATGGGCCGGTCACTATTTTCGTTCATGGTTCAAAATCATCGATGACCTCAAAAATTATTCATCGTCTTGATTACTCAGAAGGGCTGATAGCGACCTCTATCAATAGCACTAATTCAGTGCTTGCCAATATTGCTATCACACTCTGCACAGCAAATCCTGAAGAATTCCCGGTCGATAGATTCTACTTCTACTATTTGGCCAGGAACTATCACGTTCCCAAGCCGCTTACAAGCTGCAGAGAAACTCTACAACGTTATTAAAACTCATAAAGGACCGATTACTATTATAGCTCATAGTCATGGGTGCAATGTTGCGCTCAATCTTGCGTACTGGGCTGAGATTAATAATGATGAAACATTTAAGGTCGAGCGCCTCATCCTCATTGCACCGCCCATTCAGGAAGTTACAAAACCACTTGCTACTGATAAATATTTCAAGGAGGTCTATACATTCTATTCTTCAGCTGATAGTTTGCAAGTTGCCGATCCTCAGGCGCTCTATTGGGAATCCTATGGATGGACAGAACCGTCAACGAAAGTGCCGTTCTTCTCAGAGCGTACCTTCCCACCTGCTCCCCATGCCATTCAAACGCGAGTGCTACAAGACTGGCAAAGTCCAAATCATTTACAGCTCATGCTCACCCGTTTTATTCGAAAACTCCCGGTACTCCTTAAACTGGTAAAAATTGCCGCCACAACTGAGCCATTTGAATGCACAAAGAACCAGTTTATTGTCAACATTCCACCACTTGATTTCCCACCGCATTTGGTAAGCGCAGGTGAGCTGAGAAATCACTATGTTCCGCGCGGTAATTATTATCGATACAAGCAGTTGAAAAAGCGCAGCTCGCTGCAGCCATGTGCGTTGAATTCATAATAAGCAAAAATTGGTTTGTGATTAAGCCCAACATCTTCACATCACATAATCGACTTTTTTTATTTTTGTGAAACAAAAAAATAAAAAAACGGTAGAAACAAGGACACTCTGGAAAAAAATAATAAATGTATGATTCAAAAGGCATAAGTCCCCCTTTTGGCTTTCCTGCTTATCGGAAAAATGAAGCTGAAGCCTCTCTTGACAGAAAACAAGAGATGATTTAGAATATTATTACAATGAAAAAACTTTTGTCTCGAGGAGATTAAGATCAGGGAAAAAAGGGTACGTATTTTTGGTACGAACCATCTCATTCTAGCTTTGCTTATGATCCCTTTTGGTCATTTATATTCAATGGACACCCAGCAGCTGATACGGGCAGAATCGCCTTTCGCTATTCGTGGAAAAGAGCAAGAAAGCTTACCCGATCTAAGAACATTGGTTCGTATTTTAGATCTAGCCTTAAAAGATACTGGTTCAGATGCCTCCTTAAGAAAATCAGGCAGTCAACCAGAAAGACTTGATGACTCTTCTTACGCTATTGATTTGGAAGCTATAGAAGCCCTTCGAAACGAAATTGTACATGCTACTATAGGACCACCTATAACGGTACTTATTAAAATATTAATGGTCACCTCATTAGCCCAAGTTTTAAAGGAGAGGGAAGAAGATATTATCAAAGGGGGCGTCGAACAACTTTTAAAAATGCGCGAACAACCAGGAGAAGAAGCTATAATCGAAGCAAAAATAAAAGTCCTGCTAGCCGCATTATCTGAGGCTGAAGACCACGATGCCAACAAATCAAATCGCTTAAAACAATCAGTTTTGGTTCTCTATCATGTGCAAAGATTACTTGAAAGCGAAACCGAAGATTTCATTTTATTTATGGAAAGAGCTAGAAAAATATTAGCTTTCTCAGATTCGCCTTTCCTATTAGAAATTCTTTTTTTTGTCGCTTATTTAGATTGGAAAGATAAGGATGTATCTAAACTTATTATCGCTTGTGAATTAAGCGGAAATGGGAGAATGGATGCATGGATCGCAAATCATGTAAAAAGAAAAGATGTGGTTAAAGGACTAGATGCGTGCGAAGAGGGAACTACTCCCCTCATTTCATCAGTTTTACATGGTTCTGCGGAGTCAGTAAAAATTTTGCTTGAAAACGGAGCTCATCCAGACGTTACCGATTGCGAAAATCATCAAACGCCCTTAATGAAAACTACGACAAAATCTTGTAACCAAGTGCTAGAGAAAGCATTATTGCTTCTTGATAAAGGTGCTCATATAAACGCACAAGATGACGATGGATTTACTGCCTTTCATCTTGCAATTGTACCAGAAAATTTAAATTTGGCTGAAATGTTGGCTCAAAGAGGTGCCAATATTAATTTACCAGCGCTGAGCGCGACAAGATCTCCTCTTGCTACTGCAATAAGATATAGCAAGTCAGATGCCGTAAGTCTTTTTTTAAAATTGGGAATTAATCCAAATGATCTCATTGAAGGCCAACCCGCTATTATTTTTGCGCTTCTTACGCTGTTGGGCTTAAAAAAATGGAAAAGCAGAGACTTAGACAGGGTAGCTCGCGCAGTCAAAATTTGCAAAATTCTCTTAGCTCAACCTACCACGAGGTTTGATAAGAAAGTCTGTGCCCTGCTTACTAGCTTAGGTTTCAAATCTAATCTTGCAAGAGAAGAAGCGCTCGCACAATTTGATATAATTCTAGGAAAATAATTTTAATAACTCCAGAACATTATGATAAGTATTTTACCACCCTACAGCCGTACCCGCCAGATTAAATAATTAAGAGGCACGCAAGATTTCAATACAACAGTGCTTCGCAATACTTCGCGCAATAGCCAAAAATGATTACTTAGTCGATCTTATAGGAATACAAGACCTCAAACGGCCCTTTGCTATGAGGGTCTATGATTGTTATTCTTTTTCCACTTAGATAATCGATAAACTCTTGAGATAATGGTTCTCGCGAAATGAGATAAAAAGGGATAACTCCATTTGGATAACTGGTTATCTCAATTTGTTTATCGAGCTGTAATTTTATTTCATTTTTACGTTCTTCAGGAAGATTAACCCAGTCGACATATTTACACTCACATTTGATCTTTGTAGTATGCATATCGAATTCTCTTGAAAAAACCGAGCCAGGTTTTGCATAATGTTTATTGATTGCTCTGAGAATTCCCAAATCATTATCTTCTCTGCCATGTTTTAATAAGAACAATGCAACCGCAATTTCCCAAACATATCCCCTGGCCGAATGACTAAGTTCGGGCAAAGAGACGTACATGACATAGTTATGCCAGGTGAAGTCTACCGATTTTTTCAGTTCTTCAAGATACTCATTCATAGAAAGATCACAGCTCTTAAAATAAGATCTCGCTGTTTCAATAAATTTTTTCTGATCAGAATCTTGTAGCTTGCTGTATAGCTTATTAAGAGTTTTTCTAGAAATGACAGGAGGCTCTTTATCAAGTAACTTTTTGTTTTTAAGCAAACAAGTAAGATACACTTCGAAGCCTCGAAGAGCAGGTAGAAAATCAATTTGCTTGTTAACAGCTTCGCAAACATTTTGTATTTCTATGTCAGCATTGCGGTGAAGAAGCTGCCAACATAAATCAACAATAGAAGCAACAAGGTACTCCAATTTTTCTAATTGATCTTCTATTGCACCGTCTTTTTCAGCTCTTGACACGCGATCTTCAGCTACTGTAACTAAACTTAATGATTCTTGTGCAAACTGTTGCAACCGTATTTTTAGTAAGTGACGAATTTTTATTTTTTTCCCATCCTTTTTCGGGTTCCAGGTAAACAGACAATCATCCTGAAGGCAAGGTCTCAAAAAGGTGCTGATTTGTTCAAAATTGTTGCTTGCTAGGCCGAAATATTCTGCTCGAATGCACATTATCAAGGATAACTTTATATGCAGATCCTCATCGAGTTCAACAGTAAGTTCTGACCTATCAAATAATCCTGGTAGTTGGTTTTGTATGCTCATAATAAGGTAATGCATTGGTATAATTAAATCAGCAAATCGTTTACGCAGTTTTTGCGCTGCTTCATTGCCTAAGAATGTCGATCTTCCTTGCTCATCTCTACTAAAGACCTCGGTCGTTTGAAGAATCTCGATTAGTTGAGCGAAGGATACCGGTGCTATATTCATACTCTGCAACCTGCTCATTTTTCCTCGACCAGTAGGTGCAGCAACTACCAAAGACTTCATTGCGCACAACGAATATTGAGAACATAGCGAAAGAAGTAATTGCACGATAAAAAGAAAATGAAATACATTTATCGGCCTATCTCTTTGTGTTTTACAGCAGCTCATTGTTCTGTAGCTCCTTTTTTAAGAAGCTCTTGAGCAATGTCATGCAGCTGATAGTTTTTTGCTGTGGCTAAAGCAGTCGGCCCATTTTCTGACGTATAGTTCACATTAATTTTTACATTTTCAAGAAGAAGAGTGATTATTTCTCGTAATTTTCCTTGGTGCTCTTCAACTTCTTGTGACCCCTCAGAACGAGTTTGCCCAACTCCATAGTACATAATGGTATCTGCCAATAGTGGCATATCATCAAATATTATATTTGCGTCAGCACCAGATTCAAGTAACTGCTTCACCACCTGAACATTACCATGCCTCATAGCAATTCTGATTACCGGCTCGATTTTAGGTGCATTTTCTATTTTTGCTCCTTTTGAAATGAGAAATTTTGTTATCTTTGGGTTACTACTTGCAGCTGCAAAATGCAATACCGTAATGTTTCGGCCATTTGTAATATGTATACTCTCTACCCCACCACGCTCTACGAGCATTTTAACCATTTGATAATGGCCATTTAACGCTGCAAACATAAGAGCCGTGTCTCCTGCCTCATTTTGTAGATCTATTTTTACCTTTACCTTACATTTTGCCGCCGCTTTAATAAGAAGCTCTAAAGTTGATGTCGACCCTGATTGAGCTATGGCGTGAAGAGGGGTAAATGATCCAACGCAGCGATTAACTGCATTGACAAATTTTGACGGCTCATTTCTTAATGTGCGAAGAAGCTTCTTAATGCAAGAATCAAGTCGACCATTTCTACTTAAAAGACAAGCAACATCAAATAGATCATACTTGCTAGTCTCTTTACACACCTCATGCGTTGAAATTAAGATGGTATCCGCCCAGGATACTTGATCTTGCAACTGCAACATTAGCAACAAACCAGCTTCCTCTATAAGCTCAGATAAGTCGTTCTTTTTAAGAGCAAGGTGCCTCATAACCACCTCTTTTTCAGGCAGCTCCTGAGGCTTGTAACAATTTTGGAGTCCCCTAAGATAGCTTAATTTTAAGAGAAGAAGGGGATCCGATTTGCTATCAGTATTACTTAATTCATCATCATCTTCTTCTTCTTCAGTAGATCCAGTCTTTTGCTCGACTGCTTGCCTTTCAACTTCATAGCTTAGTTCAAGCGGACTATCGATTGGGGCTCTATGAGAAGCTGCTTCCACTCCATATCTGTCCTTTAAAGTACCTTGCTCCCGAAGGGAGGTGCGGCGCCTGGAACATAAGTCACTAAGCTGAGCATGTCTTCGTTCAGTTAGATTTAATCCATATTTTTGGCTCAAATTGCCAGGGGATAGAAGCCAGTCAATTGTCCTTTTTTTAGTTTGAAAATCTTGCTTAGCTAATAATGTTCTAAGAGAAGTCAGAAAATTCTCCCATTCAGGTTTCATCCGAAATTTAGGTAGCAAAATCTGATTATTCGCTTGAAACATACTATCCATAGCCGCGAGGGGAATAAACAAAATACAGTATGCAATCAGACTTAAGAAAATTGTAAACTTTTTCATCTCTTTCCCTTTCGCAGAGAATAGACATTTTTTTTATTTTTCCAAACACAGCCCTTTATAGGCTATCATACTCATGGAGTATGTCAATAACAGTACTTTGGAACATTTTTATACAAGAAACAAGGCCATGTTCTGTTGTAATCCTGTTAGATCCTCCTTTACTCAAAGAATAGCATTAGGTTTTTTATCGGCGAACTCCTGGGTTAATTACCTATGAGTCACCTATAATTGGGGGATGTGACACAAGCAAAAAACACTTTTCAAATTTACGTTTAAAATTAATCAATCGTGCAGCATTAAGCAGTATAAGAAAATCTGGGATTGCGTGAAAAAGAGCGGCCTGTACAGGGGTTAAAAGTGAGAACAGCGCAAGGATAATGCCGCAGGTATGCGTTAACGCAAAACCAATAATAAGATTTTGCTTAATTGTTCTCATCGCCGCCCGTGAAAGATCATAAAGAAACACAATCTGATCAAGGTTTCCCGACATGAGAACTATATCAGCTGCAGCGATCGCTGGCTCCATACCCATACCGCCGAGCGCAATCCCTACATGAGCCTGTTTTAAAGCCGGAGCATCATTGATCCCATCTCCCACCATCGTCACAATGCTTCCTTCTTGCTGCATTTTTCTCAACAGTGCCAGCTTTTCATCGGGCATAACAGCACCATGAGCTACGGGTATACCCAGTTCTTGTGCAACATGCTCAGCGACCGTTTGTTTATCACCAGAAAGCAGCTCAAGGTGACTAAGCCCGCGCTTTTTGAGTTCGCTTACCATCTGCCGTGCTTCTTCTTTTATCCGATCTGCTAAACAGATTTCTCCAATAACCTTATGTTCAGTTGCAATATAAAACGTCGTGAGCGATTCACGCACAGCACAGCCGACTGGTAATGGGATATTGCCATGCTCAACAGCCTCAATAAAATGGCGATTGCCGAGCATATATTTTTCTCCCTCAAATGTAATAGCGATCCCATGGCCTGTAACAGAAACGTACGTATCTGGATCTGGAATAACTAGCCGAGCCGCAGCTGCCCGCTCAAGAATTGCGCGGGCAAGAACGTGACCAGACTTCTTTTCAGCAATGGCTGCAAGCCGCAGAATTGCCTTTTCATTATACGCTGGATCGAGGCTTGCAATGGATATGACCTCTGGGGTGCCCATCGTCAACGTGCCCGTTTTATCAAAGAGCATAACCGTTGTAGAGGCGAGATATTCAAGCGAAGCGCCACTCTTTATGAGAATTCCACGTCTAAATGCAGCAACAATCGCCGCTAAGAGTGTTAATGGAGTTACCAGTGATAACTCAAGCGGTGAACCAAAAACCAAAAGGGTTATAATGATACTGATATCGCCAGTGATCAGCCAGACAATGGAAATAAAGATAAGAAATGCAGGAGTAAATATCGCAGTAATACGATCAGTAAGCTGCACAACATGTGCTTTTGAACGACCAGCCTCTTCGAGCAAAGAACTGATCTTACTAAAAAAGGTATTTTCACCAACTTTTTGCGCCTCGATCGTGATACTGCCCGCCTCAAGATAGGTACCTGCGTATACGAGCTCGCCAGGGCCTTTATGTTGCGACACACTCTCACCCGTGAGAAATGCTTCCTGGACTGAGGCTTCGCCCGTTTTAATGATGCCGTCGACCGGCACACGCCCCCCTGTTTTGATAACCACAAGCATACCAGGGGTAACCGACTCAATAGGAACCACATGCTCAATGCCATCACTTACAATGAGCACATCACTTGGTATCAGTTTTACTAAACCCCCAAGCGCCTCCTCTGTCCGTTCCTTAATGAGATCTTCAATATAGTGGGCAATTAGCATAATAAGAAGCACGATTGTAATGGCATGTATCTCATTACCGGCGATTGCAATAATCGAGGCAATAATAAGAAAAAATTCGGTGCTTATTTTTCCTTGCAAAAGAAGCTCAATCCCCTCATAGGCGATAGGAATAAGCGCAAGAGCAAGAGGAATAAGGTGCCAGATTTTTGCAAGATCGATCGCGCCAAACGGGGTCGTTAATGATCCGTATCCCCAAGGAGAAGAAAAAAACCATGAGAAAATGAAAAGTGTGAACACCAGCATAAAATAAAAAAGCTGGCCTAGATGATATGACTGGATAATTCCCTGCTTCATGCGTATTCTACTATCTGTATACTACTCTGCTAATTCTTATGCTGCTATCCTGTGCAAGTTGTTCAGTGAATGCCTTCACTATGGGTTGTGGTTATTCAGTGGTTACCGTATCGCACGAAGAATCAGCACATGCCGGTAAACGTTGAATAATAGCTTCAACAGCAAGAGCGCGCTTATGATGCTCACTGCGATCGTGAGCAGCTGCTACAGTTCTCCATTCATTAATACCCTTTGCAGCCCAGTAAAGTGTCAGGACACCTAGAGAACCGATCGATGCTAAGTGAGTGTACTCACTTTCAAACAAATCGATATTATCGCTACTTTTAACTAATTTCTCCCCCCATGATGCATAGTATCTACTAATAGGAGCAGCAATTGCCTCCCCCTGTTCATTTCTAGGCACCAGAGTATGATGGTAGACCCCTATTGTCCCCCTATACAAACTATACGCACAAAAACCGGCAATGCCGGCGGCCGCAAGTTCAATACCACCCTTCAGGAATCGCGTGAGATCTGACCAACTGCTTCTATTGAGATTCGTATACGTCTCATTGGTTACATTCCGAGCCAGTTCCAAATATTCCGCCTTTTTATCCTTTTGAATATAGAAGCCCGGGATGAGTAATGAGCGCAATTCATCGGGATCCGAACTCTTAATAGCTTCAATAATGGCTGTATTGCCAGTTGTTGCATCTATGTTTGCCAGCGTCATGAGTAACAGAGCTATACATACTATTCTTTTCATGGAAACTCCCTTGGTGCTTACCGTACTATACTGTTTTATCATATCAAAATCAATAAGGCATCAGATTAGTATTAAGTCTAGCGAAGTTAGCTTGAAACACAAAAGGTGATTGCCCGTAAGGAGAAAGGCTTCTATACTTACATGAGAACATACACCGTAAAGAGCCATATCATGCAAGAAAAAGAGATCATCAGCCAATCGCTTCTTAAAATACTTGAGATTACCCATGTCGAACATGATGGAAGTCTTTCAAATATCGTAGCGGCCACGCAAAGAGTTTGGCTACGAAGCCCAGAAAGAGAGCGATGGGAGTTTAACTATGCCTTTGAAAATGCAAGAAATGAGTTGTTACCCTATTTTGACCAACTGGGAATGACACAAGAGATCATACCTAAGGAAAAAATATATGATTATGGGGTGATTTTGGGAACAACGATTAACGCCCTGCGAAGACGATTTGCTTATTTGTTTCGTCTTTATGAGAGCGGAGTAATATTTAAAAAATGCGTTATCATAACCGGTGAACGGTCTCTCGATCCAACCATCATGGTAGGCGACCATCCAGATGATAGCGAGTACGAATCGCGGGAAGAGATGTTCAAGAGGAATAATAAGCTTCTTCCAATACGAGCTGACTGGAGAGAACCGGAGTTTGTGCCTGCAACTGAAAGCGAAATGGCACACATGCTCTTTGAGCAAGCGGTGTTGCCAAAGGGTTTTAGAGAGAATGTAGTAGTTGAATTTGTTGATACACCGATGCAAAAGATGGGGGATGGAACATGGAGAAGGCCAAATACAGGAGATACCATTAAGCTGTGGCTGAAAAGCAATCCGAAAGCGGGAACAGTGCTTGCTATTTCAGATCAGCCGTATATTAATATCAAGATGCAGTATTACAATCGGTTCTTTCAGATTTTAGCGTTGAAACTGTAGGACCAGAAAGCCCAAGCCCCGTGCTTGTGGAAAACTATCTCGATACACTTGCACGGTGGTTATATCAAATTCAAGTTTTCCTCAATTCTCGGAACAACTAAGATTTTAGTAATTTCTTTTTCGCCGCTACGCGCGGCAGCGCCAAGGCGGTTGCTCGCACACCCCCTTTGACCCGATGCGCCAACGTGCCGTTGGATCGCAGACGTCGCTCAACTCGCCGCCACCGGACCTTGCCGGATGCAGCTCAAACAGATGCGCCGATCAGAAAACTAATTAAGAAGGGCATCAATTATGAATTGTTGGCCAAAACGGCCCAGATAAATAAGATCCTGAACTTTCAATCGATCAGTAGGATTCGATTCACGAGCCTGGAGAGGCTCAGGCAATAGCGATAGAGGCCCCGGACGGCCGATTGCAAACATCGCTTCCACGGTATACTCGTCTGGGACACCAAGCTCTGTGCGCGCCCGTTCGTAATCAAAACCTTCCATGCCGTGCACAACAAGCCCCATCGAGTAGCCCTGCAGCGCAAGATTTTCCAGCGCTGCTCCCGCATCGAAGCTATGCGTGCGAGAATAGCTGTTATCATACTCAAAATAGTGATGCGATAGTACGACGAGAAGTACGCCGGCACGTTGTGCCCAGACAGCGTTTGCCTCTTTAAGGAGTGAAAACAGCTCATTCCATTCGGGAGTATCACGATGAGCGTAAATGAATCTCCATGGCTGATGGTCATACGATGATGGCGCCCAGCGAGCTGCCTCAAAGAGCGTCATAAGCTCATCATGCGTAATCGGCTCACCCGACATTGCACGCGGCGAGTGTCGATCAAGCAAAAGCTCAAGTATTGGATAATCTGCATGTCTTTTTGTCATACGCTTCCTACTACGCATGCCCCTTAAGCGGGTGTCTTTACAGCTAACAAAGGTGGAAAGCGAGGGCTATGCTTTCTATGACTATACAAAAGCAGCAGCAAGAAAATCAAGAAAAAGCGAGGCTTTTCTTAGAAATTGGGACTGTTATCGGCCCCACCAGAAATCGCATGATGAGAAATAGGCCCCAACCCCAACAAGCGCACTCTTATTATGTTTGCTAATAAAATCATCAGCACCGAGTGTCACATAAAAATTAGATCCGACAAAAAAGCGATTGAGCCATTTAAGATGCGGACGCCGATCGTTGTTGAGGCGGTTATGGCCTTTAAAATCAAAGGCTTCAAATGTTGAAAGCCAGGAAAAGTGACGCGTTGGCATACACACATCAACGCCAACACCGGCCGTACCCTCTATAAGTCCTGCGCGCACGGCAACAGGCGCAATCCAAACACCTGCTTGGGCATTTAATCTAAATGCATCGCTCTTTCCAAATTTAAAGTTGCGACAGGTGTCATCAAAGAGGGCAGTTTTTTTGTGCGCAAATCCCCAATGCGAATAGACAAGGCCTACGAGCCCAAAGAACTGAGTGCAAGGGAAAAGACGGGCATCAAAATACCATTTTACGTTTGTTTTTTTAGCGTGATCATAGGAGTTGGGAAGTACTTCTAAATGGCTATCCAGTACAATCGCCATCTTACGGACTCTCTCAACACATCCTCGCGCGTATTCAGCGGTGCTTTTTACATCTTCATAGGTTTTGGTATCAAGCAAGAGTTCACCAAGCGACCCCTCTCCTTTATTGATTTTCTGAGCCAAAGCACCCAGCTGCTGAACTGGGATTCGGGCCTCCTCAATCGCACCGCTCACGCCTGAAACTGCATTTTTTAATAACTCGGCAGTCGATTGTATAGCTGCTGCTGACTGCGAAGTATTTTTAAGCAAATCATCGAGCGGCCCAAGCAGTCGCTTAAGACTTTTCAAAAAGCTCTGCGCTTCGAGCGAAGCATCCTTGAATGAGGTGCTAAGATTTTCAACATGCTGAGCGATTTTTTTAAATGTGTAAAAGATCTCATCCATGCTTACAAACTGACGCGTTTGCAACTGAAGTGATCCGCCAGCAGGAATCTTCTCCTGGCGAGGATCACCCGGAATGAGCTCAAGGAATTTAACACCCAACAAGCCTTCTTGACGAACAATCGCCTGGGCGTTTGCATACAGATGATATTCTTTCAACACTTTCAATGCAAGCTCAACGGTCATTGATTCAGGCAAAAGCTTGACATCGTCAACCCAGCCAACCTTTACACCTGCCATCTTGATATCAGCTTTTGGTGTCAAACCAGACACGTCTTGGAAACGCACACGATAGGGAGCATAACGGGCAAGATCCAGCCGAAAGCTTCCAAGCTGAAAGCTCATGTAAAAGAACATCGCAAGCGCCGCGAGAACAAACACGCCAACTATTGTCTCATGCCGTATATCCATCAATTCCTCATTGCTAACGCTGACGCTCATCCCGAGTGATTGGCGAAGCCCATTTGGCGAGCCAATTGTATCGAGGGATCGAACATACCATAATCACGCAATTCTCAATCATCGTTTTTACAACCATACGAGCTTCGTTACTTTAAACAACACGCTCTCGGAAGATTCATCTTTATCCGGTTTTGTACGTTCAAAAAGCGCGTATAGTTTAAAGGTAACCGAAGCAACTGTACAATAAGATACCACAGAAAAGCTCTGAGCCTCAAATTCTGATGACAGATAGTCACCAAATCCCTTTTCAAGCGCATTGAACTTTTTCCCATAGAATTGAGAAAAAAGTGTATCCCACTCATTCTCCCAGCGCACACGTCCTTTCATTCTTTTAACAAGGGCTTTATCAGCTTTGCTCTCTTTTGCTGAAATCCCCAAAAGCGTCTTTAACGACGCTGACAGCAACCAAGGATTGATGCCCTTACTTGGCAGCGAGGTAAAAAGATCCATAAGAAAGAATGGCTTTTTCGCATCGGGAGTCATAAACATTTTTTCTTTAAAAGCCACAAAGGAGGGATAGCGCAGCAGCTCCGTTATATCTTCGGGCATACGCTGATAACTGCCCACAAATTTTCTCAACCCTTCCTGAATAGTAACTGCACGTTCCTTCTTAATGAGTTGATCAAAAAATGAAAGAGGGCTCTTTTTCTGAGTCTGCTGCTCCTTGCTTGCTGCTTGTCCCGGTGGTGGCTGTACTTGGCCATTGGGTTTTTCAGGCTTTTGCTGTGCCGCCTCCGGTTGTGCGCCAAAAAGTTCGTCCTCAAAAAGCGATAGCGGAATTTTTCCCTGCTCTGAGGCGAGATACCAGCGAATCTCACCCTCCAGGTTATCACCAGAAAGCTTAATCGTTTGCCAACGATTGATAATCTGCATGACTTTCAGCAACCATTCTTGGAGCGGTTCAAGCTTCTCCTTGTCAGTCTCTTTTTGTTGCTGCTGCTGCTGAGCTGCCCGCTGGGGCTGGCCTTCTTCTTTCTTCTCTTTTTCTTTTGCAACAACATGACTCAATTGACTCTCAACGATAGCAAACGAGCTCATCACTAAAAGTCGTGCTCGCTCCTTATCAACAACAAGATGCGACTGGTGAGCATATGAAAAGGACTCACGAACAACCACGGAGATAAGCGCAATCGCGAGCGAGACTATGAGAAGCGTGAGCACCAAAATATATCCGGGCTTTTTCATCAACGAGCTCCTCTGCCAGCACCATTTTGTTGTGCGCTTTTTCCAAATATACTTTTTGCTATATCTTCAATTGCCTCGAACACATTCTTCTCCTTCTGCATGATCGGACGATATGAAACGACCGGTATCATAAATTCAAAAGGATACTCTCGCCCCGTTCGATCTGCAACAGCCCCCGAAAGTCGAAGATAGGCAGGTATGAGTGTTCGATAGGTTTGCCAAACAATAGCTTCATTCCACTCTTTGAGCGAAGCAGATTGCCTCTTCTTTTCTCGTTTTTCCTTTGAAGGTTTCGCTTCTTCATTTTTTTGCATCTTTTTTGCTGCGCCTTCCCCTTCTTTCTGCTCCTCTTTCTCAACCTCAAATACCGTCAACTCCATTTCGAGGTGCGTAATACCGGATATGAGCTCATACGAAGGATAAAAATCCGCAGCACGAATTGGTGCAAGCTCAGCTGTATCGGTATTAAACCGATACATGAGCCGATAAACCGTCGGCCTCTGGGGGTCTTTTTCAAGAAGATAGGCAACCCTCTTCATGGTAGAAACCGGCTTAAATGTACCATCACTTTCAAGCTCGTGAATGCCACCGCTTGTTATGAATGACCAGAAAAAGCGATCTTTCTGAGCATCTAAATAAAACACTTGTTCTATCGAGCGCCGTTTAACTTTTTGCTCCTGAGCTGGGAGCGCCTCCTGTTTTTGCTGATTATTGCCCGATTTTAATTGCGGCTTTTGTTCAGCTGCTTCTTTCTCTTTTTTCTCTTTCTCATCTTTTTCTTGATATGCCCGTATCGAGCTTTGGGGAGCAAACATACCCATAACATCTTTTGTAAGCTGGTTATAGAAAGCAATAATCTGAGGATCAACTTCCATAACAGCTGACATTCTTCTCACTGAACGTCTCGTTTGAGTAAGAAGCTGGAAAAGACTCATTGCCATGAGCGAGGCAATAAGCACGGCAACAATGAGCTCAATGATCGTAAAACCGCTTTTCATGAGCTCTTTTCCTTTTCTTTGCCAGGAATGCATCGTAGTTGAGCAAATGTTTCGGTACGATTACCAATCACCGTTGGCCACTGAGCATCAACGTTCTCAACCATGAGATGAGAAAATGAAGCAAGTGGTTTACTTGTCGGTTTTGAAACAGAATAGGTCATCGTCAATTCTGGATCATCATTCATCTTTTTATGCTGTTTTTTATTGAGATAGAGCTTATCTCTGTCGGCACTCGCAAAAAAGCTTCCGATAAAAGGTATACGATCGATGAGCGCATGTGCAGTAAAAACTCCCCGCGATAATTTCCCCTGAAGAATGAGCAAGGAAGTGACGCTCATACCAACGATGAGAACCGCTACCATCACCTCTAAAAGACTCAGCCCAGGGCGTCCATTCATCGCAGTCTAAATACCACTGTAAAAGGATTTAAGTAAAATTCAAACACACCGCCACGAGGGCTGCGTGCTCGTATGCCATGATCAATCAAAACAAGTCTCACTTCCTGACTTATCCCTTCAGGATTAATCAAAAAATAGAAATTGCGCTTTTCGCCCGAGCCCAGTGCAAAAGCGCTTTTATCATTAATAAAAACATCACTTACCTCCACAGCATCAGGAATCGAGATCGCTTTCCCTTCCTGCTTACCACCAACAGATTGTATGGCAACATTCTTACCTATGAGATCAACAAAGATGCGCTTACTTGCACCTGATCGTTGAGCCGACTCAACGGCCTCTTGAATGAGGCCATTGAGTCGCCCAACAAACTGCTCTGTTTGAGAGGTCGGCGAACGCATGAAACGAGGAACGCCAACTGCCGCTATAATCCCAATAATGAGTATAACGATCACTATTTCGATTAAGGTAAATCCCTGCTTATGCGCTGAGCGGTTCACGAGAACTCCTCGAAGGATCCTTTGTTAAGCCCCAGCATATTCGAGGGACTTTGGTGAAAGAATTCTCGCGGTCCCTGTTGATCCCATCGAATAGAGCTCATATCCCTTCTGCAACCTTGAATAAACAAATGGCTGCTTCCAGGCATCATTGAGCTCGTCTTCTGTCGCAAGTGGCTCTTGCCATCTCTTTTGAAGATTTGCTTTTGATGGCCCGTCTATAAGCTCACGCGGATCAGTTGGATATTCACCAATCAGCGT
Organism: uncultured bacterium; assembly: GCA_963695365.1. Taxonomy (GTDB): domain Bacteria; phylum Babelota; class Babeliae; order Babelales; family Babelaceae; genus PRDV01. The sequence goes on from OY968766.1 coordinate 294,699, forward strand.
ATTATAGTGATCAATCGCAAGATCAAGGGTTGCTAGCTTAGAGTTAGTCGTCGATAACTTCGCTCTCTGAATGTAGCGGAAACCACCAAATGTCGCTGCAGCAAGTATACCAATAATGGTAATGACGAGTACAATCTCAATAATACTAAACCCGCGGCATATTTTTTTCATACGCTTGGTCAGCTGTGTCTGTTGTGCTATCTGAAGAATCATCATCTGCTCCTTAGGTAAATAAGTGTTCATCAATATCATTTCAATGTGGCCCTCTGGCCATCGCTCACCGCGAGTGATTGACGAGGCTCTTACGCCGGCCGAGTCAATTGTATCGAGGGGCATGGCCTTCCTCGGCAATGGGGCTGGCCTTTTTAAATCTTTTGGTGCACTTCCGCACGTTCTTCTTCTCTCGATGCCTGTTCGGAAGGGGTTCCATCAAGGGGTCACCCGAGCTTATCCGCCATTTGTGTAAGTTTTAAAATTGGCAGCATCACCGATGCAATCACAAATCCAACTACAACAAACATGATAATAAGCATCGCTGGTCCTAAAAGTTCCGCGAGGCTATCGGCCTTCTCCTTCATTTCACCTTCATAATTCTGTGCAACGGCAAGAAGCATCGCGTCCAACTGCCCGCTCTGCTCACCGGTATTAATCAGGTAAATAGCAAGCGGCGGAAACATGTTCGTCTCTTTCAAATACTGCGCAATCTTACCCTGTTTAATAATACTTTCACGGGCTTTTTCAAGCGCAACAGTCAAGACTCTATTATCAACAATTTTTACCACAATGTTAAGCGCCTCTGCTAAATTAACACCACCTTCGACGAGCATACCCAAGGTGCTGGTAAACTGAACAATCGCACCTGTACGTGCAAAATACCCTATCAGCGGCAGCTTGAGCTTCCATGTGTCAACCTTATATGCACCCGATGGCGTAGACTTCCAAAACCAGAAAAGCCCTATAAGAGCACCGAGTATCAAAAGCAACATAATATAATGGTTAACAATAAAGTTGGAGGTAGCAAGAAGAATGCGGGTAGGCAACGGCAGATCAATATTTTGTCCTTGAAAGACAGAAGATATCTGCGGGACAACCCCCGTTAAAAGCCCAACAACAACAAGTACTATAATGACAAGCTGAAAAATGGGGTAGCGCAATGCACTTGATACTTTTTTTCTGATCTCTTCTCGCTGCACAAGATAGTCGTGCAACCGCTCAAGGATTGTCTCGAGCTTACCTGTCGCTTCCCCGGCGCGCACTAACTGCACAAAAATCGAATCGAACGTTTCAGGATATTTTGCAAGCCCATCAGCAAGAGAACGCCCCTCTCTAATTCCATCTCTCAAATCGATAACAAGGGTTCTCAGCTCCCCCTGTGTCTGTTCAATAAGTAAATCCAGCGCTTGCACTAAAGGGACGCCAGAGCGGAGCAATACCGCAAGCTGCTTGGTAAAGAAGATCTTATCTTTGAGGCTTACTTTTCGTCGAAAAATGCGGCGATACCATGGTAGTTGAGAAGCCTCACCACTTGAGAGTTCAATGGTAACGGGAAAAAGTCCCATTTTTGCAAGCTGCTCACGGGCACCAGAAAGGGTTGCCGCGTCCAACCTTCCCGTCACACGTTTTCCCTCTTTTGAAAGTGCCTGATAATAATATAGCGCCATACATACTCACTGAGTGTTACCATGATGCTCTAGCTTACCATGCAGTTTGGCTTATGTGAAATAGCACGACGGTCATCTGTTTTCTTTTACGCGATCAGAAACTCAATCACTCAAAAAATCACGCTTGCTAGTAGGTGCTCTTTATGGTACACTTGCAACGCAATTCGTAAAAGGAGCAGAGCATGAAATATACTTTGAGCTGGATCTTCGCATTAACAGTTATCGCGCACAGTTCAACAATTGTTAGTTCTGGTGCCACATGGAATGATAAAAGATCAAGTCTTCCCGAATGCTTTTTCAAGCCGATTGAGTTCTCACAATCAAGTATCACCTCTTTCTTGAAAAATACTTACAATCATCCACGCTATCCGCAGGAATTTTTAGCGCTTAATTTCCATCATGTGGTATCTGGAATCAAGCTTGCCCACAAGAGCACCGAACCGCGCCGATTCATTCGCCGTATGCTTTCGCTTTTCACACAAAAAGTTCACAATATTTATGTTAACCCCTATGCATTTACCGATCTTCTTATTCAGCTTTTGCCAACACTCGAACCGTATAGCAAGGCTGTACAAAAGCAAGAAAAAATCGAAGCAATTAAAGAGCTGGTAAGCAGCTGTCTTGTAGATAATTTCAGCGATTTGAAAAATAACCCTGATGAAACACTTGAGAAGCTCTCGCATGACATTTTTGATCTGGTTGACGAGCAACAAGACGCAACGGTGCGAGAAGTACAACACTCGCTCAATTCTTTCCTTGCACGGGCAGTAATGCGCCTTGTCTGGAGTGCGCAAGATGGTCTTGAAACCTGGCAGAGCTTTAAAACGGTCGGGGCCCTCCTTGAAAAGTATTTCCATGCCGAACTCATAGATGAGGAAATGCTCAATGATCTCTTCTGGCTCCTTATCAAACAGTATAGCTACTTTATTTCGCTCTGTGGTTCAAACCTCAATCAAGAGTATTTTGATGCGGTCGGCCATGATCTCCAAGAAGCACCCGAAACTCTTTGGATGCACGAAGAAAGCGAGGCGTATATTACTCCTAAACAAGAGTATCTACGTTCACAACTTATCGAATCTGCTCTCACCTCACGCATGTGCGCTCTCGGGCATGTGTTGCCAACAAACACAACAATATCACAGGCGAGATAAAAGCCCCCTGAGCCCAGGCTGATCAAAACAGTGCCTACGCTGCAAGAAACTCCGTGCAAAAATCATCGTAATACTTTGGCAACAGACCGCTAAATTATTTTGGGGTTATTATTAGAATTAGTATGTGAAAAAAAACGTCAACAAGAGGCGAGCAACAAAGAACACAGTTTAGTGAAAGGTCATCGATGAACACACGAATTTTCTTGCTGGCTACACTATGTGTAGCCCCAAATAGCATAGCTATGGAGAAGGTAACTTCAAAGGAGCTTCTTAATGATGAACTTTTTAAATTATTGCGGCAAACTGAGGTTTCGGTTGATCAAGTAAGCAGACTTTTGAAAGACGGAGCAGATCCCAATGCTCTAAATAGCGAGAAACGGACGCCACTTATTATAGCAGCATGGGGTGGTCGCGAAGATTTAGTAAAATGTCTTATTACATGTGGCGCACATGTTAAGATTCCAGGGCCGCTTCATAGTGCAGCAGCAGCAGGGCACACAGAAGTAGTAAAGCTTCTTATAAAAGAAAAAGCCAATGTACATGCCAGAAAAAATGGTTATACCCCCCTTGATAGGGCCGCGTGGAACGGTCGAAAGGCGGTGGTAGAACTTCTTATTGCTTTTGATGCTGATATGTATGCGGTGGATAAGGATGGTCGAACACCCTATCGGTCTGCGGAAGTAAAAAAACACTCAGAGGTAATGGAAGTTCTGAGGGCACGGCAGGCATATCTAGCGAAAAAGTTTTTTGAGGAAACAAGCACGGGTGTTAATGATGTGTTTAAGGGAGGTGCAGTTCCTTCGGATACATTGTCAGCTGATTCATGGAACCATCTCGATAAAGCCATTAGGGAGGGAAATCAGGGTAAGGTAAAATATCTTGTTGCTCATGGTGCTGATGTTAATACACCTGTTGGAAGTCTTTATACCCCACTTCATAAGGCCATTATGAAGGGTCAAAAAGAGATAGTAAAGATTCTTCTCGCTCATGGTGCTGCGGTAAATGCGGCACATAATTTTGATGGGGATACTCCCTTACATACGGCCGTTGCATATAGTTACACAGAGATAGTAGAGGTTTTGCTTGCCTATGGTGGAGATGTAAACGCAATTAATAGGGATGGGTGGACGGCTTTGCATTTTGCTGCCAGACATGGTTGCAAAGGCATAACAGAAGTTTTGTTAGCGCACGGGATTTACGTCGATGTGGTAGATAGTGAAGGGAACACACCCCTTCATGTGGCTGTGGAATATGATTACGACGGTTATTGGGGTAGTGAGCATGGTTCCGATAGGGGTAATTATAATCAATTAATTGAGGTTCTTATTAGCAAGGGTGCCAAGGTAAATGCTAGAAATAATAATGGCTTAACTCCTCTTCAGCTTATTATTAAGAAACCAGCCGGTGAGACCTTCCCCTGGATCAAGAATAAAAAGGAGATTGTGAAGGTTTTACTTTCTCATGATGCTGCTGTAAACATAGTGGAGGAGCGTGGAGGAACACCGCTTCACGCAGCTGTTGAGCTGGGGGATGAAGAATCAGTAAGGATGCTGATTAATAAGGATGCAAAAATCTGGGTTCGAGATAATCAGGGGACAACGCCTCTTCATATTGCTTTCCAAGAATTAGGTAACGTTAGTAACGGCGAAGGGAATTATGAAAAAATATGCAGGATATTAATTTCGAATCTTATCTTTATGCCGGATTCTGGTGATAAAGCTCTCGTGGAAAGCCACTTAAGGATGAATAATGCATTTATAGAACAAGTTTATCGATACACCATTGAACAAATAAAGCGAGCTCTTAAAGAAATTGACCGGCAATTGAGCGCTGCTAGGAGTAATGATTTTTTTTATACGCGACCACGAGAAGTAATTTTATTGTTGAATTTAGATAATTTAGAAGAAAATTTTGGTAAGGTAATACGTCAGAACATAGGATTTCGTTTGGGATTCAAGGATGGCGGGAATCCTCAAGATAGCAATGAAGTGGCGGTGTTGTAGATTTAAGAGCATCCCAGTGCCTGTGCAAGGAAAATACTTGCCGCATCCCAAAAAAAATAGGTTTCCCATGCCCCGTTTTCGTGATATTCTTAAAGAGAGAAACAGATCTAACGTTTCTCATTTGCCTAAAATAGGCGGGAGAAAAACATGCAGTCAGTACACGGGGGGTCTATGAAAATTAAAACAAAAGGCAAGTTGGAAGTCATTTGCGGGTCAATGTTCTCAGGAAAATCTGAAGAACTCATCCGTCGCATTCACCGCACGGAATTTGCCCACCAAAAAGTAGTTGTATTTAAACATGCAATGGACGATCGCATGTCAACGGATTATATCCACGCACATAATGGGGAGAAATATAAAGCCATAGCTTTAGAGAATCCCGATGATATGGAGCTTTTTATTACCGATGATACCATGGTTGTAGCTATCGATGAAGTTCAGTTTTTCGCGCCCTCAATTCTTCCCACTATTTTTCGCATGATAGATACTGGAAAACGCGTTATCGCTGCAGGGCTCGATCTTGACTTTCGCGGACAACCTTTTGGAGTCATTCCAACGCTTATGGCGATGGCAGATTCGCTCATTAAGCTTAATGCTATATGTGTATCATGTGGCAAAGACGCCTGTTTTAGTCAGCGGCTCATTAACGGGCAACCAGCTCGCTATGATGACCCCATTGTGCTCGTTGGCGCACAAGATCGCTATCAGGCACGTTGCAGGGATTGCTTTGTGATCGACAAAACTGGCTGGGAAACGCAGGAAAAGCTTTCATAACTATGCGAACCCCTCGATATCCGCCGACGCAAAAGACTGTACGGAAAAATCGGGGTGAGCGAGTATGAGTAGCAAGAAAAGGTAAAAATTGCCCCTCGATACAATCTGCTCGGCATACCGGCCTCGCAGACCACTTGGGGTGAGCGGTGAGGACAGCGGCCGCATGCCAAAACAATAATGGAATAATCATGGCAAAACAATCATCCCAATACATGTGCAATGTGTGCGACTATCAAACCATAAAATGGATTGGTTGTTGCCCTGATTGTAAAGCCTACGATAGTCTGGAGCTCGTCGCCGCAGTAGCACTTGCCTCACCAAGCACATCAGCTCAGTTAACCGATCTTACACAGGTAACAACAAAGCCTCTTGTTCGCATGGTTACAGGAATTAAGGAGTGGGATCGCGTTACAGGCGGCGGCATTGTGCCTGGGAGTTTTATGATACTGACCGGTGATCCAGGTATTGGCAAATCGACGCTCCTGCTGCAGATCGCCAATGCGCTTGCTCAATCACAGAGGGTCTTTTATTTTTCATCAGAAGAATCATTAGAGCAGGTGAAGATGAGAGCAGAACGGCTTTCGTGCATAACGCCCCAGCTGCTTTTTTGCGATGAGCCAAATCTGCAAGCAATTATTGCAGCCTGCCAAAAAGAAAAGCCTGATGTTATCATCATCGACTCATTACAAAACTGCTATTTAACCGATAGCCCAAGCGCGACTGGCAGTGCTAATCAGCTCAAAGATGCAGCTCTGCGACTTATGCGCCTTTCTAAAGAACACACGATAGCCGTACTTGCCAGTGGCCACATTACCAAAGAAGGTATCATCGCAGGACCAAAAACGCTCGAACATCTGGTAGACGCCGTCTTTTACTTACAAGGAGAAGATCGATGGCAAACGCGCGTATTGCGCAGTGTCAAAAATAGATTTGGCACGCTTTCCGAACTTGGGTTTTTTACGATGCAAGAAGAAGGTCTTCGCGAAGTACCCAATATCAATGCACAGCTTCTTGAAGAGGTAACGTATAGCCCTGGCTCGGTTCTTGTCAGCTTTATTGAAGGTTCCCGTCCGCTGCTTATCGAGCTGCAAGCACTGGTGCTTGCATCAAAATATGGTATGCCACAGCGGGTAGTTTCCGGTATTGATCACACACAAGTAGTGCTCATTGCTGCTATTCTAGAAAAGTATTTGCAAATACCGCTCGGTTCACATGATATCTTTTTTAAAATTAGTGGCGGTTTTAAAATCAAATCGAGTGCAGCTGATGTTGGAATCGCACTTGCCCTCTTATCAAGCTACTTTCAAAAGCCGCTTCCCGAAAAATCACTCGCATTAGGAGAAGTAAGCCTTACGGGACAAATAAAGCCGGTCAATCATATCGGAATTCATGGAGCAGAAGCTGAAAAGTTCGGTATTACGCAACTTATTCTTGCGCAAAACCAAAAGCTTGAGACGTCATGTAAAGCGCACAAGTTTTCCCACGTATATGAGCTACTCACACTTTTTGGATCTCATTGAGGGAAATGTCTTCCTGAGTTCTTTTTTAATATAAAAAAGCCTATAAACAAAGCCTGCTTATAAATCTTTTAATGGTGATCGCTCCCTGAGTGGTCGCACGACGAGTTTATAGATAAACTCGATAACCTTGGCAGCATCTCCATCGCTGGTAACATTATAATTGTACGAATCGAGCACGATCATGACCGGCTTATATTCTCCAAACTGCACAACTGGAAGAAGAATCCAGTGAACCGACGGGTCATAGAGATAACAGAGATAATAATCAGCACGCCTGCCTTCAAATCCTTCAGAAAATCTACGAGCAATTTCTTCAGGCATCAACAAGCCATTTTGTATATCGATATCTTCCATTCTTTGCACCCCATAAGCATGAAGTAGCGTCGGGTCTTCTTCAGAGAATCCTGGTTGATCATTTTCCCGCTGATAGGTTACAAAATGAAGATTTGAAACACCGCCCAACGCATACTCTTTATCAAGGTACGCCGCTAACTTAACAAGTGCATCTATGCTCGGCATTTTCCCTTCACATAGTTCATATTTACCATATTCTTTTTTGATGTGCGAGTCCTGCTCTTTCACAGGATATTCAGCTCTGACACGCTGCTCAATATCCTTACGAAGCTGTTCATTAATAACGCGCATATGCGTAGGCAAATCTTTATAAAGTGCCTTTGCACGCTCAGTAATCTCTCCATTTGAAAAAGGCTTTTTCTCAGACCGAAGCCATTCCATCGCTATCCTATTGTACACTCCCCAGTAGCCGCAGGTCCACCCATTTGTTTGCTCGGGCACTTTCAAGAAAAAGATACACTTCATGTCTTCCGCAGTCAGGCTCCCGATTTTTTCTGGCAGAGAATTAAATTCACATTCTGCGCCACATAAAATTCTTGCACGAGCCCTTCGGGCAAGACCTCGTAAGTAATCAGGATTATTTTGTAAAAGAAGACTCAGTTTTTCTCGAGAAAAGCCATGGGCAGTCTGGCAGTCGGTTATTGATTTTGTAAGAAGCCTTTGGACCTCTTCTTTAAGAAGCCTCTTGACCTCTTCTTTAACATGAGCAGATTCTGAGCTGAGAGCCGTCACGACGAAATCATGAACCACTTGTCGAGCACTCTCAACATCCACTGTCTGCCCATATAAACCTAAAACGGAAGCACACACTCGTGAAAAGCTCAACAGCATAAGGCCTCACCCAGTTATTGCTTTACAGATGTTTTTCCACGCTCTCTCATATAATGAACATTTATAATTTACGGTCAAAATAATGCCTGATAAGAGAAATGTAAGCCCAACGCCAAACAGCTTGTCATAATATCGTTTTTCCCACGCAAGTTGACGCATTTCAGGGGTATCTTCTATATCAACTGTCAATGAATTTGGATCGTGACAATAGATTTGCTTTGAGAGCTTTAAGAGACGCATAATCGTGTAAAGTGATACTGCAGTAAGACTGGTGTAGCCAAGTCCCAAAAAAGCAAGTTTAGCTCGTTCTTCTCGTGTAAGAGACTTCTTTTTTTGATCCTTTGTTTCGTCTCCTTTTGATTGAGCAGTCTCGAAATTATCAGCTTTTACATCGCCAGAACCTTCAGTTGCAGAGAGCGAACTCGACGCACACACAGATGCAGTAAATGCAACTAAGAAGAGCACTGTTTTATTCATGATTCCTCCTTGCATGGAGGAAAGCACTTATTAAAAGTTTCTAAACAATGGCTTCCTGTTTGTTTCGTAGCATATAAACAAAGTGCAGCAATGTTTAAAAACATATAACTTGCAAACAAGCTCTGGGATAAAGAAGAAATTCCGCCGTATGCGGTTAGGCAAGTACATGTTGCACAGAAAAAACTCGCTATACCAGCACCTGTTGCTTCACTGAGCATCAGAACGGTTCTTTGAGAAGCCTCTTTGTCAGGTTTTAAAGAGGGCGCATCCTCAGCGCTCATACTAGTTGGTACGCAGAATATGAAGCCCACCACCATAAGCCTCATGGCATTAAGAATAGCTTTCATACACTCTCCTTTGCTTTAGGTTTCCTTCTACCTTGAGTCTACACCACCTCGCATAGCGTATGCAAGAATAAAAAAAAATTCAAGTCTTCAAGTGGCAAAAAAAGATATCCCTTAGAAGGCGATGCTCAACTGCACACCGAGTGTCTGTGCAAGAATAGCTCGCTTGCCATTGAAGCCCCATTTATACCACCCAAGAATGGCTGGTTGCACTCGTGCTTCGGGGAAATCCTTCCATAACTCATAACGGCCCATAAAAATAAGACTATGAGCGGTCCAATCTCGCAGATTTTCCGCATCATTTGTAATAGGGCTCCGTATGCGATCACTGGCAACATCGATACGATCATCATTCTTTTTTAACAGCTGGTAGTTTACTTTCGCTGAAAGCCCTCGCCAAAAGTTACATGACTCAATATAGATATTAAATTGTTGCTGTAATCCATGCTCCTTAAACATGTCTGCCTTTCTCAAAAAGAGAAGGTCGGTCTGATGCTCAGCAGATCGTAATCTCCGACAACGGGTATTGCCAAAGAGATAGAGAAATTCAGCATCGATCCCTGCGCGAAGTGTGTAGCAGAATGTTAAATCTATGCCACCCGCAAACTGAACACCCCACGCGCCATCGTTGCCAAAAGGGATCGCAAGGAGGCGATCTTCATCAGCCCTTTTTCCTGTAGGAAAATCGATACCCAATCGTCCTTGAACACGCACATTATTAAGGAACGGCTTTCGCTGTTCAAAATCGCGCATAATCGTTGCTTGAACAACAAGATCTCCAACACCTGAACGTTTCCATCCGTCAAGTTTTAATCCCGATACATCCCGGATGTGCCCGATAAGACCTTCTGTCAGCTGAGCTTCCTGCGTCGTTTTGCCATTAAGCAATCTCCAATGCACATCTTTCAATTCCATGGAGATAACAGGCAAGTGAAATGCCAGATTGATGCCATAATCAAAATAGTACCGATAGGAAAGCAACAGATTAAGGGGAATAGAGAGCTTACCACAAGGCCTGAAGAGTCCTTGTACGCCATTTTCATCGTTGATAGAAAAGAGCTGTGAAAATTGACCTGGTTTTGTGGGTGAATCAAATCCTTTTAATGCCGCAAGACCATTTTGCTCAGATCCAAAGATATGAAGTACATTAGTTTTTTTTTCTCGATCAGTTGTTAAACAGAGCCGGGATTGAAGGTGGTCATCGCCATCATCACGAAAGCCCCGCGTGGTGAGCGCTCCTTCGTAGCCAATGCTGAGCTGCCCTGCCCAACATTCATTCACAGGCTCAGGCATAAGCGGACGATCGCTCGGCCTGAAAAGATTAATCGGCGGAATCGCACTCGATAGAGCGGTTATGCTCACACACAGTAGAGCAAGATACTTTTTAGTCATCGTAAACCTTTATGCTAACAAACGTACTCCAAAATCACCGGAGGCCACCCAGGCTCCCGATGCAGAGTTGCGGATAAGTTTTCCCATCGAATGTGCTTCTGGTATCCTTAACCATGGTATACGTCCACGCACTCCGCTTACAAGCTCAAGAAAAGGAGATCTCCCTCCAAATGAGCTTCGCGAAAGTGCAAGGACTGCACCATCGGTAACGATATAATTACGATACTCCCCTGGATTTACAAAAAAAGTCTTTCGGCCCTCGATAAAATAGTCCGGCAGAAGCTGTACGGTTTGATCAGTCACCCGACCCATCTGATTCACGACAGCAAAACGGTAGCCCTGAGCTGCATCAAGCCCAACATATCCATTGAGCACGTACAACACACCGCCATCTATCAGATCAGCGTCACAGAGTGTCGGCGTTACCGCAAAAAGTCTGCTTGCAGGCCCGGGCTTGCATAAAGATCCAGCCGATTCGGGCAACGCTACCGGCGTCCACTGAGCATCATCAGCCGATGTTACTTCACGAATATCCTTACCATTGCCAGTTCTCAGTAAGCCAAAACTCGTTGCTAAAAGACCAAGTGGCCCGGAAACAATAAGATCGCTATACGAACTCGATTGAAGAGCTTGTTGATCGGTAAGATGTGCTATGGTTACTGTGGGAATGTCTTGAGTCGATGCAATCAGAGCTGCTGAGAGCTCCATGCGTTCGAGTCGCATATCTGATAAGACAAAAAGTTGATTACCACGAGCTGCGAGCTTACGAATATAAGGAGTTGTTCGAATAAGCTTCCAGCTCATCGAACCTTTCAATCCGGCAAAGCCATTGCCAAGACCGCTTACACTATCCCAGCCTGAACCATCGGGTGCGGCAAGAACGGCAACCCCACCAGATCCTGCAACGACGAACCATCCATATTTCCCATCCGATACCACTACTGCCGAGGTTATTGGACCGAGCTGCGCCAATGCTCCGCCGCTTAGAACAAGCGTTGTCGCATTTTCAAAACCTGCTAACGATCCTGATTCAGATTTAAAAACAGGTTCCAATGTTGTAACTGGCCCAAAGAGCGATGCTTGTACATCACTTCCCGTTTGTACGAGTGCCACTTTTTCAAAGCCGGTAAATGCCATCACGGATAAGCGCTCAGAAATTTTTTTTGTAAAACCATTAGTCGTGAGAGGAAAATCAAAAGTTCCATGCACCCCGCCGTTAGCAGGAGGGAATTGTGTCGCCATAAAGAATGAAAATGAATCTTTGTCGTTAGACCATTGTGTTCTAAAAATTGACTGTGTTGTGCTTTCTTTCTGCATCATCGCTTGCTCGATATACCAATGCACTCCTTGAGCTGGATCAAAACGAAATCCGACTATGGGCGCGTTCGCTCCTGAAACACGTTGCCACCGGGTCCACCCACGAATGCGCCCAAGCTCATCGTAGATCGGCTGAGATGAAAAAATGCCAGGCTGCAGATTATTACCGGAGCCCGCAATGGAAACCATCACGGCATCGTTTACAACATCGATATCCGTAATAGCACCTGGAAGCACACCGTCGCCTCCAACGCGAGCCTGAGTGCTATCTTCTGAATAAATGTCATGGGGGTTTACAGCGCGTGTTGCAAGCACACGCGATAAAAATCGATGAGGCACCGTTGGATCAAAAAGATTCGCAGGGGCACTATTAACGTTCGCAAGGGTTCCATGATAAGGCGATTGCAGATTATCAACAAGTGGCAACGCATATACCTGCTGATCAAGTATTGGATCAGTACCATTTCCTCCAACGATAATAAGATACCGCAATAACATTTTGCTATACATCGTACGCACTTTACGAATAGTAACTGATGCGAGAGAGCCACGTGTCCCTACAATTCCTGACTCATCTGCGAACACAGAGGCAGAGGCGATCTCTTGAAATAGCAGCTTTCCGTTCGAAACAGAGCCAACTAGCACCCCACGCGCCCCGTCTTGAGGCGCAGGCCCAGACGTCACACTGAGCGCAACATAGAGCCGTGCAAGGTCTCTATCATAATGAAGATCAACCGCATGATTCAACACGCTTAAAGCACCCTGTATTTTCAATTCTGGCATATCGCGCGTCAATAAGCGGGCCAGATTGCCTCCACCCGTAGGCTGCCCCTGCTGATTAAACTCGTGCACACCAGTCGTTGCGTCAACAAGATCCCACGCATAAAAGTTCTGTTGAGGCGTTTGAAGCGCTTCTTCTTTTTTGTCTTTGTCTTTATCCGTCTTTTTATCTGTCTTTACGTCAGAAGAAGCCTTATTTTTCTTCTTGGTATCATTGTTACTTTTCTCCGATTCCTTCGGTTGTTGCGCAGGAGGAGTAAATTTTTTAAAAAGCGCCAGCGCAACCGATACCTCATTATCAGCCTCAGTCTTACCTACAGCAGCGAACGCAGCCATTGTTGCAGTAGCCTCGAGGGGCGTAGTAACCGAAGCAGCTATTGTTTCTATTGCAAAGACCGCTTGGGATTTATCGCCATGCCCATCTTTAATGGAAGACGAGTAAAAAACTTGCTTGCGAGCATCATCGACCAAAAAAAGCTTGTCAGGGATGCCCTGTTTAACGACGATAGGCCATTCCCCCATGAGCGCAAGATACTCTATGGCCGCTCCACGCAATGGATTAGGCTTCTTTGGCACATTGTTAACCATTACCTCTGCAGGGGTTATACCGGTCATAGTGGTAGAAAAACTATTTGCATATGCTATTGCAAAATCGTTATCTTTAACTTCCTGGGATGCCGCAACAAAAAAACGATTGCTTGGAAGATAGAGGGCATGCGGGCCGATCGCAAACATAAACGTTGCTTCAGAGCCAGAGTTGCCTAAACGAATTGCTGAAATCAAAGAGAGAGCCGTGCTTACCAGCACGAGAAACGAAATCTTTCTTATCATCGATGTCCTCACTATTATGAACGAACAACACACATCGATCACCTTACGTGAAATGAAACTGAATGATAGTATATAGCAAAATGAACTTTCTTCCAGCAGAATAGTCACTTTTCAGACACATAAGAATGGCTGTGCCCTAAGTTTTTATGTCTATTTATCCCAGACGCAAATTCTGTGATCAGAAGAACCTGAGACTACTTTTTTATTGTCGGGTGTCACACAAACTGAGTTCACAGAATCATTATGAGCTTGCCAGCAAGCAATTTGCTTACCATAATCGGGTTTTAATTCTCCTGAAGTTACTTCTTCTGTATCGACTCCTTTTCCTTCTATATCCCAAATACGAATTGTTTTATCGTCTCCCGCTGAGATAATTCTATTATCTGCTGTCGCACAAACAGATAGGACTTTTTTTTCATGGCCTTCGCAAAGTGTCGAACATCGTCCACCAATCATATTACAAATATCCACCCTCACTGGATCTAACAGCGCCCCCACACATCCTGCAGCAATTTTTTTGCCATCTGGGGTTACGCATACCCCATGAATTTCATTTCGCGGAAGATAAGGCTTACACGGCAAAATTTCTTGAGTCTCTAAATCCCAAATCCATAATTCCCCAAAAGATCCACAGATAATTTTTTTTCTATCACTAGAACGACAAATTACAGGTTGACGCCCTTTCTTATCGCACTGCCCTATTCTCCGTTTTGTTTTTACATCCCAGATAAATAGGGTACCATCCATAGATGCCGAGACGATTCTTTTGTCATCCACAGCACAAACTGAATTGACTGCCGTTGTGTGTTCATAGAATTCAGTCAACTTACTACCAGTCCTTAGATCCCAAATGGCTACTGACCGATCACTCGATCCTGAGCAAATTCCCTCGCCATCTTGCATCACACAAACTGAATTAACCGATCCCGCATGAGCTTCCCATCGATTAAACTTAGTTTCGTCATCAATATCCCAAACACCTATCGTTTTATCCGCAGCTCCGGAGATAATGTTCTTGCCATCGGGTGTTACGCAAACAGATTTAACGTGATGGGTATGCTTATGAATTTCACGCAATGGCTTTTTTTCCTCAAGCTTTACGTCAATTCGCATTCCAGCAAGCTTTGCCGGACTAAGAAAAATAATGAAAAAAAACGCAATTAAAAAATTGCTTATCACAGTTCTCATCATCATGATGGCTCTCCTCCATTTTTGTAAAGTATATCAAGACTCTTACACCGTTTACACTGTTAACATAGCTGCTTTTTTTGTGTAACACAAGCTTTTTTCTTGAAAATTTTAGAATTCTCGTATTTCGCAGCTACGAAATTTAACATATCTAAAAAAATAATAATAAATTTACGGGGCAAATGCAGGCAAATTCTTAATCCCATTTAAAGAGGTCCTCACTGCAATCTTCTTTGAACGACTAATTTGCATATGATTCTCTATTTGGTAAACTATAATGGTGATTTAAAGTTACTCTATCTAAACTTTGAAAGCGAGGAATGGATTATGATGATTTCACAGTATGTTAATGCATTAAGCTTACTACTAGTTTTATCGCTTAATTTTTATCTTGGTGCTATGGACCAACAGGTGATGAAGGCAAGAATTGCTCAGCTTGTAGACCAGTATCTGCAGCCCTCTTTTTTTATGGCAGCTAAGAATGGCAACGTTGATACTGTCCGTGACTTAATAAATGACGACCAAGCAATTGATGCAACTACTACGCGCAATTTCACTGCACTCCATTTGGCGGCTTTGCACAATCGTATTAATGTCGCAACTTTATTAATCGAAAGACGAGCAAATGCAAAAGTTATAGACGATCTTCACCAAACTCCTCTCCACATGGCAGCAAGTCGCGGTCATGTGGAAATGATACAATTGTTGATTGCGGCAGATCCGGATCGCGTAAATATAAACGCTGTAAGCCAGGACGGAGGCAAGACGCCTCTTCATGATGCAGTTCATGCGGGGCGTGCCGACGCCGTAGAGGCATTAATTAAAGGAGGGGCAAATATTGAAGCCGCTGATATAGCTGGTAGAACGCCTCTTGCCTTAGCCGTGATCTTCTCAAGGGATTCAGTTAGAGATGCCTTGCTTAGTCATGGCGCAGTTTTTGAAGCCTATTTAGCATTGGTAGTCGAGATTTAATGAGATAACGTCCGAAAAAGTTGTGGGAGTGAAGTGGAACAAAGCAACTTCTCATCACATAAATTGTACTACCAAATCTTCAAACGTGTTACTTCATCCAAACTTTTTTTCAAGCAAGATTTTTTTTCTTCCAAACTAACTTCTAAATCGAGCGCCTGCTCCATAAGAAGAGCGAGCTTGCTTGCAGCAAGCCGATAGCGAGGATCTTAATTAACAGACACCCCATCATTTGCCCGAGCTAAATAAAAAAATTTGCGGCGCATTTGCAACGCATTTGCGGTGCAAAATCTTAGGAGTTTAAAAAATATGGACGAAATGAACTTCGATGAAGCGTTAAATGAGCAATCCGACTATCCTAAAGATTTTTCTCAAGAAGCTTTGAAAGAATATATACGCATTTGCGGCATTACTACGAATGCCTCCGCACGCGATATCTTGGTCAGCCTTAACGTGGCTGAAGAAATCCACGATGAGCTAAAATTTACCAACGCCGGCGTGCTTTTTTTTGCAAAAGACCCCCAAAAATTCTTTCCAGAAAGCTACATCACGGCAATAAAATATAAAACGGATGAGCGGTTCTCTATAATTGATAATAAGGATTTCAAAGGTTCGCCAATTATCCAGATTGAAGGAGCCCTCAATTTTATTCTGAGGCATATGAGTGTTGAACCCAGCATTATGAAAAAAGCAAGCCCGCTTCTTGGAGCGCGGCACAATATTTATGAATACTCACCAGTGGCTTTACGCGAAGCAGTAGTCAATGCGATAACCCACAGAGACTATCTATACGACAGCTCACACATTTACATCCACATGTTCCCTGATTATATTGAGATTGAAAATCCAGGAGGATTGTATCGCGGACTTTCTCTTGAAGATTTGGGGAAGCGAACCATTAGGCGAAATCGACTCATCGCAGATCTTCTTCATCGTGCCGGTTATATAGAACGGGTCGGAAGCGGCTTTTCTCGCATGAAAAATGCTCTCACAGAAAATAATAACCCACCATTTCAAATTTCTGCAACAAATTTTTTTAATATCCGATTTTACAAAAGATTAAGCAGTATCGACCAAAGCGCTCTTACATCACGGCAATATACAATTTACCAAGCTATTTCGAACAATCCAGGTATAGCAAAAAGAGAACTTGCCGCTCTACTGCATTTGAGCGAAGATACTACATTGCGGGAATTAAATAATCTTATTAAATTGAAACTTGTCTCAAAAACAGGGGCAGGCAAATCAACTACCTATGGTACAAATTTACTGAAACCTGGGAAAAATCCATGAATACCTTGATTTAAATAGCGATAGTGCGCTTGAGAAGCTTCAGAAGATTGAGCAAGAACCCAGAGAATCAAAATAAACAATACCCCAGTTTGTTAGCTCACTAGATCATCATAAAAAAATATGGTATATCTATGCCCAGAAAATATAACTCATATAAAAACTGGATATACCAATGCACACTATTATCTCATCGGCGACGACAATCGGCGTCCAAACCTATCTCATTGATGTAGAAGTTGATCTTTCTCTGGGCCTCTTACAATTTTTTATTGTCGGATTGCCCGATACAGCCGTAAAAGAAAGCAGACAGCGCATTCATACCGCACTGAAAAATTGTGGCATAAAATTACCTGAGCGAAAAATTACGGTCAATCTTGCTCCTGCCGATGTTAAAAAAGAGGGCACAGTCTTTGATCTCTCTATCGCATTAGGCATAATCATCTCGGCACAGCTTCTCACCGTCGATCCCGATTTTTTAAAAGAGACGCTCTTTTTAGGTGAGCTATCACTCGATGGCACGGTCAAACCAGTAAAAGGCGTCCTTCCCATCGCCTGTGACGCAAGTAAGCTTGGAAAGAAACGAATAGTGGTACCTGTTCGCAACGCACAAGAAGCTGCGCTGATACCAACTATCGAGATCATTGGCGTCAGCCACTTATCGGAACTTATTAACTACCTTAAAAAAGAGATCGTTATCGAGCCAACCCGGGTCAGCCTTCCCCATACTTCGAGTCCGACACAACAAGGTGCCCTCGATTTTAGCCAAGTAAAAGGGCAGTATGCTGCAAAGCGCGCGCTCCAAATCGCAGCAGCAGGAAGGCACAATATCCTTTTTGTCGGATCGCCAGGGTCGGGAAAAACGATGCTGGCTCAACGGCTACCAACGATCATGCCTCCGCTTACGTTTCATGAAATACTCGAAACAAGCAAAGTGTATTCGGTCAGCGGAAAGCTCGATAAGCAGCCTCTGGTATTTGAGCGGCCATTTCGAAGCCCTCACCATACTATCAGTCAGGCGGGCCTTGTTGGTGGCGGCTCATATCCCCAGCCTGGCGAGATAAGCCTCGCCCACAATGGCGTGCTTTTTCTTGATGAGCTGACTGAGTTTAAACGTGATGTGCTTGAAGTGCTCAGGCAGCCACTTGAAAACCACTCTGTCAGCATCGCGCGTGCAATGCACACCATCACCTTTCCTGCTACCTTCTTGCTCGTTGCTGCGCTCAATCCCTGCCCCTGTGGTTTTTTGCTCGATAAAAAACGCGCCTGCATCTGCACGCCCCAACTCATGAACAAGTATCATGCAAAAATTTCAGGCCCACTTTCCGATCGAATAGATGTACAAGTTATTATCTCTTCGATAGATTATGATACGATAGTAGATAAGACTGAGGAGCCGCTCAGCTCAGCAACACTTTTTAAAGCTGTAGAGGTGGCGGTCCAGGCGCAAGAAAAACGGGCGCCTAACCTTTACAATGGGTATCTTCCTGCACATCTCATTGAAAAACATTGCCCACTGAGCACAGAAGCGCAAGAACTTATGAAGGAAGCTTTTGATAAAATGCAGTTTACTATGCGTAGCTACCATAAACTTATTAAGATTAGCAGAACAATTGCAGATCTTGCCGGCTGCGAGCTCATCGAGACGCATCACATTAAAGAAGCACTTATGTATCGCACGACGTATCAGCAGAAGGAATCAGCGTGATAACTATTGGAATTGATGCAGTCGATATCGCTCGCTTCGAACAATGGCCGCTTTTTAGTCGTAAAAAACTGCGTAGGATTTTTAATGACACAGAAATAGACTTTATTTTACAGGATAGCAACAAGGCGCTTCAACGTTTTGCAAGTAGGTTTGCTGCAAAAGAAGCGTGTTATAAAGCGCTTTCGCCGTTATTTAAGATACCAGTTCCCTTTTTAAGAGTTGCTCAATATGTTACCGTCCAATCTGCATCTTCTGGTCAACCCATGTTAACGATTGACTGGAATGCACTCAAGCTTCAAGATGGGTGCTATGCTCAGATTTCTATAACACATACAGATACAACTGCCTTCGCTGTGGTCATCGTAAATTATTAGCCGCTCCCCCTGGACTAGGGCACCAGCTTGCATCCAGCCGGCGCCTGCGGCTATGGCGTGACTTGACGGCTTGCCGAGCCGTAGCTTTACGCGAAGGCGGGACAGCGCTCAAACAGATGCGCTATTCGATAACACGGTAAGATGGGAGAAGTAAACAATCCAATAAGAATTTCTATAAGAATACCGCAAAGATTTAAATAATTTTGCCAAGCTTGACAATCAAGGAAAAGCACGTATAATCATTACATACTCTTATTGACTAAGAAATTCATCGCGGGGTAGAGCAGCTTGGTAGCTCGTTGGGCTCATAACCCAAAGGTCGCTGGTTCAAATCCAGCCCCCGCAACCAAATTCCACATTGTATATATTATGCATGCTCATGACGGACAAGGTTCTCAACAAAATGATCCCCCATAGAAACTATCTGCTGAGAGTTTACATAGGTTAATTCATTGAGAGCATCCCGCAGCTCAACCCATTTAAATGATAAATGCTCAGATGAGATGGTTACCGCTTTAGTGGACACGCGTCCGACAAAATAGGTAACGGTCTTATGCACCAAGTCTCCAGAAGAGTCTTTAAAAATATAGGAAAGCGACTGCTCAAAACCTGAATGAATCTCGGCAGTCAAACCCGTTTCTTCCTTAAGCTCTCTTATGGCAGCATCGAGATTTGTTTCACCAGCTTCAAGTTTTCCCTTTGGAAGATCCCAATAACCCTTACGATAATTCAAAAGAAGATACAACCGAACGGGGCGATCATTAACAATATCGTTATAATAAACAATCACACCAGCTGAAAACTCTGTCTTCATTCGCTCCCCATGCGTTTACGATCCTATCAATCAAGAAAATAAAGCCTCATGCCCCACTTATTACGCCCATAATACAGTATCCCTACCAGCGCAAGACACAAAGGTCCTACCCAAAACCACAGCCCAATATGGTGAAGCAGTATATCTGCATATGCAGGAAACACCAGTGTAACACAAGCAACGCAGAGTTTGAAGAGGACTAGAAAGAGAGCAATAGCGAATAAAAGTTGAATAGCAAAGCGAGCAATAAATGATGCCATCTTTCTGTAATAAATCTGGAACCCAAAACGTGCCTGCAGCACGAGCAAAAAGAGCACCGTTTGGAGAACTGCCCCCAGAGACGTAGCAATAGCGATACCAACAGCCCCATACAGAGGCATTAATAGACGATTAAGAAGCACATTTGCCACCGTTCCTGCGATGGTTATCGCCGTTGTATACCTTGTCTCATGAAGTGCATAATAGATCGTAAGCATCATCTTGTTCATAGAGAAGAAAAAGAGCCCAGGCAAGAACGCCTGCAAAAGAACTGCTCCTTCGGAAACTTGCTCCAAAGTGAAATTCTTAGCAAGTTTATAGAAAATGGTATAGAAAATATCGTAAGAAAAGAACCCCATCAAAAGAGCAAACGGCACAGTTACCCATAAAATAAGTTTTGTTGATTCGTGCAGGTAGAAGCTCAATCGTGAAGGGGCATAGGATGAAATACGAGAAAAGTGAGAAAGCAGGATAGAAGAAAACGCAACAGCAAATGCACCTAAGGCAATAGACATAAATCGTGATGATACCGTAAGCAAGGTAATAGAGCCTGTTGGTAATGTTGAGGCAAAACGGTTATCGATAAAAAGATTCACCTCAATCACACTTGTACTGAGCAAGCAGGGAATAAATTTAATCATGACCTCTTTAAAGTATTTCCAGGTGGTCTTATTGGGCAAGGCAATAGTAAAATGAAGCTTGAAATAGACAAAAAGATAAAGGAGTGCTTGCGCTAAGCCCCCTGCTAAAAGAAAATAGGCAAACACCTCTATTGGAAGCCCAAACTGCAGGCACGCCATCAAGCCACCAATATAAAAGATATTTAATAATGCCGGCCCCCATGAAGGAATGGTAAAATGCATTTTTGCTTGCAGTGCTCCCGCAAGGAGTGCGCTCCAAAATACAAAAAATACAAAATAGATCACTATGCGCATCAGGCTCACTGCAGAAGCAAACTCTACTGGCTTTTCGCGAAACCCCGGAGCAGAAAGCAGAATAAAAGGCTCAGGAAACACCGAGACAATAATGCACAGGAGACCGATTACGATCCCAAAAAAGATACTCATAAGCGTCGTGAGGCGACTCGCCTGGGTCTCGGATTCGTTTTTCATAACTTGGACGACGGTAGGGATAAATGCAGCATTCATCGCACCATCTGCAAATACTTTGCGCAATAGATTGGGAATTTTCATAACGCTATTAAATGCATCTGAAAGTGGACCAACCCCCAAATAGCGCACCTGAAGAATCTCTCGCGCAACTCCCAAAAACTTGCTCAACAAGAGCAAAATAGAGACCGCTGCCGTTTTTTTTAGAATCGATTTCTTATGCAACTTTGCCATGCAGTTTTCACCTTTCAGACAACAATGGCTGCCGTATGTGCCAATGATCGCTGCTCAATAAGCCCGCCTCGCTCAAGAGATAACACAACATCCACCGCTTGAGCAACTTGTGGATCATGTGATGCAATAATGAGCCCCGCTCGCCATTCTTTTACACAACTCATCAAAAGATCGATGACCACCTGGGCAGTTTCACGATCTAAATGGGCTGTTGGCTCATCAGCAAGGATAAAACTCGGTTGATTAAAGAGGGCACGCGCTACTGCAACACGTTGTTGCTCTCCCCCAGAAAGCGATTTACAAAGATCATGTGAACGTTGCGACAGCCCAACTTTTTCAAGAAGCTCAGAGGCCCGTTTTTGCGCCGCCTTATATGCATGTCTTTCTATTAACCCCTTCACCATAACATTTTCAAGAACGGAAAGCTCATCAATAACGTACGGTGCCTGAAAAATAAGCCCGACACTCTTTTGGATAATGTCTCGTTGTAGGCTCGGGTCAGAACATGCATCGCTATATCCTACAACACGCCCTTCATCTGGCTCGTCTATTCCTGCAAGAAGATGTATTAGTGTCGACTTCCCAATACCAGAGGCACCGATAAGCGCGTATGATCGCCCTTTTTCAAACGTATACGTAATATCTTCAAGCACCCTTGTTCTTTGATGTGCTTTGGTAAAAGACTTTCCAAGTCCGAATGTTGAAAGAGAGGTTAAACATACCATACTGTTTTTAACACCTGTTTTTAATGTCCTCTACTACAGCCTCTTTTACTCTACCTCAAAACAACTTTTTTTGAAAGTATTGTAATCTGGACCATGGCTCCTGTACAATCAGATTAGGGACAAGAAAATATATACAGAACATAGAGTGGGGGGAGTAGAATGAAACAAGCAAAAAAATCGATGCAGGATATACAAGCATCGATGCTTCCCGTAGTACCGACAATGGACGTCGTGGTATTTCCAAATCAGATTATACCGCTCCTCGTGCTTGACGAACGAATTATTCGAGGAATTAACATAGCACTGGAAGATGATCAAAAAAGGGTATTACTCATAGCATCGAGAAAACAATCAGATACACACCAAGGAGTTATTGGAACTCGAGACCTCTATGATGTCGGTACCGTTGCTTCTATCATGCGTGTCATCAAAATCCCTGATGGGGGAGTTAAAGTTCTCGTTCAAGGTCTTTCGAGAGCCTATATTAACGATATCATTGCAGAGGACGAGATTCTTAAGGCCTACACGGAAGATCTCTATCATGAAGATGATCCAGCAAGCAGCGAAGTGCTCGCGCAAATAAAACACATTAAAGAAATCGCCGAACAGATTTCAGCCTCCGGGCATGCGGTCAGCCCAGACTTTCATATTATTTTATCCAAAATGACCGATCCAGAAAAAATAGCCGATTTTGTTCTTTCACATCTTAATATCCGCGTTGACCTTGCTCAGGAGCTTCTTGAAGCACGAACGCACAAGAATCTCCTTGAAGGCCTCGGGAATCATCTTGCCAAGGAATTTGAGGTAAGCGAGATGCAAGAAGCTATTAAAACTCGCGCTCGCGATTCGATGAATAAATCACAAAAGGAGTTTTACTTACGAGAACAGCTGCGCGCAATTAAAAAAGAGCTTGGGGAAGATGAGTCTGATGATATTGACCGTCTGAGAATTAAGCTGCACGAGGCTCTTCTTCCTGAAGAAGTCCGCATAGAAGTAAACCGCCAACTCAATAGACTTGAAAAGACATCACCCGATTCGATGGAAGCTTCGGTCACCCGTGGCCATTTAGAGTGGATAGCGTCATTACCATGGGGCAAAGAGACGATCGACAATCTGAGCATCGAGCAAGCAAAGAAGGTTCTGGATGAAGATCATTACGGCTTAAAGGAGATTAAAGAGCGTATACTGGACTTTATTTCTATTCGCCATCTCAAAACTGACGGATATGCACCCATCCTCTGTTTTGCAGGTCCTCCAGGTACCGGTAAAACATCGCTTGGCAAATCGATCGCGAAAAGCCTCGGAAGAAGTTATTTTCGCATATCGCTGGGCGGCGTTAAAGATGAAGCAGAAATTCGCGGGCATCGCCGCACCTATGTCGGCGCTATGCCCGGTCGTTTTATTCAAGGAATCCGTAAAGCAGGATCGATGAATCCTGTTATCATCATCGACGAGCTTGATAAAATTGGCGCAGACTTTAGAGGAGATCCATCTGCAGCAATGCTTGAGGTGCTCGATCCGCAACAAAACAGGACATTTTATGATAACTATTTAGGGATTCCTTTCGATCTTTCAAAAGTCATATTTATTGCAACAGCGAATAACATTGAAACGATCTCCGAACCGTTGCGCGATCGCATGGAAATCATTCAACTATCTGGCTACACACTCGAAGAAAAGCTCCATATAGCGCAAGAATATCTTACCCGAAAAGCACTTTTGGAGTCGGGGCTTTCAGATCACCCGCTTGCATTGGATACAGAAGTCATCTCAGATATGATCATGAGTTATACGAGAGAAGCTGGCGTTCGCGAACTTGATCGCATTATTAAGAAAGTATGCTCAAAAGCAGCACGCTCTCTTGTTGAGAAAAATGAGATGATAACGGTCACACCCGACAATATTGAACTGTATCTCGGACCCCGTAAATTTGTCCAGATGGAAACCTATGAAGAAAGCCAGGTTGGTATTACCAACGGGCTTGCATGGACCGCTTACGGCGGCGAGATGATCAAAATTGAGGCGGTGGTTATGCCAGGCAAAGGCAAACTTATTCTTACGGGCTCACTGGGAAGCGTAATGAGAGAATCAGCACAAGCTGCACTCAGCTACGCACGTGCTCATGCAAAAGAGTTCAATATAGAGCCTGCTATGTTTAAAACCTATGATTTGCATATTCACGTTCCTGGAGGCGGCACCCCCAAAGATGGTCCGTCTGCGGGCGTTACACTGCTCTCGTCAATTCTTTCCGCACTCACCGGTCGCGCAATCGATGCAAAATACGCAATGACTGGCGAGCTTAACCTCCGAGGTAACGTGATGCCAATTGGCGGCGTCAAAGAAAAAATTCTTGCAGCAAAAAGAAATCTCGTTGCCCATGTGATTTTACCTCAAAAAAATAAGGGCGATCTTGCAGGGTCAGAAGAAATCACACATGGCATTAACGTAATTTGGGTAAACCATGCCGATGAAGTTTTGAGTCGTGTTTTAATGCCGCTCAAAGAAAAAAAGGACGTGGGGCCGCACTAAGCAGACCCGCTCATCCACGCCGTTGCAATTGTACTGCTATGGCGGTGCAGGCCGAGTGATTGCCTACCGCGCCGACCTGTCCGACGTAGCCTTGGCGAAGTCGGAAGCTTTTAGCGAAGGCGGCTATCGAGGGACAGACTAAAAAAAGAAGATTGCCATGGCAAAGATATGCACAGTCGGGAGCGCAACGCAGGATATATTTCTACTAACAGAAGGCGCCGAAACAATGCGCCTTCTGTTAAAAAATCAAACAAGCTCCTCTTATATGCTGTTTCCGCAGGGTGCCAAAATAGAGGTTACCGATCTTCATTATGCAGTCGGTGGTGGCGCAGCAAATACCGCAGTCGGAATGAGGAGGCTCGGCCATCAACTCAAAGCGTATTTCTGCATAGGAGACGATAAAGCAGGCGAAACAATTCAAAAACACCTGCAGGCAGAAGGCGTCTCTCTCGATCATCTCGAGATTATAGAGAAAGGCGTTACCGCAACATCCTTCATCATTCCCAGCATTGAAGGAAACCATGTCGTTTTTGTTTACAAAGGAGTGAATAAGCAGCTATCGGCAAAAAACTTTTATGCCGAACTCATTCCAACACTCGACTATCTTTTTTTCGGTCCGCTGTCAGGAAGTGGCAGAGAACTACTTTCTTGTTTCGCAGCCACCGCAAAAAAACAAGGTGTAACGGTCGTTGCCAATCCCGGCATGGGACAGCTGGCTCATGAGCCAGAGAAGTTTATAGAGCAGTTACCATGTATTGATTATCTGATTGTAAATGCCCGAGAAGCGGAAACTATGCTCAAAGCTCTTTCTCAATCTGCCAATAAAGCATCAGTATCGCATGGCTTATGTCGCATTCCCCTATCAAATGCGAGACCGTGCCCCACCTGTAAGCCATCATCGGGAGAACAGCGCATGCCATGTTTAATCTTAGAGTACATGAGAGAAGTTATTCAGCGTGGTCCATCGGCTCTTGTAGTTACTAATGGAACAGAAGGCGTTTATGTTGCAACACGAAGTACCATGTATTTTCATCCAAGCCTTCATGTAAAGCCAGTCAGCGCACTCGGCGCCGGAGATGCCTTCAGCTCGGGATTCATAGGAGCATTGGCTCATAACAAATCTCTTGAAGAGGCAATTGTATATGGGGTCATTAATGCATCCTCGGTCATTCAAAGCCTTGATGCGCAGGAGGGACTTTTAACGCTTGAAGAACTCGAAAAACGTGCTGATAAACAAGGGTTGGGTGAACTTAAGAGTTGTCAATTGAAATAAATCAAACTTGGAATCACTCGTCCAAATCTATCTCTCTTCAAGCCCCACCACAGGTGAGAACCTTAGCCGCGCCAGTAAGAGAGTAGTAAATATCTTTGATACATCTACCGCAACGGCAATCGCAGCTTTGGTTCGGATTAATTATACTTGAAGGGCAAAATGCACCAGAATGACGAATTTCGACATTTCGCAAACAGTAAAAGTTTGTTTTTTCTAAAAAAATGAGGCAAAATACATCAAAATAGCGTTTTTCTACATTTTAGGAACATTGGCATGTTTTACGAATACCTTGAAAAAATACGATCCGTTGGAAGGCGCGCTTTCACGCTAGAACAAGCTCAAAATGATTTGAGCGTAAGCAAAGCGAGCATTTTATCAGCCATTTCTCGATTAAAAAAGCGTGGAAAGATTTTTAGCCCCGTGAAAGGATTGTATGTTATCATACCACCAGAGTATAGACTTTTAGGCTGCTTGCCGGCAGAAGAATTAATTCCGCTTTGTATGAGATACCTCAATCGATCTTACTATGCCGGTTTGCTCACCGCTGGAAAATATTATGGTGCTGCTCATCAAAAGCCTGCTGTTTTTCAAGTTTTTGTTGACAAAAGAATGAAATCTCCATTAAAATGTGGTCAGGTGAAAATAGAATTCTTTTATAAAAAAAATATAACAAATTCGCCACTGAATGACTTTAAGGTGCAAACTGGCTATCTCAAAATATCATCGCCTGAACTCACAGCGATGGATCTTTTGCAAAACATAAAACACAGTGGAGGTATAAATAATGTAGCCACAGTTTTATCCGAGCTTATAGAATCGATAAAGCCTGATAGGCTCATTACTTTTGCTCAACAACAAGATACGGTTTCATGGCTACAGCGCCTTGGTTACATCTTAGAAAAACTCAACCCTATGGATACAGATTCAAAAGACTCTATCTTAAAAGCGCTCAAAGAGTACCTTGCCAGCAAATCTTATAAGGCCGTTCCCCTCGATCCAAAGCTCCCCGTCACAGGATATCCGCGAAATAATCAATGGAAAGTAATCGAAAATGAAACATTTGAAAGTGACATATGATACCTTTAGAACATATTGAAACATGGAATGCATTGGTAAAGTGGCAAAACTTAGAATTAATCGAACACGATCTCATAATTAGCAAAGCACTTATCAACATATATAGCGAACCAACGCTAAAAAATAGCCTTGTCTTTCGTGCCGGCACAGCTTTAAACAAATTATTTCTCAATCCTCCCAGTCGCTATAGCGAGGATCTCGATTTTGTGTACACCAAATCGGAACCCATTGGTAGCACTCTTGATGCATTGAGAAGGCCACTTGATCACTGGCTTGGAGAGCCAAAACGGCAAGTAGATCGTTTTGGTGCTAAGCTATATTACCGCTATAAAAGTGAAAACAACGTCCCAATGAAGCTAAAAATCGAAATTAATACGACTGAAAAAAGCGGATTTCTGGAACAGTTTAGCAAAGAACTCACGATCGAATCTGAATGGTTTAGCGGCGGTTGTATGGTACCAACATACCAGCTAGAAGAACTCATGGCCACCAAGCTGAGAGCACTCTTTCAGCGGCGTAAAGGCCGAGATTTGTTTGATGCCGCGCATGTGTTTGGCAACTCAATCGCCGATGTAGAACTCACGATTTTTCTTTTTCAAAAATATTTGGAGCGAGATGGAATGAGCGTAACAGGTGCTCAATTTCGCAAGAATCTACTCGAAAAAAAAGAACATGAAGGATTTAAATTTGATATGCAAAAGCTACTTCCCGAATCAGCTCGGTGGAACTTTGATAATGCCTTCGATTTTGTCATGGATGAGGTAATCTCAAAAATTCCCTAACACTTATAGGAAATCGGTTGCAAATTGTAGCTCTTTTCGCTATTTTTTGTCAACGATTTCCGAACTCTTTGAAGCAAAATACAGAGAGCGACCAAGATGCTATATTTAATTCAACGTGCACATTTTGTTCAACAAGCACTCCAAACGCCGTAGAGGGAACAAGGTCTTGCCAAACCCAACAATATATCTTTGCGATCGAAAGGCCTCCGCAAATTGCCCTTTGAAAGCGCTGCTTCATGCGCTGCCTGTGCCCTGCCGTCTGGAGAACACCTTCTGCCTTGCCTGATTTTAGACTATATGCAGGAAGCCACTCAGTGTGGGCCAACTATACATGTTGTAACCAATGGAAAGCGTTTATGTGGCAATGCGATTGGGGGGATTGAAATGAAATGGGCAACTTCAATTTACCCAAACCGGAAGCGACTGTTAGAGCCAGATCTACTAGAAAATAGCTCTACAAGTAAAAATATGCGCCAAAATATTATAAACCTTCTCGGTTTTTGCATACCCTCATTATAGAAGGGATGGAAAAATTTCGATAATTACGTTAATTACGTCACTAAAAATACCGCTAGCAAATGATAAAGAACTAACTGAACTCAGTGATGAATTTGACAGACTCGTAAAACAGTAGTTTTTCAAGTACTTATTGATAAGATAGTGAAAAGAATGCTAAATTGTGGACAGGTTAAAATAGAATTCTTCTATAAAAAAAGACTAAAACCTGCTCACAAAATAGTATCCGATGTTTGCTGCCAGAAATTCCCTAAATACTTCCCGGGTAGAATTCAGGCCAGAAAAAAGAAAACAAGAGATTATAGAAGTTGGAGACTTTGGAAAGTAATCATGAGATTGTACTGATCCTGAATTTGTTCTATACTGAAACAAAAGAATCATGAAAAGGCATCTATGATATCACAGAACGCGTCTCAAAAAATTTCAGAATCGCAACCTACTTTTGGCACGATTATCGAAGTAAGTGGTACGGTTATTGACGTGGAATTCCCGCGTGAATCGGTACCTAATATTTTTAATGAGCTCCAGGTAATCATCCCGGCCACCAATGGTGGCTCCGAAACACGCGCAAGCGTTGAAGTTGCTCAACAGCTGGGTGACGGAGTTGTCCGCTGTATCGCACTTGAAAATATTTTCGGTGTTTATCGTGGCTTAAAAGTCATGGATACCAAAGGTCCGGTATGTGTGCCTGTTGGCAATGATACCCTCGGGCGAATCTTTGACGTTCTTGGACGTACCATCGATGGTGGGCCACAGATAAAAAATCCGCGTCGCCTTCCCATTCATCGTGATCCACCACCCTTTATTGAGCAAAAAATAGAAAACGAAGTTCAGGAAACCGGAATAAAAGTAATCGACCTTATGTGCCCCTATTTAAAAGGATCTAAAATTGGTCTCTTTGGGGGTGCAGGAGTCGGAAAAACACTCCTTGTTACCGAGCTCATACGCAATATTGCTATCGAACATAAAGGGGTATCTGTCTTTACGGGTGTGGGAGAACGAACCAGAGAAGGAAACGAGCTCTGGCTTGACATGAAGCGATTCAATGTGCTCGATAAAGCAACTCTCGTCTTTGGTCAGATGGGCGAAATGCCCGGCGCTCGCTTACGTGTTGGTCTCGTCGGCCTTACAATGGCTGAATATTTTAGAGACGAAGAAAAAAAAGACGTGCTGCTCTTTATTGATAATATCTTTAGGCTTGTACAAGCCGGATCAGAAGTGTCCGCAATCCTTGGTCGTATGCCCTCGGCAGTTGGCTACCAACCAACGCTCGCCTCAGAAATGGGAGCATTCCAAGAACGTATTACCAGTACGATTAATGGATCGATTACCTCTGTTCAGGCTGTCTACGTACCAGCAGATGATATAACTGATCCAGCACCAGCTACGACCTTCTTGCACCTTGATGCAAGCACCGTCCTTTCACGAAAGCTCGTAGAACTGGGGCTTTTCCCCGCCATTGATCCTCTCGAGTCAAACTCAAAAGGGCTCGATCCTGCAATTGTTGGGCAAAGGCACTATGCAATTGCGCGGCAAATACAATCTATATTACAGCGCTATAAAGAGCTGCAAGACATTATCGCCATTTTAGGAATCGATGAGCTTTCCGAGGATGATAAACAGTTAGTAAAGCGAGCAAAAAGAATACAGAAATTCCTCACACAGCCGCTATTCTCTGCTGAATTTGCTGTCGGCATTCCCGGAGTCTATGTCCCTAAAGAACGAACGGTCAGCGATTTTGAACGAATTGTAAGTGGCGAATGTGATAACTTGCCAGAACAGGCCTTCTATATGGTAGGAACCTTGGATGAGGCATTTGCAAAAGCTGAGAAAATGATCGCATCGCAATGAACACAGTGGGATGACATGGAACTACAGATTATCGGTCCTACTAGCTCACAATCACTCGACATTCACTGGATAGATGTTTCAACGGCGGATGGCAATTGTGTTATTCTTCCTGGTCATACGCCGATGATAATATTACTAGCACCCAATAAAGAGGTAACAATGGAGCGAGCGGACGGTTCAACGATGGTAATGACTGTTGCCGGGGGTTTTTTGGAAGTAACACGAACATCAATAATGCTCATTCTGACTCATGACTAATATTTTAGGATATATTGTTGCCGGCTCTCTCAGTGAAGGACTAACCATGCGAATTAGTCCTCATACTGACATCGAGCTACTCAAGACGGGTAAATTTGTTTCTATTCAAGGAGAACATCAACGCTTCTTTTGCCTGCTGACCGATCTAACCCTTGAAGTAACGCATCCGGACATCCTTCTCTTTCCACCCCAACAGCATGAGCATATGCTCAAAAAAGCATTGCGCACAAAAGATATTTATGCGAGTGCAACACTCCGGCCGATGCTGGTCCTTACCAATGAAGGACACCCGGCACCAGTTAAAACAATCCCGCCTCATTTTGCTCCAGTGCAAGATGCAACAAAGCAGGATATTGCGCGAATTTTTGGGAACGAGGGAGACGGCACCAAGAAATATTTCACCATCGGATCACCGCTTGATATGGATGCAGAGGTCTGTCTCGATCTTGATAAATTAACAGAACGAAGCAATGGGATTTTTGGAAAAACTGGGACGGGAAAGACCTTTTTAACACGCCTCGTCATTGCCGGGCTCATGCATCACGATAAAGCTGTAAATATTATATTTGATATGCACAGTGAATACGGACTGCAGGCACGCAAAGAAGGGAATCAAGAATCATTTGTAAAGGGACTCAAGACCCTTTTCCCCGAAAAGGTCGTTATCTTTTCACTCGACCCCGCTTCAACGCGCCGGCGCGGCGGCAATCCAGACGTTGAACTGACGCTTTCTTACGCCTCAATCGCCATTGAAGATATTATCTCTCTTAATGCTGAGCTCAATCTTAACGCAACAGCGTATGAAGCGGCTTATTTAATCGCCGCAAAGTACAAGAAAAACTGGCTCAAAGTATTTCTTGATCGTGGTGACTCTCTTAAAGAGTTTGCACAAGAGGTTGGAGCACATCCAGAATCGCTTGCTGCTCTGTATAGAAAGCTTAAAGCAATCGAGCGCCTTCCCTTCATCACACCAGATGCACATTCAGAAAATGACGTTATTGATCGTATGATGGAATATATCGATCGCGGCATCTCGATTATCATCGAGTTTGGCAATTATACTTCGACGTTCTGTTATCTTCTTATTGCAAACATCATCACACGGCGCATTCACCAGCTTTACATTCAAAAAACGGAGCATTTCTTGGGAACGCAGCGCAAGGCTGATGAGCCAAAAAAACTTATGATCACCGTCGAAGAAGCGCATAAATTCCTCAATCCGCAAAGTGCTCATCAAACGATCTTTGGAACGATCGCTCGAGAAATGAGAAAATACTACGTGTCGTTACTTGTTGTCGATCAGCGCCCTTCTGGTATCGACCCAGAGGTCCTTTCTCAGATTGGTACCAAAATTGTTGCTCAGCTCAATGATGAAAAAGACATTGCCGCGGTCCTTACCGGCACCGCAAATGCTTCGCAGCTTCGTACCGTCCTTGCCGGGTTAGAAACCAAAAAGCAGGTCGTTCTGCTTGGTCATGCAACCGCGATGCCCGTCGTCATTCAAACGCGTGAATATGATGAAACCTTCTATGCCGCTGTGAAAAGACCCTTTCAACTCAAATCCGTCGACGAGCTCGTGCAGGACCTGTTTTAGCGGAGCAAATTTAGCACATCAATCTTTCTACAGGCTTACAATAGCTATGGACCACTTGCAAAGCGTTATTCGCTTGCTATAATTGAGCATATAAAAAAATACAACCAAGGATTAAGAGATGACTCAACGATTATATGTATTTCTTCCTGGTCTTGTTATTGGGATTTCATGGTCAGTCCAAGCAATTGACGATCACCACAGACTCAGTCGCTTTGTAAAGATACAAGATACCGACAATAGCTATCAGATCGCTCTTCAAGAAATACGGCAGGGCAAAAAAGAAAGCCACTGGATTTGGTATATTTTTCCACAGCACTTTAAGTTGGGCAAATCATCAATGTCAATGACGTATGGCATCAAGAGTATCGATGAAGCTCGCGCATATCTCAATCATCCCATTTTGGGTAAACGACTCATTGAATGTTGCGAAGCACTTTTGGCTCATAAGACACGAAGCGCTTGGGAAATCTTTGGCTCCATAGATTGTCAGAAGGTGAAGTCTAGCATGACACTTTTTGCTCATGTAGCTCAGGATAAAGAATCCATTTTTCATAAGATCTTAGCAAAACATTATAATGGGGATCACGATGACCTCACCCTCAATCTGCTTTCAAATAAATGATAGAGCGATCCTCATGTTCCCAACAACACACCTCCCAGAAAATCTACCACGTAGCTTTTCTCATAAAGCCTCTTATAGGGCTCTGTTGTATTGCTGCTCTCTGGATTGGCTATACTGGCAGAAAGCCAAAAATCTAACCGCCTGAAGAGAATTTAAGATACGTAGGCAGCCAATGAATGATCTTGAGATCGCAATGAGGGCCAGCAGGTAGGAAATGACGGTCCTGTATAAGAACGTCTCGCGCTCACCGAAAATGTCTCGATAAGAAAAGCTATACACTTGCGAATCTCAGATCCCTCTGAAATCAGGCGATTGGTATTGTCAAAAATATATAAGCCGCAGCCTGTGCTATTTTTGATAACGGATGCGAGAATGCCATGGCTCACACCATTCACATAAACAATACATACGATGTGCTGTATATACGGAAAGCTGGTTGAGCCGCCAAGATCGGTTTTGAGTGAATTTACATATGCTGTTTGTTGCCGCTTATATTCTTTTTCCAGCAGATGCCGAATCTCTGATTCGGGAGTTCCTGACCTGAACGTGACATACACCTCTTTGCTGAGCAACGGGGCAACCGCCCTACGCTCATCGAGGTGAAAAATAGCTATGGAAGGGATTCCCATTTGACGTGCAAGATCTTCAATTCGCTTATTATTCAAGGCCGCTTTACGTTTTAAGCCATGTGCTGAGGTAAAATCGAAGCATGCTTGACGGAAACGAGAAAAGTCACTCATATAGTTTGCATACCCACACCACTGCTGCACATTTGTAGCATTAAAAATGGCATTATAGCCGCAAGAGAATTCATTGAGCTGCTTAACCTTAACGTGATAGACTGCGTATGCATCAAGACTTTTAGGGACCTGAATGGTAGCGGCTATGTGAGGTTGAACGAACAGAACGGGTAAAGCGAGTACTAAAATACGATGGATCTTCATACAGGGAACCTCCACATCTCTCTGTGTGCTTGCACGCACGTTTATTTTCTCTATTACTATTTATAAGCATACTTAGTATTACACAGAAAATAATTCGCGCAACAGCCCCCAAGTTTGCGAAATTCGCCACTCTCATGTATCCTGTAAGGGTATTTTCTTGTGAGAACAACCTAAAACCGCTAATGGTTCCATTATAACGCACGAATCCATCTATCATGAGAGGACTTCCATGAAAAAAATATTTGCCACACTCTTATTTGCCCTTGTCGCCATGAGCTTCCTTTTTTGGTATCGCAAAACAACCGATGCGAAGGTTCTTGGCACTACACTAATTGTAGGAACGAGTGCGGACTTTCCACCATTTTCTTTTAGGGATAAAGATAACAATATTGTCGGTTTTGATATCGATGTGGTAAAAGAAGTTGCAAAAAGACTGGGCAAGGATGTCGATCTGCAAGATAAGCCTTTTGGAACGCTTCTACCTCAACTCGAGCTTGGCCATATTCACATGATTGCAGCTGGCATGACGCCGACTGAAGAACGAGCAAAGCGCGTTAACTTTACCAAACCATATCTTAGTGCAAATCCTCTCTTGATCGTTACAACAGCCCATACTCCGCGAGCAACGAGCATCGAAGATCTTAAGGGGAAGGACGTGATCGTCAACACTGGTTACACAGCGGATCTTTATATGTCGAAAATACCTGACGTCAATCTCATTCGTCTATCAAAAGTGGCTGATGCACTTACGGCACTTGATCAAGGGAAAGGGTATGCATTTGTAACTGCATCGTTTACCCTTCAGCCGTATATTCAAGAAAACAAAGAGAAATACAACTATCTACGCCTTGAAGAAACCGATGAGCAAAATGCGCTTGCCCTTGCAAAACAGCTGCCAGCCGATTTTGCCGCTGAGGTGCAAAAAGCACTCGATGCTATGCAAGCAGATGGCACGCTTGATGCGCTTAAGCAAAAATGGGCCGTTGTATGATCGACGTTGAGCTTCTAAGACAGTATTTTCCGCAGCTGCTTGAAGGAGCACAGATCACGCTCATCATTGCAGCAACATCTGCTTCGATTGGCTTTATTGGTGGCACGATTCTTGGCATAGCACAATCAAGTGAATCAAAGCCCTTGCGTTATCTGATTACTGCTGTTGTTACGCTTATTAGAGGAACGCCTCTCTTGCTACAAATTATGTTCTTCTATTTCATGCTTAGCCATGCAGGGATCCATATATCCGCATTGAGCACCGCCATTCTTGCTATCGGCATTAATAGCAGTGCATATATTAGTCAGATCGTACGATCAGGAATAACATCGGTATCGCACGGCCAGATAGAAGCCGCACAAACATTGGGGATTAGCGGATTCGATATTACTCGATATCTTGTATTGCCTCAGGCATTGCGCATTGTATTACCTGCGCTTGGCAATGAATTTGTCACGCTTATTAAAGAATCAAGCCTAGCATCATCGATTGGCGTGCTTGAACTCTATATGAGAGGACAAATTGTCATAACACAGGCGTTTAACTCACTCTCAGTATATCTAATCGTCGGTCTAATGTATTTAACAATGACATCGATTGTTTCATTACTGGTTTTAAAACTTGAACACTCCTTGAACACTCATTAACTAGAAGAACCATGCTCACCATTAAAAACCTCTCAAAAACATTTCATAGACGTGTTCTTGATAGCGTGTCGCTTACAGTCAAAGAAGGAGAAATTGCCTTTTTGCTGGGCTCATCAGGTGTGGGCAAGTCGACACTCCTTCGCATTTTAAGCGGTCTTGAAAAACCTGATAGCGGTACCATTATCTACAATAATGCTCCGCTTGCCAATAAACATGGTGAAGTTGGTATGGTTTTTCAGCAGTTTAATCTGTTTGAAAATATGAGCGTTGAAGGCAATATTACCTTCGCTTTAGAAAAAGTAGCAAAAATTTCCCCAGAAGATGCAAAAAAACAGGCTCATGCGCTTCTTGAAAAGTACGATCTTTTAGATAAAGCTCCATTATCGGTACATAAACTCTCCGGTGGCCAAAAGCAGAGATTAGCTATCGCGCGCACCATTGCCATGAGGCCGCACATACTGTGCCTTGATGAGCCCACATCCGCACTTGACCCCATGCTTACTAATTATGTTGCACAATCGATTCAAAATCTTGCACGAGAAAAATACGTTGTGCTCGTCGCATCCCATGATACCGCTCTTTTAAAGCAGCTTGATTGCACTATCTACCTCATGCAGAAAGGAACAATCGTCGAGACAGCCCCTTCAAAAGAGTTCTTTAAGCATGAGGATCATTTTCCGCTCATTAAAGCTTTCGTTCAGGGCTAAATTCTTTTTGATCAAAAAATTACTTGTGAAAGCAAAAAAAGTTTGACTTTTATAAAATCCCTTGCTAGTATCATGGGCACTGCAAGCAATTGCTCAAATGTCCCTAATGAGCAGTACGAAAAGTATTGTTCACCCCCCCAACCCTTCAGCTTACTTAAGTTGAAGGGTTCTTTTTTTTAACACGATAAAATGCTCATTGCCCCGAGAGTCTTTTACCGTGACTGTATCTTCTGCAATAGCTATAACGGTGTGATTCGCTATGCCTTCTCCTTCTTTTACTGTAAAGCAACGCGCGTCAATTGCTATAAGCGCAAAGCGACTTCCGCCATGAATTGTGCCAATTGCTGCGCAGGCGTAAACATGTACACCAGGAGCAAGGGAAAATGGATCTCGTAAGCATAGGCAAGAGTTCGTAATAAAGATGAGAAAGCACGTGAGAAAAGTAACCGCTCTTTTCATGCCTCGCTCACTGCAAGAAAAGAGAAACTACAATCGCAGATAAGATGAGCATTTTCACCGCGCTTCAGAGAGAAATATTCACAATAAGGCCGAGGCACTTGCATGTGCACAGATGCAAAGAGATCGCACACTGCATCATACGTACCTGAAAGTTGATAGCCGTATTCATATGATGCGAGCTTAAACTGCTGATAGCTTTTTCGCTTTTGAAGTTTTTGTGAATGACATGGTATGTGCTTCTGTTTAAATAAGTCCGAGAGCAGCGCCGATCCGTCTTTCCATTGTGCCGGCAGCTTCAAGCGAGCTTGCCGGATCTCCCGCACTGCTTGGGCAAGCAATTCACTGTTGCTCGATGTATGCTTGAATCGCTTAAGCAGCGCTTCTTTTTTTCTCGTTTTGAGAGCGAGATTATGTTGTTGAATAGTAAGAAATGTGCTACAGGGCCTGTAGATTGCGTAGTTCCAAAGCAGTACGATACATAGAAGAACGCCACTCGTACAACAGTAGCGAAAAGCAGATGAGCTCCGTAAGAAGAATTCTTTGAGCCATTGGCCCCAGACAAAGACATTCATAAAGAATTGCGTTGAATTATTTTTTTTATATATAACGCAAAGTACTATAGCACAGGCGCCGCGAGAAGTCTACACATTGATGCACTAAAACCCAGGTTTTGTCCATTCCATCGGATCGACAGGAATGTTACCAATACGAAGTTCCCAATGAAGATGGTAGCCAGTAGCATAGCCTGTTTTACCAAGAGTGCCGATCGGGTTGCCCTTCTTAATCGTCTCTCCAACTTCGATGGGAGCAAAACTATCAAGATGGAAAAACATCGAAAGAATGCCGTAACCATGATCGATGACAACCGTATTACCGCTATGCGCAAACCGAGCCTTCATAACGATAACGCCATCTTGGGGAGCCCACACAACGCTTTTTGGCATTGCATAAATATCGAGCGCCTTATGTTGGCGAAGCCCACGCTCTTGCGTAGCACGAATCACCCCGAATTCACTGGTAATTTGCTTATCATCTTTAAAGTCGAGTGGCATCACAAACCGACCATGCCATAATTTCTTCTGCGGCGATTTTTTGGTCAATTCTTCGATTGCCATTTCAAACTCTTTATCGGAAGCTGCTTCATCATTTTCTTTCTTTATCTTTTCAGGCTCAAGCCGCAAGGTCTGCTTTTTAAAAGGAAAAGCCTCTACAAGGAATTTTCCGCGCAAATCGGTGGTATGTCCAACCTTATCTTTTACATCAATCATAATGAGGTGCTCTTTAGGAACTTCTTCACAATCAATAGGAATAAAGCATTCATAGATATGTTCACGATTAGATTCCGCAAAGCATGGATAGTCTTTTGCAAATACGTGAGCCGTCGCCTTATCAATCTCTTTATTCGTTCTAAATTGGACGTGCAGTGTTCTACCTTGGGGTACACGTGCATCATGCTCATTTTTTACAAAAGCTGCCTGTAACGGTTGATTGTCTACATAAAAGGGCAGCTCCATACGAGCCTTTTTACCTTGCTGCGCAGCACCGGCGATTTCGACGACAAGATCATGTTTCCCATCGGGCAATGTGGCCGTATCGATCGTCACAGAGCGCTCAAATGACTTCTTGCCGATTTTTTCGTCAACAATACTTTTCCGGTCAAGATTCACCAACAAACGAGCAACTTTATAATCATCAGCCCCCTTAATACGAATGGTTGCCTTTCCGGCATAGCCCTTTGTCTCATCAAAATCAAGCATTTCGATCTTTGGCGTCGTATCTACCTTGTAATAGCGATAAAATCCAACACCAACATACGATCCTACGCCGACAATTACTGCAAAAATGAGAAGCTTGGAATACGAAAACATAGATACCTCGGGTGATATGAAGATTATGTATAGTAACTATACCCTGAATTTTGCAATTTCGCAACTGCTGTAATAAATATTAAATATACAAATGGACATTCTTGTGCTATACTTACTACGCTCTAAGGCGCATAGGGGCGCCAGCCCCCCATTACCGCCGTCCCTCGGTACAATCTGCTCGGCATATAGGCCTCGCAGATCACTCCAGCCGTCGCCTTACGGCTATGGCGGACAGGTCGAGATGAGCGGTCCACAGGCAGCC
Organism: uncultured bacterium; assembly: GCA_963695365.1. Lineage (GTDB taxonomy): Bacteria > Babelota > Babeliae > Babelales > Babelaceae > PRDV01. The sequence goes on from OY968766.1 coordinate 333,183, forward strand.
GTAGACTCCACGAGGCACGTATGACACCAGACTATGTAAAGAAATTACCCAAGCTTCCCGGCATCTACGTCTTTAAGAACGCGAGAAGCACAATAATCTATGTGGGAAAGGCCAAAAGCCTCTACAACCGCGTTATTTCCTATTTTCGCAAACAAGACGATTGGAAAGTACAAGAGCTCATAAAGGAGCACCGCACGGTTGAGTTTATTCTGACAAAAAATGAGATCGAGGCTTTGCTCTTAGAAGCCCAGCTCATTCGATCATACAAGCCTAAATATAACGTCCTTTTAAAAAACAGTAACCCCTTTGTATATTTACTCATAACTCAAAAAGATCTCCCTGAACTGCAAGTAGTTCGTAATAAGAAAGCTAAAGGTATCTATTTTGGACCTTTTCTTTATCGAGCAAAAGCCCAATCAGTCTATGAATACCTAAGCCGCACCTTGCGATTAAGACTCTGCTCAACTAAAATCGAATCGGGATGCCTCGACTTTCACATGGGACTCTGCGCAGGCAACTGCCTGAAAACGTTTAACGTCGAAGATTACAAAGTACGGCTGAGCATCGCTCAAACTCTCCTTGAAGGTAAATATCAAGAGTGTGAAGCGCTGCTTCTCGAACATTTAAAAGAGCACAATAAACGCATGGAATTCGAAAAATCGAAAAATCTCTCAAAATATTTGGGGGATCTTGCAGTCATTTTTGAGACATTAAAGACACGGTTTACTGAGAAAAAATTCGTCAAAGACATTAGTCATATTAGCGTACCGATGCTTAAGAAGATTGAACGTCCAACAGAAGGATTAAAAGAGCTCAGAGATCTTTTAGAACTTAAAGAAATTCCTGAAACGATCGATTGTTTTGATATCTCACACTTTCAAAGCAGCTCGCTCGTGGGATCGTGCATCCGCTTTCTTCACGGTATGCCCGATCGGAATAAATTCCGTCGTTTTAAGATTAAAACACTTACCTCTCAAAACGATTATGCAGCGCTTCAGGAAATTGTGCAGCGCCGGTACAGAAATCCAGAAGATCTTCCCGATATTATCTTTATCGATGGCGGCAAGGGGCAGCTCAATGCTATTAAAGAGCTGTATCCTCACATTACCTGTATCAGCTTGGCAAAACGAGAAGAGATCTTATTTGCACCCAATCACCCGCAAGGCATCCATCTTGATATTCATAGTGCCGTTGGCCAGCTTCTTATCCAGCTACGGGATTATGCCCACCATTTCGCTGTTTCATATCATAAAGTAGTGCGTTCAAAATCGTTTACAAAATAAAGCCTTGACAAGTGACTCATAGAATTATTATTATAAAAATATAATAATATATACTTATTTAAATGAGGACACCGTCATGATTTTTAAGAAACTATCGCTCGCCGTACTTCTTCTTGGTTCATTCCAACTCAGCGCAATGAAAGCTGAGATTGAAAAGGTGTATGTGAACATCGAACTAGGAACAATGCCAGACGCCGCCCATAGGAGTGCCGGCATCCGAGCTGACAGTGAGCTTTTTAACAAACTCACTGAAGTAAAAAGCGCAATCTTAAAAGAGTTTCCCCAAGCAAAGCCCCCACACAATGACTGGCTTCATGCTGAGTTGAGCTCTACTAATGATCCGGCTGAAAAGAAAAAAAACTATAATGCTCTCCAAAAGAGTGTTAACCTTACTAATCTCAATAACTGGGAGTGCGTAGGCGGTGCTTTCGCGCTATTATTACGTGCAAAGCATCATGGTCTCACTAAAGACCTACACATTACCATAGCGTTTTTCCCGAAAGGGTGCACCAAGCACTTAGAAAGATTAAAAGAGATTGTTGCGCAAACGCTTGGCAAGTAATTCTAGGATCGAGCAAATCTCAAGAGATCTTCATAGCCTTCGCCTCTGTCTGCCTTTAGCAATGCATCGATATATTTCCTTCTCAATACACTTACATGCACTAAATCACCGTGCATCCCCCAGCTAAATGGGGCACGGCCAAGCTGCTTTATGAGAAGATCGGCCATTAAGCGAGCGTGGCGTCCATTACCATTAGGAAATGGGTGAATCCAGACCGGTGATGAAATCTCACGGCGATGTCATCTGGCTGAAAGATTGCATGCTCTATGTGATACCGCACATAATCACACAGCTTCACAACTTCGCCAGGAATGGCATGCCAAATGATACCAAGATTTTTTTATGTTATACTAGGATAACTAAGCGCAGCACGCGATAGAGGGAGAATCATGAATCCAGAAATCTTAACACATTCAGCCCAGGAACTTTTGCAAAAAGCGATTGCGATCGCTCAGCAAAGGGGTAATCCAACCTTGCTGCCGCTCCATTTACTTGCGGCTGGGCTTGAGAACGACTTTTGTCTTTCTTTTTTCAATGTTCTTAAAATAAATATCCCTGAACTCGAAATGCGCGTTGCTCAAGAGCTTGGAAAGCTCCCAACGGTGCAAGGTGGTCAGTTATCAAGCGATTATACACTCGAAGATTTTTTTAAAAATGCAGAAAAAGATGCAAAGCACCTCAAAGATGACTATGTTGGCCTCGAGCACATGCTCCTGCAGTGGGTAGAAACCACCCACCTTCCAGAAAGCATACGCTCCTATTTTAAGTCTGTAGGCGCAACAAAGCAGGCTGTTTTGCAACATATGCACACTATCCGTAAAGGGAAGACCGTGAAAACCAAACAAGCTGAAAATCAGTATCAAGTACTAGAAAAATATTGCCAAAACATTACGCAACAAGCACGTGAAGGAAAGCTTGACCCGGTTATCGGACGCCACGAAGAGATTCGACGTGTCATACAAATTCTTTCACGCAGAACAAAAAATAATCCTGTGCTTATCGGAGAACCAGGTGTTGGTAAAACGGCGATCGTTGAGGGCATTGCTCAGCGTATTATAAATAATGACGTCCCTGAAAGTCTTAAAAACAACATCATTTACGCTCTCGATTTAGGCCTGCTCATCGCAGGAGCAAAATATCAGGGTGAATTTGAAGAGCGATTAAAAGGCGTGCTAAAAGAGATCGAAGAGAGCGCTGAAACGATTATTCTCTTTATCGATGAACTCCATATGCTCGTGGGTGCTGGCGCAACAGGAGGGGGCATGGATGCCTCTAATTTGTTAAAACCTGCTCTTGCTCGCGGTACACTTCATTGCATAGGTGCTACCACGATAAAGGAATATAAGAAGTATATCGAAAAAGACGCGGCTCTCGAGCGACGATTCCAGAAAGTCTTAGTAGAAGAACCATCGATTGAAGATACTGTTTCTATCTTACGAGGATTAAAAGAAAAGTATGAGTTACACCATGGTATCCGCATAAAAGATAGCGCGCTTGTAGATGCCGTATTTTTAGCGGCTAAAAATATTCCCGACCGATTCTTGCCCGATAAGGCAATCGATCTTATCGATGAAGCAGCCGCTATGGTCAAGATGGCAATCGATTCTCATCCGGAAGAGCTCGACGCTCTTGAAAGAAAGATCAGGCAGCTTGAGATTGAGAAAGTAGCTCTGAGCAAAGAAGCGGAGCCTAGTGAGCAAACAACTGCCCGAAAAAAAGAACTTGAAAATGAGCTTTCACAATTAAAAGAGAAGTTTCAAACGCTCTTCAATCAATGGAAAGCGGAAAAAGCCCCACTGGAAGCGATTAACAAGCTCAAAGAGCAAATCGAACAGGCACACCACCAATTTGCACAAGCCGAACGAGAAGGCGATTTTGCACGTGCCTCCGAAATCAAATATGGAACGATTGTTAAATTGAAAGCTCAGCTTGATAAAGAGACCGAAAAACTCAAAGGCGTTTCCACCCATATGATTAAAGAGTATGTTGATGAGCATGATATCGCATCAGTACTTTCGCGATGGACTGGCATCCCTGTTGAAAAACTACAAACGAGTGAGTCCGAAAAGCTTCTTCGCATGCCAGAAATTCTTCAAGAGCGTGTTGTTGGACAAGATGAGGCAATCGAAGCAATCAGTCATGCCATACAGATGCATCGCACTGGGCTTACCGATCCCAATAAACCAATTGGTTCATTTCTCTTTCTTGGGCCAACAGGCGTGGGAAAAACGGAAGTTGCAAAAACACTTGCGGACTTTTTATTTGATGATCCAAAAAAGCTCGTGCGCATCGATATGTCTGAGTATATGGAAAAACATGCCGTTGCTCGGCTCATAGGAGCACCACCTGGCTATGTTGGCTATGAGGAAGGTGGCCAATTAACAGAAATTGTCAGACGTAATCCCTATAGCGTGGTGCTTTTTGATGAGATCGAAAAAGCACATCCTGATGTTTTTAATATTTTTCTACAGATTTTAGATGAAGGTCATCTTACCGATGGTCAAGGTCGGACCGTTTCGTTTAAAAACTGCATTATTATCATGACCTCAAATATTGGTTCTCATTTGATTTTGGAAGCACAAGAGCTTACCGACAAAGTCAAGCAGCAGATCGAAAAGCTATTGCATCAGCACTTTAGACCTGAGTTTCTCAATAGAATCGATGCGATTGTGTACTTCAAGATGCTTTCTACTCACGATGTCGTGCGGATTGCCAAGCTTCAAATGCAGGAGCTTGTTGAGCGGCTTGCATTAAAGGGCGTCACGCTTACCGTTACTCCAGCAGCGCTTCAGCATATTGCCGAACTTGGCTATGAAAAAGAGTTTGGAGCACGGCCGCTAAAAAGGGCAATTCAACACTATGTAAGCGTGCCTGTATCCCAGTTTTTATTAAAGAATCCGGAAGCTAAAGCAATTACTGTTGGAGTTGAACATGGGGCTATCACCGTCAGCTAAGCCTACGGCACCCAAACTGATTGTTGCGAATTGGAAGATGTATCTCACTCATGAAGAATCGATTGAATGGGCACATGGTAACCTCGAGCGAGTTTCAGATGCATGTCAGGAATCGGGAGCGATGCTGGTCATCTGTCCCTCTTTTACAGCACTTCCAGCATTGGCTTCGATAACCACAGCGAGAATTGCCTGGGGAGCTCAAGATTGCGGGTTTGAATCCACCGGCGCTTACACCGGTGACGTTTCAGCTACATCTCTTGCTCAAATCGGCTGTACCTATGGGATCGTGGGTCATAGTGAACGGCGCCGTTATTATAATGAAACAAACCAGCTCATTGCTCAAAAAGCTCATCAACTTATGGGCGCTGGCATAACACCTATTTTGTGCATCGGTGAAACTGCTCAGGAACGAGAATCAGATAAAACGGCTGGCATACTCGAGCAGCAACTTTTTCCGCTTATAAGTTCACTGAAGGCATTCCCTTCTCAAACCATATGTATAGCCTATGAGCCCGTATGGGCTATCAACACAGATATACTGCCTTCAAAAGAATCACTTGCCGAAACGGTGCGCTGGATTCGTCACTATCTTTTAACCAGCATTCCTATGACAACAGTTGGGATTCTCTATGGAGGATCGATCACACATCCGGAAACACTGGCGCTCCTGAAAGCATCATCTGTAGACGGCATTCTTCTTGGTCGCGCAGGAATTGATGGCCCACTTCTTAAAAAAATTATTCTTTCATGGTAGACTACTTATATGAAACTTTGTCTATATCTTTTAAGGAGAAAAAAATGTTGTACGAACTATTAATAACGCTCTTCTTTTTATTGTGCATCTTCTTGATTCTCATTATCCTCGTGCAAAAGAGCAAAAGTAGCATGGGGCTTGGAAGTCTCGGTGGCGGCACACAACTTCTTTTTGGTGGCTCAGGAGGCCAGGATCTCTTCCAAAAAGCAACCTGGGTAATGGCAGCGCTCTTTATGGGCGGATCTCTTGGTCTTGCAATGCTGAAGAGACCTTCAAGTTCTAATATTTTGGGCACACTCGCACAGCAGCAAGCTGCTCAAATGCCTGTATGCCTGTAAAGCCTGCTCAACAAACTCCACCACCAAATGCTTAAGCTGAGAGACCGTGGTCTTTGATCTTATTGGCTCATGGGTCATCCATTTTTTAACAGGAATAGGCTCGAGCGTTTATTTTATTGGTCGAACGATAAAAACGGCTTATCAAACACCACTGCGCAAACACGAGCTGTTTGTTCAGATGCGCCGAATCGGCATCGATTCCAGCTCTATTATTTTTCTGAGCAGCTTGTCTTCGGGATTTGCGCTTGCACTGCAAACGTATGCTGGTTTAAGTCGTATCGGCAGCGAAGAAATGCTTGGCGTCGTTGTTGCCTGGGGAATGACGCGCGAACTCGGACCGGTGTTAACTGCCCTTATGGTTGCCGGCCGTTCTGGCTCTGCAATCGCCGCAGAGATCGGAACCATGAAAATTACTGAACAAATCGATGCGCTCCGTACTCTTCGGATTAACACGTTCAACTATTTAATTATACCACGCATCGCGGCCGGCACGCTCATTATGCCGTTTCTTACAATGCTTGCAATGTTCTTCGGCATCCTCGGCGGCTATCTTTACACCCGCACAAATTTACTCATGAACCCGGATAGTTATGTTGCCAATATCAGAAGCTATCTTATGATTACCGATATTGTTGGCGGTCTCATTAAATCATGCTTCTTTGGGTTTATACTTACAACCGTCGGTTGCTATCAAGGCCTCTATGCTTCGGGTGGCGCGCGTGGCGTTGGATATGCAACCACCAAAAGCGTTGTGCTTGGAAGCATCATTATTCTTATTGCAAACTATTTCTTAAGCTCACTTCTTTTCAAGGCTGGTCTATGATTCGCATTACCCACCTTAAAAAGAAATTTAAGGATCATTGGGTATTGAAAGATATCAATCTCTCTGTTCCCCAAGGCAAGATGACCTGTATCGTTGGCCGATCGGGCGAAGGAAAGTCGGTTCTCTTAAAAACAATTGCCGGATTGATGAAGCCAACAAGCGGCTCAATTGAAATTAATGGTAAAGAAATCACTGGATTAAGCGAGCGTGAGCGAGATGAGCAGATCGCATCATGCGGTTATGTTTTCCAGTTTGCTGCATTACTCGACTCCCTTACTGTGTACGAAAATATTGGTCTTTCGCTTATAGAACAGGGTAAAAGCAAAAAAGAGATCACAGCGATCGTTAAAGAGAAGCTCTCGCTCGTTCACTTAAGTCATGACATTATGCATAAATATCCGTCCGATCTTTCCGGAGGGATGAGAAAGCGAGTCGGCATTGCCCGTACCCTGGTATCAAACCCAACGATTATACTCTATGATGAACCAACGACCGGACTTGATCCGATTACCGCTCGCGTTGTACATGAGCTCATGAAAAGTATGCAGAAGCGGTTTAAAGTTACCTCGGTTGTTATTAGCCATGATACCGAAGTTTTCCAGTATGTTGACTATGTTGCATTACTACACGAAGGCGAAATAAAGTTTTTCTCCGATGCAAAATCGATCTGGGAATCTGATAACCCATATATCTATCAGTTTATTCGAGGGCTCACTAAGGGGCCGATTCAGGCTGATGAAGTTGAAGAGGAAGAACCGGGCGATTGATAAGCAGAACTGTATTCTTTAACGCTTAGAAAGCCAACAGGAACTTATGTGGTCGTTAACCATGCCTATCGCTTGCATAAAAGCATACATGATCGTTGAACCTACAAACTTCATTCCTCTCTTTTTTAAGTCCGTGGACAAAGCATCGCTTTCAGCTGTATGGCTTGGAATATCCCGCAGCCTCTTGCGATGGTTAATGAGAGGCTTGCCATTCACATATGCCCACACATATTTATCAAAAGAGCCAAATTCATGCTGAATCTGCAAAAAAACTCGGGCATTTTGGCGCGCCGCATAGATCTTTAACCTATTGCGAATTATGTCTGGGTTGTGCAGCAAGCCCTCCAGCTCTTCATCTTTCATAGCCGCCACGCGAACAGGATTGAAATGATGAAACGCTTTGCGATATCCTTCGCGCTTTTTCAGCACTGTTTCCCAACTCAGTCCAGCCTGCGCTCCTTCAAGAATCAGCATCTCCAACAAATGCTGATCATCATGGGAAGGAACACCCCATTCTTTGTCATGATATTCCGTAAATAATTCCTTACCAGCTACACCACCAAAACAACGGATTTTTCCGTCCACACCAGGTATTGCCATTTATATTCCTTGCTTTTCAATTCTCAAACTTTGCGCAGGACAGGTCGCCGCTTTCCAGTACAAGTCCCCTTCTTCAATAACGTTCGCTCGCTCAGCTTCATTGATAATATCCTCTAATTGACATTTGTCGATCTTTAGTAGTAAAGCTTTGAAAATGCTGATTATGACGAGAAAATTTTAAATGATCTCAGAAATGAGCATTCAGTCGACGCTCATAGTCATGCAAGCGATAATGGGGCTTTGTGGTCGATCTTTCCAATCATTGCGGTGCGTGCATCTTTGCATTTTCGCCGGAAGCGCACCAAAAATTTCGCACTTCTCGATGAAAACTTTCAAACTTGGCGATATCTCATTTATTTTACGACTTTCCGCCAAGTTTGCATCATATTTGGCGATATCTCATTTATTAATTGACTTATCGCCAAGTTTTAGATATATTTGGCGATATCTAAGGTTTTTTATCACTTATCTCCAAATTTAAAGGGAAATGAAATGCCCTCAATAATCGGTCGCAAAAAAGAGCTTCAGTTGTTAGAAAGGCTTTATAAATCTGATAAAGCTGAATTTCTTGCCATTTACGGAAGACGTCGAGTAGGAAAAACTTTCCTAATTAGTCAGTTTTTTAAAGAAAAAACCGTCTACTTCGAGTTGACGGGCATAAAAAATGCGACAACGAAGAATCAGCTTAAAAATTTTAACGAAGAGCTCAGTGGAGCTTTTTTCGGCGGGCAACTACAAAATACTCCTGATAATTGGCAGGAAGCCTTCTCTATTCTGTGCAAAAGAGTTAAAAAAGCAGAACCTTCCAAAAAAGTTACGATTTTTCTTGATGAGCTCCCCTGGCTCGCTTCCCCACGTTCAGGATTTTTAGAAGCATTAGATCATGCTTGGAACCGCTATCTCTCACGCCAACCTAATGTCGTGCTCGTTGTCTGCGGCTCAGCTGCATCATGGATGTTAAAAAAAATAGTCGACAGTCAGGGGGGATTCTATGGACGCTTAACAGCAAAAATGAAACTTGAGCCATACACGCTTGCCGAAACAGAACTTTTTTGCAAGGCAAAAGGGATAGAACTAGAACATAAACAGATTATCGAGCTGTATATGGCCTTTGGGGGCATCCCTAAGTACCTTGAAATTATCAGCAAGGGCAAATCGCCCGTCCAAACGATACAAGAAGCATGTTTTGTACCCAATGCTCCTTTAGCCTATGAGTTTCCCCGTCTCTTTTCTTCACTCTTTGATCACGCAGAAACTCATCTCACTATCGTAAAAGCACTGGCTAAGCAAAGAAGTGGTTTAAGCCAAAGCGAACTCATTGATATAACTAAATTAAAATCAGGGGGCGGGCTCACGCGTACGTTAGAAGAGCTTGAAGCATCTGGATTTATAACCACAGTGCCCAACTTTGAAAAAAAGAAACGAGAATCCCTGTACCGCTTAATCGATGAGTATTCCCTTTTTTATTTAACATGGATAATGCCAAGTATCGAGGGAAGTCTCAAAGATATGCAAGAGTTTTATTGGCAACAAGCGCAGGATTCACCGCGTTATCACGCTTGGGGAGGCTATACCTTCGAAGGCATATGCTTAAAACACATCAAGGGAATCGTTTTTGGCCTAGGCATCAGCGGCATCTCGGTAAAAGCAAGCAGCTGGAAATATCGCGCCGCCAAAGACAGCAAAGAAAACGGAACACAAATCGATCTTGTTATTGAACGAGCCGATAACTGCATTAATCTCTGCGAAATTAAATACTCTAATGCGCCATACGTTGTTACAAAAGAGTACGCCGAAAAATTACGCTGGAAAAAAGAATGTTTTCGCACTATCACAGGCACTAGAAAAAGTCTATTTACAACGCTTATCACGCCATTTGGTGTCTTCGAGAATGCACAATATGCTGCATCTGTTGATAATCAGATAACCATGGATTCCCTATTTATCAGTTTTGGTTAACCTCATTCTTCCAAAACAACTACTATCGCCCTTCAGCCTTTCGGATATGCCCAAAGAGCTGTGATCGAACACGTTCTGCCACCGCAGGCTTTTGATCGCTCATAAGCTCATTAAACACGCGCCAGGCCTCAAGCTTACGCAGCTTATACACGCGCACTATATGATGTGCGATGCGACTAAGAATATGATCTAATGCTTCTGGCGTGTAATAGCTATCAACATCTTTACTCAGCAGTCTTACAAGCCCTACAATCGAACGATTTTTATCAAACGTACCATCAGTATCGATAAATGAAATTGTATTATCAATGCAATGTATGTAGTTACCAGCATAGGTACTGATATGACCAGTCTCTTCGATAAGACGGGTAAACTGCTTCATGATATCAAGGCCAAGAGGTTTGCTGTATGCAGCTTTATCGACAACTACTTCCTCACAAATGAGCGCATAATTGAGATTGTTGAGTTTTTTTGGTCGGGCCTTCAAATGATATAACTGCTTTTTCGGCGCGTGAAGAAAGGTAAGCTTATGTTTCTCGATACATTGCGCAAGTAGTTCCCGTTGCTTCAATCGATTAACATCATACTTAACGTAATAGCCCGGCAGCCAGTCTAATTTCCATACCCCATGCTTCTTTTTAGCAGCAGTGTTATGTGCCTTTTTTATGAGCTCTGCTAATTCATCATCATGCTCATGAAGAAGGCGTGAAAGGTTTTCATCAACGCAGTGTTGGCGAATAAACGTATCGTTTAAAGAAAGCGCATGCGCACCAAATGAGCACAGGCTCGCACATAAAATCACAAAATAAAAGCGCAGACTAGACTTCCCCCCAGATACATTCGTACTATAACATTAGCATACTTAGCTAACGCAATTCAACAAAAACATTACCTTATCCTCGAGATTGATTGGCATGCTACATAACGTTCATTATTACCGGATGTTCACACTCATCCAAATTTTACAAAAATTTTGTTTGTATTAAACTGTCTGTCGACAGATAATAGTGGCGCATAGCGATTAAGATGCCTTGCTAAAAAAGTAAGCATCCGAAGATTTCCTAAGGAAGAGATTTGATGAAGAGCCCGCTCTGGATAATCACGAGTGCTTTGACGATCCTGCTTTTTGCTGTCATTGTTTCTATCATCTTCTCAGCAAAAAAAATTGTTGAAACACCACGCGCGACGCCTATAAAAGTCCCAACCAGTATAGTGCTGGAGGAAGAAAAAGAGATCAACCCAAAGGATTTCCGCATGATCTATGAAGAAAAGGATATCTTTGGAACCTATAAACCGATGGCCATACCAGAAGCGGTAACTGAAACATTGCCGGTATTGCCACCCCCTCCTTTCCCGCGACCGGTAATGCCGCGGCAGCAACCATCTTTACAATTTTTACCGCCCCTTCCAATCAAAATTAGTGGCATCATCGCATCCAATAAAGATGAGAATTCTCAGGTAAGTTTGCTCAATACCAACACAAGAAAAACAACTTCTTATAAAGTTGGTGAAATGGTTATGGATGCATACGTCTTGCGTATATTCCCACGCAAGCTCATTATTCTCCGTTCAAATGGACAACAAGAAACACTCTTTATGTATCCAGAGGACGCTCAATTAGAGTTAGAAAACCTCAAAGACGTGACCTGGACCGATGTCGTTCAACAACAAACTGCAACAAGCTTCTTGCTGAATCCGACAAGTTTTGCTGCGCGCATGGCAAGCCTGGCCGGACTAATCGATGCACTTGACGCAACACCAGCAGTAAAAGAAGGCGCAGCTATCGGCATTCGTGTTGGCAAAATGGATAGATCTTCAATTGGGTACGCACTCGGTTTCCAACCAGGTGATTTAATCACGCATGTTGCTGACATCAGCACGGACTCAACAGAAAATCGCATGAAAGCGTACAATAAAGCAGTTCAAATGAAAATGGGTTCAGTCTGTACAGTAACTTGCGTGCGTAACGGCAGACAACTTAAACTTTCATACACGTTATTTAATCTTGCAGATACGAGCATTAAAAAGCAAACCCCTGCTCCCATAGTTGGACCGCAACAAATGGGTTCTTCACCTATGACTACGGGTCCAAGCCCCCATATGGCAGATACCAGACCATATCAAGGCACGATGAATTCGATGCAACAAAAAGATAGAGAGGCTACGAATGTGTATGGAAGTAGACAAAGCATGGTAGCTCCACAGCAGCCTCAGCGATAGCCAATAGGACAATATAAGATATGAAAAAACTGTTCGGCTTTTTACTCATTATGATCGGCGCACTGAGCACCATACCAATGCTCAGGGCAGAAGATCCTTCCGAAGAAATTCAGGTCACGGAATTTCCTGTCGGCGAGCCTAGGAGCACTCCTCAGGGAAAACCCCCTTTTAAGCTTGTACCGATCGATCCCGATGAAAGTACAGAAGGCGGGACTCCCATACCTCGAACTACAGCTCCGGCACAACCAACACGAGCGCCACAAGTTACAATTATACAACCTGAGGCACGCACTCCTTCTGTAGCAGCTCAAGTAGCTGCGAAACAAGGAGCCCAAACCCCTGAAACCCCATCAAGGCCTGTCAATCAGACAGTACCTCCAACCGCAACCCCCGTATCACCAAAGCCCGCAGATCAGCCAGTTCCACCAGCTACAACTGCACCTTTGGCTCAGCCAGTTGCGGCACCAGCAAAGCCAACTATAGCTTCTCCTATTGCATCCGTAGCCGAAACACCAACAGCACCTGTGCAAAAGGTAATACCTGTAGCGGTACCTCAAGCAGCCGCAGCAACTCAAAAGGAACAACTAGTCGCACCAACTGCGCCAAAGGCAGCTGCTCCCCAGAGACAACCGACCCCTCCCGCTCAAGCAGCGCAACCAGCGACACCTATGAGCCCAGGAGCCCCTCAAGTACCGGCACCGGCTCAGCAAGCCGCCGCTCCCATCGGTGCGAAACCAGTAGTTCAGGCAAAACCTACGGCTCCGAAAGCCCAGGCTCCTGCTACACCAGCTTTAGTAAGCACCAAAGGGGCAGAAAAAAAGAACAATATCAAGCAAGTGCCAATGAGACAAGAAAAGGGTATTCGTAGATTGCGCGATCGCCGCAAAATAAAAGCTGCTATGAGCATGGCAGAAGAGCCTCGCACGAAAGAAGAGGCTCAAGAGCAAGAAAGAGCGATCGATGTGGGACAAGAGACCCAAAAAGACAAAGCAGCCGAAACAGCTGAGAATTTTGAAACGTTAGCGCAGACTGGTGGCATCTATCTTGGAAAATATCTCGAACCTTGGAAAGGATTTGATCCAAATGAGCGGGTCGAAATGAACTTTGATAACAAAGAGCTCACCGAGCTTTTGAAATTTCTTTCCAATACGTTCGATATTACCTTTATCCTCGATGATGCTATAGAGCCAATGCGCGCTGAAGGTCTCCAACCGATGGCCGGCACGAAAATTACCTTCAAATCAGAAGTGCCTCTTACTCTCAAGCAAGCATGGGAGATCGGACTCACGTTTATTGAGATGGCGGGATTCTCCGTCATACCTAGTACCCTGCCACGCACCTATCGGGTAACGGTCAGCGCATCGCGAGATAAGCCATCAGCAAATCGTGAACCATTACCAACATTTATAGGTACCGATCCGGAGCTTATTCCAAATAACGACACAAAAATTAGATACGTCTATTTTGCTGACAATGCAGAACTTTCTACAATTGTTCAGATAATAGAGGCGATGAAATCGGGATCTGCTGGACCAATTATTGAGGTTCCGACATTGCGTGCAATTATTATGACCGATAAGGCTGCAAATATTCGATCACTTATATCAATATTACAAGAGATCGATAAAGTCTCCCTTCCAGAAACTTTGGCAATTATCAGACTCCGCCATACTGATGCGCGCCAAGTGAGAGAGCTTTACTATAAGCTGATAGGCAAAGATCCTCAAAGTCCGGCTTTTAATCCGTTTGCGCGCCAACGAAAACCGAGTACGACGCAATATTTCACTGAAGCAACGAGAGTATTTGAAGAACCGTACACTAACTCGCTCATCGTATTAGGTACAAGAGATAATATTAAGCGGTTTGAAGATTTTATTTTAAAATATGTGGATAAAACACTCGATATCCCTTTCTCGCCACTCCATGTTATTCAACTCAAATATATGGATGCCGCTTCCATCGCAAAAATCCTCAATGAGATTATTCAAAAGTTTAACGCAGATCCTTCAAATACCGCAGCAGCGCTCGTCGGCGGTGTACGTGATACCAATAAGTTTTTCCGCCCGACCGTCCGCATCACAGAAGAAACGTCAGGCAATAGGCTTATTATTAATGCAGATTATGATGAGTACCTGAAAATTAGAGAGCTCATCGAAAAACTTGACGTGGAACAGCCACAAGTAGCTATCAAAGTACTTATTCTTGACGTTGATTTAACCGACACCAAACAGATCGGTGTCCAGTTGCGTAATAAAGTAGACTGCTGCGATGGCACCGGCGGCACCAGCAGCATTCTTAGCCCTAATGTTAATTTCCAAACCGGGAACCTCGGCGCCATACAAACGCTTCAGCCGGCAACAGGCGGCCCGCCCATCAATGGCGCGGAAAGGCTTCTTGGTAATCTCATCGCTCTCGCAGATCAGGTAAGCGGGGTATCTCCATTTGCAGCGGGAACAACACTCGTCACGCTTGGAAAAGATCTCTTTGGCTTCTGGGGACTTCTTGCAGCTCTCGAGATGTATACGCGGGTGAGTATTGTTGCAAATCCATTTTTAACGGTAACAAATAAGTATAAGGCTGAATTCAAGGTCGGTGAAACCCAACGTACAACATCTGCGATTGTTGAGGGTCAGCGTGAAGCGCAGGCTCAAGCAGATCTTTCTGCAGATCTTCGTGTTATCGTTACGCCTCAAATAAGTTTTGACGACATGATAACACTCAACGTATATGTTGAACTTGGTACCTTCATTGGTACAACGCAAAATCGTTTAATAAAGCGCGTAAGCACCGAAGCGCTCCTTGCAAATAGAGAAGTTCTTGCATTAGGCGGACTCATTCAGGATACCATTACTGAAAATATAACCAAGGTCCCCTTCCTTGGAGATATCCCGCTCTTGGGATGGTTCTTCAAAAATAAAACAAAATCGGTTGAACGAAGCAGTTTGCTTATTCTCATCTGCCCGGAAATTATAAAACCTCATCAGCCAGAGGTAGCTCAAAATTTCACGTATTCAAAAATCGCTGATGCCAAAGAAAATCTCTACAGCATGCGCGGTTATGCAGAACGACGAGATCCAATTCATCGCTGGTTCTTCGCTGACCATAAAGATAAAGAAGCAAGTACCATAGATAGATTCGTCACGACTCAGGCGCGATATATCGATGAAAGTCAACGAAAACCGGAGATTGTTGCTCAACGGCCACCAACGAAAGAAAAAAATAAAACAACGAAAACAGAAAAGCCACAAGTGCCTGGTAAAAAGGGGCTGCTTGATCTTATTGAGCAAGCTGGAGAGCGTGCATGATTACCAACCTATTTATTCCTGAAGCAATAGGCTCTTACTACCTTCTACGTACGCGACGGGCGGGAATCGAGATAGCGCCAGATGCACTGCGTGTAACGGTCATCCGCGCCCACGGAACAAAAAGAACCATAGAGGCTGTGCTTGAAGAACCTCTCCCAAAAGAGGGCGTTACTGATGAGGCAATAAGTAAAGCACTACGTGAACTCAGCACAAAATGGGGAGCCGTCCAGGAAATTAGCTGCGTACTTCCAAGTTCGCTCGTTATTTTTAAAGAACTCAGCCTTCCTTTTATCGGAATGAAAAAAGCGCAGCAGGTCGTTCCCTTTGAAATCGAAGCCCAGCTGCCATTTCCACTCGATGCGGCTGTCATAGATAGCATCGCTACAAAAGAAGATATTGTTGCAAAAACGACCCATCTCCTTGTTGCGGCGGTCCAAAAGCAGACCGTTGCAAGATATATTGCTTACTTTCAGGCAGCGGACCTCACGCTCAGCAGACTTACAGTCGATATGATTGAACTTTATAAACTCTATGAACTCTGTGCAAAACCATCCACTGACGCAATTGTCGCGCTCATCGATATTCAACCATATTCCACGCAACTTGCAGTCAGCGTAGATCAACGCCTGGCTCATTTGAGAGCTTTACCACGCGGGCTATTCACCGGGCTTCAGACCGACCAAGCTTCAGTGCACACCCTTGAAGAAGCTTTAGGAAGCGAAGGATCTTCCAGCATGAAACAGAACTTTACTGCTCTCCTCTCAGATATTCAATTTACCCTCGATGCCTATCGAGCCAGAGCAGATGCACAGGTACATATTGTCATAATGGGCGGCGCAGCAGAAAGCGACGCGATTATCTCATATATTAACCAGACGCTTACCACCGAGTGCTCCCGCTTTCAGCCGCAACAGATACGCGAGCAGCCGATGATACAAGAAAGCAATGGCATAACCCTTACGCAACAATATATGGTTAGTCTTGCAGCTGCACTTAAGCTCACGAAGATGAATTTTAATCAGGAATATGAAGCTGCACTTGAAAATCGCCTTTTATATCGGCAGCTCATGGTTCTTGCAGCACTGTGCGGATTGATACTCGTATCATGCTCACTCTACAGCCTTTTGCGAGTACGCGCACTCAAAAAAGCCTACCAAGCAGCTCAAGCAGAAGCGATTGCGGATCTTCAAAAGAGCTTTAAGCTTAAACCGACACAAACGGTCAATCTCGCTGCAGCAAATAAAGCTGCCTCAACGGAACTAAACCGTCAAGAATCAGCCTGGAATCATCTGTCTCAGGAAAATAGATATGCGCTTCTTACCAACCTCACCGCGCTGAGCTCATGCCTCAATGCGAAGGAAAGCCAGTTGGATCTCACCAGCGTCGTTATGAAAGATGACACAATAAAGCTGTATGGCTCAGTTCCAGGATATCCACAGCTTACAAAACTGCAAAAACAGCTCGATTGCCCGCCGTTTAAAAAGCTGCCAAAACTCCAAGATTGGAATTTTAAAACTGAGCCAATAACCCTTATTGTTGAGCACAGCTAAGCAAGAAAGTAACGTATGGAATTTATAGACAGACTCAGAATAAGAATTCAAAACCTCGAAGAACGAGAGCTCTCTCTTTATAGTGGTGCGTTTTTTCTTGGCATGCTCGCCCTTTTGGGTCTTCTTTTCTTTTGGCATTCACGAAGAGTAGGATACTATGCGAGAGAATTAAAAAACCTCGAGACGCAGCGTGCGGAAACAAAAAGACTATTAAGCAATTATAAGATAGCAAAAGCTCACAGTCAAAAAGTGGAAGAAATATTGACACAAAATAAGGACTTTCGTATCGGAGAGGCATTTCAAGACATTCTTCAGCGGACCGGATTGATCAGTCGATTACAAGCCCCAGTAAGTGCACCAACAGAGGGAGAGACACTCAGCGGCAAAACAGAGTTTCAAATAAGTGCTCAACTTGCCCGACTCTCTATGAAAAATATTACCGATCTTCTGCTTGCGATTGCTGCGGTGCCACAGCTGTACACGAAAGAAGTAACCCTTAAAAAAGAAAGTAGTTCGCCGCTTGTTGATCTTGATATAACAATTGCTACACTAGAACTGAGTGCAACTGAATAGGAGCCTCCATGAATTCCAAGATACCGGTACTATTTCTGATTCTTTTTCTTGCAGGCGATCTCCTTGCTGCACCAGTGCAGCGTGGAGACGATATCTTAGAACAACGAGCCGCTAAAAAAAGGAAACCAGAAGAACATATCCCTTTCTCATTTGAAAAGAAAAGTCTCGTTGATATTATCGAACAGGTCGCTTCTCTTAAGAAAATCAATGTCATCCTTCCCCAGCAAGCCGTCGATCTTGAGGCACTCAAAAAGCAGACGGTGAGCTATCAACCACAAGGAAGAGAGACCGTATCGCTTGATACAGCATGGAATTTACTGTATACCTTTTTGGAATTGTCAGGATTCGCTATCAGCAAGCGGAAGGATGATCTCTACGTAGTCACGAGAGTAGGTCGACCTGACGAGCCAGGCATTAATCGCGAAGTTCTTCCGCTCTATATTAATACGCCACCCAATAAACTGCCCGATAGCGAAGAGCGAATCAGATATATGTACTATCTTCGTAATTTAACAGCACCGACAGCTCAAGATAAGGATACAAACCCTATTGCTCGCATTTTTAGAGATATGCTTTCACCGGGTGCGCCCGTTATTTTTGAAGCGAAAGCGAATGGATTTATCATTACTGATAAGTCAAATATTATCGCATCGGTTATGACCATTATTAAAGAACTTGATAACAGCGGCTTTAAGGAAACGATCGAGGTGATTGAGCTGCACAATGTGCCTGCAAGGGATGTGGTGAAAGTGTTTGATTCCTTAAAAAAGGCATCCGGCGACGTTAACCAGCCGCCCTTTATCCGAGGCGAAGAACATGGTGAATCACTCAGCTATTTCGCCGCGGACACAAAAATCATCGCTGATGATCGCAACAACACACTCATACTCATGGGACGTGAAACTGCTGTAGAACGGATTGCAGATTTTGTTGAGCAGTACATGGATAACCCTCCAGAAACTGGTAAATCAATTCTTCACTATTACGATCTTCAGTATCTTGATGCAAAACTCTTTGCCGATGTATTAACACGGATTGTCACGCCGCCCGTTCAGGCTGGGTTTCAGGGGCAAGCCGGCCCTCCCGTTGGACCAGAGAGATACTTCCAGGGGACAGTTGTCATGGCAGAGGAGGTAAAGACTGTTGAAACAAAAAGCACAACTGAGGAAATTACGCTCGAAGCAAAGGGCGGCTATCTTCCAGTCGGGCTTGGTAATCAACAAATTATAACTGGCGGAAATCGGCTCATCGTTGCAGCCATTCATGATGATTGGGTCCGGTTAAGGGATTTTATCGAAGCGCTCGATAAGCCTCAGCCACAGGTGATTCTCGAAGTAATGATTGTAGATGTCACTCGAACAAGACAAAAGATTGTTTCAGGAACCTTCCGCACAAAAACGGACGCTCAGCTTCCTGATGGAGTTCAATTTCTCTCCTCTAATATATCAAACGTGAATAGCGTACTTGGAATCAACCCTTCAGCGATCAATGTCGATTTGCTTGCGCTGCTCAGCGGCACACTACAGCAGGCAAACAACCCCCCGGTAACGTCTCTTTTGACACCCGGCTCAACCATTATTTCATGGAATGATCCTCTAACACCAGGAATTTTCGGTCTTTTACAGCTTCTTGATTCAATTGTTGATAGCAAAGTCTTATCTCACCCATTTCTTGTTACCACCAATAACCAAAAGGCTACAATCGCATCACAAACGATTCAGCGTGTACAGGGAGACGCGGTTCCAGGAGCAGCAGGGGTTATTACCATTGAAATCGTCGATCTTCCTGCAACACTTCAAGTACAAATGATCCCGCGAATTAGCTCTCCTACGCGACTACAGCTACAAATAGCAGTTGATGTTAACATGTTTATTAATCCAACAAGTCAAACTCGAACAACGAGGCGAGTTAACACAAATGCCAATATGTCGAGTGGAGAAATACTCGTTATTGGTGGACTCACTCAAACAACTGAAACTGACGTCATAACCGGGACACCATTTCTTTCACGTATACCGCTGATCGGCAACTTCTTTAGCGGCAAGAATAAAATCTACGAGAAAACTAATATAGCCATTTTTATATCTCCCACCATTGTACAACCAAAGCTGAGGGGCGGTATGAATGTCTATACTGCAGATAAGATTCGCAGGGTGAGGCGAGATGTTAGTGAAGAAGCAGCGTTTAGCGATACGCGCGATCCAGTGACACGAATATTTTTCAATATTGATGGCAAAACAGATAAACTGATGAGAGATTATCTTTCGGAGGTGGATAATCCACCTGATGCTGAAATTATAAACAAAATGTATGCTCGACGCCAAGCAGCACGACGAGCACGCCAACCAAAACCAAAGCAGGAAGTAATTAAGCCAACAGCGGGGCCGGTAAAACCAGTGCCGGCATGATGATATGAACATAAAAAAAGAGTATATAAAGCAAGCGATTCTCGTTCTCGCATGGATTGGCATGACAGAAGTCATCCCCGCCATCCCGCTGATGGTGCCATTCTTGTTAAACAGAGCTTCGCTCTATGATACCGCGCAAGATCTAGCTAAAGACAGAGACATTCTCCTCATCCCACCTCAAGGCGCGGCTGACCTTGAAGCACTCAAGGCACAGCGAGTAAGCTATACGCCATCGATCGGGGATAGGATCCCATTACCGCAGGCATGGGAACTTACCAAAACATTTTTGGAGATGTCAGGCTTTAGTCTCGTTCAAAAAAATGAGCGTACCTTTGCTATCGTGCGTGAGAGCTCAATCGAAGGAGGAGCTGCTCATAGAGACATTTTGCCTCTCTATATAGATCCAAGGCCCGAGGATCTGCCTCGTAGTGATAGCCGCGTGAGAGCACTCATCTATCTTCGAAATATAAAAGTGCCAACGCTTGCAGAAAAAGAGCGCCATCCATTGACGAACCTGATAAAAGAACTCGGATCAAAATATGTGAACTTTATATTTGAGCCTCGCTCTAACGGGATTCTTATAACTGACTTAGCACCTCATGCAGCATCCATTATTCATATTATAGATGCCTTCGATAAGCGAGGAGGCGCTCAGGAGATCGCCTACATTCCTTTGGCTTACGTAAAGGCAACCGATATTGCAAATATTTTTGATTCTTTAAAAAAAGCCTCTGCCCCTGCTGAAGGTGCAGGGCAAGTTGAAAGTTCCGCAGCCCCTTTTGGCAGTGATACGACTGTTATAGCCGATACGATGCGTAATGGGATTATTCTCATGGGATATAGCGACCATCTCGAAAAAATAACTGATTTTATTACAGAATCGCTCGATGTTCCTCAGGAAAACGGTAAATCGATCCTCCACTCGTATGATCTTGAGTATCTGGATGCTGCAACATTTGCACCCGCACTCCAAAAAATTGTCGGCTCACTCCTTGTAAGCGGTCAGGCCACCCAGGCACCGGTAAGGAGGGGACAGGAAC
Organism: uncultured bacterium; assembly: GCA_963695365.1. Classification (GTDB taxonomy): domain Bacteria; phylum Babelota; class Babeliae; order Babelales; family Babelaceae; genus PRDV01. Next base: position 354,319 of record OY968766.1, read on the forward strand.
ACTTCTTTAAAGGCGTACAAGTGGTAGCGGAAGGTTCGGTTGAAATAAAAATAAAACAGGACCCTGAGTGGCCAGTATACGATCAAAAGGGATATCCTGAGGCTGTAGGTATAGAGGGAGCTACATTTCGTGGCAGTAACCGCATTATTGTCGCAGCCCGCCAGGACGATTGGCGCATAATTGAACAGTTTATTAAAAAGATCGATAAGCCGAATTTACAGGTTATTCTCGAAATTATGATCGTCAATTTTGCATATGATCATACCACAACGCTTGCCACCACAGTGAGAAGCAAAACGGATAGCGCCATACTTTCCCCAGGCGTGCAGTTTCTTTCATCGCAAATATCTTCCGTTAATTCGGTTCTGGGCAACACACCTACGCAACTGGCAGAAGATCTCTTGCAAATGGTCGGGCCCGGAAGCCTCACAACAACCCTGAGCCCCGGCCCACTCATTATCTCGCTCAATGACCCAACAACACCCGGCATTTTTGGACTTATTCAAATTCTGGAAACCATTATGAAAACGCAAATATTTTCATATCCATATCTTATGATCTCAAATAATCAAAAGGGCACGGTGGAGTCTGAAGAAATCCGCAGACCTATGGGTGATTTAGTAACGACCCAAAATGGCACCTACACGATTCCAGTGATCGATTTGCCGGCCGCCACGAGGATCACAGCCGTTCCCCATATTGTTTCTCCAGAACGAGTACGACTTGACATCGGATTTACCATGGATACCTTCGTTGGCACATCGTTTACGCGACTCACACAAAGCCTTAATACAACAGCCACGCTTGCATCGGGACAGATACTTGTCATGGGAGGGCTCGCTCGTATAGATCGTAATGATACAATAACACAAACTCCTTTCCTTGGGAGCATTCCGATTTTAGGAGCATTTTTTCGAGGGAGAACAGAAGAAACAACGCGCACCAATTTAATAATATTTGTCTCGCCGACCATCATACGACCCCGCCATAAAAATGAATTAGCAACGGACAAAACACGAGATCTGGTTTGTCGCGTACAAGAAGGCAACATCATTCCACTAGAAAGTGATAGGGATCCGGTCTTTCGTCTTTTTTTAAAATCGCCCCCAGATTCAACCTTTAATACGTATTTCCCAGAATCGGACAATCTACCAGAGTTACGAGATACTACCTGTATAGTGCTACCAGAGCAAAAGATTCATGATCTGAAAAATACTCGCAGATCAGCCTCACAACGGAGTGATTTTTTTAATCCATTTGGGCAGGTGCCACCATCCGGCCAAGGGGTCACTCAGCGCGTCCTGCCAGATTTTCCAAAACTCTTTCTTGCTTCAACCCGCGAGATTATCAATAAAAATGCGGCAATTCCCTCGTGGGCCAAGCCGCAAAAATCGATCGACCGTCTTAAAGAACTTCTTGCTACGTGCGATAAGCCATTTATTCGAGTATAAGACGCTTGCTATTGCATTAAAACAAAGCAATCATGAGCAGCTCTACGTAAGTTCTTTAAAAACGTTTTTGGCTAACTAAAGAACAAGTTTTGCTGCGAGAATACCTAATGGTACCTTTATTGCTTCATGACGATCAGGAGCTATACCATTGTTGCTCAAGTCAACCCTTTCCAATGCTGGCCGGTTTTTATTCATCAGCTCTCTTATTTTTTGGATTGAAAGATCACCGCTTATCGCATTCCCCGGCATCAAAAGGAGTTTAAGAAAAGCTGCTTTGTTGATTAACGCATCAAAAAACTTATGTAGCAATTCCTTATCAGTGTCTGGATCATCGTTATCCTTGACGTGCATTTGAGAAAGATCTATTTCTTGAAGATGGTCTTGCTCAAGCAATCCCCTAGGAAATGTACAAAGCATTTTTAAAATGCATGTTTTTAAAGTATCAGAAGCTGTTGAGCGCTCACAACTAGCCACCACTTTATTGCTTACCTGATCGTACGTATAAGTAACAGTCCCGTGAGTCAATGTACCTCGTATAGATTTACGAAATGCGGTAAGCCCATAGCCTAAGGACCCTTTTGCATAACAGCGCAATGCTGCGCCATCAAAACCAAAATAGAGTGGATAGTATTGAGATCCAGCTTCTTCTAGTAACAAATCATCTATCCGTTTTACAATCACCCCATTTGGATGAAGAAAATCAGGATTCACCCCCGAACTTAAAATAGCGCCTCGCACCTGTAATAGGTGCAACCATACATCATCATTACTACCGTGGGTAGCCGCGCCATGATGACCTGCATGCAGCATACATCCATAATTCAGAAGATTGTGTTCGGGTGGTAAGTGTGCTGGTATATAGTCAGTTGTCGCTTTCTCAGCATCCCCCATAATTGCCATTTTCATCTGCCCATCTTGAACAAAAACAACTAAACTTGATTTATTCTTATCGGCTTCAACTGCACCTTGCAAGGCTGGCCCTATCCAATAATTAATCGGCCCATTATTACATATCTCTGTCACCGCATGTTTATCACCTAGCAACGTTACGAAATTAATGGGACTCGGACTCCCATCATCCGGTTCTATGTTATTTAGAAACGATTGGAACCCCCTTGCGATATACAAATCTCTGGCGCTTCCAAGGAACATTTTTGAGACATAGATTCCGTTATCTAATTTTGTACAAGCAGCTATGATTTTTGGCAACCATCGATAATGATCAACATCGGCATGACTCGCAACGAGTGTTATTTCTTTCTTATTTATAAGCTTAAGATAAGCATTAATCTTTTCACTGATACGTTTGATCTGCTCCTCTTTGAATTTAGCAGATCTAAACTTCTTGTAAGCTGTTGATCCTGCATCTACCAGAAGAGGAGGAACCTTTAAAGCATAATTGTGACAGAGAATGAGAGTGCAATTACCTTGTCCAACGTCATAACAGATTATCTCCAGTTGAGCTAAAGCTAAACTTGGGTATAATAGCAAGAGCAACATTTTGAGAATCATTGACCTACTCCTTTTTATCAAGACTTGTTCCCGTAAGTATTTTTGCTAACACAAATTGATACATATCCTTAATATAATCTCTGAGTTTCTTTTTTGCTTCTTCGGCCTCTTCGAACGTTGCAGCAAATTCTATTCTTTTTTCAATACCACGAAGACCACCTCGATTAAAGCACCGTATTGCACTCCCTCTGTCGCCTTGGGCAAGGAACAACTCGCCTAATTTAACAAAGCCAGTAGGATCACCTGCTAATCCCCAAGCTTGATAAATCTTTTTTAGGCCGCTTGATTCTCCACTGCTTGAGCTCAATTGAGCGAGTTTTTCATAAGCAGAAAGAACATGGTGGAGAGCTGCAAGGCGGTACATTTCTTGTGCCTGGCTAGGATTACTTTCTTCTAACAATAATCCTACAGTAAAATAACTACCTGAGATGCCTGCTTGTGCACACCTGAGATGTAATGCAACTCGTTGTGCTATATCATCAATGAATGATTCTCCTGCTAGCTGAGCTAAATAAGGATCGAGCTCCTGCAACCTTTGAATTATCTCTTTCTTTGCCTCAGTATTTCTTGTGCAAAGTGCATGTCGATAACCACACCAGGCATGTTTCTGTTCCTCAAAACCTTTTTTAAACCATTGATTTGCTTGCTTGGTATTGCCAAGACACAAACAAAGCAATCCAGTATGATACAGCGGACTATTTGGCAAACCTAGGTCAGAAGACAGAATCTCGCTCGCTTTTTGAAGCTCCGGCCTACCCATCAGGGGAGACTCTTCTTCAAGGGAATACAATTTAAGCAATTCAATGGCATAATGCATGGAGAGCTTATTGCCAAAAGAAGCGGAAATACAAATAAGATACTGCAATGTTTCTGAGCTCAGAATTTCATAATTGTTTTCATATTGAACAGGAAGGAATAAATAGCCCATAAATGCTTGATAAAATGTCTGCCCTGGCCATCGTATATACGTTATATTAGTCCAAACGTTTAACGCTCTTTCAATCTTAGATTTATAGGTATCAAAACAATCTGTGATATTGCTTAACGATAGGCTATCAAAGTGAGAATAAGAAAGATATTCCCTCACATATCTGACAAGATTTTCAAATCCTTCATTTGTTTTTGTTAGACAAAACCGTTGAATTGTATAGGGCAGCCATACATCAAGTCGTCTAAAGTGGCTCTCTAAGAGATCATGACTCATTATGTCATTTTGGTCGGTAGTAATGTAAGGAGTTTCACTGTGACTGTCTGACGCCAAGGCAGTTCCGCTTTTATGCATTTTAAGCTCAAATACCGTTGCCATGAGTTCTTTTTCTTCATCTGTGAATGGTGCCTCTTCAACGTGAGGCAAGTCCTTAAGCTCAACTCTTTGATCATAACCTCTTTCAAAAAGCGTAAGCACCTCCCAAACGACCGGTCCATGTGTATAGTGAATAACATTTTCCGTAAACATCGAGCGTTTATTCAAGGCAAGTGAATAGCCCTGAATATAATATAATAATTTCTGAAGTTTCATGCGATCAATAAACGTATGTGTTCTCGTTTCCTGTGCATCAAGTTTGAGTAAATAAACAGCAACTTGGGCTGCCTGATACTGTGCCTCATCTTCATTTTTCGTCTTTTTGAGAACCGGTGATAAGGGAACAAGCCCTTGATCGCTTTCCTCGCTTGACCTTCGCTCTCGCTTCCCTTCTTTAAAAAGATCAGAAGAGCTCCTCGAGAGGCTTTCCATAGCACAAAGATATGGCGAGCCCATCAATAAAAAGGCTAGAAAAAAATAATGCGCATTTTTCGTCATAGCTACTCCTTGCATTCTCATGTATAATGTCACGCCTGGATTTGGCATTAGAATAGCAATATTTCGTTTTCAGCACAAATTGTAAAGAAGTAGAATAATTGTAGAATAATTTACGAAGCATCAAACTGGGAAAATGTCAGCGTATCTTCAATAGCAAGAAGCCGATTGTATTTTGCAACACGCTCAGAGCGGCAGCAGCTGCCTGCTTTGAGTTGACCAGAGCTGGTACCCACGGCAAGATCGGCAATAAACGTATCTTCTGTTTCATGAGATCGATGTGAAACGATGGTATGCAGCCCACGCTCTTTGCAGAGCATAATAGCTTGGATAGTCTGTGTAACAGTCCCTACTTGATTGGGCTTAATAATGACAGAGGTGACAGCACGCTCTTCACTTGCTGTAATAATGCGATCAGCATTTGTAGCAAGCAGATCATCACCTACAATTTGAATCTTCTGATCGAACACTCGAGTCATTGTTTGCCAGCCTTCCCAATCGTCTTGACTCAGGCCATCCTCGATAGAATAAATAGGATACTGGGAAACTAATTCTTCATAGTACGCGATAAGTTCATCGCTGTTGAGCGTTTTATCATGCCAGTGATAGAGCCCGGTCGCTTCATCATAAAATTGAGAAGCCGCAACATCAAGTGCCATAACACAACTTAATGCGTGCCGGCTATTAACCTGTTCAATTGCTTCAAGCATAAGATCCAGTGCCTCGCGTTCACTCTTAAAGCTGCAGGCATACCCACCTTCAGGCCCTACTGCAGTTGATCTGCCCTTTTTTTTAAGGAGCTCTCCCAATTCGTGAAATGTCATAACCGCCACTTCAAATGCAGATCGAAATGTTTGCGTCCCTATCGGCATCAGGAGAAATTCTTGAATGCGAAGTCCATTTGATACATGGGCACCCCCATTAATAACATTTAAAAGAGGAAACGGTATGCTTACTGTCTGTGCATCTGTCAGCGCTGCAATAAACTCATAGAGCTCTATGCCTTCACAGTAAGCCTCAGCCCGATAGAGCGCCATACTTACCGCCAACAGCGCATTGGAACCAAGGCGTGAAGCATCTTCGGTTCCATCGAGTTCGACCATTTTAAGATCCATCTCAATTGCATTTGGCTCCTCCCCGATAAAATGAGGAGCAATTATCTGCTCAATGTTCTGAACCGCCTTTCGAACCCCGCGGCCTTGGAAACGGCTTCCACCATCATACATCTCGAGAGCCTCATATGAACCAACGGAAATACCCGAAGGAACCGATGCTTTCACTGATTCTCCGTTTTCAAGGAAAATCTCACACTGCACCGTTGGCCAGCCTTCGGAATCAAAAATTTCCCGTGCTATAATTCGCTCAATTTTCATGAAGCTCCCTCGTGGTTTACAAAAAAATGACAAACTCTTGACTCAAGAACCTTCAATCGTCAAAACTAGTATAGAATATATTTACCTCCAAAGTGAAGGATTTGCTATGATGCTTGACAACTCTTCGTACAATAAAGTAAAAATGCTCTACAAGCTGAGTGAACTAACCTGGTTTATAGAAAAACATGCGATTGTGGATGCTCAGAATGCCGGTGATACTGCATGCGCAGAAACTATGATGGCTCTTCAGCGCGATCTTCAAAAGCATATAGAAAAGTTGCAACGCTCAGTGTGCATGATCACTCAGTGAGCCTTGCATCATCGATATCAGACTTTGCTATCTCTGTGAGGCCTGCTGCTATGAACGGGTGATTCACAGAGCGCTTGTGATAAGCAAGGTATGGGCTGATCCCATAAGCTGCGAAGTGAGAGCAATCGAATGCGTAGCTCTTCCGGGCGGCATCTGCCAGTTTTGGTAAGACGATAGACTTTTTTGCGGCTATGGTATGCGTTTATGAGAGCAGGAAAATCTTTTATATCTTTAAAAACTTTATTGACGCTGGTCTCGTGAAGACGACCATGCCCATTTTCATAACCTGATGCTTCGATAAGCAAATTCTTTTTGAGGTCGCTTACAACAAGTACATGCCCTGAATACCACACCAAATCGCCTTCTTGTAGTGATTGTTCTTTTTTAAGATCTTTCAGTCCGCGTAAGAGTGCATGAGTATTTTTGAAATAGTAAGGCATACCTACAATCTGCGCAGCGCTTAGTACTAAGTTTGAACAATCAAAACCATCAAGGGGTGCCTCATATTCCCCTAATCGCTGCCAATAGAGAAGCTTTTTTCCATTTTGTACACGGCGGGAAAGATAAAATCCCTGTGCAGGAGATTTGCCGCTAAAACTGCAGCCGCCATGAACATAGGGGATAATTTCTTGAGCAGAAGATTTTTTCGAAGATTTTTTCTTGGTACTTATATTGAGATTAGTGCGTTGTGGCTTTAGTACCTCTTTCTCCTGCTCGTGCTCTTGCTTTCCATGAACCCAGGCTCTTAAAAGATCAAGAAACGCGATGCGAGCTTGTTCATAATCTCTTGGATAATCCACGCGGGCTACTTCTTTTGGAACAAATGAGATTTTTTCGATCAGATTTTTGGTGACTATGTAGACTGCGTAATGAGTTCTGGTATCTTCTTTTTCAGAGCGAAGAAAGCGCGTACCAACGCTATACGTGGCTTTTGTTATCCCATCATACCAGGGCATGGTAAGCGTTAAGACATCCTTGTTATAGAGCTCGGGACGGGATGCAAGATCTGTTGCTGGAGGTACATGCAGGTTTTTAGAAGTTAGTAGATCAAGTGGAGTAATGCATTTTTTTTGGATCCAAAATGTACACCTACTTTTGCGACTTCCACGATAATAATAAAATGAGTCTGTATCACAATACGCTTCTTTATCAGTAAGTGCTATGACGTTGACCTGCTCATTTTTTTTAAGCTGATATAAGCGACAGACGAAAGCCGGAGGCGAGTCTGGAGAAAAGGGAATCTTTGTATAGTGAGTAACAAAGTTTGTCCGAGATGGAGATAGTAATGGGTTTTTGACAGCATCGCATACCGGTACCATAACAACTGCTTTATAAGGCAACGTTGGTAATGCAATTGGTGATGCAATAAGAAGGTTGATAGTGAGTATGAGGGGTATGAGCTGTAATAGTATTATCATGATACTCTTAAGTATACTAAAAAAAAATATTCCTGATTGCCCAACGCGGGCAGGCGGCAAGGCGGGCGCTTGTCCGCCCCCTTGGATCCCCGACCCCGTCGGCCGTCGCGAGGGCTATGGCGGGCTAAAGGCGCTCGCCGGCCTGCCCGACGAAGCTTTAGCGAAGGCGGGACAGCGCGCGGGAACGACTATTGGATTTACTTTATTATAGGAGTTTATCAGCCCGACCTCTCATCCCAGCTTACCGCCGTAGCTTGCCCAAAAGATGGGCGCTCAACTCGCTGCTGTTCGGACGCCGTGTCCGACAGCAGCTCAAACACTCGCGCCGATCAGAAAACAAATAAAAAAGAGAATCAGCAAGACCATTAATTGCGTGAGTTACTTGACAGATACAGCTAAATTGCCTCATTAATTAGATAGACATCATACGTAAGATAGCAGGCAATCGCAACCCAGAGGGCGTAGGGGAGAAGCCAAAGCGCAGCAGAACGAGAACGCTTCCATAAGAGAAATATGAGAATAATAAGTGTTGCTTCAAGAGCAACGGAGATCCCGAAAGCTCTACCAATTTCATGACGCACGAAAAAGACATAGCTCCAACTAATGTTAAGAAACGCGTTGAGTATAAAAATCATGAGCGTACCATAAAAGAGCGCATCCCAACTGCTCACGCGCCAAAATATAATGAGAGAAAAAATGGTGCACAAGCCTATGATTCCCCAGGCAACACGAAAAACCCACGTTGGTGGCGTAATAAGCGGAAGAAGCACTTCGTAATTATACCAGTGCATACCCTGTGCAGTAAGCACTCCACCAACCCATAATACGAGAAACACTAATCCCGGAATAATAAAATACTCTAATCGTAGCTTCATAATAACTCCTGAGAATGTGGGCGCTTCTAGTATACCTTACCACAATACTGTAAACTAAGCATAGTAAAAGACAAAAAAACCAGCGGGAAGATGCCCGAGGGCACCAAGTCAAAGAAAGATTATGATGGCAACAATCAGCACAACGCTTATCCTCATCTTAGCATTTCTTGTATCATTAACCGTACATGAGTTTTGCCATGCACTCGTTGCATATCTTTTAGGCGATGATACTGCCAAGCAGCAAGGTCGCCTTACGCTCAATCCCCTCGCGCACATAGATCCGATTGGCCTGCTTTTTCTAATACTCGTGCGCATAGGCTGGGCAAAACCAGTCCCCTTTAATCCACATAATTTTTCTCGACCACGTCTTTATTCGGTACTAGTCGGCCTTGCCGGCCCAGCGAGCAACTTTCTCCTGGCACTCTTTTTTATGTACGGCATGCGATATATTATCCCTGTACTTACCCCAACACTCATCCAACATAATTTTATAAGCATGGCATTCTTTTTGAAGAGTTTTTTTGAAGACTCCATTTGGATTAACGTCATGCTCGGACTCTTTAACCTCTTACCAATACCGCCACTCGATGGCAGCCATATCATCTATGCTAACCTCCCAGAAAGCTGGAAGCCCTACTATAATAGGTTCCAGATCTTTTCGATCATTTTCCTCGTTATCTTACTCAATATACCGGCTTTTCAAATCGCTTTTAACGCGGCCATAATCTGGGTTGTTAAGGTGCTTCATTCTATCGTATTTAAATTTTAGTCTACAACCGTTTGAACTGCTGGCCGTTTGACCACGTGATCCCCAACCTTCGACGAAGGCATCAGCGGCATGCACCCAAGCGCGCGTAGCCCAAAAAAATTCCAACATTTATTGATTTCTCAAAAATCATGCGACTATACTGGTATAAAAAGGGAGATAGCCATGAAAATAATATATTGCATATTCATAACATCGCTCGGTTCGTTCATCGCCGCGTCATACACACCACTGCGCTACGAACGCTTTCTTGCGCAAAGCAAAGCAGCCTTACAAGCCCGAAAAAAAATTATCGAGCAACGACTACCATCTCTACGCGCACATCACCAAAAAGCATCGCAAGAAAAAAGTGGTTACGTCATTCCTCGCCCAGTAAAAAATTTTCAGGCGGTAATCGATGCAAGTGGCGCAACAATTAATACACTCGAAGCAACATTAAAAGATATTAACACACGCCTTGCCGGATTGGAGGAGCTTAAAAAAAATCTGCCTAAACTAACGATCAAAGATGCGAAGGCAGAAACAGCCCTTCTTAAGAAAATGGCAGCCCAGGAAACAATCGCTGACATTGGTGAACAGCTCAATGAAATTGGACGCACTCAACAATTCGTAGAAAATTTACCTGCGACAGAGGTCGATCCGAAAGCTCTCGCTGATCTTCGAAAACGATGGGCAGACGATCGATCCAAACTGCAAACGCGACTCAAACTTGAACAAGCAATTACACAGGGACATTAAAGAAAGTTGCTTTGAGATTAGGGCTTACGCAGCGCAGCGATAGTATCCTGCTCTGCTGATAATAAAACCCTCCTGCTCAAGCTCATTGAGAATTCGTTCTATCAGCTTTTGCTCGCGCGGGATTGTTGCAAATAACTCATCCTCATGCATACGCGGCATTTGTGTGAGCATTTTGAGCACCATCCCTCTTACTTGTCTATCAGAACCTTCGAATTTTGATTGTGTGGCATAATGAACGCTCTTGCGACTGGGATTCGCGTGCATCTTTTTTAGCATTGTCCCGTAATCCATAAGAGCATAATACCACTCTCGTGGCTGCTCTCGATCAAGAGTCTGTTCCACCAATGGCCTAATATCTCGATCGTGAATCGCCGTTGCCTTTGGAAAAAAATGATGAATAAAAACTGCTCTGACGTTTGTTTCGATAAAAATCGTAGGACGATTCCAGGCGTATGCAACAATCGATGCTGCCGTTGCCGGACCAATCCCCTTAAAAGTCTCGAGTATCTCTGGATCTGACGGAATATTCCCACCATATTCCTGCATTACCCGCTGTGCTCCTTGGTGCAGCGAAAGTGCACGTCGATTATATCCAAGCCCCTGCCATGCGGCGAGCACATCCCTTACCGGCGCAAGCGCTAAATCAGCAATCGTTGGAAACCGTTCAATCCATTGCGCGTATTTTATTTTGACTCGATCGACTTGTGTTTGTTGCAACATTATTTCTGAAACAACTATGTGATAGGGATCTGTTGTTTGGCGCCATGCCAGCTCCCGCTTATGCGCGTTATAGTACTCATATACTGTTGCGCGGAATTTTTTGCTTTGCGTAACCGACACTCTGTTTATCTTCAAAGACAGCCCTTCAATATCCCTTAATCTGTGTTCCTATTGGCGCGTTTGTCCGACCGGTATCCGGCGTTAGCCGGCACTGGGAGTTCACGCGCCTACTGAGCGGTCCAGCTGCAAGCTGCGCCCTCGTCCAGGGGTGGGCGTGCATCCCTGGCCCCGCGCGGATAGCGCAGGCCAATAAAAATTAGTTAAGTGTGCTTGCTCCCCGCACCTTCGATCCCTCGATACAATCCCTTCGGCACATTGGCCTCGGGATCACTCCAGCCGTCCCTCGATACAATCCCTTCGGCATATTGGCCTCGGGATCACTCGGGATGAGCGGGAGGGGCTATGGCGGACAGGTCGGGATGAGCGGAGATCGCTATCTCTGAAATATCCCGACACCCATTAGTACCTACCAACTCTTACAAGCACAAAGCGATCCGAGTTCAAATACTTCTTAACAACTTCCATCATATCCTGCTTCTTCAACCCCAAAATAAACTGTGCCCGCGTATCAAAATAATCGGCTGGTAAGTTAAACTTATCTTTAAAGAGGAAGGTCTGCGCCATCTGATAGTTCGAAGCAAAATTATCTACCAATGAATTAATAATCGCCTGCTGCGCTTCTTTAAATTCGTCATCGCTTACCTGTTGCGCCGCGGTATCAATAAGATGTTCAATTGCAACCTCAGCCTCTTTACGACGATCATTTGAAACGATCGTCCTAATAATTATAAGCCCTTTTTGCTCATCGCTACGCGATAAGAGCGAGCCACCAATTGTATAAAAAAGCCCTGACTGTTCTCGTAAATCAAACAGCCGTGATGCCATCGACCCCAAAACCCCACCGGTAAAGGTCTGATCAAAAATCAACAAATAAGGGAAGTCCTTATCCATACGCGCAACGGAAAGCGCCGCATAACATAATACCGTTTGATCACGCAACACAGAATATGTAACATCATGTTTTTCAATCGGAACAATTTCCGGATAAGCAAATGGCTCAACCTGTGGCCCTTGCCATGAGCCTAATACAGAGTCAAAAATCGCGGGCAGGTTATACCGTTCGAGATCCCCTACAATTGCAAGGCGTGCACCCTTCGGGGTTATATACGTCTTATAAAAGTTCAGAATATCATCTCGGGAGATAGCTTTCACCGCACTGATCGTTCCTAAACCACTATTTCTGTATGGATGCCTCCCATAGACTTCTTCACGAGCAAGTTGCATACCAAATTGCTCGGGGGAATCCCAAAATTCGTCCAAATCAGCAAGCATTTGATCACGAACCTTTTCAATAGCTTCTTCGGTAAATGATGCATGTACAAGCATTTCCTGAATAAGCTCTAACCCTTTTGGTAAATCTGGGGCAAGCATACTCATAACTAATTTACCCGACGCACTTTGAATCGACATACCGTAGCTTTCAACGGTATCTGAAAACGTAAGCGCTGTGTAGTTTTTCGTGCCTTCTAATAATAGTGCTGCAACAAAAGAGCTCAATCCCTCCTTGCCAACTGGATCATAAACCTGATTTGCGGTAAATTCAATAATGATATCGATCTTAGGTAATGTTGCATTATTATACCAGAGAACTTTTAATGCATTCTTTGGTACATAGAAGAGCTCCGAACGGGCAAACGTAAACGGCTTTGGAGGATGCACCACAACGCTTGGCGCATGCCGAACAGGCTCTACCCCCTCTTCCCTCACCTTGCGCGATAGAATGAGCTGATCTTCCTGATCAGATTTTTCTTGTAATTGTAACCACAGTTGTTTATCAGACTCAGCAAGCGGCATCACGGAGCCCATGTGAGTTTGCGATGGCCTCATCCACTGGGCGATAAAATCTTGTACCTCAGTGGCAAGATGGTCCTTTGGATAGGAAGTAAGCGTATAGAGGTACTGCTCATCGGCTGTTGCAAGATAGAACTTTCCAATTTCATAGGCTTGCTTTTGATTATTTTCTAATAAAGACAAATGTTCTGCTTCTTCTTGTTTAATGGCGCGCATCAACTCCCGCTCGGAAATTCCCGCAAGCGCTATATTTGCAAGCTCTTCGTGGATATGTGCGATAATTTTCTCGATGTGGGAAATCTTTTTTGGTTGGAAATAAAGAAAGAAGACTCCATAATCAAAAAGATCATAGTTAAATGCTTCAAGGTCGGTTGCAAGTTGCAGCTCATCAACAATCTTTTTATAGAGCCGTGAACCCTTACCTGAGCCTACCACCCAGTTTACAATATCGATAAGATAGTCCTTCTTTGCTATTGCTCCGGGAACAACCCATGCGAGAATGACAAGCGGAGCTGTAATATCCCTATACAGCTTTACCGATTGGGTTTTGAGATCTGATCCGTGATAGAAGATCTCTTTTTTAAACTCCCACTGAGGATGCAATCGTGCAAACTCATGCTCAGCCCGTTTTGCAGCATCTTCGGGATCTACATCACCTACTATCACAAGCGTCGCATTGTTAGGTATATAGTACCTATGATAAAAGGAAACCAAAGAGTCTCGTTGTAGACTCCATAAATCCTGCTTATATCCAATAATGGGATTATGATACGGATGATCTGCAAATATGGCTGATGTCAGCGCCTCAACTATGCTTGATTTATAATCATCACGGTACATCTTTAACTCTTGAATAACCGCTTTAAGCTCAGAATGTAGATGTTCTTCTTTAAAAACGCAGTTATGCATGCAGTCAGCAAGCAGGGGAAGGCCTTCATACCAATTTTGTGAAGGAAAATCAAAGAGATACCCGGTATAATCATACGATGTAAAGGCATTTGTATACCCTGACAACTTATGGGTAATCATATTAATATCGCTTTCAGAAAGCTTTCTCGTTCCCTTAAAGATCATATGCTCAATAAAATGAGCTATTCCTTTTTCTCCCGTCTTTTCATCTTTTGATCCAACATTATACCAAAGCTGTGTCGACACTTTCGGTGTCATGTGAGATGGCTTTATAAGGATTGTTAGACCATTTGAAAGAACACGTTTAATCACGGGAGACTGCATATAATGTACCACTGCTAAAGGGGGTGAAATGTTTTCATTCAAGATAGACTAATTTTGGATATTTTTCAATTTCTTGTCTATACTTACAGAAACAATGTAAAAATAATAAGTGTATGCTCTTTCAAAAGTTTATCCTTGTTCCTACACATCCCCTTTTCTGGTGCACCTGCGCTTTTATAGCAGGCGTAGCCTATGGGGGAAATGCGAAGATTCTACCCCCCCTACCCATCGCTTTCTCGATAATGCACGATTATATACGGCCGCTTTTTGCATGCTTACTTAGTATTGGTTTTGTTGCTTGCTGCATGCTACTTATTTTAAAACGATTCTCAGGCCACTTCTGGTTTACCGGCTGTGAGGCTGCTGCTGTTGATAGTTCTCACGATGCGTGGAGCTTATATGTTTCCGCTCAAAAGTATATCATCGGGTGCAGTCTTCTTACTATATGCTTCTGCGGAGGTATCATTCGCAGCCGATCATACATCCACTATCACCAGTCTCTAAAAAGAGCCCTCTATTGCAAGCCGCTTGGTGTTGTTGCAAGAGTTATGAATATAGAAATAACCCGCAGCAAGGCTTTTAAGACACGTCTAGATCTGCAGCTTACCTCTTTTGTAACCGAGGGGGATCAAAAAAAGATCTCTGCGTGCCTACGTATTTTTCTTATCAAGCAACCGAAGCTTGCAATTGGCGATATAATACATATACACTCAGTTCGATGTGATTCATCCATTCAACCGTCATATCAGCGAAATCTCTATAAAGAAGGATTTGTGAGCAGCTTATATAGGCCCTCTCTTAACTATAAGATTGTTAAACATCCCCGTTGGTGCTTTTCTCGCTATAGGGCAGCATTACAAAAGAAGATGGCGCGAACATTTTCTCAAAAACTATCACCGAATGCGGCTGCACTTTTTTCTCCACTCTTTTTGGGCATACCTGCATCAGGACAAATGCAGGACATTCGTAAACTTCATAACCAGTGGGGGATTGTTCATTTTCTCGCCCGCTCAGGACTGCATGTCATGCTTCTTGCGGCCTCATGGAATTATTTGCTAAGATGTATTCCTATTAATTATTTCATAAAACAGCTACTTCTGTTGTTGTTTGTCATTCTCTATCATCTTCTAACTTTCCCCAGCATCTCTTTCTTACGAGCGTTGATTACTTTCGTTCTCTACAAGATCTGTGTTATTCAAAATGTGTCATATCAACCTTTGCATATACTCTCTCTTACCACATTGGGTGTATTGGTTGTAAATCCCCTTCAACTATTCTTTCTCGATTTTCAGTTGAGCTTTGGTCTTACCTTCGCATTAGCTTGGTTTAATGAAGTACGATTACGACAACAACGAGCTGAGCTTATAGCAAAAATAGCAAAATAAAGAAGATCTAACTCACACCGCTCATCCCGAGTGATCTGCGAGGCCTATGCCGAGCAGATTGTATCGAGGGATAGTTCATCATAGATTGCGCTACGCGCTCGGCGTACTATCCATTATTTTTGTATTTTTTTTCATTTTGTTCGGCCTTCGCGGCCGAGGCGTAAGGGGCTGCTTGCCCAACCCCTTAACCTAGGGCACCATCCGCCGTCGCCTTGCGGCTATGGCGCGACTAGACGTGCCGATGGATGGCTTTGCTCACTTTTACGCCTTCGCCAGATAGGCTCGGCTAAATCCCTCTAGACCACAGGTTTGTCTTTTACTTCGTAAAATAGCCCCTTCCTCCACTTCACCAACAGTCAGCCCGTGCCTGGCGCCTTTAATAAGAAGCTAGGCGCTGGAACTATTTCCACTGCGCTTGACGCAGAATTATATCTTCAAACGTTAGTGAACGGCTCGTTAATTACTCCCCACCTTACCCGTTATCCAATAGCCGTTCCCGCGCGCTGTCCGGCGAGCTCACGAGCCCGGCAGTGTGGCGTTGAACGGCGTTAGAGGCGGTCCGGCTGCAAGCCGGGGTCGGGGATCCAAGGGGGCGGACAAGCGCCCTCCTTGGCGCCTGCCCGCGTAGGGCATTAAAAAAAATAGAAAGCTAAAAGAATACATGAATCATTTAGAGGAGACATCTCTCGATACCTAGCCTTCGCCAAGGCGCTTCGGCGGGCAGGCTAATCTATCCGGCATATTGGCGTCGCAGATCACCCCAGCCGCCCCTCGATACCCGCCTTCGCTAAAAGCTTCGGCGCGGCAGGCAATCACTCGGCCTGCACCGCCATAGCAATGCAATTGCGACGGCGTGGATGAGCGGTGTGAAGGCAAAATAGTTCATAGGGCGTGAGTCATATTACACATTTTTAAATTACAAATAAAATATTAAATCCATTGATTTTATTATCATTTATTTTCTATAATGAAATTAATAGAGGGCTAACCATACTCAACAACATACGAAAACTAGGAATTGGCCATGAAGGGAAAAGCTTCAATTCTAAACATTTTGTGCACCATCTTAACCATGGCCACATTTCTATCTTCATCCACATCGCATGCCAAAATGGAGCAGCACAAAAGCACCCTTGTGATCATTTATATGGCTGCGCGCAACGACCTCTTTCCTTTTGCGGGAAGACACGTCAAGCAACTTCAAGCAATCGGTGCCAGCGAGAACACAAAAATCTTCGTGCGCCTCGATATCCAAAAACCCGGGAAAGATAGCATCACCAAACATTTTTTTGTCGAAAAAGATAAGATCATGCATGTTGGCAAGGAAACAAATTTCAATAGTGGTGATGTGAAATCATTTATAAACACTGTCAAAACAGCCTATGAACAATTCCCTGCAGACGAAGTCGTTCTGATTCTCTGGGGACATGGCACGGGCCCTGTAGAGCCTTCACTCTATCGAACATTACGCGCTCATGAACTCTTTCGCTATAAAGGAAGTACAAATTCGTATGAGCTCGATCGATCATCCAGTTACCTCGATCTAGTCTCAGGCGGAGAAACATCGTACGCTTATCCAAAGGGGATCTGTTTTGATGACGCTTCGGGAACATACCTCACAACCACCCAACTTACAGACGCTCTTTCAACAATATCACGCGACATTATCAAAAAGAAAGTTGCGATCCTTGCCTGCGATTCTTGCCTCATGGCCGGCATTGATGTGTTTGGAAGTCTCAAAGATTCAGTACACTATTTCGTAGGATCTCAGGAAGTAGAGCTCGGCGCTGGCTACAACTATGGCCAAAGTATCGAGCCACTGGTTACCGGAAGAATGCCCTGCGATTCACAGTACGCTTGCCATCTGGTAAAAACCTATGAACAAACCTATGCGAGCATCATAGATTACTATACCCATTGCGCCATCGATCTCACCTCCATTGATGACCTTGAAAAAATCTTAGATCAACTCGCACTCGTCTTCATCTATGGTCTGGAAAGACAATCAGCAAACTCCGTAAAATCAATGTTGCGTTTAAGTAGACATAAAAATCATTGTACCCGGTTTAATGAGCCAACGTTTCTTGACGTCCATCATTTGTTGCGCAACATAGAAAAGAATGTTACAGAATGCACGCTCGTTTCAGAACTGGATACAATTAGATTTAAACAAGAAGTTTATCGTCTTGTTAAAGAAGGGATCGCTTGCATTGAACAATCTGTCATTGCTCATACGGAAGGTAGCAAGCACAAACGGGCACATGGCATTTCGATCTATTTTCCCGAGTACGTCATTCACAAATCTTACTATCACAATGGATTTGCAAATCGAACCCACTGGTTGGATTTTCTTCAGACATTTTTGGAAATTAAATAAGAAGCATAACGCTATTTGAATTGGTTCATAAGGCTGCTCAAAAAATCTTTTCGTGCGGCTCCACGTAAATGGCTAGCAGAAGTCGCAACAACACGAGCAACAACTTTGACCAGAGCATCTCTCAAGAAAGCATCGATAAAGGGAATCCCCAAGTACTCAAGAGCCACTTGGAGATTTTTAATCTCTTCGATTGAGCACTGTTGAGCAAGTTCTCGTGCAATCCGCTCACGCCATGCCAAACAGTGAGGAGTCGATAATCGATCTGAAAGCCCTCGAACATCTTGACTATTATGCTTACGATATATCTGGTCCATATGGTAAAAGGCAATTATGTGAGGAATGCAACAAGAAAGCTTATCCCATTGCACCCGCGTTACCCGCAGAGATATCGGCTCTCTGCCCATCATCTGTAAGTGGGAACTTATTTGTCGTAATTCCCCTGGACCTATCACAACCGCTCCATCAACAAGATACTTGATTTCAGGTTTGCGCTGGCAACAATATTGATAGTAATGCTCGACTAAACCAGGCGCAATCCAATCTACCGCAGCTACATCACATATCTCTTGAGCAGCTCGTCTTTTATCTGTAGAAGCATCAAATAATGCTCGCACACACTCTTGATGCCCACCACGAACGGCTAATGAAATCTCGCTCCATTTGGATTGATGCGTATAAAGGCGCGCTCCGGCACGCAATAAAGCCCGCATGAAAAAAATGTCGCCTTTAGCTGCTGCTATTTGAAGCGCAGTTGATCGATTTTCCAAACTCACCTGTTTAAATGACCACGATGTATTGCTCAGAGCCTCAAGATCGGCTCCCGCACTTAGAAGCATCTGGAAGCTTTCCTGCCGGTTATGGATAAGAGCAAGAACAAGAGGCGGCTCTTTTTGGGAAAACTCATTCTTGTAGACTCCATGATCCAGAAGAGCTTTCACAACGTCATCGTGCCCTAACTCAATTGCCAGCCCAAGGGCTGTCTTTCCTGTAGAGGAGTAAACATTGGGGTCGGCTCCCCGCTCAATGAGCAGAATTGCTTGATCTTTCTCCCCTTCTTGAATAGCGCTTATCAAGGCTGGTTCTTTGTTGGCACTTTTTGCCGCTGCTTGAGAAATTTTTACTCCAGGAAGTTTCATTCTTAGTGAGGTCGTCTGAACTACCTGCGGAGCAACCAACAGTTTCGGAGGGGGCGCCACATCCCTACCCGCACTCCTACCCACAATTGTATCATGCGCAAGCATTGACCGCTGAAGATTAGCACGGCTTTGTTGGGCAGAATATACATCATCACGAAGCGAAACCTTCTCTTGTTTAACAGAAACTAAACCTTGATCGCCATTATCCTTCTTATCATCTCTTTCTCGCTTAACACGCACGGCATCATTGAGACCCTTGTCAAGAACCTTTTGCTCCATCGCGTCAATCGATAGACTCACAAGAATCATATATAAGAATGAATGGAAAGCTATTTTGGGGCACAATGTCATAAAAACCTTTCATATTTGTTATGTATTAAACGTATCATGAAGTGTTAATCCGTCAACAGGCAGTCAACTGGCAGCCAATAGCCTGACGTACCCATGCTCTAAAATTGACTTCATGGAGCTTTGCGTTACAATCAGAACAAAAAAGGCTGCCAATCTTACAAGAATTCACAGCACACTATGGGACCACAACTTTTTAAGCAACAACTTCTCGATGCGCTCTACGAGCCCTACAAAAAATGCCTCCAATGCCCACTTGGCTTTTTAGGCAGAAAAAATGTTGTCTTTGGCGAAGGCAACCCTGACGCCGATCTTCTTTTTATTGGCGAAGGCCCTGGAAAAGATGAGGATGAGCAAGGACGGCCATTTGTTGGCCGCTCAGGGCAGCTGCTCAATCGCGCACTTGGGCTTGTTGACATTAAACGGGAAGATGTCTACATAACCAATATCGTAAAATGCAGACCACCCGATAATCGTGCCCCGCTGCCCATAGAATCTTCTACCTGCATGGACCTATTTCTCTATAATCAGATCAAAATTATTCGTCCCCGCGTTATCTGTACACTCGGCGCCGTCGCGCTTAACAATCTTCTAGGCTATCCCTCATCAATTACAAAAATGAGAGGGAAACAAATAGAGTACGAAAACAATATCATAATTATTCCGACCTACCACCCCGCCTATATTTTACGCAACCAAACACAGGCTGCAACCTGGGTTGAGGATTTTAAAGCAATCAAGGCTTTCCTCGATAAAAAATAGTATGTGCTCGCGCCAAATAGAGCCTGTGTTGTTTGGTTAAAAAATTAATCCCCATGAGATTTTGAGTGCTTTTCAAAGCTCTGTGAATGGGCTGTGAACCGGTCGTGAACCAGATGAGGACTGCTCGTGAATAATTCGAGTCCCCCCAGAGTTTTAACCCATATTTCACCTGCTATTCACACTATATTCACCTATACTCCCACTATCTCAAAACGCCGTTAAAAAGCAGCCATCACCTCAGAAATCACCTCAGAAATCACTCACTCTATTCACATAACTAAAATGACCAAATACTACTATATATAAATATACTATAAGAAAGTAGAGATAATAGGTTCTACCGAAAAGCAAAAAAACTGCCTTATGTACCAAAAAATAAAAATCTCAAGCAAACAAGGGGCGAATACCTATGCACATGCGCAGTTTTCCATCCTTCCAATTTTTAAAAAGCCTGATATACTTATAATATCCACTTCATCTTTTATCTTTATATGCAAGGAACAATGTGAAGCTTTCTCAAGTTATAGACGAGCTCGTCGAAGAAAAAGGCCTTGATCGATCCGTATTGAGCGGTATAATCTGCGAAGGGTTGCTTGCTGCCTATAAAAAAAGATATCCAGATCTGCCTATTGCTGTTGCCTATAATAAAAAAACAGATGAAGTAGAAGCTTCATTGGAAAAAAATGTGGTCTCATCGGTCGAAGATGAGGATCTCCAAATCAGCCTCCGCAAGGCTCGATCTATTAAAGAAGGCGTCCAGCTCGGAGAGACTGTTGCTGTTCCTTTTGATGGAACCATCGGCCGCATCGAAATTCTCAAGGCAAAGCAGATCATTGCCCACAGGATCCGTGCCATTGAGTATGAGGCCGTTTATGACGAATTTAAATCCAAAGAAGGAACGATCGTTCATGGGGTTATTCATAAGTGCGAACGGCATGGGGTGACCGTTAAAATAGGCGATGCATTCGCATTTTTGCCAAAGTCGCTTCTTATCCCCTCGGATACGTGTACTGTTGGCTATGCAATTCGTGCGTTACTCAAGGAAGTTCTTCCTGAGCCCCGTAATGAAAACCAGCTCATTCTGGATCGCGCTTCCGCAGAATTTCTCAAGCAGCTCTTTATATTAGAGGTGCCTGAAATTTATGAAAAATTAGTTGAAATTAAAAGAATCGTTCGTGCTCCAGGTTATAAATCGAAGATTGTTGTTCTTTCGCATGATAAGAATATCGATCCCGTAGGTACCTGCGTTGGTGTTGGTGGTGCTCGTATTAAGCCTATTTTGCGAGAGCTTGGGACTGAAAAGATCGATATCATTGAAGCAACAAACGTTCTTGAAGAGCTTATTATGAGTGCACTCAAGCCAGCTGAGGTCAATCGAGTTGAGTTGGTTGATGATAAAAATGCTCAAGTATGGGTGGATGAAGACCAGCGTTCTGTTGCGATTGGGAAGATGGGGCAGAATATTGCGCTCGCATCTCAACTTGCAGGCGTTCAGATCCATCTAGTTAAACCAGAGCCGGCCGAACATGAAATTTTTGAAACAGAAGAAGAACAAGAGTCGGAAGTGAGTTGATGCATGGCAATACGCGTGTATGAGTTATCGAAAAAATATGGCATTACCAATAAAGAGCTGCTCGATCTCTTAAAAGAGCATGGAGTGATTCTTACAAGTATTGCCCCCGTTCCTCAACACGCTGTTGAACTTGTTGAAAAAATATTAGGCGGTAAAGCTGCTGGGGCAAAAGCGCCATCACAAGTGGCCCCTGCTGCAAGTAAGGAAAAAGCTCCAGAGTCTTTGGCAAAAGCAGAGCAACCTAAAGCTGCACCGAGTGTGCAACCTCTAGCGGCGAAAGCTCCCGAGACAAAGCCTTCAGATTTACTCACAGCCCAGCCATTGCAACCTGAGTCTCGTGTGCAAAAACCTAAGCCGAGCACACAACCAACTCCAACTGCCCCACGCGAAGTCCAAAAAGTTGTGCACCCGACTGGTGCGCCTGGTCAGCAAAGACCTCCCTTTAAACCTATGTCTTCGGTGCAAAAGCCGGCTCCAAGAGCGCCGACGCCTCGCGCTGCGCTGCCTCCTGTTGAGGAGCTCGGTCCCCAACCTATTGAGATCGCTGCAATGACCGTTGGTGATTTTGCTCAGAAGGCACATAAGCCGGTGAGTGAGGTTATAATGACCCTCTTAAAACAGGGTGTCGCTGCAACAAAAAATCAGCAAATCAATGAAAAAGTTGTTGCACAACTTGCTCAAACCTATGAGCTAGAAGTCGCTCAGAAGAGTTCCGAAAAGCCTGTTGAGGCAATGATGAAAGAGATGAAGGCAGAGGGAGTCTGGAAAGAAAGGCTTCCTGTTGTTGTCGTCATCGGTCACGTTGATCATGGAAAAACTACGCTCTTAGATTTCATACGCAAGACGCGCGTCGCTGCCCGTGAAAAAGGGGGCATCACTCAACATTTAGGAGCCTACGAAGTAACAATGCCGCAAGGCCATTGCGTATTTCTCGATACTCCTGGCCATGAGGCATTCTCTTTACTGAGGGCCCGTGGCATAAAAGTTGCAGATATCGCTGTGCTTGTTGTTGCGGCCGATGACGGTGTTATGCCGCAGACACTCGAGGCAATAAAGCGGGCGAAGATGGCCAATATTCCTATTATTGTGGCCATTAATAAAGTTGATAAAGCAACTCCCGCTCAAATTGAACAGGTAAAACGACAGCTTGCGCAACATGATCTCTTGCCAGAAGATTGGGGAGGACAAACTATTTGTCAGCCTATTTCAGCGAAGACCGGTC
Source organism: uncultured bacterium (assembly GCA_963695365.1). Classification (GTDB taxonomy): domain Bacteria; phylum Babelota; class Babeliae; order Babelales; family Babelaceae; genus PRDV01. The sequence continues at coordinate 377,227 of OY968766.1, forward strand.
AGGGCGTGGATGCTTTGCTCGATATTATTATATTGCAATCTCAGATGATGGATCTTAAAGCAAACATGTCCGTTCCTGCTGCCGGGTATATTTTAGAATCTCGCATGGAAAAAGGTCGTGGGCCTGTTGCAACAGTGATTTGCCAGCATGGCGTTTTAAAGGTTGGGGATACTTTTAGGGCAGGATCTATCACGGGCAAAGTAAGTTCCTTAGTCGATTCTTACGGTAACCGGGTGCAAGAAATTGGACCTTCTCTTCCTGTGCAGGTTGCAGGTTTCTCAGATTTACCTTTTGTTGGCGATGTTTTTGAAGTTATTACCCCTCAAGAGGCGCGCAAGGGGGTCAGCGGACCTACCCGCGCTGAGCCTGTTTACAAAAAAATGCAGGAAAATGAGATTCCTCTCATTATTAAGGCAGACAATGCCTCATCTCGAGAAGCCCTTGTAAATGCTTTATCGAAACTAACTTCCGATCATAGGGCTGTCTCTATAGTCTATGCTGGGGTTGGAGATATCAGTGAGGGCGATGTGATACTTGCTGCAGATACTGGGGCTATTATGTACGGGTTTCATGTAAAACTGCAACCAGGTGTGACACCGTTAGTGCATAAACACAACGTAGATATTAAGCAGTTTGATATTATTTACAAACTTATTGAGGACGTTGAGGCTCTTCTAGAAGCCGGCAAGCCTATTAAGATGCAGACCAAGAAAATTGGTGAAGCGATTGTTCTTAAGGTATTTGATATTAAAGATCTTGGTGTGATTGCCGGAGCACACGTAAAATCGGGCCGCTTTATTAAAGATGGCAAGGTTATAGTGTGGCGAGGTAAACACAAAGTTGGCGAAGGAACTATTAAAGGCCTTCAGCGAGATCGAAAGTCTGTCAAAGAGGTCCATACTGGATTCGAATGCGCGTTTCTTGTTGACGGGTTTGATACCTGGGAAGTTGATGACCGGGTAGAGTGTTTCCAAGAAGTTCCTGCAACATAAGCTCTACATTCCCCTATACTTTTTCTGTTCTCGGACGAAAACCAGCCTAATATTTTATGGCGCTGCTTAATTTTACACCATTTTTTTTGAGCAACCGTATGTTGCAAAGTTGGTGATTTTTCACAAAAAAGACAACATATTGGGAAAACCCCCCTAAATTACACACTTTTTTGTTGTTGCAAAAAAATCTTTTGGGGTTGCTGTTGTTTTTTCTTTGGCATATGAGAAAATGATAATGCTTCTATAGTTAGTTTGCTTTTTACAACTATCTTTCTCTCCCTTCAATAGGTGTAGAAAGTAAACAACTGGTGAGGCACTGCTTGTAAGAAAGTGATAGTTAAGGACTCGTATGATTTTACTACAATTCCTTCTTAGCTACGCTACGAGTCTTTAACTATTACGATCTTATACAGGCAAAGGTCTTTAAGAATTCCACATATATAAATGAGTTAGGGTAGCCATAATGACACCATATGTCAAGTGGCTGTTTTTGGCTTTCTGAAATACTGGCCCATGAATGTTTTAGAGGCTTGCTAAGAGTGCCATGTTGCGGGCGTAGTCTTCCAACTCTTTTTTGGGCGTTTCCAGAATTTTGGGGATGCCGGCAAGCCGAGAATCGTGCATAATGAGTTTGAATGCCTCAAGGCCAATAGTTCCTTCGCCAATTTCGGCGTGTCGGTCAACATGCGAGCCACATTTTTGTTTAGAATCGTTAAGATGAATAGCTTTTATGTGCTCGAGACCCAAAACATCATCAATCTCTTTCCATACCTTTCGATAGCCCGATTCGGTTGAAAAATCATACCCTGCCGCCCAAAGATGGCAGGTATCGATACAAAATCCGATGCCTTTGGGATCAGCGATCTTCTTTTTTAGCAGGGCGAGTTGTTCTAATGAACGGCCAACTTGTGTGCCCTGCCCCGCCATAATCTCGAGCAAGATCTGCGCTTTTGCGTGTGTTTTTTCAAGAACCTGCGATATGAGATCTCCTATCTGCTCTATGCAGACAGCCGCGTCTGATTGTCCGCCCCCAGGGTGAACTACTAAAAATGGAATATTAAGGGTATCGCAGTGCGCGAGCTCTTTTATAAGAGTTTCTGTAGATTTTTTTACAATATCTGTACTACTTGATCCAAGAGTTATGAGATAACTTGCATGAACCATACTATGGGTAATGCCTGTCGTTTTTTGAGCTTCTTTTACCGCCTCTATGGTAGCTTCTTCAAGAGGCTTCATATGCCACTGTCTATTACTATGGGTAAAAAATTGAATCGCAGTGCATCCTATGGAAGCTCCCCTATAATAGGCCTGCTCGATTCCACCCGCGATGGACATATGTGCTCCCAACAACGTTTTTTTATGCATGCTGTTCTCCTTACGTTTCCCTCAGTATACCTGAGCATAGTGTGCCCAGTATACCTGAGCATATTTTTCTTCTCAACTTTCATTCTCTGCAACACGGCTTAAAATTTCTTGACGTTTGGCTTGCTCAATTTAGCAGTTTTGCTACTTTAGTAGGGTCTCTCGTTCTGTGCGTAAAAGATACGAGCGATGTTTGTAGTGGATGAGCAGAGTGTCACATTTTTTTCTGCTAATGAGGCATGATGGCTTTTAGCGCCGTTATGCAATACGAGGAGCTTCAGATGAAACTGCCTAAGAGCTTGCTGCTTTTATTTCTTACTTTTTCCATGATATCGTGTTTCAGTCAGACACCTCAGGGTGTTACAAATGCTCTGAGCGATGAGCTCTTAGCTGCTCAAAATGAAAACGTTGCTGCTGATATGGTTGAGGGTGCTAAAAAAATTGTTGCCTCCAGCGAAGGGGGTAATGGTGCTGAAGAGGAAGAAAACAAAGAGCAAAATGGTACCAAGAATGGTGAAAAAGAAGCAGTAGCCAAAAATGGTGCTAACGCCGATCCAAAAAATAATGGAAAGAAAGAAGATAAGAAGGACGATAAAAAAGATGACCCAAATCCCAAGAAAGGATTTTTAAGCTGCACCCCTGGAGACAGCGAATTTAAATTTGGTTTTAAGTTGCGATTGCCTGAATTCTTTTATGGCAAAAACTTACGTCTGATAAATGACGACAACCCATCTGATCAGTTGCTCTATTTTCGTCACACGCTCGATTTAAACCTCGAGTACAAGTATGGAAGGCCAAAAACTGAGGCTGATCTCATTTATATTAAAATGACCATTCGTAACAAAGGTGTTTGGGGCGATCCCGAATCGATTGCTGCAACGACTATAGCACCTATTAAAGAGCTTGATGCAGTTTTTGGTGAGCACCGTCATGGCATACCCCGCCATATTCTCTGGATTCGTGAGCTATGGATGGAGCTCTCATTGAATGATATTGCTTGTTTGCCATTTTGCAATCGTCATACGCTCACCTTTGGTGCGTTTCCGTTTGAGTTAGGCCGCGGTATTGCGCTCGGCTCCGCTTATGCGGTTGATGCGTCTGATCTTGGATATTATAATGAAGTTGCCATTGATCAATATGCTTTTGGCGGCAAATTGTCTGGGGACATTATAAAAGATAAAGTAACGTATGATATTTATGGGGCTATCCTCGATACCAAATGCTCCACATTTGATTACACAAATCATAATATTCGAGGCCAGCAGTACGGCCATCGACTCGATCAGGCTCGGGGTTTTGGCGTCATGAACTATGTTGCGGCTGGACGTCTACGTTGGACTCCGTCTTATGGTCCCGATATAGCTGTTCGTCTTGAGCCTTACGCGCTTTTTAATCATACCCCTGAGCAGCGCATCGAGCTTCCTGCCGATGCAAGAAGCAACCTTATAACGGTTGGTATGGCCGGTGAATTTGAGCAAGGAAATCTCGAATGGGGATTCGATACTGCGTTTAACTTTGGTCGCCAGTTAGTGTACGGTTTTGATCGCAATATTATTAGGCTTGAGAATCGTGCTGGGACTGCTGTGGTGGTAAATAGTCGCGTTAAGCAGGCACCTCCAGGGGAAGTTCCATCACAAAGTTCACCCCTTGCATTGCGTGTAGGAGAAAATCAAACAATTATCAATCAATCTGCGGAAACATCGCAAGAGAATGGGCAGATTATTGGTACAAATTCTCTTGGTACGCTTATAAATGATGGATTCAGGTTTAGTGATCCCTATGAAAATCGTTTTAGAGGAGCAATGTTTGTATGGGATATGGGTTACTTCATTTGTAAACCGGATCTTAAAATCTGTGCAGGCTTTGGTTATGCAAGTGGTGACGCAAACCCTAATAAAGATGAACAGTACCCAGGCGATAGTGATGTAGACGGAGAATACGAAGGGTTTATAGGTCTTCAAGAGGTCTATTCAGGTACGCGTGTAAAAAGTGCTCTCTACTTAGCTGGTGCAGGAAAAATTCCTCGGCCGTTAGCTTTCCCTTCGGAGTTGACTCTTGATCCCGTTGCAACAACGATTTCACGTTTTTCTAATCTGATATATGTAGGGGCGAGTACCTATTGGCGGCCGACATGGTCCGTTAAAAAGTGGAGCGTTAATCCCAATGTATTGGCGTATTGGAGTGATTATACCAGCCCCTTCTTTGACGCAACGATTCAGCGAAATTCAAGGACACGGTTTGCTCGCAACTATTTAGGGCTTGAAGTGAACGTGTTTGTTGAAGCAGAGCTTCTTACCGACCTTCGCTATTTCTTAGTAGCTGCGATCTTCTTTCCAGGAAGTCATTATAAGGATATTAAGGGTCGCCCATTAACCAGAGCGCAAGCGGCATTCTTGAATAATATCGACAGGACGGGGATTGTCAATCCTCGCGTGCCGCTTCTTGGTGCTGATGCTTGCTATTTCTTAAATACGGGGCTTGAGTACAGATTTTAATTCTAAAATAGGATCTGTTCAAGTGCGCGTCAAAATATTCTTTTAATCTTTCTGCCCTGCGCGGGCGGCGCCAAGGCGGGCGCTTGTCCGCCCCCTTGGATCCCCGACCCCGGCTTGCAGCCGGACTGCCTCTAACGGCGCATAACTCGCCCTGCCGGACTACGCCGGGCAGCGCTCAAACAGATGCGCCTATTAGATAATAGGGTAAGGTTGGGGTAATTTAACTGCACTCGAATACATTGATAGACCAAGGGAAAGTTGGGCCTTTTGCCAATACTTGCTATTCCTGTAAACTCAGATCTATATATAAATATTAAAAAAGTATGGCGAAAGAGCGAGCAATGAATACAAACATGTATAAAAAAATTACCGAATTCTTGTTTCAAATGAAGCAACGTGATACGCTGGCAGTACGTAAACCTCAAAAATCAGGAGTTGCCATGCTATCTTTCTCTACACGTGCCCTTTGCGCCAGCATAATGCTTGCTGGGAGTTTGTGTGCCATGGATTCAGAGGGAGATGGGCTTGCACGGGAAAAAAAGCCGATGTGCCCCCAGCCTAGAAAAGAACATTTTGAGGCAGTAGGCCATACTATGAAAGCTCTTCCTGGAAACTTCTTGTGGGGTCTTGGTAAGGGAATTGTATGGACGTTAGGAAAAATCTATGAAGGGACAGGAGTTCAAGCAAAGATAGATGCCCGTTTGAAGCAGGCTGGACAGACCCCTTTTGGGCGAGCAGTGGTGCCCTTGTTGCTTCAATCCCCCCAGTTACTTCCCCAAGCCGTCCCTGGACCTCGAGAACGAGGAGGTGGGGATGCGGCGCTTGCAATCGATGCGTCTTCACTAAACGTGAATAACAATAATAATCTTGAAAATGTGGTAGTGCCAGCAAAAGCCACAGGTTCTTTTTTAGCTCCGCATGTAGAGACTGCTGTCAGAACAACCATGGGAGCGCTTACTGAAAGTTTAGGCGAGAATGGTGAAGCCCGTAGGATGGCTGGTAATGTTGCAAGTATGGTAAAAGACGAACTTCGAGAAGGTGGCGCTTTGTATGCTATGTCCCAGCGCATGAGCGAAGTTATGGGCGCCGAATTGAATACGCAGGTGACCGCGCTTATGGATAAGCAATTGCCACATCTAAGAGAAGTATTAAATGAGCAAATGATTGAGATTCTGGATACACAACTTCCGCATCTGCGTGAGAAGATGAGTGAAGAATTTCGGACATTTGTAAGACAGTTTAGAAGAGAACAACTTGCCCAAGGCGGTGAACTGAATCTTGCTTCACAAGAGGCGGCTGATCTTTTTGAGCAACGTGCTCAGAAGGTCGGTGGTACGATAGCCGCGCAGATTAAAGAAGTTGGTGGTAATGCTAATAATCAATTAGAGAAAGCAACAGCTCAGTTGGGTACGACCATTGCGCGCTCGGAGCAGTTCATGGAAAAAGCCAATGAACGGTTGACTCAGCAAATTGAGCGTTCAGAGCAGTTTATGGAAAAAGCTAACACACGCCTGACTGATCAATTTGAGCGCTCACAGAAAACATTTGACGCTGTTGCAGATCGATCAGAAAGACTTATGGAAAATGCAGGGAATAACGTGACCCGTCAGCTTGAAAATGCAACAAAAACGTTTGATAAGGTTGCTGATCGAACTGAGCGAGTTATTAATGTTGTTGATAATAAGCTTCAGAAGATTCTTTTATATGGCGCTGGCGGGATACTTATAACTGCCGCGGGCTATTATACGATAAAGCTTCTCTATAATCACTGGGAACGCACGCTTGCAAAGCCAAAATTGGTCATTTCATCAACGCTTAACCAGGGCATATGGGCAGGCATAAAATCATACTTCAAAACTCCTGTTAAGCCAAAAGAGCTTGTTTTTGCTCCCGATGTTGCAAAAAGTCTTACTAATATTATTGCAACAACAAAGAGTATCAATGATAAGATTGCGCGAGCGACAGCTGAAGGTAAGATATCGAACGTCAAATACCGCAATCTCCTTCTCTGGGGTAAGCCAGGCGGCGGTAAAACGGCCTTTGCAGAAAAGCTTGCTGCTGAATGTGGTATGGACGTGGTCGTCATCTCCGGTGCAGCATTTGCTCAGTATAAGGATGGGGAAGGTATTACCGAGATGAATAAGATCTTTGAGGATATTCATGCAAACAGAAAAGGCGTTCTGGTCTTCATGGATGAAGCAGACTCATTTACTGGCGGCAGAAATGATAGAGGAGCAACGGCAAAAACTTCCTACCAGCTGGTAAACAACTGGTTGCACCATACGGGTGGACGTAGTGCCAAAGTTATGTTTGTCTATGCAACCAATAGACCGGATGCCTTTGATAATGCATTTGCACGGCGTATCGATGATTCTATTGAAGTGCCTCTTCCAGGAGCCCCTGAGCGTGCTGGCATCTTGCGTCTCTATAGAGATACATTGATGTTTGATGTTCAAAATAACTCGCCAGAATTTATAGAGTCGGTTAAGCAAACCCTCGATGAAGCGTTTCTTTTTGAGGCAGCTCTTCAAACGGATGGATTGTCTGGCGGTGAGCTTGAGGGTATCATTAATACGATGATATCGGATGCTTCCGTTGCTGATTTTGGACTAGTAACTCGTGCAATAGCCGATGATGTTATACGACGTGCTGTGGAAAAGAATCGCTCGTTTAACCAAGGATTCAAGGCTGATAAAGGCGCAAAGGATCAGAAAAGTGATAAGCGAGATCAGCAAAAATCTGAGCAAGGCGATGTGCAGGGACAACTGGCAGCGACCTGAGCGACCAGGTGCAATGAAATAAAATAGAGTGTAGACTTAACATGAGCAGTCAAAAATAGGGAATAGTTCATGGGAGTTTTTATTATGAAATTAAGATGTAAGACATATATTCATATCTCGCTCTTTCTTATGCTGAATGGCATGGGAGGTGCTTTGGCTATGGATTCTGGAACGCCGCCAGATGACAAAAAAGCTGGCTGGTTTACAGGCAGCTGGTTTGGAGGTGGTTCTCCATCGAGCAGTCCCGAAGTCAGTGATGCTGAGGCAACGCAAAACTATGTAGCGGAATCAATCGCCCTGCCCCCTCGAGATAATTCTTTGACAGCGATTGCTGCGAGAGCTGCTGCCGAAGTTATTGCTGATCGGGCTCTTCCAAGTCTGATGCCGTCTATTGCTAGAACTGCAGAAAATGTGCAAGCTTTATCGCAAGAGATACGAGATGCAGGGTTAGTTCCTGCGGTAACCTCAATGGTTCAAGCTTTGAATGGTTTAACGAGATCGGTCAATGAAGGTCAATTGGTTCCAAAGATTGGCGCAGCTGTTCAAACGCTGGATAAGGTTGCAAGCGGATTAGATGAATCGAAGATTGTGTCTAAGTTTGGGGATCTAGCTGAAAAGTTTGGTACCCTAGCAACAAGTCTTAATGATGCCAAACTTCCTGAAAAAGTTGGCTCTGCGTTAGATAAGTTTGATGCGTTTGCAGAGATCATGAATAATGCTGCAGTGAGCATGAATAAGTTGGTGGAGAAAGTGGGTGGAGCGGTTAAGACGCTCGACGCATTCGCCAACGATATGCGCGAGCTGACACCACAACTTCAAGCGACTTTGAAAAATTCGCAGGAGGTCACTACTCATCTCGCACAAGTTACCGGTGAAGTACGGCAGGGTCTTGAAAAAGCTAAAGGCATGGCTCCCAATCTTCCTGAAAATACCAGTGCTGCAGTGCAAAATTTGACTGATATGGTTGTACAGGGAGCTGCAAAAGGTGAGCTAGCGAAAACTATAGTTAAACCGGCAGTTACCGTCATTACCGATCAGGTTCGTGAAGGTATAACGGAGCCTTTCATTGAAAGCGTAAAAAAAGAGGGCGAGACATTCTTTGAAAAATATGCCACTCAGCGAAATCTCCTTATAGGTGCAGGTATTATCGTCGGAGCGGTTGCTACCTACTTTACGTTGCGCTTTGTCTTTAATCGTCTTGAAAAATGGTTTAATAAGCCAACATTTAACTATACGCTTGTTAAGGCACAAAGTGGCGACAGCTCTATAGATGATGATGTTTTTGTTACAATGAAAGAAATGATTTTCAGCCCTGGAGTTAGAGATCGTCTTAATACGGTTATGATTACCACATCATCGATTAAGGCTGAGCAGATGATGAGGCGTGATGGAGACGCGACGTACAGGAATCTCTTTTTATACGGCCCTCCAGGATCAGGTAAGCGCTTATTTGCGCGCCATATAGCAGATAATGCAAAAATGGACTTCTATGAACTTCCAGGCTCTTCATTAACCAAATATAAAGATGGCGATGCGGCGGCAGCTGTATATAATTTCTTTAGGATGGTATCGAATAGCACCCCGCAGGGAGCAGTTGTTTATATCAATAATGCCGAATTATTGTTAACCTCCCAAAAGGCAACGACAACCGAAGCTGCAGCGACCGTTAACTCTCTCGTGTCTGCCTTTGTTGAGCAGCTTGAAAAGAGAAGTAACACCTGTATGGTAATTCTTGCGTCATCGCTCGAACCAGAATCTATGGGCGATATTGCTCGGGGGATTGATGACATTATCTCGATTAAGCGTCCAGCTCTTGAAGAGCGTATAAAAGGAATCAAGCTCTATCGCGATAAGTTCCTTCTTGGTGGTGATGAAGTGCGCGTCGATTTTGCCGATTCGGTGCTTACCCACTTTGGAGATGAAAAGATTCGTGACATTGCTATGCAACTTGAAGGCGCAACGATTGGTGATATTCACGACTATATAAAATCTGTGCGAGATGAAGTTCGACTTGAAGGTTTTGTATCAACAGAGCTTCTAGATCGGGTCACTCAGCGAACTGTTGAGAGGTATAAAGCAATTATTCATTAAGGGCTTTAAGAAGACCATCCCTCGATGGAGTCAGCTGGGCCTGGGCGTACAGGCATTCAGAGTGAGCGGTATAACCGAATTCCAAAAAAAGTTAAAAAGGGCGCCGAGGGGGCGCCAGCCCCCACTACCGCCATCCCTCGATACCCAGCCTTCGCCAAGGCTCCGGCGGGGCAGGCTAATCCCTTCGGCATATTGGCCTCGGGATCACTCCAGCCGTCGCCTAATGGCTATGGCGGACAGGTCGGGATGAGCGGAGCTCAAGTGGCCGTAGGCGGAGTTGAGATTTTATAAACATAGAATACACTCAGTAAGGTGAAAAAAATCACCCTGCTGAGTGTTGCTTTATGTCCGTACACTATTCTATTCGTCTCATTTTTCTTTGTGTGGCTGCATCCCACACTATATTCCCACGCTTTGCACAGAAAGATTCCTCTGCAGCCGAAGAGGTAGTGTTATCTCACTCGGCTGACCAATCTGATCCTGATGATGAGGCACCTCCTGAAAGAAAGCCGATTAGCGCTGAAAAGCGCTCACTCGAGCTCGAGCGTGGTAATAGCACCTATTCTTTTTCGTTCTTCTTTTGGCCAGAATTCTTCTATGGCAAAAATATGATACTGCTCAATAATAATAATCCCGATGAAGTACTTTATTTTCGTTCATTTGTTGATTTGACGGCGACGTATCGTTATGGGAAAGAAAATACCACCGACTGCGTGAAAGCTCGTGGATGCCTGAGAAGCCGCACCTATTGGGGTGATAAGCAGGGAGTTCTTCTGACCACAGCGCAGACCGTTAAAGATCTCGATACTGTTTTTGGTTCGCATCGGCACGGACTTTTTTTAAGTGATCTCTGGATCCGTGAGTTATGGCTAGAGGTGGCTTTAAATGATCTCATGAACATACCCTGGTGTAATAGGCATGTTTTGACGATAGGCTCGTTCTCATTTGAATTGGGGCGCGGTATAGCATTGGGCTATAATTACCCGCTCCTGCCGGCCTTTGTTGGCTTTTTTACTGAGGTATATGTTGATCAGTATGCGTGGGGTGCGAAATTGGTTGGTGATATTACGACAAAAGATCCGCTTACCTACACCCTCTATGCGAGCATCTTCTATAATCTTTCTGATCTTTTCTTTCAAACGAATGAGCGTTTTCGATCGAGCGAATATGGGAGACGCTTTAATGCTGCGCGCGGGTTTGGGATCATAAATTATCTTGGTGCTGCGCGCCTGCAGTGGTATCCACTGGGCAAATCGGAAACGAAGCAGCTCTATCTTGAGCCTTATATATTATTTAACTGGAATCCTGATATCCGTGTTGAGTCTCGTGAACACGGAGTAAGTAAACTAGTTACCTGCGGACTTGCAGGCGAGTTTACGTCACCCTCTTTCGAATGGGGGTTTGAGTGCGGATTTAATCGTGGGAGTCAGGATGTTTTTGGAGTGGATAGAAATGCCCTTGTCCTTGAAGAAAGGGATGGAGTCGTGGTGGTTGCCAATGATGAGGTCAAAGAGAGCGCAACGGGAAAGGACGCTTTAGTGACTACAGCCAATCAGCTGGTGATTGATAACTCGCCGCGCACGCAGCTTCAAAACGACAAGCCAATTGGCTCAGGGCTCATTAATGAGCGGCATCGCTTTGAAGATCCGTACAAGGTGCGCTATCGTGGGTGGTTTTTTGTTGCTGATGGAAGTTATATCTTTAAGAAAGACATTTTTAAGGCGAGTGCTGCTATTGGTCTTGCCACTGGTGATCGAGATCCCAGGCTGAAAGCGCTCTTTTTGCCACCTGGCAAGCAACGAGAGGTCGATTATGATGGTTTTATTGGGATTAATGAAACCTATGCAGGAAAGCGTGTTGTAAGCACCTTCTTTTTTAATGGATTTGGCTCATTTCCCCGCGTCTTCGATTTTGGTTTGATTGATGTGCCCGACAATGCTCCTGTTTTATATACCACCGGCTTTACGAACCTTTTGTATATGGGTGTTTCGACCGATTATCGCTATAAAGCCAATTTCCATCATTGGCATATCAACCCTAACCTTCTGTTTTTTTGGCACGAAACGCCAGCTGCTCATATGGTTGAGCCCTTTCAGCCTATCAAGCTGGTGCCCGCCAAGGCTGTAAATGCGAAAGCGCTCGATGCTGTAAGTAAAGTGTTAACACCGCGGCTTCTTTCTAAATTCTTGGGAACTGAATTAAACATTCTTGTGGAAATTGAACTGCTTAAGGATTTGAGCTTTTTTTGTATAGGCGCGCTATTTTTTCCCGGCTTTCATTTTAAACAGATGAAAGGGTTTCCAATGCCTGCTGATCAAAAGAGTTTTGTTAGAGATAAGCAACCAATAAGAACGGCAACGTTTGGTGATGATATCGCTTATTTTGCTAATATTGGGTTTAAGTTTACGTTTTAGCAAAACAAAAATAGTGCTAGGGGATATGTTAACAAGAAGCGAGATATGGTATGCTATGTGTTGCAAAATTTGTTGCGTTTTTAAAGCACGGTACCTGAAAACTTTTGTAGATCAAAAGACCAATCGCCGTATAGGATGAGGACGTACGGCGGTTTGGAAGGTGGGGTTCGCCCCACCTTCCATTTTTGAATAAGCAGCGATCAATTTCTTCACTCTTGAATTATGTACGCATTGTTCAAGGTTTCTAGAAGTGTGCAAGCGCATTTGGTAAAGAATCAAATACGAGCCCCTCGCGTACGAGCCGCTGAAATGCACTGCTATGCTCGAACATCTGTTTAATGTGCATGCTGGGATTAACTAGGCCTATTAACTGACCTCGGCTATGAATGAGCTCAATTATTTCTTCGATTGCATCCATCCCATCAAAATCTATATAATAGAGATCCTCAAGTACGAGGACCATTGCTTCATAGCGTATAAAGTTTTCTTGGAATCGCTGTAAATGTGCCTGACTATTGAGATAGACGAGTTTGCCTTTAAACGTATAGACGAGAATATTTCTTTTTTCAGCTTCATCGACAGCTTTCTTCTCTTTTTTTGTCTCATGTACTATCACTTCATAATAGCTGGTTGCGAGGTTTCGTACCAAAAAGAGGAGCGCTATGACGGATCCAGCAAGAATACCGATCATCGGATCTTCATAGACGGTAAGCCCGGCTACGATCAATGCTATACTAAAATTGGGCTTATCGTGTTGAAAGAAGCGGACAAAATGTTGTCTTTCAACCATGGTGACTGCGACATAGACGAGAATTGCGGCTATGACGGCCATAGGCATTGAGGAAAAATAAGCTAAAAACAATAAAGACCCAACGGCAATAAAAAAGCTAGCAAGGAGCGCCGATACCTTACTTGTGGCGCCAGCATTGATGTTTGAAGATGTTCGAGCAAGGGCTGCTGTTGCGGGGAAGCCGCCTGCAAGGCCTGATACGATATTTGCCAGGCCTAATCCTAGGATTTCTCTGCGCGCATTATGCTTTGTTTTCGTCCGAATATCGGCAATTTTTGCCGAGAGCATCGTTTCGAGTATTGCAACAAATGCTACAACAAGCCCGGTGATAAGAAGAGGCCTCCCGCCGGTCAGTATTGGCATATGTATGAGCGTTGGAGCAATTGTCCCAAACTTACTGCCGAGCGTTTCTAATTTCATGGAAATTAAACCTGTATTCATAATAGAGCCAAGAAGAATGCCCAGTGGTGCCATGATAATCACGCCTGGGATAGCGGGCAGACATTTTCGCAAGGCAACAAGTGCAGCAAAAAAGAGAGCAAAGATGCTCAATGCAAACCAAGATATTTCTTCCAGGTGCTTGATTGATTCAAAAATATTTTCAATCAGCGAGCCATGCTTTGGCAGATTCTGAAGGCCTAATGCGAAATTTATCTGATTTAATGCTATGATGCAGGCTACGCCGAGTATAAAACCGTGTATAACGCTTGATGGGATGAAGATAAGATATCTCTCGAGTGAAAAGGCATACGCAAGCACAATAAAAATACCTGCCATGACCGCAAGTGATGGCACCAATGCTGGGCCTTCGGTTAGCGCATAGGCGGCTATAATTCCTGAAAGTGCTCCCGTTGGGCCGATAATATTGTAGTTGCTTCCGCCAAATAACGCTGCCGCCGCGCCAGCCCAGATGGCTGTAATGATGCCAGCAATAGGAGATACGCCAGAGGCGACCGCGAGTGAGATTGAAAGCGGAATCGAAATGAGTGCCACCGTAAGGCCAGATTTTCCATTTGCTGTGAGTGAAGAGAAGGTAAAATAGTTGCGCATAAGCAAACAAGCTTGTCTTAAAAATACAGTTATCCATGCAGAGTGTATCTTAAGATTGTTTTAAAATCCAATCAACGAATCAAACACGGGAAGCATACTCTATCTAGAACAGAAGTATTTGCCGAGCGTCTCTCATTGCGATACACTTATGTGCACTTATGATATGCTGCTTACCTGAGGAAACCTATGGAGTACCGAACGATTGAATGTGGGAAAATAACCCAAAAGAACCTTGATCAACATCTTGTGCTTGATGGCTGGGTGAATCGGCGAAGAGATCACGGCAATGTTATCTTTATCGATCTACGTGACCGCTCTGGTCTTATGCAATTAGTGTTCAGCCCCGAGATTTCTCCTGAAGCGCATGAAAAAGCCTCCTTGCTCCGCTCAGAATTTGTGATTCAAGTTGGGGGAAGGGTTGTATTGCGCTCGCCACAAACGATCAATGCTGAGCTTCCTACGGGCCATTTTGAATTACAGGTAACTTCGCTGACTATTTTAAATAAAGCAAAGGCGCTCCCCTTCCCGCTTGAAGAAGCAGATCATGTTGAAGAAGAGTTGCGCTTGAAGTATCGCTATCTTGATATTCGTCGGCCCGAAATGCTTCATCGTCTTGCTGCGCGTCATAAGATTATTTTTGCAATGCGTGAGTATTTAGATAAAGCCGGCTTTTATGAGATTGAGACCCCAATCTTAACGAAAAATACTGCCGAAGGGGCCCGAGAATTTTTAGTGCCTTCGCGCATGCATCATGGGTATTTTTATGCCCTGCCACAATCACCACAATTATATAAGCAGATATTGATGTGCGCTGGTATTGAAAAATACTTTCAAGTTGCTCGCTGCTTTCGCGATGAAGATTTGCGTGCTGATCGGCAACCAGAATTTACACAACTTGATTTAGAAATGTCTTTTATTAACGAAAAAGATATACAAGGGCTCATTGAAGGGCTCTTGCAACATCTTATTTCTAAGAGTTTTTCAAAAGGAAATAGAACTCCCGCTCGAGCGTATGACATATGATGAAGCAATGCGGCTCTATGGATCTGATAAACCTGATCTTCGCTTTGAGATGCCAATTCATGATGTAACAAGCGCGTTTGCAGCAACTGAGCTTGGCTTTTTTGCGCACGATACTTGATAAAGGCGGTAAGATTGGTGCATTATGTGTGCAAAAGCATCCCTTTACTCGTTCGGAGCTTGAAACATGGGTAAGCACAGCATTAAAAATGGCGCCAAGGGACTTGTATGGATTCGCTTTAAAGAAGATGGATCATTTGAGGCACCAATTGCTAAATTCTTACCTGCAGATTTTTTTGCCAAGATGAAAGCGCTTATTCCAGAGCTTACAGAAGGTGATACGCTTTTTCTCATCGCTGCTCCCTATAAAGACGCATGGTTGCAACTAGGAAGATTGCGCATCCAACTTGGGCAGGCTTTGAATCTTATCCCTCAGGATGTGTTGCGGTTTCTTTGGATAACCGATTTTCCATTGCTTGAGTACGATGAAGCAACAAAACAGTGGAGCTCGGTGCAGCATCCCTTTACTTCGCCCCAATCAGGTTGGGAGTCCCAACAACCGGGCGAGATGAAAGCGCGTGGCTATGATATCGTACTTAATGGTGTAGAGCTTGGTGGTGGATCTATTCGTATTCATGATCCGAGTGTGCAACGAAAGGTGTTTGATTTCCTTGGCTTAAGTATGCAAGATATGGAAGACCATTTTGGTTTCTTGCTCGAAGCACAGGAGCTTGGTTTCCCGCCTCATGGTGGTATTGCTTTGGGCATTGATCGTCTCGTTATGTTGCTCTTAAATTGCCAATCAATTCGCGATGTTATCGCATTTCCAAAGACGCAAACTGGACAAGATCTTATGATCAATGCACCGACGCCGGTCTCCGATGCGAAGCTCGTTGATTATGGGTTGAAACTTATTCCACCTAAGAAGAGCTAAGATGCAAAAAAAGCGCCCGAGCGTTTTGCACCCAAGCGCTATTTCATGAAAGGGATACTCTTAATTAATCGACGTAACGCAAATTAATGTTTGTGTTTATGCCCGTTCTTTGGCAGACCGCTGCGGTACCTTTGCAGTACTTACGGCATTCTTCCATTGTTGGAAATTCTTCTGTAAATATTGAGTCGACCTCGCCAATAGCGCATACAACTTTTGTTTTAGCTGCTTGAGCATAGGCAAAAAGTCCAAGACCAATTGCTACTGCTAATACTAGTTTCTTCATAGTTTCTCCTTTTTTAACAATGTTCTTTATAGTTTCTCCCTTAAGCTATCGTTACAATAGGTGTACAATCCCCGCCTGCGCAATGCAAATCGCATCGGTCTTTTGAATCATAGAGACCGCCGGCAGTAGAGCACGCAAAATACACAGGTCGCTGTATTTGCGCAGGTGCTTGTGCGCGAGCACAGAGCGTCACCATTGTTGCGAATACGAATACTGATACTATATGCTTCATAAGTTCTCCTGTATATATTTCTACTACTGAGTATACCTTATGAAAGTTTCAGATTGCAATGATTTATTGAAGATATTTTTTCAGTAAATCACTGATAAGTTGAGGATTGCCTCTGCCTTTTGTTTTTTGCATTGCCTGACCGACAAAGAATCCCCAGAGACGATCTTTTCCGGATTTATATTCTGCAACAGATTCTGGATTTGCAGCTATAATCCCCCTAATAACCTCTTCAAGCTCGGCGACATTTTCCATCTGTTGTAGTCCTTTTTCCTTCATAATGGACTCGGGGTCAGCTCCCGTTTCAGCCATGGCATGGAAAATTTCTTGAGCTGCGCGATTATTGATTGCTCCCTTATCGATGAGATTAACCAATGAAGCGAGCATCTGAGGCGTGATTCGAGATTCGTGCGCTTCCTGTTTTTGTGTCTTTAAAAGGCCCATGAAGTCACGCATGATGAAATTGATAAGGTGTTTTGATGATGTATGTTTCGTTGCTTCTTCATAAAATCGTGCGATTGCTGGCTCATTGATAAGAATTTCAGCTTCATATAACGAAAGGCCTTGTTTCTGATACCGATCCAATCTTTCATGGGGTAGCTCTGGTAATGCCGCTTTGACGGCAGCGATTTCAGCTTCGGTAATATCAATAAACGGAAGATCTGGATCAGCAAAATACCGATAATCAGCAGCTTCTTCTTTTGATCGCATCGGCTTTGATATACCCTCGTGCGTATCCCAGAGCCGTGTTTCTTGACGAACTTTTTCGCCCGATTCGATGAGCTCTATCTGCCGCTCAATTTCATATTCGATCGCATCTGAGATGAACTTGAAAGAGTTAATATTCTTAAGCTCGCATTTGGTTCCGAGCTCTTTCTGCCCTTTTTTGCGTACCGATATATTGGTATCAGCTCTAAATGCCCCCTCTTCCATATTGCCCGTACAGATGCCTAAATATTGCACTGTTAGACGAAGAGACTTAAGATATTCTCTTGCTTCATAGGCGTTTGAAATATCAGGATGGCTGACGATTTCAAGTAATGGAGTTCCTGCGCGATTGAGATCTACAAAACTTTCATTACTTGCAGCTGCGTGAATGTTCTTCCCTGCGTCCTCTTCCATATGGATGCGAATGAGGCGTATTTTTTTTGTTGACCCATCTTCGAGGCGAATGGTAACATGCCCATCGGAGCAGATCGGTTTATCGGCCTGAGTTGTTTGATATCCTTTTGGCAGGTCTGGATAGAAGTAATGTTTACGTGCGAATTCTGATTGTGCGGCTATGTTACAGTTGGTGGCGAGCCCTGCTTTTATTGCATCGGTGATTACTTCACGATTAAGAACGGGAAGCGATCCCGGTTGCCCCGTGCATATCTGACAAATGTTTGTGTTTGGTTTATCTGAAAAGCCGTTAGAACAGGTACAAAATATTTTACTGCGCGTGGTGAGTTGTACGTGTACTTCTATGCCGATATTTGTTTCATAGGTAGGATATTTTTCCAGAGCTGATGTAGTTGCCACGGTGTGCCTCTCGTTTTGTACATTTTTGTACACATATTTTTGTATATATGGTGTATAGTACCATACCATAAAAGCATCATCTGGTATAGGTGGGGATAATATACTATAGAGAGAAAGAGTCGGGGTGTATTGGAGAAATTTATAGAAATTTATATTAAAATATTGACTTTTAATTCTGCGTATGTGTAAACTTTAAAATATAAACAGGCGTCTAAGGTGAGTCATCGGGGGATTCATTGAAGGAGGTTCTATGCATTTAAGAAATAAACTTTTTCTCGGCTTTGTGGTTGCGATGGTTCCGGCTGCTTTATACGTTACATCATTGTATAGTGGTTTCGGTTCTGCATTAAGTTGCTCATATGAACGGGGCGATAAACGATGCAATATGTCTGAAGATTGTTGCCCAGGAAGAGTTTGTAGTAGTTTTGGGTATTGTGAGCGCGGTAGATAGGCTTTTAATACTTTAATTTTTTGGATCAATTATTTGCGACTGAGGGTTGTTTTTAAAGAGCCCTCAGTTTTTGTTTTTGACTATGAATGTATCTCATTTCTCTTTAGCGCCCCATCTCATATATGTTTTTGCACTGCGTGCAGCGCGGCCTACCCGGCCGCAGGCGCCAAGCGATTGCTCGCCCGATCGTCTGGACCCAAGGGCGCCATCCGCCGTCGACGAGGCTATGGCGGGACTTGACGGCTTGCCACGCCGAAGCTTCACGCGAAGGCGGGTCGTACAAACGGATCGAGCAGACTTAATCTGGTTGGCATACCGGCCTCGCAGATCACATGAGGTGAAGGAGCAGCTGTGAATTGCTTACGGCCCCTGGGCAGCCGGATCTCTAATGATAATCTCGTACAATATGCCAAGAATCCACAAGGGATATAGCAGAATATGTGCCCTAGTCTTAATTCGTCGGAATAGTGAAGTGAAATAACCACCCTATTAGGTGGTGCGCATATTGCTACAAGATGGAAAAAGCATCCCTAAGTGCATCAAATACCAAAAGGCGCTTAGGGGCGCCAGCCTCCATCGCTCATCCACGCCGTCGCAATTGCATTGCTATGGCGGTGCAGGCCGAGTGGATTGTATCGAGGGACCGCCGGAGCGCAGCGTAGGCCAAATCCTTAAAATCAATGAAATACATACAATAGCAGCTTAAAGTATATAATGCGCTTTTTAAGCTAATAACATACAATACAATGTAAGACACAATTTAAGAGGTTGGCGCAAACTTATTTTTTACCAATAATTATGTTAATTATGGTATAAGCAGTAACCTATGAAAAGTATTATATGTATTCATATATGCTAAAATGAAGCGTATATGGTATAGAAGCAAATATAGCAATCACTATCAAATAGTTTATTTATTATATACACAGAATAAATGCTTATACACATCTATAGTGCAATAAGTGTATTTAATAAAAAGTAATATTGGGAGGTTAATGCTATGTTGAGGCTATAGCCATCTAATCATAAAATCATGTATAAGCATTCAAGATACCCTTTTAGTGCATATACATAAATAAATGATACAGCCTCATTCTCATTATTGATGGCATTTCTATAATATATGGGTTAAAAGTAAATACTATGTATTAATGTGTATGCACGATAATAGCCTTTTTATGAAATGCTATATAAAGACTGATAGTATTCATTTGCAACATATACATATATAATGGTATTAGCGTTATTTGCTTTATAGGCTTCTAATGCATTTATACCGACGTTCTGGGGGTTGAGGGGAAACATGACAATAACTATTTTAACATAAATGTTGTTATTGATAGAGATACATGTTATGCTTATGCGCGAATTAAAGATTTACCTGGAGACTAACGTTGAGAAAGATTGCAATAATTAATCAAAAAGGTGGGAGTGGTAAAACCACGACGACTGTTAATCTTGCAGCTTCTTTAGCGGAGAAAAAAAGAAAAGTTCTCGTGGTAGATCTCGATCCTCAGGCATCCACTTCGCAGTGGTTTGGCAGGACAACGATTGAAAAAGGATTGTTATCAGTTTTTACTGAAAACGTTCCTCTTGAATCGGTAATTGTCGCCACTGATACTAAAGGTATCGCTATCATCCCTTCTTCTTCGTGGCTTATTGGTCTCGAGAAAGCGCTTGCCAATGAAGTGGGTGCCGAAACTATTTTGAAACAAAAATTGCTGAAACTTGATGTGAGCGCGTGGGACTATATCCTTATTGATTGTCCACCGACCCTGGGAATCTTAACGGTCAATGCATTGACCGCCTGTGATGAGGTGATTGTTCCTGTTGAAGCTCGCATTATGGCGGTAAACGGCCTTGTGCAATTACTACAAACAGTTGATGTTGTACGTCATCGTTTAAACAGTAGTCTCAAAATTTCTGGAATTCTCCCTTGCCGTGTAGATTCACGGACGCGTCACTCAAAAGAGGTGGTGGATGAATTGCGAAAGAATTTTAGTGATCTTGTCTATAAAACGGCTATTCGTGAAAACGTGCGCCTTTCAGAGGCACCATCTTTTGGAAAGCCTATTACTTCCTATGATCCACACAGCAATGGGGCATCTGATTATAAAGCACTTGCACGAGAAGTGATTCTTCAAGAAAAAACACTCTCATAAGGACTTCATGAAACAGAAAACAATTGGTATAAATCCTCTTGAAGAGTACCTTTCAGGTAAAAAACTGTCTAAAGAGCGACAGCAAGAGAGCGAAAGTAGCGCCCTTGCCACCGAACAGACATTGCACAATCCCGCTGCTAAGCTTCATGAGCAGCGGGATGTCATTCCAAAAGTGCAACAAACCCAAGATGGTGGTGAGAAAAGCTTCCTGCCAGACGAGTCCGTACTGAAGGCTGGTTCTCGCGATGAATCGCTTGAAGAGCCACTTCGTATCGATACGTCTCTTTCTGGGCAGCTTACCATTGATCAAATGGGCGTCAGATCCCAACAACTTGCTGGAAAACAGCGCATTACCCTTCATATATCGGCTGAAATTGTTGATCGCGTAAAAAATGCGGTCTATTGGGAACCAGGATTGACCGTTGCTGGTTTTGCAGAAGAAGCCCTTGAAAAGGCACTTGCCGACATGGAAGCTGAGCGGGGTGCGCCATTTCCTCAACGTCGCCAGCATCGCCTTCGCGGCGGTAGGCCGATTATCTAATCCTATTACTTAGTCTTGTGTTCTGATAGGGCATCTGTTTGAGCGCTCTCCGGTGCCCCTCGATACCCGCCTTCGCTAAAAGCTTCGGCGCGGCAGGCAATCACTCGGCCTGCACCGCCATAGCAATGCAATTGCGACGGCGTGGATGAGCGAGGTCTCTCTCTCCTGCATTTTGTGTTCCAGTAGGCGCATCTGTTTGAGCGCTGCCCGGCGAAGTCCGGCAGGGCGAGTTATGCGCCGTTTTAGCGGTCCAGCTGCAAGCTGGTGTCCGGGTTCCAAGTGGGCGGACAAGCGCCCGCCTTGGCGCTCGGCCGCGCAGGCCGCACATTTCTATCGCTTTTCTTGCATTTTCGACCTGAACTATAAGTGAAACAATATTGCCCAAAAATTATAAAAATGTTACACTTGAAATAGATAGAATAATAGAATTCGATACGGAGGTTGATATGGCTCTTAAAAAGTTATTTTTCTTATGCACCATTGCGCTAGCATTCACTGCTTCTGCGATGCGTGGCCCACGCGATTATATGTATGTTGACGATGCATTAAGAAGAGCAAAACAGGAAGGCGTTTCAGGCCAATACCTGGCTGATCTTGAAAAGAATCTCAAAACCAATGAAGTCGGTCGAGATGAAGGCGGCATCCTGGTAGATCGTGCTACGGCTCAAGATCTCATTTCTGAGGCAGGTGTTGCTCAAGTGATGGGTCAATCGGCAGCTTCAACTCCACCAGCTCCTAAAGAACGACGTGCTGCTCAAGCTCCTGCTACGCCAGAAGCTCGTGCGGTTGGATTAGATATTAGAAACCTGGTTGATACATCGACGGGAGAATATAAGGACTTTGTGACAACCCAGCGAGAGCTTGAAGGAATTCGTCAGCGTCGCAATGCAGCTCAAAGTAGCTATGAAAAAACCAAGTCTATTGGCGATGAAGAGAGAGTTTATGCTCTTGCTGATGAACTTAATGGCCGAGAACACGACTATATTGAAAAGCTCAGAGTGCGAAAACACTATTTCTATGGCGGCGACGCGCTGTGGTATTATTTGGGAGCACGAGGTTTATTACAGCTCATGCGTAATGACCCGGTGTATGGTCCAATATACGCATTGCTTGATAATGGGGCTCCATTCAGCACATTGAATCTCAAAAATCCATTTGTGTACCTTATTTCATTCAATCAAATTGAAAACATCTGCGGTTTTGGTGTGGTAGCAAATGCCTATGCGAGCCATCAGCTTGCTCAGGAAGGGCGGCCGTTGGCGTGCGAGCGGACAAGGGCACTTGCCGAAATGATTTTTACACGAGACCTTGAAAAGCGTCTTCAAAAGGCTGCATGTGGCGAGGTAGAGTATGCCTGGGTAGAACAGCTCCTTCCTGTTATGCAGGAGATCGGATTGAATCCTACTGATGTGGAGCTGCTTAGCGATGTTACAATCGATAATCTTTCTAAAGCCCTTAATGCAGGAAAGCCTTTACAAGCTACGACTGATTTGATTGCAAAACTAGGCAAAATGAAGGACAACAGTGTTCAGTTTATTGTTTACAACATTGCGGGCGTGCATTGGGTTATTCTTCCGATCGTAAAAATCAAGGGTATATATACAATGTATCTTTTAAATTCAACGAATGCTCCCCTTGAGAAAAACGACCCAGCCGTGCGGCTTGTACGGTATATCGATGCGGTGATTGAACGAGTTAAGAAAAAATGATAGCTCGTATTGTCCCATAAATAGGAAGAATTAATAGGCACCCTCTCGTTGCGGTGCCTATCTATTTTCTATTTTAAATGCATGAAGATCATCGCCTTCTCTGCTATTAAGAAAGATCTTGCATTTATGCAATTTTTCAAGATGCAAAATGGCGTTATACTCGGTATTGGTGAGGAACGTAAAGATTGCCGGATGGCAGATGAGCATGATCGACGGTGAATGCTTTTTTTCCAGCTCCATTTTGAGCGATCGTAAGATGGAATATGCCTCATTTGCAACCGATTTGACAAAGCCCAAACTATGGCAGGTTCCGCAGGCGTGCATGAGCTCATGCATGAGTGTTTTGCCTGAGCGCTTACGGGTCATCTGTACAAGTCCAAACTCAGAAACTTTTAAGACAACCGACTGAAATTTATCTCGCTCTTTAAGTGTCTTTTCAAAGAATCGAAAGAGCTTTGAGCGATTGTTGCCACTTGCCATATCGATAAAATCGATAACGATAAGGCCACCAATATTACGTAAGCGAAGTTGTCTGACAACCTCTTCTGCTGCTTCAATATTCGTTTTGAGAATCGTATCTTCTTGATTGGTATGACCGATAAAGCGACCGGTATTTACATCGACGACCGTCATCGCTTCGGTGCCCTCAATAACAATTGAACCGCCCGATTTTAAATATACTTTTCGCTGAAGCGCTTGTTCTATCTGATCCTCAATATTATATTTTTCAAAAAGCGTTGGTGGTCCTTGATAAAGAAGTACCTTAGCAGCATGTTCTGGTGCGATCGTTTTTACAAACTTATGCACGCGTGCTTGATTCTCAGGATTATCACTAATAACCGCTTCAACGTCATAATCTAAATGATCGCGCACTGCCTGCAATGAGAGATCGATGTCCTCATAGATTTTTTCATGAGGCTGCGCCGTGGCATACCGTTTTTGGATGGTATTCCACTGTGAAACGAGATAGGAAAGATCAGCCAAGATTTCAGGAGCCTGTTGATTTTCCGAAGGCGTTCGAATAATTGCCCCCATCCCTGGAGGTAAATGAGTAGAGAGAATCTCTTTGAGCCGCTGCCGTTCTTCACGCGATTCGATTTTTTTGGATATCCCGATGCGAGGAATATTGGGCATGAGTACGAGAAAGCGGCCGGGTAGAGTAAAGCAGGTGGTAAGCTTTGCCCCTTTTTCCTTCACGGGCTCTTTACTTACCTGTACGAGCAGTTCTTCGCCCTCTTTCACGATTTTACTGATATCCCGATCGCGCTGCGGCTGTCTTTTTGGGCGCGGAGCATCCTCATCGACACTCTCAAACTGTTCTTCCATTTTTTGAACGGCAAGTTCTCGATCGATTTCGGAGATATGCAAAAAACCGGCTCGTTCTTGGCCGATCTCGACAAATGCGGTTTGAATACCAGGCAATACTTTCGTTACAATCCCTTTAAAGTATGAACGTTCAAGACTGAGTGCTGCGTGTGAACCAAAATATATATTTTGTAGCTCCTCATCTCGGATTATAGCGATGCGGGTTTGCCATGGTGCTTCATTTATAAGAATTTTTTTCATGCTATCCATGCGGGGCGAAAGCCCAAAAAAATACGGTAATTTTTTTTATAGTATACCACATGTTGAGCATGTAGCGTAAATATATTGGAAATTTTTTCATTTCTATGATACATTGCTTGCAAAGATAATCGTCCCTTCTTACCTACAGGAGTCTGTGATATGAATAAAAAAATGCTTTCTTTGGTACTTCTTTTATTGCTCGTTCCAGCATGTAGGAAGAGCTCTCAATATACACCTGCGCCTGCTGTAGAGGGAGGGCAGCCTGCTGAGATCTCCGAAAATGCTGTGTATGATGAAGAATTAGGAGCTTTTGTTGTTAAAGAAGATGAGAATAAATTTAGTGCGGCGGCTGCCTCTGAGGCAAATAAGGAAGATGAGCTGACTTCATTAGAATCTGAACCAACGGCAGGCGATACGCAGGCTGATAGTGCACGTTATGGTATCAAGAACATTTATTTCGAATTTAATAAATACAAAATAGATGATCTTCGCCCAGACCAGCGCCCCGTGTTGCAGCATGATGTTGCAATTGTAAAATCGCTTGCCGGTAAAGGGTATAAGATTAGTGTTGAAGGACACGCATGTAATTCCGCCGGATCTACTGAATACAATATGATGCTCTCGGAAGATCGTGCTCGTACTGTAGCTGATTACCTCAAGCGTCACGGAGTCAAGGGTGAGATCTCAACCGTAGGGCATGGCAGTGAGCATAGGCTTGTAGAATCTGGTAACCGAGAACAACAGGCTCCTAACAGACGTGTTGAAATCTATGCGTATCCAGCTCAAGAAGCTGCAGCTGGATGATTTGCATTCATGACCGGCTAAGGCAAATATTGTGAAAAGCAAGCTCATAGTTCCAACCCACCGCTCACCCCGAGTGATTGACGAGGCCGATATGCCGAGTCAATTGTATCGAGGGGGGCTGTTTCTCAAGAGATTATTAGTCTATGGAGCGCTTGGCATTCTGCCAGGCGCTCTTATTTTCGCAACGGCCGCTCTTAATTCGGTCCCTCGATACAATCCGCTCGGCGAAAGGGCCTCACGGATCACTCGGGATGAGCGGAGTGAAAAAACTCAAAAAGCTGTTTTGATACCATCGGGAGATAAGCATATCGATCCTGCTTATAAGATGGTAAATAAAAAAGTCTCGCTCGGTAATTACGCGCCCGATAATCTGGTGAAGTTCCAGGGAGTTATGGTTTCCAAACGCATTGTTCCTGATTTAAAGAGACTCCTTGCGGCTGCAAAAAAAGATGGCTTAACGCTTCGCGTTCAATCGGGCTATAGGAGCTATGAGCGGCAGCAGCAGGTCTATAATTCATGGATAGCTAAAGAGATGGTAAAAAATCGGTCGCTTTCGCGCAGTGAGGCCATAAAATTGACCGATCGGTATTCAGCTCGCCCCGGCCATTCTGAACATCAGCTTGGCACCACGGTCGATATTTTATCAGCTGAAAATGGGTATAAATTTTCTGAAGACAGGCGATGGAAATATGTTGGCTGGCTTGAGCGCAATGCACAGCGCTTTAATTTCAAGATTTCCTACGGTCCCGACTCTCGAGAATATCAGTATGAGCCTTGGCATATACGCTGGTATCCAAAGGCTCGTTAGCAACATGTGATTAACTTTTCATCGAAGTCAGTAAGGAAGAACTTGATTTATGCGATAATTAAATGTCCCTGCTCGTTGAACTGAAGAAAGGGATTATAGGCTACTTCCCAGAGATTACCATCGGGATCGGCAAAATAGGAGCTGTAGCCTCCCCAGAAGACTTTTTGGGGTTCTTTTACAATCCTTACCCCTTTAGCTTTTAACTCTTTTATAATTGAATCCACTTCTGCTTCAGAGCGAGTATTATAAGCTAAAGTAAAACCAGCGAAGCCTGATCCTTCAGGGGAAGAGAGGGCATCTTCAGCCAATTTTTCTCTTGGAAAGAGAGCAAGTACAACGCCACCAGCCTGAAAGAAAGCGATATCTCCTTTGCTTAGACTGGAAGGCTTCCATCCTAGTAAATCAGCATAAAAATTATAAGACTTTGCTAAGTCTCTTACCCCAAGGGTGATTATATGAAGCTGTTGGTTCATGCTGCTCCTCTTATGACTGGCAGTGCTAATAAATTTGTATGAATGCAGAGTATATTTGCTGCCATGAATTATACCGATTGCGTACATATTTTGCAAACGCAATAAAGACTAAAAAATTAATCCTTGTCCTTATGGTGGATATTCTAGCAATTCACTTGCAATAATTTCAAACTGTGATAATATATATGTAATATTGTATTTAATTTTTACTGAGGATTGCTATGAAAAGCGCACAATTACATCTAATATCTATTACGGTTGGTATACTAGCTGTTACAGCCCTAACCACACATCTATGTGGAAGCGCAGCCGTACAAGTTAAAACTCAACAGTTTAATAAAGAGGCCACTGTTGATCTTTACAAGCTTTGTGAGACGGGTGGGACAGTTGCCCAAGTTGAAGAACTCATTGAAAAAAAAGCGGATGTTAATGCGCGCCACGGTGAGTTTTCTGTTACTGCCCTACATAGAGCTTGTGGTAAGAAATTTAATTCGATTTGTGAAGCTCTTATTAAAGCGAATGCTCTTGTTAATGCTCAAAGTGACTTTCGATGTACGCCTCTTCACTATGCTGCCGAAATTGATGGAAGAAGGGACGAAGAGGCAGCCCAAGTATGCGGCTTACTGCTTAAACACGGTGCTGTGGTGGATGTACAAGAAGAAAATTTACGTACAGCTCTCCATCTCGCTGCGATGTATGATTTTCCCCGAATGGCTACCGTTCTTATAAAAAGCGGTGCTTCTTTAAGAATACGTAACGATGGGGGGAGAACGCCGCTTATGCTTGCTGGCTTGAATGGTAAAAAAGAGATGGTTCAGCTTTTAATCAGAAGGCAACTTCTTGGATTGATTTTACCACAAGGAAAAACCATTTCTGCAATGAGATCTTCACTTGCCGAGATTTACTTTTTATTGAAATCTTTTGAGGACAGCCCACTTCCTGTTGAGTTGCGATTGAAAATATTTGATGAAGCGTTTAAGCTAGAGCTTATATGTCTATTGTTGGATTCTCGCTGCTGTTATCTCCTTCCGGTAGAAACCGGTAAGTACCTAAAGATGCTTAGAGAAGAATTACCACTTCTTCTTTCGAATGAAAAAAAATGCATAGTAATCGCTCAGTCGCTGAAAGAAGCATTTAACCTGAGCAGATATCAAAATATGAAAGAACTTTTGAATCCTGTATCCATGTTGGCTCATATTGAAGAGCTATTTATTGCCCCTAAACAGGAAGAGCAAAAGAAGTAAAAGGTTACTTCCCGACGCAGAATTCTTTAAATACCATATCAAGGCCTGCTTCGCTAATCGATCTGCCTGTAAGCTCGCTCAAGCAGGTAATAGCATCTTGTAGATGATAGGATACAAGCTCATAGGGAATAGCACCCTGAAATAGAGGGAGCGTTTGCAATAGTTTCTGTTCAAGCGTGAGCAGGAGAGACTGTTGCCGCTGATTGAGCAAAAAGGGTAGATCATGCTTGCCAAAAAGAGCGGTGGTTTTCTCTTGGATGATCTTATAAACGGCTTCGCGATCATGACCAGCGAGCGATGAGACCTTTACGGCAGCTTGTGCAAGTAATGGGTTTGTGTGAACGGGCAAATCGGCCTTATGATGGACGAGAACCGTTTTGGAAGGATATTTTTCGAGAATGTCGTTATAAACTTCACGTTCTTGATCGGTGAGCGGACGACTCGCATCAAGAACGAGCAGAATAATATCCGCTTTTTGAGCCTCTTCACATGATCTTCTGATGCCCTCGGCTTCAATGACATCAGCTGTTTGCCGCAAACCAGCGGTATCGATGAGTGTCCATGCCACACCTTCATGAATCATCCCTGCTTCGATAACATCTCGCGTAGTGCCCGCAATAGCGGTTACAATAGCTCGCTGCTGATGCAACAGTGCATTAAAGAGGGAAGATTTGCCAGCGTTAACCGACCCAAGAAGAGCGATACGAATGCCCTGACGGATATGCTGCTGAGCTGGAAATGTTTTTTTCAGCGCTTCTATCTGAGCTAAGACAGCATCGATAGCAGCTTGAATTTGATCGCCAAACTCTTGCTCTTCGTCAAGAAATTCGAAACTTGCCTCACACCATGCAAGGGCTCGAATAAGATCGGTTTCAAGTGAAACGATCCAGTGGGAAAGACTTCCCTGGAGCTGAGCAAGAGATCCCTTTAATGCTTGCTGGCTTTGAGCGCCGATAAGCTCGGCAATTGCCTCTGCCTGAACAAGATCGATTTTTTTATGAAGAAAGGCTCGTTTGGTAAATTCACCCTCTTGGGCTAAGCGAACGCCATGTTTAAGAGCTTGCTTAATAATCGCATCTATAATAAATGGATTGTTATGGCACGTGATTTCTATAACGTCTTGGCCGGTAAACGTGCGCGGAGCATCCATAACGATGATCATTACTTGGTCTATAGGAGATCCATCATCATCGTAAAGCGTTCCATAGTGGATAGTATGCGTGGGAACTTCAAGAACTGTTTTTCCGGAAGCAAGGCGCGCAAAGCTGTTAATAGATGAACGAACGCCCGTGCCACTGAGCCTTAAGAGAGCGATTGCCCCCGGTCCACTCGGCGTGCAACATGCAATAATCGGATCTTCATCCAATGGCAGCATTAGGTACCTGTTAAGACTATTTTGTATCCCTTTAATGGACGCTTATATTGGCGTTTAAGCATCGTCAGTAATAAATGGGATACGCTGGCAAAGAGATGCTTTTCTCGTTTTGCTTCATCATAGACGGGCCCTGCAAACTGAATTTTCAAATGAAAGCGCTCAGGGGTAACGGTAAAGGGAACTTTGACATCGATCATGCGCCAAGATGTCGGTCAGCCATTCTTGCGCTGACGAAATCATATCGTCGGTCCAAACAGGCCCTCTATCTACTTTTTCAGCAGCAGGTTCTACCTGCGGGGTCTCTTCAACCCTTTTTACCGGCCTTCTTACTTCTTCTCTCCGTTTTGGCTCTTGCTCTCGTGGTTGGCGGGTTTGTTTTTCACGCCGCTCAGGATAAGTCTTTGCTTTTTCGCTCTCAGGAGTGCCGCTTCTGCGTGGTTTTGCTTCAGCGCGAACAGGTGCTTCTGAAAAAATAAGTGCGACCTTTGCAGGCTTTACGGTCATTCCGATAAAATTCTTTTCAGGTTCCTCGAAAATTTTGACCGTGAACTCTTTCGGTTTTCCCGCGGTTTGCCATCCCTTTTCGATGGCTTTCATAATAGAAGAGGCTTCTTCCATAATCGATTTCATGTGGTCCTTTATGCAAAAAAGAATATAGGTAATGGTGCATGTCAGGCTTGATGGGCTCTTTGGAGCGGGAAACGGGATTCGAACCCGCGACCTTTGCCTTGGCAAGGCAACGCTCTACCAGCTGAGCTATTCCCGCGATCCATTCCTACAAAGTAGCAAGATTGTTGAGAGTTGTCAATGCGCATAATAGGCCATTCATAGCCATCTGGGTACCTAACTGATGAATTCAGCCACAGAGGCTGTTTGCCGGCAGATCCATATTATTTGGCTCCCCGTTCTAAGAGCAGTTTTTCTATCTCGGCTTTTCCAGCGGCTTGTGCAGCCATCAAGGCTGTTTGTCCCCGTGCATTTTTTTGGTTGACTGGCGCACCATGCTCAAGTAAGTATTTTACTACCGCTGTATGTCCGTTGAGAGAAGCCTGAAGGAGTGGGAAAAAAATTTCAGTTGGATCAGTTTTACCATCATCTGAGGTCGGTACTATACCGGTTACATCAAGCTGAGCGCCATGCTCAACGAGTAATGTAACAACATCCAAATAACCACCCTGAGCTGCATGCATTAGAGCTGTGGTTTTGCCAGCTTTTTCATTCGTTTTCATATTTACATTCTGTTTGGTAATGAGCAGTTTTACCGTATCAGCGTGTCCGTTTTGGACTGCATACATTAACGGTATGGCTCCCTTATCGCTTACAGCATCTTTTTCTGCGCCGTGCTGTAAAAGATAGTGGACAATCTTAGTATGCCCCCCTAATGCAGCCATATGGAGTGGTGTACGTCGTTCCGCATCATGGACATTAACATCCGCCCCTTTTTGCACAAGGTATTCAACGATTGAGAAGTGGCCATTTTGTGCGGCCTGTCTTAAAGCAGCTTCTTGCGTTCCTGAATTATGTATTTTAGCCCCCATCTCAACGAGTATCTTAACGATGCCTGTATGACCATTCTGGGCTGCAATGGATAAGGCAGATATATTGCCGCTCGCATTATCGGATACCATATTGAGAGTTTCTTTGGTAGCCAATAGCTTTACAAGATCTTCAAATCCCCGCTGAGCAGCCAATATGAGTGGCGTCGAACCATCGGAGGGATAGGTGGTATCTCGCCGAGCACCTTGTTCAAGAAGAAAGGCGGCTAGATTTGTGTCTCCAGATTCTGTTGCAAACATCAATGGGGTGGCACCGGTCTCGTCTTTTCCATTCACATCCGCCCCCTTTGCAATCGCCGTCTTTGCAGCCGCAAGGTTGCCGGTAGCTATAGCCGAGAGGAGATCATCAAAAAGTTTGGAGTTTTTCTCCGATTGTGTTGCTGAATGCTGAGCAAATATAAAAATCAGTAGTGCAAGCAGTACGCCAATAACCGCGCCAGCAAACGCTAAATAGTGTGTGTATTGCATAATCGATTCCTTTTAGTTATGTGACATTATTCCTATGATACTCTATCAATTATGCTTTTTTTACGGTGTTCGATTTATTTGAATTAGCTATGAGGTCAAAGCAAATAAATCACTTTGACCTCAGGCTTTACTAGAAGTTATGGATTTTTCTATTCTTCAAAGAAAATTGCATCAAAGTTTCTTTCTAACGTATCTGCGTCAAGTAAACTGCTCAGTTCATCAGTCAAGCTGGATGGCTGTGCCTCACGCATTGCCGTCTTGATTATTTCAAGGGTTTCTTGAGAAACACGTAAATTCTTCTTTACGAGTGCTCGCGCCTGAGCGCTAAGAATGTTCATTCCCGGCCCCTCGCAATAATAGCTATATAGGACAACGGTAAGATCTCTTCTAAGAAAGGGATCTCTATACATAATCGTGGGGATAAGGTCTTTGAGTATCTGCCGACTGTTTCTTAATCTGTTCAATACAAGAAGACCAGTTTTTAGTCTATTTCTTCGTATGTTGATTGGTTCAGCATCAACTATTCCCTCTAGTAGCATATTGCGTAATAGTACTTTGCAGAGTTCCGTATGGCCCAGTTTTGCTGCTTTAGCAAGAGGAACGTGGCCTTCATGATCATCTCTTGTATGGAGCGGAGCACCTTTTCTTATGAGCGCTACACACGTGTCTATGTGGTTGTTTTCTACAGCACAATGCAGGGGAGTTTGGCCACTCACGAAATTGAACCATACTCTTTCTTTTGGTTGAGCATCAACCCGAGCACCGTTCTCGATAAGTCGCATACATGTTGTGGTATGGCCATTTATTGCCGCGTAGTGAAGGGGCGTGTAGTCTTCGTTATCTATTATATTCGCATTAATCCCATTCTTGATAAGGGTGCTGCAGATATCAGGGTGGCCAGCACCAGCTGCCAAATGAAGGAGGGAAGGACAATCATATTCTACAGGAGCCCCCGCTTCGAGCAGCAGGATGCATGTCTCGGTGTCTCCATCGATGACTGACCTCCTAAGGAAGTCTCTGATGGCAAGAGACGTAGTATTAATACGAGCGCCATGCTTTATAAGAGCGAGACCCGTTTCTGTATAGCCTTTCGCGAAAGCAAGGTCAAGAGGGGTTATGCCATCCGCATCGTGAGCATTAGGATTAGCACCGAGTTTGATAAGTTCTGCAATTTCGGCTGCAGGTGCTCCGTGTTGACAGGCAGCATAAAGAGAGTCAGTAAGAGGCTTAAGAGCCTTTGCCTTTGTTGCTTCTTTATCCTCAAGCTGACGCTGTAGTTCGGCTCTGCGCATTGCTTCGACTCGTGCTTCATGCTCAGTTTGAGCAGCTTGTTGAGTCTTTGCCTTTGTTGCTTCTTTATCCTCAAGCTGACGCTGTAGTTCGGCTCTGCGCATTGCTTCGACTCGTGCTTCATGCTCAGTTTGAGCAGCTTGTTGAGTCTTTGCCTTTGTTGCTTTTTTATCCTCAAGCTGACGCTGCAGTTCGGCTTGGCGCATCGCTTCGACTCGTGCTTCATGCTCTGCTTTACGCTTTGCATCTGTGTCATTTCGGCCG
This sequence comes from uncultured bacterium, assembly GCA_963695365.1. Lineage (GTDB taxonomy): Bacteria > Babelota > Babeliae > Babelales > Babelaceae > PRDV01. The sequence goes on from OY968766.1 coordinate 409,899, forward strand.
TTTTCCTTACCATTTGTAGGTCTTTCCTTCTGTGGAAAGCGGGGAGCATGCATAGCATGCACAGGTGTTAGGGGAACTGTACAGCCAACGGCTGCAAGTAAAAAGAGAGATAGTTTTTTCATGATACTCCTACATAATTTATATATGATCTACTCTATTTGAATTATATAGATAATAGAAAATAATTCAAATTTCTAGATAATCTTTTTAACGCTCGGTGATGAGAAGTAAATATTCGATCAATGCAGGAAAACTGCCGCACACACCCCTTGCATTCGCTCTTTTACGACCGAATGTAATTGGGTGTTGCTTGTAAAAAGGGGTAGATTCTTTGGTCAGCCTGGGTTTCATATTTTAAAATTGTCATTTTCCAATTATAAGGCGTGGAATTTCCATAAAAACTAATATCTTATAATTGACCAATTCCAATTATAGACCGAAAACAGCGTATAACCACGACAATGAAGGCAACTACGGAATCCATTGCGGCAAAAAACACCCCCAGAGATTGCTCAGGCGAGAATTTTCGGTAGGTTTATAAGTCCCTCAATAAATGGGTATACCGAAATGGGGCCATGATACTCATTAAGCTCGCCTCCATAGAGAACATGGAGTTTAGCTTCAGGATAATCTTCATGAAATTTTTTTAAATGACTGAGATCTTTTGAGGTAATTTTTTTACTTCGCTTTATCTCAAAAGCGTGAAACCCCTTTTCGCCGTAGAGAATAAAATCTACCTCTTCACCTGCTGAGGTTCGCCAGAAAAATATTTCATATCCAAGTCCATAATAATCATTAAGTGCGCGGACTGACTGCAGAAATAATGTTTCAAGTCCTGCGCCGTCAGACTCTTGCCGTGTATCAAAGGGACCCTTTGGGCGCAATGCATTGTAGACGCCAACATCAAAATAGAAAAATTTATTATGAGTTACCATTTTTCTTTTTGCTCGTTTGGTAAATGGGGGTAAGACTACAGCAATGAGAAGATCTTGAAGTATTTCAAAGTAAGTGCTTATGGTTTGTCTTGAAACATTTACTTCTCTGCTTATTTCGGCGATATTGAGAAGCTGGGCTTGCGAGAAACTGGCTATTTGCAAGAATTTAGTATAGGATCCGATATTGCGAGCAAGTCCTTCTTGAGAAACTTCCTCTTTAATATAAGTGTGTGTGTAAGAATTGAGATAGCTCTGAGGGTCCTCATGACTTATTGCAGCGGGCAGTAGGCCAAATTCGAGAACTTTAGGCAAATCAAAAGCGCCATCCATTTCTTGAATGACTAAGGGATGCATATTATAGCAGAGAGCTCTTCCCGCTAGGAGATTGACGCCCTTTTTTCTCAGTGAACGGGCACTGGATCCCGTTAAGACAAAGCGGAATTTACGCAATTCAATAAGTCGATGGACCTCATTGAGAAGTTCGGGTATCCGTTGTACTTCGTCTATTATTATCCAATCTTTGTAATTCTGTGGAATGATCACCGAAAGCTCTTTAGGGTTCAGAAGGAGCCTTTCATAAAGCGGATATTCAAGAAGGTCGAGATATAACGCATCAGGGAGATGTGTCCTGAGCCATGTTGTTTTACCCGTTCCACGGGGACCAAATAAGAAAATGCTACTCTTCGAATTAAGTGGCAGCTTGAGTAATCGATTAAACTCCATGTTCTGTCCTCTGAGACTTTGTTTAAAAGACTATAGCATTTTTTTGAGAAAAATGAAAGAAATATGACATATTTTTCCAATTAATGTAAATATATTTACATAAATTGGAAAAAAATGCAAAGGGCAAGAGAAAAAGCAAACTTGCAAAAGCGCAGGGCAGCCAGTATCCTGGTACAATAGAATGTTACTAACGATACCATCACAAAACATCGAGGTTGCTTTTTCATGATATCACGCCTAATAGGAACCGTCGTTGATGTTCAGCCTCATCTTGTAACCGTCATGGTGCAGGGGGTAGGGTACACCATTGGGGTCGTGGATGAGCGTCTGTACAACCTCAATAAAAATGTTGATCTATACACATATTACCATTATACCCAAGAGAATGGTCCACAGCTTTATGGCTTCGAAACTGCTTTGGAGCGGACTGTCTTTTCTTCTATTCTGAGCTGCTCAGGCTGTGGTCCTAAAATTGGACTAGCAGTACTTGCCCATCTTTCCGCTTCCGAATTTGTGCGAGCAGTTGCACAGGCTGATGTTCGTGCATTAAGTAGTGTGAGTGGCATTGGCCCTAAGAAGGCTGAGCTTATTATTATGCAGCTGAAGGATAAAGTAATTAAAATGATGCCAACGAGCCTTGCTCCCGATCAAGGAGGGCTTGCAAAAATTAAGCAGTTAAGCGGTGCATTAACGGCATTGCACTACAAACCAGCCGAAATTAGCTCGGCTCTCGAGCACCTTAATGTTGATATGGATATGGAAACCGCACCGTTTGATGAACTATTACGGCGTTCTCTTTCTCATCTTGCTAAGCGATTATAAGACTCACAAAGGAAGTAATGGATTTTTTAGCTCAATGCTATTCAGCAGTTTCATCAATTAATGCGGCGCTGGCGATTCCAACTATTGTGCTCTTTTTAGGCACAGGCATTATTTTAACGATCAAATCTGGCTTTATTCAGTTTCGGGCATTCCCCCGGTTTCTTCACTTGATAACGGGTGGTGTGCAAAAGGGCCATGCCCATGCGCACACTATTAGCCCGGTGAGGGCTCTCTTTAGCGCCATGGCAACGACGATCGGCATGGGTAATATTGTAGGGCCATCGATGGCGATTAGTATTGGTGGCCCTGGCGCGCTCTTTTGGATCATTTTTTACATCTTTTTTGGCTCCGTAACGAAATTTACTGAGGTAACGTTCGCGGTGCATTCTCGCGGTACCTCTGCTCAGGGTGATATCATTGGCGGTCCGTCGCGCTATCTTGCTCTGGTTTTTCCTGCTTTAGGTACCTGGTACGCGCTACTGACGATTTTTCTTTTTACCGGCTGGTCGAGTATTCAGGTCAATACTCTTTCTTGTATTTGGCAGCAAGAAGGCGTCCCTCCATGGATAACAGGTTTGCTTGCTGTAGCAATTCTCTTAACGGTCGTGCTCGGCGGGGTTGATCGCATCGGGTATTTTGCAAGCCGGATTGTGCCGCTCAAGGTAATTCTCTATATGAGCTTTGCTCTGCTTATTCTCTTGAAAGATATTCCAGCAGTGGGAAGGGCCATCATTGAAGTCTTATCGTCTGCATTTTCAATGCAGGCTGCCGTCGGAGGTGTTGCGGGTCTTGGGGCATTTGTCGCATTGCGTGAGGGAATCTATAAAAGCATCTTTATTACTGAAGCTGGTCTTGGTACATCATCCATTCCCCATGCGCTTGCTGATGTGGAGCGACCTTCAGATCAGGGAATCTTAGCTCTCTATTCAGGGCTCGCAGACATGATTTTATGTACGTTGTCAGGGCTTCTTACCATCGTAACGGGCGTGTGGCTCTCAGGAAAGCTCAATAATACTCTCATCTATGAGGCGTTTAAGCTTCATTCTCCTATCGGGGGAGCGCAGTATGCTCTTATGATTGCGATACTGTTATTTGTTATTACGGCACTCATTGGTAATACGTATAATGGCAGTCAAAGCTTTGCTGCAGTGACGGGCTATCGTTATGTGAAAGCTTATTATCTTGTTGCTGCGGGTATCGCGTTTTCTGGTGCGCTTGTTGCAGTGCCACTTCTCTGGAATACCATGGACATTGTGTTGACTTTCGTCGCAGTACCGAATCTTCTCGGCATTCTCTATCTTGCGTTTAAATACCCTCATGTTTTGACCTTTCAGCAGAAACGATAGTCGTTTGATTTTGGGGTGCTCGATAACACCCGTCTGGTTTTCGCAACAGCTGTGTTTTTCACAAAACTCTTTACTTTCATGAGCGAAAAAAGGTAGACTCTGCCATGAAAAGATCTTGGGCGCTACCACTGGACAATTTCGCTGGCAGGTGTAAACTTAATAAGTAGTCAATTTAAAAATGTTGCAATTAAGGCATTTTTTAAGGGAGTTACCATGATATATCGAATAGCACCTCTCGCCGTCGCTCTGGGCCTTGCATTCTATGCGATGGGTACAGAAATTGACTCAGACAGAGGGTTAGAAAAAAATACACAGATCATCCCGATTTATATTCAAAAAATTAAAAATATGACAGCGTCAACGATTTCTGTTGAAAGTACGTCTGCTGCTCCAGAAAAGACGACACGCCTTTCTAGTAAGTTACTTATCCCATTTGTATCTCTCGCTACCTACTCGCGTGAATATGCATGTAAAAAAGCATATACCCCTGAGGAGGCACTCACAATAGCGACAGCTGCTGGCCGATACCGGCTTTGGGCGAGCGAATCAGGAGTTATGTGTGCGCGCGATCCACATGATGACATATCATCACTTGATAGTGCATGGGATGCCGAGAAAATCCTCGGTAATACAAAACGGGAATTGGGAGCAAAGAAAGAGCTTCTTGCAACTCTCGTCTTTGCCCGCATCAAAAATAACGAGCCAACCATATGTCTAGAGCCGGCACACTCGTAATGTGTTATTACGAGCGAATATGGCAACCACTACTTTGCCGGCCCTAGATTGGCTTTTTCTCTTCTTAAAACCTCTACTAATTCTATAAAGATATTTCGGTTTGGGCGGCTTAAAAATGGGTTTTGACAGCCTAAATAATTTCTGATAGAATCTAAAATGGAATTATGTAGGAAAATCGTTAAAAGAAGGCTAAGATTATGAATAAAATACTTTTTACAGCATTACTCTCGTGTTTGATGTTTTCACTCCAAGGCATGGATAATCCAGCAGATCAAGTACCAGCGCAAGCAGCAGCTTCAATTGCAAAAAGCGATCAGCAGAAGCTTGTTATCCATAATGATACAGAACAAAAGATTCAAATAACCTATCATCTTGAAGGAAAACCTATATATGAAAATATTGTGGTTGCTCCAAAAGAAGTTCGTTATTTTCCTTTACCGAAAAATCCTGACCAGGTTCTTGCTTTGATGGTTAAGCCGCATGGAGAGATAAAAGGGCTCATATCTAAAGACAAAGTTGGTTTACAGCTTACTGACTACAAGGAAGCTGTGAGATCAATTTTAAGAGAGGACTCAGATGTCCGGATCGTTGTCAAAATTTCTACTGGTTCTCTTCCCGTGGACGGAATGTTGGGAAAGATTTCTACGTACGCGACAGCTTTGGTGCCAGCCTTTTTAGTGCAAGCAGCTGAAAATTATCTATTGGCTTATTACGTAAAAATCGAGAAAGTGCTTGTGGTTGGGCGTAATATTAAAAGGGAGCTTATCCCTGATAGTCGTAAAATAGCGGACGTATTTCTGGCAGCTCGCTCGAGAATGAATCAAAGTCACGACAAGTATTTTTCAGTAGAGACAGACATGTTTGGGGGAGTGCGATGCATCTCAGAGCCAGGTTGAAGCAGCGTATTTATTGCTGAAAAAGGATTGGCTTGAAATAGCTCAATTTCATGATTTAGAGGACGATGATAGACTATTCGCTCAAAAGGTGCTAAGAATTATAGAAAATGCCTATAACGGTTTCTTGCTTAAATTTGAGAATGAAAGGTTACTCAGAGATACTCAATAATACTAAAGCATTTGTATAAGAGAGAGCTCCTCTTGATGAAGGAGCTCTTCTGCTGCCTTGGTTTTTACCATCTGTTCTTTAAAGAATTCAAGTGACTGCTCAATGACATCAAAGTGATCAGGTTTTAAGCAGTGATCAGCGTATCGTGCACACCTTTCAAATTCATATAATCGCCGAAGATAGTTAGATGCGGTATGAGTATGATCCCATCCCGCGATAACGATAATTCTTTCCCCCGTGTCAGCTATTTTTTGTTGCTGAAGCATCCGATTTATAAGAAAGAAATCAAAAAGATCCGATGCTGCTGCTTCAATTGCGCCAGCTATCCGTACAATTTTTGCGCGGCCATTTATATATTCCGATTGATCCAGTTTATCTTCTGCTATAAGATCATCTTGCATTTCCTGAAAATTAATTATGTCGTCAGCTACGTCAAAAATTGTTTTCTGTGGATCCATGCCATATTCTTTCAAAAGGGCTTCTAAATCTTGTATGTAACTTTCAGAAGCTGTAATGAGATTATTACAGACTTCCTCATAAATGAAGGGATGATCGATATCATGTTCTTCCGGCCAGTTTTTGTGGAGGATTAAAGCATTTTCCTTTTGTTGGCGCAATTCTGCTAATACGTCTGCAAAGGTCAGTTTATCAAGTTCGCAGTCATATGCTTTATTATAATGTTCGCGGTGTTGAGCTGAGCCTTCTCTGTCACGCGCCTCTTTATACCACCATGAATAGAAGCGGGAATCCCTTTCTAAAATATGTAAAGCCGCTTTTGATAGTTTCCGAGTTTCAATATTTTCGATAATGACGCCTGGGAGATCTTGTATTCCTTCCACCAAATGTGTCAAAAAATCAGGCGATCTTTCAGTAGGTTTGGAAACTTCGACAAGAACCCGGTATCGTACGTGGGGGTTGTCTTTCGCTCTTTTGAGAATACCGACCATTTTTTCGATGCAGGCACGGTTTCCTCCTTCATGGAGATTCCTCAATGTATGCTCTTCCCCAATAAGAAATGTAAGCAAATTTGGGTGAGACAGGAGTACATCGATTGAAATTGCTGTAGCTAAAAGGTTTTGATTGAATGTGATAGCGGTTATTATAAAGGTATGTATGAGCCAATGTTTGTTCATCATATGCCCTCCAGTGAAGCAAGTTCGCATAAACTCTTTTCAGCCGTAAGCAGACTTATAGTAGCCGAACTCAGGCTTCTCATCTTTTAGCCTCAGTATAGAGAAATTCAAGGGATTTTAAATCATTTTTCTAAATTTTATTTTAACAAAGTTTGGTCAAGATTAATGGTACTTGACGGACGTGCGATTTAATGGCAATTTAATGGCAGAGTAATGGCACTTTATTGGCATTTTAATGGCAAAGATTATGTTTAAACCACGATTTCAGATCTCTCCCTCGCTAGCACAAAAGCTCATGAAAATAGAGAGATTAAAGCAGGAAATCACTTCTCTACCTATTACTCCGCGCGTCCTTGCTGGCTTGCGAAAGAGTTCACGTCTGCAAAGTACACATTTTTCTACGCAAATCGAAGGCAACCGATTGACTCAGGAACAGGTGAATGAGGTCATCGAAAAAGGGAAAAAGATTCCTTCGCGAGATAGGGATGCTAAAGAGGTAAAGGGCTATTACGAGGCACTTTCACGGGTCGAAAAACTTGTCGCTTTGAAGAACCCATTTTCAGAAAAAGCATTACAGCTTATTCATGCTCTGGTTATGGGCGGTGGCAAAAAAAAGGTGATGCCTACACCCTATCGAGAAGGGCAGAATGTCATACGCAATGGGTTGACCGGGGAAATAGTGTATTTGCCTCCTGAGGCTCAAGATGTAGCTCCGCTCATGGGGGATCTTATAGCGTGGCTTGATAGGTCTGAAGCTGAAGAAATTCCCTGTCCTTTTCGTGCAGCTATTGCTCATTATCAGTACGCCACAATTCATCCTTATTATGATGGAAATGGAAGAACTGCTCGATTATTTGCAAACTGGGTGTTGCATACATGTGGATATGGTTTAAAAGGAATTTATTCGCTTGACGACTATTATGCTCATGATCTGATTTCTTATTATGAAGCGCTCTCTATTGGACCTTCCCATAACTATTATTTTGGCAGAGCTGAGGCTGATATTTCTGACTGGCTTTCTTATTTTTGTGAGGGAATGGTTCAGAGCTTTGAAAAAGTAAAAGGCCATGCCGAAAAGGAATTACAAAAAGAGGGTGCGATGGTGCATGATGCGTCCCCTATTCTTCGCACACTCGATCCTCGCAAGCGCCAAGCATTGGATCTATTTTTGAACCGGGAAGTGATCACTGCAAAAGATATCGAGAATTTTTTCCGTATTAGCGGGAGAACGGCTCGAGATTGGTGTCAAAAATGGGTTCAAGAAGGCTTCTTATTGGTCGAGGATTCGTCTAAAAAAAGTCGACGGTATCGTCTTAATGACAACATAAGGGAGAGCTTAGGCCTCTAGTCTTTGAGTGGGAATCTTTTATACGCTCTCTTCAGCCATAAATGCGGGCTCGTAGTAGCCTCTCTCGACAGATTCTTCTTTTCTAGATTCTGCAGCACGTGGTAGCTCCGTAGTGCCCTTACCGTGCTCTTCGAATCCTAATTCTACAATAAGATCGATAAACTCCATCGGCTTGAGGCCGATTTCGGCAGCTTGGTGAAAGATGCAGGTTGCTGGAGTGAGCCCTGGAAGAGTATTGATCTCGAGGATCACGAGCCGCTCTTTGCCCGTGGGGCTTTGCTGAGCTGTTTGATAGAAGCAATCGATACGGGAATATCCCTTGCAATTGAGCGCACAATAAACGTCTTGAATGGTTTTTTGTACGAATGTAATGGTAGCGAAAGGCAATGGAGCTGGAGTTTGATTTTCGCCAGCGCCGGGGAGGAATTTTTCTTCAATGGAAAGGATGTCGCCCGTTGTCACGGCCTGGCTCGGAGGGAGCGCTTGAGCAGTTCGATTGCCTACTACGCCGAGAGTGAGCTCCATGCCCGTGATGAATTCTTCAACAAATGCGTGCAGTTTGCCGTCAGCAAAAATCTCATTGATAGCCCCAATGAGCTGCTCTTTAGTGGTAATTTTGTGTACCATTACACTGCAGCCATCATCGTGGGGTTTCACAATTAATGCTATGGATTGCCCCAAGGAGGCATAAATCGCATCAACTTCTGCTTGCTGATTATGTTCCCAGCTCTTTCGGCCAACGAGGTAATGATTGGGTACATCAAACCCCTGGCTCTTTAGAAACTCTGTTGTCTTATACTTATCCATGCACAGAGCGCTGGTAAGCACTGAAGAGCCATTATAGGGGATGCCAAGCATCTCCAGGGTACCTTGAATGCAGCCATTTTCGCCTTCCCCGCCATGTAGGCCTATGAACGCAAAATCAATTATCTTTGGTAGTTCTTCCCATGAAACTTTCATGGCAGGAGTTAGCCCATGGGTAATCTCTTTGGTTGAGTTACGTACCAGAAGTGCTTGATCGATATGATACAGTTCCAGATTATCATCAAGAAAGAGCGCAATAGGCTCATATTTTTGAGGCGAAAGCTTATAGAATACATTTCTTCCCGATTCAAGCGAGATCTCTCTTTCATGGGAACGGCCACCTAGGAGGACGCCAACTCTTTTTTTGTTTTCCATGGTACTTTCCTGGGTATATCGTGTATTGTGATTGCTTATAGAGCTTTTTTGTGCTCTTAACGGGTACGTTGCCGACGCGGCAGTGCTCTCTTCAAGAGTTAAGAGGCCATACTGGATGAGATCTGTTTCAATGATGTGGTTAATAAATGCGGTATGGCTCATATTAATTTCTGCCGCTTGTCTAAAAACATAACTGGATGGCGCCATTCCGCAGAAAGTGTTTGGATCGGTAATAAAAATGCCGCGATCGGTAAGAAACCCGTCGATCCGTGCTATATTTCTACCATCGAGAAGACGCATGACTTTCATACATTCTTCTTGAATCTGCTTGAGCGCTTCTGGTGAACAGCGGGCCGGGGTGAACTTTGTTGCACGGCCGGGCATGTATTTTTGTTCATAATCTAGAAAATGGGTGTTTTTCTCAGGAATGACCTCAGTTGGAGGTAGTGGGAAAAGTTCTCCTGTGGCATAATCGGTGATAATAATGCAGGTAAACTCCATGCCAGTAATATATTCTTCTAGAAGAACTGCCTGAGGACGGTCAGGGTCGACCTTTATTGCGGTTTCAAGAGCCGGAATGAGCTCTTCATCGCTAAATACCGGGCTCGCTCCGAGGCTTGATCCTTCTTTGTGAGGTTTTACAAATAAAGGGAAAGTAAGCCCATGTTCAATTGCGAGAGCATTCAGTTCTTCTGGATGTTTCTTATATTTCTCGAGAGATTCTGGATAGACTGTTATACCATTTGGAACGCGTATGCCGCCATACTTAAGAATTTTTTTTTGAAAGATTTTATCCATGCCCAGCGCGCTTGCAAAAACTTTTGATCCAAAATAGGGTATGCCAAGCACTTCAAGAAAGCCTTGCATAGTGCCATCTTCGGCAAGCCTTCCATGCATCGCGATATACATAAAGTCGATAAGCTCTTTCAGCTTAGCCCAGGATATTTTTTCTGCTTCTGCATCTAAGCGGTGCTCAAAATCGCTTATTTTTCCGCGATGAACGAAGCGGGCAGGAAGAATAAAGAGCGCGCCATCGGCTCGTTGGAATATGGGAACTATGGAATAGCGAAATGTATCGAGGTGATCGCAGATGGTGCGGCCTGAATTGAAAGATACTTCCTTTTCGTTACCTCTCCCACCCATGATGACGCCGACACGTATCGTTTTCATAGACCCTCTTTTGGTAAATCGTGTATACCAGAAAGTGTATCATAGTTTAGGGCATGATACAAAAGGCATCGGGTGATGTATGAGCTTCCCCCATCGCTCGCCCCGGGTGATCCGCGAGGCTGCATGCCGAGTGGATCGTATCGAGGGGCAAATCAATTGTGGGCTTGCTTGAGGTAACAAGGCAGCAGGTTCGACACAGGAGAATACGTATGCTTGTTAGGGTCTTATGGTTTAAGAGGGTATTTAAGGCCTGTAAGCTTGAGCTTACGTTCATATGCTCCTGCCAGATCAATATTATGCATGTAACAGAAGGCAAGAACGCACATGAGGACATCGGAGATTTCATTTTCAACTTCTTCTCGATTTTCCTCAAGAACTTTTAAAGCTCCCTGGCCGTCGATCCACATAAACATTTCCATAAGTTCACCAGCCTCAACCATGATTGCGGCGGAAAGATTTTTTGGGGTATTGAGTGATTGCCAGTTTCTGTCATCACAAAACTTCTTGGTAATTTCTTTAAGCTGCTCGATAGTAGTCGTATGATCGTTCATTTTTCACCGTCCATGCTCTGAAGCTTATCATATTTTTCCCAGCGATCTTTTGCTTTTTCTAGGGGGTATTTCTCTGCATTGATCTTCATTTTTTTATCTATCGCATCCGCAAGATCGATATTATAGCGTGTGCAAAAAAGAAAAAGGTACAGTGCTATATCGGCTAGCTCATGCTCTACCTCGGTGCGTCGCTTTTCAAGTTCTTCCACAGATGCTTTACTATCAACCCAAAGAAAAAGCTCCATAAGCTCTGCAGCTTCTGCTCCCAGCGCCATACTTAAGTTCTTGGGTAGATGAAACTGTCCCCAATTGCGCTCATCGCTGAAATTCCTGATCAGTTGTTTTAGCGTTTGTATTGTTGTTGTATCATCAAGCATAGTGCATCCCCAGTTTTTTGATTAACCTGTAACTTTCGTAAGTATAGCTGCTTTGCCAAAAATTTCTTCATTAAATTCTGATCAAAGATACTCTTGTGTCGATCTTATAGCAAAAATTATATTTACCTCATAGCCCACAGGGGTACAGTTTTTAGGTGCTTGGAAATGGCCTCTGCTACTTTTTCATCTATTGATAACGAGCTAGCGCCTTTCCATGCTTGAGCAAAATGACCCACTGTTTCGAGTACGGCATCGACTACAAGCCTTTTAGGTAGGTTGGAGGCAGCGGCAAAGCGCTCAAATTGTTCCATGGTTAAAGAGCTAAACTTTTTTTTATGTGCGAAATTAAGTGCAAGTGTCTCTTCCGACAAGAAAGGTAGCGTAGACACGTAGTCGTATGCAGGTGCTAGTTGAGGGTTTATTTTATCTGGATAGATGAGGGACCAGTTTTTAAGGTGCATGTCTCCGTTTCCAATTAAGGCATTAAAAACAAAACGGCGAATAAAATCATGCAGACCCTCATGACCCAGTTCGCTCCATATCACTTGTGCGATATTGCGGTAGCTTGCTGCCTGATATTTTTTTTCCGGGTAGACGGCGAAGATTTGCGCAAAATCTTCCATATGAATACGTTCGCCCCTTTCTGTACGATCAAAACGTTTTATTATGAAGGCATGTGTGCCAAACCGTTCAATGTCTTTCGGAAGGCCTTTTATCTGATCTATGGGTATAAGAGCGGTTTCGGGGACATCAATGCCAATTTGTCTTGCAAGTTCCATCATGGCAAACTCATTTTCAGGAACGCCTAGGAACGATGGGGATGGTAGTTTTGCTATCCATGAACCTCCGGTACCATGTATAGGAATCGTAAGCCCACTCTCGCTTTCCCATGTTGCTGAAAATTTAAGCTGAACGCCGGTTAGCGAAAAATGTAGTGAGCTTTTTCCGATTTTCGTCTCCTTGCCTTCTTGCTTTTGTTTGGTAATGATATCAGTTTTGGCGTAGGCAAGGGGGCCTGTTTGTATAGCTCCTGGCAGGTCATTACCAAGAGCAGCCAATAAAAAGAATTCTCTATCTGGGTTTACCTTTGCATGAGAAGCTAAGTAAGTACGCATATAGCCTTCGGGCAATACATTGGCAAAAAAGTGGGGCAGGCGTGTTTTTGTTGCTTTTGTATCAGGTATAAGAGCTCCAAGGTTATCTTTGAAAGATAAGCTTAACGTTGGGCGGGAGAGATTATCAATATATTCTTGATTAAAAGCAAAGAGGTTTCTATCGTCGGGTAGTCGCGTAATCGTGCCTACAGGCTGGTTGTGAAGAAAGATCTCGAAAACGGCAAGCTTATTCTTCATTTTGGTCCTCTTCATCCTCTTCATCTAATTGATACATAGGTTGTTGTTCTGTGGCTTTTTCATCGTGGCCCTGCGTAAGCGCGGTTACGGTGCGAGCAAGCATGCGGGGGATGAGCATGACCTCCAAATCGAGAGCGCGTGCAAGTTCGATGAGGCTGGAGGTTTGCAAATCAACGGTACCACTTTCTATTTTGGAAATATGACCTTGGGGTAAACCAACGATTTTGCTCAAAGCTCTTTGGCTAAGGCCTCTTTCTAGGCGAGTCTTTTTAAGAAGGGTGCCTATATGATTCATTGGGTTATTCCTCTGCTGTTTGATATATAATAGTATATAAGTCCTATGTTTTTATATAGTATCATATATCAAGTAAAGGAGCAAGCACATAAGGAGAAAATCGAAGAAAGCGCCCAAACATGGATGCAAAAAAGTCTATGCAAATCAAAGAAAGGGCTTGTATCATTGTTGTTTAGGGCTTTTTAGGCTCCTCTCCATTGGTTGGCTCATTTTGGTTTTCGCATGTATGCTCGACGTTATCTTTCTCCTTGCTATCAGAGGTGCTGCTGCCCACTGATTTGCTGTTTGTGGATTTGATACCGTTTGATCCGGTTCTTTGGTCCGATTTTTTCTGAAGATCGTTTTTGGGGTTCGATTTCTTGCTGCGGGCGCTTATTAAATAGAAGATCAGGCCTACAACTATTGTGCCAGAGACGGCATTGCCAATCATCCATCCACGTGGATAATTCTTATAAGAACGTACTGATAGCGATGCCAGTGGGGCTGTTATCCATGACGCAAGTGAGAAGAGCGGGGCTAACAAAGAAAATGATGAGTGCTTATTTGTTGAGGCGAACCGACTCTCAGGTGTGTTTTTATGTGAAGCATCTTTCCGGATCGGCGGCTTGCTTGCTTTTCGAGTGCTTATTCCGTGCGGCATTTCTGAAGGCTTATCACCCTCTAAAAAGCGTATAAGTTCATTTACCCGCCGATCATATATGCGAGATGCGTTACTGCCTGAGTTAGCGAGTATAAATTCTATATCTTTATCAACCTTATTGACTACTAACGTAATCCAATGACCATTGGTATTATTTTGCACACCGGCAGCATAGATTTCTGCTTCTGTTTGTGCTATCGATGATTTTGGTCGAAAATATGAATAAATGCGGTTTAATATTCCGCCCTCACATGCCTCCGAAGTAGTTGATGGCGCTGAGCTGCCAGGCTCATAGAGTAGTACGATAGCGAGGTGATTTCCTGATACCATGAGCTTTTTTCGAAGATGAGCAAATTCGCCATTTTCTTGATAGTTGTCTCCGGGAGAGAATGTGTAGGTAATAATTGAATCGGAGTTTCGTACCTTAAAATTTGCTGGCAGGCGAGGTTCTTCCGCCTCAGCTAGAGCTACGACTTCTTCTGGAGTTAACCAGGCATTTTCACTAATTTGGATAGATATTTCTTCATCTGTAAAGTCAAAATAAGAGTCAAGTGTCTGGGCAAGTATTTCACATATGTTTGCCTTCTCTTTCTTGTTTATTCGATGTTCTTCTTTTTCTTCGAGCGCCATCTCGATTCTAATATCTTCACATAGATCTTCAAGTTGCTTTTTGAAATATGACAAAATATGTGGGCTGCTTATTTTGTACGTAAAGCAGTTTGTGCAAGTCTGTATTCTAATGTGCCGTGGATATTTTGAACCGACATTAGTAATTCCGTTGAGTAACTGGTCCTTTGATTTTTGGTCTAATTTGTCAAAGGCAGGGTTTCCCGAAATTCTAAGAGACTTTTTAAGATAAGCTTGGATTTGCTTAGAAGCCATCCCATCGGCTCGTTTTGCGGCGATCCACTGTTTCCAAGGCGAATCGATATTGGCGAAGAGCTTTTGTTTCATATTCCTATCGCGGAGCCTTTGAAACAAATTCAGGCGTTCTTCATTTGACTCTGAAAGAAGAAGCTGTGAAATAGCAAATCCATTGGCTACCGAGTGGTAACCACAGTCTGCTGCAGAGCCTGTCATTTTGAATTGGTTGGCTACTTTGAGTTGTAATCGGTTGCATTCACCTCCTACAAAATATTTCTTTAAGATATTACTTTTGGTAAGCAGGATTTGAGCTTTTACTGCAGTAAAATGGGATCCGCATACGAGTACGCATGCGTACAATATCGTTATCGTTTTCATACAATTCCTTTATGCTACTATTTCTACAATAATTACTATATGAATTATAGCGGAAAAAAAATAATCACTCAACTGGGTTGCTTCTATTTGTAAGGACGGGCTTGGGAGCGGTTATTTGAGCTTAGCCGCCTCATAGCAAAAGCTTAAAATAGCATTAATAGACGTTGTGAAGCCTTTAAGGTAGGCGAGCGAAAGGGGTGTGTAGCCTTTTTTATTTCGAGATTCAATGAGTCTGGAGTTCGCATAAAGGCAAAGCCGAATCAGTTTGGGATTTTGGGCTAGTACCGCGCAGTGGAGTGGATTGTTACCGCTATTTTCAGGGTCCGCTTCATCTGCTATGAATTGAGATGCCAAAGCAGGACAGTGGAACATCGCTTTAGAGGCTATGCGATGGTTTTTATAGCGAGGGGCAGGTTTTTTTTCAAGATCCCACTCTATGGCGCAGCTCGAATTCTTTATGAAATCAATTATACGCGGCCCGAAATCAATAAAGAGGAGCATCAATTTTTTTAGTGCTTGGTTTATCCAGTAACTTGGGCGTCCAAGACTTCCATCGAAGAAAGGGTGATAATATGGTATACAGCCCTTTATCGGATAAGAACCTTGTTTTATAGGATAAGAACTCTCGTTGCTTTTTTCCAGAGGCTTAGCTCCTTGCTGGAGTAGTAAAATGACAAGATCTCCTTTTGCAAAATCAAAGGCAAACTCTAGAAGAGAGCGGTACAAGCGTACAGTCTTATAAACGGACGCCCCTAAAAAAATGATATCATTTTCGAAAAATTCTTTAATAACTTCTAGCTCTGCCTCTGGGACGAGATCATTTTGACAGCGTCTTGGATTGCTGATATCTACAATTACGTCGTCTGCTGGCCCCAACGCATCTATAATATCTTGCCGGGAACGAGGTTGCTTGTTACCTGCTCCCAACATATATCCGACAGAGGCACATATCCCCTGATTTCTATAAACTTGCAAGGTTGATTCAAGAAAACCATAATTGGGTTCGCGAGCCCTGCTTTTCAATTGACTTACTGCTTGGTCATATTCGGCTCTTGTGCAAAATTTCGGATAGCATATTTTTTTTTCTAGTTCATGCCTCTTTTCAAACACAGCATATTTAGCTTCATATTCGAAGTGGCTAGCGCAGTAATGTCTTGCAAAATTACGTGCTCCCTCAAGTATTTTCCTTATTATGTTAATATCATCGCGCGCTGCCATTATTCGAATGGCTCTCTCGAACGATTCCCACGGTATATTTTCATAGCTTTTGGCGAGAGCATTGTAAGTTGCGTAATCGTCTCTTTCCAATGCCGCAAAAAGCTGGATGACGTAAGCTTCGGGGCGTTCACGTTCAACTTTTTCCACATAGGTCCTAATTAACTCTGGACATCCCGTATTGCTTATTACCGCATCAAGATCTTCCGGTGCAATAGCAAGGGTGAGGGTATGATCTACTGCTTCCCGGTACTTTCCTGACTGAATCAGCTCTACCCATGAATCATGAAAAAGAGAAGAGGGTAGCTTTTCAAAGCAGTGCTCTTTTTTGCCTAGCAGGGTATGGTCTGCGGAGCCATTAATCGAAGTAGGGCTGATAGAAAGCATAATGATAAGCGGAGAAGCGAGATAGATAGCGTGCCTCATGTTCATACTCCTTTTTTAGGTATGAAAAGAAGAATTTCATGCTTAGTATAATGAAATTTTGTTCTTTTGAAATCTCATGAGTGATACTACAAGATGAGGTCTGATTCATTAAATATGTTGACCAGCGATTTCAAAAACCTGCCTTGAATTTCGACAATGTATATTTAGAAATGGACCAGTATTAGGTGCATTCCAAATTTTAGCACATTTCTTTGCTTTCCTGTCTTCGATATTGTAAACTTTGAGAAATTTTTTATGTTAGATTTTCAGTTTGTGGTACGACAGATGTTGATAGAAAAAATTAATCATATAACATGGTAGATATCGTATGAAGAAAACAGATTTGGAACGTAGGCTGGTTGCATTGGGGTGGTGGTTTCTCAGGCATGGCGGAGATCATGATCTTTGGACTGATGGGAAGGAGCGAGAAACTGTGCCAAGGCATAATGAAGTAGATGAACGACTAGCAAGAAAAATTTTAAAGAAAGCACACGCTGCTTATGAGAGGAGCAAGAATGAGATTAATCGGCACGCTATGGAAAAGCACGGAAAGCCATTTTTGGTTAGCAGAGATTCCCGATCTCGATCTTCTCGTTCAAGCAATGAGCAGGGAGGAAATCCCTGAAATGGTAAAGGATGCGGTTGAACTGCTTGCCTTTGATGACCGTATACTTGTAGATGTTAAACTAGAGGGGGATTCGCTTGTTATTGAATCCGATAACACCCAAAAGCTAGATGCGCTCGTTAAGCGGCGTCAGCAAAGCGCTCTGGCTCTTACTAAGGATGATAACCAAATGTTGAGCTTAGAAGAGCCTGATTCATTGTGTGCTCTGGTAAACGATACTCAATGTGCAAAATGAGAGCATCCGCATAACGTGTGAAAGACTATATTAAATTTACTTCTAAAGACTTTATGGATCGCTATCAAACCAATCTCGTGTGGATCGACCTTGAAATGACAGGGCTTGACGCTACACGTGATACTATACTCGAAATTGCGACGATCATTACTGACAACCAGCTTGCTATTATAGCAGAGGGTCCATCATTGGTGATTCATCAGAGTGAAGAATCACTTGCGCTTATGGATGAGTGGAATCAAACGCATCATGGTCGCTCAGGGCTTATTAAAGCAGTACGCGAATCTCCCCTATCCATTACTCAAGCTGAAGAAGAAACGCTTGCTTTCATTCGAGAACATTGTAAAAAGGGTACTGCTCCTTTATGTGGTAACTCTGTGTGGGTGGATCGCATATTTTTAAAAAAATATATGCCGCTCATTGATCAATACCTCCATTACCGAATTATTGACGTGAGCTCAATAAAAGAGGCAATACGGCGCTGGTATCCCAAGAGCCCCTATGAGAACTTTGTAAAAACAGAAAATCACCGCGCGTTTGAAGATATCTATCAATCGATAGAAGAGTTAAAGCACTATAGAACGTACTTCTTTTGCGAAAAAAGCTCATAATGGTTCTTTTGTTTCTCGCTTATTTTTTTCTTGCAAGCGCAATTTCTACCAACAAAGTTATCCTCTACGCGTTGTCCCCTGAATTCTTGGTTGGGATACGCATGATTGTTGCTGCTCTTTTCTTGGCTCTCTATTCTCTTGGCATGAAGCATCATCGGATCATCTGGAGCCATGTCCGCCAGTATGCCCTGACTATCATTACCGTTGCGCTTTTCACCACGTTTTTTCCGTCGAATTTAAAAGCCTACGCACTTGCCCATATGCCGTCATCAAAAATGGCTTTTTTTGGAACGCTCGATCCGTTTGTTGCCGCAGGTTACTCGTATTTTGTGTATGGCGAGCGGTTAACAAGCAAAAAATGGTTGGGTATAGGTTTGGGGTTTGTTGGAATGATGGTGCTCATTTTTTCTTCGGCGCCGCTTGGGGAGCACTATAAAGTATTTTCAGTTGTTTCTTATCCCGAGCTTGCTGCATTCTGGGCGATCGTGCTCAGTAGACTTGGGTGGATATCAGCCCAACAGCTCTTAAAAAAAGATCTTTTTGGCCCGGTGCAGCTCAATATTCTCACCATGAGTATCGGAGGCGGTATTTCACTGGTAACGGCACTGATTCGTCACCAGACAACGATTAGAACACTTGCTTGCGCGCCTCTCACGATTCTTAAAGAATATCCGCTTAATCTGTTGAATCCGACTGGCCAGCTGCTTGGCTTTCTTTCTTACACCATCATTGTAGGTAATATGCTCGGCTATACTATCTATGCTGCCATGCTCAAGCGATATAGTGCAACATTTATTGCGCTGACAAGCTTTTCTATTCCACTCTTGGTGCATGCTTTTGGCTGGCTCTTCTTGAATGAGCAGCTCTCAGGATCGTTTCTTGTTGCCTGTATTATCACGTTTACCGGTTTGGCGCTCTTTTTCTTTGATGAGCGATAACTATTAAGCTGGGCATTGGGTGTGTAGGTTCATCCTATGACATTGCAAGCACACTGTGCTCTTAGTTGTTTGCTGCTTCCAAAAAAATTGATAATCGTTTACAGGCGCGCATTTACTCCTGTATTCTGGAAAGTAGAGAAAGGAACGAATTCATGAAGCGTCTCATACTATTTTTTTTCGTGCTTACTCAGCAGCTTTCAATGAACCCTGCTGATGGCACGTCTGCTCAGGTGAGTACGGCGGGGGCTCGTACTGAGGCTTTATTTATTGTCAATAACAAAATAAAAGAGGTTCGTGAGTATATTCAGGAGCTTAAGAAACAGCTTACAGAATCTCATATGTCTAAATCACAGCGCTTTAAGAGCTGGAAGCAGCGCGATCTTGCACGGTATCAACGTGAGTTTCGACATACCCTGTTTCCGAAGATGATTCGTGATCTTGGATGTTTGGTTGATGAAGTTGAGAAGAGAAAGCGCCGAATCTTTGATGAAGACAGCTCTGTTGAAGAGAAGGATATACAAGCAGTTGTTGATGCAGCAGTACTTCTTAAGAAAAAAATCGATCTAGAGAGCCATATGATTGAACTTTTGTTTACTATCGATCAACAAGAAGTGGAACTCTCGCTCAAAAGTATGCATAAGCATCGTTCTTCACGAAAGAGAACTGCTTCTTCAGTGCACGAGGAGATTCTAACTGAAGAAGGGTTAAAAAAAGCGAAGCGTTCTCTAGAAAGGGTGCGTACCCATATTGCTCAAACAAATGATAAGCTCTATGAAGAGCTGGGGTGTGCGCATGAGCGAACTGCTATCGATAAACAGTTACTTTATTCCCAACGTAAGGGCTCTAAAAAATTTGGCATGCCAAAACGACGTAAAAAATCATAAAATTATCTTTACTCCGCCGTCGGAATTGGCAGGACGCCAAGCGATTCTAGATAGCCTGGATTTTTTGCTTATGGAAATTATATGTCGAAAGTTTGCTTTTTTCAGACTTTCGACATATAATTTCCATCATGACTACTCATATGCCTACAGAACCATCTAAGTCGCTTCAGCTAGTTAAGGCTTTGGCAGAGCATGGATTGCGTTTGTTTTCATTGAGCGAAATGCGAGAAGTTGCTGCTTTAAATCATCTTGATATTAAGGATGGAAAAAATGCGCTTTATTCTTTAGCATCTCAAGGATGGATTCATAATGTCAAGAGGGGATTATATGCGCTAGATTCGATTTTTTTAGCAGGTCAGCCTATTCATGAATTTGAAATCGCAACTAGACTTGTTACCCCGAGTGCTATTAGTCACCTGAGTGCTTTCCACCATCATGAACTTACGGACCAAATTCCACAGATCATTTATGCCACGACGATTTCGGGTAGCTGGATACCTCGTTATCGAAAAGGCCAATTTTTTATTTTTAGAGGAGTGCGGTATCGATATGTGCAAGTAAAGCCTGATTATTTCTTTGGCATCGAATATATTTGGAAAAATGAGGCCAAGATTCCAATTACAGATATTGAACGTACGCTTCTTGACGGCCTCATAAAACCGAAGTATTGTGCTGGATTTAGGGAGGTTCTTCATGCTTTTTCGATGCATACATTTAATGATCAGAAGATAATTGAATATGCGTTGCGTCTTGATATATCTGTTATTAAAAGACTCGGGTGGGTTCTCGAATATACAGGCATTGATAAAAGAAAGCTAGAATTGCTTGCTGAAGTACCTGTTAGCGGCTACATTAAGCTTGATCCTTCAAATGAAAATAGCGGCCAATATAATAAAAAATGGAAGATAAGGGAGAATGGATAATGATATTGCGCAAGGTTCTTGAACGAGAGCAAAAGAGGCTGAATGTTGACTGGCTGGTATTGGAGCAGGATTATATTTTGTCTTGGATATTGTTTGGGATCTCATGTGTTGATGATCTTCGAGAAAATCTTATATTCAAGGGGGGAACTGCGCTTAAAAAAATATATTTTGGGGATTATAGATTCTCTCAAGATCTCGACTTTACCTGCTTGGAGGGAGCGCCGCATGGAGCGGCCCTAGAAAAAATGCTTCTCGAAGCTTGTAGTATCGCACAGCATGAATTAAGTACCAGGATACCTAATCCGGTGATAGAGTGTTTTCGCTATTTAGAAAAGCAGCCTCATCCGCATGGCCAAGAAGCTTTTGTTATTCGGGCGCAGCTTCCATGGCATAAATCTCCTTATGTGCGCGTTATGGTTGAAGCTACGAGAAATCAGCACATAGTAAATCCGCCGGTAATAAAGAATGTGATTCATGGCTATCCTGAAGACTATGTTGCTACAATTTTTGCCTACACTTTAGATGAAATTTTTGGTGAGAAGCTACTTGCCATGTTGCAAAACGCAAAAAAACTTCATGAGCGTCGATGGTCAAGATCGCGCGTGAGAGATTATTATGATCTTTGGAGGATGCTTAGAGATCGTAGGAATCTTCTCAGCCCAGAATTGGTATTGAAGGCATTCTTTCTTAAAAATGCCAATATTGTCGTTTATGATGGGCTTGATGATTTTTTCGATCCTTTAGCGCTTAAAGGCGTTGAGCGTGATTGGAATGAATGGCTTTTCTCAATGATTTATCCGCTTCCGAGTTATGACGTAGTAATTTCAGAGCTGCAAGAACAGCTAGGTAGCTTTTTCAGTGCTACGCGTCTTGAGAGCAGTCAATTCATTGCGTTAACTCCACCAGGAGATTCTCAAAGGCGATTGGAGATATAGTGGCCTAAGCTAATTCTGTAAATGAGCTTGTGATAGCACAATATTTCATTTTCAAAACATGTCGGAAAACGACATGTTTTGTTAATAAGATATTAGGAAAGTGGATTAGGTGTGAAAAAGATGCTACTTTCATACAAAGGCTGATCTATGCTTTTATACAGATCGATGAGAGCGCCTACATTCTCAGCCTTCAAATATATTTTTCGACTAAACACATTCTTAATCATATGAACAGGTGGCTGGCTTGGGCCAAGAATGGCAATCGTTGATTTTTTGTCTGCTAATACCTGCTTGAGAGCTTTTACTAGGCTTTCAGCATCTGTAGCCACCTGAGATTCGGATACATGTTTAAGCTCAATTTCAGCAAGCCGTATGCAGGGTGGATAGTGTACTTGCTGGCGGTTTTTAATTTCCCGATTATAAAATGAGCGATAATCAGTTTCATTAAGATAAGAAAAAATGGGATGATTAATCATCGTTTGTACGATAACGCGGCTTTCTGCTGATTGGCGGCCGGCGCGGCCTGCAACTTGAATGAGCTGCTGGAGGGTAATCTCTGCCGCATTATAAAATGGCAACCCAAGATTGATGTCGGCCCAGAGAATGCCCACGAGTGTGACGCGTGGAAAGTGGTAGCCCTTTGTGATTGTTTGTGTTCCTACAAGAATATCGATTTTTCCTTCTTCAAATTCTTGCATCGTTTGCCGCCATTTTTTTTTGTTGATTGTCGTATCTAAGTCTGCTCGAGCAATGCGAGCATTGGGAAATAGTTTCTCAAGGATGGTCACGACCTGTTGGGTGCCAATGCCTTTTTTTAAGAAAGATGATCCCTTGCAGCTTGGGCAGTGTGATGGGGCAGTCGTACAAAAAGAGCAGTAGTGACATCGAAGAGAGTTGTCATTGTGTAGCGTGAGACTGACCGAGCATTGGGCACAGTGCGGAATGTTGCCGCATGAGGTGCACTGGATAAAAAAACTATAACCGCGCCTGTTGATGAACATAATTGTTTGCTCATTGTTATCAATTTGGCGCTTGATTGCTTTTTCTAATTGCGGGCTTATCCAGAAATGCTTGCGAGATTTTTGTTCGGTAAGCTTAACCACATCAACGCGCGGAAATGCACCTGAGAATCGGTTTTTAAGCTCAAAAAAATGCCAGCCTCGCTGTTCAACGTTATAAAGGGAGGCGATAGAAGGGGTTGCTGATCCGGCAAGCAGCGGCAGTGAGGAAACCTGTGCTCGCATGATCGCGGCTTCCTTCGTGTTAATTTTGGGGTGTTTCTTTTCCTGAAATCCAGGATCATGTTCTTCGTCGATGAGAATGAGGCCCAGATTGGGGATCGGTAAGAGGATGGGTAAATGTACTCCAATGATGATAACGGGCTGTTTTAAAAGGAGCCGCTGCCACAGTGTACGCTTCTCTTGAGGGTTTGTTGCGCTATGGAAGCTAAAGAGCTGGTATGTGTGAGGGAAGCTGTTTTTTTAAAATATGCGCAAACTGTACCGCAAGCGATACTTCTGGCAGGAGGAGCAATGTACTTTTCCCCTGATTAAAGGCATGGGAAATGAGCTTCTTATAAATCTCCGTTTTGCCTGAACCGGTAACCCCATGCATGAGGGCAGGATAGAACGCCTGATTATCAATTGCCTTTGTGAGGGCATCGACGATCGCTTGTTGCTCAGATGTGAGCGTGACAGGCCTATCCTGTGGGATGTGTAATTGAGCACTTACGGCCTCATCGCGCTCCTTTTCGTGCAAAAACTGACGCATGCGTCTGAGAAAATGTAACTGATCAAGGGCGTAGTAGGCGCTGAGTTTTTCAATAAATGCCGGATAGCGAGGATCGTGAGGTAACTCAATAAGCGATAGTGCAGGGCGCACCGCATAGGTGATAGATGGATCGAGCTTGGGGATGACTTCTTCTACGAGAGCTGTTTCTCGTCTTTTTTGAAGCGGTACTTCAATGAGGCATCCAAGAAGCTTAGAGCGATCCCAGTCTTCCGGAACTGCATAGGTGAGTGATTTTTGAAAGCCATTGAGGAGTTTAACTCGTATATAGAGAGGAAAATGGTTCATGAGCTAAATTTTTGGAGTAAAGGCTTTTTTCTCATACTATAAGATTCTATACCTAGTATAGTTGCTGGGGGTGAAAGTTGCAAAGATAGTTCTCAATGAGCCGGTTTCGTCCTCGCAGAACCAGAACTACCGGGGAGGATAAGACTCTCTAGCGAGTATAGTTGCTTCTTGGGCAAGAGTTGCAAATGTGCGGAAATTTTCCAGTTAGATTTTTGGGAGTAAAAACAAGACCCAACGCCGATGCATTATCGGCACATGGGTCTAAAAATTGCTTTCATGTAAACTACTTGGGCTTTGTGCTTGTTATAAGAATGAATGCCTCAATGAGAGGATCATTCACCATCGCCCATATCTTGATCTCGAGGACCAAAATGAGCTGCTCCTAGCGCTCGAGCATCTTGCGCGGCTTGAGCAACGTGAGCGACAATAGTTATAATAGATCCTACCGCAGCAGCGCTGGCAGCATTAATTTGGTCACGATTCGCTTCTACGTTCCTATCTCTTTCGGTAATGATATCATTTATATGAGCGACCGCTGCCTCTAAGTCATATACTTGACCGGGATAGGCCGGCCTGTTTCGAATAGCTTCAATAATTCGTTCAGCCCTGTCGATGAGAGGTTGATATTCGGCTTTGAGTAATGTAGCCCTTCTACGGGAATACTCACCGGCTTGAGCGCCAATTTCGTTAGCCGCTTTGGTAGTGAGGACAGCTGCATCCATTGCTTGAATAGTAAAGCTTGCAAGACTGCTCATAAGGGCTGTAATTACTAGTATTTTTGTGTTCATTATTATCCTTTCATAAAAAGGTTAAGTGTTTTTAATAGACATTCATAATTATATAATAAATTGAAATAAATTCAAGGGGAGTTGCGGGCAAGAGCTGGGTGACGCGTGACATAAAATCTGCAAATTCCATTCTTATGTCAAAAGAATCAATTTTCAAGTAAATGCTTGAGATAGGCCTGCGGGTTGTTTAAGAAATGCCTAGTAATCTGATAATGAACTGTTTCTTCGTATAAAATAGCGGTCAATTTTGATGAATCACATGAATATATCGTAGCTTCTGGGTAGGCTAATAATAATGGTGAATGTGTTGCTATGAGAAATTGAGAAAAGGGATGCTTGCATACTTCATGAATAATAGAGAGGAGTGTGAGTTGCCGCTGCGGAGAAAGTGCTGCTTCCGGTTCATCTAATATAAAAAAGCCATCCGTTTCAATTCTATGCTGAAAAAATGTGAGAAAGCTTTCTCCGTGAGACTGTTCATGCAGTGATTTGCCGCCATATGCACTATAGATGCTCGGATCATCTCGGGCTATCAAATCGATGTGATTTGCTATGTTAAAAAAGCTTTCAGCCCGAAAAAAGTAGCCATTTTTTGGTTTCTGTCTCCAGGATAACCTCAGCTGCTTGCTCAGCGCAGAGCTTGCAAGGTACGTTTTTTCATCTGACGTTTTAAAATGGATGTTTTTACTGCCGCCTTCTGGCCCAAAGCCAATATGCTGAGCAATCGCTTCAAGAATTGTGGATTTTCCCGAACCATTTTCGCCAACAAAGAAGGTGACTTGGGTTTTGCATTCGATCTCCCCAAGGTTTTTAATCAGAGGCAATGAAAATGGATACTGATCGAAATTGATCGTATCATCAAAGTGAGTTGTTATTTTATCAAGTATCGGGCCATCGAGCATTTTCACGTTTTTCTTTTTTAATGGGGTTAGTATTGCATTTATACTAACCATGGTACTTTAAATTGCAAGGGCATGTATGCATTTTTATGAATTCTTGATTTCTGCTAAACTAGAGTGTAGACCATAGGATCACAAGCTTCAGGTGATAGATGGTTTTCAGGAGACCTCATGAACAAAGAACAACTCAAAGATTCCGTTTTTATTATCGATGGCTCATCATTTCTCTATAGAGCCTATTATAGCATTCGTCCGCTGACGACCAAATCGGGCATCCCGGTAAATGCTGTGTATGGTTTTTGTCGTATGATTCGCAAATTAATCGACACCTACAATCCTCAGTATATGCTTCTCGTGTGGGATAGTAAGGGCAAAACAGTACGACACGAGCTGTATACCGCGTATAAAGAAACTCGCCAGGCGGCTCCCAATGATCTTATGTCCCAAAAAGAGCGGATTCAAGAATTTGCAGATACGATCAAACTCAAGCAGCTTGCTATGCAGGGGATAGAGGCCGACGATCTTATGTATTCGGTGGCAAAACAACTTGAGCTTGAGGGCTGCAAATCGATTCTTGTTTCTTCTGATAAAGATCTCGGACAGGCTTTGAGCAGTTTCGTAACGCTTCTCGATCCTTTTAAGGATGCTTTTATCACACCAGCAGATCTAGAAGCAAAGCTTGGTTTTCCATTGAGTAAGCTGCCCTTCTTTTATGCTTTGGTGGGAGATAGCTCCGATAATATTCCGGGAGTAGCCGGTATTGGACCAAAAGGGGCACAGGGATTGGTACAGCAATTTGATTCACTCCAGCAGCTCTATGATAATCTAGCATTGGTAAGCTCCGAGCGAACGCGCATGCTTCTCGAGCAATCACATGAGAATGCATTTTTAAGCGAGCAGTTATTTACATTGCGCATCTATGAGACGTATGCGACAAAAGATAGTTTTTCATTTTCAGATGAAAACTGGCAGCACGCATTCCCACTTTTTGCGCAGTATGAGTTTAAAAGTCTGCTTAAAGGTGTTGAGCCGGAAAAAGCTCCCAAAGTTACTCCCATAGTGACGCTTCATGAAAAATACCGGTTTGTTTTAGTAGATACAGCAGAAGAGTTGGCGCAGGTATGTAATGAAATTAAGCGAGCGGGCGTTTGTGCACTGGATACTGAAACGACCGGATTTATGGCAGTAAAGGGTGCTCTCGTGGGAATTTCGATATGTATTGAAGAAGGAACGGCATACTATATTCCCTTTGGTCATAAAACTGACGAGCGACAGCTTCCTCGAGAACTCATTGTTGAACTCTTAAAGCCACTTTTGGAAGATCCTGCCATTAAGAAATATCTCCATCATGCAAAATTTGATGCGCACATGCTTGCAACTGAAGGTATTCGGCTTACCAATATCGCCTTCGACACTATGATCGCCGCGGGGCTCGTCGCATCCGATGAACAGCGCATAGGCTTAAAAGCACTTTCAGAATATTATCTGCAAGAACCGATGTTTGTCTTTAAAGAGCTTTTGAAAAATCATGGGCATAAAGATTTTTCAACGGTACCACTAGCTCTTGCAACGATGTATGCGGCGGCGGATGCGCATCAAACAATGCGCTTAGTGCCATTATTGACCGAAGCACTTGAGAAGGAGGGCCTTTCCCAACTTTTTTTCGATATGGAAATGGCACTCATGCACGTGCTCATTGGTATGGAAAGCGCCGGTATAGCTCTCGATACCGAACTTCTTCATGAAATCGATGTTACCGTTGCGCGTGAGCTTTCTCAAGTACGCACGCAGATTATCGATTTAATCGGTCATGAATATGCCGACATTAATCTTAATTCTCCCAAGCAGCTTGAAGAGCTTCTGTTTACGAGATTGCAGTTGCCGGTGGTGAAAAAAACGACACTCAAAACAGGTTTTTCAACCGATCAAGAGGTGCTGGAAGTATTAGCAAAGGTACACCCCGTTCCCGGATTAATTATAAAGTATAGAGAACTGCACAAATTGAAGAGTACCTATTTAGATGCGCTCGGGGCGTACGTTAATCCTGACACGAAACGCATTCACACGACCTTTAATCAAACGGCTGTGGCGACGGGCCGCCTTGCAAGCTCTGAGCCGAACCTTCAAAATATCCCTGTTGATCGGCATGATATTCGCGCTGCCTTCAAGGCAAAAGAGGGATCTGTCTTTGTATCGGCCGACTACTCACAAATTGAGTTGCGCGTGCTCGCCTATCTTTCACAAGATGCAACGCTCGTTCGAGCATTTAAAGAGAATCTCGATATTCATTCGCTCACCGCTGCGGGTCTATTTAATGTTGCTCCTGAATTCGTTACCGGCGAGCAGCGTCAAATGGGTAAGCGGATAAATTTTAGTATCCTGTATGGTCTGACTGCATATGGCCTTTCGAAAGATCTTGATATTAGTCATGCGACTGCAAAGAAATATATCGATACGTTTATGGCTCAGTATCCCGGTGTGGTAAGCTGGATGGAAACAGTTATCGAAAAGACAAAAGAGAAAGGCTATGTTGAAACTTTTTGGGGTCGACGGCGGTATCTTCCAGGTATCTATGAACGCAATCGGACGTTGTATGATCTTGCGCGGCGGGTTGCGATTAATACCGTTGCGCAGGGAACGGCAGCGGAGATTATGAAGCTGGGCATGATACAGCTCGATAAAGTGCTTCAAGAGGGTACTGCAGATGGCCGTATTCTTTTACAAATTCATGACGAACTCTTATTAGAAGTGTCGCACGGTCAGGAGCAAAAAGCTGAACAGCTGGTCGCTCAGATTCTTCAGGGCGTGGTAAGCTGGAACATCCCGCTCATTGTCACTACACGGTCTGGAGCTAATTGGCAGGATGTGACGAAGTAGCTTTCAATGCTTTCTCAACAATGTGCTGAGCTTTGGAGATCGACTGTTTAGTGGTCAGAGAATCTTCCTACGAATCTCAGTTGAACATAATTTCTAAACAGATCGTAATGGTGATATTTTGCAGGATGGCAGAGCTGAAAAGATCTGCTGAAAAAAGCTCAATTTTTTCGGTTGGAAATTGTAAAATTTTGGTAAGGCTATAATCTATCAATTACAACAGTTTCAATATGTATGAAGGAGAGGTGATATGGTTTGTTTTGTGAATCTTCTGATTCTTGTTCTATTCTCTAGTTTTGATCTTTTAGCGATGGACGTTCAAAAAACTAAGGCCGGAGAAAGGTCGAAAGTTTCAGCCGTGGCTGCAATGTCATCTGGAAACACCAGATCAAGGTCGAAAGAAAGCGATGCTGAAGACAGGTTGGAAGAGAACCAAGCAGATGGTTTGGATGACCTAGTTGCTGGTTTAGGGAAACTAGAGATCGCCAACAAAAATGATGATGTGCGCGAACAAAGCTATCCTCAGGCTTATTTTGATCGTGAAATTTGGCCTGCATTGATCAGGTTGATTAAGCAAGAAACTAAAGGCATTTACGGTGCTTATTTTGAGTGCAACGTGGATGAGTTTATTAGATGTTGGGCGGACCAGCTGGTTGATAAGAAAGACTTAAAAGGGGTGCTTTTATTAAATAAGGGAAGCAAGGAAGGTCCCGTGCTCAGCTCGTTCGAAAAAAGTAGATTGCCGCTTTTTAAAGTAAATAAGCAATTAGCACATACTGGTAAGTATAAAGGTGCAGACGCGACAAAAAAGAACATGGAGCATATGCATAATAAAATATTGATTTTTGAATGCAACCAAGGCGGAAAGCGCCTTATGGTGACAGGCTCTTTTAATATTAGTGTTTCAGCTAAAGAAAGTAATTTAGAAAATATTGTAGTGCTTGATGATTCAGATATTATACATGATTTCATTACTGAATTTAACGCTATGCTCGCCTATTCTAATGCTATTAATGAAGCAGCGAAGCTGTTTAAGGAGCTTCCCATGGCTTCGCGTGGAAGAAATGCTGCAAAAAAAGATATGTTACCTCTGGCAAAGTTTAAATTTGACATTAGAGATCTTGTAAAGAAACTGATTTCTGATGAGAAAGAAAGAATCGACGGTGCTCAGTTTAGATTTACTCTCTATGATGTTGCTCAGGCGTGGATACATGCAAAATTGCCGGGCAGGTTAATTGTCGATGGAGCTTATGCAAAAGAATTAATAGATGCGCTCGAATTACTCATTACTCATAATATTGAGCTCAGATCTATTTCTGATGTGATGATGCATCACAAAGTCTTACTTTTTGCGAGAAATGTAGGGGATCGCCCAGTGCTTCTTGTCGGCTCTGCCAATATGACTGGAACATCACTTGAAAATAATTGGGAAAATGTTGTTGCTCTTCAAGATGAAGTGGTTATTCGTAAGTTTCGTGCGATGCTAGGCGTTCTGAGTGCCCGAAGTGATGTTATTGCTCGAAAAAATCTGGTTTATACAGGAAAAGAAACAAAATCTCCGATGGTTAAAAAGATGAATGGCATGCCGTAGAAATTATTCAGGGTGGCGATTAATACCGTAGCGCACAGAACGGCAGCGGAGATTATGAGGCTGGGCATGATATAGCTCGATAAAGTGCTTCAAGAAGGGTACTGCAGATGGCCGTATTCTTTTACAAATACATGACGAACTCTTATTAGAAGTGCCGCACGGTCAGGAGCTAATTGGCAAGTTGTGACGAAGTAAGCTTTGCTGTTTTGCCACAGGGTGATGGGGTGTAAGACTAAAAAGATTAAATTCAAAAAAGAGAGTGTCAGTGTAAGTTTGACACTCTCTTTCATTTCAATGATTACTCTTTTGAATAATCTGATTTGTTTGATGAACCAGTTGAAGCACGGCGCGCTTCATTTTCTTCGGATTCTTCAGAACGACCTGCTGAAGACTTGCTTCCTCTTTCAGTTTCTGATTCAGCACGACCAGCTGAAGCCTTGCTTCCTGAGGCATTGCCACCAGCATAAGATGTTGTACCTTTGCTGATGTCCTGATTCTTTTCTGTTTCTTCCCAGCCTTTTTGGCCCTTAATTTTGTTATCCATGATATTCTCCTTTTTTATTTATAATCTGATTTTAACGACAATCTGATGATGAACTTGATGAATGAGAAGACCTTCTACCGTCTTCGGAGCTTTCTTCACCAGAAGATGCTTTAGACCCGCGGCTAGAAGAGGTTGTCCCCTTTGACTGAGATGAAGATGTTTCACCATGACGAGCTGCTGCGCCTTTACGGCCAGCTTCTGCGTGTTGTTCGTGTGATCCACCGCGAGTTGATGTCTGTGATTTGTTTTTTGTGTCTGCCATGTTAAACTCCTTTTTCATGGGTTAAATACACATCTACTTTTTTTTATAATTGCTTTAACATAAAGCAATTACCACCAGCTTGAGTCCTCTGATTTCTTAGGAGTACCTTTTTTTGAAGATGTACGACCTTTTGAGGCTTGCGCTGTTGAACCATGAGCACGATGGGCTTTCGATTCACGCGTGGAAACGAATTGACCTAATTCATTTCTTTCACGAGTGGAAGTACCGTGAGCGTGTGCACGTGAAGAAGTTGTTTTACTTCTTGAAGATGTGTGAGTTGATCTTTTAGCCATTAGAGACCTCCTTTTTATAATGGGTTAATAATTAAACGTCTTGAAGACGCCTCCCCCCAGTACTTAAAGGTATTTTCCCTCTTCTATACTTTCATGTTACCAATTCGCACAATAAATTGTCAATAAAAATATAATATTTTATTTTTTATATTCTTTAATTGCGCGAGTTTTTGTAGAGCGTAGTAGATTTAATGGCGGTAGAAACGATATGCTGGGCTTTCGAAAGAGATTGCCTGGTAGCCAGGAAATCCTCCCATGGATCTTTTATTGAATCAAGTCGCTTAAAAAGATTTTTGATGTTAAAACTCTGTGGATGAATGTGCGGATCTTTGACCTCGTCCCAGTGAAGCGGTGTAGCAACTGGTGCACCTGGTCTGGCGCGGATGGCATAGGGCGCCACAGCTGTTGACCCATATTGATTGCGCAGAGTATCGATAAATACCTTTTGTCCCCTCTTCTCTTTTCTTATCTCAAGGGTCGTAAGATCAGGATGCTCTTTTAAAAGAATATGAGCGCATTGTGTGGCAAAGGCCTTTACCTCTTTAAACTCTAATGTTCTGTTAAGCGGTACGATCACATGCAGACCTCGTGAGCCTGTTGTCATAACAAATGAGGTAAGCCCAAGCGTATCAAACATCATTTTTAAACTGAGAGCAATAGTACGAATGGGAGTGAAATCTTCTCCTGAGGGATCGAGATCAAAAATAAGATGATCCGGATAATGAAGCTTATCGATTTTTGAAAGCCAGATATGAGGAGTAATGCATGCTTGTGTTGCTATATATACCAGTGTGGCTCGATTTTGGCAGACGACAAAATGGTTATATCCCCCCTCTTTTGGAACCTGTGCTCGCTTGATCCACTCAGGAAAATAATCGGATGCGTCTTTTTGGTAAAATGATTCGCCCGAAAGCCCATCGGGGAATCGGTGCATCATGAGGGGCCTATTTTTAAGATAGGGAACCATGGTATCTGCTATCGCGTCATAATAGTTAACTATCTCCTCTTTCGTAAAGGCTGGTGGCAGGAGCACCTTATCCGGGTTTGAAATTGAGATAGTATATTTTCCATACGTTTTCTTGAGCGTTGGCATCACTTCTCCGCTGGTAATTTCTTCTTGGGTTCTGAAATTTTCTTTGCGGTTTGTTTTCTTATAGTCATTGGTTTATGCTTTTCTATCCTTGACTTCTTTTTGGTAGCACTTGTTTTGGTAACAGCGCGTTTTTTTCGAGCCGCTGGTTTGCTTTCTTTTTTAGAAGGAGATCTTTTTTTGGTTACTCTTGTTGGCTTTGCCTTTGCTAACGCGCTATTATGTTCAGGTTTCTTTTTCTTTGTATTTGTTGTTGATACTAAATTCTCCATCCCATTGAATCCAATGTGGTCATGCAAGAGAAGTTCACGGCCTTCTTCTTCAATTTCTTCGATGGTTTTTCCTGAAATGACCGATCGATCTTGTTCAAGAATATGGTCATAGGGTGTGACATTTTCCTTCATTTTAAAGAAAAGCCAGGAATTCTCAGAAAACCCTGTATGAACGAGCGCATAGCGACCGTGCATCTTTTCTCCATGGAATTCTATTTCTATCACGCCCCTTTGTATGCATTCATCAAGTGAACGGGGTTTTAAATTTTTATACGTCCCCTTATCCCAAATCTGAACACCTCCAGCACCATAATTCCCTTCAGGAATTATCCCTTCAAAATCGGCATAATCATAGGGATGATCTTCAGTTTGGATAGCAAGCCTTTTATCATGAGGATTATCAGACGGCCCTTTGGGAATAGCCCATGATTTTAAGACGCCATTATCTTCAAGGCGAAGATCATAATGCAGTGAGCGTGCATCATGTTTATGGATAACAAAAATCGGTTCGCCGGAGGTTTTTGCTATCTTCCCTTCAGGCTCGGGTGAGGTTTTAAAATCCCGCTTCTCTTTATATGTTTTAAGACGATTTCTGCTCATATACTTTCTCCTTTATAATGTAGCTTACTCTAAAAAGAGGCACCGATGCAATGTTTTGCCGCGCTTTATAAACTTTTTTCAAAAATTCTTGTTTTTGGTGGTGCGAGTTTGGTATCTTAGGGTAAACCAGGAAAAGTCCCCTGGTAAAAGGTTAAAAAAGGGACAGTATTGTTTACACATAATATACGGTGAAAGGGATACCGTAGAAGGGAGATAGTATGAAGCACAATGTTCGTATATTTTGGAAGTTTTCAGCGCTCCTGCTGCTGAGCTCTTCTGGCGCCCTTATGGGTGTAGGTCCGATACGGGGAGACTCCGGTTCGCCTCATAAGGTGGCTGAAAGTTTCATGCCTGATTTTATCAGGGAATATATAGCATATTTTAATGCGACGTTGAAGGAGTCTGAAAAGACAAATTCGTTTAACAAGGTTGCCGCGTTAAAAGATAGTGCTCTGCCCGATGATCTTGTGCTTGAAGCAGTGACGTTGATTACTGAGATCTTGCCAAGCTATCAAACTCATTTTCCTAAAAGCAGATATGCACGTATTGTAAACGAGTTTACTGCCTACCGTCAAATGCTTGAAAAGCGCTTACACTTAGGAGCATCTGGTGTTCAACATCAGCCAGCTTCCGTGAGCGCGAAGCCGATCTATGTGCCGGCTACCAAGCATACCATTTCGGCTGTAGAGCGTGCGACGGCCCCTCGCCGTGAGGCTGAATCGGCCATTCGTGAACATAAGGGGAATCGTGAGAAAACAAAATCGGTTCGTGTAAACAAGCCACAAGTCCATCGCTCAGTTATTGATGAGGACTTTGGAGATCTTGATCTTTCAGCAATTATTGATGAAGATGCCGCTGATGACCTGGTGATTTATCGTAGTGGTGATCGCAAAAAATCCCGCATTTGTTTGATTCCTGGTCCCACGGGTGCAACTGGTGAACGTGGAGAACCTGGTCCTCGTGGTAAACAAGGCGAACCAGGTGTAACTGGTCCAACGGGCGAACGTGGTGAACGTGGAGCTACTGGTGTCCCTGGAGAACATGGAGAACCTGGTCCTCGTGGCAAACATGGCGAACCAGGTGTAACTGGTCCAACCGGTGCCACTGGTGAAATGGGATTAATAGGAGATACCGGCCCGACGGGTGCGACAGGTGAGCGTGGAGAAAAAGGTGAGCGCGGTGAGCATGGTCCTCGTGGCAAACATGGTGAACCAGGTGCTACAGGTGCAACAGGTGAGCGTGGCGAAAAAGGTGATCTAGGTAATACGGGTCCAACCGGCGCGACTGGTGAACATGGAGCAAAAGGTGAGCGCGGTGAGCATGGTCCTCGTGGCAAACATGGTGAACCAGGCGCTACAGGTGCAACAGGTGAGCGTGGCGAAAAAGGTGATCTAGGTAATACCGGTGCAACCGGTGCGACTGGTGAACGTGGAGAAAAAGGTGAGCGTGGTGAGCATGGTCATCGTGGACCGCGCGGTGATATCGGCGCTACAGGCGTAACAGGTGAACGTGGTGAAAAAGGTGATCTAGGTAATACGGGTCCAACCGGTGCGACTGGTGAGCGTGGAGAAAAAGGTGAGCGCGGTGAGCATGGTCCTCGTGGTAAGCGTGGAGATGATGGTGTAACCGGCCCTACCGGCGCAACTGGTGAAATGGGATTAATAGGAGATACCGGCCCGACGGGTGCAACTGGTGAGCGTGGAGAAAAAGGTGAGCGCGGTGAGCGTGGTCATCGTGGACCACGCGGTGACATCGGCGCTACAGGTGCAACCGGTGAGCGTGGAGAAAAAGGTGATCTAGGTAATACCGGCCCGACGGGTGCAACTGGTGAGCGCGGAGAAAAAGGTGAGCGCGGTGAGCAGGGTCCTCGCGGTAAGCATGGTGATGTCGGCGCCACAGGTGCAACTGGTGAGCGTGGCGAAAAAGGTGATCTAGGTAATACCGGTCCAACTGGTGCGACTGGCGAACGTGGAGAAAAAGGTGAGCGCGGTGAGCATGGTCCTCGTGGTAAGCATGGTGACAATGGTGTAACTGGCCCTACCGGCGCGACCGGTGAAATGGGATTAATAGGAGATACCGGTCCAACAGGTGCAACTGGTGAACGTGGAGAACCTGGTGAACGCGGCCCTCGCGGTAAGCAAGGTGAACCTGGTGTAACCGGTCCAACAGGAGAAAAAGGTGATCTAGGTAATACCGGTCCAACTGGTGCGACTGGCGAACGTGGAGAAAAAGGTGAGCGCGGTGAGCAGGGTCCTCGTGGTAAACAAGGTGAACCTGGTGTAACCGGTCCAACAGGAGAAAAAGGTGAACCTGGTGTAACAGGTCCAACTGGTGAACGTGGTCCTCGTGGTAAACATGGTGAACCAGGTGTAACTGGTCCAACTGGTGCCACTGGTGAAATGGGATTAATAGGTAATACCGGTCCAACCGGTGCAACTGGTGAGCGTGGAGAACCTGGTGAACGGGGCCCTCGCGGCAAGGAAGGTGAACCAGGTGTAACCGGTCCAACAGGAGAAAAAGGTGAACCAGGTGTAACTGGTCCAACGGGTGAATGTGGCCCTCGTGGTAAACAAGGTGAACCAGGTGTAACTGGTCCAACGGGTGAATGTGGCCCTCGTGGTAAACAAGGTGAACCAGGTGTAACCGGTCCAACAGGAGAAAAAGGTGAACCAGGTGTAACGGGTCCAACGGGCGAACGTGGTCCTCGTGGCAAACACGGTGAACCAGGTGTAACGGGTCCAACGGGCGTAACAGGCCCAACAGGAGTAACCGGTGAGCCAGGAGAGACAGGGGCAACAGGTCCAACGGGTGTTACTGGCCCTACAGGCGCAACTGGTATGCGAGGAGCGACAGGTCCTACAGGTGCAACTGGAGGAACAGGGGCAACTGGAGGAACAGGGGCAACTGGAGGAACAGGTCCAACAGGTGCGACTGGTATGCGAGGCGCGACAGGTCCTACAGGTGGAACTGGAGGAACAGGAGCAACTGGAGGAACAGGTCCAACAGGTGCAACTGGTATGCGAGGAGCGACAGGTCCTACAGGTGCCACTGGAGCCACAGGTATAGGTATGACTGGTGCGACAGGTGCAACTGGCCCATGTTGTACGGGAGCAACTGGTCCAACGGGTGCAACTGGTATGCGAGGCGCGACAGGTCCTACTGGAGCTACGGGTATAGGTATGACGGGTGCAACAGGTGCAACTGGCCCATGCTGTACAGGTCCAACGGGTGCAACTGGTATGCGAGGAGCGACAGGTCCTACTGGAGCCACGGGTATAGGTATGACGGGTGCAACAGGTGCAACTGGCCCATGTTGTACGGGAGCAACTGGTCCAACGGGTGCAACTGGTATGAGGGGTGCAACAGGCGCAACTGGCCCATGTTGTACAGGCCCAACTGGTCCAACCGGCTTGCCGTGTAACTGTGACGGAGAACTCGTGTTTAGACCAATTGATATGGCGAAATTTAGCCAAACAGGGTTAGTGACATTTAATAATGTCTATAATGATCCGCTGGTTATTATTCGCGGATGGTCTATGAAGTCGGCCGCTACAGGAGAACCACAAGAGCCAATATGTCTCTACTTTGAAGTTCCTCGTGACTTTGACTTCAATGGTTGTACGGAAGTTGACCTTCATATTATGGTAGCACGAACGAAGGAAATTCCTGCAACGCATAAGCAAGTGGCGCTGCGTGTGAGAGCCGATTATAAAGGCGATGGTCAAGATCTTGGAGCAACGTTTGTTGACTGCGCAGATAAGACGATCTGGGTGGAAGAACCTCGCTTCGATTCTGATTACAGCAGATTGAAGCATTATAGGGTAACCCTTCCGCTTGATTCACGCAAGATTGACGCACAGGATATTGCAGTGCTCGTATTCGATCGCCTCAATACTGTGGATGCTCAAAAAGGTCCATCAGATGGGCTTGAATATGACCGTAACTACGATGGAGATGTATATCTTGCAGGTGTTTCGTTCCGCTATACAAAGACATCTGCGGTACACTGGTAAACGAGAAAATAGGAGAAACTAACGAGAGAGCCGGTAAGTATCATACTTGCCGGCTCTTTACAGACTAAAAAGGAAAGTGTGAGTGATAGATAGAAAAAAAGGATAAAAATGCGCATGAAGCTTTTAATGTTTTTTTATATGACAGCATTCGCAAGCATCCCTCTTGCCGCAGATAGTACAAGCCAGTGCAAGGGAGGTTCTTATACCTATGATTTAACTACAATAGGTCAGGTTAAGTTTGCAGGGAGTGTTGATCGCCACCCCATCGCTTTAGCAACTCTTTTAAAGGATGAGATACGAATGAACCACATTCCTACGCCAGGAAGCTATGATTTTACGGGGGTCCCAGAAGACATTGTTTCGATTATCGATAATCCCGATAAATCTGCAGGTAGGGTTGCTCTCGCATTCTATAATTTCGATGATGCACGGATAATTCCAGAGGAATCTTTTATAAAAATTTCATACTCATTGATTGAAAGCACCGTTTTACCTGAGTCATGGGTTTCTTTCATAAATGAAACATTTGATTTAGTTGTCGTTGCAGATGAATATTATCGGGATATTTATACACAAAGTGGCGTTACCAAGCCTCTTTTTGTGTTGCCGCATGGCATTTATGTTGAGGAGCTTCTCGAAGAAAAAGTATGTACGAGCCCTTCGGTCCCTTTTGTTTTTGGTTGTTCTGGAGCATTTTGGCCGAGAAAAAATCAGGAATTACTGGTGAAGGCATTTCAGGAAGAGTTTGGAAATGATCCTCTCATAAGGCTGAAGCTTCATGGCAGGCCATATCAAGGCGATGAGTGTATTTATGCTATTGAAAGAAGGGTACATGAATTAGAAAGTACCAATGTCGATATAATCTACGGAGATCTTCCACATCATGAGTACATCCAGTTTTTTAAGACGCTTGACTGCTATGTTCTGCTCTCAAAAGGAGAGGGCTTTTCTATCACGCCTCGCGAGGCGCTTGCGCTGGGCAAACCGACTATTATCTCGAACAATACAGCACATAAAACAATCTGTGATGCGGGCTTTGTCTATGCTGTGCCGTCGAACATTGCGCAGCGCGCATCCTGGGGTGCGGGATATGAATTTAATTGTGATATAAAAGACGTACGTCAAGCCTTAAGGGAGGTGTATACCAATTATCAAACCTATGTGCAAAAAGCTCAACAGGGCCGAGAATGGGTTAAGACCTATCTTTGGAAAAATCTTAAAAAACGGTTTATGAATCTCATTAAGCCTAAAGAGGTTCGCTTGGGAGAAGAAAATAGAGTTACCGATGATTATATCATGACAAATTCCCCTGAGCTGTACAAGAAATACGTAAGTATGGTACCCAGCAGTTTGCAGCACCCTTATTTCTTGGAACACCCGGAGACTACTCTTCGCTATATAGAGTAGCATACTCTCGGAGAAGCTGCTCAATATAATCTCCAATAGCGGTAGCGGAAAATAGACTTTTGCCTAGTTGTTGACTTGCAAATGCCACATGTTGTGCCTCCTTGTCATTGGCTTTTAGCCATCGATATTTTTCTTCTAGATCGCTCCAGTCGCCACGAACTGGAATGTAGTGCTCATAAGGTTTTAAGGCCTTATAATACCACTGCACATTCTGGGATTCTGGCTTAACCAAAACAGAATTAGAAAGAAGTATCCAACGACACCTGCTATAAGTACAAGAGTTGCCATCTACATCGATTAAATATTTGTAGGCAAAATGATTCTTAATGTTCTCAAAGGGCTTTACATAAGAGCGCAGTTCAGGAATCTTTTCAGCGCCTTGACATAAAGTTACCAGGCCTACATCTAACCACGAAGATGCCTTTTCTCCTAACATTACTAGCTTAATGCGAGACAATGATTTATAATTTTCCAAAGTAAAATGAGTCCCCGTTGAAGAACCTCGCCAAAACATAATCTCCCTCTTTGCTTCCCAAGGATGTTGCAAACAGTAGTTTTCATACTGTGCCAACATATCATCATTAAAAACCCACGCTTCAAAATCTGGTAGCAAGACAGCACAATCAGATTTACGTTTAGCAAATGTAAAAATAGGGAAATCTCCCGTCTGACACCCGTAGTTAAAAGAATCGTGCACACTGAGCAGAAAGCTCACATTAGGCAACCTGCGCTCTGCTGCTAGGTGCTCAAAGTAAGTCCTCAAAACGTTAAGTCTGTGAGGGAATATATCTGGATGCCCCGATGTATCTGACGGCTCCGATAATAGCAACGCATTGTTTTTGATCTCCACAAGAATCAAATGATTGTTCTTAGATCTAGGAAGTTGCAACTCTTCAAGCAATTCGCTCTTCTTAATAACCCTGCCATAAAAAGGCTTTAAATCTTCTTTGATCTGATCTTGCATCCAAACTGGACGCACATTAAACGGTGATGCACAGACAACTCCGGAAAAAACTAATATTGGAAACACATAGAATAAGTTTTTCATGATATCTCTCTTTTATTTGACTAAAATGAAACAGGGATTACTTTTTTTGTACCACTTTTTTTCTTATCTAATTTCACGATAGCATACCTGCGTTTCCAAAAGCAAGATTTTTTTTCTCTTTTATAGGAGCAACATGAAAATGTCCGCATGACAAATTCTACTGAGCTCTACAAGAAATATGATTACCATTTATTGCTTATTAATCTAAGGTAATTCTCATCAAGCCAAGATCCCGCCCAGTAATGAATACCAAAAGCTTCAGGTTTTATGAGCGATTCGATATGTTCCTGCGTTCTATTTTCCTCAAAGTAGTTGATGGGAAAGAAATAGCTCTTTGGAAAAGCGATAATTCTCGCGTCAGGGAGTTGCGGTACCATAGCGGCAAAAGACTCTTCAAAATGGACCGGTCCCGTTCTTCTTAAAATATCCGGATTCCATCTATTATTTGCAAGATTTTCGAGGCAATGCTTAATAACCGGATGGTTTGGAATGGTGCCAATGACTGAGTTTCCTATCAGTTCCTCTACATCGCCAGGTTGAAGACAGGCATAAAACTCATAGGTGTGGTGTAATATATCTAAAGATTGCAAAATCTCAAAATCAACATCGAGATATAGTCCCCCATACCTATATAAAAGCTCGAGTCGTAAAATATCAGATTTAGCGCCATAATTTGTTTCTTCATCATAGTACTGCTGATAGGTAAGATTGAGGGAAGGAATGTCAGCATCCGTCCAGATCTTGCATTGCCAGGCTGGGAGAAATTTACTTATGCTATCAAGGCATTTTTGCATGATCGGGGGCCGAGGTTTTGGCCCGACCCAAATAAGATGAACTATTTTTGGAATAAGAGGAGCTTCCTGGGGTGCTAGTTGAGAAAGATTATTTTTGTTATACAGCTTTTTACAAAAGAGCACGAAGGGATTGTTCTTCTTATCAAAACGATCATGCCGTGGAAATTCCATTGATACATCAAAATCGACATTATATTGTTGATTTCCTAAAGTATCTTGTGGGTCAGCCTTTATATGCGCATAAAGGCATAGAGCTGCAATTATTACTCGATATATGATTACTTGTCTCATCGGCTTTTCCTCGCCTCAATTTTTTAGCTATTAGGTGTTATCTGCTGGCTATTTTTCAAACCAAGGTATTTTGAGAATCGCTGTCCTTCTTTTTTTAAACAACGCTGCAACAAAATACTACTGCATACTACTCAATTTGCTTGCTCAATGCAAGTCTTCACATGAATGCCAGGAACCCATCAATTCAAGTTTAGTAACGGTGATTATTTTTACGCCTCTACAAAAAAAAGAAAAACCCTTGTTTTTTGCCCAGATAATTAAGTATGCTAACAATCGACAAGAGAGATTAAGATGGAAATCGAAAAACCATCTTAAAAAAGAACATAGCAAAATGGGGGGAAGATATATCAACGTATTAGATCGCAAATATCACAATTTGTTGTGCAATAATAAAAAAAGTGGGCTCTGGTAAGCGGCCTTATTAGAAACAGCATTTGCAGGCACTAATTGAGAGATTCTCATATCATAATGAAAGGTATTAATATGGAAACCAATAAAGCGGCGGCTCTTTGTCTATCATTGCTCAGTTCATGCACATGGTATACTTTGCCAAATGACTTCGAAAAATCCTCCGTTAAAGAGGTTTTTACCAATATTTATCAAACAAATGCTTGGTTTTCAGGAGAATCTGTTTCAGGAGCAGGATCAGAAATCGGGGTAACCGGAAAAATACGGCCCAGGATCAGTGAACTTATAAAAAAATTAAAGATCACATCGATTGCCGATGCGCCATGCGGAGATTTTAACTGGATGAAGCTCGTAGATCTTGGGGCATGTAAGTATACCGGTTTAGACATAGTTAAAGAAATAATTGATAATAATATAAAACTCTATGAAAGCCCGAGTCGCGAGTTTAAGCATCTAGATCTTATTGAAGATCCGATTGACAAAGTTGACCTTATTCTCTGTCGAGATCTTCTTGCACATCTATCATATGAACAAATTTTTAGTGTCCTGAGAAATTTTAAAAGAAGTGGTGCGCGCTATCTGCTTGTTACGACGGGTGTTACGACGCTGGATAATAAAGATATTGACTATAAAGACTTTTTGACAGGAACATTTCGAAAGCTGAACCTCGAAAAACCACCGTTTAATTTCCCCAAGCCGCTAGTATTGATCGAGGAAGATGTCCCTTTTGAAGAGGAGCGCGGTAAGCATTTAGGATTATGGCTTATTTCAGACCTCCCAATCTAAGGGTGAAAAGGCGCATTAAATTCAATCATTCAGATTTAATAGCAGACATGTTATCTTGTGGGTAAGAGCAGCACTGTGGCTGCTTCTACCCGCATAAATGTGTCTCATTTGTGGACTA
Organism: uncultured bacterium; assembly: GCA_963695365.1. Classification (GTDB taxonomy): domain Bacteria; phylum Babelota; class Babeliae; order Babelales; family Babelaceae; genus PRDV01. The sequence goes on from OY968766.1 coordinate 451,758, forward strand.
AAATTTATTGCCATGCATCGGGAAGCTCCCAACTAGATTCCCACCAGTGAGTAGCAAATGTTTCCGGCTTAATTGTTTCTAGTTTTACTTTTTCCAATTTAGCCGCATTATTGGGCATAAGATCGTATGGGCTCTGATCCATCTGTTGGTTGCCTAAAGGATATACAAAGGTAGGTGGAAAAATTACATCCCGCAGCCCCTTATCAGCGTGCTGTAAAATCATCTTCGAAAAGAAGCCCGGTCCATTTAAAACAATCTCATTTTCCACATACCATTTTTCAAGATTCTGAACGCATGCTTCCAATATGGGGTGATGCGGAACGGAGCCTATCAGGGCATTATTAATAATGAGAGTGCGACAATCAAGAGGCGTAAGGCCAGCAAAAAAATCGAGTGATTCAGTTATTTCCTCTAGCGCTTCCGGATTGAGGAGTTCAAAATCGGTATCAGCATATAAGCCTCCATACTGATTGAGGACTTCTATGCGAAGAATGTCGGCACGGCCACCCATATTTTTTTCTTTATAATAACGCTCTTTATTGGCAAAATTAAGCTTCTCTACATCTTCATCAGTCCAAAGCTTATAACTCCACCCTGGAACGTTTTGCCATGTTTTTTGCCAATTTCTGTATTTCTCAGGAAACGGTTTTTTACCAACCCATATCTGATGAATAATACGTGGTATTTTTCTATCTATTGGAAAGGAGAGTGATTTATACTTATCATATGTTCTCTGGCAAAGATTTAACATTTCAGTTGATGAATGCGGCGTTATGTAACTTGACCAATTGTGAATATCCTGAATCATTTGGTTATAATACTTATCAAAATATGCGTCTCCCTTCCCCATAGATGTTTCAAAGTCAACAGGAATACGATGAGACCGAAAAATATATTGTGCTTCCAGCTCGGTTTCCGTGGACGACGCCGTATCACCATTGTTTGCAAGACCCTCCGCGGTATGTTTCGGCATAATGTCTACATATTTTTTATAGAGAGTTTCAGAGTTTGTCATCAAATAGTCATCTGTAATCAGATTTTCAGGGCCCATAATTACCCGCTTCGGCTTTATTAAGTTGAGGAATTTGAATTTTAAATTTTTCCAACAATATGATTCTACCCATTTTCTGCCCTCTAAGGCGCGTGCGGCATACTCCTCGTAATGCTCATACACTTCTCTTAACGCCTTCTGTACATCCTCTTGCTTACAATCAAAGCTCACACCCATACTACCCAAATTGAATCCATCAATAGGCTGAGTTATGTTAGAGGGGACACCATAAACGTATCCGGTGCTACAAATTGTTTTATGTGCAGTGTTATCGCTTAAAATACATGGCTTTGCCAGCGCTAATGCTTCTCGAGGTGTAATAGAGAAGCCTTCTCCCTTTGAAACGATAACGTAGCAATCGAGAGTTTTGAAGAAATCTTTGAACTCGTCGGCCGACAAAGTTCTGTAACTCAACTCTATAGATGGGTTTGCATAATTATTTAGTTTCTCCTCTATAATATTTTTATATTCATGGTGATCAAGACGACTATGGAGCATGAGTTTCACATTTGGATCCTTTCCAAATTCTGCATGAAAAGCATCAATAAGCAGTGCTTGGTTTTTGCGTCTCCACAGCGCACCTACGCATCCAAACGTGAATGGATGGCCAGGTTTTTGTCTGACCGGTTCTTTCAGAAGGGCTTCCAGTTCAACTCCGTGGGGAAGTACATAAATCGGTATTTTGACCCCAGATTTCTCGTAAACCGAGCGGTAAAATTCATCTGCCACAACTACTAAATCAAATTTAGTATTCAAAATTTCTACCCAAAGAGCAGGAACGGCTGTACTCTCAAGCAAAGAATAAGCTATCTTAATATGACAATTCTCTGGAACAAAAGAGCATGGCATTTGTGTACTGAAACCATTCCAAAGCTCCTCAAAAATAAGCCCAACATTGCCTGGTGCTTTATCTTCATTTTTCAAAATGTTGGCCACTTTCTCGGGCACATCAGTAAAATCATAGCTTCCTGGCGTAGGAATATGATTAATTCTGAGCTCGTCGCTTAATAGACCAGCAAGTGAAATCGGCAGCCGGTCTAAACTTCCACTATATTTTATTTGCCCAACTAAGGTTAGATCGTAGCTGGAGCGAGTAAATTGCGCATCACACTCATGAAAGCAGGCGCCCCCCAGGGCGCTAAGCGTAAATAATAGATTCAACTTGTTCATTTTTTCCCCTTCATATATTTAACGAATTATACCTTATTGCTTATGTAATCCTTCTAAAAAAAAGCATCTTTTGCCCAGATTTTCAAAATCTTAGAGAAGCCTAAGCGAGATCTCATTAATAATCTTAGCAAAGTTTAAACTCTCTTTGCAATATAAATATAAATTATTCTTTCATTAACGGTAGGATTATATTTATTCCGGATATTTCGTGGATAGATGAGGCAAATCCTCCAGGCTTTTGGGTTAGCTCGTAGAGACCAATTATAATTTATCCAAGGAAAGTTCATCCCTATCGGGAGCAATTTGATTGCATTTTGCTCGCAAAAAATGTTATTACTTTTAGAAGCGACCAAGGATTTGGCAAAAAAAAGAGGGAATGTATTATGAAATTTCAAAAAATGATTCTATGGGAATTATGTTGTTAAGAATCAAGAAAATCATACTTTTTGGGGCATTTATCGCTACGCCGCTCTTAGCTAAAGAAATACAACCCCCAAAGTTGATAATAAGCTTACATAATAATGATGTAGGCCTTTTTTCTGGTCTATTTGCTGTATTAAACAGTATCGATTGGTGCGAAAAAAGTGGTTATCAGCCGGTTGTCTTTTGGGATGCCAGATCACCCTATTATGTAGAAAATGGCTATAAGGGGAGTAGCGATGTTTGGGAATATTACTTTGAACCGATATCTTCCGGCCATCGTGAGCAAGGGGATAGAGTTATTGAGAGTTATTCTGGTCCTTCAAATGTGGACTATTTGATTGCTCCATTACCGTTCATCCAATGTACACCAGTTGTTGATAAGCCATATCGTAGCAGAGTTAATGCGCTCATCAATAAATATATTCGTGTAAAGCCGTATATTCTTGAAAAGGTAAAGAATTATCATGCTAAATATCTCTTTCGAAAAAAAACAATTGGCATTCATCTGCGTGGTACAGATAAATATAAAGAAATAGGCGATCCCGTGGAGCTTTCAGTAATTTGGAACTATGCTAATGGCCTAGTCAAACAACATCCCAACTGCCAATTTTTTGTTGCAACAGATGAGCAGCGCTTACTTGATGAAGCGAAGATAAGCCTGAAAGCACCAGTCCTCTGTTATGATTCTTACAGATCTCTCGATGGGGAACCAATGCATTTATATGCTGATAAAAGGTATAGCAAAGCAAAAATGGGAGAAGAGGTTCTTATTGAGGCTTTACTGCTATCGCAATGCGACAAATTCATTCATACCTGTTCTAACGTGTCGTGCGCAGTTATTTTCTTTAATCCGGAACTTGATTATAAACTCTTTCTTAACGAAAAAGTCATTCGGACACATAAAAACAACGAACAGTAAAAACTCCATATGCTATTCTTGCATTTTGCTCTCAAAAAATGTTATTACTTTTATCAGGACATCAAAGTTTAAACAAGTAATATAAAGCAAAAAGGGGGAATGCCTTATGAAATTTCAGAGATCTATATGGTTAGTAGTGATAGTAAGCTTCGCTCCGCAGGTATATGCAGGCAGGAAAGTTGCAGTGATCGGTACCGGTTATGTCGGGCTTGTCTTAGGAGCCTGTTTGGCAGATTTTGGCAATAACGTATTTTGTGCGGACATTGATAAGGATAAGATTCGACGGCTCAATAACGGGGAAATTCCTATTTATGAGCCAGGATTGAAAGATATAGTTGATCGTACCTGTCAGACAGGTCGGCTCTCATTTAGTGATGATCCTGAAGCCGTCATACGTGAGTCAGAGGTCATATTTATTGCTGTCGGCACCCCAATGAGCGATGATGGGAAAGCTGATATGAGGTACGTTGATGCCGTAGGCAAAATGATTGGCAAAAACCTGAATGGATACAAGATAATATGTACTAAATCTACGGTGCCTATTGGAACCGGTAAGCGGCTGAAATCTCTTATTAAAGACCATGCAAGAGGTCCCGCTGATTTCGATATAGTATCTAACCCTGAATTCCTTAAAGAGGGTGCGGCAGTGAAAGATTTTCTTGAACCGGATCGTGTTGTTTTTGGGACGGAATCTCAGCGTCCACTTGAAGCCTTATTTGATATTTATCGCCCCCTTCAGGAACGAAATACTCCTTTCCTGTGCACCGATATAGCAACAGCAGAAACGATTAAATACGCTGCAAATGCGTTTCTTGCAGTGAAGATATCGTTTATTAATGAAGTGGCCCAATTATGCGATAAAACCGGAGCAGACGTTAAAGCTGTTGCTAAGGGAATGGGCATGGATAACAGAATAGGCGCAAAATTTCTCAATCCAGGTCCGGGCTTTGGCGGCTCATGCTTTCCTAAGGATACCAGTGCCTTCGTGCATAAAGCAAAGTCAGCGTTTATGGATTTAAAAATTGTAGAGGCGGCACTTGCCGTCAATGAAAATCAAAAACGATTTATTATTAAGAAATTGTGTGATCTATTGGGTGGGAGCGTTGAAAAAAAGAAAGTTGCAGTATTAGGGTTAGCTTTTAAAGCAAATACCGATGATGTACGGTATTCTCCAAGCTGTATCGTGATCGATTACCTGCTTGAACAAGGAGCGATGGTAACGGCTTATGATCCAGTGGCTATGGAAAATATGAAAAAAATTGCCCCATCGGTGCAGTATTTCGATACAGCATTTGATGCGGTCACCGGCGCTGATGCCGTCGTGGTTATGACTGAGTGGGATGAGTTTTGCACGCTTGATCTTGCAAGAATTAAATCGCTTATGAAACAACCGGTACTGTTTGACGCGAGAAATATCGTTAAGACGTCTGACCTTCAATCTTTAGGTTTTACGTTTGCCAATATAGGTAATGCGAAGGTCGAGTAGTCCATCCCAGAACCTATAACGGCGAGGATTCTCGTACGATTTGTAGAAGAAAGTGTAGTACGTAGCACTATGAAGATTCAAAGACTATTTATCTTTTATGTGATAATTTTTCATATTGGTTTTGAGATGGCATATTGCTCCTCAGAACATCGCTCGGTATTGATTTTTGCGCCTCATCCCGATGACGATGTTATTGGATGTGGCGGTGCTATTATCCAACATGTAAGAAATGGTGATCGTATCACAATCGTCTACATGACTTCAGGAGGGGCTGCAAAATGGCCTGAAGGAGCCGGAGAGCTCATAAAGGTCCGTGAGCAAGAGGCAACAAGAGCCACAGCTCTTATGGGGGTTCACGATCTTATTTTTCTAAGAGAACCTGATGGGCATTTGATAGCTACTCCAGAGAATAGAGAAAAAGTTATTCACATCATACTTAATTATAAACCAGACCTTGTTTATGTGACTCATGAAGCAGAGGAGCATAAAGACCATAAAGCTACATTTCATATTGTTCTTGATGCGATTGACGAGGTTTTTAAGGACGGATCGAAAAAACCTCAAATCCTTTGCTATGAGGTTTGGACGCCTTTCCAAAGAGTCTCGTTGGTGAAAAATATTTCGAATGAAATAGAATTAAAGCTGCAAGCTTTAGGTGAGCATAAGTCCCAATTAAAGCCTGTTAATTATGTCGATGCTGTCAAAGGCCTGAATCGATATAGAGGGTTATTGAAACAAAAAGGCGCCTATGCTGAGTGCTTTAACGAAGTTAAGCCGGGCGTATCTCATACGCACAAAGAGTAATGAAAAACTATCAGATAGGGAGTAAGCGGATCATCCATTTTGAAAAGAAATATGATTGAACTATTGCGTTAAGCGAGTGATTTGCTTTATGATGATTAATAGGGTCAAGGCGGTTGCAAAGGCGGCTCATTACGATACCTCATAGGAGAGAACAATGTTTTTTTTCAGATTATACATATGTTTCGTAATTCTCATGGCAGTTTCGCCTTTGTTGAGTGGTCCTAACGAAGAAGTAGATATGAGTATTTTTTCGATAGATTTTGAGGAGTCTATGGGGAAAAATGATCCCTACATGAATAGTTTTTATGAGAAATTTATCAGTGTTCTTGGCAATCCTCAGCATTCTTTTTTTCGCTATGTAAATCCCTACGCACCAACCGATCTGATCAATCTTTGTAGAACTCTTTATGAGAAAAATAGGCCTTCTATTGAAACACTGAGCACTACTACAAGGATACCGTGCATCTTCCATCAGATTTGGGTTGGCAAAAAGCCTTTCCCAGAAAAATATAAAAAATGGCAAGAGACGTGGAAGGCTGTTCCGGGATGGAGCTATAAACTCTGGACCGATGAAGATGTCGAGAAGCTGGACTTTCCCAATAAAGAAATCTATTTTCAGGAAAAGAATATGGGTGCGCGGGCCGATATTCTACGTATAGAGATACTCTATCAGTTTGGTGGCCTTTACGCTGATACCGATTTTGAGCTATTAAAACCGGAATATTTCACTCTATTAAATCGTTCTCTCGATTTTTACACCGGTCTCCAACCTGTTGACCTCGAACGATTCGTTATCGCTAATGGTCTTATCGGTTCAGTACCGCATCACCCCATACTAAAAGCATGTAGAGAAAATGTACAAAGCAGGCCAACCGACAAAGACAATTATATTAAGATCGTAAACAACGGGCTGGGACTTTTTACTAAGATGATTCTCCAGCATGCTGACAAAGGATACCGCGATCTGGTTTTCCCATCAACTTTTTTCTATCCCTTAGGAGCTGCTCAGATGCATAAGAAGCCTTATTCTAGCATGCCTGATAATCTAGTAAAACTTGAAAAATTAAAGCAGGATACCATCAAATCAGAATCGGTTGCGATTCATTGGTGGGAAGGAAGCTGGAAACTACCAGACTCATGGGATTAATGAGCAGTTACAAAGCAATTGGCCGAGAGTCTTAGCTGAACTGCTGAAATGAGGGTTTACTTTATGAAGAACTACATGGTATGGGGATATTTTCTGATGCTCTGGGCGGGCAAAGTTCTTCCCTACGATCTTACTATTGCGGGATACCATAATTCGAGCGTAAGTATTGGTCGGAGAGCAATTAATTTGATAAACGCGCTTAATCCTGAGAGCAAAACTCTCACGATTAATTATGTTGATTGTAGAAGCTCAATTGGCGGGGTTAGTCAGTCGAAAGATAATGATATTCATCCTGCTATTCTCAAAATAATTCGCCATGAGGATAAGAAACCTGGAACAGTCGCATTTTTTGTTGATCTTCTAACACTTAATAAAAAGCGAATCTTCGAGAATGTGCCGGATAGTAACATTAAACTCGCCCTTGTTACGCTTGAAACAACGAAAGCTCCGATCTTCTGGGTAGAAGCTCTCAATGGCAAGTTTGATGGTATTGTTGTTCCAGACGCATGGTTAGTGGATGTTCTAAAAAATAGCGGTGTGGTAAAGCCTGTATTTGTGGTTCCTGAGATCTGCCCTCTGGAAGATTTTTTGGCAGAACCGTTACAGCTGCAACCCCATAAACCATTTGTTTTTGGTGTTTCCGCGCTTATTGAAAAGAACAAAAACTATGATCTACTCCTTGATGCATTTGCTGCTGAATTTAAAAATGCTGAGGATGTTCTCTTAAAAATTACAAGTGCTGGAAATTTGAATGCGGAAAAATTGCGCGAGAGAGTTAAGACACTCGGTCTTAATAATGTCCAGATAAATACTAAAAGTCTCTCATGGCAAGAATATGTTGCAAATCATATGAGTGCGATCGACTGTTATGTTCTCATTTCTAAGGGTGAAGGTTTTTCTATGACTCCGCGGGAGGCATTGGCTTTGGGTCGCCCATGCATTTTGTCGAATCACACGGCTCATCAAACTATTTGTCAGACGGGTTTTGTGCGACCCGTTGACGCGTTAATTATTGAGGAGCACGATGGTGAAAATTATGCAGGTGAACGCTTAGGTAATAATTTTAACTGTAAGATCGATGATGTTCGAGCAGCATTACGTGATGTATACGAACACTATGACAATTACTTACGCAAAGCGCATCAAGCAAGAGTATGGGCTGCACAGTATATCGCCGAAAACTTACGCCCTCTCTATGTTTCACTCTTTAAGCCGTTACGGGTAATTCTTGGCGATAGGAATGAAGTGACGCGCGACTATGTCATGACCAATTCAGCTGAACTATATGAAAAGTATAGACGGTATGTACTTCAGAGACCTGATGACTCAGTATAATCTTTTGCGGTGAAGGCTATTTTTCACCGTTTTCATCTGGAGCGACCACATATCTCATATATTTATCAAACAAATCTTTTGAATCAGTTATTAAGCAATCATCCATTATTTCATTCTTGTCACCGAGGATTACCTTTTTTGGTTTAAGAAAAGATATAAATTTTGTTTTCAAATTTTCTCCAAGATATTGTTTCACCCATTCTCTTGCTGGATGTGCATTGTATAAATAGTGGTCATAATGGTCATACACATCGCGCAATGCCGCTCGAACATCTTCAATTTTACAGTTAAAGATGTCGCCTACGTTTTCTCCCTTATAATTTTCATCGTGCTTTTCAATAATTGGAGCTTCGACAGCTCGTACATAACCGGTATTACAAAGCGTACGATGAGCGGTATGATTGCTCAAAATGCATGGGCGGCCTAAAGCGAGCGCCTCTCGTGGTGTTGCGGAGAAACCTTCCCCCTTAGAGAGCAATACATAGCAGTCAATACTCTGCATGTGTGCTTCATACATTTCCTTTTTTATGGGGCCGTGTGTAGCAATAACATTTTCTAAGCCGAGGCTTTTAATCTTATTTGTAATGCGAAAGGATTTTGCCGCAAGGTGATTATGAATTTTTAAAATGACATCGGGCCTATTTTTATATTCGGCTGCAAAAGCTATTAAGAGAAGATCATAATTCTTATAATTCAATGCTGTGGCAGAAACGCCGAAAGAAAATGGATTATGGGGTTTTTCTTGCAAAGGTACTTTGAGAAATTCATCAAGATAAAGGATTTCAGGTAATATGAAGACTGGGATTTTTAATCCGGATGCTCTCAAAGCCTCAGTACAGGATTCATCTGGAACGGCTATGCCATCAAAATTATTATTCAAAATTTCAACCCAGGAGGCGGGGCCTTTCGTTGACTCAACGGTAATATACGCCAATTTTATTTTATGCTGCGAGCATTGCTCAACCAGTGTTTTATAAGAAACATCGTACAGTGAGTCTAAAAGAAGCAATATAGTTCCAGGTGTCTTATCCGGATGACGCAAAATAGCAAGCACCGAGCTCTCGATGTCGTCAGCAACACCTTTATCACCTTTATATTTGCGCGAGTTTTTATAATTTACCTTAAGATCATCTTTGAGTGTTTGAATTTGACCGATTGCGCGTTTTCCAATCCCATCAGCAAAGTTGTAGGACGCAAAAAATGTCACATCAAAGGTGCATTGTGTATTAAAAGCGGTCAAGAAAATGAGCGCCATATGTAAAATATTTTTCATAGTATTTTCCTATCAAAACAATAAACTTTCTCTAGACCTTCAGTTTTTTTAAGACACAGCTTAAAATTTCCTTGAACTGGCTCGAAGGCATGATTTTGCAAACGGCCACTCCGCCGAAAGTTTTGCTGTATTTCCATCGAATCTCCAGCTTCAAGGCTCTTTGGTGCATGATTGCTTTCTATTTAATGTTATCGTAACCCAAATCCATTTATAAAAGCAATAGTTTCTTCTTATTTCTCAATGCTTTTTAATGGAGATCTTAGCATGCGAAACCATCAAATCTGAAAAAATTTAGGTAACGCTTGTTTTCCCTACGTAGTTTGTGTTAAGTTTTTATGAGCTGGAAAAAGAAGATGTGCGCTGTCATATCAAAACTGGTCATAAGCACGATTGAAATTTTATATCGCTTGTTCGATTTAAAAAGTTTATTACGAAACTATTGAGATTCGTAATAGAATCATATTAGTATTGTTAGTAGAAGACTAAGATTGGTACATAATTTTTATGAAGCTTTATTAGGAAAAATAATGGTGTCACGTTATATAAAAGTCATAGCCTTTGTGCTTATTGCTGTTAAACCGGCAGGCTGTTCACCGCATGATCTCATAAAGGGGATTGTTATTGAAAAAAATAAGTTGATGATTCAAGCAAACGATTCTTTTAAGAAGCATTTTTAAGTTGATGATTTTTTTGTAAATTATGACCAAGATGACAAAGATATCGATCTCAAACTTCTTCCTGAATTCAATAGTTGCCTTGCCATTCGTCCTTATTGTGCTTTCACTGTACGGGCTTCGGGTGAAACCTAGTACATAGATTCTATCGATTACGATATTACGCAAGGGATAAGGGAATTAAAAAAAATATATAAGCGTATGTATCCCAAAACGCCATGGAAGGGGCGCCAAATCCCAAGAAAAGTAGTTGCGACTCCTATTCCACCTATGCATAGAGAAAACCCATAGTGCGCTTTTGTTTAGCGGGGATTAGACTCACCGTTTCATCCTTCTTTCATCGTGATAAAAAACAGCTTCTTATAAGTGCGTGGGGCCAGTGGGATTTTCCACTTAATAATCCTGAATTGTGGTATACCGTTAAAGAGCGGCTTGTAGATTTTGCTCAGAGATATAATAATCAAAATAGCTTTATTCGATCAAATTATGCAGAATTTTTCAATCATAGCGTTCTTGAGGGTATTTCTCCAGAAATACCTCTATGGCGGATGTATACCATTGAAGATATAGGGTGGGCAGGGCTTGCTGCGCCAATTCTCGATGCGAAGGGATATCCAGTTTTAAGAATAGCTTCTTCTGATTCCTGGGCGTATGGGTCCCCAATGCTGCAAATCCTTTTGTTGATAGTACGATGAGGTTTGCGGGTATGCGTTTGGACACGATCTTTTTGATTATACGCGACTTCAAAAGATGAGTATCTTTCACATCAATGTAATTATGATAATTGTTCAGAGCCATATTTAACGATATGTAGCAAAAATGAAAAATAACTGCTGTGATTGCGGCAAATGTTTGGCGACGATTATGGGGATTTATGCTATTGGTGATGATCCAATAGACTATGGATTTTTTACTTCCCGTGAAGTTATGATTGAAAATGTAAAAAAAATGCTGAGTGAAAACATTACGAGCTTAACTAAAGTTGAAAGATTTTGCCATATTCAAGATAAAATACGTCAGCGGCTCGCAGCAGGGGATAACTCTGCAAAGATCTTGCGTGGCCTCTTGAATATGATTTGAAAAAGTATTATTTCGATACCTATGAATATCATATCAACAGCTGATACCGTGGGACCCTTTACAAAAGATTTGTCCAGAAGTGTATGTGCCGGAACACTATTTAAATGGTGATTATAAGCATGCATTGATTCCCGTAGCACTGAGGCCCAGAGTGGTGAAGAGGATCGGGCTTTGTAAGCAAAGTGAAGCACCTGTGGACGAGCTTCTATTCATGCATAGCTTAGGAACACGTAGGTGAAGAGCTGGTTGTATTACCATATAAAAAGATACAAAAAGAAGGAGAGCGTATGAAACTGTTAAAGCGTATTGGGTATGTTCTGTTGGTGGCCTCTATCACTTCACACTATACGCATCCGAAAATCGGTATAGCTAATGGAGTTACAGGGGGGCGATTTGGGGATAACCTTCTGGCGTATGGTCATGCCCGATGGCTCGCTTTTGTTCATAATTGGGATTTCTATTACAGCGAGTTTGATTACTCAGATAAACTTGCTATGCATAAAATCCACAAGCATCGATTTGCAGATCATAACAAAAAAAAAGTTATATACATCGAGGATACCAAGCAAATCCCTTCTGATGATACGATTGATGATGATACACTTTTTGTCACGGTGGGATTTCCGCGAAATAATCGCATAAATTATGACAATTCAGAGTTTGTTGCGCTGATGAGAGAAGAAATTAAAGCGCTTTCGCCTGTAACCAAAGTTGTTGTGCCAAAAGAGATGCTAGCTGTAGCGGTACATGTAAGGCGCGGAGGTGGCTGGGATAGACCTTTGATTCAGGAAGATACGCTTGTAACAGGTGAGGCTTGGGGGGTCATCATCGGCATATGATGTACTCCATGTAGATCTTGAATATCCTGAACGATTTGCCCCTGATACGTATTTTATTAAACAGTTGCGGTATGTCCTGGATTTGTATCCAGATACAAAGATGTACGTACATATTTTTACTGACGATCCTTCACCCCATTTAATAGCGCAAAAATATGAGCGCATTTTGAATAACCCACGATTAACGTTTGGCTATCGCACTTCAGAGAATCGTCACGATTCGAACGTTCTGGATGATTTTTTTTCGATGGCTGAGTTTGATGTGCTCATACGGCCGAGCTCAGGATTTTCTGAAATGGCAGGGAGGCTTGGAAGACCCTCATTGGAAATAAGGCCGCTTGCAGACCACTATCGTTGGGAAGGAAGAAGACTCATTATTACAGAAGTTGGGGTGCGTGAGCGGGATAAGACTCGTCTGTGGACTAGTCGAGAGCGGTATATCAAAACTGAAGAATGATCAAAATAAAGGAAGAAGGAGATATCGTATGAAAATGGTACATAGTCTAAAGTATCTGGTATTGGTAGCATGCATTGTTCCCTGCTCAGTCGATTCAAAGCCGGGAGTAGTGAACCAATTTCCAGGGGGACGTTTTGGAGATAATCTTAAAGCCTATGGACATGCTCGATGGCTAGCCTTTACTCATAATTGGGATTTCTATTATAGAGAGTTTGAGTATTCAGATAAACTGGCAATGCATACGATCCATAAATGCCGCTTTAGTGAACATAATAAAGAAAATGTCGTTGGTATTGCAGATGAGCGTGAAATCCCCGTAGCTGAGAACATTGCTGAGGGCACCGTATTTATGACCCTTGGTTTTATCTGGTTTGCACCCAAAAATCGTATCGACTACAATAACCCGAAATTTCTTGCACTCATGAGAGAAGAAATCAAACCGCTTGAACCAGTATCAAAGGTTGCTTTGCCAAAAGATATGCTGTCAGTAGCCGTTCATGTCCGTCGGGGAGGAGGATGGGATCGGCGCCTATATCAAGAAGATACGCTTGTGACTGGGATTGGACCGGAGCCATCAGGGGGCTATAAAGGACGTTGTGTCGATCAGGATTACCCTGAGCGATTTCCGCCCGATACATTTTATGTTGATCAGCTGAAGTATGTGCTCGACTTGTATCCAGAGAAGAAGGTATATGCCCACATTTTTACCGATGACCCTTCACCTCATTTGATTGCGCAAAAGTATGAACGTATTTTGAATAATCCACGATTAACCTTTGGATATCGTACATCAGATAATAGTCATGATACCAATGTTCTGGATGATTTTTTTTCAATGGCTGAGTTTGAGGTCCTCATTCGTCCCAGCTCATGCTTTTCTAGAATGGCGGGACACCTTGGCAGGCCTAAGCTGGAAATATGGCCAACCAAAAATCGTTGGGAAGGTAGAAAGCTTATTATGACCGAAGTTTGTGTGCAGGAACGTGATAAAGAACAGATGTGGTCTAGTAAGCAGACCTCTATTAAAATTGATACGTAATTAACATGGAATCACGCATGATGAAAATCGACTATTGAGCTCGGCTTTAACCTCATGCCGAATTTAAATATAAGATGTGTGGAAACAGCGAACAATTAAGGAAATAAACCTATGAACTGGATACATAAGAGGGGATTATTATATGCGGCAATTACCATGTGGTTTGTGCTCATTGTTTCCCATGCATATGCGCAAGAGTATCACGAAGACAAGAGCCTCTACTACAATGATCATTCAGATAATTTCATTATACGCTGGGGCTTCCAAGCAATGTGTGATCATGTTTATGATAAGCGGAAAGCATATCTTTGGCCGACATCTAATGAGCCAGAAGGGGTAACGGTCTATCCAAAAGCTGTGAAGCGTGGAGATATCGTTTTTGTTAGAAATATAGATAAATTTATGCAAGAAATTCATCCGCACATTGAAAATCCTTACGTAATAGTTACGCATGGGGAGTTATACGAGACTAATCGTGAGCACCAACGCAAATATTTAGAGGAAAAAAATATTATTGCTTGGTTTTCGATTCATCCTTTTAAAGAAGGGCACCAAAAATTTTTTCCACTGCCTTTAGGGATTCATCAGCTACCTTCGCGCTATGCTGATAGAAAGGAATTTAATAGCCTTTTTAAAAAATTGAGGAGGGAAACCCCTAAAACCCAATTGATCTATGTAAATCACAATGCAAATAACCATAAGGATAGGAAAATAATAGACGAGCTCTTTTCAGATAAGCCCTTCTGTACCTATCGTAAAGATGGAGTTTCTTTTGAGAAATATATGTTAGAAATGGCGCAAAGCAAGTTTGTTTTGTCGCCGCGAGGTAAAGGCCCAGATAGCTATAGAACATGGGAGGCTCTCCTTGCTGGGTCGATACCCATTGTTCGCCGTGGTATGTATGAAGTGCCAGAGGTCTCAGAGAAGGCGCCTCCCTGCTTCCACAGCCAGTTAGATGATCTTTATAGACATCTCCCAGTTGTCTTGGTAGATTCTTGGCACGAGGTTACTGAGGAATTTCTTAATAACAAGTACGAAGAAATTACATCTCAAAAATATGATATACGGCCGCTCTATTTAGAATACTGGGAAGAAAAAATTAAAGCTGTACGCGATGCTTTTTTGAAAAATAATATTCCAAAATGAGCTTATTAAGTAAAGGAAATTTGTATGGGGGTGCTCGCAAGAAGTTTTTTCTTTGGTCGCTTTTTTTGTGCCATGTTCGCATGGCCATTAATGGTTCAGCCTTTGTGTCCTACAGGATTTACAGATATTCAAGAATGTATTGAAAAAAAGACCCCGGTGTATTTTCTGCTTCATGAAGGGTGGGATTCCGTCCAATTAGGGTGGCGTTCCGAGCAATTTATGCTCTTCCTCGATAATGGAATTGTAGCAAAAGATGGACTCGTGTTTACCTCTGACAGGAAGATTTTGAAAGACACCATCCCGTACCCAATTAATGATGGATGGTGGTTGCGATGCAATTACGCACAAAAACGAACTTTTTTTGACGGTCGGTTAGTGGTGCTCTCTTCGCATGACCAACACCAATGGTACCATTGGCTTCTTCAGGTACTTCCTCGGCTGAAATTGTTAGTTGAATCTGGGATTGAATATGACAAAATTTGTATTTATAATCTAGAGCTGCCATGGCAAAAACAGTCTTTAGCGATTGTCATGGATTCCTTGAACATTCCATCAGAACGCTTATTTATTGTTGACCCCGATGAGGCCATCGAGGCAAAAACACTGATTGTCCCATCGGTGCCGTATAGCAGAAAATTAAAACAGAGAAAAATCCTACCTCAATGGCTTTCGCAATTTTTGCAAACCACCTTTCTTAAGAATGATGGTAGTATGCGCCCTAAAAGGATTTACATTTCTCGCTCCGCCGCAAAAGTACGCAAAATTGTTAATGAAGATGAGTTGAGCGCATTCTTAATTACCAAAGGATTTGTGGTTCTCCATTTGGAAAATGTATCTGTGCACGATCAAGCGAACTATTTTCATAATGCAGAGGTTATTATAAGTCCACATGGGTCAGGGTTGTCTAATCTAGTTTTTTGTCGTCCGGGCACAGTGGTAATTGAAATTGATTATTTCCTGCGCGGCCATTTTTCCGAGATCGCAAAGACAATGAAATGTAAACACCTTCGCTATCGTGTTGATTCGGTACTCCCACATGAAGACTTTTATCTCGATATTGAGGCGTTTAAGCAATTTTATAATAACACTCAGGGTAAGCTCATAGAAGAGTAGGCCTTGTCCGATAGCTTTTTTTGCAATTGAAACCCCTTTTTTTTAGGCTAATTGTAATGGCCTCTTTCGTCAATTAAGCATTTTGACGTTGGGGTACAGTGTAGAAAAACTGTTGCAACCAGCCAACCCAAGATGGGCTTTCATCGGGGTGATGTGCGTGCGTTGCTAAAAATTCATTGCGGATGGCATTGATTTTATCGAGCCAATACTCTACAAATAACGGTGAGAGATCGTATTTTTTAGAGGCAATCTCTTCGTATTTTTTATTGAGAAACTCCTCAGACAGATCTTCCCATTTATCGATGATCAATATCGGTAAGTTTCGATACAGAGGATCGAGTTGGGAACTTCTTACAATTGGTATAGATCCTGCTAAGATGGCTTCCCAGGTCCTATAGCAATCTATCCCATACCCTCGCGGGGAGACGGTAAATTTATATTGGGCCATTTCCTTCATATAATCTTTAAACTCTAGACCTTGAACGTTGGAGGAACGCGTCGCCCATGGGTGCTTAGCCAAAAATTCATCCAACTCTTTCCGCTCAGGTTTTTTGTTAAACATGTCGCCATGGTTGCTATACAAAAGGCCAGTTTTTGGTTGTTTACGCAATTCGGAAAATAGTTTGCTGAACTCTGCACGCTTTTCATAAATTTCAGGTACTTGGTATACCCCTATTGGTAACAGGTGAAATTTGGGGTGTGTTCTTTCGCATGCATGAATGCTAAACCAGGCAATAATCTTAGGGTCGTTTAAAAAATCTAGCCATTCATCTTTAACCGATTCTCGCCATTCTCCCATTGTGAGCATGATGTAAGGATGTGGAATCTGAGGATGTATTTTTTCGAAGAATTCGGGGGCATTGCGCGCAAAGATAAGATCTCCTGGTTTAACCTGACTAGGGTCGAATGATACCCCATTTTCTGCCGTTGGCCATTGCCATATGTTTGTAATCATATCGTAGACGAAATCACTCTTTTCTTGAAAGCCCCACCGTATAATAAAGTTTTCTGTCTCTTTTCCAAAGTAATCAAGATGCAGCTCTTTTGGTGTAGCGAGTAGTTGTACTGTTACAAGTAACAGAATATGTATAGAATGAACGTACCTCATTATTTCCCCCTCATGTATAATTTTATAACTAATAGAATAATTATACTCATCTAGATTTCTTATTGTCTTCAAATTAATAATACCAAAATTATTCACCAAACTTCAACATTTAGCGAACTTTTTTTACGCACCCTACGCTATTTTTCCGCTGGGGCCAATCAATCGCTCTCTTTTACCCTTACAAATATTCATTTTGCTCGAAATGTGAGATGAGTGCACCTTTTTTTAAGGGCTATGAAGTAGTTCTGGCATGTACTGTTTAAGTGGTGTTAAATCGCAATTGCTATCAAACTTGCGGCAGAACAAATACCGTTTATTAATGATCGCTTCTACAAGTTCCTGCCTGTGTTCGTCATGATTGAGATCGGTAAACATGTGGGGATGTGGCGAAGGTACTGGCCACAATACCAATGTATGGTCTTGCTTGTTTACCTCATGAGTTAGTTCATGATTCACGATAAAGGTCACATGGTAATGCTCATTGTCTATGAATTGGTTAGTGACTGCTCCGAGAATATGGTTGTTTTGAGCCATGAGTTCCGCATGCTTTCGATTCAGTGTTACCCACTGAGTATTTTTATAGATACGATGTTCGGCCAGCGGTGGGAACGATCTTTCCGGGTGGGGATTTGGTTCATAAAAAAATTGGCTTCGAGAATCTTCCATGAGCCTTTCATAGACGATATCAAATGGCTGGAGGGGAATAGTAGATTCAGAAAGATATACAAATTTTTCATTGAGAGGGTCTTTAAGCGCCTCCCTTAAAAGTTCAGTTTGCGCTTCCAAAGTCGTCTTCCATCTTGTTGGTACTTTTGTGTCGATCTCATATTTTTTGAAAAACGAGTCTGCAGGTATAGGATCTTTTGAGTGCACATAGATAGTGTAGAGCTCTTTACGCACCGATTCATTAAAAAAATTGCGCCAACAGGGTTGATGATAGACGTCGGTGATAATCAAAAATAAAAAAGCTATCTTCATGGTTATCCTTTTTGCAAAACAAACTTTCTATCTTTTTTAAAAAAATTCTATTCCTAACTATCATTTTACAAGATTTTTCCATGTAAATGCAATAGGATGTGTTAAAGTTGTGTGCTTTCTTATCAAAAAATTATTATTATTTGAAAATCATGTTGATTTTTTGTTAAGATTAAAAATAGATGAGAATAATCTTGGCAAAACAGGGGATAGCCCATGAGACATTTTGTTTTATGTAGCGTCGCAGCATTGGTGAATCTATGCCCGCTCCAGCTTATCTGCACATTTGAGCGCTATCTTCACGTTCCAGACGATATAAGAAAGATTATCGATAAGCATGTTGATGATGTGTTGCCGCTTATTGAGGCCTGTGAGGATCATAAGTGTAAAACGGGTGAGAGAGTTGGATATTTTAGTTGGTTGCCGGATTATTATATTAAATATGACATTGAGAGGCGTATCAACGGTGCTGCTCAAATAGATGCCTGTATTAAAAAATATCATTTAGATCTTCTTGCTGTCCCACAAAAATATATCTATCGCGTCAAGGGGCGAGGTCGTGCGATCAACAATCATAATTACCTGGTTGTTGTTCCACGAGTGATTGGGTATAAACGAAAATCACTTACCGTTGATCAGGTAAAGCAGCTGATAATTGTTGCAAAAAATACTCAATTCTGGGATTTTTGGCAGGATAATCTACATTTTACTCCATCAGATAAGCTCATGTTTATTGATACAGGCTTTGATGTCGAAAAGAGAACAGAAGATTCGAAATTTTCTTACTACCTGGAAGCTATGGAGCGATTAGTTCGCTATTTCAAAATGGATGATGATGCTTTTAACTACCTTATGAGTGATCTCAAGAATGGGAAGAGAACGGTTCCTAAAAGATTCTGGCATCCGATTGCGCGTTGTCTGGCAAAGCTGCCAAGGGTACGGGCATAAAGGAGGTTTTTATGGTCTATGTAGCGGTTTTCTTAGCACTTTCGATTTCCATCTGTCAGGATGTATCAGCAGCATTTAAACGATATCTTGAGGTGCCTAATAAAATAAAAGTAATTCTCGATAAACATATTGACGAACTTATTCCATTGATCGACGCCTGCGAGGATCATAATTGTAAGTCAAAGGAGCGAGTAGCTCATTTTAGCTGGCTGCCGGATTATTACATTAAGTATGATGTCGAGCGACGTATTAATGGTGCCGTTGAGATTGATGCCTGCATCAAAAAATATGGTCTGAACCGCCTCGTTATCCCACAAAAATATATCTATCGCGTGAAAGGAAGAGGGCGCGAAATTAACAATCATAATTACCTCGTGGTTGCGCCCCGCGTAATCGGCCGGGAGCGAAAACCACTTGCTATTAAGCATGTACAGCAGCTTATAGCTGTCGCTAAGCATACCCATTTTCGGGATTTTGGGAAGAATAATCTGCTTTTTACTCGATCAGATACGCTGACGTTTATAGATACGGGGCATGATCTTGAAGAAGAAATAGGGATTCACTACCTGAAAGCTATTGAGCGCTTAGTCCGCGACTTTAAAATGGAAGATGATGCTTTTGGGTATGTCATGAATGACCTCAAGAAAAGTGGTAAAAAGATTTCAAGAAAGCGGGTTGTATATTATCTTATGCTATTGCCAGCGATAAGGGCTTGAAGACACTTATTAGGAGCTAGTGGGCATAGGGTATTCTCCCCTATTTTACACCCCCTGCCCCAATTTTTGGGCGATCTGAACTTTTCGCAACCAGGCCCACGCTGCTTATATAAAATAATATGCAATTTTAAATATATGTGTTTAAATTTAATTGCTATTATTGCAATATAGTAGAAGGTTATGGTAGGCTAAAAGTATAGAGAGAAAGTGTGTAAAAGAGTTGCTTAAATGAAGGGACGTCCTATGACGATGGCTAAAACAATTGCACTGTTTATTCTAGCGGTTGCATCAGTGAATATCGAAGCAACACGGACAGCGCAACAACTATTTGCCTTAAAAAAAGTGATGGTGTTTGCGCCTCATCCAGACGATGATATCTTGGGTTGTGGAGGCACTCTTGCACAGCACACAAAAAAAGGTGCGCAGGTAACGATTGTCTATATGACTTCAGGCGATGCTGAAAAGCTGAGCGGAGTAACTGGCCCGGAATTGGCAAGAATTCGGGAAGAAGAGGCAAAAAAAGGAGCTGCCAAAGTAGGGGTTTCAGATCTTGTTTTTCTAAGACATCCTGATGGAAAATTAGCAAGAAGCCAGGAAATTGTGAAAGAGGTAGCAGCGCTTATACTAAAGTATAAGCCTGAAGTTATCTATATGCCTCATAAAGAAGATGCTCATAAGGATCATCAAACAACATTTTGGATTGTTGAAAAGGCAATACGTGAAGTCAGTACCGTAGGTGCGCATCGCATTCCGCTTGTTTTGTGTTATGAGGTATGGACCCCATTACAAAAGTTTACGCATAAGATCGATACGTCTGATTTCATAGAAATAAAACTAGCTGCGCTTTCTGAGCATAAATCTCAGCTAGCAGGCGCTTCAAATACCAATTATGTTGATGCTGTGAAGGCCCTCAATCGCTATAGAGGTATCATGACCTGGGTTGGTCAATATGGGGAATGTTTTCAACAATATGCACCTGAAAAAACCAGGAGCTATAGTATCACGGCTGACGAAATCGTGATTGGAATTGTTTAAAAAGCTCCCGATGCCTTTTTAGTGATTCATCGAGTTTCTGATAGAACTCTTTGTAGGCATCTTTGTCAACACGAGGCTGGTATTTTTCAAGTTCTTTTAAGATGAATCCAATCGCATCTGGTGTAAAGTCATTTTTAATATCAAATTCACCATAATAGGTGAGAAATCTCATAATACCAAGGTATGGTTCATAGCCGAATGCCCAAGGGTCGGTATCGATCATGGCGATGAGACCGTTTTCTAACCGAATGATATTTGGTTTTTGCATGTCGCAATAGCCGGTTTCTTCGATTATAGTGCAGAGCTGTTGAACCTCTAAAAGTGTCAGTGGCTGATGTGTTTTTTTGGGTATCAGTTTAGGTACGATAACAAAATAGTTCATAATGCTGAGAATTTCAGGTCTTCCTGGAATGTGGTACAACCACTTTTCAGGAACTATTATGCGATCGATGTTATATTCCTTAATAACCGCCATAATTTTTTCCCTCCCCTCAATTCTTTCGTAACTGCGCTTCATAAGATAACCTGGAAGGAACGGCAATTCCCAGACGGGGTGTTTTTGCTTACAGCCCTCTTTTGTGCAATTTTTTACAAGTGCGAGGATTTCATCTTTATGTCCATCCAATTGAGCGGTGTGCGTTTTATTGAGCGAATATTTCGCTATGAAATCGGATTCTTTTTTTGACAATCGCGCGGTTGCGTAATTGGCAAACCAGAAGGATAGGATGCTCATACTTATGTAAGTAATTTTTTTCAGATTCATATCTCTCCCCTGCAGTGCCTTACTTGCATCACAGTTTGTTTTCTTAAGACAATGATCAACTCTACAAGCTCTTTACTTAGAAAGCATAAAAGAACAGTAAGGGATAAAGCAAGCAATTTATAAGATCCTTTAAAAAAATCATAATAGTATTGAATTTCGATAGCAAATTTTGATAGTATATAAATGAAGGTAATATTCTTGCATGAGAACTGCATCCGGTTACAGTGAACCGTTAACAGTGAGTGCGCGATTCAGCCGTTCACTGGTGATGTTGATAGGTAGGGTTAAAAATATAACTATAACAAACAAATAAGGCGTCGAAGAGACGCAAGGGGGAATTTTATGTTGTATCTCATTTTATTAGCACTTTGTGCCGCTATTAATCCTAGCCTATGGGCAGAAACTAAAGCAAAAGCTCAGCCTGAATTTGTGATCCTTGTTCTTTCATATAATAATGAAAAATATGTGCGCGACAATATGAGATGGGTATGCTACCAGAACTCTTCACGCCCATATCAGGTTATCTGTGTAAATGACTGCTCTTCTGATAAAACCGGTGAGCTTATGGAAAAATATGTGCGTGAACATAGTGATATGAAAGCTGAGGTTAAGATCATCCATAATACCGAAAGAAAAGGGATGACAAGAAATACCTATGAAACCATTCATGACCATATTTCTGACCATAAGATTGTAGTGAAATGTGACGGTGATGATGTATTAGCAAATAACAATGTCTTAATGAGACTTGAAAAAGAATATAAGAAGCCTCATATCTGGCTCACCTATGGTCAAGCAGTGCGTATTCCAGGTGGCGAGCTTCTTTCAAAAAAGATTCCTGAGCAAGTGTTTTTTGAAAACTCACATCGTAAATGGGGCTTTACCGCTGTTGCATTACGCACCTTTAAAGCGAAGCTCTTTAAGAAAATTAAGAAAGAAGATCTGATGCATGAAGGCCGATTCTACTGGATGAGCGGTGATGAGGCCTATATGTTCCCAATGTTGGAAATGAGCTCACCAGTTGATAAAAATGGGATAAATCATACGGTGTTTATACCAAACATTCTCTACTTCTATAACGTGGTAAATCCGCTCAATGATCATGCTGTTAATAAACCGTTGCAAACGGAGCTTGCGAAAATAATTCGCTCGAAACCATCATATAAGCCTATTGCGGAGTTGTAATCTTAACAAGTTCATGCGCTGAGGTGCATGAAAGGAGAGAGTATGCTGTATATAATTATCGTTGCTTTATGTGCTCTGCTCTGTCCTGAGCTTTGTGCGAAAAATTGGTCACGTAAGGCTTCTGCTGAACCAGAGTTTGTTATTCTCGTTCTTTCGTATAATAATGAAAAATACGTGGCTGATAATATGAAATGGGTATGCCATCAGAATTCTTCACGGCCATATCAGGTTATCTGTGTCGATGATTGCTCATCTGATAAAACGGGTGAACTAATGGAACAATATGTGCATGAACATGATGATATAAAAGCTGAGGTTAAGATCATCCATAACTCTGAAAG
The DNA here is from genome assembly GCA_963695365.1 of uncultured bacterium. GTDB lineage: Bacteria > Babelota > Babeliae > Babelales > Babelaceae > PRDV01. The sequence continues at coordinate 474,785 of OY968766.1, forward strand.
AAAAGGGATGACGAGAAATACCTACGAAACTATTCATGACCATATTTCTGACCATAAAATTGTAGTGAAATGTGATGGGGATGATGTATTAGCAAGTAATAATGTGCTGATAAGACTTGAAAAAGAATATAAGAAGCCTCATATTTGGCTCACCTATGGTCAAGCAGTTCGACTTCCGGGTGGCGAGCTTGTTTCAACAAAGGTCCCAGAAAAAGTTTTCCGAAAGCATGCCATCCGCAGATGGGAGTTTACGACGATAGCGCTGCGTACTTTTAAGGCAGGCCTCTTTAAAAAGATTAAGAAAGCAGATTTGATGCACCAAGGTCAATTCTTTAAAATGGCCGGAGATGTGGCGTATATGCTTCCTATGCTTGAGATGTGTTCTCCCGTTGATGAAGATGGAATAAACCATACGGTTTTTATACCAGACATTCTCTATGTCTATAATGTGGTAAACCCTCTTAATGATCATAATCTCAATAGACAAATGCAGCTAGATCTTGAAAACGTCATTCGCTCGAAACCGCGATATAAGCCGCTTGCTAAATTGTAAGTCTCATTATCGAGGCTCAGCTACAAGGCGAGACTGGCTTCTTACTCGCCCCGCAAATTTCTGAGAGTGTTAATATGATGACTATGATTTGCTTCATCAACCCAGCTTCCTGCCCAATGATGGATTCCAAACGTGTGCGGCAGCACCCGTGAAAGAATCTCTTTGCGGCTTGGAGCTACTTTCGAAGCATCGATAGGGAAAAAGAAGCTCTTTGGTAAGGCAACGATCGGATGATCATGCATATCTTTTGCAATAGCATAAAATGCATTTTGGAAGAGCACCGGTCCAGTACGTTCGAGTACAAATGGATCATTACGGTGTTTTGCGAGCGATTCTAAACATTCTTTAAGAATCGGATGGCCAGGAATAGACCCAATAACGCCATTGCTGATAACTGCAATTCGCGTGCTTGGCATTAAGCAGCAATAGAATTCATATGACTCATGAAGCGGTGTCAGGTCTTGAACAAGCTCAAAATCTATATCAAGAAATACACCCCCATATCTAAAAAGAAGTTCATAGCGTAATATATCTGCTTTTCCACCATAATTGGTTTCTTCGTCATAATATTTTTGATAGGAGAGCTTCAAATCAGGAATGTCCTTATCCATCCACAGCCTACACTCCCAGTCAGGAAGATACTTCTTGATGCTTTCGATACACGCTGTATAGGTTGCGGGAATGGGGTTTGGGCCTACCCATATGAGATGGACGAGTTTTGGAATGCGCGTTTGGGTGAGCGTTCTCATAGGTATATACCGATTTTTCTGATAGAGCGTCCGGCAGAATTGTAAAAGCGGATCTTTTTGTCGTTCAATGCTTAAGGCCTGTTTTTTGGGTTTCGTCTCACGATCAAATTGCATTGCAGCATCAAAATCTATAGGTTTATTTTTTAGCGTATCTAAAAAGTGAGCGCGAACACCCTCGATTTTTTTGCGCCAATATTCCATGTAGAGCTTGCTGATATCGTAGGTTTTTGAAGTGATCTCACGGTATTTTTCTTCTAAAAAATACTCTGATAGTTCTTTCCAGCTATTAATAACAACAATAGGCAGATCTTTATAGAGTGCATCGAGCTGAGATGTGGCGCCTTCTGAAGGAAGTACTTTTTTAGTGTGTTTTTTAATCTTCTTTTTCGTGTCCTCAGATCCGACTCGCAAGGCTGTTTTTGGTGTAACAATTTGCCCACTTTGATTACGAATGACAATAGGTATTGTTCCCACAAAGAGTGCTTCCCAGGTTCGGTAGCTGTCGGGTCCCCAGCCGCGAGGGGAAAGCGCAAATTTAAAATCGGCCATTTCTTCTAAATAGTCCGAAAAGTCGAGCGGGGAGGAGCGATTAAAGCAGTAGGGTTCCTCAATAAACTGTTTTTTGAGTGCTTTCCGCTCTTTGTTGAGAGTTTCATCAAAATTCATATAGAGTAGTTTAGATTTTGGCCGTTGTCTCAGCTTCTTGAGGAACTCACTGAATTCAGCTTTGTTTTTGTAGTTTTTCTTTTCTTGCATGAGGCCAAGAGGTAGGGGGAAATATTTTTTATGCCCATGTCGGGGAGGGTGAATTGAAAACCATGCTATAACTCTCTCATCGTTGAGATGAGCAAGATGTTCTTCTTGCGTTGTATCTCTAAATTCGCCATGGGTAACCATGATAAAAGGCTGAGTAATGGATCGACCGATTGTATCGAAGAAATAATCGATATCACGTACAAAAATGATATCGCCAGCCTTGACATCAGATGGGTCAAACGTAACTCCACCGGGTTGTGTTGGCCAGGCGAATTTATTGGTGCAGGGATCAAATACGTGATGGCACATATCTTGAAATGCCCAGCGGATTATGAAATTATCGCTTGAGGGCTCGGTAAATCTTAAAAATTCTGTTTGCCCATGTATGTTCAAAGAGCATGCGAGTGAAAGAAGCAAAGCGCCAACGAAAGCGGTTAAGCATAGTACCTGTCCATTTTTATCATGTTTGTTCATGGCGCATTTTCCTCTTTGCAGATGCGTTACTCGAGCTTTCTCTGTTTTATGAGATCAACCGATAGAGTAGCAAAATTGAAGGGTGCATTGTCAAGCATATGGGAAGTTTTTTTCTAAGTATTGAACAAAATCCCATCATGGGCTAACAATTGTATAATTGTTTGGGACGTTGAAAACAATCGCAAGATGATGTAATATTGGCCTATAATCGATTGTGGCATGAAAAGAGAGTGCATGAAAAAAATACCTATAGGGATAAGCGATTTTAAGATACTCATCGAGGGCGATTGTTACTATGTTGACAAAACGCTCCTCATTCAAGATATCTTGAGTTATGGGCAAGTGGTGCTCATGCCCCGTCCTCGCCGCTTTGGCAAAACCCTTAATCTATCGATGCTGAAGTACTTCTTTGAAAAGGTCGATACCTCGCATGCGGCTCTATTTTCTGGCCTAGCCATTGAGAAAACGCCTCTTTTTGAGCTTCACCAAGGCCGATATCCCGTTATATTCTTGAGCTTTAAGAGTATTAAGGAGTCTGATTGGGAAACTACCTATGAAAAATTCGCGCTGGTCATGTATGAAGAATTTGCACGTCATCGGTATCTTCTCTCCTCTACGAGTATTGAGCATGAAGAGAAGGCGATGTTTAACAAAATTATTGAAAGAACCGGCTCGAAAGTCGAGCTTGAAAGTAGCTTGCAATTCCTTGCACGGCTGCTGTTTAGACATTATAAGCAGCAGGTAATAATACTTATAGATGAATATGATGTTCCAGTTCAAATGGCATATCTGAATGGCTTTTATAATCAGGTTATTGAGTTTCTTCGAGCCCTTCTCGTTGATGCCCTAAAAGATACATCGATTTTGCAGAAGGGCGTACTCACGGGCAATCTTACGCTTGCAAAAGCTGGGATCTTTACGGGATTAAACAATCTTGATGTATTTAATCTGACGAATGTGAGATCCGCAGATCGGTTTGGGTTTACGCTACCCGAGGTAGATCGGTTACTCAGCTATTATGGCTATGAAGAAGCACAACAAAAAATTCAGCAATGGTATGATGGTTACACATTTGGCAAAATGGCCGGTATATTTAATCCCTGGTCTGTGCTTAAGTGCATATCGAATGGGGGCGCCCTTGAAAAGTACTGGTCCAATACGAGTGATAATATACTACTCAAGCGGCTTTTAGGGCGTGCTCAGAAATCGATGAAATCGGAATTTGAGAATATTTTAGTGGTAAACCGGTACCGATGGCTATTGAGGAGTCTATCACTTTTCCCGAGCTTGATACGCGTCCAGATCTTTCCTGGAGTCTTTTGTTATTTACCGGTTATTTGACATATAAGAGGTATGAGGTAGTGAATGGGATAAAAGTCTGTTTGCTCATGCTTCCTAATGAAGAAATTAAGCATCTTTATTTTGAGCTTATACGATCGATCTTTGTAGATTCAGTTGCCGGGGGTCAGGCGGAAGATTTGCTTCAGGCTTTTACTACGGGAGATACTGAAATCTTTGCAGAACTTTTGCAGAGCTTCATTTTTAATAGCATGAGTTCATTTGATGTACCAAACAATGAACCAGAAAGAAGCTATCATCTGTTTGTTTTGGGGATAGTGGTTATGCTTCAGAACCGTTACGTTGTAAACTCAAATAAAGAAAGCGGTCTTGGCAGATATGATATTATGGTCATACCGAAGGATCATACGAAGCCTGCTCTCGTGGTAGAATTTAAGAAAACAAGGCGAGGCGAATCGCTTGAAGTAGCTGCTCAAAAAGCTCTTGACCAAATCCTAGAAAAAAAATACACTGTTGAACTGGAAAAGTCACACTTTCCTAAGATCATTTGCTATGGGATTGGTTGTGAGGGAAAACAGATCTATGTGAAGTCGATTCAGATTGAGCCGCATTAAATTATCCATAGAAACTTACCCCTTTTAGCGGGTACATCGAATTCTCTGATTTTAAATATCTTTCGGCAGGATCAGTAGCGGCAATCACATTTGATCGTTGGCTAGGAATTCAGATTGTGACCTGAACAAAAAAAATTATACTATTACTACTTCTTTATTTGTTTTTTCATACCCTGTAGGGTTTTCCAGATCCTTGCTCGTTGATCTTTAGCAGAATTAATAAACTGGATGAGCAACGACGTATTCCACACCAACAACTCCCCGCGTGATTGGGAAACAATGTTACCTTCAGATGTTACATAAAAACTAGAAATCTCGCTTTTATGGCCTTCGCACACGGCATGTAAATTGCCTGTTTCAATATCCCATATGCGAATGGCTCCGTCAAATGACGCACCTCTGTTTCTCTTGGATGGGTCAAAAAAATTGCAACATGACGCTACTATGAAGCGATTTTTAACAATCTGGAGAATGCCGATTCCCGTCGCACAGGGTTGCTCTTTATCAATATATGTTTTGAGCTCCTTTCCTGTATCGAGATTCCATGAACGCACTGTACGGTCTGCTGATCCGGAAATTATTTTGTTTTGAGATATGCGCAGCGCGGTAATTGGCCCAAAATGGCCTTGACAGGTGACAAGCTTTGCGCCTGTATTTATATCCCAAACAATTAGAGTGTTATCATTGGAATCAGAAATTATTTTATCATTGGTAACGCATATAATCTTGATTGGCCCATTGTGTTGGCAGAGCGCTACCTGATTGCCGGTTGCTATTTCCCACACGCGGATTGTGGAGTCAGCGGAGCAGGTTATTACTTTAGTTGGCGTTGTGCATATCCCTGTTATTATTGCAGTATGTCCTCTGCATATGCGTTCTTCTTGAGTAAGGTTATTGTGTATTATAATGATGTTTTCTTTCGAATTGGGAAGGTTTGCTTTGATTGTGAACTGCTCTGCAATAAAAGTTTTATAGGGAGATGGCCCGAAAAGGCTAGTAGATGACTGAACACATTGGTCTCTTGTATATATTGCGAGCTGTTTTCCCGTAGACACTTCCCACAGTCTTACTGTGTTATCAAATGGGCTATATGAGATTACTTTATTGGTTGGGGTTGCCCATATCGCTGAGATTGGACCTTCATGGCCCTTGCAGATGGCCACTTCTCTCAAATCCTTTGTAACGAGATTAATAAAAGGTTCCCAGATGCGAAGGGTATTATCAAAGGCGCCACATGCATTCACGCGTTTGTAATCATGTGTTATACAAGAAACATGCGATACACGTGTACTATTATCGTTTTGAATGTTTGCAATCTCATTGCCATTGCAGTCCAATATTTTCATGACCACCTTATCGCCACCGGATGATGGTAATGAGGACACGGCAACAATATAACTGATGTCTTTGTCCTCCATGCTACTATCTTCTAAGACGTTAATCCAGCCTCCATCATTCTGAAGGGTTTTTGTAGCATCGAAAACGACTGTTCCACATTCTTTGAAAATCTTCTGATACAAGAAAACGGTGTGACGGGGATCAAATATAGCAAGTATATCTGGATCAGCATTGTTCAGATCAGCCTGTTTGCATGCTAGGTTTGCTGCTTCGAACAAGATTGGAATTTCCAAATAATTTGTTGCTCTGAAAAACTCTACGAGCACTGCATCCGTTAGATTTTTTAGCTCTGTAGCAATGCGCATAATAACGACTGCTTCTTCTAACCAAAACCCTTCAAAAAAATATTCGGTAACTATTTTTCTTGTGAAGGCCAGCTCCCCCCTTCTGGTTGTACGGCAGTATCGTCCGAGGAGTGAGACAATTAAATCTGCTGCCTGTTGAGATACTTTCTCTGCCGAGATAGGTAAATGTTGAGATTCAGTATTCGTAGCTCCGAGCAAATTAGAGATGGTCATAGAGAAACTGCGGGTGAGATCATTAATTGGAAATTGTATTTGATCCGCATTGTTTTCTAATGGGGCAATCATCGCGTATTCCATAGCTTGTATGCCTGCGGCAGTACAGAAACTAAAAATGAAAAGCAAATTTTTCTTCATGAAATCCCTCAATAGTTTTTGATAAAATTAACAGCACGCATTTGGCATGCTAATTCAAGAAAGCTTTAAAGTCAATCAATTTCAATAAGCTCATCCTTCAATTTTTGATTTTGATCCTCCAGGCTTCAAATTGCGATACGGGCTTTTCCTGTTAATATTTTTGTGGTAGCTGGTTGTTTAAAAAGTGTCACCTGTGATAAAGTGTCACCTGTGATAAGGTAATTAAATATGAGATCTACCGAAACTCTCATTTGCGCTATGTTTCGATCAAATGAGTCGATAAAAGAGGTGCCTTATGAAAACTACTTTTATTATTTCTAATGGCGTCTCATCTTGATCTTCAATCTATGAAGACCCGAGTATTGTCATCAGATGAGCTTGAAGATTTATCATTGTAATTCCTGTGATTCGCTCGAAACATTGAAAAGGCCAAAATCTGAATTTTCTAACGAATTCTATAAGACATTTTCTGTTATTGCGATGAGCTATGAGCCACTCGTGATAAAAACTAAATCATCCCAATTTCTATCCATTAAAAATATAGTTGCTCTTTTATTCTTTAAGACTGTGCTCAAAAGTTTTTTCAAAAAGCTTGCGAAAATGGTAAGTGTTTGTTCATACTAGCTATAGGCATTGTGATAGCAGTTTTTTTTGGTAGCGAACATTTTTAGGGTGGTAAAAATTAGTAGTTTTTGCTCCTTATTTTGGTTTCTGCTATCCCAATGCCACAAAGATTAGTAATTAAGAAGGGATGAAGGTATGAAGAAAAGATTTGGTTTGCTTACAGCCGCTGTGAGCGTCTGCATGATAGCGCGAGCGTATTATACAGAGCAGTCAGCGCTGTTTCATGGCATCTACTCAGAAAATTACGTTAATCGTTGGGCGATTCAGGGCATCTGCACACATGTTTACGATCCTCGCACAAACAAATTTCTCTGGCCAACCGGTCCTCATGGGATAACGTTTAATCCGGCCGATGTGAAACCTGGAGATATCATTTTTGTGCGTGATGTTGGAGAATTTTTTGTCAGCCTTCGCCCAGAAATCAAACATCCGTATATTATGGTTACCGCTGGAGAGTATCGCGATTCAGTGAAAGAAGAATATATGCACGAACTCGATGATCCTAAAATTATCGCCTGGTTTAGTGTGCATGCGTGTCCGGTAAAGCATCCAAAGTTCTTCATGCTCCCGTTGGGAATTTATCAAGATAAGAAGTTTTATGCGCCCCGAGCCAGGCTTACAGAGCAGTTTGCACAATGGAGGCGAGCACCTAAAACAGGTCTTCTCTATTCAAACTATGGAGATATTCGCGGTATGAAGCCTGAACGGGCAGAGATAGGTTCAATTTTTGATGATGCTCCGTTCTGTTATAAGGCTGGTGAGCGATTGCCGTTTCTTGAGTATATGCGCGAGATGTCAAGCTTTAAATTTACACTTTCTCCGCGTGGATATGGTCCTGATAGCTATAGAAATTGGGAGGCGATGCTTGTCGGATCTATTCCGATTATAAAAAGTACGCATATGGATTCGCTCTATGAAGATCTCCCGGTGCTTATTATTAATGATTGGAATGATGTAACCGAAAAATTCCTTCTTAACAAATATGAAGAGATGACAGCGAAAAAATACTCTATTGAAAAGCTCTTCATGGAATATTGGTGGAACAAAATTAAGGCTGTGCGTGTGGCCTTTCTCAATAAAAGCAAGGTGAAAAAGCCATGAAGATGTCCGAAACTCAGATCAAACTTTATTTGGCGCTCAGTGGTCTACTTGCCGGCTTTTTGGTTGGGTGTGTCTTCGCTCAACAGCCTCAGGGAAAGGGCGATCTGATCTATCATAACATTGAATCTTACGATTTTATCATACGGTGGGCATTTCAGGAGGTTTGCGATTTTGTGTATGATCCGCGATGCTTAAGCAGGTCACATGATGATCAGTACCGCTGGCCGACCGATAGGAAAAAGGGTGTAACGTTCAATCCCGCTGATGTTCAGCCGGGAGATGTTATTTTTGTTCGGCTTATTGATCAGTTTTTTAAAGAGATGCATCCTCGTATTAAGCACCCTTATATAGTAGTAACCCATGGAGAATGCTTAGAGGCGATGAAAAAGAGTTATTGGCAGTATCTTAATGAGGAGAACGTTATTGCATGGTTTGGTATTCATGCATATGTAGAGCCGCATCCAAAATTTATTCCAGTTCCTATCGGGGTGCTCCAAGAACCGGCTCATCACCAAAAGAGAAAGCAGATGAATGACTATTTTAAAGAGTTACGAGAGACATCTGTTAAAGAGCATCTGGTGTATATGAATTTTGCATCTCAGGATGAAAAGCCTGAGCGAAAGAAAGTGCGCAAGCAGTTCCTTAATAAACCCTACTGCAAAAGAGGAGAGCGGCAACCATTTAAGAGCTACCTTAAAGAGATGGCGACATGCACGTTTGCGCTTTCTCCGGCAGGGCTTGGTTGTGATTGCTATCGCACCTGGGAAGCTCTTCTTGTTGGGTGTATCCCAATAGTAACAAGCTCTCAGCTTAATCCGCTGTATGAAGATCTTCCGGTCCTTGTTATCGACAGATGGGAAGATGTTGATGAGGGCTATTTACATCAAGCATATGAACGCATTACTTCAAAGACGTATGATATGCGTAAACTGTATATGGAGTATTGGATTGAGAAAATACATGACGTGAGGGACCGATTTAAAACTGAATTTCGAAATATCGGGAGACGTTAACATGAAAGCGCTTAGATATACAATAGTGTTTCTGCTCGCGGGCGCAGTAGTATATGCGTGTGAAGGGGCTAAGAAGTCGCCTTTGCCACAGAGCCCTGAATATGATCTCTTTACAGAGGCGCCAAGCGATAATTTTGTTATACGCTGGGCATTCCAGACGATCTGTGATTTTGTTTACGACCCCCGTCACACGCCATGGCCAACGCCAACAAAAGATGGCAAAAAACCGACTTTTAATCCCAAGGATGTGTGCCCAGGCGATATGATTTTTGTACGGGATGCCTTTTGGTTTTTCAAAACAGAGGGGAGTAGGATTACCGTTCCATATTTTATTCTTACGGCGGGTGAATTTCTCGATACGTTTACTGATAAGCACTTTAAATACCTTGAAAATAATCCTTTAATTATCGGATGGTTTACCGTTCATCCTCCAGCGCGGTTTCATGAGCGAGTCTTCCCGATTCCGTTAGGAGTTATTCAGTTTCATGATCTCTACACAAAACGATCCGAAGTGCATAAGAAGTTCTTAACGTATCGCAGGACAAAAAAAGAGAAGCTGCTCTACATGAATTGCACCGATTGGAAGAATCCCGAGCGAAAGAAGATCCGTGAGATATTTTTGAAAAAGCCCTTTTGTCATCACAGTGGTCAATGCCCCTTTGAGAAATATTTAAGAGAAACGGCCCAGCATAAGTTTAGTATTGCCCCTCCCGGGCTTGGACCAGATCTCTACCGCATTTATGAGTGCTTATTGGTAGGGACTATACCTATTGTAAAGAGCTCGTACATGGATCCATTCTATGACGGGTTGCCGGTTCTTCTTATCGATGACTGGAATGATATAACAGAGGAATTCCTCGAGAAGAAATATCAGGAAATACACTCAAAGAAATATAATCCAGAGAAGCTCTATATGGAGTATTGGCTCGAGTATATTGCAGCGACGCGTATGTACTTATGGGATGAGTACCAGCAGGAGAGGCGATGAGCGCTGTCTTTCAATCGATGAAGCTCGCCAAGGTGATAGTATTATTCATAACGCCAAGCGCATTGTATGCTCAGCCAGCATGGGATGGGAGCTTGGATTTTCAGGCAATTGAGCAGCAACTACAAACAGAAACTATTAAAGACACTATCCCTATGAGCGTCTTTTTAAAGCAGCAACGAGTGGGAACAAAAGCGAGTAGTAAGATGCGTTTTATAGAGTTTGAAAGCGGCTTGCAGGCGGTATTTAAGCCTGGTTATTATGCTTACGCAGAAATCGCAGCCTACAAAGCAAGCAATGCGCTTGGCTTACGTCTTGTTCCCCCAACAGTTTTAAGGACAATCAACGGTGTTCGAGGAAGCCTTCAGTTTTTTATTGGGGCATCAATACCTTTAAGTGCTATCCAGTACGGAAACAAACTGTTTTCTAAAGATGTGAGTGATATGCATGTTTTTTACTTCGTCTTTGGGCAGTGGGATATCCATGGAGGAAATCAGATTCTCAGTAAGAGCCGGGGGAGATACTGGTTGGGTCTTATCGATAATGCCGCTATTTTGCATCGACAATATGGTATCTATGGAAAACGGCCTTTTATAGAGAAGGGTGATGAGCGAAAAGGTCTTCCATGCGTTGATACGCCTCATTTTCCGTTTGATGCTGTACAAACCGTTAATACTGGATCCAAAGAGAAAATGCGAGAACTTTTTGGTACGATTATTCCCGACCAGATAGCGCGTTTAACTGAACGTCCGCGTGATATCCGCTATGTTTTTTGGAAAGATAATCTTTGGATGGAGGTTAATCATTCACTGGGACGAATTGAAAAATTTTATGCATCAACGCTGGCGGCATTAAAAAAACTTGATTACATGCTATTACGTGAGGTCTGGGCAGACTGGTATGCTCTGTATCCAACGCATGCCGACCAGCTCATCGCGCTCACTCTTGAACGCCGTGATATGCTTCTGCGCGAAGCGAATATGTCTCGTAAAATCAGCAAAAATTAAAATCTGTTCGTTCTTTATCTACCATGGATTAACAGTTAGGCCTAGCGGTGCTGTGCATACGCTACGGCTATTTGTGATGTCGTGAAATACGTAGGTGGTAAGAGGGCTGCCATTTCCAACACTAAGTTGACAGTTATGCAATTTCTTGTACAGTTAGTGCTGCTAGAGTGGTATGAAGCATGGATGTATATGTGTATTGTTACATGCTTAAATACGAAAGGTCGACATGACGCCGACTCTCCTGCTTTTTGTTTTATTGTCTTTTTCTTCATGCATCTTTGCAAGTGATTTCTTATCGCCTGGTGGTGGTAAACATCCTGATTATTCTGATCGAGCGACATCTTCTCCTGTAAGACAGGTTTCTGCTGTTATCACAGATGATGTAGGTACCCCGGAGCAACAGAGCATTGTGGTCGATTCGATGGATAGCGAACAACTTCAAAAATATCGGATAGGGAAAACGCCTGCAGAGATCGATCCGCTTAATGGTCAAAATCTTATCAAGCTCATTAAGGGTAGAAAATATTTAGAAGTCGCCGGACTGATTGAGGACTGTTTAACTGGCCGTTCTGAAAGGGCCAAGGAATCGTTAAAAAAGAAACTAAGGATCTCGACAATATTTACCATAAACCATGCAACTAATGTTGCCTGTATTCCTATCGAGTATGTAGCTCTCAGGTATTCGAATCCAAAAGTGGGCCAGGAAAGCGTGCAACCAGAACCGATTGAGAGTCTTTTTTTTCAATTGGCAAAAGCCCATATTCAATTACTGGGAAGTCTGCCACCATCACTGGACAAGCTCTGTGAGCATAAAGAAGCATTGCGCTCTATTTTGATGCAATGTAAAGGATACATCAGAGATGAGGCTCGTAAGGAACATGAGATGGTTGAAAGGCCTAGCTATATGGCCTCTCCTGGCCCTGCAGATACAAGTTTTAATGTATTTGCAATTCAGGGTTCTGAAGGCTCAGTGTTCGAGATGTCAACATCTTTTGCTACAACGCCAGGCGCTGGCGATTCTCAAGCCAAGTCAAGATTGGCGCGAAGTTTATTTGATGACGCTGATGATGGTGCTGAAGTAGCTGATAACGTATCAGTATTAGGACGGGACGCTACTGCTCGAGAACTTGAAGACTTAGGTATTGGTAAGCGAGGTGCATCTTCTAAACGAAGTACGTTGTTTTCTGACGATGAGGATGAATTTTTCAATGAGTCTCATACGCCTGAGCAATTAGTAGATGTTAGCGCTGGGAGCGAAGAAATTGACACTCCTGTTCTGCAAGCGGCACCCGAAGAGCAGCGAGAAGCATCCAGAATTTCTGAGCACTATGGTAGTGAGCAATCGCAGCAAAGTGAGCAGCGAGGAGATAAGAGTCCAGAAAAAGAAGACACAACGGCTGAGCAGCGAGAATCGCCAATAGAACAAAAGTCAGCTGGATTTGTAGACCATGAAGATAAGCACCAAAAGCAAGAGCAACTGGTTCAGCACAGAGAGCAGGGGGAATCAGGGAGCAGTTTTTTAAAGGGTATTAACCGAAAAGCAGTTGCCGCAGGAGTTGTTATTGCCGCAGGGTTGCTTATCTTTGGATTAAAGTATCGGTCTTCTTCCGTGAGCTCGAATGAGTAAGGTCGCTTATTGTGGGTAAAAACAGAGAATTGAGCTCAAGAAAAAAAATAAGGGCATGGAGATGGGGAGTATGTATACAGGTGTACTAATGCTTGCAGATGATCTTCTATCGGGGCTGGGAAGTGTTGTAATCGTATTTGCAGCTTTTAAGGCGGTTTATTTATTGAGCAAAGGCATACTTGCAGATAGCCTTGATATGAATATTGTACGCCTTGAATTTGGCAAGGGGATTCTTCTGGGCCTTGAGTTTATGATCGGTGCAGATATCATTGGATCGATTGCTAAGCCTACGTATTATGATATTGGCATGCTTGCAGCGCTTGTGGTTATTCGCACGTTCTTGAGCTATTTCTTAGGAAAAGAACTTGAAGCTTTAAAAGCAAATCGTGAGAAGGCTTGATTTTTTTGCTTATAAAATGAGGACTTGCTTTTTCGGACTATGTTAGATAAAAACATTCTTATACAGATACGATGGTATGATAGTGTTAGATCAACATGTTTAGGCTTACAACAAAAGGGAGCATCTATGAACATAGTGCTAGGTTTAATGGTAAGTATTTTTTGCTTCTGGCCAGCCTCTGCGATGGAGGTAAAAGAATTTGAATCAACAGTGCGATTTGTTTCTGGTGGTAAGAAATGTTTGAACTGGTATATCTTGCATAATATGGGCATTTCCATAGGCGAGGAGGCTAAACTGGAAGTCAAGCAGGCGGCCCTTGTTTATGAATCTGGACAGCAAGCGAAGGATATCCCTCTCACAGGCGGAAGCAAGAATGTTCCCTTCGAGGATGGTCGTAATAGAGTTTTCGATACTCAAAAATATCCTTACAAATGTTTTGCAAAGCTCAATATAAGGATGGGAGGTTTATCGTACGGCGGATCCGCTGTTAATATAGGACCTCAGCACGCTTTAAGCTGTGCTCATTGCGTTTATGATTCAGAAAAAAAATGTTGGGCGGATGAGTTAAACGTCTTGCCTGGATTAAATGAAATGGTAGCTCCATATGGAAGCATACGTGTAGTCAAAGCCTACGTGCCTGAGCGATATATAAGAACCGGCAAACCAGAATTTGATATTGCTTTGCTTGTTCTTGAACAATCAGTAGGCTTGAAAACCGGTTGGCTTGGGTGTCTTTTTACCAAGGGCGACTCGATGTTTTCCGAGAAAAACATTTCCGTGACAGGCTATCCTGGGGATAAAGGATTTGTCCAGCTGTGGACCATGGCAGGTTTGGCGAGAGCATTGGAAGGTGAGCGTATCCTTTTTGATCTTAAGGTTTCGGGTGGGCAAAGTGGTGGCCCGATTTGGCTTACCGTAGATTCTCATGAGGGCAAGCAACCAGTTGTCGTTGGAGTTGTGTCTCACGGGGAGGCGGTTCAGGGGCAGGGAAATGCTGGGACGCGCCTGACTGAGGATACGTTCAAACAATTTGTGAACTTAATTAATGCTACCGGTGAAATTGAAATGCGTCCACCACGGCAGCCTCGTGATTGGGCATATCCGCCTAATGACAATAATAGCGGCTCCTTCAATGAGAAAGGTCGAGACAGTTCGCCTCCCTCTGGTAAATCTCAGAATGATGTGGCAAACGTGTCGGACGAAGAGTTGATGTCAATCGCCATTAAATGCTATGGGGCGAAAAATTATGGCAAGGCGCGTGCTTCATTTGAAAAAATTGCCGCAGAAAGCGCAGATATTAAAAGAAAAGCATGGGCAAATACGTATCTGGCGCGCATATACTTTTTCGGCGAAGGGGTTGTGAAAAATTCTCAGCGAGTGCGTGCATGCTGCGAAGAGGTGCGTACGTTTGCTCGTGAGGTTCCTGAACTAACTGAGCCTCGTGAAATATGTGAAGAATTATCTAAGCAACGATCTCAGAAAGAGCGGAATGCTAAACTTTTCTTTTCTGCTCTTGGTGGGTATAGAGAATTAGCGAAAGTACTACTTGCTCAGGAAGCTGATCCAAATAGTGTCGATAACGATGGTGATACGCCTCTTCACACTGTATCGACGATCGGGTATCCTGATATCGCTCGCCTCTTAATTGAGCATAAAGCCAAAGTAAATGCTCGTGCAAAAAATGGAGGCACCCCGCTTCACAGAGCAGCCTTTTGTGGGTACTCCCCTATCGTAGCACTCTTGCTTAATAGTGGTGCAATCATGCAGGCAAATGATTCTGGTGTTACGCCGCTTCATAATGCCGCTTCTAGCGGTAAAGGGGATATAGTTGAGGCGCTTATACGGGAAGGGGCAGATGTTAAAGCAATAAGTGACTCATGCAGCTCAGTGCTTTCATTTGCTGCGGCTGGAGGAAGTTGCAAGGTAATCGAAGCGCTCATTGGTGCTGGTGCGGATGTTAATACCGTAGAAAAAAATGGTTTAACGCCTCTTTGGCATGCTGTTGTTAAGGGACATTCAAAGGCTGCGGAACTCTTAATTGCTCAGGGGGCTGATTGTACCATTATTGATGCAAATGGGGTAACCATGCTGCATTGGGCTGCTGCCAATGGTTTAATTGAGATAGCACGCGCCATTATTAGGGAAGGACTTAAAAAAAAGGTATCTTTGCTTTGGATGCCATCTAAAAAAGGCGAAACTCCGCTTCATTGGGCCGCAAAGGATGGTCAAAAAGAAATGTGTGAGTTTTTGATAATGTTCGTAGATAAGTTAATCCATGCCGTAGATGAAAAAGGATTTACCCCTCTCCATTGGGCGGCACATTATGGGCATGTAGAAGTTTTTAAGATGCTTGTCGAAAAAGGGGCATCGGTAACAGCGGTTTCACGGCAGAATATTACCTCCCTTCATTTAGCGGCAATCAAGCGGCATAAAGAGATCGCTGACCATTGTGTTTTAAACGGGGCTGCCTTGGAAGCAATTGATAGTAAAGGACGAACAGCGCTTCATGCGGCTTCGATCGGTGGCCACAGGGGTATTGTTGATCTCTTGCTTGCACGAGGAGCATCGGTATCCTGTTTTGATGAAAAAGGGTACACGCCTTTACATCACGCTGTTGAGCAGGGTAATGCAGAAGTCATAGCTGCATTAATTGCCAAGGGTGCCAAGCCCCATTCGCGCAAAGCAAATGGCATGCCGACTGCATTTGAGCTTGCCAAGACCGATGAGATAAAAAAGCTGCTCAAATAAGCCATTTTGCTACACATACATTGCTTCAGGAAGCGGTTAAAAAATCTATCAGAGAGTTTCGGGATGGCGATCCTAACGTGCGTATGGTTGAGCATCATCGATGTGGTGTATATCCTCCGTCTACACCTCTCTTGGAAAGCACAATTTGCCAGAGTTGTAGGCCGCGGGCGCGGAATGCCCCAGCACAGGAAAGCAGATAGTAGCTCCACATGCGATAGAAGCGCTCTCCATACTCTGTGCTAAAACGTGGCCAGGCCTTATTAAAATTTTCGTACCAGGCCATAAGCGTCTTATCGTAATCTGATCCGAAATTGTGAATGTCTTCGATAATAAACAGCCCTTCGCTTGCTTTTGTTATTTGCGCAAGGGATGGCAAGATGCTATTTGGGAAGATATATTTTTCAAACCAAGGGTCTGGCCTAAGTGACGTGACATTTGAGCCGATGGTATGGAGCAAGGCTATGCCATCGTCCTTCAAGCACTTATTAATAACGCCCATAAACGTCCCATAGTTTTTAGCGCCAACATGTTCAAACATCCCAACGCTTACTATACGATCATATTTTATTTCACAGTCTCGATAGTCCTGCATTTTAAAGGTGATCGGTAGTAAACCTGCCTGCTTTTTTGCATATTCAAGCTGTTCTTTTGAAATGGTGATACCGGTAACGATTGCCCCATATTTCTCTGATGCATAGAGTGCGAGGCCGCCCCAGCCGCAGCCGATATCTAAGAGTGTCATGCCCGGTTTGAGATGCAGTTTTCTGCAAATGAGATCAAGCTTATGATCTTGCGCTTCATCGAGTGAATGAGCATCTTTCCAGTATGCACATGAATAGATCATGCGCTTATCAAGCATTGCCTTGAAAAAGTCATTCGAAAGGTCATAATGATGTTTAACCCCTTGGGCGGCACCCTTTTTTGTTTGGTAATTAAAGATGCGAATTAACACCGCGTGCAGATATTCTGACCAATTTTTAGACACCTTTTGATCGATGTCTGCTTTACAGATTCGATAGAAAAATTCATCAAGTTGTTTGCAGTCCCACCAACCATCCATATAGGATTCCCCCAGACCGAGTGAGCCTTCATTCAATACGCGTTGGTAGAGCTTTGGGTTGTGAACGGCGATATCCCATGGTCGGGATCCGTTGATCTGAATGTCGGCGTGCTGCAAGAGCTTAGTAATGAATGCTTGTGCTTCTTCTTGTGTGCCATACGTCGCTCTTCCAAAAACAATCGTCAAGATGATAGATAGTACAACAAGTGCTCCGATAAGTATTCGTTTCATATTCTCTCCATGTTTCTTATGTTATGTGTGTAGTTCAATGTCGGGAAAAAGCTCCTTCAGCAGATCAATATCTAGAAGTTCTGTTTTTTCAAGATCATATGGCTGATACGTCGTAACATCAATCTCATTGAGCCATGAAAGGTCATAGAGCTTATTACGTTTTGCCAAACCACTTTTTTGAATGTCTTCTACTTGCCAAACGAGGCCTGAGCCGGCTTCTCGATTCTCAAGAGCTTTTTTGCACTGTTTCATAGATTGTTGCGGTGTGATCGCATAGCCATAATCCCGAGGATCTTGTTCCAATGCAAGGAGGCTGAGCAGGGTTGCACAGCATTTTTCACAGGAGCCGCAATTAATAACGTTGCCCGGTTGTTGGCATATGATAAGCTCAGGTTTAGTGATAAGATTCTTTGAGCAGAGATCGGAGATACATGCTATTTTATCGTGACGTGTAAGCCCAAATTGGTCATGTATAAACTGAAGCCCTGCAAATCTAATATTGCCATCGATGTAAGGATTGCAGCAGGACGCATAGAGCCTATGAACGCTATCAGAAGAGCCAATATGCAATCGTGAAATACCCTTGCTTACAAGAATGGGTGCGGTTAGGCCAGCCCATCCAATGTCCTCGATCGTTTCTATGCGCCAGCTTAAGATATCGGGTGAGAGGGTGCTGAGCTTTTTAAAATTGAGAAAATAATAGTAATTTGAGCGAATAAACGAATTTTCATGGCCGTTGCGCTGAGCGAAATCTATGAGCTGCTCTTTAATGGGATACCAGATTTCGGGATGATCAAGGGGAAGGCAGCTCTGGCCCCATGCGGTAATAAGGAGCTGTTTTTTTTCCCGATTTTTATAGCTACAGGTGAGAGAATCGACCCCACCGCTAAAAAGTATAGCAATCTTATCATGGTTATGAGCGCCCACTGCGTCGGCTGTCGCAAGAGTTGTTTTGTCGTACTGCTCCACATTGCCTGAGGGTGCTGCTTTATCGACTAAAGATAATGCACCGGTAATCTTTCTTTTTGAAACAAAACTATGGGGTATGAGTCTGCCATTCCATTCGGTGCATGGATACCAAAGCTTGAATAGTGTTTTTATACGCTCAAGAGAATCATACAACTCTTGGTCCATTGCTTCGATATAATAATCTTTCCCTGAAACCCAGACCAGTGACATAACATTCATAAGAAAGGGCACTGTAACAATTGTGTAATCCAATTTTGTGAGATCGATATCTTCGTCTTCATACTCCACAAAAAAATTGTCTCGCAGATATGCGTCTTTAAATGCTTTGTTGATGCGCACTTCCATGCGGTTTTTTTTCGGAAAGCGTATTTCTTCTATAAGATTGTTATTACTGTTTGGTAGTGCCTTTTCTAAAAAACCACGGAGGTACTTACTCACAGGTTCTGGTTGCGGGTAATCATGCGGTAGCACCTTTTTCATTTCATCCCAATCAAGCTTGTGCTGATCGAGAATGTCATAGGGTATTTTTGTATCGAGATCTATGGTTAAGAGTTGTAAGAGCTCCTCGGGTAGTTTCTCTTTTTGATTAAGCCGTTTTCTCAATGCTTGTTGCACCTCTTTGAAATAAAGAATGGTGTAATAATTGAGCTTCTTTGGAGCGAGAAGCTCATATGATTTCTGGGTTGCTTGCGCAATCGTCAGATTGACCCCATATTCTTGGGCATTTTTATTGAGAGCGTAAAAGCCCATTGCTGTCGATATGCATTTACGACACGCGCAGCAGTTGCTATCAAACTTTTTCTCGACAGAGCAGATCTTTAGAAATGGTTTATTGACGTTATATTTTTTATATCCTTCACACACGAGAGCGATCTTTTCAAGCCGAGTTTTATCAAACTGATCATGCATGATCTGTAAGCCGCACAAGCGGATATTATTATCAACAAACGGGCTTGCTGCAGAAGGGTAAGGGTACAGCCAGGTATGGGAAGACGCGATGCGCAATGTTTTATATCCCTTGCTGAGTAAGATCGGAGCACAGAGGCCGGCCCATCCAAGCCCTTCAACCGCTCCCAGGCGCCACTTTTTAATTTCGGGGGTGAGGTTTGAAAGATACTCCCACTTTAAGAAAGACTGGTAGTTCGATTTTATGCATGATAGTTCATTGCCAAACTGATGAGCGAAGGCAGCTATTTTCTTTTTGCGAACCTGCCAGAGGGCTGGTTCATTAAGTGGCAGATCCCAGTGGCCCCACGCTGTTATGAGCAACTGCTTTTTATCAAGGTGCGCAAGAGCGGTTGAAGTAGAATCAAGGCCGCCACTAAAGAGGAGTGCTGTTTTTTCCTTCGCTTGATCCCTCGATACAATTGGCTCGGCATACTGACCTCGCCAATCACTCGGGATGAGCGTGGTGTGTGGCTTTGCATGGCAGAGCTGATGACTTTCGATGGTCTGTGGCTTGGCATACTGGTCTTGCCAATCACTCGGGATGAGCATGGTGTGTGGCTTTGCATGGCAGAGCTGATCACTTTCGATGGTCTGTGGCTTGGCATACTGGTCTTGCTGATTACTTACGATCAGTGGAGTGCGTGACTGTTGGGTGAGTTTTAAGGGTATCAATTCCCCATCCCAAGCTGTTTTTGGATACATGGTTTGAAAAACTCTCTTAACTCTATTGAGTGTGTTATACAGCTCTTCATCCATTACATCGATAGTGTATCGATTTCCTGAGATCCATATGATTGATATCACGTTCATGATGAAAGGGAGTGATAAGACTGACTCATCAAACTGCTCAAGATTGATATAACTGTCATATTCAGCAAAAAAATTATCTTTCAGATACTTGCTTTTAAAGTGAGTATTGGGAGTGATGCTTAGTCTGTTTCCCTGAACGCTGATTTTTTCAATAAGACGTGGATGCCGGATTTCATTCGTATCACTATAAGCTAAGCTCCACAATGCTATGCTTGTGGCAGCTATACATAAAGCTTTGATGTACGTGCGAACTAACATTCTTTTCCCTTATCATAGTTTTGTTAGTAAAATCTAATCATCAGTCTATAACCAAACTCAAAGGCGGCTTGCCACGCCATAGCCAATCTCAAAAGCGATTCCTGGCGCTGTCCCTCGATACCCAGCCTTCGCCCGAGGCTTCAGACTTCGCCAAGGCTACGACGGACGGGTCGGCGGGCAGGCCAATTGACTCGGCATACGGCCTCCTCAATCACTCGTGATGAGCGGTGACGACTGCGGGCTAAAATGCCGGCGAGATATGTTCAGGAATTCTTAACTCAGGTAAGAGATCATGAAAATCTCGCCAGTTGATCAACCTTTGGTTTTTAATATCGGCGGTTATTTTTTGTTTAAAGTTATATGAAAGAATCCATAGCAAGCCTTCAGGAATAGTTTCTCCTCTGTTATAGCGCTCTTGGAGCTTTCTCTGTATATGCATGAAGTGCCAGACAGTTGTTGCTCCATTGCTGTGTTCGCTCATAAATTTCTTTGATTGATCGATAATTTTTTGTGTATCTACCTTAAAGCCATAGTCTTTCGGATCTTCACCGATGACGATAAACTCTAAGATTGTGCGTATACACTTCTGGCATTTGCAGCAGTTACCTACTAACTTTGGATCCTCACAGACACGAATAGCGGGTGTCTCGGATATCTTCTTTTGCTTTTTAAGCTGACAGAGGTAATCACATTTCTCTAAGCGGTTCATATCAAAGAGGTCATGCTCCAGCCGTGCGTGAGCAAACTTGATATTGTTATCAATAAAAGGGTTTGCGGCGGCGGGAAAATTAAACTCCCACGTAATAGTTGACCCATGAAGGAGTACTGGATAGCCTTTGATGAGCATGAGTGGTGCGACAAGCCCAGCCCAGCCAATGCCTTCGACGGCAAATATTCGCCACGAGCTAATTTCAGATGAGATGCGGTCGAGTTTCTGACGATTAAGAAAGCTGTAATAGTTTGAGCGGATGAAGGTATTTTCATGTCCATGTTTTTTACCAAATGCCTCAAGCTCTTGTTTGCGTTCTGCCCAGAGTTTTTTATCGTGCAATGGCAAATCCCAGTGTCCCCATACGGTAACAAGAAGCTGTTTTTGGTGACGATGAAAGAGCGATGAGGTAACCGAATCGAGGCCGCCACTAAAGAGGAGAGCTACTCGATCATTTGATTCTTTCTGATCAAAAAAGTTAGGCGTGTCGACAAGCTTGCGTGGAATGAGCCTTCCCTGCCATTTCGTTTTTGTATACATGCGCTTGATTACTTCTTTCACCTTTTCAAGGGAATAGAAGAGTTGGCTATCCATCTCGTCGATGTAATAATCTTTTCCAGAGATCCACACGATCGATACCACATTCATAATGAACGGCATACTCGTGATTGCGTACGGCAGCGGCTCAAGATTGATTTTTTTGTCATATTCGGCAAAAAAGTCATGTAAGAGGTATTTTTTCTTAAACTCTTGATTGACTGTGATCGCAACTCTATTGCGCTCAACAGTAACCGATTCGATGAGATTCACTTGTGGTTCTCTGCTTCGTTCTTCTTCTCGTGCTTTTAGAACTGTGCAGAAGATGGTGCCTGCAAAAAATAACAGTGCAAATCGTGTGCTTAAAAACATGAATTCCCCCCCTCTTTTTAAGCGCCCCTCTTTCTTGTTCTTTATATACCACGTTTGCGGTTCAATTTTCAAGAGTTTTGCTAGTTTTTTATTGGGGGGGGCGAAGACCAAGGCATGTCGGATGGTTGCACTTTTTATAGGCGAGCTGTTGCAGAAGCTAAGAGTTTTAAATACATTATTTCAAAATTATTGCAAATTATAGTGAAAAAACAGCGGGATATAGTTTATTATATTCCGCTGTTTTTTTTGATGATGAATTCTAAACGGTATACATTTCTAGCATGTGCAGCAACGAGCGCGTAACCTGGATCCTCACAGACACGGTTGGTGATCAGTTTACTCGGCAAAAAGGTACCCGATGCTTTCTCGAAGGGGCTTTTCCAGGAATCTGGTGAGTTGTTGCTCAGCAGCATTAGCTCGACTAACTTCTGTTCCATAGAACTGCTTATAATGTTCTGTTTGTTGGTCCCAAGTCATATTTTTATAGGCATCGAATCCAGATTTTTTTATTATCTGCCCTGCAGCAATGTCTCTCAGTAAATCACATATATGTGGTGATTGCCCGAGCGAGAGCATCGTTGCTGTATAGATGAGCTCAATAACTTCCTCTTTCCTGCCTGCCGGCAGTATGATAGGTTTGCCTTTCATGAGCTGATTTCTTACGCAGAATAATGCTGCTTGGCTCATTACATCAGGTGTGGCCTGTCGTTGTCGGGTTGCCGTTGTAATGCATCTAAAAATGGAAAGTTGCATTTCTTTTGGAAGGCAGATCTTTCTTGCCTTTAAGCTTAAGAGGAGCGCTTCAATGCTTTGAAAACAGGATTGTTCGGTGAACCTCTCATCTGCGGGTATTATTGGTTGAGGTAGTACAAAGATTTTACCCACGAGTTCTGGATTCCCCGACCGTGCAGCTTTGCTCAGAGGGGAGTTGCCGTTGTGAAGAAGGTGTATATTGCCGCCATGTGCTATGAAAAGTTGCCAAATGCGAACGTTGCCTTTTTCTGCTGCACAATGTAATGCGGAGCCGCGCCAGGTAACCTGATTAACGTCTGATCCACGAGATAAGAGCGTCAGACAGGTCTCAAAAGAATCGCATTCTATTGCTCTCATAAGCGGGGTATATCCTGCTTCGTCAGGCTCGCAAAGAACACTATCGGGGTCGAGCGTGATAATTTGATCGCATATATCTGCAAGCCCTTTCATAGCAGCGCAATGCAGCGGAGTGGTTTTAAAAGTAGTATTTTTACATCGCAGTAGTTCCTTTGCATAGGGTTGTGCAAGAATAAACGAGCATACGTCATGATTTCTTGCTTGGGCTGCCAGATGCAGAACCGTATTTAAATCTGGATCCTTTTGTTCTGGATAAATCGTTATAAGGAGTTTGCTCAGTTCTGTAAGGTTCCCTTCTAAAGCAAGCGAAAGTGGTGTTTTGTTCCATCTATGGGCTGGAGCGCCCCGACTTTTCTGAGGTATGTCGACAACAGCTCCATTCTTAATGAGGAATGAACAAAAGTCATGCTGAATTTTTATGAATTTTTTATCTGTAAGCTGCTTAGTGGCGAGATAAAGGGGTGTTTCTTCGCCACGGGCTTTAACGGTCGTTGGATCCTGCTTAACAATAGCTTCGCAGAGTGCTGTATTGAGTTTGCGAGCTATATTGAAAAGCGCAGTTTCGCCCTCAAAATTAATAGTGGTCGTTGGTGCGTTTTTTTCTAAAAGAAAAATGATGGCTTTGTCTGTATGGGGTGCATCTTCCCAGCGACTGCACATGAGATGGAGGGTGCTATTGCCCCTTGCATCACATGCTGTAACGTCAGCACCTTCTTGAAGGAGTTCAGCAATGGTTTCCGCAAGCTGCCAGTTTGAATAACAGATTCCTAACAATCTTTTTGTTGCACTTGAGGCAAGTTCATAGAGCTTTTTTTGTACAGCTTGTTCAAGGGAAAGGTCAACTTCCGCAATAGGTTTATAACATACAAAACGCATCATCCGCACGAGTGTTAAAAGTGTTTGAACTTGCGTTTTTTCGCTAGGCTCAAGTGAGTCGGACGAAAGTATTGAGTCAAAATATGCTTTTACCTGGTGAGCGAGGACTTCATTAAAAAAAGCGAGAAGGCGGTCATATTTTGCATCATCTTCCTGAGCACTTCTAGTGGGGATTCGATGAAATTGTTTGATATCTTCCTCATCGAGGCTTCCTGCAAGAAAATGCTCCTCGATTCTTTTGCAACAGTTGGTCATTGCTGTATCAATGTTGATATCCTGCTTTGTAGCGTCTTCCACCTGAATGGCCTCTGCCTCCATGCCATGTATGCTTGATTGTGCGCAGTATACCGCTGCTAGTACAAAAATGAGAAGACTTTTTTTCATATAACCACCATGTAATACTATATATTAAACACTTTCTCTTTATTCTCTCTCTTTGACAAAAGCCACGCTCATTTTTTTGCATATTCTGCTATGTTCAGGCCATGCTTTTTTTTGGCAATCAGAGCTGCAATAAAAGACGATCTTGCATCTGCCACATCGTGAGAGGTTGCCGGTCTTATTGCATTGGGTGCAAGTCTGAATCTGTAAAGGCTTCTTTCCCATCTCAACTGATTCAGTAATTTTATCTATCTGCTCTTCGATTCCGCTTTTTATTAAGGGTAAAATATGTCTTACTCGATTTGCCGAAGAAAACAGATCTTTTGTTTCCTTTGAATCTTTAACTGCACTATGAACATCATCCAATAAGCCTTGTGAGTGTTTAAGAATAACAGAAGCCGCGGCCTCACGGCAGAGTTGGTGCGTTAAGAGCGAGCCTTTGATAGCAAATCCGTTGTTCAGATCATAAAGCATAACAGTAGTTGCATCATCGAGTAAACTACTAGTATCTAAAAGGATGTGCTCTATGAGTTCTCTGGAAAAATTGCCCATTGGATTTGTTATTCGATTAATGCAGAGCAAGGCAGTGCGGAACCGAGCTCGCACTACCTTCGCTTCTTCTTTCGTGGGAACTTTTCTCAATAAACGTACGAGAAACTTACAGACCTCGATCTGGCCGTGGCGCGCTGCAGCATGAAGGGGAGTAAAGCCCTCTAGAATTGTATGAGCCTCTGTGCTCACCCCTGCTGAGACCAGTTTTTTTACGACCTCTAAATGGCCTGCTCCTGCAGCCTCGCACAGGGGAAGGATGCCATAAACTCTCAGAGTTTCTTTTTTGGGCCGGTTTTTGATCAAGAGATCAACAATCGCTGAGCTTCCCAGACAAGCCCCAATATTAAGCGGAGTAAGTTTTTGGTCATCACGTGCTTCTGTGTTAGCACCCATGCGTAATAAAGTTTCAACGGCGGCTTCGTGCTTATTGCGAACGGCAAGGTGAAGAGCTGTACCGTGCTGCGTCATGGCTTCTTTGTTAGCACCGCGATTGATCAGGAGCTCAATGACAGCCGAGTGCCCATTGTGAGCGGCATAAATAACCGGTGTTACCCCCTCTTTTGTGGGTGCATTTATATCCCAACCTGCACTCAGGAGGCGTTCCACCTCATGTTTTAACCCTAGAAGAGCAGCATAATGAAGCGGTGTGATACCTTGTGCCTTATCAAAGGCAGATACCTCAGGTATAGTTTGAGTTGCTTGTTCCATCGCTGTGAGAGTACCGGTGATGCCAAAGAAGAGAAAAAGCGCGTATTTTTTTAGTATGTGCTTCTTAATCATGAGAAACTGGCTCCTGGCTTGATTATTTTGTGCGATGAGCGCGGGACGATCTTTATCTATAGTTTTAAGCATAAAGATTGCACGTTTTTTGTCGACTGGATGGGATTGTGTTGATTGCGTTGCACTTTTCGCTACTTTTTGCAACCAAAATGGCGAAAGGTTCGCACCATGAGCAAATTTTCTGCCGAATGCATACGTTCGAAGCCGACTGAAGCTGGCCTCAAATTGCCTGAACTATGTACCTTTGACAATGTCCCGATGAGAAATTGACGTATCAGCTATCAAGCGAATCGAGCGGCTCATACGGCGGGATATCGCGAATCACTTTTTCAAGCTCCAGCTGCAACCCTCGATCGACGCGAAAATCACTTATTGGGTTTTCGTAGTTGTAGATATACATAATATCGGGGATGAATTTACAATGCTGTGGCGACGTTTCATCTTTTGGCGCACACATTTCCATCATTGGGATCATCGTTGCCATATCAACATTCATGGCCATATACTCGCCCTTATACATAACATCTTCACGACGAATTTTCTTAAAGAGGCCCGCCTTGTAGGTGCGTAAGTGTTGAGAAACATATGGTAATGAGCGGACTTTCTTATGAAGAAGATCGTCGCGTGAAATTTCGTAGCACACGCCCCAGCGGCCGCTTGGATAGAAGATGTACTGGCCATAGGTCATCCAGAGATTTGGATCTTCGTACTCCTGGGCCAGACGATCGAGTACTTTCACATTTGAGAGCGCATCATCACCATCAGCGAGCACAACGATCTGATGGTCTTCACAATAATCGTGAATCGTGTGATAAATGTTATATGTTGCTCCCTTGCGTACCGGATTGTGAATGACCTTTAAGAAGTCTTTCTTTGCAGCATATTTGTGAGCAAATTCATCCATGATTTTCCCCGTTGCGTCTGTTGAGCAATCGTTTACACAGATCACCGAGAATTTCTTATCAGTTTTTTGATTGACGATCGATGCGAGGTTCCGGCGCGCCCATTTCTCATTGTTATAGGAGGGGACGACGACCACAAATTCTATGTCATTCTTGCGTGCTGCATCAATTGTGAAGGCCGCAGCTATGCTTGCTAAGACAAAAAATATTCTTTGTGCGTACATGGTTTCTCCTTTAGAGTGTTTCAAGTGGCTCATACTGTTCGAGCGATCGTATATAGCGGTCGAGCGCAATTTGATCCTCTCTTCCTGCTCCGACGCGAGCATCGTTAATTGGGTTGTTAAAGTTATATACATAGAGCACCATATCGCTAATAAAGACGCTATGGTTTACTCCAGCCGGATCCTTTGGTGCGCACATTTCAAGCATCGGGAACATCATCGCCATATCCCAGGCCTTGAGGTAGAATTTACCGGTTGCAGGATCCAAGAGATCTTCTTTGCGAATATTCTTAAAGAGCTTCGCTCTAAATGTCTTAAGATGAGAAGGCACGTTATGATGCTTTCTAAAGCTACGTTCTTTGATGACCTCATCAGGATATCCCCAGCAGAGTGACCAAAATTCGCCGGCAGGGACGACGACAAAGCGTCCATAGGTCATCCATACATGTGGATTGCGGTACTCGCATTCTAGGCGCTCAAGAACGCCTTTGCAGGAAAGTGTATCATCGCCATCGACGCAGACAACAACCCTATGATCAGGGATCATTGTATGCACAGTATTATGGATGTTTTCCAGCGCTGAGCCCGTTCGCTTTTTGTTGTGAACAATGGTTAAGAAAGGTGCAGCAAGGTTATGTTCTCGTGCAAAATCTTCCATAATCTCGCCGGTTTTATCGGATGAGCCATCGTCAACACAGATAATTGAGTACGGCTTGCATGTGCGTTGATTCATAAGAGAATCAAGATTGCGCCATGCATATTTTTCATTATTGTAGGAGGTGACAAGGATGACAAATTCAGGATCGCTCACTGCTGCGCGGCATGTCAGGGGGAGCGCACACGCGATGGCAAGCGCTCCCATTAATAGAATATTGTGACGTTTCATCGGACCCCTCCCATATCATTTTTGCGTTCCCAGTAGTAAGAAAGGTTTTTATAGAGATAGGCTTCATTTGGATGAGCTTCGATTGCTTTCTGCATTGCGGCTTCACCGATTTCGTATTCTTGCACATACCAGGCAACCATGCCAAGCACTTCCCACTGCTCAAATTCGAGTATCCAGAGATTAATAGGAAGAATCTCTTTCTCAGGTTCTGGTATTGGGAGTTCTGTTGCCCGTTTTGCAAAAATGTAGCTGAGCATGTATTGTTGTTCTTCAAAGTAGTGGCGTGCTATTCTTACGAGCGGTTCTGCTCTGTGTGGTCGCATGTTATACGCTTCTATGTAATAAGAGAGAGCTTCTTGCCACGTATACGTAGCTGGATCTTCTTGAGAAAGCATATCGGTGACCGTTGCCAGCTCATAGATGTTTTCGTAATCTTCCTCTGGAAAGGTTGGTAGATCTTTTCGGAGTTTGAAGAAGGTGTATGCTTCTCTAATATGCCCAAGCCACTTTTCTGTTTTTGCTAAGTAAAAAAGATTGCGCGAGTTTTTCGGATTTTCGGTAAATTCTTTAAATTGACGCTCTCTATCGCGATGCCAGCGAGCACTGCTTTTTTCGTAACCTTCCTTGCTTCTGCCCAATTCGATGTAGATCGATGATGGAGTGCTCGCTCCAGAGCACTTAGTCTGGCATTCATGTACTTTAACGTTCGGATCGAAATGAACATCATCCGATGTCAAAAAGAGTCTGCCAGTTTGCGCTATATAAATGTCCGGCTTTATCATGCGAATTCTATAGTACGGAGGAGGTAGGCATTGCCCTGAGTCATAGGCTGCTTTTTCCTTTTTACAAAAATCGAGCAATTGATCCATGGTATGGAGGTACCATTCGGCATCGGGAAAGAGAATGAATGTGCTCTGAGGATAGGTGGATCGAGCGATTTCGAGCGCTCGATTGCGTGACGTTGCAAAATCTACCCAGCCGTCTTTTACGATCATTGCGTGTTTAAGCCCATATTTCTTAAAAATAGCTTCTGTCTTTTCTATAGTGGTATCTGTCGAGCCTGTATCATAGAGGATGTAGGCCACTTCTTTCGTGTCAGGTCCATCTTTGACCCCGCTATGCATGTAGCTTTCTAGTGTCTTTTCAATAACGGATTCTTCATTTTTTACCATTATAAGTACAACGAGCAGCGGACTTTTTTCCGGATGCCCCGTCTGAGGACAGCTTTCAGGTAGAATGGTGCTAAAAATGGAAAGAAGAATGCTCAAAAGAGCGATAGATCTGTTGTTCATAAAATACTCCCTTTTTTGTATATGAACCCTTTTTTTTGTCCGGACTCCAAGATACACAGAAGCGAGATCAAAATGCAAGAGATTTATAAAAATTTTTTTTGGGGGCCGAAACGCCATTGACTTTGGGGGAAAAAACGGTCATACTTGAACCTGAAAATTCAATTTCTTCAAAAGAAACTATCCCTTATTACAAGTTAAAAGGATTGCGATGGCAACGAGTAAATCTGGTGGGTCTACTAGTAATGGTAGAGAAAGTCATAGTAAACGGTTGGGCGTTAAGCTCTTTGATGGTGAAGTTGTAACTGGTGGCGAAATAATCATTCGTCAGCGTGGAACTCGTTTCCATCCGGGCAGGAATGTTGGCCTTGGTACCGATTATACGATTTTTGCGTGTGCCCCTGGAAAAGTTAAGTTCCATTTTGGGCCAAAAGGGCGCAAATACGTTTCGGTGATTGCCGCTTCTTAAGAACAGCAGATAAATCTGAACGTGGTAGTGTGTAATGAGCATGAAATGCGATAGGTAGAGTTTTTATTATGGCACAATTTCTTAGATTTCGTCACGGCGATTCATTTCAAGCAATTGATTTTCTTAAGTATCGCACGTTATCTGTTATCCTTTCGCTGCTTCTCGTAGGGCTCTTTTTGGGCGGGTATTTCTATAAGAAGGCTACAACCGGTCATACTTTTAATTATAGTGTTGATTTTACTGGCGGAATCCAGGCCTTATACAAGTTTAATAAGCCGGTTAGTGGTGAAAAGCTCATACAGATTCTTGATTCCAAGGGATGGCCAGGGTCGGTGACGCGTGAATTTTCTCCTACAGAGCACTTAATTCGTGTAAAGAAGGAGGCTAAGGATGTGTCTCAAGAAGCTGAAAAGATTCGTCAAGCCGTAACAGAAGGTTTGGGTGATGGCTATACGCTGAGCATTTTGCAAACTGATAGTGTTGGTATGGCAACCGGTGTTACACTCCGACAGAAGTCAATGTACGCAATCGTTTTAAGTCTCTTGCTGATGCTTCTCTATATAGCATTGCGCTTCTGGTCATTTGCATACGCTATGGGTGCGATCGTTTCGCTCTTTCATGATGCTCTTGCTATTCTTGTCCTTTTCTTGCTTTTTGATAAGGAAATTTCGATGAACGTTATCGGTGCTATATTGGCCGTTCTTGGATACTCTATTAACGATACGATTGTGATTTTCGCTCGTATCAGAGAAAACGTGAAGAAGATGGCGCATGCATCGATGTATGAAATTATTAACACAAGTATTACTGAGACGTTAAGCCGAACACTCTTGACGACCTTTGCTACAACGCTTGTTGTGATCTCATTGTTCCTCTTTGGGGGTGAGACGCTGCGTGACTTATCCCTCGCACTGCTTGTTGGGATAGTATTTGGTATTTATTCAACGATTTTTATTGCAACGCCTGTTCTCTATATGTTATATAGAGGAAAGAAGGCTTAGTATTCACCTCTGGTGAGCTACTCATGTTGACGTTACGATTACATTCTTAAGGAATCCATAATTTTTTTTGTGGTGCAGGAGCCAGATTTGTTTGAGCAAAGCTGGTTATGCGTGCACCCTTTCACGAAGGAGTTTTATTACACATGAACGAACAAGAGTTACGGCAGCAGGGGCTTATTGATTTACAGCACCATGCGCGCAAGCTAGGAGTTATTGGCTCTACCCTCCTTAATAAAGAAGATCTTATCAAACGAATTCTCGAACTCGAAGCACATCCCGATAAAGAAATTGAAGTAGAAGGTTTATTAGAGAAGCTTCCTGATGGATTTGGTTTTCTACGGTCTGTCAAATTCGACTATGTTTCAGGTCCCGATGATATTTATGTATCACCTTCTCAGATTCGCCGGTTCCATTTGCGCACCGGTGATACGGTATCAGGTGTTATACGAAAGCCAAAAGATGGTGAAAAGTATTTTGCGCTCTTAAAGGTTAATGCAGTGAATTTTAAAGATCCGGCAACCTGTGCCGATCGACCTTTTTTTGATCGCCTTTCTCCTTTGCATCCTGATAAAAAGTTCAATCTCGAATATAACCCTACGTTCTTAGGAACCCGCATTATGGACCTCTTCTCCCCAATTGGGAAAGGGCAGCGGGGACTGATTGTTGCGCCGCCAAAAGCGGGTAAAACGATGCTTCTTAAGGAAATTACCCAGACGATCATCGGAAACCATCCAGAAGTCTACGTGATTGTTCTCTTGGTTGATGAACGGCCTGAGGAAGTTGCTGATATGCGCAGAACGGTTAAAGGTAAGCATGCCGAAGTTATAAGCTCGACATTTGATGAGCCGGCTGAGCGCCACGTTCAAGTTGCAGAACTTGTTATTGAAAAGGCAAAGCGGCTTGTTGAAGTTGGCTATGATGTGGTGATTATTCTTGATGCATTAACGCGTCTAGCACGCGCCTATAATACGATTGCGCCATCATCGGGTAAGGTATTAACGGGTGGTATCGACGCAACGGCACTCCAGCATCCAAAGCGCTTCTTTGGCGCTGCGCGTAATCTCGAAGAGGGTGGTTCCTTAACCATTATCGGTACGGCCCTTGTTGAAACCGGCTCTCGTATGGACGAAGTGATCTATGAAGAGTTTAAAGGTACCGGTAATATGGAAATTCATTTGAGTAGAAAGCTTGCCAATAGAAGAACTTTCCCAGCCTTTGATCTTGCCATTTCCGGTACGCGTCGTGAAGAACTTCTCATGCCTGAAGCTGAGCTCAATAAAGTATGGGTGCTTCGTAAATTCCTGGGCTCGATGAATACGGTCGAAGCTACCGAGTTTCTTATCGAGAAAATCAAGAAATATAAGACCAACGAAGAGTTTATCGATTCGATGAAGAAAGGTGTCGGCGGTACCGCTCCTGGGCGCGGTTCTGATAACGGATAAATCGCGCTATGTGTAATTGTGTGATCTGGGGGCCCATACGGTCTAAGATTTGGTAGACATTCTTATGCTGTGAATCTACAGCTATTGCCATAACGAGTGAAGGCAAAAATCAGCACGCATGCAAAAAAAAGAACCCTGTCTTTTTATAAGTAGCCCACAAAAAGAACCCGTTCTTTTTGTGAATTTTGTAAGCTTACTGAGATTTGCCAGCCATTAATTTCTGAAATGCAGTAACTAATTCTTGAGAATCTTGCTTGGAGAGTGCCTTAAAAAAATGTGCATCGGCTGATTCAACAGCTGGCAGGGATTTGGCTAAAGTCTGCTGGCCCTCAGCCGTCAGGAATGGGTTTTTAGCGCGCTGATCGAGCGAACCTGCTCGCTCGATCAGCCCTTTCTTTTCTAGCCCTTGTAGTATTTGTGATACCGTATTAGGATCAAGTCCGGCCAATTTCCCAACAGAAGCCTGCGTTACCCGTTCTCCATCTTTTGTGAGCCAGCTTAACGTGGCAAGTACCACAAACTGGGGGTGGGTGAGCTTTAATGGCTTTAAAACTGCTTCGATAGCGGTCCGCCATGAGGTACTAACCCGCCACAATAAAAAGCCGGGGCTTTCTTCAGGGCCATTGTGAGTACTTAATTGCCGTATATCAATCTTGCTGTTCATCGATTTCTATCTACGCTTTTTGCTCGTAATTGAAAATAGGAAGACTGGATCATCCTTTAATACCCAGCCTTTCTTTTGTCCCTAACCATAAGCGACGGATTAAAAATTCGTATACGATGTCCATCGGGATCGAGCGCTACAAAGGTGCGACCGAAATCCATATCTGTCGGCGATTGAGCCATGGAAACACCTTTTTCTTGCCATGCTTCATATAAGTGCTCGACGTCATCATATATAAAGGCTATCTCGGAACCGCCTGGTTGCGATGTAACCTCAGGCTCAACAGTCTCACGCGACCAGAGTCCGAGCTTTACTCCATTTTCGAGCACAAACATTGCAAAGGTCGGGGATTGTTCGATAGGTTGCCGAGAAAAAAGTGTGCTATAAAATTGAGCACTTCTCTCAGGATTTTCTACAAACAGTAATACAAAATCTAGCTTTGGTACAAACATGCTGGCTCCTTGGCTGTTGATAAAACGATGAAAAATAATACGCATTATTATAATACGTATACGTATATAAAAAGTCAAGCGATTTCACCAGAAGGTTATGTTCAAA
Source organism: uncultured bacterium (assembly GCA_963695365.1). Lineage (GTDB taxonomy): Bacteria > Babelota > Babeliae > Babelales > Babelaceae > PRDV01. Next base: position 507,817 of record OY968766.1, read on the forward strand.
GAAAAGGTAGACGAATTTCAGTTTCAACCTTTTAATATTGAGAAACCTGAATTATAGGCGCTTTCGATGTATTAAGGTGCACTAAATCACCCAACGCAAGGATATTAAACTAATCCTGCACTATTCCGGGGAGCGCTTGCATTTTTGGGGATCGCCTACTAGTAAAAGAAGTCCCATGAAAGGCCATAGAAACCCCCAACCCCTGGGTTTGTGTGATAATGTTAATGCTATTTTGCTTTGCCGATTAAATTTCGATAATGGAAGTAGCTTTTTCTGAGAATTGTTCGTATTCTCGATTGGGAGATGCTCAGAAAATTCTCAGTTCTTATTCTAAAAATAAATCACGATCTGTTGGTCTTTTTAGAGCTATGATATATTAAGGGCTACATATAGGTATTTTATATTTAGCCCTTAATTTTAAAAATCTTGAATTAAGGGCTAAATATAGATAGGCTATAAATAGCCCTTAATTTTATTTTTTAAGAGATAAGGGCTGCTTATAGGAAAGGAGTCCGCATGATCATTGGAAGAAAAAAAGAGCTGAAACTGCTTGAAAGAGTTTTTAGTGGCAAGGAAGCTGAATTTATAACCGTCTATGGCAGAAGACGAGTTGGAAAGACCTATCTGATAAAGACCTTCTTTGATGAAAAAAAATGTACCTTTTTTTATTCGACTGGCATCCAAGGTGAGGGTTTGCAGCTCCAACTCAAAGCATTTACTGATATGTTGTCAAAAACCTTTTTTCACGGCGTTCCTATAGCGACGCCAAAAAGTTGGTATGATGCTTTTGCCTATCTTCAGACCTTTATTGCTAGGCATCCAGGCCAAGAAAAGATAGTCATTTTTCTTGATGAATTGCCCTGGATGGTAACAAGAAAATCTAAATTCTTGGAAGCTCTTGCATATTACTGGAATCAGTTTTGGGGATTTAAGCCAAATATCATACTTATTGTGTGCGGATCTTCTGCATCATGGCTTATCAAGAAAATTATATATAACAAAGCAGGCTTGCATAATAGAACGACTCTGGAAATGCGTCTTATGCCATTTAGCCTTTCTGAAACTCGGGATTATCTCGTGAGCCGTGGAATTGCGTTGGGAGACAAGCATGTTTTGAACATCTATATGGCGCTTGGTGGAATTCCTTATTACCTACGGTTAGTTGAAAAAGGGATTACGGCACAACAAAACATCCAAAATCTCTTCTTTGAAGAGAGCGCTCCTTTAAAAGATGAATTTAACAAGCTTTTCGATTCTCTTTTTGAAAATGCTGAGGCTTATAAGGAACTTATTGAGCTTATTGCTCAAAAAAGGCAGGGAATCGAAAGAGCCGAATTGCAAAAAAAGGTGAAACTCTCTGCTGGAGGAGGAACGCTCTCTCATAGACTTAATGATCTCATGCAGGCTGGTTTCATAAAGGAGTATAAGCCTTGGGGAAGACATCGTGGTGAATTTTTGATGGTTATTGATGAGTTTTGTTTCTTCTATCTTGATTGGGTCGCAGAATATCATAAAGACGAGCGTATAAAAGATTTTTGGTTACATGCGACTCAGCGGCCCGCATATTACGCATGGGCTGGATATGCTTTTGAAACAATTTGTTTGAAGCATATAGATGAAGTACTAAAAGGGCTCAATATACATACGGCCCTAAAATATGATCCTTGGCGTTACATTCCTCAAAGTCATGAAGAAGATGGAGCACAAATCGACCTCGTTATTGATCGCAGTGATGATGCTATTACGTTATGTGAGATTAAATATACAAATGATCAATTCGTTATCGATAAGCATTACGCAAAAGTGCTTAATCAAAAAATTGAGGTTTTTCGGGAAAATTTTCCCACTAAAAAACAGCTCTTCCTAGCTATGATTTCAGCGCATGGGGTAAAGCCGACGATGTATTCTGAAGAGACGCTTACCGGAATGGCAACTCTTGAAGATCTTTTTAGGTGAGCTTTTCACGTTCGATGCCCATGCCTGTTGCAATTAGACGAAAGTCATGATCTTTAATTTCAAGAAAACCGCGCATAAATGGGAAACCCCATCGCTTTTTGTTGAGGATAAAAGAAAGACTCGATATCAATGGCTTAATTGGCGTCTCATGCGATGGTGCATAATCTACATCTCGCTTCCAGATGTTCATGTCAGGGCTTAATGTGATCTCTTCGGGTTCTTTTGATGCGATTTTGCCAATCGCCGTAAATTGCTGATAAGGCTTTTTGCCACCAAAAACTTCTGTTGGTGAATAAAAGATAATCCAGTCTCCCGTGGCCATGCGCTTAAGCGGCCCATTTTTGCCGTGACAGAGAGCAGCAAAGCCGCCAGCAACTCCCTTTTGTACGTGCTCCTTGCTAACGACGCCAATCCAATAACGAACCATGATGCTCCTTTCTATTGAGGTTGAGCCAAAATATCCCCGAGTAATTTATAGTAATAATCCCAGAAGGGCCATTGCGGCCATAAGCAGATCTTCAGCCAGCGTTACGTACGTCATGGGAACTTTAAAGACGGTGCCAAGGCAGGCACACATTGCCGATCTCTTTTGTGCAAGCTCCTGCGCAACACCGATGCTGCTGATAATCATGATTGCTAAAGTAATCAGATTGGTTGCTGTAGGAAACAGACGAAAGAGATAAGCAATGCCCAAGGCAATTTCTATAAAAGGGTACGCATATGCATAGATGAAGCTTCTTTTGGCAATAATGTCATACATAGCATAGGCTTCGGCAAATGCAGCAAGATTGAAGAGTTTAAAAGCTCCAAAGACCAGAAAGAACGCGGCCATAAAATCGCTCATAGCTGCCTGCAAATTCCATCCCCCGAGCCATTGGCGGATGAGCGTAAAGCTCATAATCGCTATAAAAATCATGATTAGTGGCAGGAAATCTCTGAATGTATAACGGGGTTGATTTACCTGATTCATGGAAGCCTCTCGTTTTTACTCTAATCTATCAGCCAAATACGAAGGTGCCGGCCGTAGCCCACCATTTGTTCTTCTAGTAAAAGTTGATACAGTGAAATAGTAGCAAAATAACCACTCTTATACCACTCGGGGGTCTCTTGTGTCACATAATTCTTTAAAACTATCATCTACGCTTGTTTTAAGTATGCTGACGAGCGGTATGCTCGCAATAGTTAATCCAACACCGGCTGACCTTGGTCGTGCGTGTGCTGAGTTGACTATTACAGGCATAGTTCGGCTTATTAAAGAGGATTATGAAGGAATGCGTCACAGCCAAAGCAGGCTCATGGATTGCGTTAAACAAGCTATGAATTTTAAAACTGCTGAACAAAAAAGGCTTTTTCTTGAGGCGGGAATTACATCTTTACAGGCTAAAGAAATGAGCGATTGCTTCGATTGCCCTGGCGTTCAAATGCTTTCCAGCATGCGCGGTCTTGATCAGCTGAATCACGCATATGCGTCTTTGTGCAGGTATTTGGGAATCGAGGTTTTTAAGAAAGCATTGACCTCTCTTGACGTGATGCCATGGGGGCAAGCATATCATCGTGGTCAGCGGTTTCTTTTTTCAGGACTTCCTTTTACAACTAAGCGGGAAGAGTTCAGGGCTTTTGCAAAGGCAGCTACGTACGCTTATAGAGATGCCTATAACATTGAAGAATCAGAAGAGGCGGTGCTTCAACAGTTAGAAGATAGTTATTATAACGATGGATGTCCGCACTGTGATATGCAGTTATTGGGTTCGACGAAACTAGCGCTCGATCTTAATTTTAAAAGTAGCGTTGCAGAATTCGTTATTGGAGCACATCTATTTGCTCCCGCGCAAATAATACGAACAACATAATTGATTGTGGCTCTTCACGTATTAATAGCTAGGAATCGCATATGGCAACAAGCGTATTGTGATTTTACTGTTGGATAGTAAACCGGATTCTTCTCTCAAGATGCATGGAGGCAAAACATCTCCTGATTTGGCGTCGGAAACGGAGCTCAAGAAATAGCTTCATTACTTGCTGAGCGATAAAAATAACATTAATTTACGGCTTTATATCGAGATAAAAATCATCCCATTCTTGCTTTTGTGCTTTATAATGGCCAACAAATGCTATCATAGCGCCATTATCGGTGCAATAGGCTGGTGACGGGGTAAAGAAGGGAATGCCTTTTTCTTGTGCCAGCGTCGTGAGTCGTCCACGAATATACTTATTGCATGCAACTCCGCCAACAAAGGCAAGAGCAGCGGCAGGATAAGTCTGCAATGCAAGGCGCAATTTCTCTTCAAAGGTGTCAGCAATGCAAACGAGAAGTGAGCTGGAAACTTGTTGTTTAAGCGCAAGATCATCTGCTTTTAAAAACCTCTTTTCTTGGAGATTATACGCCCCTCGTTTTACCAGATCATAGAGCACAGCTGTTTTTAATCCAGAAAAACTAAAATCGAGACTATGGCGTGTGGGGCGCGGATAATGAAAAAAGTCTTGAAAACCAACCTGGCTTGCAAGGTTTTCAATAATCGGTCCGCCCGGGTAGGGATAGTACATGAGTTTTGCGATCTTATCAAAGGCTTCGCCGGCAGCATCGTCCGCGGTGTGACCTAATTCGGTATATTTCCCATAATCGGTAATAAAATAGAGTGAAGTATGACCGCCGGATGCCGTCATGCACAAAAAGGGGAAGGGAATGGTGTTCTCTATGCACGCCGAGAACATGTGCCCTTCAAGATGGTTCACCCCGATCAGCTTTTTACCTGCCGCCCAGGCTACCGCTTTCGCATAGGTAAGTCCGACGAGCAATGATCCAGAAAGGCCTGGCGTATTGGTAACCGCGATAGCAGTAATATCTTTCATGGTAACGTGCGCTTCATCGAGAGCTGATTGCACTGTTGGTCGTATTTTTTCAAGGTGGGAACGCGAAGCGATTTCAGGAACAACACCACCATACTGGTGGTGGAGCTCTGTTTGCGAAAAAAGTACATTTGATAACACTCCATCGGAGCTTGAATAAACCGCCACAGCAGTTTCATCGCACGATGTTTCTATGCCAAGAACGGTATGGTGATTTGTTGCGCTCACAAGCCATCACTTTCTCATTGAGTGTAATTGTGGTACTATGGATGTGCTTTTTAGTGTACTCAATGGTTGGTATTTCGCAACTCTGGAAGGATGTTGCTGATATGGTTGCATTTGTACGGTCTCGTTTGGAAAAGTTATTGCTTGCTGAGCGCTCCTGTGAGCGTTTGGCGGCATCTTTTTGCGTGGGGACTTTTATTGCGCTTACGCCAACGATCCCGCTTCAAACGCCGCTTCTTTTTGCCGTGAGCTGGCTGTGCGGTCTCAATGCTGGGGTTACCTTTGCTGCAGTTTATCTTATTAATAATCCGCTGACTATGATTCCTATCTATGTTATTGATTATGCAGTAGGGGTATGGTTCTTTAACGCTTTAGGTATTGCAGCTTCTCAGTATAATCCGTCCTGGGTGAGTACGGTTAATGCGTATCTTTCTCGCTACATCGATATTAATAAATATTTAGGATCAGATTTTTGCTTATGGTGTTTGCTTGTAGGAGGCCTGCTGTTTGCTCTCATGGTAAGTGTGCCTTTATACCCTCTTTTAAAAAGAGCTTGTATGAGTATTTCTCGCGAGCTCGAAAAAAAGAAAAATCGTGAAAAGGGTGGTGGGAGTGCTGCATGAAGGTTATAACCACCAATAAAAAAGCATTTCACGATTATGAAATTCTTGATCGGATCGAAGCAGGTGTTGTGCTTACGGGCGATGAGGTAAAAGCTATTCGGGCGGGGCACGTATCGCTTATCGGTTCTTTCGCGACGGTGCGGGATAATGAGCTGTATTTGCTTAATTGTATGATAACGCCCTACTCGCATGCCTATTTGAAAAGTGAAGAAGCTGCACGGCGTACTCGTAAACTACTTTTGCATCGAAGGCAGTTAAACAAAATGATTGGTGAGATCTCCCGAAAGGGCGTAACGATCGTTCCCTTGAAAATGTATTTGAATGAAAAAGGCAAGGTTAAAATTGAAATTGGGATCGCGAAACATAAGAAAGCACACGGCATTAAGCAGGAGCTTAAGGAGCGAGATATCGCTCGCCAAACGCAGCGCGAGCTCCGCGGTAGGGAATAACCCCCTCGATACAATCCGCTCGGCTGTGGGCCTCGCGGATCATTCGGGGTGAGCGAAGTCGAGTGCAAAACATGCTTTGTGTGTGCGCTACCTCTCCAGCTGTGGGCTCGAAAGATCTCGAAACTCGTTAATAAAAAGGGTCAGTATGAAACAGTCACAATTGCTTACAAAAACAAGAAAAGTCATATCGCAACAGGAAGCGAGTATAAATGCACAGCTTCTTGAACGAGCAGGCTACATCTCAAAACTTATGTCCGGGGTGTATAGCTATCTGCCGCTTGGCTTACGCGTTCTTGCAAAGATAGAAGCTCACGTACGACATGCGATGAATGATCTGGGTGGGCAGGAGATTTTGTTACCGGCATTGCAGCCCCGCGAGCCCTGGGATATCACAGGCCGGTGGAATACCGTCGATGTTCTTTATACGTTAAAAGCGGGCGATCGTGATCTTTGCCTTGGGCCGACTCATGAGGAAATCGTAACGCCACTGGTAAAAGAGTATGTTGCGTCGTATCGCGATCTTCCACGGGCTGTTTATCAGATTCAAACAAAATTTCGCAATGAAGCGCGGCCAAAATCGGGACTTCTTCGTGGTCGTGAATTCCGGATGAAAGACCTCTACTCATTTCATGCTACAGAAGAAGATCTTGATGCCTATTATCATCAAGTGACGCAGGCGTATTTAAAGCTTTTTAAGAAGTGCGGTTTAGGTGAGATTACCTATTTTACGTTTGCCTCGGGCGGTATATTTACAAAATATTCCCATGAATTTCAGACAATCACTGAGTCGGGGGAAGATACGATTTTCGTATGCGAAGGTTGCCGTATTGCGGTAAATCAGGAAATCGTAGCCGATCAATCGGCCTGTCCTACCTGCAAAAACAAGGATCTTGTCGAAAGAAAATCGATCGAGGTCGGGAATATCTTTAAGCTTAATTATCGCTTCTCTGAGCCATTTGGGCTGGTATATAGTGATGCTCAAGATGGAAAACACCTGGTTCCAATGGGATGTTACGGGCTTGGCACTTCGCGACTGATGGGAGCGATTGTTGAAGCACTGCATGATGATAGGGGTATTATGTGGCCGGTTTCGGTAGCACCATACACCGTGCATCTTATCTCTCTTGCTCGTACTCCCGAGATGAAAGCGATTGCGGAGTCGCTGTACGAAAAAATGGTTGCGGCTGGCGTTGAGGTGCTCTTTGATGAGAGGGAAAATACTGCGGGAGAAAAGTTCGCCGATTCAGATCTTCTTGGATTGCCTTTACGTATGGTTATAAGTGAGAAAACTGCCGCACAACAGGCTGTTGAAGTAAAAGCTCGTACATCGAATGAGGCTACGCTCATTCCTCAGGATGGGATTGAAGCGTTTATAAGAGATTTTGTGCTGAATGCTGCTTTATAATTTTGAGCATCTCGCTCTGGGCTACGCATTGTTTGCTCTAGATTTTTTTTGCATCTGTGGTAATGTAAAAAGAAGCATTTTTTTGTGTACTATAAGTATCATATGACATACCTTTAAGGGAGGAAACGTCGTGAATAAAAGTGTCATAACGCTTGCCGGCTTGGCAGCGCTACTCGTTTTAACGTATGTAGGGGTTGCCCAACTGCAGACGGGCAAAGGTAAAGCACTAGAAAATAAGGAGTCTCAGGTGAATGAAATAACGCTCGATTCTGGTCTTAAATATATCATCGAAAAACATGGAACGAGTAATACATCGCCGACTCCAGGGGATGTTGTTGAGGTTCATTATACTGGCTGGCTCAATGACTCTGGTAAACCAGGCAAAAAATTTGACAGTAGTGTTGATCGGGGCACCCCATTTAAGTTTAATGTAGGGCTAGGCCAGGTCATTAAGGGCTGGGATGAGGCGGTTCTCTCCATGCATCTTGGCGAGAAGCGGCGCATTTTTCTTCCCCCAGAGCTTGGCTATGGTGCGTATGGGGCACCTCCTTTGATTCCACCTCAAGCAAACCTTATCTTTGATGTGGAGCTTCTGAGAAATCTCTCTGAAGAAGCTCGCAAAGCTGCTACTACAAAGACAGAGAATGCTGAAGCAACCAAGGCTGCTCGAGAAAAGAAATCTTAAAGTTCTGAAAAGAATGGAAGACTTGACATAAGTCTTCCATTCAGATAGAATAGAACTATCATATCTTTGTTCTTTGAATGTTTCGGGGGCGTACTGGCTTCGACGTGATGTGTGAAGCATAAGTGCATGTCGAGCTTTGACTCAGTGCTCGTAAAAAAAGAGTCAAAACAATAAGTGCAAACTTAGACACTGGCTGCTGTACATATGCAGCACGGCAGCTCACGCTTAAGAGCCTAAGCAACTTGTTCGTAGAATGTGCCAATTGGTGAAATCGAACTCGTATTACCAAATAATAGGATTTCAAGGTAGGTTTCCTTGGTAAGTAGCTTGAAAATACACAAACCAAGTTTGCAAAGTGAACGTGTCTTTAAGGACCTTTGCAAGAACTAAAAAAGACTAAACATGTAGTGCTGTATGTGGATTGTGTTGCGGACATGGGTTCGACTCCCATCGCCTCCACCAAATTACTTTCTTCTTTTTACTCCCCTTTAATTCATCTTCCAAGTGCTCATGCTTATCTTTTAATAAAAATTCCAAAATTATTGACAATGATAAAAACTTTCTTGCTACTCTAAAAGTAGATAGGTTGAAATATACGAAATTTTGCGGGAGGCGAATCAGCTAATGATGTTTGTTCGCAGGCTAAAAAGCGCAAGTCGAGTAAGATGACCCCTGTGCTCGTAATAAATGGGTCACGTTATGCGTGGAGGAAAGCTCCACGAACATCGGGTCCAAAGAGATCCGCTGTACTTATGAGCTCAACGATATTCCCTTGATCTGTAAGCTCATAAGGTACCAAGGGACGATGAGACAAGTTCATTAGTTAATAACCTGATTGCTATGACAAACTAAACTGAGAGTACGAATTGCGTCTTTGCATTATACTCTTTGTGTTACATAGACTATACTTGTAGTGGGTAAGTGCCGGTGAAATAAATGTGAGTTTGTAATTCATGCGCCTCCATCTCTTTGATACTTCTAAAAATAATCCAATGTGGTATGCTCTTTCTTAGTAAGAACATAGTGTTCTTACGCAAAGATAATAATCTTTATTTAAAGGAATAGCATGCGTACCATTTCCCTTTCTCTTTTATTCGTTATTCTCGGTACATCTCTCTCACTCAATGCCGCCAACAAGGACACAAAAATGGAACCTAAATCTGCTGCATCGCCTAAAATTGCTGTTGTTGATGTTCGTCGCATCATTTCGCATGATCCTGAGGGATTAAAAAATGGCTCAGAGGAGTGGAAAGATCTCTTTACAAAGTTGCAAGAGACCCTCAAGCCATCGCAAAAAGAGATTACCGATCTTAAGACGCAGATAGAGAAAAAGGGAAATGAACTCCAAGGAATCCAAGCATCAAAGCTTATTACTCCTGACCAGTTTCAAAGAAAAGTTGATGAAGAGTTTACTCCTCTTCAAATCAGATATCAAAGAGCGGCTGAGCAATATCAACGATTTGAGGCAGAAGAATTTGCAAAAATTCAGCAAACCATCGGGCCGAAGATCGAAAAAGTATTTAACAGTATCCGCTCAACACAAGGCTGGGATATTATTCTTCACAAGGAAATGACGCTTGGTTCAATAAACCCTCGATTTGATATTACCCAAGAAGTACTTGAACTATTAAATAAGCAATATGCTCTTGAAAAGGCAAAAAAAGCGGAACCAAAGAAGTCTTAAGCATGACAGATCTTTCGATTGGTAAACCAGTAGCAATCATAGGGCTCGGTAATCCCGAGCCCCGTTTTATGCGTACACGCCATAATATTGGATTTCAGATAATCGATGAGCTTGCGCGCAGTCATGGAGCTTCTTGGCAGCAAAAGCCGAAATATGAAGCGGCGTCGATTACGCTCGATGATACGCAGGTACTTCTTATAAAGCCTCTAACATACATGAATAATTCTGGGGATGTGGTTCCATTTCTTAAAAAAAATGGAATTAAGCCTGAAGAAACGCTCGTTCTTCATGATGAACTTGAGCTCCCTTTTGGTAAAATTGCTCTGAAAGTGGGTGGGAGTGCCAAAGGGCATAACGGTCTTAAGTCTCTTATACAAGCTTTTGGTACCGATGCCTTTGCCCGATTGCGGTTTGGGATAGGGAGGCCAGCAGAAAAAGAAGCTGTACCTAGTTATGTCTTGAGTTCTTTTGAAAAGCCTATCGAAGTAGAGGGCCTTGTTGGTCAAGCTGTAATGATGATTGAAAAGGTATATAGCCGCACTCATTAATGAATGCGGCTATTGTATACTTCAGCATGGCATTGCTTGCTGATTACTTCGTTCCAGCGTGCCTTTCACCATGTTTTGCCTTGCATCCACCTTTTGCACAGGTACCATGTTTTCTCATATGTCCTTCTTTACCTTTTCTTCTTCCTTTGCCCCAATGTGCCTTACGTGCCCCTGGTGCTCGTTCTGCCTGCGGTCTTGCAGCCGGTGCTCCTTGAGCCTGAGGCTGAGCGGCCGGTGCCTGGGGCCGTGCGCCTTCTGCTGGTGCTTGAGCCGCCGCATATTTGCCCTGAATCCACTGATATAATCCGCTTGGCTGTTGGCCTTCCATTGCAATAAGCTGTGTACCTGTTGAGATAAGTCCTGCAGCTGCAAACATAATAGATACTATTCTTTTTTTCATAGATTCTCCTTTGTAATGAGGGTTAACATGCTATTTTATTTTTTTTATGCTAGTTTAGGTTCCGGCGGTGTTGGTATGTTTTTTGGCCCCTTTAATGTGCATGCTTTGCGGAGCATAAATGAGTACATAATATACATCCAGCCGCTAAATATCATGTCGATTGCGATAAAGAGACCTATAATCCAGAGGGAAGATTCTGGCCATTGTGCGAGAATTAAAAGCCCAAGTGCGAGAGAGACAATACCACTTACAATAAACCATCCCTTATGCTCCATCTCATGCATGAGTGGGGAAACTATCTTAAAGAGACCACTGGCTATAAAGAATGTTGCCAGAAGAAGGGTTAGTGAGACGGCCCCAATTGCAGGGTTAAATAATATGACCCATCCAACGACACCTGTGAGTATGCCAAGGAAAATATAGCCAAAAAAGCCTTTCCATTCGGCGGTATAAAACGCATGCACCATCTCTGCTATACCTGCAGCGATAAGCAATATACCAAACAACATGACGGTAGCCATGGTTGCTATAAACGCTGAACTTAATGCAATCGAACCGATAAGAATTAGGGCGATACCCATTAATAAGAATGATCCGGTGCGCGAGCAGAGCGGACTTGCAACATGATTCATACAACCTCCTTTATAAAATTAGGGCAGGCCAACTGCCGCCTTACACTATTAAGTATACAAGGCAAATGTTTCATATTGCAATAAATTATGTTTTTATTATACGCAAGAATTTCTGAAAATTGATGAAAAGTTGTCTTACTGAGCTTCTGAATGTTTTTTTAGAACGATGTTGCGAATGATTGCAACGGCATCATCGCGGGGGGATTTAATCTTTTCTCCTCGTTCTTGCAATTGGGCGAGCGTCAGGTCCGATCCTTCGGGAATAAAGAGACTGCGATAGGGCAATTTGAGGATAGGCGCACCGCGAATCTCCGTTGAAATCGTGCCTTTATATTCGCTGCGTGCAAGATCTATCTCTCCCGAGGGCCAGACAAGTGCCATGATGACAGTAAATTGCGCTTGACGGCTGCCTTCAGGTACATTCTTCATTTTATCGAGAAGAAAAAGTCGCTTCTCTTCTTCCGTTGCATGTTCGCCTGCATAGCGGTTGGTATAAATTCCCGGTTCGCCATTGAGAGCAACGACTTCAAGCCCTGAATCATCGGCAAGTGAGGGCAGACCGGTCATGCTGCAATAGGTTTTTGCCTTGAGAATAGCGTTTTCTTCAAACGACGTGCCCGTTTCCTCAACGTCGTGAGTAATACCGAGATCGGTGAGTGAGACGATGGTAAAGGGAATATCGCCCAGTAAGCGCTTTATTTCTGCAAGCTTTGCTTGATTTTGTGTTGCTATGAGCAGTCTATTATCGTGCATAATGATCTCGGTGTAGGGTCTTTGAATTCTAGGCCAAGCGCTTTTATGGAGTCTGATACCCCAATACGTCGGCGATTCCAATTGTTAGTACAAGTAGACCGATAATTGTCAAGCCGATGCCGCAGGTCAATAAGAGTAGATATTGTTTCCGTTCACCCGTAGGTAATGATAATGCAAAAGCAATTAAGAATATGCCGAAAGTTGTAAAATAAATGGCTCTAGCCATATCAGCGGCTTGATTATGGGCTATGATTTTCAGCCATCCTTCGGCAGAAATAAAAATGCCTGCGATCGCCAAAAAAAACAAAGCCCATTTGCCAGGTGCGCTCTCTTTACCGAAAAATTGGGCTTGAATTATCTTAAAAATGCTCAACGCGAACAAAAGCCCACCAAACACCATCTCACTTATTGCTATGATAGTACGAATCATACAACCTCCGTTTTTAATAATGCCTTGCTTATGCACGTATGGGAGCGAGCGCATTCGTTCCTATAAGAGCTGAGGATATCAGAGTTGCACACGTCAGTAAAGGTTTCTAAAGACTTTTAAGAGATGGGGCGAATTCTTTAAATATTCTGAAACATACCATGTACCCAAAGCTCCCCATTTTTTGAGAGCTCGGGTACATGGTGCTTTTTGGCAGTACAAGTGAGTCTTGTTCAATGGCTATTTTGCATGAGGTGTTGAAAAACCAGATGCATAGAGAGAGTGTATGAAAAAATTATTAGTTATGTTAAGTGCGCATTCTAAATAAAAAGCAGTATCATAGGTAGATATGCCCCCATGGCATACTCTTTCTTTTACAGGTTCTTCCGGAGAAAGCCTTATCGAGAGCCTTTTTTTTGAGTTGACGGTGAAAAGAATTTTTATCGCCTTTCCTGCAACTAGTAGCAAAAGAGAATATTTGGTGCCAGGATTCAGTGCTTTTAGACTGGGATCGTTAAGGTTTATGCTTTTGATTTCTTGATGCTGCTCATCAAAAAAAATATAGTGAAGGCTTAAGCCATTTTCTATGATCGCTGTGATAATTTCTGCCAATGATTCTTCACGATATATGCTTGGTTGAACGTCGATGTATGGGTTCGTTGGTAGATTTTTAATAAGTACAGAACCTCGTAGCTCTGCTTGTCCAACGTACCAAGATGTGATAGGTAGGTCTTGTACAAAGTCTGCTAAAAGCCCGCTATAGTAAGCTAAATCAATTTCTAAGGTCAACTCGGAGAAAAGCTTTCTGCGCGGTGAACTAAAATGATACAGAGTACTTTAAGAGATTAGCAGTTTGGGGTTCAAAAAAAATATACGTACCGCACTGCTCTAGTGCGAAGTAGATACAGTGGCTTCCATCAACCGGTTTTAAAATGGTCTGAATTGCTTCATCGACGGTCGCAATTCTTGAACTGTGTGGACCTCCATCATCATAATATATTACCCCACGAGCAAAGCCCCTCTTTATTATCAAGGAGATAGTTTCAGCATTAAACTGACACGAAAGGGTTGATCTAATTGTATAATCAACAGACATGATGACATACTCATTTCGCTTTTAAAAGGGGCTTATTTTTCTTTGATTTTGAAATAGGGGCCCTTAGCCCAGCGTATACCGTTTTTCTGCATCCACTTTTTTGTCTCTTTGGAAAATGGCACTGCCGAAGTAATGACTAATTCGGCATCATGATTGCGGGCTATTTTTGCCTTTTCCTCGGTCGCGCGCTTAAACTCTGCTGAGTTAAAGCTACCCGGATCCTTATAGCTCTTATGTTCAATAAATAACTTTTTTCCGGTCTTGCCATGAGTAATTTTCCCGTCAAATTCTTGCATCACTTCGCACAGGACTGATTTTGTTTTACATGTAGCAGGATTGCATCCACTTACCGTAGGGTTAGATTCAACCTTGTATCCCTGCTTTACAAATTCTGCATTTCCTCTAATTTCGTGCATTATACCCTTGTAATTACCTCTATTGCGACTTATTTTTTCAGCCCATAGCTTAGCAAGCCAGCCATTTTTCCGGTACAACCCTGGATCGTCTTGCAGTGTTGGAATATCCTTGGCGAATTGTTCTTTATACTCGGATGGAAGCGTGTCCATTACCTTCTTAAATATTTTGCTTCTGCAATCTGGATTCTCTTGTGCGCTTTTAAGATCGAGCTCCTTTGCTGAAATAAACCTCCTTGCATCTTTTGTACCCTTTTTTGCCGCTTTAGCAAAGGAATTGGGAGGGCTTTTTTTTGAAGGTTTTGATAAGTTAGCAATTTGTACGCAATCAGTGCCGATATATCCAAACTGTTGTCCTAGTTCATAGGGACTCTTTCCAGCTTTGTAGGCTTCAAGTAATGCACCTATGTCCTTAACAAGCCACTCAGCTCCTTGCATAAGACCAATCGCCTTCATGCCAAGAAAGTAAGTAGTTATAAGGGGTGCTAACAGGGGGGCTTGGCTTGCGAGAACGGTGGCTCCAACACCTATTGCTGCATTTTGTGCTAACTCTTGCGCAGTAGGCATACCTTCCCACAAAGATTTTAAAAGACCTTTGCTAAATTCACAAGCTATCTCAAAACGGCTCAAAACAGCCGCTGCCTGACTCGGTTGTTCCATTACCGATACAAGTGCTGTACGAGTAAGATCACCAAATATTTCTATTTGGGCGGCTCTTATCTCAGCCTGGCTATCGGGTGCTAGCTCAATTTTTTCAAGTTTTTCCCTTGTCTGCTGGAGGGTTCTGATTATTTCCCCTGTAAGGGGCTTTATTTGATCCGTACTTCCACCAAGAGCGCACGCAACTACATCGATGTGGATACTACGTAAAAGCTCTGAATTTCTTGGCCATTCTACTAACAAACGAGCTCCAGCTTCGATGTCGATGTCTTTCAGAGCCAGTTCTACTATTGCGGATGTATCCCCACCCCTTGATTGTACCATATTGCTCGTAAGTAGGATTGCTTCTTTGACAAAATCTTTGACCTCAGGACATTTGCGAAATTTGTGTAGAATGGGAAAAAACTCTATCCACAACCCATGTTTGTTATTATGTTTGTTATTAATAAAATTTGTTATGCTATTTGGGTGTGGAAAATCTTCGGATCGTAGGTCATAATGTTTAATTGTTTCAAAAAATTCAGACGACAATAAGTCAAATGTCGCTATAAGGGAGTCGAGCAATTTTTTTTGCTCTCCAAGAAAATATCCGCGAGCTTCTAATGCCTTGCACAAGGGCATAAATTTCGCGAAATCTCTCATAAAATGAAAGTGCTCTTGCTTGAAATTTGAGCCGTCATACTGGATGTTAATTGACTTTAGTTCCATTAATGTGTCGGCTTCTAACCATGAATACAAATCTTTGAGGATGTTAAAATTACTAGAGCTTATAATTCCTAATTCTAACTGTATCATTTGCAATTTTTGTTCATACGCTGGATCCTTTAAAGCTTTTTTAGCATGTTTCATTAGGGTATTTGTATCCCGAGTTTCTATGGCGCTTACGAAATCCTGTGTTATTTGGCAGCTCGGATTATTATTTTTTACGCAAATAATTGCATCTTCAAAGGGAATAGGCCCATAAACTTCTGGCCTATTTTGGCGACTTAGAATCCACGTTGCAGATGCAGTATGAGTTTGTTCTCTGATAGCATTCTGGTCAGCAGGTTTAATGGGAACTGTTACTTGTTTAGATTTTGTTTGTACGGGTTTATATGTTGCTTGGACCGATTGTTTACTCTTCTGGCTGACTTCTAAATTGGGGCTGATAGTGGAGCAATATTTACCCCCCAGTATTTGATCTAATTTTTCTGGGCCGCAAAAGATTTCTCTCCTTATAGCTTCCTGATCTTCCTGACATTCTACTGGCCAGCCGTCCGGTCTTTTTTCTAGAATTTGTCTTAGTTTAGCGCGGCCTGTCCATTGCATTTGCGCATATCCCCACGCATCCGCTTCGCTATCACTACAAAGTTCCACAATCTTACCAAGGCTGCCACCGATTCCTTTGTTTTTAGCTACAGTAGTGCTGACGGCTTTTGTTTTGTTTTTAGATTTAGGTACGGAAACCTGCTTGCTTGCAAGGGCCAGTGAGCAGCAACCGATACAGTAAAGAACAAATAGTTTTTTGAAAATTGACATGGGATTCTCCTCTTTTTTTGTAAAACGTTTTCGCAGTGAGTCTAACACGGCGCATCTCGACAAGCAATTTTTTTACAAATTTCCTTGCAATTAAAAAAAATCATTTTATGATTTTGCTTATTAGGTTTGATACTAGTTAGTTTTGATACTAGAATTTGTAAAAGTATTGGTCAATTTCTGTTGATAGAGGAAGTAGATATGAAGAAGCAATTACACGGTCTCTTTTTTCTTCTGATGATTGTACTTGGCGTACCCTTTCTTGGGGCAATGGAATCGAAAGTGGATTCTAGATGCGGAGAGCAGTCTTCATCGAAGCATGATTCTGCAAAGGGCGACTTTTTCAGATCTTACAGTCGCTGTTTTGAAAGCTTTCCTTACATAGAAGACTATGATGTTGATGAGCTTATCATAAAATATAAGAGAAACCAGCTCCCCATTAAACAAAGTGTTGTGAATAACAATAATAATGTCAATAACGATAATAATGAGAATGTTTTTTTCGTAGAAGGTGAGGTGGGCACTGGTAAAACAAGTCTAGTAAAAATGATTGCTGCTGAAACTGGGCGCCGCATGGCGCGAGTAAACGCGGCAATGCTTACGCTTGATGATTATAGAAAACTTGCGGTGGCTGCGAGAACTCAAGATCATGCGATGATTTGTATAGAGGACATTAATTGTTTGAAGCATAAGGTTAAAGATCAAGATGGTGCCTTGGGGGAATACTGTAGAATGATTCGAGAGATGAGTTCAAAACATCCTATATTTTTGACCAGTAGGTCTGGGATGTTCGATTTTTGGAGATTCTTTAGTGGAAGAAAAAATGTTATAAAGTTGCCTCCAATTGATCAGAGCTTGCGTGATTTGGAAAGGGCTAGAATCGATGAGCAGTATCCGGCCGCGCCTCGTTGTACGCTTGAAGCGGGGCTCCCTCCGTCATTGAAGCTTACGGAAGATCAATTCTGATAAACTTACTTAAAGGGAGGAAGAGGGAATTGCGTGCGATTTGCACATATAGCATACCAAATGAGCGAGAAAATGAGCGAGAAAAGCTGGCTAGCTCATTTACTTCCGAATTTATTGATCAATTAGCGTCCAAAGAAGTTTTTGGTTGTATTGATTTTGATGAAAGGCAAAGGCATCTTCCGTCTTATTTAGTCAACAAAAGAGAGCCTGGAGAAGATATACTTTTTTTTGGCCTTTCGATAAGGTCTGCTGCTAAAGAGAGGTTTCAGTATCTGTTCTTAGAAAAGTTTTCTCGCCTAGTAAACAAATGGCAAAAACAAGATTTTCAGGAGTGCGCTAGGCTAGCTAAAGGCTTTTCGAGTTGGAGACTGGTACGTAAAGAGGATGTTGAATGCCTTTATGTTACTTCTGTTTTAGAAGCCTTTTGTATTATGGAAAGAAATTCTCTCTTTGATGCAGAGCGCCGAGCATTCTTATTTGAGTATGTCTGGTATGCATTCATGCATTATGAAATTCCAGCGATCTTATCGAAAGGCTAATAGGGGAATCTGAAGGTTGTACAGGAGCTGATTGTCGCAGCGTAATACATTGGATACGTGGGGAATTTCGCATGCGTTCTTTGGAGAAACCCATAGCAGAAAGCGTTGATGATTCAGACTCCTCGGAGGAGATGGAGTTGGATTTATTCTCTCAGGAGCCGCCTAAGGCATTTAGGGTTTCAGATCGATGTGTTAGAGAGATTATGCTTACAGCACTTGCTTTCGCTGTACCTTCAAAAGTGCTTAATAAAGAAAATCGTAAGCTCGTTGCGCTCGGTTGGCGTGGTAGATTTCGTAAGCTGGAGCGGGATAAGGGCTTTATGCAAGACTTGGAATTAGGAATGGGATATATAAGATCTGCAGGCTTAGAAAGAATTAAGTCTATTAGCAAAGAACTTTTGTATGGAATTCATCGCAAAAGTTTTAATAATGTTGACAGGTGTGCATACCTTCTTGTTCAAAATGTATTTATTGAAGATGAAGAGACCCGCAAAATGTTTATCGAAGATGTATGTATAGCTAAGAATATTGAATTAGCGGAAAACTTAAGAAAAGACCTTCTTGAGTATACAAGGTGGTTGACTGCTAGAGAAATCTTTCAGCTCCTTATGCTTGCGAAGGTAAACTCGACGAAAAGAGATCCGCATCAGCCCCTGGTTGAGGGCTCTCAGCAAGTAAAAGCCGAAGATTTTCCTATTGTTAAAATGCTTGTTTCTTCAAAGCTATATGGGGTTTTAGAGCCCGAAGAACTAAAGAGTTTTGTAGATTTTGCTTTAAAAATGACTGTGGGGTACCGGGCCGATGCTTCCTGTATAGAAGAGCTTATTCAGGGTGTCGTAGAAACGTCTCAAGGGCGGTATGCTGATTACTCCGATCTGCGTAATTTTCTGCCGCATGAGCAATTTGTTAAAGTAGTATTAAACAAACTTCGGGGTGCTAAAAATTATTACCTATCTGACAAAGACATGGCGGTTCTTGTTAGGGCGACTAAGAATTGTAGTGCCGGTGAAATAGTGCTTCTTCTAAGCCATGCTTTTGCTAAGGCCGCCTCCGCTAAAAAAGACGAAGCTGAGACCGCCACTAAAAAGAAGGTAGCTCGGGCTCCATGTGTAGAACTTTGTGATTTCTCTGATAGTGCTAAAGATCTTGACTTTGATTTATTTAATGATGAAAATCTCAATTTTGAGAATGTTTTAGAAGCTCGATCTGCAGGCTTTTACCGTCGCAATGCTAAGAGTATTACAAGTATTCCTGAAAACATTGAGAAATTGATACGTGTAATTAAAAACTGGGGGCGTTATAACTGGCTTCTTGGGGATGATAATCCATTTAATGCGAATCGATTATTATATGGACTTCCCGGAATTGGTAAGACATACATGGCTGAGGTTATAGCATCGGAAACTGGTCTGCCACTTCGTAAAATTAGGGCCTCTGAAGTAGTGTCAAAGTTCATTGGTTCAGGAGAGGAGTACTTTAAGAAGCTTTCTAATAAAATAAAATAGTCTCAACCAGCCGCTCATAATCCTGATTGATGAAATTCATGTGCTAGCACAAGATGTTAATAAAGGGCATAAGCATGATGAAAGAGAGAGCGCTCTGGCAGCATTGTTGAATTTCTTAGATGAAATGCGAGCAAAGAATATTTGTGTAATAGCGACTACAAATTATTTAGACCTCCTTGCCAATCCTTTAAAAGATCGTTTTGAACCGGTGGAATTTCGTAAGCCTTTGAAGAATGATCGTGTGCTTATTCTTAAGCATAGACTTAGAAGAGCTTCTCATGAGATAAGTGAAGAAGCTTTTGATGAACTTGCTGAAAAATTGGACGGTGTTAATTGGCGGACGCTTGGCAAAATTATTACGACGGTAATAACTGATGAGCCTGCGGTTAAATCAACACCAGATGAAATGATGAGAAAAAAAGGTTACGCAAGCGACTTGCTCATTGCTTTTTATGAAAGTGATCCTGAAAAGAAGCTTGCTTTGAATGAAAGAAGGCAGTTGCTCGAGCATTATCTTGAAACAGTAAGGCCGGCAAGATCTGTTTTGGCTGAAAATGCTTATAGGGTTAATGCTAAAGCTAAAGCCGAGGTTCGTCAGTACCTCGATACACTGGCCCCTCAAACTGAACAGTGGACGGTCTCCATGTTAAAGGGCTGCTTTGAATTGGCAAAAGATTTTGCTGAAGACGACCAGGGATCATGTATTACCAAGCGTCATCTTGAAGAGGCCGATTTTCTTATTGAGCCTAAACCAGAAGATAGCAATCAAGCTGTGCAGGATACTCCATTGTACTCAACTAGTAAGCTAGAAGGGGCACTCGGACAATTGTTGACGCGAAAAAAAATCGCAGATGTAAAAACATGTGTAAAAGATGCAGGGCCCATTTTTGTTTATACTAGAACAGTTGCAGAATTGCGAGACCTCATAAAAAAAGCTGAAGAGGTCTCTGAGGGTTCGAGAGAATATGTGCCAAGGATTTACGAGTCGCTTGTTTTCTCAAAAATCCAGAGGCACTTATTAAAGATAGTCATGATCAAGTAGCTTTTTTTACCTATCTTCTTCGTGGTCATGGTCTACCCCAAAGAATGCCCTGTATTATTGGCAAAAAATTGTGGCTGGCTGCCCTCTGAGAAGCTTAAAGAGATTGCTCGTGCCACTAAAAATTGGGCACAAAACTACAGGGGTAAAAGTGCGGAAGATTATTGCTTAATGGGAGTCTATGATTTTATAGATGAAACTCATATACCTGAGAAACGAAAACGAGTAATAAACATTTTGTTGGGCATCAATTCTGGCGTTTCTGATAGTGCGATCAATACATTTATAAGGGAGGCTTATGGGTTAAAGCTTTGTTTATTGATGACATGGTAAGGCGCGCGCGCTGCACAACCTTAGGGGCCTTGTCGGATCAACACCTCTATGTAAGTATTTATAGCTACCTCTATGAAAACGCGAGGAAACATGGAATTTGCATTAAAATAAGTCCTTTGCTTTATGGAAAAGATGCTACGAAACTTTGTGAAACGTGCAACAAGAACGCAGAGAATGTTCGAGAGGCCGTACAAAAGAGTGAGAAGTTGGCGGCCTGGAATCTTTGCAAAGCATCTACGGGCATGGGGTTTACAATCGCGACTGGAAATCCTGCTTTAGACCCGCTGTCTTTGAAGGTATTTATAACGCAGCCGCTGCTTATGATGAATCTAGACATTTTGCTCAAATTCTTAAGTCAACAGAATGTATATGTGGTGCTGTTGAAGAGTATATTTTACCTGGCCATAATCCCTTTTTAGAACAAGAGCCAGCAAAGGCGATGCTTTCTCATTATTTAAGAGGGAGGGTTAAAGATACTGAAATAACTGCTTTTGCGAATTGTTATAATAACTGTCTTACGGTACACGCGATAGTAAATCTGACGGAATCCGCTTTAGGTGCAAAAAATCAAGGAGAAATCACACAGTCGGATCTTAATCATGCCTTCAGGGTATTGTATATTGAGCCGGAAGCGCCTGGGAGACCAGTAAAACAAAGGGTAGGCAAAACAACGGCTACTGGCCAATGAGTTTAGTTTCTGAGACTATGCTCATTTGTTTAAATCATTTTTTCTCCGTGCTCTATTGGCTCTGCTAGGGTTGCATCAGAACCTACCCGTATTGCTTTTGTTCTTCTGTAGTGTGTTCTCCTGGATAGCCGTTGGGAAAAATCCTCGGTTCCCCATTGTGGGCAACAACTTCAAGTCCCGAATCATCGGCGAGTGAGGGTAGACCGGTCATGCTGCAATAGGTTTTTTTGAGGATCGCATTTTCTTCAAACGTAGTACTGGTTTCCTCTATATCATGAGTAATATCAAGATCGCTCAGTGAAACGATCGTATAGAGAATATCGCCGAGCAACCGCTGGATTGAAATTTGCCTGATTTTGGGTTGCAATAAGGAGTTTGTTGTTATGCATAGGTATCTCGATGTAGGGTCTTTGAATTCTGGTCCAAGCTCTTCCATGGGGTCTTATATCCTAAAAGCTCCGCGATTTCAAAAGCTAATACAAGTAGACCGATAATTATCAACCCGATGCCGCCGATCAAAACGAGGGGATATCGTTTCCGTGCATCTGTAGATAGTGCAACAATTGAGGATATGCCAAGAGTATTAGCAGAAAGGGCTCTTGCAATAGTAGCGGCGCCGTTATGAGCCATGAATTTGAGTTATCCTTCGGCAGCAATAAAAAGACCTGTTCGCTTATTCTTGAATTTGTTTGTTATATCGGATGTATTTAATCACTATATGATTGTTATATCGGAGATATATTATGCTAGAAATTCTTGGAAGATGGAATCGATGGTGAAAATGTCTTTTATTGGAGCGGAGAAGGAGAAATCGACTTTGTTATCAAAGAAGGAACTGCTGTCACACAATTATGGCAAGTGGTGGCTGGCGGATTAGATGATAAGAACGTGCTAGCGAGAGAGCTCAAGGCGATTCAGGAAGCCAAGAAAATCTTCCCCAAAGCCGTTCCCTTTATTGTTACAAAAAACCCTTCGATAATTCGTCAAAAATTACCCTATAAAGTTATACCTCTTGCCACGCTTACTTTATCAGGATGAGATGATCTGGAAAAGCAAAGGGCTATGTTCTTGCCCAAGAATTCGTGTGAGAAAGGATTGAGTGTGTTTACGCTCTAATCTGACATCCCCCGTTCGTTTTTGTCGTGATGTAGGCAAGCACATATGGAACAATCGTAAACATGATTATCAAGCCTACCGAGCAAGATACTCATGAAGCCATTTTTTAATACGCTGCTCAAGCTCAAGATCGATTTTGGTCGTACCGCCTTGGAGCGTAGTGCCACTGCCGCCACCTTGCAAGCCTTGCTCTTTAAGCCATGCACCAAAAGCCTTCAGATCAAACTGCTTTGTAAGGTCGGGTGCAAGCGTGACCAAGTAGGTTGCCCGTTCAGGGCCTTGGCCTACCAAGAAATAGAGACCCGGCTGTGCGCGTAAGAATTCTTGAGAAATGTCGCGCAACTCTTCAGCTGTGGCGCCATCGATCGATACAAATAAAAATGGAACTGGTCCATAGTTCTCGATGCGCGTAAGCCATTGCGGCATCTGTAATAGATAGAGCTGCTTTTTAAGATCTTTAAGCGCTGTTTGAGCACTCTTGAGCTGCTCTTTTTGTTTCTTAATAGCCTCAGGGACCTGCTCTGCAGGTACTTTGAATTCTTGGCCAAGTGCTTTGAGAGCATTGAAGCTCTGTTGAAAAAGCTCAACTGAGGCTGGTCCTGTGACTGCAACAATGCGTCGATTGCCGGCAGAAAGAGCAGATACTTCCGTAATCTTAAAGCTGCCTATATCGCCCGTTGCGTGTACGTGTGTTCCGCCGCAGAGTTCTGCAGAAAACCCCGGTATTTCAACGATACGGACTTTTTCTGGGTTATATTTTTCACCAAAGATGGCGATAACCCCGCGAGCACTGGCTTCCTTAAGTGTTCCCTGGGAAACATGTACAGGGATATTTTCAAGAATCTTCTTATTCACCAGATTTTCAGTCAAAGTTATTTGTTCCGGCGTCAGATTTTCATGATAGGTAAAATCAAAACGCAAATAATCGGGCGTTACTACAGATCCTGACTGCCTGACTTGTTTACCAAGAAGGTCAATAAGAGCAGCCTGCAGTAAGTGTGTTGCCGTATGATTTTTCATGGTGTTAATACGTGCAGGGGAATCGACGACGAGTGTTACCGTATCGCCAACAGCAAGCTGGGTCGGCGCAACTATGGTTGCTCCAATAGCGTTGCCAATTTTTTTCAGCCCAAGTAGCTGGGCTTCATGATCGCCTTTGCGAATAAAGCCTTGATCGCTTACCTGGCCTCCGCACTCAACAAAGAATGGTGAGCGGTTTGTAATAATAATTGTCTCAGTGCCGGCTGCGACCGATTGTACTTGCTTATTCTCAACAAATAAACTGAGAATTTTTGCTTCATTTTGATGTTCATCATAGCCAGTAAACTGCGTCTCAACCGATTCTTCGAGGGTGATATCAACGTGTGCAACTTTTTTACCCGATTGTGCTTTTTGCTGCTCCATATGCTTTTCGAAGCCTTCTACATCGAGAGCAAAGCCCCGTTCATGGGCTATGACTTTCGTTAACTCAAGCGGAAATCCGTAGGTATCATACAGTTTAAATGCCTGTTCACCAGAAATCGTTTTTCCGGCTGTTTCCCTAAAATACTTTTCAAGCATCGATTGGCCGTGTATGAAGGTTTTCTCAAACTTCTCCACCTCGCTTTTTAGCAGCGCAATGATCTGTTTTTCTTGCGCTTTCAGCTCGGGGTAAATTGGGCTCATAGTTTCTATAAGTGCCGGCGCAATCTCAGGAAAGATATTTTCTTTGCGTAATTTTTGTGCAAAAAGTGCTGCACGGCGAATGATCTTACGAATAACATATCCGCGACCTTCATTCGACGGGGTGCCGCCATCTGCTATGGCAAAACAGGAGGAACGAATGTGATCAGCAAGTACTCGAAATGCAGCCTGAATTTCAGGTCTTGAGGTTGCATAGACAATGCCGGTGAGTTCTTCAATGCGGGCAAGGAGTGGGGCAAAGAGATCGATATCAAAAACCGAATCTTTGTTTTGCACAACTGCGCAGAGTCGTTCAAGTCCCATGCCGGTATCAACGCCCGTTTGCTTGAGTGGCTTATCGGTGCCGTCCGGCTGGCGGTCATATTGCATAAAGACGAGATTCCAAATTTCAAGAAAGCGATCACATGAGCACCCTGGCCCGCACTCTTTGCTACCGCATTCGAATGTTTCTCCACGATCGATGTAGATCTCAGTGCACGGCCCGCAGGGACCGACATCGCCCATCTGCCAAAAGTTGTCAGCTTCTCCTAAACGATAAATGCGCTCTTTAGGAAGACCAATAACGGTGTGCCAGATATCGAATGCTTCATCATCAAGTCGATAGACACTCGGGTACAGTTTGGTCTTATCAAGTTTTATCTCGTGCGTGAGAAACTCCCAGGCAAATTGGATCGCTTCTTTCTTGAAGTAATCGCCAAACGAGAAGTTGCCCATCATCTCAAAGAAAGTAAGGTGGCGCTTGGTAAAGCCGACATTTTCAAGATCGTTATGCTTCCCGCCCGCGCGGATGCATTTTTGAATCGAAACTGCGCGTGTATAGCTGCGCACTTCTTTGCCCAAAAAGACATCTTTAAACTGGTTCATGCCTGCGTTGGCAAAAAGCAGCGTGGGATCCTGCGCTGGGATAAGTGATGAACTCGGTACCTGCGTATGTTGGTGCTTTTTAAAGTAATCAAAGAATTTTTGTCTAATCTCAAACGATGTCATGGGTACCTCGGTACGATTTCTTGCACGTATTGCTTAGGGTGGATTGTAAAAATGGTATTTTCGTTGATTTATTCTAAGCATAACTGATTTTCCCGGAAACTGAAAGTTTGCAACGATCCAGGCTTGCTTTTGCGGAAAGAAATTCCAAGATGGAGTACACACCGGCTCGATGTTATTTAAGGTTCTGCCATGGTTCATGGAGGCGACAGTAGATTGCTGAAGTCAATGACTGAGTAGAAATAATCCTCATCCAATAGCGCATCTGAAGCTCCATTAACATGGACGAGAACGGGCAAAACAGCTGTTCCTCGTGGCGTACTGATACGAGAGATTTTCTCTTTTACCTCGTCGATAACCATTTTTGTTACTGGATTCTTGGAGAACTTGACCTCGAGAACATACAAAGTTTTGAATTTCGTTTGGATGAGGAAATCGATTTGGCATCCTTTTTGGCGAGATGTCTTTTTTTGAAAAAAAGGATTGTCGTAGATAATATTGTTGGGGTCAATGTTTAAAAGCTTGTAAAGTTCATGCCGATTATTGGCTACCATGTTTTCAAATTGTAGCCCCATTATCGATTCCCAAGCAGGGAAGGCCGATAAACTCATTTTTGAAATCCGCCTGGCTTCGATCTGAGCTCGTCTAGGTTCTATGTACTTTAGATAAAATCTGAGGTAGTTATCGCTTAATCGATAAAGAGAGATTTTCATTATATTTCCCGTCTTGAGCGACCATGTATGGTCTTGGGATAAAAATCCTGATTCGACCAACTGGCTGAGATATTCAGTCAGGCGGCCACTTTTTGGATATACCGTCTCTTTTGCTATTTCATCGAGGCTTCTCGGTCCATTCGCTAAACTTGAGATGATTCTTTTGAAGATTTCATCCCGTTTTTCAAAAAGCTCGTGAAAAATCTTGTCGAATTCATTGACTAAGATGCCACCGCGGGTAAAACACAGTCTTTTAATGTTGTCATCAGCGGTGAGCCTGCCCTGTATTTGCTCGATGTACCAGGGAATGCCACCGGTAACACTGAGAATCTTAAATTTTTCGTACGTAGATGACTTGAATCCTATGCTTTCGAGCATGTGATTGCAGTCCGAGAGCGGCAGAGGATCGAGGGTAAGAGTCCATGATATTCTACCGAAAAATGCGGTACTATTAATGATATTTTCTTCTAGCCATAGGGATACCGAGCTACATAAAATTAGTATGAGGTCCGGATTTTTTGAGAGATAATCGTCCCATATTGTTTTGAGTTTGCCTAAAAACGTGTCATCATTTGATGCCATCCAGGAAATTTCGTCCATCAATATGATGACACGATCTGTTCGCACTTCCCTGGCTAGAAACGTGAAGAGCTGCCCCCAGTCTTCGGATTTAACTTCAGGAATGCCAAACTGTTCTCTCAATTTCCGTGAGAACTCATTCCTTTGGTCTTGAGCCGTAATGCCATCAACTGGGGCAAGTCCAGTAAACTTGTAAAAGCGATGATTTTTAGCGAATTCTTCAACTAATCGACTTTTTCCCACACGGCGTCGGCCCTTGACGACTATCAAACTTGCTGATTTTTTATGAAAAAATGACGTAAGCTCGTTAAGTTCTTCCTTGCGGCCTATAAATGTATGTTGTTCTGCCATAGGCATCCTTTGTTTTTGCTTCTAATCTAGAAAGTAGTGTCTCTTGATTTCTTGTTCATGTCAAGCGCATTTGTATTTCCCGTGAACAGGATAAATACTATATTTTTTTAGAATCATCTACTGATCGGCAATTGCGAGATTTTTAGTTTCTGTTCATGAAAAGTGCATTTGTATGTTCTGTGAACAAAAATCTGGCGTGTTTTCTGTTCACGCCAAGTACATTTGTATCTCCCATGAACAGAACAAAGGAGGCCATCATGGCAAAATACGGCAAACTGGCTCAAGAGTTGGTAAAAGAGGCTATGAAGAATTAAATGGGTTTAGAATGAAAAGTGAGGGAGCGCTTTCGCGCCCCCCGTTCGATTCGTGTGGCGCCTGAGCACGTGCTGTGAAAATCTATTTCTTGTGAGAGGCGCAATTTTGTAGTAATCTTCTAGTCGTTATTATCCAGATTGCGCAACCAGGAATAGAATTATAAAGAGCTATATCAAAGGTCCGTTACGTGATTCTTTTCTCACTTTTGCTCATCTTTACTGCTTGCATTGGGGCCCAACAGGATTTTGATCCGCTTGAGACCAATAAGGAATCGTTGCGGCAAAATGATGCTGATGTTGTCTGTGTGCCCCGCGGAACAAGTCCACTCATTGCATGGGGTGATAGAGAAGAAGATACCTGCATTCCATGGATGCCAGCTGATGAGGCAGAACGACCACGTGCTATTTGGGAGCAGCCGGTATGTCCCCCATGCCGACCTTCATCAGGGTCCCCCATTATTTGGCGGCCAATCGAGTGTGCTTTTGTGAAGCTGAACCCCTATGGATATATTTTGTGGGAACCTTATTGGGATACCCGCCAGACATATGGTACCCGTTATGAACAGTTTCTCCTTTTTCCTCGACCTCCTTTGTGTGATAGATTTGGCAACGATATCAATGATCATGGCAAGTGGCATATGACCGCTATGGAAACGCGCATTGGTCTTGGCATGGAAGGGCCTCGTTGGCCATGTTTTAAAACAGATGGGCTCATTGAAGTTGATTTTCGAGGCATATCGGACGCTACAGTTTTATCATGCCGGTTGCGTCATGCATTTGGGCGCGTTGTCTGGGATTCCGGCAGCCTTCTTTTTGGTCAATGGTGGCATCCGCTCTTTGTTTTAGAATGCTTTCCCCATACGATTGGTTATGCGATCGGTGCACCGATGGAACCTCAGGCGCGAGATCCGCAGCTTCGTTTTACCCAGCGATGGAATTGGCTTGAGCTCATTGCGGCTGCTGCAAGTCAGGGGGATTTTGCAAGTTACGGGCCATTTGGTCAAAGTGTCGAATATATCAGGAACTCCAAGCAGCCCAATCTTCATCTGCAGTTGCGTGGTTATTATGGTGATCAGTTGGTTGGAGTCGCTGCAGATTATAAACGGCTTGTTCCACGTCTTAAGAGTTGCCTTGATGTTAAGGTGCATGAGCATATTGATAGCTTTATTTTTGAAGCCTATGGCTCGTTTATCTCAGCTCCATGGTCGCTGCGTTTAAAGACTTTTTGGGGACAAAATGCTAACGATCATATTCTTTTAAGCGGATTTGGGGTAAGTACCGTTAATCCTGAAACTGATGCGCGTACGTATAGCAATACCGCCTCAGCAGGAGCATGGCTTGATTTCTCCTATCTTTTTTGGTGTGATAGTATGGAGCTGGGGTTGTTTGCAGGTGGAACTAAGAATCTTGGATCCCATCATTCGCTGTATATTGACCCGGTTACAAAGCGACCAATAATTTATGCACTTCTGGGTGTTGCGCAAAATATAGATTACGTAGCGCGAGTCTCGTCCCGCTATATCTATAAGAAAGATCCCATAAGATTTGGTATAGAGTTTGAATGGATACGCGCATCGTGGGGAAGGCCAGATCACTTTGGAAAAGTTCGCAACGGGGTACCTGTTGATAATTATCGGGTACTGTTGGCTCTTTTTTACATGTTTTAAGTGTGCTCACATTGGTTAATTCGACCGCGCCTCCAGATAAAGAACTTGAGAAAGCTGAATTTATACTGTACATTAAGGAGGCTTTCAAAAAAAAGCAGAGCTGTAGTGATAAGCAAGGAGAATGCCCGTCTGGGTCTGTAATAAGCAGAGGAGAAAAATAATTGAAGTATTGATAATGGTCTAAAAGGGCCTGCCACGCCGTAGGCTCGGCGTAGGCAGGATTTTTTGATGAAAGGATTTCCATGCGCGTCAATACGATGTATCTGCTATCTGTTCTCTGTTTCATGCATCATCACGTTTCGTGGGCGGCTCAGGCCGCATTTAGTACGCCGGTGAGCAAAATAGCCGGTCCCAACGACGATACTGTTCTTCTTGCTAAGGCTCCAGAGCGTAATCAGCACGTTCAGTCACGAACACAGCAAAATGCTGCCGCCGCTCGTCAAACTTACATGGCTGGTACGCCCCCAATCCTCTTGCGGTTCCATATTGAAACTAACTTGCGCAGTGCGGTGACGAATGCTCAACGAAAGATTCATTTGAATCAAGGCGAAGCTGGTTATGAAGAAGCATGGAATTATCTTGCTGATCTATGCCGATTTCATCGGGGCTGGGGAGAATGGGCGCTCTATATTGCAATAGAAGAGGATGCTTTTGAGGTTCTTGAGAGGCTACTGCTTATGCGTTATAACCCGCTTCAGCTTTTTCCTGCTGAATTGAGTCCTGTAAAAGTTGAACAACGAGTTGATGAAAAAGATGAGAGTGCCGCAGAAGGTGCGCTTCTCAGTTTTGGTGAAGAAGAGCAACAGCAGGATGAGAACCCTGCAGTACTCAGCTTGCTTGATGTTGCACTGCGCTGCGAAAAACCACGTGTAGCGGCAATTTTACTCAGACATATCCCGATTTCGATGCGCAATGGTAAGGGAGAATTTCCTTTAGAAAAAGCCATTGCTGAAAATCATGGCAGTGCTGTGCTTGAACTTATGCGATCAGGTGTAATCACCCGAGCTGCTGTCTTAGAAAGAATGAGCAGTCTACAGGCTGTTGCTGGGGCTACTGCCAATAAGCCGTTGCAGGAGTTTCTTGCAAGTCTCATACAGCCTTCGAGCCCCAAATCTGAACCTCAACCTGCTGTTGCTCCTGAAGCGGCTTCGAATACTGATGATGATGCTCAGATTGCGCGCGATGCTAAAAGCCGGATTCTGATGCGCGCAGTGCTTCACGCGCCTTCATCTTCGATCTCTGCAGGACTCCGGGTGTTTGATTATCACGTATAGAAAGCGGTAACATGGTAGCCGTTTTCTTTTTTGTGATCTTCTACTATACTGTAGGCAGGTGGGAAATAACGTTTTGATCTATAGGACGATCGTCTACTTATGATACATCTTAGAAACGCCTTATTGCTAGTCCTTTTAAGCATTTTTTTCTTTCCGGATGCTTTTGCGCCGCCTCCTCGTGCGCGTAAAACTTTGCAGTTTCAATCATCAGGGGAGCCTGTTCGCAAAAAAAAACCGATTCATTTCGAGCCGACGGTTCCCTTTAGGAAAAAGCAAGAGCTTGCACGTGCAGCAAACCAAAAAACGCCTTCACAACTAGCGCAGCAGCCTCCAAAGGCTCAAAAACCGGTAGCGCCAAAAAAGAGGATTCTTGTCTTTTCATGCAAAGGAGGGGGAGGTCATACCTCAGCATCGAATGCGCTTGTTTCCTATCTCTTTGACGAATATGAGATAAAAGTCGACAATATCTTTGAAGATGTACTTCACCCGGTCGATACGCTGGGTACTTTGACGTTTGGCAAAATGAACGGCGTTGACTTCTATAACTTTTGTTTGCGTAGTGGGTGGAATAACCTCGTTGGCAGTATGGCAACGATCGGTGAAACATATTATGGCAATTGGCGGGCATCGGCAATAGAGCAGATTCTGCTTGATTATTTTAGTGCTGCAAAACCTGATCTTATTATCTCTGTCATTCAGTTCGTGAACGGTTCGATACTTAAGGTTGCCGAAAAATTGAACATTCCGTTTCTTATAATTCCTACTGATGCAGATACCTCAAATTTTATTACAGGTATATGTAAGCCAACATACCGTAAGTTCAGATATTCGCTTCCTTGTGAAGATCAAGAGGTACGAGCAAAGATTAAGCCTGCAGAAATTCCTCCTCACATGGTAACGGTATCGGGGTATCCTTTAAGACCAGAATTCTTCAAGCCGAAAGACGTTGCTGCATTGAAAAAAGAGTTTAATGTTCCATCAGATAAGCCCGTTGTTATGGTCTTTATGGGTGGAACTGGTTCGTTAGCAAGTTATCGGTATGTGCGCGTGTTGTCCCGTTTAGGGTTTCCACTTCATATGATCGTAGTCCTTGGACGCAATGAGCGATTGAAAAGAAACATCAATAAAATCATGCTTCCAGAGGGGGTATCGATGACGCTCCTTGGATTTACGCCACGAATAGCAGATCTTATGGCACTATCTGATGTGCTTATTACCAAATCTGGTGGCGGTTCTACTTTTGAGGGACTTGAGTCTTGCGTTCCGATGATTTTCGATCAAACCTCGGGAACAATTCGATGGGAAGCAATGAACGTGACATTTTCCGTAAAGAATGGTTTGGCAGAAGTTATTACTCAGTTTTCTGATCTTGAAAAAATTCTACCAAAGTATTTAAAAAAGGATGATTACAGAGTCTCCATTAAAAAGAAAATGAAAAAGTTTCCTCGAGAACGTTTTAATGAAAAAATTAAAGCGCTCGTCGAAGAAATGTTCACTTTATAATGGTGTGTGATGAATAAATCCTTTAGAGTGAGTTATTGATGGCAACGGTAACGACATCCAGGCAAACGACGGTCATTTTTGATCTAGGTGGCGTACTACTTGGACAATCACGAGCTGGTTTTATTACAAGTCTCGGTCTCGGGACGTTATTTACCTATGCTGTATTCGATCGCAAAGCTCCGTGGAAATTGGCTTCTCAGCTTCAAGAGAGCATTTTTGCTGTATGTGAGCATATACACACTCAAAAAGATCCGTCTTTTAAAATTTCGTATACTCCTAGTGGCGCTGCACTTCCGTACGTTCTCTGTGCCTATCAAGCCGGCCGCATAACGAACGCGCAAGTTCTGGAGCAATTGCCCAAAGCTCTCGATGAGTGTAAAAAACTGGGGTATTTTGAGAGTAATCGGCAAGAAATATTAGTTAACCGGGCTATTGAAGGCATTTTTGACGCAAAGCTCATTGCAAAGTATATTTACCCAATGCGGCCTTCATTCCAGCTGCTTAGGGAGATAGCTCATAAGAAGAATGAGCATGGGCACAAAAAATACCGGATTCTTGCGCTTTCAAATTGGGATAGGGAATCATTTACCTATATAAAAAAGCGCTTTGAGCACCAGCTTTCATACTTTGATGAGGTGATTATTTCTGGGGATATCGGTACTATTAAGCCGAACCCCGAGATGTTTGAGTATGTCTTCTCCCGGTACGACGTGCCGCCCGTTGAATGTGTTTTTGTAGATGATCAACTTGAAAACGTACAAGCTGCCGAAGCCTGTGGCATTAAGAATGCGATTCTTTTTACGAGTGCTCGTGAGCTCAGACAAAAGTTGATTGAACTTGAGATTTTGCCATAAGCTGGTTTTAGAACTGTGAGTTATGAAAATATTAGCAGCTCATTAACAATTATCGCAGGGTGGATTTTTGCTCATTGATGTGTTGATGTTAATAAAATGTGGACGTACCGCTCATCTCGAGTGATATGCGAGGCCAGCATGCCGAGCATATTGTATCGAGAGATGCAGTGCATTAAAGGCAGGCGATAGTGTGAATAACCATTCTTGTCCATTTCTGATAACTGATGATCCAGAAATAGCTGAGCTACTCAGGCTTGAAGAAGCGCGTCAGCGAGATGGCATCGATCTTATTGCCTCAGAAAATTATGCGTATGAATCAGTGCATGAAGCCATGGGATCGGTTTTTGCCAATAAATATGCTGAAGGCTATCCAGGCAAGCGTTACTATGCAGGTTGTGAGTATGTTGATGCTGTAGAGCAGCTCGCGATTGATCGGTGCAAAAAACTTTTTCACGCCGAGCATGCTAATGTGCAGCCCCATGCGGGTTCTTCTGCTAACATGGCTGTTTATATGGCCGTACTTAAACCGGGTGATACCATTATGGGCATGAGCTTAGCAAGCGGCGGCCATCTGACGCATGGCCATGCAGTTAGCTTCTCTGGTATGCTCTATAAAAGCGCCTGCTATGATGTTGATTCCACAACAGAATATATCGATTATGATGATCTTGAGCGCAAAGCTCGTGAGTATAAACCAAAGCTTATTATTGTTGGTGGCTCATCATATTCTCGAATAATAGATTTTGAACGGGTAGCTGCGATTGCGAAATCTGTTAATGCGCACGTGCTTGCAGATTGTGCTCACCTGGTAGGGCTTATTGCTACGGGGCTTTATCCCAATCCATTTCCGCATGTTGATTTTGTGACCGGAACCACCCATAAAACATTGCGTGGTCCTCGAGGTGGTTTTATCCTCTGTAAAGAACAGTGGAAAGATGCGATCGATCGAGCAGTTTTTCCCATGCTTCAGGGCGGTCCTTTTATGAACGCGATTGCCGCAAAGGCTGTGTGTTTCAAGAAAGCTCTCGAGCCTGATTTTCTTGCCTATCAAAAACGAACACTGTCGCTTGCACAAGAAATGATTACTGCTTTTAAGGAACTTGGTTATCGTATTGTATCAGATGGCAGCGATACACATCTGTTTGTCATCGATCTTCGTAATAAGGGAATTACGGGAAGAGATGCAGAGAAAGCACTTGAAAGCAAAGGCATCTATGTGAGTCGCAGCGCTATCCCTTTTGATCCAGAAAAGCCCTATAAGGGAAGTGGGATACGAATTGGAATGCTTGCTTTGGCAGCACGCAGTATTTCCCAACAAGATCTTTTAAAGATAGCGCATGCTATTGATTTTGTGATATCTGCGCATGATATCTCTGTAAAAGTTTAGTATAATGGCAGATAATTACTCCGAGTCTCCATAAGCTGCGCAAAAATATGAGTTCAAGAAAACTCCTAAAGGTTTTTTAGAAATTTCGTTTATCTTTAGGAGTTTTCTTTATCTAAATAGAATGGATTAGAGGCTTTTACTATGCATCTAGATCGGAGTGCTTCTGTTCTTGTCGTTCTCTGCGCGCTGGTTCGTTCCCTAATAAGATACCCAGTTGTTTTAATAAGAAACTGACTTCTTTATCGAAAATTTGCTCCACCTCTCAAACTACTATATCAGCATCTTTTGCAAGATTTTGTTGATTTCGGATAATTTTTCCGACGAATCAGCCACCAGTCGTGACCACCATCCTGGGGCTTGCTGCTATACCGTTTCAATCTTAGCTTTAGTAACCCCCAGGCTCTTAGCATATCCTTTTATTGCTTCACCGGTAGTTATACAAGCTCTGATTTGGTTACGAGTATCACTACTGAGCTCATAAGCTTTTTTTATGGTTACCTGTTCCATAGTAGAGTTTTAATAATTCCTTTAACAAGATGAGACAAGCAATTATTTGGGTTTAATACACTAGTTTTTATCATTCGTATCGCTTTGAGTCTTGAGCAATTGTGTGATTTCTGGAAGATCATAACATTGGGCAGTATCCAGTGCTCTTGCACCAAATTGATTGGTGAGCGTGAGGTTAATCTGAGGATGATCCAAAAATAATTGCATTACTTTTCGAGCGGCTTCCGTCTCTGCGAGCTGAGGTGAATCTTCTAATTTTTGGCGCCCATAACGCATGATTGCTACGCTTAGCATTGAGATATCATCGTACAAACTATTAGGATCGGCTCCTGCGTTAAATAAAAGTTGAACCATCTCAGGGTTAGTTCTTTCGATTGCTAATAAGAGTGGCGGCTCGAGCTTACTATCAAAAGTGATTCCTGCTTTATGTGTAAGTAAGGAACTGACGATAGGTACATTGTTAGCTTCTAAAGCTCTATAAAGGGCGGTAATCCCCTTGGAATTTTCAGTATTAATTGACTCGAGGGCGCCATATTTGAGTAAGCACGCAACGGTGTTTTCGTGTCCACAGTGAGCAGCTTTCATGAGGGCTGTATCACCTTCTTGTGTAGTAAGGTGTGTGAGAGCCCCAGATCGCAAAAGATGTTTAACAGCGCTCTTACAGCCAGCTTGCGCAGCAAAAATCAGGGGAGTGCCGTGATCGGTCCTATGATTAATTTCTTCAGCAAGTTGGTCCGGCGGATTTTGCCTGCGCGATGTGAGATACGTGGGGATCCAATTGCCTATTTTTCTCTCGTGGCTGCACAGGCAAGCAACGTCTAAGAGAGTAAAGCCAGCGTACTTACATATTTCATGACTCGCCTCTAATACCCGTTCGGCCCATGCATCAGAGCCGCGAATTCTACAGAGAGTGGTTGCGAGATCAATGAACGCAACAATAGGAGTTTTCCTTTCCAGCACTATTGTGGGTGGCTGCTCATCGTCAGGAAACCAGGATTTAAATTTTTCTACTACATGAAAATAGAGCTCCATACATGCTTCCATATCATTTCGTTTATCCTTTGTTAGTTCATTACATTCGATATCGCAAGCATTATGTCTATGGTTTGTTATTGTTTTTGCAATCGTAGGGTTCATTTCAAAAAATCTCTTTACAAGTATCGCTTTCATGGTACCCGGGCATTCCTTTTCCCATTGGCCAACTCTATCGGATAAGTAAAAAAATAAATCGATGTAAAGCTCATCTGCTGAAATGGCAAGCGAGCTGTTATGGACTTTTTCAGCTTGCAGAAGGACCTCCAGCATGGCTTTTTGCAAAATATAATTGAGTGATGTTACCGGGTGTGTTTCTAAGAGAAATGCCTGCAAGACCGCTGGATCATTTTCAGTGAGAAATGTCTCAAACTGTTTGCAAAGTTCCAACCGGTGCTGAGAAACCGGTTCCAGTGAAAGTATGGTGATGGTACCTTTTTCTGATCGTGTGATCTCAATGGTAAACGTAATCTTATTCGATGTAGCCTTATTTGTTAGCGATACTGTTATGGTATGAGCGGTTTGTAAAGATTCTGCAATTTTGGTAGCTCCTTTCATCGAGTAGAGCGATTCTGTACATGCAGCTAACCACACCAAAAAACTGAGCAATAGGGTACGGTATACTGTACTTTTCTGTATCATAGGTCTCCTCAGATCTGGTTGTGTGAAGCAACGCTACCTTCCTCTGTTTGCATGCATAGTACCACGTGTGGTGAAAAATACAACATCATTGATCATTGACATGGCTGTCTCGTCTGCTAGTATCTAGTCAGAAGAAGTAAGCGGATAGTGTTGTAAAACACACTCCATATAGGAGAATATAATGAATACGTTTTATGCTACTTGTTTGATACTCTCCTATTGTGGTTTTTTTTCTTTGCATGGGATGGAACCTGAGATTCTTGATTCAGCTGCGGATGCTCGTCCAAGTTCTTCACTTCCAATAATTCTTAAGGAGAGGCTCTTACAACGAAATACTCATCTTAAAGAGATTATGCATGAAGCTTCCAAGTTCTTAGTTTTAATGAATAGTCCTAATTGGGTATCGGCTGTTTTGGAGGCAGCTTTTCAAGCATGCTCTTCGGTTGCTGACTGTACAAAATTAGAAATTGCTTGTCTTTTAAACGCTCGTGGTGCCTTAGATGTTTGGATTGAACATCAGGTCCAATTGCTCAGAGATCAGACGCGTTTAGAAGGGGCGCTCGATTATACCAAAGGCACCTACACACCTCTAACAGCTGCCATTCAGTCAGGCTCGTGCAAGATAGTAAAAGTTCTTGTTAAAGCGGGTGCACGAGTTGATGTAAAAGACAGTTTTGGTAACACCCCCTTAATTGCTGCTGCGAGCAGGGGATCGCTCAAAATGGTGCGGTATCTTGTGCTGCATGGAGCTCAGGATACTATGTGCGAGACCAATAAGAGCGGTTGTACAGCTCTTGGTGTTGCGATTCGCGCAAATGCGGCCGATAGTGTTTCATTATTGCTTGCCCAAGGTGCTCTTACATCTGCAAATGATAGTGCTGAGCTTTTGAATAGTGCCATTCTGGGTACTCATGTAGAAATGGTTGCAATGCTTCTGAAGGCCGGGGCTGATCCCTGCGGTACATATCGTGGTTTGCCTTTACTTTTAAGAGCGATACAGCATAGCGCCATGGTACGAGGCTTTTTTAGCAGAGTCCTTACCTACAGTTCCGAAAAGCAAACTGAAGCTGAGAACATTGTTAAACTCTTGCTAGAACATATTCCTCGAGAGAGCGATCTAAGACCTCATTTTTTTAACAACGCTCTCTTAATTGCGGAAGCCTATCAAATGGATTCGACGAGCGAGGCGTTGCAATCTCGTCTTGCTGAAAGTTACAGCCTCCCAACAGAGGTCGGCGTATGCGGGAATTATTCGATTGATGACTTTCAAACTGTTGTGGCACAAGAATTTGAAGCGGTTCCTTTCGAGCGATTAATTCGAATCTTTGTAGGTATCGATACAGATACGGTTTCAGTGATTTCAGATTTTCTTGGTGAAGAAGATCCCCAGGAAGCGTTTAGACATAATTTTGTTTCTTTGAAAGAGTTATTTCAAGCAATGGATACCCAAGGTATTTTAGAGACAATCGAGGACTCTCGCTTTGCTACTCGATGTAACCATTACATGTTTGGCGTGAAATTTTCACTTCTTATGCGCTTAAAAGTCCTTACCAATGAGCTTTTAGATAAAAACCCTGAACAGTACCACGAGGCAAGTGTATTTTTGAACTTCTTGAAAAAAAAGGATTCTTTTGTTGGATGGAATCCTGATAGTGATAATCAACCACCCATTCTCTATCGAATACTTTTGCGGCTGGGTATTTTAGCGCTCATGCAAGACATGATTTCACTTACTCACGAGATCGATGTTATTGCTCAAAATAAAGAAGTATATGAAACCGATGACATGCAAAAGAAAAAAAGTAAGGTGAAGGAGAAAATTATTACGCTGATGCGATTGCTCAAAGATGCAAGT
The DNA here is from genome assembly GCA_963695365.1 of uncultured bacterium. Taxonomy (GTDB): domain Bacteria; phylum Babelota; class Babeliae; order Babelales; family Babelaceae; genus PRDV01. Next base: position 545,666 of record OY968766.1, read on the forward strand.
AGTGGGTTTCTTCGAGATAGAGGTTTGTGAAGGCCCATGGAAGTTCTTTTTGAATAACAGGGGATAAGACCCTCATAATGGTGTTTTGGGTATTCGTAAAATGTCGAGTTGGAGGATGAAGTGAGAAGAGTACTGTTTGTTTTTGTGATTCTCAGTCATTCATGTCATCTGCAATCAATGGAAGTTGGCAGCGCAGCCGTAGTACAGATAAAAGTACCGCGGAAAACTTTCTTTTTAGATATTTTGGTCTTTCTCCTCTATTAAAGAGCATTCCCAGGGATGTTCAATTTAAGATAGCACGTCAGCTGCGTGATTTTTTTACGCAAGATTGTTTTGTTATGGAAAAACCGCATAATCTTGTGCAATTTGAAGGAGGTTTGCCGGGCAAAGACAATCACATAGGAGTTCTTTCATTGAGCCCTGATAACAGGAGCCTTTTTGTGTGTACTGAAACAGTTTGCCGTATTGCGGATTTAACTCTCACCAATCAAGAAAATGCTCCCGTGGAAACAGTGCACACAATTAGAGAAGGTATGTATTTCAGGCGTGTTTCATGCGATCCATTAGGGAAGAAAGTTCTCCTTTTAAGTTCAGCTGGTTTCAATTTCTGTCATCTGACTGAGCTTTTTCTAAAAAATAATAACGTAGTAGCACAGCGATCGCTCAATTGTCCTGAAAGAGAAGAAGTATCTGCCATTGGCTATACCCCAAGGGGTGAGATAGTTATAGTAGCAAAAAACCGGGATGTTTTTGTTCTAAATAGAAAAGGTGCATGTATTGTACATTGTCGCCATTCGGTGTTGCATGAGCTTAATAAGTACGATGCTATGTCGGGTGCCCTCATTTTTTCAAAGGAAGATCGAGTACTCTTTCAAACGGAGTCCCATTCTGGTGGATCGCTGGCTTGGCCGTATCGTTCCTGGGTAATTGATTGTAACTATCAATCAGGCAGTTATACCTGTTTGTTAAAATGTGAAAATGCTTGTCTGAGCAGCTTTTCCACCTCTTCAAATCGAAGTGTCATAGCTCTTTCTACATCTAGGAATAGAGATAGTCAGTTTACGGTGGAGTTGTACGGTGAAAAGGGTGATCATCGTGAGAGCATAGTATTTCCTGGTGACCAGGTACCCTATCTGTTAAGCCCAGATGGGCACTATATTCTTTGTACGCCTCCGGAAGTGCGTTTTTACGAAATGGATTCTGTTCGGCAGCGCCTGTGGAATCAGCAGAATGAGCGTTTCTTGCCCTATTTGGACCATGTTTTCATCTGGCACATTCCCAGTAAGCGTGTTATTGCCTACATCAATGTGAAGGTGATTTCAGGCCAGTATTCAAAGATCTGTTTTAGCGATGATGGAGCGCTGTTTGCACATTCGTATGTAACTGATGTGCGTTTTTTGAGTAAGGAATTTGACCGAGAAAAGCAACTATCTGGTATAGAGCATCTTTGGAAGGTACATCATCTGCCGACTCTGATTGGGATTTGGAAAATGAATCAGCTTTGGAAAGAGCTGACGCCGCTTTACGAAGGAAACATTCTTATTGAACATGCACTGCTTATTCTTTTTTTAAAGATAGTAAGAAAGGACGGCTGCTCTTTTAATAATCGTTTAGCATCGATTGCTGAGCAAGAGGGTATTTCTTTTGATTCGCTTAAAGCTGAACTAAAACGGGTCTACCAAACTCTTGATGCCCCATTAAGGCGGTATGTGCTTTCATTTATTGCATAGGCCAATTGCCAATAGAGAGGGGTTTTTCTTGCTCGTCCGAGCACGTAGTACATTTCTTCAATTACCCATGCTGTCGGAAGAGAACTAAGCATTAATACAAAGCTGACAACCATACTATATTCTGTCACGTGGGGAGCCGTACATACCGAACAATAAAGTCCGCTGTAATAGGAATTGGCTGAGCCGATAGATTTGTGTGTAAAGATTTGTCTGATGAGTGAATGGTGTGATGCGTAGGATTGATGATGTCATTTGCATTTATTTACTTAAAAACGCTTGAGTGTCTTTTAATTACACATTAAAAACTCCTAGAGGCCCCTCAGCGTCTAGGAGTTTTTATTCAAAATAATATTAATTACGCAAGTTTTGCCAAGAATTGAGCAGTCGCTTTTTTTAGGTCTTCGCTTGCGCATTTGCAAAAGGCAATACGCTCAATCTTAGTAAGGCACTCAGGATCAAGAACAATGGTCTTTTCTTGCCCGCTCGCGAGGTCTTTAAGCATTTCTTTTACCAGTTTATAACATTCCGCGTCATGTTTATAGGTTTCGTCGGCAAGGTTGTTTTTGATATTGCGTAAAGCTAAAAGTTTCGCTACGAGCTCGGCTTCATCGAGTCTCTCTACCAATCGTAAGGCCGGGAGTTTCTCTACCGATCGTGAGGCCAATATTTCCAATATCTCTTTATTAATTCTGTAGGAGAACTCTTCTTTAGATAAGCTAGCAATATCATTATTAGGCAGTGTGCTTGCAATTTTTTCTGTGGCATTTTTGACTATATCGTGGTGGAGCTCCTCCCGAAAAGCGCTCACTCTTTTTTCCATCTGTGAATCTAATTCTTTCATTTCTGTTAAGGTGCTCACTTTAGCGTAACTTTCTGTAATCTCTAAAATAAATTTCATAACAAGAAGTTCCGCATCTTTTTCATCATGTTGCCGCTTTGCAGAAAGGGCTTCTTCGCAAGCTTCTTGCGCTAACTCGCCATAAAATTCCGCCCTATCTTTTGCAGCCTCCGCTTCATTTTCTGCGGCGACTATTCTTTGGCGAGCTATTGCCCATGTAGCTACCATCTTACGGCTAATGATTTCCTCAACAATCAAACTTATGTTGTCAGCATCCGTTATAAGGTTTCTCAACATGTTATGAAGCTTTTCACGTACTGGTTTTCCGTTACGCAGCTTGTCCGCTACAACCTTTCCCCATTGTGTCCATCCTTCTTCCGCGTATCGTCCTGCAATTAAGTTCATTACTTGATCATCAGGAATGCCTTGAGTTTGAGCATATCCTAGCAATGTAGCGCCCGCACTCATATAAGTTCTTGGTATTGCTCGCTCATGATCAGTTAGCCGACAGAGTCTTCTTATTTCGTCCTCAGCGTCAAGAGGAGCAACTACCTCAACGTCATGTGGAGCAACTACAACCTGTTCCATAGCAATCAATATTTGAGGAAAAATAAAGATTATGCTAAAAAGAAACTTTTTCATGGTACCTCCCTTTTAGAAGTGATTGTTTTTTGTTTTGCGAATCTCCCAATTCGCAATCAAGCAAAAGCTAGCATTGTTTTTTGCTGGAGTCAAATTTTTTGTACCATCAAGAATTTGTAGATTCGTTTGCGTGTGATGAATATCAGTTGGAGATTGGTGTAAATAGCCAATTTTTCATCGATTTTTCTTCTAAAGCTTTACATACTTTCCAAGTACATTTCTAATCTGTTCCGTTAATCTGGTATAAGCGACTAATTTTTGTGGCTTGTCCGTAAACCCGAACCCTAAGTCTTCAGGGTTTAAGGCCTTCCCAATTTCTGTCATCATCGGTTTTTGGGGGCGACATGTGTATGCAAAAGGATTGATAATACGACGATTCCATGAATTTTTTCTTTATAACCAACCGTTTTTGAATTATCCATCAGATTCGCTTTCTTCCGCTGTCTGCTCTGACGTGTCGTTGCTGCTTTCGTTCTCTTGCTCCTCAAGCGCGGATTTTACGGTACGTACAGAGAGACCGGTTTTAACGAAAGGATCTAATATGGTTCTTATTTCATCGCATAATGCTGTATATGCTGCCAGTAATTGTTCAGGCATCGTGGTAAAATCAAATATAAAGTCTTCCTTGCGTAGGACTGTGCCTTCTTTCGTTACAATTGGTTGCGGTATTCCAGTGCATGCTAAAAAAGTAACTGCCATCTGTTTTTTTAATTTTTGCATGCGTTCAGAGAACTGTGGTGTGCTGTATACCTCAAGAAAAAGAAGATCTTCATTTTCTCTCATTGATTGGTATGCTCGAGCAGCAGCTCGAATAGTGGCCAGTCTTCTTAGAATAACTATCTCATAAATAGCATTGATGAGATAAGCTTGCTCGAATGTTACATCTTTAAATAATTCGTTTCCTCTCACTTGGTAACACTCTACGTAAGCACTTTCGTTTGTTGAGACAATCGTATCCTGAGAGAAAAAAGAGCGCACCAAAAATTTTCTGATGGGAATTACGTGTAAACAAAGTCCTGTATCTACTTCCCAAATTCTCAAGACTTCTTCAGAAGAAGAATGGGTAAGTGCTTTATTTCCTGCTTCATTAAAACAAAGAGAATGTATAACATCGGCATGACCGATTAACTCATGGAGGCATCTTAAGGGTTGAGCGCACCAGATGTACGCTATGTTCTTATTTGCTGATAGTATAGTATCACGAGCCTTATTAAATGCAGCGCTGTGTGCATCACGTTCTCCTACCGTCAATTTCATTTTTGAAGCAGATTGATCTTCGATGTGTAATAGATACGCGATACGAGGGTCTGGCTGAAGACGATCGTTTGACCGATGCCACAGTCCTACGATGAGCACGTTTTCGCCCGTAACACCCCATGCAATTTTTGATACTTCAGGGATGTCTATGTTGAAAAAGCGTGAGCCTGTTGCAACATGATATAAACCCAAACTTTCTGAAGAATATATAGCGAGAACATCGCCTTGCGGAGAAAATTTTGCTCTATATACAATCGAAAAAGGGTTCGTCTTTATCCGGACACTGTTTTTGCTTATAAGATTCCAGATTTCTGGCTCAGTTCTATTGTTGAAACTTACCAGTATTTGAGTTGCAGCTGAATCTGTTTCGATGGAGGATATTTTTGAGTCTGGTTCATCAGTACTATGTACTAGAAGACCAGTTTTTGTCGACCATACCCTGATAGATTTTTCTGATGCAGCGATCAATTGCTCATGATCATCCTGTCCTCTAAATTGTAGCTGTAATATGCCCCTTTCGGAATTAAATATGCCTACACAATTGCCATCATCGATGTTCCAAACTCGCGCTGTAGGACTTTTAACTTTTACGTAGTGATCTTGATCAGTGGTCACTACCTTATCACCTTTTTTATTTCGTTTTGCAAAAAGTTCATCACCCCGTATTTCAGGGCTCATTATTCTTTGAGCTGTTCCAGTCGTCGTTGACCAAATGTGTAGTTTTTGTTTTGCAAGAATACCGATCTTATCCTTATGGAATGGAATAACTTTTCGCTTCATCCACTCTTTTACATCCATTTCCGCACGCATAAAAAAGCTCAGACGTCTCAAGATAAATGTTTTAGCTTCAGGCCTTAGCAGCATTTGAGCTATCACTTTTCCCAGATTTTTGTCTGCAATGACCGATTGCGCAGCTAATAGCGAGGGAAAGAGTGCAGCGGAGTCTCTAGTCTCCATAATTGCTTCTTCATCTTTCTGCCCAATAAGGAGCGCGCTATCCATGCCAATGAGGAGAGGAGATGCCAAAAGTAAGATTCCAAAAATGGCGCATTTAATACGGATCATGATGTTCCTCAAGAGAGAACCTTGTATACTGAACAAGTATAGCACGAACAGCTTCTGGTAAAGACATATATGCTTGAAGCAACTTTTCGGGTTTGTTGCTAAATTCGAAGACCAAATCCTCTATGTTCACTATATCATTATCCTCGGTTGTGATAGGGATTGGCTGAGCTGCAATTTTTTTGCCTAAAGCCTTGCCTGCTTTGAAGAATTTCTTGATCTTAGGATCAAATGATCCGGATAAGCAGTTATTAAGCTTGATTATAGCTTGGTTTTGCATTAAAGTGTTGCACTGCAGTGCGGCATCTCGTAGCATTGCTAATCTACGAAGTATGATAATTTCATATATCGCATTTATGACAAATGCTTGATGGAATGTTAAACCGCTCATAAGGGTCTCAATGGTGGTATCTAGAAACCTTATACTCGTGTCGTCATTGGAATGTGATACTACGACATTGCCTACAAAGAAAGATTTATAGCTCGTACCTTTAAGCGCATGAAGGCAGAGGCCTGATTCAACCGACCAGATTAGGATCATATTGTCTTGGAAATCGCATGTGATTGCTTGATCGCCTGTCTTATTAAAGCTTACCGAACTGATTTGTCCTTTATGCCCTAAAAGAGTATGAATAATCTTTCTATTATCAACGCACCTGATTTCTGCTGCACTCTTAGAAGCTACCAACAATAAGCTTCCTGCCCGATTGAAGGTTGCTTGTTGAGCGCGGCCATGGGTGAGGCTGAAAAGGTATTCTTCATCAAGTTCTCCTCCCTTTCTAAGCGAATAGAGTTTGACATTATTTTCATCATCTCTGTCTTCGTCATAGGTTCCATGTACAATTAATAGTGTTGTGCCTGTTCCGTTAAATGTTAGTTTACATTTGCCTTGCCAGCGAAAATGCTTACTCTGCAATAAGCGTCCTGTCTGCGAGGACCACAGCCGGAGTGCTTTATCAGCATTTTCTGTAATGGTGATGAGATAATTACCGCATGGAGAAAATGTAACGATACAAAAATCAGCTTTTTTTTCCAGGGTGCATATGACGCGGCCCGTATGTAAGCTTCGTACTTCTCCGGCTGTATACTGGCCTTTATAGGTAATGAGAATCTGAGCAGTTGCTATATGAAGAGCTATCTGCGCTACTTCTTGGGGCGAGCCAAATCCTTGAGCTCTTTTTGCTTTTTCTTCATCGGCAAATTGCAGTGTATGTAAAAGTATCCCCGTTCCAAATGACCAGACTTTTACCCAGTGTGGTGATCGAGTTATAATAATCTTACTTCCATTGCTTAGTTCTGCGCAGTGTGCATCATGAATTGGTTCTTCATCAACAAGATCTCTTATACATCTTCCATCAGTAACATTCCATACCCTCGCATGATGGTCACGTGCTACGGTAACGATTAGATCTCCCGCTTCATTTTTTCGGGCTTTATAGTAAAAATCATATTCTTGCTTCGATGTGGTATGTTCCAAGGTATGCACTATTCTTCCTGTTGCGTTATGTATGATTGCTATTTTTTTTTCTTGGTCCATCATTGCAAGAAATTCATCGTTGAGCTCAAAAGGCTTCGAGCAATAGTGTCCTATTTTTTTAAACGTTGTACTTAGCCGCTTTGCAATAAAAGCAACAGCTGCTTTATTGAGCATATGCTTTGCGACAATAGAAATAACCGGCTGTAGTGGATTGGTCTTTGGTTGTGCGCTCTGGACAAGAAGACCCCGTATCACATCGCTTATAAGGTGGTCGCTCTCTTCGGTATTTTGCTTACTTTTCTTTGCACTGGGAGCGAGTACCACTGTTGCCAAATTATCCATCCCCGTTAGCGATGAGATTTGAAACAGAAGAAAAAGGTACGAAGGGATCGTAGTTTTTTGCATGATGATTAAATTCCTTATGAAAATAAAGCTCCATATATGCTTCCATCACATCTCGTTTATATCTTGCTAGCTCATTGCATTCTACATCGCAAGCATTGTACGTACGGTTTGTTATCACGCACGCAATCGTACTTTTCATGTCAAATAATCTCTACGCATCGCTTTGATGGTAACCGGATACTCCTTTTCCCATTGGGCTACTTTATCTGATAAGTAAAAAAATAAAGCGAAGTGTCTTAAGCTGTTTGTGCAGTTCAAATCGTCTTGAGAAATACTTTCTAGTGAAAGTATAGTAACAGAGCCTGTTTCTGATCGTGTGATTTCAATGGTAAACGCCGTGTTATTTGATAGCGATAGCGATAGTGTTGTTCTGATCTGAGCGGATCGTTCAGACTCTGCAATTTTGGTAGCTCCTTCCATAGCGTAGAGCGATTCTGTACATGAAGCTAACCACGCTAGCTTATCAATCGGATACTCGCTCTAATTTTCCGTATCATAAGTCTCCTTCTCGATGATTAGTTCGAATCTTTATAAATATAGATACGGATACGGTTTCCGCGATTTCAGATTTTCTTGGTGCAGAAGATCCCCAGGAAGCGCTTAGAAATAATTTTATCTCATTGAAAGAACTATTTCAAGCAATGGATACCAAGAGACAAGGGATTAGAAAATCTTGTTGACATTATATCTATACATAGTCTATACTTGGTCCTAAATTTGCTTAGGAGGGCACCTAATGAAATTTAATAAAAAACTCTTTAAGAGTGGCGGGAGTATGGCAGTGGTTGTACCATCAGAATTTATAGATCAGTTTCAGTCAAATGAATACCAATTAGAGATCGGTCTCAATAGTGAGAATCAGCCGGCGATTATTATGACGCCCCTTAACGAGCTTGATGCTCTGGAGGCGGATCCCGCTTTTGCTCTATTTATCAACGCCATCTACCAAGATGCGGTGAAAAATCCACAGAAACTTCTCGATGATAAAGATGTTTGGGATGATGACATTGATCAATTGTTGAAAAATGTTGACGTGAGCGAAGATGAATAACTTTCAACTGAAGTATCATGCTTTTTATGCTTCACGCATTCATGACTTGCAGAGGTATGTTCGTACGCTCTACGGCGTTCTTTCAGCAGAAGAATTTGATCATAATGAGACGGTAAAGTTACTCGCACGCTTACGACAGGCTACACGGCATACTATTCCAGAAAATCCAAATTTGTCTCAGTATTATCTGAAAGGTTCTTTAAGGAAGTTTCGTCGTTATAAGCAAGGGATGAAAAGATATAGACTTCTGTTTTGCTTTTCACAAATCCCAGCTATCATTGTTTACCTCTATGTTAATGATAAGAACCATTTGAGAAAGCAAGGGGGCAAGAATGATCCTTATGTCGAGTTTTTAAATCTTTTACAAGCTGGAGTGTTTTCGCATAATCCTATGGACCAGCGAATGAGTGACTGGATTCAAAGTGAACATCCATCCTGATTTTTTTGATCTGGCCATTGACCTTGCCACACCAGAAGCGCTTTTCCAATGTGAAGCCGTCCCTCTCGAGCGATTAGCTCGAATCTTTATGAACCGATATCGATACGGTTTCAGTGATTTCAGATTTTCATGGCGCGGAAGATCCCCCAGGAAGCGTTTAGAAATAATTTTGTTTCATTGAAAAAACTATTTCAAGTAATGGATGCACAAGGTATTTTAGAGACTAACGAGGATTCCCCCTTTGCTACTCGATGTAACCATTACTTATTTTGCGTGAAATTTTCGCTTCTTATGCGCCTAAAAGTACTTGCAAATGTGCTCTTAGATAAAAACCTGAGCAGTACCACGAGGCAAGTGTGTTTTTGAACTTCTTGAAAAAAAAGGATTCCTTTGTTGGATGGAATCCTGATAGTGATAACCAACCACCCATTCTCTATCGAATACTTTTGAGACTGGGTATTTTAGCACTCATGCAAGACATGATCTCTCTTATTCATGAGATCGATGTTATTGCTCAAAACAAAGAACTATATGAAACTGATGACATGCTAAGGAAAAAAAGTAAGGTAAAGGAAAAAATTATTAAGCTGATGCGATTGCTCACAGATACAAGTAGTGAGTTTCTTCGGGATAGAGGTTTGTGAAGAAGACCCCACGGAAATTCTTTTTGAACAACAAGGAATAAAGCTCATATGAGGCTCTTGAGAACTACTTCAATAGTGGTTATAAGAAATGTTACGGAATTACCAGCGCAAAGAAAGATTCTGTCTTCAAAAGTCTATCCCGCATCATTGGTTCCGGTTTTCAATTTTGGTGCTAATCGGTGCAAACGCTTATATTAAAAACCCTCCCAAGAGCATTTTTTATTCTTGGGAGGCTAAATCTCTAAAATAGGGGCTGTCAATTTTCTATTTCTTGGAATGCGTCTCCTATTCTTTGTAATGCAACTTTTAAATCTTCAGGTGTATGGGGCTTTAGTTCTCTCGCCGCAGCTCGAAGCATGAGACCATCTTCTTGTTTCAGTCTAACTTTGTCGTTACCAATGTTTCTATGGTTTATCTCCCAAGAATTCATCCTGTGGAAGGACAGAGCATCAAGTCTAGCCATGATATTTCGAAGAGATGAATTCCTTGCAGCCTGCTGAGTTTCTTCGATTTCTTTTAATATGTCGCTATCCCCAGATCTTTCTCTGAAGAGCTTTAATGTCTTCGATTGTTCCAATTCAGCAAGCATTTCTGCTTTCAATTGTTCCCATTGTTTACAAAATTCTTCTTCTGTATTACTTGCCATTCTTTTGAATACTTCTTTTTTTAAAAGTGGTATCGCTCTCGCAGTTACCCATTCATTTTTTTTATTTTCAATTTCTGCGTCTACTTTTTTAAGTTCTTCACCTGTACTCACCTGAGCATAACCTTCGGTAATTTCTTTCTTAAGTTTAGTATCAAGCAGCTCAATCAACCTCTCATTAGCTATTACCTTAATTGCTAACAATTCTTGATCGAGTTCTTTTTTCTTATAGCTTTCTTGGGATGCTTCTTCCAAAGCGTCTTGAGCTAAATCGCTACAGAAATCAGCGCGATCACTTGCGGCTTCAGTTGTATTTTCGGCAACTAAAGCTCTCTCTTCGGCAACTAAAACTCTCTCGCGAGCATCTCTAAATAAAGGTACCACTTTCGCAATAATTATTTCTTGAACGGTTCTGCTTACTTCATCAGCATCGTTTATAAGATTGCCCAGCATTACTCGTAATTTTGAGGAAACGTACTCTTTACCTAATGTTTTCTTTCCAATATAGCTTAACCATGATTCATCTTTTTTCTGAATCTCTGAATATATTTCATCTGGAGAAAGGCCTTGAGTTCCAGCATATTCGGTTATTGTTGCTCCTCTTCGTATGCGATCTCTTGCAGTTCTTCTCTCTTCTTCATCAAGTTGGCAGAACCTTCTAATTTCATCGTCCGTGTTTAATGGCGGTGCTACCAGGACCTGCTCCATCGCGAATAATGCTGGAGAAAAGATAAGCATAAGGCTAAATATAGATTTTTTCATGATGACTCCCTTGTGTTGAAATGTTAGACCAACAATTATGAAAACGGATTTAAGCATCATCATCCGCATCGAGTATTAAGATAGCATAAATTTTTTCGAGGTCAATTTCAGAAAGTGAACAAAAATAGGTAGCATCACAGGAATTGCTCTTTTTGCTTAAAGGTCAGCGGAATGCAAAGCGCTGGCTTTTAAGTCGGGGTGGCATTTATTTAATGGCTGAAAATTCACTGTTCGCGTCGGATAAGCTTCTGAATATCTCTTACAAAGAGAAAAAATGATGAGTTTGGACAATTTTGACTTTGCACGATTTAGGATTTACTCTTTAAACTGATGGGGACAACTATGAATTTTTTTTTACGCCCAACAAAGAGGAGGTAGGCGTGTTTAATATAGTAATTCTTGCAGTTTTTTTTTGCTTACTAGGAGCACCGATCTATTCGATGGAGTTTGAGGTAATTAGCCTCCCATCTGTTACTCAATCAAAACACAAGACATTACTTCGTCTAGGCATAAAGAGCCTTCACGTGGGTGACTATAAAAGGGCACATGAATGCTTTATATCCGCTTCTCAGTATGATTATGATCAGTTTGATCCGACAACTCAAGCTTTAGCATTAGCGCTGCTTGCCCAACTTTATTATTTTGGATGGGGCGTCGACAAAGATCCTGTGCGGGTCAAGGAGTTGACTCTATCAGCTGTTGCTCGTATTGATAACCGATGTTCATCACAATCCTCTCATGAAATAATGATGCTTTGTGATTTACTAAATGATAAGGTTAATGATCCTTTCGCTTTACATCATGCAGCGGAAATGGGTATGAATAATGTAGCATTTTTTCTTTTACGCGGCGGGTGTACGTTATCTGCTCTTGATCTATGGGGACAAGATCCTTTCTATCTTGCGGTTATCAGTGACCACAAAGAACTCGTTGACCTCTTTATGAGTAGTGGTGTGAGTTGGGCGATGCTTCATTATGCTATTTTTTCTGGGGATTTAGAGCAGGTAAGAAGCATTCTTTATAACGATAAGGACTGTCTTGGAAAACGGGATGTTTATGGGCTCCTGCCTATGCATCTCGCAGCAATTACAGGATCTCAAGAGGTATTCGATCTATGCTCTGCAGGAGTTGATCTTAATGAAGAGGACAACTATTCGCGAACCCCTTTGTACTTTGCTGCTATGAATCGACATTTAGGATTAGCAGAGCATCTTATTAATAGCGGAGCTAACATGTGCAAAGAAGATTTCCGTGGCGAGACCGTTCTTCACCATAGTTTATGGAGTCATTATCTTGTTAAACTTCTACTTGAGAGGGGAGCACCCGTAGAAATGCCACGAACTTGGTTAAGCGACTTCTCAAGTGGATATACGACTCCGCTTATGATTGCGGCGGGATGGCATGACCCAACCATGGTGGCTTATCTTCTTCAACGCGGAGCTTTTGCTAGTGCTCAAAACGAATATGGATCATCTCCTCTGCATTATGCATGCATGCGTGCTTCCCGTGAACCGGATGAAGCGCTTGAAATATCAAGACTCTTACTTGAAGCCGATGCAGATGTTAATGCAACAACATGTTATGGTGAAACGCCCTTGCGCTTCACATGTAAGGCAGGAAGCTTGCCGCTTGTTACGTTGCTCTTAAGTAAGGGTTCCAAAGTTGACCCTAAAACTCTTCGCCATGCTCAAAAACGTGCGGCTCGTAGCTCTTGGCAAGAAGGAGTAAATGCCCGTGAGATAGTTACATTGTTAGAGGTAAAGATAGAAGAACTCAAGCGCGAAAAAGAATCTTCATGGTTTTACTCATTGTTTAGAAGAGAATCGGTTCTGTCAATTTCTGGCAGTCTAAAATCAATTTCTGGCAGTGTAAAATCAATCTATCGAGATGCAATTCATGGCTATATCATGTATTCCTTAGTGAAGCTCTGCCTGGAGGGAAGATTGAAATGGAAGACCCTGGCAATAATGAGCAGAAAATTATAGATAGTGTAAATCTGGCTCCCTCACATACTTGGCAAATGCGGTGCGTATCTGTGGAGGCAAAGCTTTGTAAGCAGTGAGTAATGTTGCTGGCTTATTGCCGAAATCAAACACCACATCCTCTCTTCTAAGAATGGTATTATTTTCTGTCACAATAGGCTCAGCAGGTGCTGAGAGCTTTTTTAACAAGCCTCCTCCAGCTTTCTTGATTTTTTTAACAGCATGGGCAAAACTTCCTGATAGCTGATGAGTGAGTTCGGTTATTACCTCGTCTTCCATAAGAGCCTTACAGCGCGATGCGGCTTCGCGCAAAAGAACCAATCTTTTGAGAATAACAACCTCATAGAGTGCATTAATGAGAAAAGCTTGATCAAAAGTTAGTCCATTAAAGAGATTGTGAAAATCTTGTATAAACCAGATCCATGCACCGCCGCAGCCATAACTTATTACCGCGTTGCGGACAAAATATGCGTACCCTTGAGATTGTAATACATGAAGACAGAGCCCTGATGCGACTGACCAAATGAGGATAATGCCATCACTGTCGCTTGTTAATGCTTTATCGTCATATTTATTGAAACTGACTGAGCAGATCTGTTTTTTATGACCTAAAAGCTTTTGTAAGCGCTTCTTCCCTTTGATTCGCCAAATTTCTGCAAGATGTTTGGAAGCAGTGAGCAGTAGAGTGCCTGCTGTATTGAATGTTGCTTGCTGGGCGCAGCCATGAGCATAGTCGAAATAGCATTCTGAAAGCTTCCCACCTTTTTTTATGCGAAACACAAAAACATCTTCCCATTCATCAGATGTTTCTTCGTTACAATGGTACTGTACCAACATTTTTTTCCCGGTGCCGTCAAATGAGATGTTACAGATTTCCCGCCATGTTAAACTATACGTATCTAATAAACTGCCGGTTGTTGCTGACCACACTCTTAATGCATCTTCTACGGAAGACGCATTCTCGCATACGGTTATTACAAATGCGCCGTCGGGGGTAAAATGGGCCTCGCATACAAAATGCTCTTCTTTGAAAGTGCAGAGAGACGTTCCGCTGGTAAGACTCCATACCTGGGTGGTTGGATAGTAGCCATCATACACGATAAGCACCCTGGCTGTGTTATTATGAACCAGCATGCGCGATATTTTTTCTGATTCAGGTGTACTGAGCGTATCGAGAAGAAGGCCCGTTGGTAAAGACCATATTTTTATCCAATGGGACGATTGGGTAATAAGTCTCTCTTCCCCATCCTCTAATCGCAAGAACTGGGCATCACAGATAGGTTCTTCATCTACGATGGTTCGCATGCAGTCTCCGTGAGCAGTTTCCCATATTTTTGCATGGAGATCGCCTGCTAGAGTAACTAGTACGTCTCCCGATGGATGAGGTATTGTTTTATAGCATGAGTCGTACGGCGCTTCTATCTGTGTATGCCGCAGCGTGTGTATTCTTTTTCCGGTATCAAATTTCCCTAGGATCGATGTTTTCTCGCGTTTATCTCTCATTCCAAAAAACTTCTCATTAACCTCGAATGGTTGAGCGCAGTATGAGCCTAATTTTTTTGAGCGTGAGGTGAGCTGCTTGACGATAAAAGCGATCGCCTCATTGCGAAGCATATGTTTGCCGATAATTCTACCAAAACCGTTTGAGGGAATTGCACAGCTTCCTTGACTATTGTGAGTGGTGGTAAGTGTGGCTCGTATAATAGCGCATATTAGCGCATCATCTTCCTCATTTTTATTACTCGTAGTTTCAGCAACTGTCGATGTCACCTCCATGGCGTTAAGCCCCTGGGGACAAACCATTATGAGAAAAAGCAGTGCAATATGGTCTGTTTTCATCGCCGAATACATAGTTTTTTTCATCGCTCAGATCCTCCTTCTCGATCATTCTCCATCGCTCTCTTCACTTACGCTCTCTTCTTCTTCTTCTTCTTCTTCCTCATCTGCAGAATCTCCGGAAGACTCAGGCTCTCCCATGGAACTATCATCATCTTGTACTGCTTCGCTCTTTGATATCTTTATAAATGGATTGAGTACTTTTCGTATTGGCTTTTCCAATGTTTGATAGGCGGCCAGTAAGGTCTGCGGCTTGTTTGTAAAATCGAAGAGAAAGTCTTCCTTTTTGAGGATTTTTCCATCTTCTGTACTCATTGGCTTTGGCTGTCCTTTGAACTCAGAAAAAAGTTCCCTGCATTTCCACCGTAATTTCTGCATACCCTTGGGGAAGGATGTGTTTCTCGATTCTTCAAGGGATTGAAGTTCTTTATTCTCTATGAGTGCATGAAATACCTGCGCAGCTGCTCGAATGGTGGCAAGTCGACGCAGAATAATAATTTCGTACAGTGCATTGATGAGTAATGCTTGCTCGAAAGTAATATCTTTAAATAACTTATCGAGATCTTGTACATGGAGGCAGTATATGCTGCCGCTATCATTATGTGAAACAATGATGCTCCCTGAAAAAAATGAATGTGCCCCCCAGTGTGAGTTGAGGTCGTATAAGCATAGCCCTGTTTCAACGTCCCATACTTTTACTCTCCCCTTAGATGTGGTCAATGCTCGTGAGCTATCACTGTTAAAGCTGATGCCATCGATAATGCCTGCATGGCCTCTGAATGTATGCTCCCGTTTTTTTGCTCCGATAGCCCAGAGATGTGCGATGTTATCCTGGGCGTAGAGTATGGTATTGCCAGATTTGCTAAATGTAGCGAGATTACCTTGCAATGATGATGCTTTATATATATTTTCAGCCGATTGATCCGGTTCAATTTTTAATAAATATATAAAAGGATCATCTCCCCTCATGCCTACGAGAAGTATTTTTTTCCCTTCTGAATCCCAGATAATTTTGAACTTTCTTGTTTGGTATAGATTTTCATGATAGAGGCGCTTACCTGATTCAACAGAATAGACTACTGCGCCCTGAGAGAAACTATGTATGACAACATAATGACCTCCAGGTGAAAATTTTGCTTTGTTTATGTCCCTTAGATTCTCTAATCGGAGGACACAGGTTTCTGTTTCGAGATCCCAAATTTGCGGATGGTCATGGTCATAGGCTATCAATAGAAGTTTCGCGTCAGGATCTGTTTTTATGGAGGAAATGTCTGTTTCGCATTCAATAGTTGACCTGAGATGACCGCTATTGATGGACCACATCTTTATTGATCGCAGCGCTGCGGCGATTACATACTCATCGCTCCCATCCGTTATGAATTGAACCTGTTTGTAATTGTCACCTGTATTGAAATTGAATATGCGGATGCAGGTTCCATCGTCGACGTTCCAAGCGCTCGCCTGAGTTACTTTATTTTTTGTTAACGATTCTGTAGTTGTTACGACCTTATCTCCACGTTTATTGGGCTTGGCGTACAATCTCCCATGCCGCACCTCTGGAGTGATGGTCTGCATTACATTTCCCGATTGTGGTGACCAAATAGTTATTTTTTGCGAGCTGAGGACACCAATTAACCCAGCATGCAGGGGTATAATCTTTTCATACCGGCGTTCACTGATCTTTAGATAAGGATCCGCAATTCTTTTCATAATAAAAGCTTTCGCCTCAAGTTTCAGCATGTGTTGAGCGATTATCTTTCCAACATCTCTGTGGCCACGAATAGCTTCTGCTGCTCTTAATGAGGGCAATGAACTGCCTTCTGTGTCAGGAATACTCACGCTATCCATGCTATAGACGGCAGCAGGGGCTAAGAGAAGGGAAATTCCCAAGAAGATGTTTTTCAGAGCTTTCAAAGTGGCCTCTTTTGGATTAGAATATGCAATACTTTAGGCTAGTGCTAAGCTATTGCTTTGATTTCTTTAAACCAAGCTAAGCATAAGGCTTTTTGATTGAATGTAAAGAATTCTTTGTGAGAGGATTTTGATTTGTACTTATGGGATGAGATTAGCTATGCACAAGACCTTGGTTTTATTAATTTGAATTCCTTTGAGATAGCAAACCCCCTCTATAAAGAAATTATTTCTCGTGAGTGGACTCGAATACCTCGGGATTGATTTGGATATGATATAGTACTGCTATACGGTGGCTTTAACATACATGCCCAATATATGTTTGATCTGTTCAGGCAAAGCGATAAATGCCATGCGCAATTTTTCAGGTTTTCGAGTAAAATCGAAAACGATATCTTCAACAGCTAACACCTTATTCTCTTGTGTGAGAAGCGGTGAAAACTACTCATGCAATTACTTACCGATAAGCTCTTCATACACCAAAATAAAGGAAAGGTTGAGAAAATTCTTGTTGATTCAGAATCGTTTAGAAGAAGGGCGCTCAAAATTGTTGAAAACACTGTTCATAGATCTCGCTGGGAGGCAAATCGCTATGGAGCCGCTGATCCCCATGGGGAGCTTGAGACTCTTGTTGCTAAAGCGGAAGAGTTTATCGAAGTTAACGATGGGCAGAAAGCCCTTATCGTTTTAGAAGCGGTGACTGCTGTTTTTGTTGTGGATATGTGCACGCAAGTATGGGTTGATGAATGTTGTTTCAGCTTCTTATATGCGTTGGATATGGCTTTGACTGAGGCCGTTTTAGTGACGTCATTAGATAATAATGAGTCTGCAAGATTGCTTTGTTGTGCAGAAAGCTGGGCAGATAATCTCCTGCAAAGAGGAGTAGATGATTCTATATGCATAGCCTTATGCTCCAAGGGAGACACGAGGACATTGTTGAGAAGCTAGCGATGCTGCGTTCATCAGATGACACTCTTATTGTGGCTAAGGAGTTATATGTGACTGGACATGTAGCGCAGGCATTTAAAGTTGCATCTTATGGGCTTACCATAGAGGGTAGGCAATATCAGTTAGGGGAGTGGCTTGGGCAGGCGGCTGAATCGCACGGGAACAATTTATTAGCGTATCAAGCCTTTCTTGTTGCATTTAATGATACGGTGCGCTTGGAAGGGTATAAAGCCCTCATTCGTGTAACTGAGGCCTCTGATCAAGAGCGTGTAAAAAAAGAATTAATGGAACTCCTGCGAAGTAGGCCAAGAGAAGCCGATGCAGTTGTCAAGATATTTCTGTATGAAAAGTTGCTTGAAGATGCGATTGGTATTATTGAATCACCTGATAGTTTTGCCTCAGTAGGTACGATTAGGGAGGTTATGAGCGCAGTAATGAGTTATAAGCCAGAATGGGTGATCGCGAAGGTTTACCATCGAGTATCAAGGATTCTTTCTTCAAAGGCATATTCGGAATATGGTGTGCTATTGACTGGTTAAGGTTTGTGAAAAGTTCCTATGAAGGTCAAAATAATCCGAATGCATGGCAGACCTGTTCTCGGTTCAATAAGGGCGAAGTATAAAAAGAAAACAAAGCTCATGGCAATGCTTTCCGCAGCTTTTAGTGAGTAGCTGGCGAGCGTATAAGGAGAAATTGATATGTTGCAAAACATATCAATGTACTGCAGGGGTTAACTGAAGAAAAGATAGAAGCCTGTGCTCGTGGTAGTATATATTCTCGAAGATGTTCGAATTAATTCGACGAGATAAAGATTTTTATGATCCCTACGTATGCGTGGCTGAAGTATATTTTGAGGACGGAAAGCGAGAAGAGGCGGTGCGATTACTTCGCACTGGTTATAATCTGATGTTGGCTCGCATTCTGCATAATGGAAGATGGCCAAAAAGGGATTCGTAGAGTAATATTAGAAAATCGGCACATATTGAGAATAATTGAACATCAAGCCCTTTCTTACTATTTGATGTAATGAGGTTTAAGCATGATCAAGAGACCATGAATAAAAAGGTGATAGCTTTTTTAGGCTCCTTGTATGAAAGATTATGCATGATATAAAGCCCTGGCGGTAATTTTTGAAAAATGTCTAAGATTAGACTATACTAACAACCAAAATACACCTTCACCGGAGTTAATATGATGAAAACAACAGCACTCGGCATTTTGGCTCTCTTAGCCCTTATACCATATGCATCGCTAGAAGCTTCAGAAAGCTCCTCTCTTGCAGGATCTGAATCGCCCACAGAACGAAAAAGTTCGGAATTTTTATTAACTTCTCCAATCGTGCACAAGAGATATAAAGCGGAGAGTGCTGAAGCTGGTGACTTCCATGAAAATCCTATTCATAGTGCTTCGGACGTAGCGGATTACTTACTCTACCTAGATCGTCAAGCAGTTCCAGAACTATTGATCCTCTTAAACTTCAAAAACTATTATACTATATCCAAGGATACTCATTGGCTTTACATGATCAACCGATGTTTAGCGATAATATTGAGCATTGGACTTATGGCCCCGCAATTTATGAAATATGGAAGCGATTTCAGGGCGAAAGTACTGTTATTTCAGATGACGAAACCGTAACTGAAGTATTGCCTCATTCTTTTTCCCTTCAGCAAAGACAAATTATTGAAAACATTTTTCGACTTCACCTACATAAAACGGGTGTTTCACTCATTCATGAAACTCATAAACAAAAACCCTATACACAAACAGCAGAAAATGCAGTTATGTCCCATACCCTTTTGAAAGAATCATTTAGAGAACTAGAATCTCAGGTGCCCTATATGATTGTAAGCTTCATGCAAGCAACCTCTGATGACGAATTTGAAGAATGTTTGTTAGATGCACGTAAGTTCTTGTCTTATGGATACCTTGATAGCTGTTCTCTTGATAGTGTTCTCGATAGCTTTAAAAGCTCTGAGAAAGAATTGCAGCAAGCTTTAATTCGATGGACTAGTTGCAAAAAAGTAGGCTGGCCAGAACAAACGCTTTTCGACACCTTTATGGGGCACCTTTTCTTTCCACTTCAGTATGACTATTTATTCGAATCTACAGGGGTGCTCAACGATCGAAACTACTTATCTTGCCTCATAAGTACATCAGCGGCATTTGGTAATGTTTTAGCGCTATATCACGCTGCGTGCATAGCGAACTCATACTCATTAGAAGAAGATGATGATGATGTTCTCAAATGCCTTGATACAAAAAAAAGATCTACGATTAACGCGTGTGCAGAATCAGATGAGTTGACCCATTACTATAAGGGATTGCTCTGTATGAGTCTCGGTAACTATCGAAGCAAACTCAATCTTTAAAAATGGTTTTGAACAAGGAAATGCGTGGTGCGGATATCGTTACGGGCTGAGTGAAAAAAACATAGTTTTACGGCGTCAGGTAGTGGAAAAGTTAAAACAGCTCCAGCCTGGCCTGGCCAATCTTGTAATGGATTCTCTGTTGGAAAAATTCGATGAAAGAGTAGCGATAAACAGAGCGGCAGGGGATTGCGGCATTCCTCTTGGTTATCAGGTGGCAGCTGTTCTCTTAGAACCAAAAAATAGGGCTGAAGCTTGGAAATTATACCTTTTAGCAGCACAAAATCATATCATCGAAGCCTATGAAAAAGTTGCAGAGGGTTACAAACAAAAAAACGACATTGAAGGAATGAAAATGGCATATATGGAAGGAGGCAAAGCGGGAGATGCATCAAGCTATATCAAATTAGGAGAGTTCTACTTGCTTAATGGTAATGAAGAGGAAGCATTTAGTTGCTTTAAGAAAGCTGGTCTAAGGGGGCTCTAAAAATGCATTGAACACGCGCGTTCAGCCGAAGAGCGAGAAAAAGGAAAAGAAGAGTTGCGCAATGAAGTTGCCAGAAGCCGATATTTTATAATGACTAGAATCAATACGGTCAATAGAAAACAGGGGCTTTGACGTATGAAAAAAACAATACTTTGTATGCTATTATTTCCATTTTTCTGTTTAGCACGAATTCAGATAATATGTTTTGACGTCGGGCAGGGAAATTGCACGCTCGTATTAAATGACGATTATGATCTAAAAGTACCTCCGCTACTTATTGATTCCGGCTCAAAGTCATTTAAAAAGTTTAGGGGGCCTACTTTTAAATCAAATCAGATAAAGGTAATTAAAAACACTGTACTTGCATACCTCGGTAGCATCAATGAAAAAGGGATTTCAATAGTGATTAGTCACCCTGACGAAGACCACTATATTTGGATTCCACAGATCATTCAGGAGTGTATTGAGCGTGATAATGGCATATATATTAAGCAACTATTTCTTGGAGGAGAAAAAAATCTCTATAATGAAAAATTTCAATCATTTCTTGAGAAATGGCGACCAGTGGCTGAGGATGCTATAGATCCCATTTCCTTCATAACGAGTAAAGGCCCTACGAGAACAAGAATTCCTATTAATGCCATGTATGCAATACTTCCCGCACTTGAAGGAAAAACTGATGAAGAAAGCAATGATGCAAGCCTAGTTGTGTTAGTAGATGATGGCATTATCAGTATGGTTATTATGGGAGATGCAACTGAAAGTACAACGAGGCACATACAAGCCCACGACAAAGTTGTCGTGAAAGGGAAGCTGCTAATAAATGCTGCTCACCATGGAGCGGACTCACATGGCAGCAATTGCGAGGCATGGCTTGAACAGTTAGCATCGAGTGGGATCATTTTAAGTGCGGGAGTTAATACAAAGCTGCTGCACCCAAAGGAAAAGATAGTGAAAACTGCAGTAGATAAGCTTCCTCCGGGCGATCAGTTTTTACCTCTGTATTTCGGAATAGATAATAACTCTGGATTACGCTGTTATGCCAAGGGTTCATTAGGATATGGATTAACGAGCTTTTCTCAGCAGATACGGGGCACGTTAACCCACGGTACGGTTACCTACACAAGCAGCGAAGAATCAAATCTCATGGTAACTTGTTCTGGACAGGTATCATATAAAGATCAAAAAACGTGTGTTCTAGAAACTCTGCTGAAATTCCCCAAAGGAATACTCGATGATGATCTTCTGCAGCTTATAGATATTTCAGCTTTAGGAATTAATGACAGCGAGGTTCACAACATAAGACTCTCATCCACAAACTTTTCGATTCCTTGAAAACAAAAGCTTCTGTACTCAAGGTTTTTCTTATGCAGAATAACCTCATTAATTCGAGTGAATCTATTAGCAAACTACTAGCGTTTCTTAAAAAACAGGAAAAGATAATAGAAGAGGTCAATCTAAGCTACAATAACATTGATGCAACACTTCAAGAACAAATCAGAATGGCGTTAAGCGTTGAGCTATTAGCCAAAATCATTCTTTAAACACTATTTTATCGGAAAAGCGTGAGAGTGTTCATCAAGATAAAATAGTAAAGGGAATAGTATGTTCAGGTTTCTTTTGTTATGTACTACTTTTATGGTGGTTGTGCTTACAGAGGCTATGGAAATTCACGTGCTCAATAATGGGGTGATCATCCAAAAAGCTGAGGGTCCCGTTTTTAAGAATCCCCTTCATCGCGCAATACGAAATAATGACCTTATTGGTCTAGTTAAAGTGCTGGAGAGCGGTGCAAATCCTAATGCACAAGATTCGGCTGACGGAGTAACGCCGCTCCATCTTGCAGCAGGAGCCGGGCGTACCGATATTGCTGACATCCTATTTAGATTTAAAGTAGACATCGATGCTCCAGATGTGGATGGAATGACACCGCTTTGTTTCGCTGTAAGTAATAAAAAAGCTGAATTTGTGAGATATTTGTTAGAGCGAGGAGCAAAGGCGGACATTGTAGATTCTTATGGATGGACGCCGTTACTGATAGCGGCTCAACGTGATAATACTGAGATTGTTCAATGCTTATTGGACAAAAAAGTTTCTACGGCGGCGAGGAATAATCAGGGAAGAACTGCACTGCACATAGCTGCGGGAGTTGGTAATAAAAAGGTTGTCAAACTCCTTCTCAAACATAAGGCCGATAAAGATGCTCCGGATGATCGAGGCTTTAAAGCTCTTCATCTTGCGGCTGCGGAAGGGCAGTATGATATTGTGCAACTTTTGATAGCTGATGGATATGTAGAAGATTCTTCGCCGATCTGCTGGACACCCCTTCTTTGTGCTGCTGAACATGGCCATACACGAGTAGTTCAGCTGTTAGTAGGCCGGGGTGGCTCTCTTAATAAGCGTGTGCCTGGCAATGCCACCGCTCTTGAACTTGCTGCTCAGGTCGGCTGCAAGGAACTGGTTGCTTTTTTGCTTGAAAGAAAGGTAGCTCTCGACAATCGAACAATAGATGGATCCACAGGAATGCATATTGCAGCAAGAAACGGATTTGATCAGATTATGAGCTTATTACTTGAAGCGGGAGTTCCTGTCGATGGCGTTGATTGCAATGGATGGACTCCTTTACATGGGGCTGCATTTGGTGGACATGAAGAAGCAGCAAGGATATTGCTTACGCACAAAGCGCATCTTGAAGGCAGGCCGCAGGCGGCTGTTGCTCCCAAAGATGGGAGTACCCCTTTTCTGGTGGCAGCGCAAAATGGACATCAAAGAATTATTAAACTGCTATTACAAGCTGGTGCCAATGTACATGCAAGAACAAGCCAGGGAGCGACGGCTCTTCATATGGCCGCTCAATCGAACGACGTTGAGTTGGTGAAATTACTCTTGGAAAATCATGCTGCTTGTGACATTAAACTCGAGGGAAATGGCATTACTCCACTCTTCATGGCTGCGCATAAAGGCTCTTTTGAAATTGCCCAACTTTTATATAAAAGCGGAGCAAACCCGGATTTTCGAACTGCGGATGGGACCCCGAGGGAAGTGGCTGAGAGAAGGGGGCATACAAAAGTTGCAGCTTTGTTTTGCATCAAAGTCCATCCGAGTGATAATAACCCTCCCCAATGATTTCTTGAGGTTCCAAACATCAGTATGAATCTTATTGTGCATAATATAGACTTGGAATGCTGTTTGTCGATCTATACTATTGGCCGATCGCGTCCTTGTTTAGCGATGAACTTAGAAAAGAACCGGCTCTTTTCGAAGAAATTTGAATAAAAGAAACGGTTCTTTTAGACTTATTTTTTTAGATAAAGCTTTACTGCAGGTAGTTTACGGAGAATTTCATGTATAGAGAAAGTATAGAATTTTTGAAGAAATGGCTTGTTTCTACAAGGCGCAAACCACTCGTTATCATGCTTTTTTTCTCTCATTAATAAGCTTCACTATATTTCCAAGGTCGTATTCCTGCGCGATTTTCAAAGCAGTATATCCCTGCTCATTCTTCCAATCAAAGTCTATGCGAGTATCGCTGATGATCCTCTGTACGACTTTGAATGTTTTTTCGGTTTCTTCTGGGATAGTGAGAGCTCCTGCGGTGCTAGCAGTAGTATACTCAGCAATAGCAAACATTAATGTCGAGAAATTATGTACATGCGATAACGCATTCGGATCGGCTCCGCCATCAAGAAGCAAGCAGACCCCCTCAGAAAATCTGCGGTCGATTGCCATCAACAGGGGCGTCATATTGGTTTCTTTTTCCCGAAGTTCGAGAGGCGCGTTGTGAGATAGTAGTAATGCAATAGCATTCTCCTGCTTATGCGATACTGCGTGGTGAAGAGCAGTAAATGATTTGGCATCTTGGCTATTAACGAGAGCTCCTTTATCTAAGAGCAAAGCCATCATTTCAACAGAACCCTTTGATGCTGCAAAAATTAAGGGCGTGGTTCCCTCTTCATTAGAGGCATTTGCATTAGCGCCCGCAGCGAGCAAGGCGCACACCACATCTATTAAGCCCTTGTCTACGGCTGAAATAAGAGCAGTAGTGTTTCCACCGCAGGCATTAATATCCGGATCTACGTTATTGGTTGAGCAAAATTCTAAATATCCGCCTATCCAATCTGCGAGCTTATTTTCATAATCAAGCTCGATGGCCAGTATCAATTTAGTAAAACCATGCTCTTTATAGAGCTCGAAGAGGCTATCGATAAGAATGCCGTACCAAAGGTTGAGATTGTTGCGCGTAACTAAGAATCTGGCATTGTCTATAACCTTTTCCCATTCATCTAATTGAGCAAACCTCATGCATAAGGAAGAGATGGACGCAATAACCTTTGGACAGGGACCTTGACTTGCAGCGGCCCATTTATCCCCTTTTACCTTTAGATTGAGCAGTTCATTTTTCTTCTCAGATAAGCAGCCAAATGTTAAAATCCGGCACTTTCTCTCATGAGATTCGGTCATTACAGGGATCTCTTTACCGTCATCTTCACGCATCGTAAGAATAAGAGGCTGTTCGCGCAGTAGTATAATCTGAGAGTACTGGCAAAAAAAATCATCCCACGTGGTATCCTGGTCTGCCTCTTTAGGTTCCATACCATAGCATTTTGAAGCAAAGCCTGTCTGCAATAATAGGATTAATAATACGGGGATCACATACATGAGGAAGCTTCCTACTTTTGGCTCGCTTTTTTTCGATTATTACTATCAAGGTTAAACATATCGGTTTTTGATTGTATGTAAAGGGAGCTTCTTGGTTGAGCATGTCCTTTTTTTATTTGCATGGGAAACTTTATGTACAATCAGTTCGCAATTCTTGAGATTTTTCATTACAATTGAAAACAAAAGATAAAGCTCTCAATAATAACCTGCTCAATAATGGGAATGTGCATAGATGAAACGATTCTTGACTATACTGTTATTTCAGCTGTTATCTTTCTCTCTGCATGGGATGGATGCCGTTCTTAAAGAAAAAAAGGACAACAAAAGAGAGGCTCTCCAGTTTGTTCAATCTCTCTTTCTTAACAGTCCCCTCCTTGCACATTCAGATTTGAGCCGCCTTATTGCACGCATGATTATAAGTCCTGAGGCAGTAGCCTTTATTTTTAAGAGACTTCCATTTGTTTTACCGCGTATTCACGATACTCATTCCAAGCCGGTTGCGCTTCGGGATACACCGTTTTTTGCGATGGTAGAGGCCGATAGCGAGGGTCGGAAATCAATAGGTATCAGGTCGCTTGAGTCTGGGGAGTGTGTACAAAAAATTAATCATTCTCAGGGAAAACAGCATCCAAAAATTAAAGTCGACAGGTCTGGAGCTATAATTGGGACAATGGGTGAAGATAGGTATGCAAAAGTGTGGGATCTTCAGCAAGGTACCTGCCTGCAGGTGTTAGAAGAAGATGATATTATTAAGGCTGTTACATTTGCACCCCGAGTTGATAGCTCTTTTTTTGTAATAACGGTAACTGACAAAAGAGTTCGTGTCTGGAAGAATGGATTCTTAGTATATACATTCTGCGAACCTGGAGAAACCGTAAAGTTTGCAAAGGTTAATAAAGCAGGAGACGTTCTTTTTATTGCATTTTTAAATTGTGGACGTGCTCGAGTATACTGTCTTGATACCGGTACATGCTTACGTGAGCTGAACACAGAAGCCTCATTTCTCCATACGGCAAAATTTTCTTCAACGTTGCCAGTTATTGTAACAGCATCCAGCAACAGAGACCTGCAAGTATGGTCTCTTGATACTGGCGAGTGTTTGTTTAAAAGAAGTTTTATGTTTCATATGGAAATTAGTCTCACATTTAATAGTTCTGGTGATAAGGTACTTGTTTCACATGATAAGGGGAAGGGTGATCATTACTGTGTAACGCTCGTGTCTATTGCTTTGGGTTCCATTACTCACGCAAGGCTCCTTGATGAAGAAAAAGATGCGTGGGTTGCCGTTTTTAATCCTATTGGTGATAAAATTGCTACAGCTTCGAAATACAAAGGGGTGAAAATTTGGGATGCTCACACCTTAGAGTGCATTAAAGAGCTGCCGGCATGCGGCCACTTTCTTAGTTTTAATGCGAATGGTGATAAACTATTGACCGGATGTACGTGCAAAGACGAAATAAAAGTTTGGTTGCTTGAATCGGGCCTCTGTATTCATCGAATAAACAGCATTGGTGTAAGAAAGTCTTTTTTTATTGGGACAGGAAATACCCTGGCGATTACATGGTTCGGTGCTGCAGCCATAATTACGATTGGGGATTTTAATAGCTTTATTGACCAGTTAACCCTTGAGCAGGCATTTTTGATTAATGCCATTTATGAGATAGTGCTATTGCAAAGAATAGCCATGCTTCGCGCATGCGCTCAAAAATGCCGGTCTCTTGCCCAGGACGAAGATCTTGCTTGGCTTGCTAAAAGTGCCACGCAATGGTTTGATTCTAAGATTAAAAAAATAAAGTATGCTGCTGAAGATCTCGTAACAAAAACGAAAGCACGGCCCGGACCTCTAAAAGATGAAGATGGGAAAATTGTAAACCGTGATGATCTGGTTTTTGATTTTACCGATAAGCCGGAGGCTTTACTCAAGGCCTATTGTACTTTTAGTGAGCCGATGAAACAGGTTTTGGGATCCTATATAAAGCTTCCATGATCTGACGATACAGATTGACTCGGATCATAACCACGATATTCCACTCAATTGCATGCACGATAGAGCCATCTATCGTATGCTGACAGATGTGATGGTTAAAAACGAGGATATTATGAAATGCTTCATACTCTTATTTTTTTTGTGTTGGCATGGTGCCTTGTTTAGCATGGAAGTGGCAGGTGAAGAAATTCACATGCCATCAATGAGTGCGCAAGCATCGGAATCAGTGAAAGCGCTTATACGTAGGTTGAAAGACAAGCTCTTAGAAAAAGGCAAAACTATACTCTTTGTTACAGAAGAAGCCCAAAAATTGTTAGTGCTCATGGGCACTCCTGAATGGGCGGCTGCCGTTTTAGAGGCTATGCATCAAGCATGCGTTACCATCTCAGTCTGCACGAAATTGGAAGTTGCTTGTTTATTGTGTGCAGATGAAAGATTAGAGGTGTGGATAAGGAATTATGTGCGATCATTAAGAAGCGATCGAGAGCTGATGTTGCGCGAAATTAATAGTATTGGCTTTAGTACACCTCTCATTGCAGCTGCTCAGGCTAGATCTCTCAGTACGGTTAAATTCTTGGTTAAAGCGGGTGCGCAGGTTCGTGCAAAAGATAATACAGGCAATACACCGTTGGCAACAGCTGCGGGCACAGGTTCAGCTAAAATGGTTTCTTATCTTCTAGAGCGGGGAGCACAGGCTTCTTTGCAGGAGAATAATAACGAAGGATTCTTAGCTCTCTATACTGCAGTGTGTGCTAATGCAACCGAATGTGTCCTTTTGCTTCTTAAGCAAAAAGCAACTGTTTTGCCCCGCAAAGAGTCTGCGGTTGCTTCTCTCATAAGAGCAGCTATTCTCAACTCTAATCATGGGATGGTAAGCATACTTCCTATAGAAGAAACCGATGTATCGTTTCTTTCTCGATGCCTATTGACGGCCGTGCTGCACTGTGGGCTCCAGAGAAGTTTTTTTAGTAGACTAGTAAGCCATAAAGCTGAAGAGAAAGGCCGCGTGATTTGCATCATTGAGCTTCTGATGAATAGGTTGGGGGAGCATCTGCGTCAGAACATGGAGTTGACACGTTCCTTGTATGGAATGGCAGATTATTATAATCTTGGTAAGATTATCGAAGTAATGGAAACGTATGATGTTAAAAGAGACTTTGGCGGCACTGTAGAGTATTCATGCCATGTGGAAGAAACTAAGCGGTATACTCTTGAAGATTTTCAGACCA
The DNA here is from genome assembly GCA_963695365.1 of uncultured bacterium. GTDB lineage: Bacteria > Babelota > Babeliae > Babelales > Babelaceae > PRDV01. Next base: position 574,024 of record OY968766.1, read on the forward strand.
TTGTGGCTAGGGATCATGGTGAGGTGCCACTCCCTTATATAATCAGAGTATTTCTCAGAGCGGATGTTTTTTCTGGTATTGCAACTTTCTTTGACGTAGCTGACCCCGAAAAAACTTTTATCAATACGCTCACTTTGCTACAAGAAGCTCTTGCTATGATAGATAGTAAAGGGCTTTTAGAGACGATCAAACAGTCACCTTTTACGGCGCGATGCGATGGATATTTGTTTGGTATTAAGATGTCCCAGATCATGAAGTTAGATTATCCCATTGAAAACCTAAAAAAAGACGTTCCTGAAGATTTGGCAATGCTCGCGCTGCTGGGATTCCTCAAGAAACAAGATACGTTTGTCCACTTTGATCCAGACGAGGGGGGGAGGCATGAACCGCTTCCTTTTCGCTTAATTCTCGAATTAGGCGTGAGAGAACTTATGCAAGATAGTATTTCTCTTGCTCACGAGACAGAAATTTTACAGGTTAGAGCTTTTTCTCAAGAACTTGATTTCACGGCTCAAACATTTAATAGCGTGAAGGCAAAAATAATAAGGCTCATGCAGTTGCTTCGCATGAGAACAATGGAATTTATTAGTTTCTCGACGTAGCATTTTTTCAATGAATGAGTTACGTTGGCAATGGAGTTTTTCTTTCTCAGAATAATTAATGGAGATATTCTAGTTTTCCTCAGGGGATGTGGATTCTTGGTCGCAACTGTCATCTTCTAATTCTTTATCAGGCGTAGGCAATTTTACAAAAGAATTGAGCACTGATCGTATTGGTTTTGCTAATCCGAGATATGCCGCGAGCAAGTTTTCAGGTTTGTTGGTAAAATCGAATATAAAATCATCCCTTTGCAGCGTTTTGCCATCTTCGGTCATAATCGGGCGCGGCTCTCCTTTGAGCTCAGAAAAAAGTTCCTCTAATGTGCCTCTTAATCGTTTCATCGTTTCGGGGAATGATGTTATTCTAGATTTTTCAAAGAAATATATATCTTCATTCTCCAGAAATGCATGATAGCCCTGAGCACTGGCACGAACGGTAGCGAGCCTTCGTAAAATAATAATTTCGTAAATAGCATTGATAAGAAAAACTTGCTCGAATGTTAGGTTATTAAACAACTGATCTATGTCACGTACACGGGTGTAACATACATTACTTCCTTTGGTAGCCGCGACAATGACATCCCCGGAAAAAAAAGACCTTCTTGGCCATGAAAAGAAGTTATATAAGCACAATCCAGTCTCTACATCCCATACTCTAATTTTCGTCTCTTTTGAACAGTAGGTAAGAGCTTTGTCTCCGCAATCATTAAAACAGAGTGAGTCGATGAGGTCACTATGCCCAATGAGTTCACGTATACATTTCCCGGAGCTTGCACACCACACTTTTGCAATCTTATCGCGCCCCGTGGATAGTATTGTGTCCCTCGTTTTGTTAAATGTTGCAATACAAGCGTCCTGATCGTTATGCCATAAACTTCTTTTTGAAAACGATTGATCTTCGTTGTTATTACGTGTTAAGACATATGCAATGCGATCATCCTGCTGTTTGTTGTTGTCGTAACTCATATGGTAAAGACCTCTAATGCTGTTAAGACCGCTAATAAGCACACTTTTACTTTCAGCATCCCACGTAAATTTTATTTCTTTTGTCTTCATTATTTTGCCCCCTTTAAAAAGGCAGTTTCCCGTGCTAACAGAGTATACTCCCACATCGTCAGGCGAGCTAAGAATGACGATAAGATCGCCCGAAGGTGAAAATTTTGCTTTGTAAACACTAAATAGCTTTTCTAAAGTTCTGATACAGTGGTTGCTTTCAAGATGCCAAATTTTCGGTGATATAAAGCCTTTAAAGCCTAGTAGCACCTTCTTGCTGCGTGGGTCAGTCTTTACAAGGGATATTTCAGAATCTTCTATTTCAATGCTCGCGCAAAGAAGGCCACTGTCTACCGCCCACGCTCTCACAAAATTCTTTGATGCAGCAATCAATAGTTCTTGCTCACCACTGGTTCTGAATTGAATACATGTGATGATCCCACCAGTATTGATTATCTGCGTGCACGTTCCATGAGCGATGTCCCAAATTCTTAGTGTGCCCCGTTTTGTTTTGTAATCTTTGGTAGTTGTTACGACCTGGTCTTTTCTTTTATTTCGTTTCGCATACAGTTTTTCATGCCCCCATATCTTACCGATGGAGATTGTTTGAAGGAGCTCTGTTGATTCTGCTGACCGAATTTCTAGCGTATCTGATGTAATTATGCCAATCATGCCGTTGCATAGCGGAATAACCTTCTGTGATGAAGAGGTTGACTCCACCTCAGTCAGAGCGGGTGTCAACCTCTTCGTAATAAAGGCTTGCGCTTCTTTTCGAAGCATTAAGTGGGCGATGATTCTTCCAATTTCTTTATGCCGAGTGACTGATTGCGCAGCTATTAGGGGAGGAAAGGACGTAAGCATTGCGCTATCCATGCCAAAAAGGTTATACTCGGGTAATAAAAGAGAGATTCCGAAGAAGATATGCTTCAAATCATTCATGGTACTGCTCCGCAATGGGCGTTGAAAAATTTTGTCGAACGGCGACTTGCGCTTTTCCGATTCTTGCTATCAGGGTCAAACATAACAATTGAAGGCAAAATGTAAAGTTTGCTCAATTGCAACCTGCTCAATACATTAAGCGGAGGGTTTTGGCTGTTTAATAAGAGGGATAAGCTCGAACGGGTATTCAAAGTACGGCAGCGCTATTTTCCTCGGCTCCCTGAGCAACGAGAATCTCAGCTATGTCATGCAGATCATAGGATCTTGCCGTATCTATTGCCGAAACTCCAAATGAATTCTTAAGATTAGCCACGATCTTAGGATGTTCTAAGAATAGTTGAATGGTCAGGCGGGCTTTTTCTAGAAGAATCGTATCAGGCGGATCTTGGATTGTTTCGCGTCCATAACGCATGATCGCTGAACTGAGCATAGATATATCCTCGAACTGTTCGTTTGGATCGCTTCCTGCTTCAAATAAGAGTTGAACAATTTCAGGATTTGCATGCTCAATTGCTAATAAAAGAAGTGGATCAAGTTTATAATTCACAGCTGTGGAAGCATTGTTGGTGATTAACGTTCGGGCAATGTTTGTGGCATTCCCTTCGACTGCTTTATAAAGAGCTGTCATTCCTTTGTCATTTGTTGCATTGATGGATGTTGCCGCACCGTATTTGAGTAAGAACAGAGCTATTTTTGTATGACCGTGGCGTGCTGCTACCATGAGTGGAGTTTCTCCCTGTGCGTCTGAGAGGCATGGGTCAGCATCAGCGTGAACAAGTTCCTTGACAACGGCTCTTGCTCTATTACTAATACAAAATATCAGCGGGGTACCGTAATGCGTAGCATGGTTCACCTCTTGTGTAAGGAGATCAGGGTTTTCTTGCCTTTGTTTTTTAAGATGCTTATGAATTAATCTATGCATGCTCGTATGCCTGCTTAATAAACATGCTACGTCAAGCAGGCTGAAGCCCTCATGTTGGCAAATTGAATGGGATGCTTCAAGGACATGCTGGGATCCCTCTTTTTGGTTAAGAAAGAAGGAGAAAAGAGTGTATATCCTATCAGCGAATGCAGTAAGGTTAGTAGGCCTTATGGGAAGAATCCCCGCCTCGTATGCAATGATAGTAAGCATAGGATCTGGTTTGATAGCAGACTCAATTTTATTGAATGCATGAAAATACAGTTCAAAAAGAGACTCGATGAGTAAGCGCTTGTCTTCTGGCCCTTCATCGAGCAGACGAAGCGTAGTTTCTTGATGATCTTGTGCTATTTTCACCACAAAATCACAATTTTGTTCAAAGATTTTCTTAACAATTGCCGATTTTATGGCAACGGCATGCGAAACTTCTAAGCAATGTAAATTAAATGACGCATGGGCAAATAACGCTAGGCAGAGGTCAAAATCAGCAATTTCAAACTTTACATCGTCAGCAGATTGAGCTTTGAGATTGACATGAAATAAAAACTCCGATTCAGGGCTATGCGAGTTTGTTCGTAATTCATGAGCTTCAACTGCAGCCAACAGTTCCAGAATAAGGTCTAATTTTTTATTTATGATCGGTGCTAGCTTTATAAGTTCGATGCTGCCACCTGCTCCTTTTCGATACGTGATGTGGAATTTTGCTTTGGCAAGATGTTTTTTAGGTGATTGTGTGATAATAGCAGCCCGCTCCATTGCGCTTACTGCTATTGATCCTAGAATTAAGCAAATTGTGATTGCAATTTGTGTGAAGCGATATAGTGTTATGTATACATTTATTGCTTGTATCATTTTTTTATCCCTGTTTTGGTCTTGAGTTTTGCTTTAAGGTAAGTATAATGCTCTTTGATTGAATGTGAAGTTAAGCTGGCAAGGGGACTTTTCTTTCTCATGGTAGCGGAGACGTTCGTGAAATTAACGCGGTTAGTATGCGTAGCATTCTCTTTCATAACTCTTCTGAGTGCTCCCGCCTGGGGTATGAGGATTAGGTCGCTCCCTCATTTCGAGAGCGGGGTGTCAAAACCTGGCACTCAACTGCCGGTAAGGCAACATCAGGTCGAAGATTTCCTTTGTACCTATTTTGGCATTTCACCGTTATTAAAGGAGTTGCCTCGAGATGTTCAGTTTCTCATAAGCAGGAATCTGTGCGATTTTTTTATTGAAGATTGTTTTGTGATGGAACGACCACAAAAACTTGTACAGTTTGAGAGCGGATCCCTTTCCTCAGATAATCATATTAGAACGCTTGCTTTCAGTCCAGACAATAGCGTTCTCGTGTTTTGCACGGAAACGGTGTGCCGTTGTGCTGATATACGTGATAATGGGCAATCGATTGCCCCCGTTACTGTAGCTCACCAGTTGCCTGAAAATAATTATCTAAACTATGTAGCATGTAATACGTCGGCAGGCAAAATTCTTATTTTAGGATCGAGCTTGGATGCACCATTTGATACTAATTCGTTTTTCATTGAACTTTTCCTGAGAGATATGAAAGTTGTCTGGCAGAGGTCACGTGAAAGTTATAATCGGCCAAACGTACGTGCAGTTTGTTATACATCCAAAGGTGAAATAGTAGGAGCATTAAAAAATCGTGATGTTTTTGTACTTAACAAAAAGGGAGCCTGTATCTTTTACCATAAGTATCCTTTTCATGATACGCTCTCTGAATATGATAGGGTTTTTAGTGTACGCATTTTTCCTCATGTAGGGCATGTACTTTTTCAAACCGAGTCCCACTCAGGCGGCTCTTCAGCCTACCCTCACCGGTCGTATATTATTGATTGTCATTATATGTCTGGCGATTATTCGAATCTACTCAAATGTAGTAATACGACGTACGGCTCAAAATTTTCCGCATCCTCGAGTATGGGCGTCTTTTTACTGCAGACAGAGAAATATGGCATGCTGCATCCTGTGCAAAAACAAATATCTTTACAGCTTTATAATCCGGCAGGAGATCTTCTCGAGGAGATACCGGTTCCTGGCGAACGGTTTGAATGTTCATTGAGCCCGGATGGTGAATATATACTCTGTGTACGTCCCTACCTTGGGATCTATCGGCCTACGGACCGATGGAATAATCAAAACAAAAAGTTCCTTCCCTATCTCGAGCGTGTGTTTATCTGGCATGTGCCAACGAAGCGTGTTATCGCATATATTGATGCGCAAGTGACTATCGATTTGTATTCAAAGATCTGTTTTAGCGATGATGGAAAGCTTTTTGCACATTCACTTTTAACTGATGAGCGGTTTGTAGAGAATAGCAAGGAAAATGAAAACCTATCCAATGTTATCGGGGTGTGGAAAATAAATCAGCTCTGGAAGGAGCTTAGACGGCTACATGAGGGTCAGCTTCTTCTTGAGCATGCTTTATTTATCCTCTTTCTGAGAATCGTCCGTAAAGAGAATTGTTCTTTTAACAGCCGGTTGCAGGAGATAGCCAGAGAACGCGGCATCTCATTTGAGGCGCTGAAGAATTATTTAAAGACGGTGTATAATGGCCTCGATGCTCCGATAAAGCGATATGTTATTTACTTTATTGGTTCGTGCTAAAAGAGACCTCTGGCTCAGTTTTTTATTCAGAAGAACCTCTCTTCTTGGCAGAAAAAATACTAAAGTGAGAAGAGATTGCTTTTTTTTCAGACGCTCGTATACTAAAAACATTCCTCGTATGATACAACAATACAAAAGGGTGTTTTGTGATATTAGCAGGTGATTTACGACGTGGTACTAAGGTTCTTTTCAAAGGAGAGCCTTATTCTGTGCTTGAGTATCAACATGTTAAGCCAGGCAAGGGTGGGGCGTATGCTCGCATAAAGATGAAAAATCTCATCAGCGGCCTGGTACATGAAGAGACCTATCGATCAGAAGAAAAGCTTGAAGTGCCAGATCTTCAATATAAAGAGATGCTCTTTGTGTATGCACATGATGGACTTTATGAGTTTCTCGATCAAGAAAACTATGAGCAGGTTGCGTTTGATAAAGATCAAGTTGAGGATGTGCTCGATTTTCTTAAGGAACAAACCGTCTACAACGTTCTTTACTTCAATAATAAGCCTATTGCCGTCAATCCTCCTCTCTTTATGGATCTTGAGGTGAAAGAAACACCTCCTGGTGTGAAGGGTGATACTGCTCAAGGCGGTGCAACAAAGCCAGCTACCCTTGAAACAGGCTTGGTTATCCAGGTTCCCCTCTTTATTAATGAAGGCGATATCATCAGAGTTGATACCCGTGAATCCAAGTACATTGAGCGGGTTAAAAAATAATAATATGGATGACCGATTGCCAGAATATGAAGAACGTGAGAGTAGTGCTCTAACGGCTACTGAGCAGCGCTCGCTTATTTTCCATCTCTTGTACGCCCTTGATTCCTTCGATTATGAAACGTCGGTCGAAGCTGTTGCTGATGCTTTTAAGCGTGGCTATGGCATTAACATTCCATCAGATAGTTCTGTCTTTCAAAAAACAGCTGCAATAGTTTCTCAACGAAAAGATCTTGATGCGCTTATCCTCCCTCTGATAGAAAATTGGAGTATAGAGCGGTTGGGAGTTCCTACAAAATTAATCCTTCGGCTTGCCCTCTGGGAGCTTCTTTATACCGATACTGATCCCGTTGTTATCATTAATGAAGCGGTTGAGCTTGCACAATGTTTTGCTGAGCGCGATGCTTATAAATTCATTAATGGTGTTTTAGATAGTTATCGCAAAAGTTCACTACAGTAAATAAGGGCGCCCTCAAGCGCCCTTTAATGATATCATCTCTCGATACAATCTTCTCGGCATAGAGGCCTCGAAGATCACTCGAGATGAGCGGTTGAAATAGCCCGCTCCCTTAAGCTTATTTATTAGTTTACGCTAAATCTGGAAAGAAGAAAGCAAGCTCTCTCTTTGCCGTCTCTGGAGCGTCTGAGCCATGTGTGGCATTGCTGCCAATATGGATGCCAAACATCCATCGTATGGTTCCCATGGCCGCTTTTTTGGGATCGGTTGCTCCCATTAACTCACGCCATCTAGCGATAGCATTTTCAGCTTTCAGTGCCATAACGATGACTGGTCCTTAGGCACGAAATTATAAAAAGCAATTGCCCTCGCCTCAGGATTAACAAAGTTGCAATTTGAAAAAAAACGGATTATGATGGCCTCGATGATCGTATCTCTATACAGATATCTTGTGAAATTAATGTTTTTGGTACGAAAATACAACTTAGATCTTTGTTTTAATGGAGGGAGTTATGATAAAGTTTACTAGAAGCACATTTTTATCAGTGTTTTTTTACTCGCTATCGCTGATGGGAGAGGCTTATGCTATGGAGCAGCAAGCTGCTAGTGCACGCGTTGAGCCTATAGTGCAGCATCAACAAGCTGATGTGGTTCTTGAATTTATAAAACAAGAGGCAGAGCGATTAGGTATAGAAGATGATAACTTTAATAACGCACTCGATGCTTGGGGTAAAAAAGACTACGCAAAGGCAGTTGGACATTTTAGAAGCACGGCATATATAGGTAAATTTTGGGTGAGATGGTGGATTAGGTTAAGCTCCTGTTGTCGAAGTGTAAAAGAGCTTGAGCAGCATAGAAAAAAGATTGCGGTATCTCTTTTTGCTCTAGGCGAATTACTTTATAAGGGAGAAGATGGGACGAAAGATCATACGAGGGCGCAAAGATATTTCGGAACTTCGCTGGGGTATAACGTGTTGGATATGCAGGCCCAAGCTATCGCTCATGTCCGATTGGGAGAAATGAGCTTCTTGGAAAAACAGTACGTCCAGGCAGCAGATAGTTTTAAAAAAGCTGTAACCCTCGAAGGCCAGGAATCCCTGGTAGTTGGGTCTCGAGCCTTTGCGTGGTATAGACTGGGAGAGTTAACGCTGCTTAAATTAATTCCCGATGGAAAGGCTCAGGATTTTGCGAGAGCCGCGCGGGATCATTATAGTAATTGTCGACAATCGTTAGGCAAGTTATCTCAACATACTGACGAACAAAAGTTCCTTGGTGTACGTATTTTGCGTCGTTTGGGAGAGCTCTATAGTTGCTATGGTTTGGGAACTGTGCAAGAAGCCTTATCATTATATACTGCTGCGGCAAATCAAACATTGTGCAAAGAAACGAGAGTTTGGGCTTTGTATCGTCTTGGAGAACTGTATCAATATGAGATAGTGGATATTGAAAAAGCTTGCGCTAAATATATAGAAACATGTAGCAATTGTGAAAGGATGCTTGATGAGCAAGTTGATTCAGAAGCAAAATTGTCGATTCAGGCTGCGCGAGGATGGGCTTATTATCGATTAGGTGAAATTGAAACTGCTGGAACGCTGATCCGTTTTGACAATGCGCTGCGTGATGCAAAAGCGAGTAGTCATCGATTGCTGCACTGTTATTCAATAGAGCGCCTTGGTGAACTGTGCTTCACGGGGGATCGGGGAGCGTTGAGAGATCTAGGCAGAGCGTTTGCTTTGTTTAAAGAGGCTGCTCAACTTCAGGAAAAGCTTACGAACGACGACACCATTATTGCTATGGAACATCGGCAAATTCCTGAAAAAAGCCGCTTTGAAAATCGGACGCGTGTATTGTTAAGATTAGGTCTGCTCTATAGCAGAGTGGACATGAACAGAACCCAAGATTATAAAGAGGCTTATCGTTATATAAAAATGGCTTACGATCGCTATTTAAGAATGACTCACGATTACCCTCTTGTAGGAAGCCAAGATAAGACTATTGCTGCATTTAATCTGGGTAAGCTCACTTCTCTTGGCTTAGGGGCGGAGCGCAATTATTCTCAGGCAGCAGAATTGCTCAGAGAAGCTATTGAGAATTGTCCCACTGAGCGAGCTGAAAGTGGGCTGTTGTTGCCCCAAGAATTAACGTTTGCTCGCTATCGTTTAGGAAGTATGTATGCTCAAGGAGGCTATTCTCTTGAGAAGGATATTGTTGGTGCTCACGGGCTTCTGGAGGCTGTTCTTGCCACAGATCACTTAACTCCACTTCAAAGAGCATGGGCTAAGTATTGGTTAGCAACCGTTTGTTATCCGATAGACCCTCATCTTCGTGGAAATAGGCACACGCTCGATCGTACAAGGGCGCTTGGGTATTTGAAAGAGCTCTCTCAGGTGACGCGTTTTCAAGAAGTATGTTTGTTGGCGAGTTCATATTTAGCTGAAGTCTATTTTTTAGATAGCGCTATGCAGGAGGGTGATAATCAGGGCGAAGTTGCAAACTATAGGGCCCTATACCGTGATATATCCGTCCTCTGTAAGCAAGTTCTTAACGGGCCCCGTGATCAGATTAGTGCTGGATTTAATGCCGGGTCTTGTGAGTATATGACAGAAGAATTGCTTGGTTCATTGAGTGCTCGAGCAGCATATATCTTGGGCGAGCTGGACTATCTTGGCTATGCAGGGGCGCATGATTACGGGTCCGCCCTTGCGAATTATACAAAAGCGGCAGAGCAGAGCTATGATAAAAAGGTTCAGAGTAGTGCGTGTAAGCGGCTTTCCGAAATGCATCTGTTAGGTCTGGGAGTCGAGCAAAATAACATTCAGGCATACTATTATCAGCAACGTGCTGTAGGTCAATTAAGTGGGCTGTTTGCGGAAATAAAACATCGGATTGTTGACATAGCTTCGAAAAATATCATAGGCATGTATGAAGGGCTGGTTGACTCTTTTTCAAAGCTTGATTACCTGGTAAATCGTGAAGCAAAAGTTCTTTGCTTCTTGAGATTTGCAGACTTATTAAGAGAAAGTCCTCGTGAGGCCGATCGCGCAAAGGCGCGAAGTCTTTATGAGATCGTAGAAATGCATTCAGATTACGCTCAATCTAAGATATTAACAGAGGCGCAGGCGCGGCTTGGGCTTGGTAAGCTCTGTATGCAAGAACAAAATAAAGAGCAGGCCAAAAGCTATTTCATAAAGGTAGCCGATCTTGCTAAGAGTGGTCATAGGATGCTTCCTATAGGTGAAGCTTATTATGAATTGGGTTGTATATCTAGTCTTGAGAAAGGCTATAAGGATGCTTATCTCTTTTTTGAAAACGCCCTCGCTCACCGTGTAGAGGGAAATGCAAAGGCATTCTCAGCCTTGAGTATAGGTCTGTTCTTACTGGCAGGCAAAGAGAATGGCCAGCAGAGCGTTGAGAGAAATGTGGAAAGGGCGACAGAATTTCTTGCGATAGCGGCTGATCAGGATGATGATAAAAATGTTCTGGTAGAAGCATCTTTGGCATTAGGGTGGCTCTATTTTGAAGGTACTGCCACAAGTAGAGACCTCAGAAAAGCAGAGAAATATTATGTAAGAGCGACTCATCATTGGCAGGAGTGTGACGGAGATGTCTTTCTACGCCTGGGGGATATAAACTGTGCTTGCATTGCTGGTATTGAAGAATCAACAAATTTTCTTGAAGCGTGTGATTGGTATAAGAAAGCGATGAAAAGTGTTGAAGATGTGAGAAATAAGGCTGTCATAATGTTTAAGCTGGCGGAAATTTACTACAAGGGGGATAGAACCATTGCCTCTAATTATAAACAGGCAGCCGCTTATTATGAAGAGGCCTCAGCCGCCTTGCCTCCAACAAGCAATAATTGTTTAGTATGCTATGACCGTTTAGGGGAGATGCATTATAAAGGTCTTATGGAGTCAACTCCCAATTTGGAGAAAGCGTGGCATTATTACGAACTTCTCAGTGAGCAGTCATCCAATCTTTCATGGAAGGCGGTCGGATTTTTGAGATTGGGTGAAATAGCTTGTGCTAGAATGGAATATCAGGCTGCTTGCGCCAATTTTATGCGAGTCATCTCACAAACGGAAAATGCGTCTATACAGGGAATTGCGCATATGAAACTTGCTGACCTCTATTATGAGGGGTTGGGAGTTGAAAAAGACTATAGTAAGGCTCTTAGTCATTATATAGAAGCTTCAAGATCGACGGTGCCTCGTGTTGCATCTATCTCATCTTATAGATGTGGAGATATTTACTATAGAGGCTATGGGGTGATTCAAATTAATAAAACTAAAGCTAGAGAATATTATGAGGTCGCAGCTCGCCTTGCTGATGAAAATGGTTGACAATGAGATGTAAAAAGTAATTTTTGAAAGGGGTCATCATGAAGCGAAATGCGATTATTGGTATTGTTTTGACCATGGGGTACCTGAGTGCTTCTGAAATGAAAGTTGCACGACCTGAGTTGTTAAGTATAGAAGTTGTAGGCCAACGGGCTCATTTTATGCTTGGCAAAATGCTGCTCAGGGGCGAGGGTGGCCAGAAAGATCCGGAGAAGGCTCGTGTTCACTTTGAAAAAGCGGCATCCCAGCCATGTGACGAGGTTGGTACTGCCTGGGCCTGTATAGAGCTTGCAAAAATATACGCGTTGCAGCTAGGGGTGTTTGGAGATCATGAACGAATGATGGCCCTTGTTGAAAAAGCCAGTGCTATTGCTCAAAAACTAACACCGCAAAAGGTACGCCATGAAGTTTGTGCGTCCGTCGATCAGATATTGAAAATTGCAGAGATCATAAAAAAACCAAATGATGTTCATAAGAAAGATGAACATGGAAGGACGCCATTGCATTGGGCATGTGAACAGGGGGCACCGGAAATTGTTGAGTTGCTTTTAGCGTTTGGTGCTCAGCTTGATGCACGAAATAAGAGGCAAGAGACGCCTTTGCATTTGGCATGCTTTCAGGGGCATAATGACTTGGTTGAGATCCTTCTTGCTCACGGGGCAGATATCGAAGCTACATCTGAGATTGATGATGGGGGTGGATGGAGCCCTCTTCTTTGGGCGTGCAATGGTGGAAGGGTAGAGGTTGTTGATGTATTGCTTGCACATAGAGCTAACGTCAAAGCAGCTGCTGATGATGGTTGGTCTCCACTGCATGCTGCTGCTGATAAAGGTGGCTGTCAAATTGTTAAAAAGCTTATTACCGCAGGAGCCGATATAGCTGCGACAAAGAAGGGCGGCTGCTGGATTCCTTTACATACTGCGGCTGAAAAAGGTTATGCAGCAATTGTTGAGGTTCTTGTAACTGAAGCTAAAAGGGCTGGAGTTATAGATTACGTAAATACATTGGATCGTCGTGGTTTTACCCCTGTCTACCTGGCCTCCGAAAATAACCGTGAGGAAGTAGTCGATGTGCTAATTGCCCATAAGGGGAAAGTCAACCTAGCTGCTGATGATGGTTGGTCTCCACTGCATGTTGCTGCTGATAAAGGTGGCTGTCAAATTGTTAAAAAGCTGGTTACCGCAGGAGCCGATATAGCTGCGACAAAGAAGGGCGGCTGCTGGATTCCTTTACATGCCGCGGCCGAAAAAGGGCATGCAGATATTATTGAGGTTCTCGTAACAGAAGCACGAAAGTCTGGAGTTATAGATTACGTAAATACATTTGATCATCAAGGTTTTACCCCTTTGCATTGGGCAGCGAAAAATATGCATAAGGAAGTGGCGAGAACTCTCCTGGCAATGGGCGCAGATGCGCTTCGCAAAAGTAGTTGCGGATCATTACCTATTCATGAAGCTTCGCTAAGCGGGCACTTTGACGTTGTAAGCATTTTGATACCTGAAGGTAATGAGAATCTATCGAGAGATCAGATGAATGCCTACGATGCAGGAAACCTTACCCCCTTACACTGGGCTTCAAGAAATGGTCATGTTCGCTTAGTTTCACTGCTTCTTTCCAGAGGAGCCGATCCGAGAAGATGTGAAAACGGCTGGTCGTGCATGCATGAGGCGGCGATGAATGGTGATTGCGAAGTCATAAAAATGTTATTAAGACACGGCATAAGTGTAAATTGCACCAATTCAGATAACTGGACCCCATTACATGCAGCAGTTCACAAGGGCAATCTGTCAGCTGTTGAGTTATTAATTCTTAGTGGAGCAGATGTAAATGCTTGCTCTAAAGGTAAATGGACACCTCTTCATGAGGCTGCAAAGTGTAACCGCCTTAACGTAGTAGGTCTTCTTCTCGACCATCGCGCTAATAAAAATGCACAGTCGCACGATGGCTCAACTCCATTAAGAGTGGCACAGCAAAATAAGCATTATGGAATAGTAGCACTTTTGCAGTAGTGGAATTCGCTTGCTGGGGTAGGGGCCAATTATTCACTGTTTTTGCCATTGGAAAGGGTTTATTTTATGGGTAGAAAATCTATTAAGCGATTAAACAAGGATATACTCTTAGAGAAGGGCGGGCATGATGCAAAGAGGTACAAATGTACAAATCCATATATGCAAAAAGCATATTGCATATATTATGCTGACATTGGTATGTATGTGGTCTGGCGTTAGTTGTTTATTTGCGATGGATCATATGATGGCAGTTGATTCAGATGCAGCGTTACTGGCGGGGGAAAATCTCGCAGTAGGGCGGCTGCTTTTAAGGGAAGCTTCTAATGAAGATTTTAGGAAGGCGTTTTCTTGTTTTCAAAAAGCTGCCGATCAAACTGGCAATACGCAGGTACGGGCCTGGGCTTATCTTGAAATGGCCAAACAATTATATCTTGGGCGCGGTGTAGAGCGGGACAAAGAACTGATGTTGCGAAATATTTTGAGAGCAACTGAAATTGCTAAGCAAGATGCAGAATTAAAAGAAGTTCTTGAGATAGCTGAGATTCTTAAGGCCCCGGGGTTCGACCTGCATCGTAAAGATGGAACGGAGAAAACAGCCCTTCACAAAGCTGTGATTGCCGGTCAGCAACATCTTGTTGAATTGTTTGCTACTTTACATGTCCAAGATGCTTTATTAAGTCCATCGAAATGGGGTTCGTTTTTAGAAGTAAAAGATGCTGAGGGTATGACTGCACTGCAATATGCTGTTTTAAAAAATTACTGTGAGATTTTTAAAATATTAGTACGAGCTGGAGCAAACATACAAGTAGTTGATGAGAAAAAAAGGACATTATTGATTTTAGCTGTAGAAAATGCGGGCAAAGGGCTTATAGAGGCGCTCTTGCATCTTGGGTTTTCCCTGAACGATAGCGCTGATGGTGATTATACTCCTCTGCAATATGCTGCTATGTATGGGAATATTAAGGCTTTAGAATTGCTACTCGAACTGGGTGCTGCTCTTGACATTAGTGATAAGCATGATCGTACTGCACTAACCATAGCTGTGGCTCGCGGCAATATCGAATTCTTTGAGCTTTTGATAAATAAAGGTGCAAAAATAGTGCCATCTGCTCTTTGTACAGCGATATTCACCTATACTCTTGATGAAACGATCATCGAACATATGGTCGAATGTATGATAAGTCGCATCACGCGAGAAGATGTGAATAGAGCGTGCAGTGCTCTATGGCAAGGCGGATGGGCCCCCATTCACTATGCAGCCGATCGAGGAAATTTTAAGATAATCGAACTACTTTTAAATTGGGGGGCTGATATTTCTTTGCGGGAAGAAAAGCCCAGTGGCCGCTCACCGCTTCGCGTATTCCTTGAACGCGGCGATGCATTTGGGGGAGAAGCGGATGTGGTAGTGGTTAAGCTTATGATAGCAAAAGGGGCTCGTATTATGGAAACTGGAAGTAATGGGCGAACAGCGCTTCATGTCGTTGCGGGACGATCCAACTTTAATCATCATCTTCTTGAATATCTCCTTTCAATCAAACAAATAGCTATCGATGTGCGGGATGATTCAGGGGCAACGCCTCTTATGTTGGCTTGCAATAGTCGAGCTCGTTCTGGGGTAAGGGTTTTGATTGATGCAGGGGCGGGGATAAATCTTAGGGATGAAGATGGTCGCACTCCTTTTCATCATGCAGTTATGTCAATGCCAGGAGGCACTTATTCTCCTATAGCGGGTACAATGGACGTTATTAAAATGCTTATTGCGGCCGGGGCAGAAATTAATGTGCGAGACAATGAGGGAAGAACATCGCTTTCAATGACGGATGATAAAGAACTCGTAGAGTTTTTACTTACAAACAAGGCTGCCCAAGATAATGTTTTGCAGGCTTTGTGGTATAAAACATCTCATATATTTTTTGACCTCTATGAACAAATAATCAGCTGTTGTCGGATTAGAAAAAGTAAAACTCAGTAAGGCCATTCTTTAGCGGTTTAAGTTAAAGTTGAAACCTACATGTTCAACCCTTTTTCATAAAAAACGATTTAAGGTAATAGTTGTCGCTGTGATTGCAAGTATTATACGGTATTGTCGTAGCCAAAATTTGCAATAAAAAAAATTCTGTCTATCATGGTGTTGAATAATTGTAAAGTGGCTACGGATCGAGAGGCTTGTTTGCTGGTAAAGGTTACAGCATCAGATTATTCAATGAATGGAGGGATATGATGAGATTTGTCAATGCCGCGGGAATATTTAGTATAGGCGTCCGGACCTGGGACTCTGCTAGTAGAAAAGTATTGCTGAAAAGAACTATAATTATTGTCATACTATTTGCTGTTCAATATCTGAATGCTTCTGAAGTGAAATCTGTTTTTCCTGCTTTTTTAAATGTAGAAATAGTAGGTCAGCGGGCACATTTTATGCTGGGTAAAATGTATCTTAAAGGAGAGGACTGTCAAAAAAATCCTTTGCAAGCTCGAAAACATTTTAAAAAGGCTGCTTTGCAATCTTATGATGAAGTGGTAACGGCATGGGCAAGCATAGAGCTTGCAAAAATCTATGCGTTGCGATTGGGTGTGTCGGCAAAATTAGAAAAAGCTATGGCTTATGTTAAAAAGGCGCGTGTAATTTCTCTAAGATTACTGCCCCAAATGGCGGTTCATGAAGTATGTCCACCTCTTGATCAGATATCTAAAGTTGCTGACATATTACAGGATTGTTCATTTGATGTTAATCGAAAAGATGAACTTGGTCGAACCCAGCTACATTGGGCGTGTGAGCAGGGCGAAGAGGAAGCTGCAGGTCTTCTTTTATTAATGCGAGCTGAGGTCGATGCGAGAAACAATAAGCAAGAAACGCCCCTACATATGGCAAGTTTTCGAGGGCATAGGCTTGTGGTTGAGCTACTCATTGCTCATGGAGCAGATATTGAAGCGGCATCGGTGATTGATGATGGAGGCGGATGGCGGCCACTTCTTTGGGCATGCTGTGGTGGTAGGGAAGAAATTGTAGATTTGTTGCTTGCATGTAGAGCTAATGTTCTAGTTGCTGCCGCAAATGGCTGGTCGCCATTACATGCTGCAGCAGACAAAGGTTACTGTGAAATAGCTAAAAAGTTGCTTGCTGCAGGTGTTGATATTAGCGCAACAAAGATAAATAACACGTGTGTTCCTCTCCATGCTGCAGCTCGGAAGGGCCATGTGCAAGTGGCTGACGTGCTTCTGATAGAGGCGAAAAAAAGACAGCTAATTGATCATATTAATATGTACGACAAAGATGGATTTTCTCCTCTGCATCTATTGCTGCGTATTATGGGCATGCCGAACTTGTTGAGTTTCTGATTGGTCGGGGAGCTAATATAGAGAAAAAAGTAGATAATAAAGAGGTAGCCAATGGAGCCTATTTTTGGCAAGATTGTAATGCACTGTATATAGCATGTAAAGAGGGGCATAAAGAGGTTGTCACTATTTTATTACGAAAACTTGACTTCCATGCTGTAATGAAAGGAGGCTGGACGGCATTACATCTGGCAGCATATTATGGTCATAAGGAGCTTGCTCAGCTGTTGGTTGAAATGGGAGCTGATATAGAAAAAAAAGTAGTGAGTAATGATGGGTGGAACGATCGTTCTTCATGGTACTTAGCTTGTCAAATGGGACATAAAGATGTTGTAGCTATCTTGTTGCGTGACGTCAATGTAACGATGATAGATGGTTGGACTGCCTTACATCTTGCGGCATATTATGGTCATAAGGAGCTTGCTCTGTTTTTAATCGCTCATGGGGCAAAAAATTTTCGAAATAGAGATGGTGATTATGCCTCAAATATTGCTAAAAAACGTGGATATCAAGATATAGCTGTTTTGATCGAAGGATCAAAATAGAAACTAGGTGGATGAGGTAATTGTGAAAAAGTTTATGTTCTGTGCGATCTTCATGATTTCATTTCAAAGCATCGGGGTACAAGCATCTGCAAGCAAAGTCAGATCTGCCGAGCAAGAAGCGTATAGCCAAGCGAGTGTGCCAGCTCAATTAGCAATGAGAATCGATTCTTGCCAAAAGGATGATGCAAGAGAAAATCAGCCTCTAATTGTGAATGACCAGCGGAAAGCGTCTTCATATGGGTGCTGCAATGAATGCTATAATAAGTGTGAGACCTGTTGTTTCAACACCTTTTGTTGTTGTTGCGAGGTCGTTTGGTTGCTTGAATGGTATTTACGTGGACGAAGTGGGCGAAGATGAATCATATTAAATCAGAAAAGAAGGAAGCAAGCTATCTCTGTGCTGGTTCTTGTTCATCTGATCCATGGGTCGCATTGCTGTCCATGTGGATTCCAACATCCATAAAATGGCGCAGCTTTATAAGATAAGCGTCAAGAAATAATGGCTCTGTTATACTCAGTTATTATAGTGAGCTCGAAGAAAAGGCTTGAATCGGTTATAGAAAATTCAGTACACCCTGTGAACCGATCACAGAAATTTGCAATAATTAAAAATCGAATTAAGCTGATGGCAATGTAGTATAGGCTGCTGCAGATAATGTAATGCGGATTTTTAATTAAGTGCAGTGAATTTGAATTAGCAAGTCAAGCCGGTATTATATGGCATCGTTAACTGAAAGGGAATGGTTGCTCTTATGAAATTAATAAGTGTTTTTTTATGTTTAGATATTGCATTGTGCGCAATGGAATCTACCATCTTTGTATCAGGAGCTGCGAAAGCACATCTTCAACTCGGGAAAATGCTTCTGAGGGGGGAAGGGTGTAAGCAGGATCCTAAAGAGGCGCAGAAACATCTTTTGAAAGCTTCTGAACAACAGCAGGAGCAGGGAGTAGCAGCTTGGGCGCATTTGGAATTAGCAAAGTGTTATTATTTTGGGTGGGGGGTAGGAAAGGATCCTGATCAGGTAAAAGGCTATCTTGATAAGGCTTGTGTCATAGCTAAAAGGATAGGGTTGCCGGAAATAGACCGGGTTGCTTATATTCTCAACAACCCGCAGTATGTTCACTTTAGGGGAAATAACAATGAAGCATCCCTTCATTGTGCCGTGACAGAAGGAGGAAAGGAGAGTGTCGAACTGTTGATTGAAATGGGTGCCGAGGTAAATGCGCTCAGCGCTAATAAAAGGACTCCTCTTTTGTTTGCATTTAAACTGGGCAAAAATGATATCGTCGATCTTCTTTTAGAATCGGGTGCCATATGGTCCGATACGCACAGTGCTATTTTTCGAAATAGAAAAGAAGAATTAAATCAGTTAATAGAAAGTGCCGATGCGCTTAATAAATCAGATGAGGGTGGCAATACGCCTTTGCATGTTGCAGCTGCATGCGGACATAAAGATATTGTAGAATTGTTATTAAAAAGGGGTGCAGACGTTCATGCTCGCGATAAGGGGGTGGGCAAATTTTGCTTTGTTGAACTTGCAGGTGCTACACCCTTATATCGAGCTGCAGAAAATGGTCATTCTGAGGTAGTTAAATTATTGCTATGCAATGGGGCTGCTATTGAAGCATGTGATGATGATGGCTGTACGTCCTTACATAGGGCAGCAGAGAATAGCAGTATTGAGGTGATAAAAGTCTTACTTTCACATGGGGCAAACCTAGAGGCAAAAGGTCACTACGATAATGGTAATGAAACGCCATTTTTATTCGCGGTTATGCATGGTACTATAGAGACAATTGAGTTGCTCTTGCAATATGGAGCAAATGCTTTTGCAGTAGATGGCCTTCATTGTACAGCGCTTCATCTTGCATGTTTTAGATCAAGAGGAAGTAAGGTGGTTAGACTGTTACTTTCTCATGGGGCAGATGTTAATGGTCAAGATCATGATGGTGCAGCTACCCCCCTTCATACTGCTGCTCTTGTGGGTGATGTTGAAGTAATTAAAATTTTGGTTGAGCATGGTGCAGATGTAAATGCAGTTGATTCGCGGGGGCAAACACCGCTTGATTGGGCTCTCAAAGAGAATCATGATGCTGCAGTTAGCTTGTTAATTTCCTATAAAGGTGAGCTTTTAAATGAACCTGGTACTTAACAACGTGTGGGAAATTTCCAAAAACTAATGAACGGGTAATTTTTTTTCATGGTGAGAATTATTCATTATGAGTGATTTGATGAGAATGTTCTTGCCTTGAAATGCTATTCCGTAAGCTATGATTCGATGAATATTTTCGGCATACAGCATTTGGGCATATTTCTTCTCAATAATTTGATCGAGAGCTTTTTGCGCCCCTTTTTCTAGGGCATCGAGATCGTCGCCATAGACTTTTTTACATTCTATGATAATTGCATTGCGGTGCTTTTCTTTAGGGGTAATCATTATATCGTAGCGACCAAGACCACTCTCTTTGTTTGACGTCACATTGTAATGAGGTTTGAGCATGATCAAGAGCCCAAGAATAAATAAGTGATAGCTTTTTTCAGGCTCTTTGCTTGAAAGATCATGCATACTTATACTATTAAGTACAAAGTTTTGAAGATGATCTTGAAAAATATCAGTTTTCCCTTCAGTAAGCGCTTGCAAAAATTCTATAGAATCGCCAACGGTTACCAGTTCGGTGAAGATTTGTTTGATAAGATCTTCATAAAGAAAGGTAATCTCTTCATTGGGAATCATAAGAGAACACACTTTTTTTCCTGATTTTATCTTATAATGTGAGTATGTTATATATCCAGTAAGGAGAAGAATAGTCCAAATGAGGTCACGCCGTTGATCAAGATCGGGAAAGACGATAGATTCTTCTATTATTTTTTCCACCTCATGGCCAGTAAGAAGGGCCTCAAGTTCGCTCTTTATGGACGGATGTGAACGAGCAATGAGCCTTTTTAATAAGATATTATCGCTGGTATTAGCCCAAAAAATCTGGAGTTGGCCCTTTTTCTCTGCACATTTGAGGATGGACCAGGGATTATACATACCGTGGGTTTCTCCAAAAATATATCCATTATACCAGCGCTTTACCGAGTCAGGATCTTCAATAGCGTAATAGCGAAGCAAAGCGGAAGCCTCATCCGATGTAAATCCATACTTATCAGCCATTTTTTCATCGGTGAGATTAAAAATATCCAAATTGTTAAGACCTGTGAAAATACCCGACTTTGCGAGTGTAAAAATGCCGGTTATAACGCCTTTTTCCAATGCTGGGTTATCTTTCAGAACCCCAGTTAATAATTCCTTAGCAAAATTGATCAATGGTGTATAGAAATTGTTCACATATGCAGCTTGTACGGGGACATCATATTCATCGATAAGGATTATTACTTTTTTATGGTGATGTTTGAAAAGTACGAGTGACAAGAACTGAAGGCTGCTGGCAAGATCCAGCTCAGTACCCGTTTCTGATTTTATCCGATTAAAGCGCTCTTTATCATCTGAGTCTAGTATATCACTTGAAAGTAGGTATGCATGGCGTTTATATTCTAATGCGATTATAAAAGCATACTTTTTTAACATGGCTTCATACGAAGTTTGAAAAATATCCTTAAATGTTACAAAAATGACTGGGTAGTAGCCTTGGAAGGCTTTATACTCATCATGGCGCCAGATAGCAAGATCTTCAAAAAGATGTTTCGTTGGTTGCTCACTAATTTCGTAAAAATACTGAAGCATAGAAAGATTAAGAGTTTTTCCAAAACGGCGTGGCCTTGTCATGAGAACAACTTCACCACTATCAATGATATCTTTGATTAAAAGGCTCTTATCAACGTAATAATAACCCTCCTCAATGATTTTTTTGAAGTTCCAAATGCCTATAGGAATCTTTTTGGTCATAGTGTAGCCTCGCAATCGTGTTTGCCAATCTATGCTAGTATACGAAATACATAATCGATAGGCAAGGCCAGCTGTAGGATCATAGCTATACCATGGCTTTACCTATCTTTCCATTTTACCTATACTACCATCATGTAGAAAAGTGCTAACTGTAACGTGCGCTCGCTTCTTCTTTGACGACTTTTTCTTGCAAGGGATAAGCGTGGGTAGTATTACCAATCATGAAAGGGTTGTGATGATCTCAATACAAAAAAAATGTGGAGTTATACTTGTAAATACGCTTGTGTGTCTATCAACTATTGATGGATCCTATGAACCGAAAGTGTTATCAATTCCATTAGAAGAACAGGCGCTCGGTAATGTCTATCTATCCATGGCAGGGGGCAAGATTTTAATGCAGGGCCCTCTTGCGAGAAAATTTGGATGGATAGTGCAGAATCTGAGTGATCAGGCAGGATTAAAGAAAGAGAAGCCCTTAATCATTCCTGTTCCTAAAGTGGCTATGGAAGGGATAAGAAACTGCCTTAATGCTATTATTGAGGATCCAACTCATGAACGCCTACAGTTTGAAGTATTGAGTGATCTCAATCTTAGGGATTTTGCTGATCTACTTATTTATAGCTGGTTTTTAAAAGTGAGCGATTTGCTGTTAGTTGCTGCCCCCGCATTTGTAGATCGCTTAAAAACTGAGCATCTTGATACGTTTGCGGAGCAAGCAAACTTTCTAGATACGATCTTATCTATTGTTGGAAAACCTGAAGGAGTTGCTTGGAATAATTGTATCGCACAGCTCAAAACATGGTTAGCGCGCTTTGTGCTCTTGCCTGAAGATAGAAATTCCCTTCGCGCTCGGTTTATAATTTCGATGGGACTTGAAGGATTACCAAAACACGCTGTTTGTGGGTTGATGGGAGCCTATATTGCGGTGAGTGGTGAAGACGAAAGAGATGGCGGAGAAGTAGTTGGTTTTTGCGAGCTTATCGAACCTGAATCTATAGGTGTGCCCGAACACATTTTTCGTACTGAGTTGCCGACTATAGCAAGTAGCTTTTCGCTTGCACCCTTAATGGTGATTGCCGATTGTACGTCAGTTTCTGTGGCCGATGTGATAACCGGAGTGATGAAGCGCTTAGCTATTAAAGATGCTCTCGGGCAGGATCCAGTTTTTAATTGCCTTGCCATGTCACCCGATTTAAAAACAATAGCATTGAGTGTTCTCGAGGGAGCAGTGCTCATAGATATTGAAAGAAATAGCGCAAAATCCTTGATTGTGCCTGATCAGAAAACAGCTGTTTTTGAGGGCTTTCTCCATTTTGTTCCCAATAGCCCTGTATTGCTCGATATTCGCACCTCTGTAGATGCTCATTTTGTTAGGTTATGGCATACAAAAACGGGCAAAATCTTGTTGGAAAAAGACTTTCATGGGGCTCCTATTACAGCCTATTGTTGCACTGAAGAGGGGATAGTATGGATGATGAGCTCAAATGGGGTGCTTACTTGTTTTAATAGCAATCTTACTGATGAAGCCAAACTGCGAGGTGTTACGTGCGATAAGATATGGGATCCTCGTGAGCGGGAACGTGCATTTACCCTCTGGCAAAAGGACGTACGTGCCTTATGCTTTCATCCTACGGGAACCCGTTTAGTGTTGGCCCATAATGGCGGTATCGCTACCATTATTGATACAGGTGAAGATTGTAAGCAAATCGCGCGTCTTGCATCGGATGAAACAATGTTGCTGACGCAAGGTTGTTATGGTAAAGATCATCTTTTGGCTACGCTTGATCGTGGTGGTGTTGTCAGTCTTTGGCACGGAGAAAATGGTCATAAACTTGTGCGCTTGCAAGAAGGAGTAGATCGTCTATTTTGGTTTGCTCCCGATAATAGCTATCTTCTTACCGCTACCGCTAATGATGCCCATTTCTGCTATTACAGCAATAAGGCTATAGACCAGTATCTTGAGGGTGGTCTTACCCTCGAACAGGGCCTATTGCTGTTAAAGTGGTTGAATCTAGAAGCTCTGGGCGAAACAATTCCCAATAAATATGCTCATCTTGCAGCAATTAAGCAGTCATTTGATAAAGGGAAGGTAGGACGATTTTTAGGATTTACTGTCAGTTGCTACAAAACCCTCAGCGAATACAAATACGATAAGAAATACAATACGATTAGGAATAATGATGATGAATAAAATGAATAAAATACTCTATGTTATGGGAGTGATACTTTTTATACCGCTTTGCGCTATGGATGTGCAGCAGGTTAAGGTAGAAAAGCTGGAAACAATTTTGGCAAAGCTGCATCGAGATGAGCAGGAATATCTGCGGTTGAAATATATATCGCTTGCAAAGGCTTATGCAGCAGAGGAAACGGAGAGCTTGAGGCTGTATATGATTGAGCTTTATGATGGTGCTGATGCAACTGCTCAGAAGAGCTCTGATGGTATTTTGCAGGATAAGCTCAAAAAAGATATCAATGCATTGCGCCAAGAATCGGCTCCCTTTGTAGAGGGTGAATCGTTTGCTCAAGACACGAATCGCTGGTTGGAAAAAATAAGGGTAGATGCACTTGTGCGCATGATTGAAAATTACAGCGAAGATAAAAATGAAGAAATTCTTCGGATCTATGCTGGATTAAGCTGCCAGGATTATAAAAAGAGAGCTCAAGGGCTTTTGGAGCGCTTGCATCGTAGCAATTCTCATTTGAGTAAGGTTGTTGCTCTTATTGAATCAACTAATCCTTCAGCAGCAGCTATATTATCGGAAATAAAACGGCTGAAAGCAGAGCAAAAAGATCCCTTGAACGGCGCATCTTTCATGGTAGCTGCATTGCTGGGATTATCGGAAAAAGATCTCGAAACAAAGCGATTAGGAGGATCTTTAGGGGTTTCAAGCCCTGCTGTGCAAAAAGCATCGGGGACACAGATCTTTGTTAACCCAAAAGAGAGGGGTCGTGGGGGTATTGTGTTTAGCCTTCAAGAAGCGCAGTATAGCCGATGGATTCTTAAGCAGTTTGAGGAAGGCCGTGGTGCATCGTCTGCTGATGCGATAGGAGCTCCCCTTACGCGAGAAGAGCTGCAAAAAATTCGAGATTACATAAAACTTATTATAGGGGGCGTAGAGGGGTTTGATTATGAAGTACTCGAAGAGCTCTCATTGGAAGAGCTTGCAACGGTGATGCGTCAGGCATCAGATCTTCAGATAGATGTCTTGCTTGGTCTGGTAGAGCGAAAGTTTGTTGAGCGCATCAAAGAGCGAGATGCCCGCTATTTTGAGGCAACCTGGGGATTGCTCCAAACGTTCGATTTTTCGCCGGAGATTCAAAAAGTTTTTTCTCAGCTTTTTTTTACGGGGGATCAGCAAACTAAGCTTCTTTCTGTGTTGCATTCAAGGCTACAAGAGCTAACGAATAAAACGGTGCTTAAACCGGGGCCTATGGGTTACTTTATGGCTATCAAGGGCTCTGCTGTTGAACTCTGGCATGCTTCAACACATAAACGATTGTGGGAGAAAACGTACGATAGCCCTGTTGTTACCGTCGCTTGGTTGCAAGCACCATTCTTGTTGGTATGTACTGAAAAAGAGGCTTATATAGTTGATGTTATTTCAAACCGCTGTCTCAAAACAATCACGGTTCAAGAGTGTGGAGGCTCGGGCTCGTTTTGGGCTTGCGCACCATCTCTTGACCAAACAACGTTTGCGCTTGGATGTGGAGATGCGATTGTTTTTGTGAGTCTTCGTACGGGGGAGCTTGTTATAAGCAAACTCAACAGAGCAACCGGTAATTATTGCTTCACTCCTGAGGTATGTTTTACTGTTTTTCCCCAACAGGTATTGCATAAAAAAAATGTTTTGGTACGAGCTATAACGGCCAAAGGCAATGCGATTTGTTTTTGGGATGCTCACGGTAATCAGATTTCTTCGATCGAGTTAACTGATAACATTATCGGTATAGATCCAAAAGGCCAGCACGCGATTCTTGCTTTGAAAAATGGTTGTAGTCTCTTTGATCTTTCAAGCGAGCAATCTCGGTTCATTATTAACGATGGGAGGTATAGCAAAGCTCTCTTTTCCTATGATGGTAAACTTGCGGCACTTCTCAGAGACGATGGTATGCTTGAAATTCGTGATACGTCAGATTGGCAGATTAAAACAACAATCAGAGCTCAGGCAACAGATTTCTTTGTAAGTTCAGATAATCAGCATATCATTACTCTCCATGATAAAGAGTTTCGTATATGGCATTACTTTGACAATCGGCTTGGTTATCTTCATAGACCAATGGAGATGGTAAAAGCATTTCTCTTTGCTCATTGTGCTGATCTATTAAGTAGATCCGCATTGCATTAGCAAAGTTGAATCGCATCTTCTTGAGGGGAGTACCAAGGGTATACGAGCGCTTACGCAACTTGCATTAGGCGAGGATGGGCAGGATGCAGGCGAAGTGGTAAAAATAGGTGCCATTCTTGAGCAAGCTCCCATTGAGAATATTGTTTCTGCTGAGCAGGTTTATGCTCAAGCTGTAGAGCATTTGACCGGCTTACGGTATAAAGAAGCTCTTGAGTGCTTAAAGGCGGCGGTTGCTTTGCCTGATAGTGAAAAGATACGGTGTGATGCTTATTTTAAACTTGGGGAGCTATACAAAGAGGGCAAGGGGGTTGAGAAGAGTGCAGAGATCGCTTTTGCGTATTTTAGTAAAGCGGTATAGAGAAAATAAAATTCTTATTTTGCAGGGGTTCTATCATGTTAAACGTACCGATAATAAATATTCATGCTAAGGGCCTTTTCAAGGCAGCAGTTGGGGTCTTGAATATGTTTGTCAGAATATTCTTATTATGCGTATCTATAATGAATGTACCTGGATGCATATATGCGATGGATTCATCTCAGATATTAAGAGAGGAGGATGAAGACTTTGAACAGTTCTTTGAAAGAGTAGCAGAACAGTCTCATAATTTAAGCTTACAAATTACAGCATTTTACAGATTAGGGGAAATGTATTTTTGGGGATCAGAAGGTGTAGAGAGAAATCATTTAAGAGCACGGCGGTATTTTGAAAAAGTGGAAGCGCAAACTCATAATTTGGAAGTGCAAGCTAGCGCCATTATGAGGCTGGGTGAAATTCATTATCTGAATTTAGGAGTAAGAAGAAACTATGAAAAAGCGCGCTCTTATTATAAAAGAATTAAAAAACAAACTTCTAGCATGGAAGCACAATCTATTGCTTGTATACGATTAGGGGAAATTTATTATCAGGGCTTAGGAGTGGATGCGAAATATAAAAAGGCCCGTCGTTATTTTAAGAGAGCAGCAAGTCAGAACCATAATTTGGAAGCACGGGCTTTTGCGTCGATGCGATTAGGGGAAATCTATTATCTGGGCTTAGGACTAGATAGAAAAAAAATTGAAAAAGCACGGCAGTACTTTGATTGGATAGTAGAGTCGTCTAAAGATTTAGAAGCACTGGCACTTGCGTGGATGCGATTAGGGGAAATCTACTATCTGGGTTTAGAGCCAGCACATCAGGCGCGAGCTCGCCAATATTTTGAAAGGGCAGCGGAGCAGACTAATAGTTTATTTGCGCGAGTTATTGCATGGGTACGATTGGGAGAGATATATTATCTAGAACAAAATTATACAAAGGCTCGGCATTATTTCGAAAGTGTAATTGCTGGTGGTCAGACTTATAGTGGATGGACTCAGACTTCAGCAAGTAGGTTGCTGGGAGAGATTTATTATTTTGGATTAGGCGGCGTAGCGAAAAACCCAGTTCTTGCGAGTAAGTATTTTTTGAAAGCGGCAGATTACACTGACCCTCGCAGTTTGGAAGCTCAAGCTTTTGCTTGTTTACATCTAGGTTTAATATGACTTCCAAAATGGCGCACAAAATTATGAAAAGTTTAATCGGAATTATTATGTGCAGAGAGCTGGCACAATTGCAGAGCAGTTCCCTGAGCGGGTTCAATATTCAGAAGGGGTTGTCTGGCTATCGGCAGAAATTTTGCACGATCATCCAAATAGATCAGTTCTTCTTCATAAGGCTGTTGAGCAAGGTTATAAAGAGATGGCTAAGCTGCTGATCGTACATGGTACTCCTATTGAGACCCGAGATGATCAAGGAAGAACCCCACTTTATAGAGCTATTGAGTGTGGGTATAAGGATTTAGTTGAATTGCTGCTTTTATTTGGAGCTAATGTGGAAGATGTAGATCGTGAACAAGAGAAGATTCCTCTTTCTGTGGCATTGGACCGCGGGCATCAAGCCATTATTGAGCTTCTAATTGGCCATTATGTACGATTAGTGAACGAGACTGATAGCTTGAAATTACGTGCAATCCTTTGTGTAAGATTAGGAAAAATATATTGTAAGGGCTTAGGAGTGAAGAAAGATCCAGCCAAAGCGTGTGCCTATTTTCAAATGGCAGCAAATCAAGACCAGTGTTTGAAATCCCAAGTTATTGCCTGTATGCATCTTCATTTGATGTATCATTATAGGCCGGTTTCACGAAAAGAAGATGATGTTTGTGACTATGCTGAGAAAGCACAAAATATTATGTGGCAGAATGCAGAAGAATTCAGGGAGTTAAGTGCGATTCATTGGTTATTAGATCGAATAAGAATTAATCATCTTGCCCATACGTCTCTTTTTTGGGAGGCAGCTGAGTGTGGTTATAAAGAGGCTGTAGAGATTTTGATGGCTCATGAAATTTCTATTGATGATGCAGATGATCAAGGCAGGACCGCTCTTCATTTTGCTGCAATAGAAGGCCATAAAAATGTGGTGCAGGTTTTAATTGCTAATAATGCAAACAAAAATGTTGTAAATAAGCGCAATGCGTCACCTCTTCATTGCGCTGCTGAGCGTGGTCATAAGGAAATTGTAGAATTACTTATAGCGCAAAATGGAGCTTATGAAATCAAAGATAGCTTGTTAAGGACCCCTCTCTTTTGCGCAGTCGAAGGAGGGTGCATTGAAGTGGTAAAGGCGCTGCTTGTGTGTGGTTCTAAGCTGGATGTGGAAAGTATTGATCATCAAACACTACTTCATTGTGCTGCTTATCGGGGGCATCCAGAGATGGTACGATTTCTAGTTGATAACAAATTAGCTGTTGATGCTATAAATACCCAAAGAAGAACCGCTCTTCATTTAGCTGCAGAACGAGGGCACAATAATGTGATAAGCCAATTGCTTGCTAAAAGAGCTGATATTGACGCTGTTGACAATCAAGGAAAAACCGCTCTTCACTTAGCCGTATTATGTGGGCAGGATGATGTCATAAGTCAATTGATTGCTATGGGAGCGACAGTTGATATTAAAGATAGCCAAGAAAGAACACCTCTTCATTACATAGCGAGTCTTGGTCTTTTAGCAGCGGCAAAAATTCTAATTGCTCAGGGTGCATCCCTAGAAATCAAAGATGAGTTAGGGGAAACTGCTCTTCATTGGGCTGTCGTAGGTGGTCATAATAAGGTGGCTAGGCTGTTAATTAAATTGGGGGCAAATGTAAATGTTGTGAATGACCAAAATGAGACCCCACTCTATTGTGCGACGTCACGGAGTCATGATGTGGAAATGGTTAACGAACTGTTGCAAAAGGGCGCTAATGTAACGATTGTAGATGAAGAAGGAAGGACTCCTCTCTACATGGCTGTTATGCAGGGGTATGATGATTTGGTTAGTATATTATTGGAAAAAAAGGCAGATCATTGTAATATTGCTGCTTATGATGACCAGGCACCCCTTCATGTCGCCTGTAGTAAGGGATATATGACAATTGTAAAAAAATTATTAGAAAAAAAGGCTGATATTGAGAAGCTTGATAAAGATGGCTGGACGCCGCTTCATCTTGCTGCTGCACAAGGTGAAACAGAGGTGGTTATGCTCTTATTAGATCAGGGTGCTAAAATAAAAACTTTAGGTCGGGATTGCCATTCTCCGCTTGATCGGGCGGCATATTATGGGCATGTAGCCGTAGTAAGGGTGCTTCTTGATAGGGGAGCGCGCGTAAGTGGTCGCAAACGTAATTTAGCAATTCACTTGGGTGCCCGATTTGGTCATGAAGAAGTTGTTAGGGTTTTGATTCAGAATAAGGCAGATGTAAAAGGATTAGGTGAAAATGGCTTTACTCCACTTCACTGGGCTGCTTGTGGTAATTTTGCAAGTGTAGTTACGCTTCTAATTGAATCTCATGCAAGGATTCAGGCGGCTGATGGCGACGGTAATACTCCTCTTCATCTGGCGGCGCTTGGAGGACATGCAGCGGTGGTGCCTGAACTCATTGCTCGCGGAGCTTCCCTTGGCAAAACTAATAAACAAGGGAGGACACCTCTCCATCATGCTGCCAGTAAAGGTCATGAAGGAATAGTGAAGTGCTTTATTATTAATCGAGCTATGATTGATATTCGTGATAAAAACGGTAAAACACCACTTCATGGAGCAGCTGAAAATGATCATGGAGGAGTTATTGCTTTATTATTGGGTGAGGGAGCTAGCGTGACTATCACAGATAAATCCGATAAAACTGCGAGGGATTATGCCCGGAATGATGAAATCAAAGCATTATTGCAAATTCGTAACAAATAGGCTTACTGCAATATTTGCATTATTGAAAAATTCTGAGTATGCTGCGCTAAAGAGATTTGGTAACGGTTGCTATTCCGTCTATTAGAGGGTTTTCAAGATATTGTGCTGGGTATGCTAACTAAACTTCATGATGCCGCTGGGCATGGTTATAAGGATGCCGTGTCCTTGCTTGTACAGCGTGGTGCTGATATGAGAGCAAAAGATTTTCGTGGAGATACTCCGCTTTATGAAGCGATATCCCGGAATCCGGGTCATTTAATATGTATATTTGCAGATTGTGGTATGAAACTTGATGAATGTGATGAAGATGGATGGACAATGCTTCATAGGGCGGCGTGGTTTGGTGCTGATGTAGGAAGTCTGAATAATAGTGATATTTCGCCTTTTGACATTGCTTTGAATCGTGGAAATGAAGAAATTACGCAGCTCTAATAAAAGCCTGATTGCCGGGAAGAATGGGTAGACTATGTGCGTGGAGGTGTACAAAAATAATTGCGTGTTGTGGAAAAAGGAAAGTATGAAAATAATTTTTATGGGAGCCTTGTTATGTGTATTTTCCGTAGCTGCGAGCGAATCAGCTCACAAGAAAAGAAGAATTATCCAAGATATAGATGATGCTAAGGCTTTTCTGGTTAGGGGAGTTAGGTTTTTTGGTGAACAGCAATATAGAGCTGCTCGCGTGGAGTTTGAACAAGCGGCGCAAGACGAGTACGACAATGAAACGTGCGTTCTGGCTTTTGTAAACTTAGCAAAATTGTATCAAGGGGGGCTTGGGGTAAAGAAAAATAGGTCAAAAGTAAAACAGTACTTACGCGATGCGCGAAAATTTGCTGAGGGCACTGATTTTTTGGCTGAGCTTTCATTGGTTGAAAAATTATATGCTTATTATCAAGATAATGCGGACTTGGGACCATTAGTAGAAGAATTTTTGCTTCAAGATGATTTAGACCATCATATTTGCTTACTGAATTTTGCAATTAAAAGGAATTACAAGGAACTTGTTTGGTTCTTATTGAAGTTGTATGTCGATTCTAAAGAGCTTGATGTCGCTGAAAATCCTCATTTTTTAAACGAAGCCGTTATGCGTGGGTATAAGGACATTTCAACGTTGTTACTAGATCATGGCGCAGCGATCAACTCGCTAACTGAAGAAGGTAATACGGCACTGCATAACGCAAAAACAAGCGATTTGGTCACTCTTCTAGTTCGTAAGGGTGCTTATTTGGATGCGAAAGGGAAACGCGGATACACGCCCTTATTCGCACTTATCTATGCATTTCGTTTGGATAAAGAAGGTAGAAAGTTGCTGTTTGACGCGATAAGTGCGCTCATCGATGAAGGTGCTGACATGAATCAACCTGATGAAAAAAACTGGTATCCATTACACTTAGCAGTATTGCCTGGTGAAGGGTATTATGAGGAAGCTGCTATAGAAATGCTTATCGACCTTCTTCTTTCTAGAAATTGTAATGTCAATGCAGTGAATGATGCAGGGCAAACTCCTCTTCATATTGCAGCTAGTTACGGATTAGGAGGTGTTATAAGCAAGCTTCTCTTAAAAGGCGCCGATCTTACAATTGCTGATAAAGGGGGTAAGAGAGCGCGCCATTTGGCTGTTTTAGCTGGTCATAAGAAAGTAGCCGATCTTTTAGATAATGAGGGGTTTCTTGGGTACACATTATTTCTCTATCGTTTATTATTACCGATTGAGCTTTCTATAAATGAATCACGAGCCTATTGGTTGGTGAGAATAGCTGATTATGTGAGACGAGCCTTTTTGCGAACTGCGCCCTCGAATCTCGATAATATCTTTACCGCAGTAGACATGGTGCTCCTTGCAAAAATGGTGCCGTGGCGCAATGCAAAAGTAGCATTTGTCGGTGGTGCACTGGTGGAGAGTGTTGTGAGTGTTTATAATTGCAGTGGGCTTGATGTGGGAATAGATTCTTGGCTTGGTACCCTTCCGATATCCGTTGAGGATTTATTTTCGTATTTAATTGGTACGGCAGTGGAATTGGGTTAACTGTTTGCACTGCTCCCCTTTGACTGGGTAAAAGACTAGTAGCATTTAAATATTTGAGACAGATGGATTTCAATATGAATAAAGACTTCTTATTGAGAAGGGGCGGTTATGATGCAAAGAGGTATGAGTATACGAGTCTATATATGCAATAAGCAGATTGCATATTTTATGCTGACATTGGTAAGTATGTGGGCCGGCGTTAGTTGTTTATTTGCGATGGATCGTATGATGGCAGTTGATCCAGATGTAGCATTACTGGCGGGGGAAAATCTCGCAGTAGGGCGGCTGCTTTTACGGGAAGCTTCTGATGAAGATTTTAGGAAGGCGTTTTCTTGTTTTCAAAAAGCTGCCGATCAAACTGGCAATACGCAGGTACGGGCCTGGGCTTATCTTGAAATGGCCAAACAAGGCTGCCCCAGATACTGCTTTGCAGGCTTTGTGGTATAAAACATCTCATATATTTTTCGACCTCTATGAACAAATAATCAGCTGTTGTCGGATTAGAAAAAGTAAAACTCAGTAAGGCCATTCTTTAGCGGCTTAAGTTAAGGTTAAAATTAAAAATGCGAGTGGGCTTTATGGCAAAAGGGGCACCTACGTAGGTGCGCGGCCTTCTTTACAAATCTGGAAAGAAGAAAGCAAGCTCTCTCTTTGCCGTCTCTGGAGCGTCTGAGCCGTGGGTGGCATTGCTGCCAATATGCATGCCAAACATCCATCGTATGGTTCCCATGGCCGCTTTTTTGGGATCGGTTGCTCCCATTAACTCACGCCATCTAGCGATAGCATTTTCAGCTTCCAGTGCCATAACGATGACTGGTCCTTTGAGCATGCCATCGACGAGCTCGCGATAGAAAGGTTTGTCTTTATGAATATCATAAAATTCCTCAGCCTGTTTGTTGGTGAGGGTAATTTTCTGCATGCGTGTAATGATAAACTTATTGAGTTCAATAAGTTTAATGATCATTCCGCTATGGCCCGATGCAATTGCATCGGGCTTAATAATAGCGAGTGTTCTTTCCATCATGCGTTCTCCTCGTCTGAACTGTCGGCAGTTTCGCCTTCACTTTGACGAGCCGCGTGTTTTTCAAGTTCTAACTGAAATTGGCTCTTTTGCTTAGAAGGAGCTGCTTCAGCACGCTCTTTTTGAGGAGTCTTCTCCCGACGTGCAGCTTTCTTCTCTTCAGTCGCAGCAACTTCCTCATCTGTTCGTAAACTCAACCCAAGACGGTGTTCTTCTTGGCTTACCTTAATCACCTTAAATGTTGCCTTTTGGCCGATTTTGAGAATATCCTCTACCTTTTCAGGTTTGCCGCCAAGTTCGGAGATATGCACGAGCCCTTCAATGCCTGAAGGAAGCTTAATGAATGCTCCGAAATTAGTGATCTTGCTGACTTCTCCCTCAACGGAAGATCCAACTGGATACTTTTTCTCAATCTCTTCCCAAGGATTAGGTGAGAGTTGTTTGATGCCAAGCGATATTTTCTTGGTTTGCTTGTTAATGCCGGTAATAGCGGCTTCAACTTCATCACCTTTCTTGTAACGATCAGCTGGGTGTTCAATGTGCTCGGTCCATGAGAAGTCTGAGATATGAACGAGGCCATCGATTCCAGGAGCAAGTTGAATAAAGATACCAAACTCAGTGACGTTACTCACCTTGCCCGTAATCTTTTGTCCAACCTCATACTGTTCGCTGATAGCATCCCACGGATTTTTCTCAAGCTGTTTAACGCTGAGCGACATGCGGCGATTTTCTTTATCGAGCGAAACAACGAGTGCCTCGACCATATCGCCAACCTTGTAGTGTTTATGGAGATCGGTAATGCGATCGGTCCATGATACTTCGGAGATATGGATGAGCCCTTCAACGGCAGGCGCAACTTCAACAAAGAGACCGTAATCCTTAATGCTCGAGATTTTACCCTGGATCTTCGAGCCAACCTGGATAGAAGGATCAAGTGCATCCCATGGGTTTTCGCCAAGTTGCTTCATGCCCAGGGAGATTTTCTCATTGATCTTATCGAATGAAAGAACCTTCACAGTCACGGTATCGCCGATTTTAACGAGTTCGCTTGGATGGTCAATGCGACCCCAGGTCATATCGGTGATATGAAGAAGACCATCAACGCCGCCGATATCGATAAAGACACCATATTTAGTAATGTTTTTAACCATTCCTTGCAGTACTTGTCCCACTTCTAGTGTATCAAGGATCTTCTTTCTGCTTTCAGAACGCTGTTCATTAAGGTATTTACGACGGGAAATAATGACATTGCCCCGCTTTTGGTTAACTTTAATGATATTCGCCGTAATAGTTTGGCCAACAAAGTGATCGAAGTCGCTCACGCGCTGTGTATCAACCTGAGACCCTGGAAGGAATGCTGGGATACCAATATCAACGCTGAGGCCACCTTTTACCTTGTGGGTGACGATACCTTCTACCGGTTTATTTTCTTCAAAGAGCTTCATAATGGAGCCCCATGCGCGCATTGCTTTTGCCTTTTCATAGGAAAGCATGACATTGCCATCGGGATTTTCCAGCTCATCAATCATTACTTCAATAGGAGAGCCTGGGGTAAGCTTTTTAAGCTCATGCTCGGTAAATTCATACCCGGGTATGAAGCCATCAGATTTATAGTCAATATCAACAAGAACGCCATCATGCCCGGCCTTAATGACCTTGCCTTTGACGATCGATCCTTGTTTGAAATGGTTGGTTATGCCCCCATAGAGAGAGGCGAGTTCTTTTCTTTGTTCTTCGTTGAGGACGAGCGTGTCTTCGTCAAAATTGCGCTCAACTGCACGAAACTGCGATGAACGCAGTAGTTCTTTTGCCATGTACGTTAGCTCCTTGAGCAGGTGAAAATTGTTAGATGGTTAAACATATAGTATTTCATGAATATTAGTATAGCAGGATCGGACTGGAATGGCAACGAGCTCAGCTGGGCTCGTTTAATCGTTTTTTGCAGAAATATAATGCATTGTGACTTCCTGTACGAGTAGATTTTGCTCATGCAGCCATAATCTTAAGTTTCGAGATCTTTAAGCAGATCGATATACTCGGAAGAATACAGATTGCTGAATTTTGATAGCTTAGGTATGGATTTGACGGTTTTTTCATCGATACATTCGATGTGTTTAGCATTTAGAGTATCACAGGGATATCTAGAAATCAGATAATATGTTTTTTTTGCATTATGTTTATTGTGGCTGTAGGTAATTCTTTTCTGAGCTTCAGCTTGTTCACGGGTTTTGGTTAGATCAGCTTCTCCCAATTCGCTCCACTTTCGATTTTTACAATCAGCCCACTCTTCTTCTAGAATAATGTCAAATTCTTTATGCTCATGACTTAAAAGATGGGCTTTTTCAATATGTATATTCATTCTCCTGAGAACAAGTTTATTATTTAGGCAATACAGTGCTACGATGAGCTCCCAGCGAGAGCCTCTTGTTTTGCCCCTTATTTTTTGGTTGGGATTATGAACATAGGCAACGGTTATATAGGTTTGAAGGGTTAAAAAGATATCATCGGGCAATCGAGGGTCAGAACGATCCAACTGGCCAAGCGCCTTTATGAGCATTTTTTCAAACGAGTCATTTCTCTCAAGGACTGAAAAAATAGTGATTATTTGTTCTTCAGTAAGACGACCAAGGCCCTTTATTTTTTGACATCCTCTGTTGTTTACTAAAAAGCGGGTTGCTGTGCGAAAGCTTTGGAGGGCATTGCCAAGTACAGGATTGCTTTTCATGCTCATAACCAAGTCATCATACTGTTTTTTAGCTGCAATTGCTTCCTTTGAAGCTTTTTGTGCCCTTCCCCCCATCTTTGCTCTCTGTTGTGGGGTCTGAGCCTTTTCAGCTAAGGTTGTATAACTTTTTTCTTGCGCAGCAGTGGCTTCCCATTTTTCTTTGAGTTTCGGTACTTGACGCATGGTTTCGAATTGGACTTGTTGGGGAAATGAGCGGAGAAGCTCGTCAGAATAGCTTTTCAGAAGTGCTTGTGCTAGTGATTTTGCACTGTTTATTGACCCAAAAATATCTAGTAGCAGCTGCTGCGACATCGCTTCTTTGCGGCAGGCGGCAAGTGTTGCACTAGTACAACTTTTAAGGAATTTTTCAAGCGAATTAAGAAATGTCGCACATTCTGGGTATTGATCAATCCTTGACAGTAACGCATTATCAAAAGCTATGACATAAAGCAGATCAATAACATCATCTAATTGAGCAAGAAAAGAATTCTTATCGAAGCCATTGATTGTTGTCAAGTAGATAAATGTGTAGGAGATTTCATAGATGATTTTAAAATACTGCGGGAGATTATGTGTTGTTATTGGAGACGCAACTTTTTGAGCATTTTCCTTTAAGGTAAACGGACTAAATGCAACAATAAGCTGATCCGCAAGGGCCCTCTCTTCCTCACCCCATCTGATTGGCTTGGGATTGACGTGAACTTTCGCTGCCACCGCATCCATAGCGGCAGTCACAGTGCTGAAAGATGCGAATACGAGAGCTAATAACCAAATACATATCATGGCAAAACAACCTCAAGCGTGCTTTCTTCATTATTTAAGTTGATCTAAGAGATCGGAAAAGCCAAAGGCTTTTGCAAGGGCTAAGCATTCCCTGATGTCTTCGTTAGTTGGCTTAAACGGTATTTGTGTACATTCTCTTAAAAGCCGGTAGATTTCCGTTGAATCAAGTTTTAATTTCTCTTTCGTTAGAGTGATAAGCTTGAGAATATTCATCTCTTGCCCCTGAGAGAGTTGGTGAAGCCTTTCTTGATTTAGATTGCCAGGGCCTTCAGGGCTGGCATTGAGGACGAGTAGTTTCAGCGCAGTCACTTTTGTTGAGGTGCTTACATTTGGATTAGCTCCAGCATTTAGTAGGAGGTGCACCAGCTCTGGATTACTCCTAAATATCGCAGTTAATAAAGCAGTCCGACCATTGAGCGCATCTTCCTGATCGATGTTTTTTGTAAGCGGAGCTAATATGGCAACCGCATTGCTATTCTCACAGTCAGCTCCATGATGAAGTGCTGTGAAGTTCTCCCGATCTACACGATCTGTTTTGGCACCAGCAGCAAGTAGCTTTTCTATGACTGCTTGCGTATTTGGATAAGGGTTTTTTGCCGCAATCATGAGGCAGGTTTTTCCATCTTCGTTTGGTTGATTTGGGTCTGCTCCTGCTGCTAGAAGCAAGACTAATGTTGTAACTGAGTTGTTTGCCGTTGCGGCCAAAAGAGGTGTCCATTTGAATGATTGGTCGTTGATAATTTTTACTTTCTCTTCTTCGGAAAGCCCTCTTAAATAATCTTTAATCCAAAAATCTAAAACACCATCTATTCCTAAAAGAACTGCCCTTAATAGCGGGTGGCATGGCTTCACCTGCTCCAATTGAGAAATGCTTTCTAAGATAACCATGGCCCACGTGGAATTTCTAAAGAGGCCCATGAGGCGCTTTGCTTCGTTTACTATTGTATCAAAATTTGTATGGCCATTGCGAGGCGCAATGTAATGCTGAATGTGCTGAGTTATAAGTGCTTTTTCGCCAGTAATTGATGGAATCTGCACGATCACCAAGGCCCCTTTCTCACGAAGAAGTTTTGCAGTGTGCCCGTGATTCTTGTGAATAGCGTACCAGAGAGCAGATCGTCCCTCGATATCTGTTGCATCTAATATTGCTTTTTTAGCAATTAAGATTTTCACCACTCCTTTTCTTCCGTTTGCTGCAGCAATAATTAAAGGTGTCATCAATCGATTGGTACGTGCTTCAATATCGGCATGTTGATCCAGTAAAAAATTCAATGCTTCGTCGCGGCCTTCGGCTGCTGCGAAGTGAAGGGGGGTTTTTCCTTTCCTTGATCGAAGTTCTTTAAGCGTTGGATCCGATTGCAAGAGAAGCTCCAGTTTATTCCTGTCATTACCTTTTGCCG
Organism: uncultured bacterium; assembly: GCA_963695365.1. Lineage (GTDB taxonomy): Bacteria > Babelota > Babeliae > Babelales > Babelaceae > PRDV01. Next base: position 611,903 of record OY968766.1, read on the forward strand.
CTCTATGTATATCTTCAAGAGAATCTTTTGGGGGCGTAAGCGTCTGGACAAGAACTTCTTTTGCAGGGTCAGGTAGACAGTTTATCAATTCCAAGATAACGGCAAGATCAACTGACAACCCGTTAAGCTTGGAGGCAGGGCTTTCATGAGAAATGACTTTTGCAGAAAGTGCAGCTTTCATTGCGCACAACTTTTGAAAGGAACTGTACTGGATTCCGGCAAAGATAGCAAGAATGATTATACGTTTATTGTTCATGGCGATTCTCCCCGTTAAATGTTGGATCTTTAGGGATAAGATATTTTCTATCAAGAATCATACATCTGCTTAATGCGTGTGTCAAAAAAATAAAGCATTTAATATCTTAAATGTGATCGGCCTACGAGGCTGACTCCCGCACCGCTGTCATCAAGATAACCATTCAAATGCTTATATGCAATTGCTTCGCTATCCCGTTACATGCTGCAAAATTCCTGGACCAGCAGAATTAATGAGATCGAAAAAGCCAGAGGGTAGGCCTTTTAGATAGCCGTTTTTTGAGAAATGGTTTAGAAATGAATTAATGATGGCTATTTCGAAGCGATTGAGAAACAATCAAATTTCTATCAGCATACTTTGATGGAATTTGCAATAAATTAAAATCGATCTATTCTGATGGCGATTGAGGGTGGGTAGAGTCAAAACTCTACATTCTTACATCTTTCGCACACTTGCTCAATTGAGTTTGCGTTTATCGTAATCATAAGGAGGAGGCTGATGAAGCATTCAAGCGGAAGTGAACTGAGAAATGGCATTTATATTTCACGGGGAGATGAGAACATGTTATTTCGTCTGGAATGAGTATCTGTAAGATGGGCTCTTTTGTTTGTGAATTTTTATTCGTTGAGTGTGCTGGCGGTTTTATCCTTTTTTGCTGCAACAAATGGCGATCCTGAAATGCTGGAGGGGGAAATATGAGATTGCATGTTATGAGGGAACTTGAAATGAAATTCTCGCTCACTATGGTATCGAGCACTTTTTGTTTATTAAAAATGACCTGAATACCCCAGTTCTTTTCTTTCAAGACTGGGGATGAAAGGTCATCCTTATAGAGGCCATTGAGCAAGGCGAAGACTTGCGAAGGGCCGGTGAGAATGTCATACTATGAGTATGAATGACTATTGGACAGGTGCGCATACGAAACATAGATTGATGTATCATATAGTTTGGATTCCGAAATATCGGAAAAGAGTTTTACGTGGAGCAATAGCTGATCGTATCGAAGAATTAATTCGAGAATGTGCTGAGATGAATAGTTGGTTGATAGAAGAACTGAATATCCAACCGGATCATATACATATGCTCATTCAACTGAAGCCCGATATAAGTGTTAGTACGGCGGTGCAGTATTTCAAAGGTGGTAGTAGCAGAAAAATTCGTTTGGAATTTCCAGAACTAGAAGAATTTTTGTTGGGAGATAGTTTCTGGTGTGATGGATATTTCGCAGAGACTACAGGATACTGTGACATTGAGAAGATAAAAAAGTATATCCAGAACCAGTGATTATGTTAGCGGAATGCAAAGCACCGGCTTTTAAGCCGGTGTGGCTTTTACTATTGGTTTTAATGATGTCTAATAATACTTATGGCATGATTAAGGAAGAGATGGAGTCATAAGAAAAACATACGATTATTGGATTTTGCTTGGAGATGATCATTACTCTAGGGGCGATGCAAGATGAAAAGTAACAGAGTTAGCTAAGGAGAACTTATCATGTTTAATGTTTTTCAAATGCTGGAAAATGCGGGAATCGTTTCCAGCGAAAAAAGGGATCGAGGCCTTTTTAACTTTCAGTTTTTTAGGCAACTATTATTGTGCTTGGTTTTACCTGTGCATCTCAGTGGAATGGAGCAGAAGGTAGCAAAGGTGAGATCAGATTATAATTATACCAATCCGCTCCTTATTGCGGCTAAGGAAGGGAACACTTCGAAATTATTGGAGTTATTGGATAAAGAAAAGTACGATGTTGATCTTACTGAAGAGGAAGACGAATGTTCTGCTATTCATTTAGCCGCAATGAAAGGCCATAAAGACATTGTTAATATATTGTTAGAGAAGGGCGCAAATGCTGAGAGGTGCGCGGAAATCTCTAAAATTATTGACGGGGAATTGGAGCGCGATTGTTTCCATCCGCTACGATTGGCTGCTAAAAATGATCATGATGAGGTTGCGATGCTTTTGCTGGAAAAAAATGAGGGAATACTTGAAGATTCAGCCCATTAACGTGGGCAGCCGCTTTCGGTTATCAAGGGATAGTAAGGCAGCTCCTGCTGAGCAAGGTTGACGTTAAAAGTCCTGATAAAGAAGGCAGATTGCCTCTTGTAGCTGCTGCGAGAGGAGGCCATAAAGAGATTGTTGAAGCATTATTAGATGCTGGTGCAGATATGGGAGCTCTTGAAGATGGCCAAAGCGCAGTTTTTTGGGCTGCAGCAGATTATGAATATGATTATGATAAAGTCATAAAAACTTTAATTGATCGCGGCTTAGATGCATCGGCAAAGGGAAGGGATGGCAGTACCCTTCTTCATTGTGCTGTTCATACTGGAGATTTACAAACTGTAGAAAGATTGGTTAATACCGGTTTAGATGTCAATGCGGTTGATAAGGATGGAACATCCGTCCTTCACGATGCAGCTCATTGGTCCACACCGGAAATTTTGCAGTTTTTACTTAGTAAAGGTGCACGTCTCGATTCTAAAGATAGATTCGAAAATACAGCATTACATGAAGCTATGTGGTCAGAACATAGGGACCAATCAGCGAGGGTGTTAATTGATGCTGGTGCTGATGTTGCTGCCGCTAACTCGAGTAGGGAGATACCATTGTACTGGGGTGCAGCTCATTGTAAAGGAGAAACTGTTGCCTTTATGTTAGATAAGGGTGCGGCTGTAGATCTTTGCGGCACGGATCTTATGACGCATCTCCATATGGCTGCTCACTTCAGTAATAAGGAAGCTGCGCAAGTATTGATTGATCGCGGTGCGAATATTAACGCTGTTACAAAAAAGGGAGATGCCGTTATACATTATGCTGCACAATATAGTGACGTTGATACCATCAAAATATTGATTGATAAAGGTGCAGATCTATCATTGCGGGGCTGGAAGGGAAAGACGGTTTTGCATGCAGCAGCTCATGCAAATAAATCTGGGGAGAATCTGCGTTTTTTATGGTATAAAGTGCCTTATGCAGATCGTGTTCAAGTGGATGATGATGGTCAAAGTGTACTACATTACGCTGTAGGACCTTCTAATGAAGCTACCGTAAAATTTCTTATCGAAAGAGAAGCCAGTTTCGTTTCCAAGATAGATAATGAGGGATATACTCCCTTGCATAATGCTAGAACGCGTGAGAATTGCCAGATACTCCTTGATCATGGTGCAAACGTGAATGCGGTGGCAAAAGATTTTCAAACACCCTTGTTTTGCGCTATTGATTATTGTAATTATCCTGTGGTAGAATTTTTATTAACTCAAGAAGGGATAGATGTTAATGCTGCAAAACGGGATGGAACAACTCCTCTGCATGCTGCCGCTCAGACTGGGGCAAGAAATCAGATAAAACATGAAAAATGCATAAAGCGCTTAATCGCTCTTAAAGCTAACATAAATGCTGTTAATAAGGAAGGTAAAACCCCATTGTATTGTGCAGCAGTGGCTGACAGAGCAGCTATTGTAAGGCTGCTACTTGATGCGGGTGCTGATCCCAAATTGGGAGATAAAGAAGGATGGCCGCCTCTGCATGTCGCCTCACAGCAGGGTCATGTTGCCGTTGTCAAACTACTGTTGGGTGCAACGGGCGTGGATATTAACATAAAAAATCGTCCTGAAGGTTATACCGCCCTGTATCTTGCCTGTCTTGAAGGTCATCGTGAAGTTATTGAGTTACTTCTAAGAATGGGCGCAGATCATACAATGTTAGTTGGAGATGGATGGCATCCATTGCATTATGCCTGCAGAGAAGGGAAAATAGATGCAGTTCACGCCTTATTGGCTGGCGGGGTTCCGGTGGACATTAAAGTGGCTGAAGGTGATTGGGAAGGCGCAACGGGGCTTCATTTTGCCTCAGATAAAGGGCGCAAAAATGTTGTATGGTTATTGCTTTCAAAAGGTGCCGATATTAAGGTGCCGATATTAATGCACAAATGATAAAAAACGGTAGACCGCCTCTTCATGCTGCTATTGAATCTGGTCAGGATGAGATAGCTGAAACTTTACTCGAAAGTAAACCAAATCTTGCAGCCCAGGATAGTGAGGGCTATACACCACTACACATTGCTGCTAAAAACGGGAATGTAACGATTGGCAAACTTCTTATTAAAGCAGGTGCCGATCCAGCCCTGCCAGATAACCGTCAGCAAACGGCTTTACATTTGGCAGTTTTACACAATTCTTTTGATTTTTTAGCATTTCTTTTTAAGAGCTTAGCTCGAGACTTTATTTCTCCTGTGGATGAGCGAGGCAATACTCCCTTGCATTATGCTGCAGCAAATAAGGATACAAGGATGATTATGCTATGGTCATCGATGAGGAGAGAAGATTTTATGAAATTTTGTAGAAAACCTAATACCTCAGGAAAACTTCCAATTCATATAGCACTAGAGGAGAATGATTTTGAAAAAGTGAAACTCCTTTTTTCAGTTGATGAAAATTTCGATAGCCAGGTATTTAAGCTTGCGCTACGCAGCTGTGATCCTAAAATTATTTCCTATGTTTTAGGAAGTGGCGGATTGTTTTGGATTATTGGCGTACCTTTTATTGGTATCCCTTTTGGTATTTATTATACGGCAGCGGTCATTAAGGGGAATTGCTGTAAAAAAGTTCGGGAAAAGCAGGATTGAGCAAAATGTACGCTTTTATGATGAGAAACGATCACTAGAGAACGGCGGGATGCCTTTGCGTACGCCAGAGCGAATGGACATTTTTTGTACAGTTTTATATTGAATTTGCATCTTGTACTATAATCGGGGAGGTGGCTGATGAATTTTCTAAAAAATGATTGGAAAATGTGGAAAAGTGAGCTATGCAGGTTGTTTCTTGCGGTCACATGTTAATGCATGAGATCGTTGGCAGCAAACTCCCCTTCATCTGGCAGCCTTCAATGGCCATAGCGGAGTAGTGCGGCTATTGTTGGGGCGTAATGCAGATGTGCTTGCAGTGCAAGAAGGAAGGAGTACGGCCTTACATTTGGCTGCTCTAAAGGGTCACAAAACGGTTGTAGAATTGCTAATGGGTGTTGTCTATGAAGCTAAAGGTACGGTGGATCTTAATAATATTGACGGCGCAACGCCACTTCATAGTGCGGTTCTATCAGGTGCTCTAGAGATAGTAGAGCTACTGTTAAAACGAGCAAAAGTGAATATTGTGACAAAGGCAGGGAACTCCCCGCTTCATTATGCAGTAAGAGAGGGCTATTTAGATATTGTGCGGACACTCGTTGAGGCTGGGGCTGATGCTTCTATAAGAAATATCTATGGCAGTACCCCTATCGATTGTGCTTCTAAAGAGCGTTTGAATGTCGTAGTAAGAGAGTTGTTAGTGAGAAGCCTCTGTTGTATTTGTAATACTCCATTAGCTGGGCCCAAGTTTAACGGGCTCTGTCCGCTCTGTAAAAAGATGATATAAATGCTGGGGGAAAATTTTAAAGACAGGCTACTTGCTCTTTTTCAGTTCTTTTGCTATTAATTAGGTTGTAACCTACGCGGGTTCAGAGGCATGAGTTAGGTGTTTCGGTATAGAGTGTCGAAATTTTTCTCATGCCTTTTTTCTTTCGGTTTACTCAGCAACTGCACGTACCGTTTGAGGTGGCGGACGGAGGCTAGCACTAAAGTGCTCCTCCGATCTACCATCTATACCCAATTCCACTTTTCTTTTACAAAAATTGAAGACCAAAATCGATTTCTTGATCCTTTAATCCCTTTTATATTTCAGCCATCTACAGCAACTGAAAATCTTACTTATTAAATAATCTGTAAATCCTTCTGTGGGCTCTGCATTATTGCGACCGGCATTGTCATCCATATGCAAATGCGCGATTGCTCTGGTTTCAGTATCAGCACCCTCTCTTTGCATGAATTGTTTAACAATTCCCTTAAAAATCAGCCTCTTAATCTCTGGTTTATTTGCTGCCAAAGCAATAACGGTAGTCCCCTTATTATTTTTAGCTGTAGGGCATGCATTTGCAGACAGTAATATCCTTACTACATTTTTTCTTTCCACTATTACCGCCACATTAAGTGGAGTGTTTCCATTGATGTTACGATGATTAACATCAGCGCCTAATTGTATCAGAAGCTTCACTAATTCAACATGACCTTTACTAATAGCTCGAAAGATTGGCGTATCGCGAAGATTATCAATAATCTCATGCACCTTACGAGGATTTTCTAAAATATCGCAAATGCGAGATATTTCGTTTTCCTGCTCAGGATATAATCGTCTAATCGCTCCTTGGCATCTGCGTGCTTGCCTGATAAATGCAGCGACGCGCTGAGGGTCCGCAGAAACGCCCATTCCAAAATAATACATCTGGGCCAAATAAACGCATGCCCATGCTCTCACACGTAAATCAAATTCTTGATCAGCAGCACATATCAAATATTTATGAGCCATATCGTAATCATAGTCTAAAAATTCTTCCTTGTAATACAAAAAAGCCCTTCCAATCTTTAGATTATCAGCAGCCACCATGCGATTATTTTGATCACTCAGCTCAAGTTCCCTCTCGAGGCCTGCTAATAAAGCCTGACCATCATCTGATTCGGCTGATAAAGTCTGATCAACGTCCATAGCAAATAAGCTGCAAGGCAAAAAAAGGTTGATTATTAGCAATGTAATTGCCATATGATACATACTCAAAGTGCAAGTTTTCATGATTGTTTCCTTCCAACAAAGATTATACCAAATTCACTCTTTCGCTAGATTTCTGCGTCTCCTACACAGGGATAATGCTGCAACACGACGAAGCGTAGCTCCTGAGGCTCACAAGATAATGAATGAATGCTTCCTTACAAGTTATGCAACGTTATCAAGATAAACCGATTTTTTTTTATTGCAAATTTTGCAGCACTCAGGAATGCGAGTCCAAATTTTTTGTTTAATTTCACGATCTACTTCAGGAATTAACTCGCGATATTATCTACATAGTCCCATCATGAACGAATTTAGATTTGTACTCGACTATCTTAGCTGAAATTTTTTCATCGCGGCTTTTTGGGGGAAGGTGGCCTTTAATGGAAATTGCCTTATTTCTATGTGTTACTTCTGCTGGGAAAGAAGTTGCGTTAAAACGACCGGAATATGGATATAGACGGGTAAAATACGCTTTAAAACATAAAGGTGCTATTATAAATAAGAAACGTGTTTATAAGATCATGAAGCAAGACGGCCTCAGCTTCAAGAAGAAACGAAAGTACGTTGCTACAACCGAATCAAATCATTCATTGCCGTTCTTTCCCAATCTTGTCTCTCAGTTTTGCGAGGGTCAATCAGCTTTGGGTGAGCGATATTACCTATTGTGCGCTTGGAAAGAAGTTTGCCTACTTTGCTTTTATTATTGATGTCTCGAGTAGAAAAATTGTAGGCTGTGCCTTGGATGTAAAGATAGATACTCAGCTGTGTTTAAACGCCTTGACAATGGCATTAGCATCGACCTAACAAATCTCATTCATCATTCGGATCGAGGGGTTCAATATGCAAGTTCAGCTTACATCAATTAGAGAAGCATGGTATAACAGTACGTATGAGTAGGAAAGGCAATCCCTACAAAGAAAGGAAAAAACTCTTGCAATAAAAATAATTCATAATACGATGTTACTAACTTAACGGGTGGTCCAAGAAATTGGGGTCACCGCACTTTTGAGAGTAAGGATTTTGAAGGCCAATTAGCGGGGGTACCGATGCATAATCAGCTTGAAAACAGGACCTGTATTTTGGAAACGAAGCTGTTTCATCAAAAAAAGATCAAAAGAGTTTTGGAAATAATGGTAACTGATACCTTACATGCTCTTGCTCAACAAATTACCCAATCTTTTGATTTTGACTTCTATCATGCTTTTGGTTTTTATGATAATCCCAAAATTTCGAGATCCATTCGGCGTTTTGAGCTTTTTGACAATGATGAAGCCGATGGGGTTAGCGCACCAATCTATCAACTTTGGAGAGAGCCGGGTGACATCTGGTACTTCTTGTTTGATTATGGCGACAATTGGATGTTTGTTGTCACCCTTAAGAAATTTAATTTTCCGGTATCTGGGCAAACGTATCCACGAGTTCTTTCAGTAAATGGCGTAGCTCCTGAGCAATATCCAGAGTACTGAAGTTTGGACATTTTCATATATAATCCCTTCTAGCCGCTATCAAATACAGTAGTGTTTACGTAATTTATCGATCTGAGAAATATAAATTCTTTCTTTATGGCAGATCGTGCTGTTTATAAGTATAACTATGAATCATCTGAAAGAGAAGATGAAGACCGCTGAATTTTTTCTGCATTTTAGTCGACAGGACGGCCTTTCTGAGAGCTTCACCTATGATTACTGCAATCGCATAGGCTAAGAGCGCCAAGATTTCCTTCAAGAGCCACCCCCAAACAAGAAATTAGCAATATTTTTGTTTTGAAATATGCTTGAATAAGCCTACTGATGAAGTTTACTTGATTATCATCAAAAATGATTAGCGTTCCTGCCATTCTTCTGATATCACTTTATAGTGATCCTGATTCTCCCTTTAGTGTATGCTTGTGGTGTTTTTTACAAACATACTCCTAAAGGGAGCTTTCGTCTATTCTTGTCCGAACTCTAGGTGGAAAGATTTGATTGTTCTGGTATTATATTATTGATAGTGTACTATTACTGTATAGAGATAGATTACGAGCTAATTGGTTATTATAGCCCAAGATAGATTTTTCTTAAGGGGGGAGTAGTTTTAAAAACATGAGGATGTATATTATAACGGGCTATCTCCCGTTCAATTAGTGTTATTTACGATCCTCTGTCGTGTTTGATGGTGATGAGAATATCCCCTTATTAGTGAGTGGTTATGATTATTCTAAGAAGGTTGCTCATGAAGTTTCTATCCTTTTATGACGATTTAAAAGTCCCGTCGTTTCTGTGTTTTTGTCTTTTCTCCCAGTTTTTTTCGCTCGCTGGTATGGAGTCGGTGACTAAAAAGAGAAAAGAGCTTGAGCCCATTGAGCAGGTAAGAGAAACTTTTTCTCAGGCAGAAAAATACTTGAAAAAAAATGATTGGGTAAATGCGCGAAAGCAGCTTGAAGAAGTGGCAAGGCAATCTATTGATAAAGAAACTCAGATATGGTCGTGCGTGAAATTGGCAAAGATACACTATTTTGGGCAGAAGGTCAAAAAAAATATGGCGAAAGTGGCTCATTACCTAGCAAGAGCTTGTGAAATAGCCTTAATGAGCCGTTATATTGCGGTTCAAGTATACGTTATTTCTCAGCTTTTGAGTGACCGGGAAATTAAGTTAGAGAATTTTCCGTTAGAAGCAGGGAAACATGTTGATTATAGGGATGCTTTTATTTTTCATAGAGACGGAAATGTTTCATTACTGATTTGGGCGGTGAAAAAGAATTATTTACATTTGGCTGAGCTTTTGTTAGAAATGTGTATTGATGCGACTAAGCTTAATAGTATTAATCCATCGCTCCTTTTTAATACTGATGGTAAAATGATGAAATTGCTTTTAGCCAAAGGGGCCCAGGTTGGAGCACTTAATGCGCATGGAAATACGCCTTTACATGAGGCGCAAATGCGAGAAACTGTTAAAATACTGGTAAGTAGAGGTGCCGATGTGAGAGCGCGAGGAAATCATGGCTTTACTCCTTTGCATGCAGTAGTCTATCATTACAATCAGTCTGAAAGTTATGTACGGGTACCATTATCAATAAGTGATGTAAGGATCCAATTTCTTGAGGTAGCTCAAGAATTGTTATATAGAGGTGCTGGAGTAAATGATGTAGATGAAGATGGTTGGAGTCCTCTTCATATGGCTGTTACTAATGCAGATATAGATATGGTTGAATTGTTACTAGCTGAAGGTGCTAATGTGAATCTGGTTGCAAAAGATGGATCTACTCCACTACATTTTGCTTGTTGTAAAGGGGTAGTGGGAGTAGTGAAATTGCTTTTAGATAAAGGAGCAAGCGTTGATGTGGTCACAAAGAGGGGCTCTACCCCTCTAATATTAGCTGTAGAAAGCGGATATAAGGAGGTAGTAAAGCTGCTGCTTGATACAGGTGCTCATGTAAATGCAATTGATTATAGAAACGAAACGGCGCTTTCACGTGCTTGTTTTTTGAATTCGAAGAGCATGGTAACACTTTTGCTTCTCAAAGGTGCTGATGTAAGTATAGGTAATCAGACAGCACTGTATCATACGGTAGTTAATAATTGGTACATGTCGTCTGCAGAATTATTAGGTCGAGAGAATTTTTTTTTAACAAAAGGTAGCAGAGATGTTCTTAAAAAACGAACTGCAAAAGCCAAGGCCATCGCTACTATGCTTATAGCTTATGGTGCTGACATCAATCTTCCTGTCCATGGTAAAACTCTTGTAGAAACGTGCTTAAAAAATAAAGAAATAGTTAATTTTCTTGATTCTAAAGGTGCTCGCAAGGCTCCCGGGCTCATTGAGAGGATAATTTCTTGTTTTACTAGACGTGTCGTAACTGATGATTAAGATTTTGTGATCAGTGGTCTGAAAAAGGAGTTGCTACTGCTGATCCAGGTACTCCCGCTAATGTTGAATAGTGATTTCTGTAGAGCTAAAAAAATTTGGATTACGTAAAATTTTTGCTATTCTTACTTCACAACAATTTTTTATTGGGAGAGGAGTAATGAACCACATATCAAGAAAAAGCCTTTCTGCAGCAACATTGCTTTCAATGGCTAAAGGGATTCTTAAGGGATTGCCTAATCAAATAAGTAGCGCAAGAGAAAACCGATTAATGACGATCATCAAGATCTCAGGGTGAACTTTCTCGAATGTGTTGAGATGTCATCTAAGGGAAAGAAGACACTTACGTGGGTTACCAATATAGAAATTACGTCAGAAAAAATTCATCCCGTAATGAAAGGAGGAAGAGCTCGGTGGAAACTAGAGAATGAAACGTTTAATACGCTCAAGAACCAAGGATATGAGTTTGAACATAACTTCGGCCACGGCCAGAAGAACCTAAGTACTGTGTTTGCAATGCTCATGATGTTTGCATTCTTGCTTGATCAAATACAAGAACTGTGTGATGCTCTCTTTCAGGCGGCCCTTAAGAAAGAAGGCAGAAAATGTTATTTATGGGAAAAAATACGTGGGCTCTTTATAAACTACCTTATAGTTTCATGGGAAGATCTATGGAAAGGGATCAGCAAGGGCTTTAGGATACAAATGTTCCAATGTAATACTAGGTTCTGTTGACTTTTTGCGATAGAAGTTTTTTTTGGGTATGATAGCACCGTCAAAAAAAGGTATCGAGTCTTTTTAAGTCGACGGAGCTATCATGGAGAAAGAGTTTATCACAGAACCAGCATGGGTCAAAATAAATTTGTTTTTAAGAGGGTGCGATAAAGTGTATGTCGCGGGATGTAGGGATTTTCTCGAAGCAATATTTTGGATTACTCGTACCGGCGCTCAATGGCGAATGATTCCGAAAGAATACGGCAACTGGAATAGCATTTATAAACGGTACAATGAATGGAGCAAGAAAGAAGTTTTTCAGGATCTTCTTCAGTATTGTGCACAAGATCAAGATTTGGAATATATAATGTTTGATGCAACAATAGTGCGTGCTCATGCATGCTCAACAGGATATGGTGAACAATTTGATCAAGGGTTGGGCCGCAGCAAAGGAGGATTCAGCACCAAGATTCATGCAAAGGTTGATACCTTAGGGAATCCATTGAAATTCATTATCACAGCAGGTCAAACAAGTGACATAACCCAAGCAGAGGCTTTGTTAGAAGGTGAAACTGGTGCGTATGTAATTGGTGATAAAGGATATGATTCGAAGGCTCTTCGTAACGCGATAATACAACGAGGATGTGAACCGGTAATCCCGTCTAGGTCTAACTCCCTAGATCCTTGGGAATACGATAAAGATATTTACAAAGAACGCCATGTTGTAGAATGTTATTTTTCAAAAATGAAACATTTTAGACGAGTATTTTCTCGATTTGATAAGACAGCTCGAAATCTCGCATCGTTTCTTTGTTTTGAAGGAGCAATCATATGTTTACGATAAAAAGTCAACAGAACCTAATCGTGATGGTAATTGGGGTAGTGTGTTGCGATGTAGCTTTATGGGATTAGCAACAATACTATTCAATCATCTTGGTCTGAATAACCTATGGGGAAGGCTTATTGCACTTTCAATAATTGCAGCGCCTTCTTATAGGCAATATACAAAAATAGTGCCTGAATAGGTGGAAACGTTTACTATTTAGGAGAGTAAATATGGTTATTCGCCGATATTTTTGAATGCATGGATAGTGGAATGTCTTTGTTACAGTCAATCGCTCTATAGCATGATGTCGCTCTACTATCGCTTAAAGGGCACTGATGCTCGCAGATCGTGAAAAAAGAGAGCTCGAAAATATGGTGAAGAGGCTTATTAATTAGATTATGAATAGAATTTGATCGTTTCCAAATCTTGCATAATGAAGGCCCCTGCTTGTTTAACAGCTGAATCAAAAACCCAGCGTTCTGCTTTCGAGCCAATAGTTAGAATTGCTGAAAATCAATACCGAGAATGGGTTCTGTAAGGCCTCTGATGGCCCTGTTGCTGCTCTTCGGTAATGAGACTAACTCGCGCACGGCGGCCACCAAGATAGCCGTTGCGAAGCGCATTAATAAGCGGCCCGGCACATTCTCCAGGAAGCTGAATAAATGAGCGGCGTTTAATAACGCGTACTTTCTGAATTTGATCGAGAGTCACACACCCCGTTTTAGTAAGATACTCAACTACATGATCGCGCGTTACGCCATCATCCGATCCCACATTAATATAGATTTCCTGTACATCTTCGGGCATCATGATCTTCTGGGATGGGGTAAATGACATATCATCATTATCGAGTGTGCTTAAGAATTTATCATGAAGCATGCTCACCACTATAGTACGAAGCTCGTCTTGTGACAGATTATGAACGAGGGAATCAAGTGCCTTATCGGGAGCAGGCAAGTCTGTTCGCAATGCATGTTCACCTATTAACGCAATATAGCGAGTCGCTTCTTGAATGCGCGCTTGCAAAATCGTATCGCGCGATGGAACATCAAGTGGCTCAATGACGACGTTAAATTTCTTTTGAAGGAATTGTAAAACGCGAACCTCAGATTTCATAAGGAGGGTAATAGCAATACCTTCCTTGCCTGCACGACCTGTTCGGCCAATGCGATGAATATAGCTTTCGGTATCATCAGGCATCGAATAGTTAATCACGTGCGACAAATTTGCAATATCTATACCGCGCGCAGCGACATCGGTCGCCACAAGAATAGTAAGCTCGCGGCTCTTAAATTTCTTAATAACAAGATTGCGCTGTACCTGGCTCATATCGCCATGGAGTGCACCTACATTGTATCCCAACTTAATGAGCTGTTCGGCTACATCGCTGGTTAGAATTTTGGTTTGGCAGAAGATAAAGCCATAAAAATCGGGTGCGCTTTCTATGAAGCGGCAGAGTGCATGCATGCGTGATCGCGAGGGCACGACACAAAAATACTGTCTTGTTCCCACCGTAGCGACACTTTTTTTTCCTGCACGTACCGAAACAGGATTCTTCATGTGTGTTTTCATGATAGCCGCTATGCCAGCCTTTACCGTGGCCGAGAAAAGCCAAATCTCGCGCTGTGAAGGAACATACCTGAGGATTTCATCAACTTCTTCTTTAAACCCCATATCAAGCATAATGTCAGCTTCATCGAGTACGAGTGTCTGCACAGAGCCTATAGAGAGCGTTTTTCTTCGCAAGTGATCGTTTAACCGGCCTGGTGTTCCGACTACTATTTGACACCCTCTTTTGAGAGCCGAAATCTGTTCATCCATAGAAACACCACCATAGATAACCTCAAGCCTCAGCTCGAGAGCTCGTGCAAGGGGAGCGATGCTCTCCTTAATCTGTATAGCCAGTTCCCTTGTTGGTGCGACGACAAGCGCTTGTGGGATTTTCTTGGAAGGATCGATTCGGTGTAAGAGCGGAAGACCAAAGGCAAGCGTTTTGCCTGTTCCTGTCTGTGCTTGTCCATGAAAGTCGATCTTGGGATGAGCAAGGAGCGTAGGAATTGCTTTTTCTTGAATTTCAGTTGGTTCAACAAATCCGAGAGTCTCAAGCGCCTGTTGAATTGCCGGCGCTAACTGCATGTCTTTAAAAGTAGCCATATAATAGTATATCCACGTTGTAGAAAGATTATAAAAAGATTAAACACCTTAAAACAGAGCCTCTAGAAGAAGCTAAAAAGATCTTTTAAGGTGGAAGCGTAGCAGAGAATAGACTTAAAAGAACTTTTTTTCTAAAATACTCAGTAATTCTAGTATACACGATAGTAAAAATTGAGCAATGACATTTTTCACATGATTATGATTGTGCCTTTAAAGCCTGAACAACAAACTGGCTCCAGCGCTCAAGATTGGGGTAAAGCTCTTCACATTCAGCAAGCCCTGCAAGTCTGCCGCTCTTTAGCTCTGATTTGACGCTGATTTCTGATGAGGTGCCCTCAATGAGAAGCACGCATCCGATATGTACTTCGCCGACGGGGTTGGAATCATCGTTGAGAATGCCCAGTGGCTTAACGGTATAACTGCCCGGATAGTCAACTTCTTCGTTAAACTCTCGTCGTGCCCAATCGATAATCGAGCCTTGGATAATGTCTTCATGCCGTATATGCCCGCCAATGCCGAGCGAGTACTTGTTTTTAAGTCGTTGCTCACTTGCAGTAGCACGCCGCTGCATTAAGAAATAGGAGTTCTCATGACGGAACACGAGGTAGGGGATTATTTGCTTATAACGAGGATCGGTTTCCATAATTGAACGGGGATGGAACTCTTTTTCTTGCAAAACAAGCTCTTGAAATGTATCAAAAGGGACATCTAAAAGGCCTTGCCATGCCGGTCGATCCTTGAAAAGTGTTGCAGTTTTTACAACGAGAATTTGTTCATCTTGTTCGTGGCTTTCAGGAGCCGGTATGTGCGCAATATTTTGAGTTTCCATGGATCCCCTTTCGCGTTGATAGTTCTCTTCAAGAAGTATAATGAAAATCGAGGGAAATGAAATGTTTTTTTCTATGATTTCCCGTTACGTGTGGTTAGTGAGGTGGGTACTATTATCGGCGCTTGCGAATGGGCCTGAGGATAGAATAGACTGGGTAGAAAAATAAGAGGGCTCTTGGAAAAGGAGCCCTCTTAAGAAATGGCGATTCCCTTACATTATAAAATCGAGCGGCTGAACGTCAGTCTCGAAATAGCTATGAAGAGAGGTAGGTAATTTTTTATACGATTCGCCATCATGTACCGATGCACAGATATCATGCACAGATTCTCCGCAAAAGGTATTCCAAAATAGAACCGTTTTGCCTGAGCATGCGTCTTCGTTCAGGTGACTAAAGAGTGCTGAACAGCATTTGCCAGTGTAGGTACCATCAAGCTTAATTCCCTCTTTTTCAAATACACATCGCATCGCGTCAACGCCAGCTTTGGTAAAGAGTCCATAGTCTTCACCGGAAAAGCCTGAAAACACCTCAAAGTCCGATGCTTCTAGTGTATAACGTCCAAACGAAGGATCGCATGTTAACAACAGATCATTAGTCTCTTCGAATAACTGCCGTACTTTTTGTGCCATCGATCCGGGCGTTGATTCTGGTTCATCCAATATGCAATAGAGCTTAGTTTTGATGCCTGCGGCTTTTAATCCGAGGAGCAGCCCTGTTGTGGTGCCGCCAGAGCCAAGAGTAACATAGATGCGATCCGGTACCGGGACAAGTCCAGCATCTATCTGATCTTTTAATTCAAAGGCGGCCTCAACGTATCCGATTGCACCAATGGCAGATGATCCGCCTACGGGAATAACATAGGGCACTGAGCCATAACGTTGTTTGTAGTCACAGCAAACTGCTGTTGCTATGAGTGCACGCAAGGTTCTATCAGACAGATTGTAGATATCGGCCTTCGACTGTAGCTGTAAAAGAAGATTGCGCCTAACCGTATATGAGTTTGGTTGCCAGACCATCATGCTTATCGCTTGCAATCCGAGCTCTTGAGCACACACGGCAGTTTGTGCAACATGGTTGGAGCCGACGCAACCAAAAGTTATTACTGAGGTATGACCATGAGCAAGTGCATCACCGAGCAAATACTTTAATTTTCGTAATTTGTTCCCGCCAAAAGAGCGAACTCCATCGACTTTTTTGCCCGTAAGCCCGTCGTTTTTAAGGTAAAGAGTTACGTTAGGAAATAGGGCAGATAGGTTTTTACATTGTAAGACAGGTGTAGGTAAATCGCCCATTTCTACGCATGAAAGTGTGTTAATCATATTAGGAAAGCGGCGGAAAAGCGGGTGATGCTGGCCGTTTGTATATGTATTGTATACAGCATGGTCATGGTCAAGATCATCGTGGGCTAATGGCTGTTCGTTGAGCCACATGGTGAAGCTTTCTGGAACCGGTACATAGCGAGCAAGCCTTCTAAGCATCTGATGATCGTACACGGTAAAATGAGATCTAGGATCCAGCTTTGGAGCTGATAGTGCTTCTGATGCTTGCAGAATGCATGGTTGTAGAATCCCCAGCGAGAGTATGCCGAGTGCGCGTATGGTGAAAGACAGTGTTTTTTGCATTGTTACTCCGGGGTAGGAATTTTATGATGCCCAGCTTTTCTGAAAGGGCTTTTTCCAAAGTTAGCACGTTTCGGTTGTAAGTCAATGCTTTGGATTGCATTGAATGGTTGAAAGAATCCTGAATGACGCCACTTCAGTGCTATACTGATTTGTAGCAGTATGAATAAGTATATTGAGATACGTATACAGTGAATATGATATAAGCACATTTTACAAGCCGGTAATAAAGAAGCCGGTTGAAAATAAGTAATAGAGATGCGCTTTGGCCCCTCTCATGGCCGTTGAATAAATGATATTTCATTGGTATCATGAGAATCATTGAGGTAGTGTGGACTTATGATAGGTATGTTTTTCTGGTCAAAATAGTAAGGAAATAAGTATGAAAACGAACAATTTGTTCCTGTCCTGCTTGTTAAGCGGGTTTTCAGTTTTTGCGATGCAGGGTATGGATGGCGATGGCGGCCCTTCTGCAAATCTAATCGATGCGTTGCTTGATCAAGTTATCCGCGCAACGCGTACGGTGGAAGGCCAAGTGCAATACAGCAAAGGTCAAATTCTTTTCCTTTTGGATGCTGAGGCTAGTCGTGCAAATGATAAAGACGATTCTGATTTCTTTAAAGCGCTTGCCGATTTTGAAAAGGGTTTGAGGCGTTTCTCTCATTATAATAAAGGTTATAAAGGGCTGCCTTTCTTGGAGGAGGTTAAAAGAAGATTTTTACAAAAAAGAGCTCTTGAGGAGCCAGCATGTTCTTTGCTTCTTACCGGTTCAGCGCAGAAAGAAATGTTAGTAAAAAGGTTTGATAGTATATTACGGATTATTCACGCCGTGGAAAGAGATACTAAAAAGGACGAGGATCGCCGTCTGCAGCAAGAAGCCGAGGCTGAGAGAAAGCGCCATGAAAATTCGAATAAAGATAACAATTCGACCTCAAGAGAAGTGCCGGCGCATGAGAACAAGCAAGACGCTCTTGACGTGGCTGCCGGCGCTTCTTCTAAACAAGATGATCCCTATGACGGGCGGCGCGGTTCGCGATTGCTCGCGTTAGGCGGTTTTCTTTCTATTGCAGGTTTTGCCGTATGGCGCATGTACAGCATGCTTAAAGCTGTGAGCTTTCCATCCTATGGAATTAGTAGTAATGTGGTCGCATTGGCGATGCTGGAAGATAAGAACATTGCCGATCTGCTTAATCACGTTATAAAAGCAGCCGAAACCGAAACGGATGATAGTTGGGAAATCGAACTAGCCAGATTCAAGGAACAGGTTGATGCTTTTGTGACGCCTCCTATAGCAATGTCTCTTAATAATTTAAAGAAAAAATTTACTGAGCATCGGGTGCGTATACTTGATAATCTGTCTTCCGTGAAGTTTAATGAGCCTGGTTGGGCTGAAAAAATTACATTTGAAGCGCGTCTGCACGAAATTGAAAAGGCTATTGATGAAACTCATGCCCGTATTGAGGCTAACAAGCTAAACAAGCAGAAGGTTCTTGATGATGCTGACAAGGCTGCTTCCGGAAGCGGGAAAGCGATCCACTTAGAAAATGAGCAGCCAGATGAGAGTCATTCTTAAGGGCGCTTCCACTTTTTTTAGGAGTAGGTAAGCCCGCATTTGATTCCATAGAGAATCTATTTATATTGGGACGCCTTGAGGCAGTAGAAATATTGCCTCTTTTTGTTTCTTGTGGTTTTTTGTAAGGCCTCGCTTTACAGATTTCATTTCAACAGCTAATGTTAGTACGAAAACGTTCATTTAAAGATATGTTACTCGTAAGGGCGCAATGAAAAAAGAAAAAAACTTAGAGTTCGTTTATGGCATTCATCCGATTCTTGAGCTTTTGAAGGCAAAGCGGCGCAAGATTGTAACGATCTATACTACCAAGCCACAGCCTAAGGCATGGGATTCTATTGCCAAGCTCCTATCAAAAGAGACGCAGATTCAATTTGTGCAGCGCGATGTATTACAGCGCATTGCCCAAACAACCGATCATCAATCAGTGGTTGCCCTTGCGACTCCGTTTGTGATACGAAAAAAGTTCTTCGACCCCGCTAGAAGCCCGCTCATTGTATTGCTCGATAGTGTTCAAGACCCCCGAAATCTCGGCGCTATTTTACGTTCATGCTCCTGTACGGGCGTTGATGGGGTGATTATCTGTGGCCGACAAAGCGCTCCGCTCAATGCAGTAGCCCTCAAATCAGCAGCAGGGCTCGCAGAGCATCTTGAGATCTATGAGGCTACAACAGCTCAAGCAGCCATTCAAGAGTTAAAGAAGGCGGGATATGCTATCTATTTAGCAACGCTAGACGGTGATGATGCAACGAGTGTTGCGTACACCCAACCACTATGCCTTGTTATTGGTAATGAATCGACCGGCATTGCTCGGAATCTTCTCTCATCAGGAGAGCAAGTGCGTCTTCCCCAGCGAGCGAACGATATTTCTTATAATGCATCTGTTGCTGCCGGTATATTACTCTTTCTTATAGCTCACTCAACCCATAAGATTTAGGCGAGTTTTTCTAAGGCCGACCGGCCGCGGTTTCTTGATTTTTTTATACTTGTCATAAGCGGGCTTTACTTGTTGCTATTTTTTTTCTAAACTGTCAGCGGTAATGATAAAAGCCCCCAGCTTACTCGAGAGTTTCGGCATGAAGAATCATAGGATTAAGATCATGTCGGGTCTCATGAGGGCTATGTCTTTTTTATTACGATGGTGTAAGTCTATTTTCACTTAAAGGGAGTTTCTACTATGTTCACTCACACTACATGTATTTCGCAGCGCACCCCGGTTAGATTTGCTGGGTATTTTCTTATGATGATTCTTTGCTGGCAAAGTTCTATTGTTGGAATGGAGAGTGTCTCTAGAAAGCGAGAAAGAGTTGATGATGTTGATTGCCAGGTTAATGAAGCTGAAGTGCGATTTGAAAAATTAGTTCAAAACACCGAATTAATGGGAGGTCTTGTAAATTGGCTTAGAGGTGTAGTGGCGGGAGATTATAGGCTTAGGGCTATCTTGAGGCGAGATAATAGGATGAGTCTTGTGGAATATCTTTCACGCGCTGTAGATGGCAGAAACGATAATACTATAAAGGAGCTTTTAGTTGAAATGCTTTTTATAGCCTGTATTCATGATGAAAGCTTCCTTGTTCGCGAACTTATAACCGCGGGCGTTCCTGTTGATGCATTTTACAGTGGGTGCGTGCCTTTGTATTGGGCTACGGTTAATGGAAATAATGAGGTTTGTAAAACCCTTATCGAGCTTAAAGCGCAAGTCAACATAGGTCAAGTCAATACATCGTATAATCCTATTTTAGGTGAAATGGTATTTGAGGATTCAGGATACACGCCGTTTCATTGTGCAGTAAAATATTGTTCTGCAGAAGTTGTTTCCAAACTGCTTGCAGCGGGAGCCGATGTTAATGCTACCGCGCGAGATGGAAAAACCCCTTTGCATATGCTTGTTGAGCGAATAGGTCATCTAAGACTTTATTTGAAGGGGGGAAACATCAGTATCCAATGGATGAAAAAGGATAATCTTGCTGGTTGGAGGGCTCGAGAGGCAAGTATCGCTCAGAAAAAGGAGCAAATTAACGGAGAGCGCTATTTTGCAGAGCAGGCTGCACTTAAGAATCTGCTTGAGAATGAGATTGCACTTCGCGTGGAAATGCTCGAAGGGCTTTCTAGAAGGCATGCGGATACATGCAGATATGAATAGGGTCGACGCGCGGGGTTGCGAACTGTTTTATTTCAAGTAGCTAAGGCGAGGTCTGTACAGCGAATAAGCTTTCGCAAAGTTTAGATACATTCTTTTTTGCTATAAAATGTAGCTTTTCATCTGTACGTGAACATAGTTCCTGTGTATACTGTAGTGCAAACCGGGGACTTCTATGAATTTAGTTCGAACACTTATCCATAAAAAAACGCTCATTGCGGGCCTCGTGCTGGTCGCTGGGCTTGGTGCTGTCCGATATACGCTCACTCCAGAGCACATTGAAGTTTTCACCGATCAGCGCTTTGCTCCAGAGGTACGTTCTGCTCTTAAAAAAAGTGTAGCTGAATGTGCTGTTCGCTCACTCGGGGCGCAGGGAATCTTTGATCTGCTCACTCGTGAGTATCCCTTTATTCAAGATATCTCCATTGAGTATCGCAGCCCATTGCGTGCCTGGATAACGGTGACATCACTCATCCCGCAGGTATGTATTGTTTCATCCATTCCCGCGAATAAGGAGTATGTTCTATGCGTATCAAAAAAACATACCCCTCGCGTTATTCAACAAGTTGAAAAGCGCTTATTGAGTCCTGAAGCTACATCCCTATTGCCAACTGTTATTATTGAGAGTCCTCTTTTTGAACAAACGCGAGCGCTTGCTGAGTTTATTGATTGCGTGTGCGCAATGAAGAGCTCACTCTTTGATGTGTATACTGTTACCTGGCGATCAAAATCGGATATCATTTTACAATCGAAAACGCAGCCTATTCTTATTATGGCGGATGTGAATACAGTCCATGATGATGAGCGGCTTGCGTATGTACAGTCGATTTTTAACGTAGATAACGAATCATATAAAGATGGTATGCGTGCGGACATCCGATTAAGGGATTCGGTCGTTTGTGCTCCCCTTGCAAGGAAATAATGTATGAAAAATCAGTCGACGTATAATGACATTCTTGTGGCACTCGATGTTGGGACAACAAAAATAAGCGTACTGGTTGCTCAAAAGGTTGATCAGACAAGTATGAATATTGTTGGCATTGGGCGCGCCCCTTCCTATGGGGTATCTCGCGGTATGGTTGTTGATATCGCTCAGGCAGTTCATTCTATTAAGCGGGCGGTTGCCGAAGCTGAACTTATGGCTGGTTGCAAGATTGAAGCGGTGACCGTTGGGATCTCTGGTGCCCATATTCAATCGATTACCTCCCAGGGAATGATTCCCATAAAAAATGGTCAGATTCGTGCTCATGACGTTTCTGCGGTGCTAGCGGCTGCAAAAGCCGTCGTCATTGCTGAAGGGCAACAAATTCTGCATGTATTGCCGCAGTATTATACCATCGATAGCCATCAGCGTGTTGCCGATCCTGAGGGAATGTTTGGAGTGCGGCTTGATGCGCAGGTTCATATTATTACTGGCTCCGTCGCATCAGCACAAAATTTAGTTCGTTGTTGTACGGCTGCAGGCGTTGGTGTAAAGGACATTGTTTTAGAGCCGCTTGCTTCTGCTGATGCAGTATTGAGTCCCGATGAACGGGAGCTTGGCATCGCTCTGCTCGATATTGGAGGCGGTACAGCAGATTTTGCTATTTATCAGCAAAGAGCTATGCGTCACACAAGAATTTTCCCTGTCGCTGGAAATCACATTACGCACGATATTGCGCTTTGCTTGCGTACGACGCTTAAAGATGCTGAACGCGTAAAGCAGGAGTTTGGATCTGCTGTGCGTGAACATGCTCGATCGAATGAGCTCATTGAGGTTGAGATGGTGCAGGGTGGAGAAACGACTATGGTGACCATGGATGATGTCACAAGAATTATCGAGCCACGCGTTGCAGAACTCTTTATGATGGTTTCAAAAGATATTGAACAGTTTCATCTTGAGCACATGATGCCAGCAGGCATCGTTATAACTGGAGGCGGCGCACTTCTTCACGGTATGAAAGAAGCAGCCCAGATAGCATTACGCGTACCTGCACGTATTGGAAGCCCATCTATTCCCCCAATGTTTAAAGAAGCGCTTGGTAATCCAACAAATGCAACAGGGTATGGGCTGCTGCTGTATGCTCTTAAAAAGAGCAAGGGAGCGGCGCTCTCGGATTTTTCAGGTCCGCTAGTACAAC
The DNA here is from genome assembly GCA_963695365.1 of uncultured bacterium. Classification (GTDB taxonomy): domain Bacteria; phylum Babelota; class Babeliae; order Babelales; family Babelaceae; genus PRDV01. The sequence goes on from OY968766.1 coordinate 634,604, forward strand.
GCATAGCATATAAGATGAAATCGTGGGTGGCAGATTTCTTCTAGGAAAGGTTGAACAATGATTGATTTTGAACGACAAAGTGACAATCGTATTGCTCTCGCCCGCATTAAAGTACTTGGTGTTGGTGGCGGTGGCAGCAACATGGTCAATAAAATGATCGATTCGGGCTACGATACCATCGATTTTATTGTTGCAAATACCGATGCTCAAGCATTAAATGTTTCTCGAGCCCCTCATAAGATTCAACTGGGCATTAAATCGACCAAAGGTCTCGGTGCTGGTGCAAACCCAGAAGTTGGTCGCCGTGCTGCCGAGGAAGATATCGATAGTATCATACGTGCAGTAAAAGATGCAGATGTGGTTTTTTTGACTGCGGGTCTTGGGGGAGGAACCGGCTCTGGGGCGCTTCCCATTATAGCAAAGGCACTGCGCGAAAAAGACATTTTAAGTGTGGCGGTTGTTACCAAGCCCTTTATCTTTGAGGGAAAGCGACGTATGAAAGTTGCTCAGGATGCTCTTGATCTGCTCAAAGAGCAAGTTGATTCTCTTATTGTTATTCCTAATCAAAAATTAATCGATGTCGTTGATCAAAAAGTATCATTGGTAAATGCTTTTAATATGATTAACGGCATTCTTAATCAGTTTATTCGTTCAATTGCTGATATAATCGCAAAGCCGGGTCATATTAATGTTGATTTTGCCGATATTAAAACTATCATGAAACAACGAGGATTTGCGGTGATTGGTACAGGAAAGGCATCCGGTGAAGACCGCGCTGCTAAAGCGGCTCGACAGGCCGTTACCTCGCCACTTCTTGATAATGCAAGCATCAGCGGAGCGCGCGGTGTTCTCCTTAACATCAGCGGAAGTTCTAATCTCGGCCTGCATGAAGTGGGAGCTGCAGCTCAGATCGTCTACGAGCAGGCGCATGAGGATGCTAGTATCATTATGGGCTCGGTTATCGATGAGTCGCTCGGGGAAGAAGTTACTGTGACTGTCATTGCAACGGGATTTGAGCAACTTGTTACTCTTTCTGATGTCATTCAACCAGCGATTGCCTTCAAGCCTGAACTAACCTACGGTGAGATACAAAGAGCTCAAGAGCCAGAACCTGTAAGGCAGGAAGAACCTGCTGTTCAGGCTCAACAACCACAGATGATCCAGGCGATAGCTACAGAGCCGATAGCTGAAGAGCCGATCGACCTGAATGACCTCGAGATCCCGGCGGTTATGAGACAGCTGCTTCAGAAAAAGTAGTTTTGGTTAGAGAGGCTTTTGCGCCTTAAGAAGATTATGGTATGCTCAATAAAGAAGTCTGTCTAACGCATTGAGATATAATAATACATTTGTATGATATTACATAACGATCCTCTCTTATATATTTATTTTGGCGATGCTCGCACTGCGTGTAATCGTGAATTTTTGATGAGTAATGCTGACCAAGCATCCCTCTGGCAGGAGCAATCAATTGCTTGCATGAAAAAAATGCTCCACTTAAAAGAGCTCATTCTTTTAAAACAGACTCATAGCACGCATGGAGTAGCGGTTACCGATCAGCATGTTTTAGAACTTCTTTCAGACAAACATGAGGGTGACTTTCTTGTCACTCAGCGGGCTCATACTGGATTAGGGGTCTATACGGCAGACTGTCTGCCGATTGTCTTTTATGATACGTATAACTGTGCCGTTGGCATTTGCCATGCTGGCTGGGTAGGCTCTGTTGCTTCGGTTGCGGTTCAAACGCTCAAATTAATGGAAGAGACCTACGGCACTGATCATGATCATTTACGTATCTTTTTTGGTCCCTCTGCCAGGGTCTGCTGCTACCAGGTAACGGCTGAATTTCAGCAGCATATCGAGCCGCAGTACCACGCCCAGGTATTTGAACACCATGAAGATGCGCTTTATTTTGATTTGTCGGTTTACAATAAGCTCAAGCTCGAAGCGCACGGGGTTAAAAGAGAAGCATTCCATTGCCAATATAATATCTGTACCATCTGCCATGATGGCTACTGCTCCAGCAGACGCAATCGAGAAAGCCTTCAGCGGCAACTGACAGTCGTTGCCTTGAAATAGACCGATACATGGATTTTCTGTTTTCGAGAAGATGGCAGGCATGCGAAACCGCTCTTTAAGATGCTGAGCCAGAGGCTTAAATCAACGAACTCCATACATTAAAGCTACAAGAGATTTGAGAAAAGTTACATTTGATGTAGATGGAATGTATTACAGTGAGACTAGTCTGTGATTATTTGTCAGGTCTTCGAAGTGGCACTTGTACATTGTCCATAAGTAGCCCATTTTGAATGAGATCTTCGATATTTTGATTATAGCTTGATTTGTGCCCATCAAAAATCTTAAAAAGGATTCTCCGTTTTTAAAAATACCGATGGAATCGAGAACCGCTCTTCAAGATGCTGGGCCAGAGCTTTCACTCCGACGGTTTCAGAGCCATAGTGGCCAACTCCAATGTATGAAATTCCATGCTCATGCGCATCATCCCACACAGGCTCATCCACTCTTCCTGTGATATAGCAATCCGCTCCCGCCAATGCAGCCTCTTTGAGAAATCGTTCAGCTCCACCCGAGACAATCGCTACTTTCTTAACGGTCGGTTTTATCTTCACTTCCCAGGCCGTGCGTTGATAGTACTGCTCGATTAACAGCTTAAAGCTCTCAAAAGACGCTTCCTGGATTTCGCCTACTACCCCTATCGCAATTCCTCCGAGCTCCAGAAATGGCTGCAGATTTTGCAACCCAAGATCACGAGCTGCCTTCCAGTTATTGCCTATAGTGCGATGTGCATCCAATGGTAAATGATAGCAAAGCAGTGCTATGTTATTGTCTAACAATAATTTTACTCTCTCATGCAAAATACCAACGAGCGGGTGAGCGTCATCTTTACGAAAGAGCCCATGATGGACAATCAGAGCTTGTGCCTTTTCTTCGATTGCCATCGTAATAACCTCACGACTTACCGATACTGCGGTGGCAATTTTTTTAATAGGAGCATGGGTGGTAACCTGAAGGCCGTTATATGTTTTTTCCTGAAAAAGTGCAGATTCAAGAAATGAGTCCAGGTAGTTCGTGAGTTCTGTTATCGATAGTTCTGACATGACGTCTCCTTTGAGTATCTGAGCGGACAAGCGTACGGTAGTATAGTGCGCCCCTAACCGTTTGTCGAATATGATATGAAGACGATACCAAAATCACGCAATTGCGCTATCAAAACATACTGCGAAAGCTTACCTTCTATTTGTGCATCGTATTTCTGCTTTTCTCGTGTAGGACGTGAGTTGTTCAGCTTTGCTTAATAAAATTGTTCCGATTGTTCAGTATTGTGTAAAAAAAGTGTATGATGGGAAAGTAGTACATTTCTAGCACATAAAGGATGAGAATCATGATAGCAGGGTTACTTGCAAAAATATTTGGAACAAAAAACGCACGAGAACTAAAGCGATTACAGCCGATTGTCGATCACATAAATTCGCTTGAGGCACGCATACAGCCATTATCAGATGATGAGCTTACTCAAAAGACTGGCCACTTTAGGGAGCAGCTTTCTCAAGGCAAATCGCTCGATGATATAGCGCCAGAAGCCTTTGCGGTTGTGCGTGAAACGGCGCGCAGAAAAATTGGGCAGCGCCATTTTGACGTGCAGCTCATTGGTGGCTTGGCACTTCATGAAGGTAAAATTTCTGAAATGAAGACTGGTGAAGGTAAAACGTTAACGGCTACCTTGCCGCTGTATTTAAATGCTCTTGAAGGTAAGGGTGCCCATCTGGTGACCGTAAACGACTATCTTGCTCGTCGAGACGCTGAATGGATGTCTCCTATTTTTAATCATCTTGGCCTTTCTGTTGGCGTTATTCAAAATTCGTTAATGGATAGCGAGCGGAAGCAAATCTACGCGAGCGACGTTATTTATGCAACTAATAATGAGCTCGGGTTTGACTACCTGCGCGATAACATGAAGTTCAGGTTGTCAGATTACGTGCAGCGAGATCTCAATTATGCGATTGTTGATGAAGTTGACTCTATTCTTATCGATGAGGCACGAACACCGCTTATTATTTCTGGTGCATCGGATGAAAGCAGCAGGCTCTATGTTGATGCTGATCGTGCGATGGCGCAACTTGAAAATAAGACAGATTATGAGATTGATGAAAAGCAACGGTCGGTTCAGCTTACCGAATCGGGCAATGATAAGATGGAAAAAGCGTTCAATGTGAGCAATCTCTATGCTCTTGAGAATGTAAAGCTCCTGCATCATATTAATCAGGCATTGAAAGCTCATACGCTTTTTAAGCGAGATGTTCACTATGTAGTTAAGGATGATGAAGTACTCATCGTCGATGAATTTACCGGTCGTATCTTACCAGGTAGACGGTATAGCGATGGGCTCCATCAGGCACTTGAAGCGAAAGAAAATGTGAAAATTGAACGAGAATCTCAGACGCTCGCATCGATCACACTTCAAAACTATTTTAGGCTTTACTCGAAGCTTGCTGGGATGACCGGTACTGCGGCGACCGAAGCTGAAGAGTTTCATAAGATTTATAAGCTTGATGTTATTAGCATTCCTACCAATAGAAACATGATTCGTGACGATAAAGCTGATCTTATTTTCCTCACAAGGCAGGCGAAATATAAAGCGATCGTTGAGGATGTGAAAAATCGTTTTGCAAAAGGGCAACCAGTCCTTATAGGTACTATCGCTATTGAGACCTCAGAGTTTTTGAGTATGGTTCTCTCATCAAGTCATATTCCGCATGAGGTTCTTAATGCAAAGAACCACGCTCGTGAAGCTGAGATTGTAGCCCATGCGGGGGAAAAAGGGCGCGTGACGATTGCAACTAACATGGCAGGTCGCGGTACCGATATTAAATTAACCCCTGAATCTGTAGAGCAAGGTGGCCTCTACATTCTTGGAACTGAGCGGCATGAGAGCAGGCGTATCGATAATCAGCTCCGCGGTCGTTCAGGGCGCCAGGGCGATCCTGGTGAATCCCGTTTTTACATTTCTCTTGAAGACGATCTTATTCGGATTTTTGCTGGTGATAGCATCAAGAAGAATATGGAACGGCTTGGCATGACCGAAGAGGAAACTATTGAATCAAGTTTTATATCTAAAACAATTGAAAACTCCCAAGAAAAGGTTGAAAAGCATAACTTCGATATTCGTCGTAATCTTATAGAGTATGATGACGTTCTCAACCAACAACGGACAGTGGTCTACAATATTCGACGCGATATTCTCGAGGGCGAGGAGCAGATTGCTGAAGTTGTACGCGATATGATTGCAAATACGGTAGAAATTGTTGTGGGTGCGACGATTCATGCGCGATCGATCACCGGTGAGGAGGTAAACGAGGTACTGAAACATCTTTCTTTGATGACCTCAATACCGGAGCTTGAATTTGAACATCACGGCTTTCAGAGTTTGAGCAACAGCGAAGAGCTGACGACTGCGCTCATCAATTTTCTCCTTAAGAAACATGAAACTATTTTTGAGCGTGTAGAGGCTTCACGACATGAGATGGTGAAAGAAGCTCATAAATGGATTATGTTAGAAACGATCGATCAAGCCTGGAAGCAACATATGCTGAATCTCGATCATCTGAAAGAGGGCATCAGCTTAAGAAGCTGGGGGCAAAAGAATCCTCTCATTGAATATAAGAGAGAAGCATTCGCCATGTTTGAAGATATGATGAAACAAGTGCGCTTCGAAGTGGTTCAACATGTGTTTCATCTTAACATTGAACACTTCAATAGCCGTGAATTTGAGGCAAAAAGAGAGCGGGAGTTTGAGGATATTAACCTCATGGGACCGCAAGAACCAGAAGGGGATAATGGCTCAATTCAGGTTCGTCAGGCGACATCTGAAAAAGTTGGTCGCAATGTTGATTGCCCCTGCGGATCAGGTAAGAAATATAAGAAGTGCTGTATGTTAAAATAGCAGCCGTCGTGGACGACTTTATACATAAGAAAAACAGGGTAGGTGTTAACGCCTACCCTGTTTGGTGTGCAATAATCCGTACGAACTATACTCGTTATTGTCCGCCTTTATTCTTTCGTTGCTTTTCGAGTTCTTCAAGCCTCTGTTGGAATTTCGCTTTTAATTCTTCAACCGATGGCCGTCCGCCTCTTTTTGCTTTTTCTGCTTCAGCAGCAGCTTGCTCTGCTTTTAGCCGAGCTTCAGTTTCTGCCGCTTTTTGAGCAGCTTCATCTGCGAGTTTTTTTGCGTGGGCTTTTTGTGCTTCCTCAGCTGCGCGTGCTTTATTGTATTCAGCGCGCTTCACTTCCTCTGCAGCCTTTTGAGCGACTTCATCAGCTTTTTTCTGCTCTTCAGCTTTCTTTTGAGACTTTTCTCTTAGTCTTTTAGCTTCAGCCTCGAGATGAGCTCTGAGTTTAGCAACTTCCGCTCTACGAGCATCAGCAGCCTTATCTTGAACATTATTGTCGACAGCTGGCTTTCCTTGGGAAGCACCTGTATCTTTTTCTGACTTTGCTGGCTGATCCATCTTTGGCTTCGCAGCTTCTGTCTTTTTCTTTGCTGCTTCTTCTGAAAGGCGCTTTGCCTCTTCTAACTTCAATTTCTCTTCGTGCTCTTTAGTGAGTCGAGTTTGTTTATCATCCAGCATGCGCTGTTCTTCAGCAAGGCGCATTTTTTGAATATCAGCTCTATGGCGCGCTTCTTCAGCTGCCTTAAGCTTTTCTTGTTCTTTTTGCAGTTTTGCTTGAGCTTCTTTTTCAAGCCTTGCATCGCGGGCCCTTATATCATCTTGGTGACGTTTTGCCTCTTCTCGACGCATTTTTTCAACTTCAGCGCGATGAGCTTCCTGCTTTTCGGTGCGCTCTTCTTGCTGACGTTTCATTTCAGCTTGGCGCATTTTTTCAACAGTTTCGCTGTGTTGATCATTTCTTTGACGTTGAGCTTCAGCGGCACGCATTCTTTCTACTTCTGCTCTGCGAGCATCCTGCTCTGCGAGCATCAGCTGCTCTGCGTGACTCCTCTTGGCGCTTTAACTGAGGCTTTTCTTGCGATTGCCCAGATTTCTTTTCACCAGATGTATTTTTTCTTTCATACGAGCCATTGCGTCCGTTACCGTGACGGCTCTGACCCTTAATGCGCTTTGGCTGAGCTTTTGGTGACCCAGGCGCTGGCAGTAGTGGAGCGAATGCCGGAACTGCCGGGGCGAGCGCTGGTACCGCTGGAGCTCGTGCCGGTGCTACCGGAGAACGTGCTGGTACAACCGGAGCAGGTGCCGGTACTACGGGAGCTCGTTTAGGTGCTACTGGAGCAGGTGCTGGCGCTGCCGGAACTCGTGCCGGTGCTGGCTTAGCAGCAGCTGGCTTATTTTTAGAAGCAATCTGCTGAAGCTGCTCAATACTCTTACCCGTAAAGGTAGCGATTTTAAGAGCGGCGCCCCGTTTATTTCTTGATGCATTATAGCCATTAAGAAGCTGTTGTGCGGCAGCCGGATCGCCATTTATGGCGCGGACTTGAAGATTGCGTGGGAATGACCCGTTGGCTGATGCGCATAGGCATGCCAGCCCAACGAGAGCTAGACCATGTATTTTCATGTGTTACCTCGTAATTATATTTCACTTAGAATTCATACTAGTTAAAATGTAACACAAAATTTCCCCCAAATCAACCACCTGTCAAGAGAGGTATTTATTTCTTGCGCCGTAAACTCGTAAGAGCCGCCGAATGCAATAAATCCAGGACACTCTCTTTCCCAGCGATAGCCGAGGGTAAAATAGACAATAGTATCGATAGTTGCAGGATGACTTGCCGATTCAAGATCTATATCGCAGTTTGAAAGCGACGCGTATCGTTGATTGAAATCGTAATCACTTGTAGGGAAATTATATTTAATGGTGCGGGCTACCGTCGTTTGTCCCATACCATTGACCCCTTTGAGAGCTGCATTGCTAAGAATGCTGCTGCATTGCAATTCAAGGGATTCTGCTTGGCGCGCCCAGAGGTTGTAGCCTCCTTCAAGAAGCCAGGTGCTGCAATCATTATGTTTTGCTAAGGTAAAGGCAGTATTGAAATTGGCTGAGATGTGAGGACTTACCCGGACACACCTGGTAAAAAGGTTAATACCGCTTGTACCGCTATTTTGATCCATGGAGGTTGCCGCTGCTGCAGCCTGCTCTGAAGAGCTATAGGTTTCCATATACCGGCTCCATGGCTTTCCTATAAGGTCAAAAGAGCGAATCTGGTTGTTTGCAAAGAGGTAGCGCGTATCATTATTAAGATACATGGTGATCGAGTAACATCCCCTGCGAAATACATCAAAAAGGAAGCTGCTGCCGAGCTGTACGCCGTAATGGTGGTTATTTCCAACGATTGGCTGCCAGACTTCTTTGCTCGTTACTTTCGTACCGGTTGGTATGATCAGTCCGATATAGGTATGGATCGTACAGGGTTCGCAAGCCAATGAATTATAGCCGACCTTTAATTCAACGTCAGCTATACCCGTTTTTCTATGACATCGATCGGTTATGCGACCAAAGAGCCAGGTTTTTTGAGCAAATGCCTCCTTCATGCTTCCCACACGCGGGCTGTTATCAAGCCCAAGTTCATCACGCGGACCGTCGCCCGTATTTTCGATGGTTTCGGTAAGATGCATTGAGTTACGAACTTGTTCGATAGGCATTGCGGCTTCAAACCACCAGCGTGGCGTTCCATCGTCCTTTTGGCTGAGTGTTTGTTTATAGCACAGCCCAACACCGATAGTGCTTTGTCTCGGTCTAAAGCAGATGGTACTTGCAAAGGTTTCCAGTTTCGTGCGGATATTAAAATGGCGCGCCTCAAGATTTTTCAACGGATTGCCATCATTGGAGGTGGCCGGATTTGCGTCAAGAATTGGATTATATTCTATGACGTTAAGACATCCGCCGGTGCATCCAGGAGGTAGAAAGAACTTGGCGAGTTTTACTGAGCCATCTTCGGTCATTCTTCCGCCAAATGGAACAATTTCCAGCGCGCCGCCAAATCCTTGGCATTCGTCAAGAATTTCGTTACGAAAGAGTGATACTCTTTCAGGCATTGCTGATTGGAAGTTTGGTCGCACGGAGAAGAATGTGTGGCTGGTTACTATTGCTGCTTTGACCGATGATGTGAGGGAAAGTAAGACGAGTATCTTTGTGCTTATGCGCATTGTCTCTCCTGTATAGCTCTGAGAACGCGGTTTGTTTAGGCTGTTTTTGCTGCAGGCAATATAGCATCTTTCGCAAGGGATTACCAGCTTTATTTTTGCTTACTGGCGCTTAGGCCTCCCGCTCATCCCGACCTATCCGCCTGAGCCTCCGCTCATCCCGAGTGATCCCGAGGCAACTATGCCGAAGGGATTGTATCGAGGGACCGCTGGAGTAGTAATTGGCGAGGCTTATGTGCGGAGTCAATTGGCCTGCCCCATTAGAGCCTTGGCGAAGGCTGGGTATCGAGGGATGGTTCAGTTGATATACTCTAGTAAAGATATTAGACTAGTGGAAATAGTACAACGACATTACCAGGTGAAATGTATGATACAGCGTGTTAAGGGCACCCAAGATTTTCTCGATCTAACGCTTTTTAATTTTCTTATTTTGCAAACGAATAAGCATTTAGAGCTCTATAACTTTAAAGAGATTGCCACACCTATTCTTGAGCCACTCGATCTTTTTAAGCGCTCGCTGGGGCTTGAAACTGATGTTGTTACCAAAGAGATGTATGTTATTAAAGGTAATGATGAAGAAGAGCAGATCTGTTTGCGTCCAGAAGTTACCGCGTCGATTGCACGTGCATTTATAGAGCATGGCGGATTACAAACTCCATGGAAGGTCTATACCTGGGGGCCGATGTTTCGGCACGAACGTCCTCAGAAGGGCCGGTATCGCCAATTTCATCAGATCGATATCGAAGTTATCGGCTCAAATTCAATAGATCAGGATGTGCAGTTTTTAAAAATGCTTGATCGACTTTTCCATGAGGTGTTGAAGCTCAATACATATGCACTTCTTATCAATTTTCTTGGATGTGCAGCAGATCGTGCGGAATATCGCAAGAAGTTGCGCACATTCTTAGAAACGCTTCACTCAACTGTCTGTGCTACCTGCATGGTGCGTAAAGATAAGAATGTTATGCGAGTGTTTGATTGCAAAAATCCTGAATGCCAAGAAATGTATAAAAAAGCCCCGCATATAACCGATTTTCTTTGTACTGAGTGCGCGGCAGAATGGCAGGAGTTGCGCAACGCGCTTGAGGCACTTTCTGTGAGTTATTCCGTTACTCCTGGCCTTGTGCGGGGTCTTGATTACTATGATAAGACGGTGTTTGAATTTGTAAGCGCTCAGTTAGGAGCCCAGAATGCATTCTGTGGTGGCGGGCGATATAATACGCTCATAGGCCAACTGGGCGGGAAGGAAGAGCAGCCCTCTCTCGGCTGCTCGATTGGTATAGAGCGTAGTATACTTTTGCTTGAGCAGAGCAAAAATGCACTTGCACTGCCTATGCAGCCGGCATTAGCGGTTGTAATGCCTTTATCGATAGAACAGCACACGCTTGCGTTGCTCATTGCGGATGAACTTCAGGCGAAAGGCATCTGTACGGATCTCCTTCTTGAAGGAGATTCGGTAAAAAGCATGATGCGTAAAGCAAATAAAATGGGCGCGAAATATGCTTTACTGCTTGGGCCTGATGAGCAGCAGTCAAAAACGGTAACGATCAAAAATATGATGACGGGTGCTGAAGAGAAGGTTCCTCAAAAAGAGGTTACTGAGCACGTCTCTCGTTGATGATTGCCAATCGCGTATTCAGGGAATCGTCTTTTTTGGATTAAGAGCTCTTCCTGCTTTCACACAGAGAGTTTTTTATTGGCCCATCACATTGGTTGTCTTTGCGGGGGATCGTTTCTATCTGAATGATTTTTTTTGAATTGGAAACAGTTGAAATAAAAGCCCTTTATGCTATTATTGTTTTGATTGAAAAATAAATGTGGATAGCTCAATAACTCTTATGTATACGTACCCTTGTAGTTTCGGAGGCTTTCTATGAATCTGAAAAGAAATTTTCTCATTATTGTGCTGCTTGCAAGCTCATCGGTCATTTCCACTCTTACGGCTGCATCGAAAAAAAATGAAGCAGCTGAGTGGCTCAATAGTGGAAAAGCGTGTTTACATACTAATCCCGTTCGCGCACGGCAGCTTCTTGAAAAGGCTGCAGCGCAGGTTCATGATCCAGTTGTACAGGCGCAATCCTGGCTTGCCTTAGCGGAATTATATAATCGTAATGAGGGCCCCTTTAAAAATGAAGAAAAAGCCATTCATTGTTTAGAGCTGGCTGCATATCAGACGTATGACAGACAGACAAGCAGCGCGGCATTAAGACTTTTAGAAGAAATTACGCAAGCAAAAAGAGCAGCGATGGAGGCTCAACGTCCAGCGCAAGAGAAGGATGTTGTTCAGTGGTTTAATGAGGCCCTGATGTATCTCGAGGGTAGAGGGGTTTCAAAGGACGGGATGAAAGCATGTGGGCTGCTTGAGAAGGTGGCAAAACAGACTATCGATGAAAAGTTGCGAATTGAAGCAAGCTTTCGTTTGGGGGAGCTTTACTGGGAGGACAAAGAAATAAGATCCAATCATGCGAAAGCTCGCGACTATTTTGAGAGTGTTGCTGCTCAAGAAAAAAATCTTGACCTGAAGATTAAAGCGATGTTGAATGTCGTATTCGTGTATCTTTTTGCTGAGAACAGTGTCAGCGACCGCGGGAAAGCGCGACATTATTTAACCACGCTGGCTAACCAGAGTTATAGCAACAAGTACAAAGAAGTAGCGCAGGAAATATTGAAAAGCTTCGATCTTTTTGAAAGGAATGTTTTATGAACAGCCTCGTCCTTATCACACTTCAGCTAGCACTCGCGTCAACTTTTATGAATTACTCATTTATTAAAAACGATGATCTTTTTAAAAGATACGGGTTACAGGAAGAAGTTCCAGACACTCCCAAAGGATTGCTCTTCGCTGGATTTCTGCACATAGAATCTGACGCGGATACAGCGCATCGCTATTTTGAAAAGGCGTCTCTTGCAGGAGATAAAGAAGTTCAAGTATATGCATGGTGGGGATTGGGGCATCTTTATAAGTACCAGGGTAATTATGGAAAGGCTCGTGTGTATTTTGAAAAAGTAGCCGCTCAGAGCCGCTGTCTCCCTGTCCAAGCGCACGCCTTGTTCGATTTGGGTAGGCTCTATCAAGAGGGCCAGAATGATTTTAATAAGGAAGAAATAGCGCGCGGGTATTATGAGAAGGCTGCTCTGCAAACGGATAATCTGGAAGTGCAGGTATGGGCATGGTATTGTCTTGCAGAGATGTTTGCCAATCAACCATACCGCGTTACAACGAACGGGAAAGCCGCCCGTGATTATTATGGGAAAGTGGCCGACCAAACGATCGATAGATCTTTGCAAGCTCTCGCTTGCCTCAAATTGGGTTGGATGTACGCATTTGAGACTGACCACCTTTCTATCTACAATGCTGAACACTATTTAGAAAAGGCAGCTCGTCAAGAATGTAATCTTTTAGCGCAGGTATTTGCAAAAGAGATGCTGCGCAGACTAAGATACAGCGGAAAATTGTAGCTTCCTGCCGATTATGGTTGGTGCAGCAAGAGCTTACATGAGTTTTTCAAAAGATAGACTGCGACTGATGCAAAGAGGATGCCATCTATGCGATCAAGAATGCCTCCGTGTCCAGGAAGCAGTGCTCCGGCATCTTTTACACCAGCGCGCCGTTTTAGATATGATTCAAACAGATCACCGAGCAATGCGCAGAATGAGATGAGTACGACCAGCGGTACTATAACAGTAAGCTGCGTGCTCATGCTCTGATCGTGGAAAAAGATAAGCGAGAAAAGATAGGCCAGCATACAACCGCCAATAAATCCTTCCCACGTTTTAGAAGGGCTTACGGACGGCCAAATTTTATGTTTTCCCCACATTTTGCCGACAAGATACGCGCCAGAATCATGGCCTGCAACCAGTGCAATAAGCAGGACGTTCATTATCTCATAACCACTCAGTTGCATCTGAATAATGAGCAAAAATGGCACTATTGGATAGAGAGGCATTAAGAGCCAAAATGCTGGTTCGGATGGTCGAAATAAGAGCGGCCATTCGTACACGAGTACATACAGAAGAATGCTTGCTGCGATAGCTGCAAAAACCCATGAGGGAGCAAAAAAAAGTGAGCTTACGACAATCAGCCCGAGTATGAAGCCGGTAATCGATCTTCTATACAGTTCCGTCATGATAGTTGTTTCTTAATGTTCGAAGATAAAAGAATCACTCGTCTCCGGAGCGGTAAACGCATTTGCAATATAGTTCATAGTATACTTATTCTTCTCTAAAAGTTCTAATAATGCAACATCAAATCGGTAGGCCATCCCTGAGATTTTTTTTGTGTAAATGTAGTTGAGTGCCGTGTTAACTATTTTGCGCTGCTTATAATAATCAACAACATGCGAGAGATTAAAATGATGTGTTGAGCGTAGTTTTACTTCAACAAATATAAGGAGATCGATTTTGCAAGCAATAATATCGATTTCCCCATGCCTTGTTTTGTAATTCTTCTCACAAATATGAAATCCTTTTTCCTCAAGAATGTGTGCGACAACATCTTCGCCTTGCCTGCCTAATAGGCTGCGTTCATTACTCATCGGATCCTCTGGCTTTATTATTTTTATAAAATGATAAAGCCAAGAATACTTAGGCGGCTGGTTTTGTCAAGGGTAATTGTGGAGATGCTTGCTCTATGCGCGCTTCGATTTCAGCGAGGAAAGGCCCTGAAGCGGGCGTATGGTGAAGATATTCTTTTTTAATATGCTCAAGACGCTTACGTGCTCCTGCAAGCGTTGGCTGATGACCGGTATTGCGAAACGTGTTCAGATGTGTGGTGATAATGTGAGCTTCATGCTCCACAATAACCTGATAGCACTCTCTGATAATCTCTTGAATTTGTGGTGTATATTCCTTTTCATCAGGGTGTTTTTCAAGAAATTCCTCAGCAAGTCGAAGCGCCGTTCGGGTTCGTTGCTGATCGCGATCAAATGATAGCTTTGAAAGAAAGTTTGATTGAATGGCCAGAAATTCAGCTCTGAGCGATTCGGGTGTACCGGGATAGAGCTTTTGGTAATCGAGGGCATATTTCTCGGTATCTTTGTAGCCCCGTTTTTCCAGATAAAGCTCAGCGAGCGCAAGCCGTGTTTTTCTCACAATTTCTTGATCGCCGCCAACAGCAAGCAACCTCTGGCCGCATTTAATCTGCATTTCAGCATCTTTTTTATCATAGTACTCAAACGCTCGTGCAGCTTCGGTGAACGTCATATTTTTGGTCTGCTTTTTTAAGAGCGTTGCCAATGTTTCATCATCAGTGACAATAACTTTTTTGCGTTGCTCAATTCTCTCTGATCGACGAACGAGTGAGTGCCTTTTAGCTTCGCTTGATACCGAAATGAGCGTTAGGGTGCATACAAGAAACGCTGAAGTGAGATGGTGCATGGAATTACCTCGTTTATGCCTATGATAGATATAACGTATCAATTCTGCCAGATTTGGCAAGCCGCGTCGATCTGTTTTGCATTATTTCAAGAACCGGTTTTTCACTCAAGTTCAAATTCCTTAAGCGGTTGTGTCCCGACCATCTGTCCTGACTATTAATTGTTGGCTTCCTCGCGAATTATACTAGTCCAGATACAAAATAAACACCCCGGCAAATTTGCCGGGGTGTTTGTCATCTTCGATCTTAAGAAGCTTTAGCTCTTTTGGCCTATTTCTTTAAGATCACTATAGTCTATATATGCTGCAAAGAGTGGCAGCTCCATGCCTGGACGCTCGATCCAGAGATAGAAAGGGCCATTCATTTCAAGAACCGGCTTTTCTTTGATGCATGCTCTGTATGTTACGTGAATTGCAACTGCGCTCTGTACGTGAGCTCCCAGCTCATCCATATGAAATTTAGTTTGTTGAAGCGCTTCTTCGATAAACCAACGGTTACTGTTTAAGTTGCAGAGCCAGCTGATATCAACCTTTTGATTGATATCAACGACCGGAAACAAAATGCCTGAGAACTTGCTTGTATCATCTCTATAGCGACGACGTGATAATGCCTGTGCATGCTCAACAAGCTCAAATTCTTTAGGTGGGTGTGAAGGGGCAGGTGTCATATATACGGTGTCACCATTTGTACATTCGATGGCGATTAAGAGTGGATCTTCAACACACTCAAAACCGTGTGGAGTATTCATACCAACTAGTGACCGTATGGTATATCCCTCCTTCATCTTAACTGCTGGAAACTGCTTTCCAATAATCGGCTTACTGCTTTCTTCTGAAAGACCTTTATACCAAGTAGCTCCTATTGTGCTTTTTTCGCCCGCAATTTTCCATTGAAGGGCTATATCTAGAATAGACGCGACTGCTAAAGAGTTTTCCCCCTTTGCCTTAGTTTTATCAAGCTGTATATCGAATCCTCTATCTTTTAAAAATTTGTTTACCTCGTCAAAATCATGAGAAGCGCATGAAGCGAGCTCCTGGGGTAACAGCTTCTGTAGATCTTTTCTTTTGGGATAATACTTCTCCATCAGCACCGATTGCTGGGCGTTTACAGGGGTCCAATCAGAAAGATTCAATTTTTCCTGGGCGACGGAAAGTGCGGCAAGAATGGGTAGAATGGTTGCGGTAATACTCATGGGAGGCTCCTTGTGTTTATAGGGTTTCTATTCTCTGAGAGATAAGCCTATACATAATCTGTGCCATTGCAACTGGTTAACAAAGCATCAGACAACCGATTTTTTAGTAGTAAAGTTCCGATAAAGTTTACTACCAATGAACAACCCGGCAGATTTGCCGGGTTGTTTGTCATCTTCGATCTTAAGAAGCTTTAGCTCTTTTGGCCTATTTCTTTAAGGTCACTATAGTCTATATACGCTGCAAAAAGTGGCAGCTTCATGCCTGGACGCTCGATCCAGAGATAGAATGGCCCGTTCATTTCGAGAACCGGTTTTTCTTCGCAGCATTCTTTGATTGCATGAATTGCAACAGCGCTTTGTATACGAGCTCCGAGTTCATCCATATGAAATTTCGTTTGTTGAAGCGCTTCTGCGATGCGCCAGAGGTTCTGCGGTGCGCCATTTTCCACTGCGCATAGTTTACAAAGCCAGCGGATGTCGACTTTTTGATTGATATCAACAACCGGAAACAAAATACCAGAGAACGTATTTGTAGATTTTGTAAATGATTGCTTTGATAATGATTGTACGTGCTCTACAAGCTCAAAGCCTTCTCGCTTCTCATCTGCTCGTGTCATATACACCGTATCACCATTTGTACATTCGATGGCAATAACATTTTGCGATGAGTTTCCCAAAGAGCGTACTGTATACCCTTCCTTCATCCTAACGGCTGGAAACTGTTTTCCAATAAACGGCTTGCTTCTTTCTTCTGGAAGGCCTTTATACCCAGCAGCTTCTATCGTGCTTTTTTCGCCCGCAATTTTCCATTGAAGGGCTATATCTAGAATAGACGCTACTGCTA
Organism: uncultured bacterium; assembly: GCA_963695365.1. Classification (GTDB taxonomy): domain Bacteria; phylum Babelota; class Babeliae; order Babelales; family Babelaceae; genus PRDV01. The sequence goes on from OY968766.1 coordinate 651,187, forward strand.
AAGAGTTTGCGCCCTCTGCTTGAGTTTTATCAAGCTGTATATCGAATCCTCTATCTTTTAAAAATTTGTTTACTTCGTCAAAATCCTGAGAAGCGCATGAAGCGAGCTCCTGGGGTAACAGCTTCTGTAGATCGACTCTTTTGGGATAATACTTCTCCATCAGCACCGATTGCTGCGCGTTTACAGGGGTCCAATCGGAAAGATTCAATTTTTCTTGCGCGACGGAAAGTGCGGCAAGAATGGGTAGAATGGTTGCGGTAATACTCATGGGAGGCTCCTTATGTTTATGGGGTTTCTTTTCTCTTAGAGATAAGCCTATCCATAATCTGGCCACGCGCAACTGGTTGCCCTGGTTTAACAAAACGCGGGGCAAATTATTCTTTAAACAGCGGCATACCCTTCCCTTCTCCAGAAGGAAACTATTCGCAACACTTTTCCTTCTCGGGAAGGAAACCCTGGGGCGCTAGGCGCCTTGACCTATTTCTGGTATAGTTATTCGTTGAATTATTACCGGAGCCTTACGTGAGAAAAAACCTTGCCCAAGTCCTGATTGATCGCAAGCAATTTACACCGCAAGAGATAGAAAAGCACCAACTTGATAGTGTTGCTGCGCATCTCTCTCTTGAGGACTATCTTCGCATGCATGATCTTATCAAAGATGACGATCTTGCGCGCTCCTACGCTGATCAGTTTGGCTTTCAATTTATTGAATCTATTTCAGAAAAAATGACCGATCCCGATATGCTTGCCCGTATACCTCTTAAATTTCTACGTGAGCATGTGGTTATTCCTGTTCGGTATCAGGATGTGTTATATATCATCACCTCCAATCCTGCCGACTTCCAGCCTGTTGATGAGCTTAAGCTTCTTTTAGGGCGGGATGCCCGTACTGCCGTTTCTCCGCGGGGCGTTATTATCGATGCGATCAATCGCTACTACCCACTTGAGGGTACAAAAGAGATGATCGAAGAGCTCGAAGAAGAAAAGGAGATGGAAGAGGTAGATTTTGGTGCTATCCAAGAGGAAGACATTCTTGGCATGGTAAGCGAAGCGCCCATTATTAAGCTTGTGAACCATATTCTCTATCAAGGGGTCAAGCGAGGAGCTTCCGATATCCATATAGAGCCCTTTGAAAAAGAGCTGCGAGTGCGCTACCGCATCGATGGGGTAATGTATACTGCCTTCCTTCCCCCGAAGCGTGCACAAGCTGCTCTCACGAGCAGAATTAAAATTATGGCAAACATGAATATCGCTGAAAAGCGTGTTCCCCAAGGTGGTCGCATTCAGGTTAAGATTGCTGATAAAGCATTTGATATTCGCGTCTCCTCATTGCCCGTTTCATTTGGAGAGCGCATTGTTATGCGTCTCTTGGATAAAACAAAAACATTTGGAGCATTGACAAAGCTTGGGTTAAGTGATCGAGATTACGCAGTTATTGAGCAGAGTATTGCGCAGCCCAATGGAATTATTCTCATTACTGGTCCAACCGGTTCGGGTAAAACCTCGACGCTCTATTCAATATTAAGTGCCTTAAATTCCACCGAGGTAAATATCGTGACCGTTGAAGATCCGGTTGAATATCAGATGGCTGGCGTTGGACAGGTACAAGTAAAAGAAAGTATTGGTCTTACTTTTGCTGCCGCATTGCGTGAAATTTTGCGTCAGGATCCCGATATTATCATGATCGGTGAATTGCGAGACCAAGAAACTTCCCAGATTGCTATTCAGGCAGCGCTCACGGGTCACTTGGTGCTCAGTACGGTTCACACCAATAGTGCCTCTGCTACTATTACAAGACTTATCGATATGGGCATCGAGCCGTTCTTAATCGCATCGACGATCGTTGCCGTTATTGCGCAGCGTCTTGTTCGAATGTTGTGTGAGAAATGCAAACGGCCCTATCGGCCAACAGCGGCTGCATTAAAGCGATTGCCGATCGATCCTGCAGAAATTGATACGCTCGTATTTTATGAACCCGTTGGTTGTGAGGAATGCCTCCATACTGGATACCGTGGTCGTCTTGCAATTTTTGAGATCATGGTGATGACGCAGCCGGTTGCTCGTTTGACGCTTGAGCGGCGTGATACTGCTGTTATTCAGGAGCAGGCAGTAAAAGATGGCATGACATTGCTTGTACAAGATGGGTTGAGAAAAATAAAACTAGGATTAACAACCATCGAGGAAGTTCTTGCAGTTGCATCATCCCAAGAGGGGGTATCAGTCTAGGGGTTTTGTTCTGAGTCAGTTTCTTGTCTCGCTTGCACTGCTGGGCGGAATAAGTTTTTTTTCGATATCATTTTTCCGTATCTATGAGCAATCACTTGTTCGCCGCGAGGTTGATCGCTTATATGCCGCGATGCTCTTTATGCAGCGCAAAGCAATGATCGAGGGAGAGCCGTGCGTGCTGTACTTCGATATCGCTTGCAGGAGGTATAGTGCTGAATCTGCACAGCAGTTAAGCAGCACCGTGCGCTTTGGTGCCGGTGATAAGGTTAAAGGACCGCCATGGCGTCCTGAACGTACGATACGGGAGCCAACGACGTGGAAAAATGGGGTTGTTTTCTATCCTGATGGAACAATAGCTGCCGGAGCTGTGTATCTCACTAATGCTCGGGGTGAGTATACGTATGCACTGACATCAGATGCTTCTGAAGCATCTCATATTCGCCGCTATTTCTATGATGGATTGTACGCATTATGGCGTCCCGTTTAAGATTTCTAGAGTACGAGCTGTTGCGAGCTAGTGTTTTCTGTGTAAGCTTAGGATAACTTCATTTTTCAGCAGATGGTGCATCAATGAAAAGAGCTCTTATAATCATCCTTAAGGTAGCTGGCGCACTCTCGCTTGGTGGGGTGATAGCGCTCGGATTTCTCCAACGCGATCCATGGCTTACCAACCGTGTTGAAAGATTTATTGCCAATTCGATGAGTCAGATTATTGATGTTCCCTTTCATATGAAGCTTGCACGGCTCGATCTGCTCTCAGGTTTGGTATCTCTTGAGAATGTGCATGCATCCCCTCCCACTGGCAGTTGGGATGCTTCGATTCCGCGCATAGATCTTTCTATTTCTTGGTTGTCAGCACTACGCCATGGCGCCTGCGCGCTCGATGTGCATCTGTATGAACCACATATTATGAGCACGTATGACTCACAACACTGGGCGATCGAAGAGCCTTTTTTTGCTTTTATTAACGCGCCGATAGAGCTTCCGATTTTTATCCGAAGCTGTTCTTTCGAGCGAGCGGAGGTAAGGGGTATTTCTCCTGCGGTAACTATTGCAGGCATGTGTCATGGTTCAACCATTATACTGCCTCAATCAGTTGTAACAAAGATGGTTGTTGATAATGGCTCTCTTGAACGACAGGGGCGACCTTTTGTGCAAACGGTGAGCGGATCGATCGATATCGATACTCGTCGCGAAAAAACAAGCGTTGCTGTTTCTACCCATCTTTCGGGAGATGTTGTTACCAATGCTGGAGCTCTCTCATCAACGATGGTCGGTGGCTATAAAAATGGCGAAGGCTCTTGGACATGGTATCCGACAGATCGGTCTCTCGTGGTTGCTGCAGAGCACGTTCATTTTGATCCGACCATGCGCGCTCACTTGAAAGCTGAAGGGCCTGTGAGTGCTTTTGCCCGCTTTGTTTCTCTTTCGTGGCTTTCCAAGCTGACAGGCGCTGCTGTTGTTTCATGTGATCTTGAAACAACGCGTGATGATAGTGCCTTTGCCGGAACTATCGCTTTGGCTGACCCGGCATATGCCGGATGGGGTTTTCAAAAGGGTCAGATATCGTTTAAGGGTGATGTGCATCGTGTTTCAGGTGAGGCATCTTTCGGCAGCTCTCTTCAGGAGCCGCTGCTCAATGGCCAATGGAGCTTCGATGTCGATCATGATCGCTATGAAGCCGATGTGCAGTTGCAGCAGACACATGAATTTTTAGGAACAAAACTTGAAAAGGGGGTGACGAAGGGCCGCATTCTCTATGATGATGGAAAACTTAATGCTCAGTATTCTTTGGGGGTTATGTATCCGAGTAAAGAGCGGGTAATAGCACAGGGGTCGCTGACTCGAGTCGATAACGAGCTGCATATCAAGGGAATCTGGGATACCGCCCCCTATGATTTTATGGTGCAGCTTGATCCATTAAAGCTGCGTTCCGGTAAGAGCCTTTACGCGAAAGGGCCTTCAAGAGGGAAAAAGCGCTTTGAGGTATCACATGCTAAAGATCAAGGAGTCAAGGCAAAAATCGACTTTGATTTTCTAAAAGAAATCGCTCGTACGTTTAATCTCGATAAAGACTACTCGCTCTCGGGTCAAGCGCAGGTGATGACTCATGCGAGTTTGTCTTCATCGGGCAATCCAGCGCTGAAAATTGAGCTCAGTGAAGGTACCATTAAAATACCAACGAAGCATAATATCTTGCAAAGCCTTTCAGGTACCGTTGAATACGATCCCGCAAAGCGGCGTCTTATGGTGAGCGATCTTGACGTTGGCCTCTATAAAGGGACAGTTTCAGCGCCAACCGCCACGTTCGAGTTTAGCCCCTCAGGCGCGTTGCAGTATGCCGCTGTTCCCTTAAAGTTTGATAATGTTTTTATGAGCCCTCACAAAGGCTTTTTTGCGCATATTTCAGGCAATATTGGCGCTCGCTATTTGAAAGGGCGGTGGCTGTGCGAGGGATCAATTTTCCTCGATAAGGCGCAGCTGAGGAGTAACCTTCTATCGTCACAAGTCCAGAATGAGCTCATGTCGACGACAGGCGATTGGGCAAAGGATGTTGATCTGGCTGTGCAGGTGCGCACTCAAAGTCCGCTTGTTGTAAAAACGCCCTTCTTTCAGGCTAATGCTCATATAAAGGGGTTGATTAACGGCACGGCCGCAAAGCCGCTTGTCGGGGCAACCATCGAGATTAGTGATGGATCATTTGCATTCCCGTATAGACCTCTCTATATTACAGCGGGAAAGCTCTTTTTATCACCACAACAGCATGATGTGCTTGTAGATTTAACAGCTAAAAATACGATTAAGAAGTACACCATAACGATGCATGTAACTGGCTCGGTGCTTCAGCCAAAGATTTCATTTGATGCGTCGCCGCATGTGCCTGAAGAGAGTATTCTCTCACTCTTGGCATCGGGATCGGACGGGCCTCTTTCAAATGTTGTGCCGACCATCATTATGTCACAGGTGGAGAACATCCTCTTTGGTTCTGAGGAGAAGCTTACCAAGGCGCAGCAGTTCTTTAAAGGTCTTCTCAAGCCATTAAGAAATGTACGGCTTATGCCCGTCAACGAGGAAGGAAAGCCGATACGAGGCGCCATTGAAGTTGATATTAACGATCGCTTGCGAGCGAAAGCTCAAAATGCCCTTGACTTGAGTGATGAAACCCAGCTTGAGGTTGAATATGCTTTATCTGATGATATGACGGTAAAAGCAGTGCGTGACGAAAAAGGCGAGCTTGGGGGCGAGCTTGAAATGAGATGGAAGTTTTAAACCCCTCGATACAATCCCTTCGGCATATTGGCCTCGGGATCACTCCAGCCGTCGCCTGCGGCTATGGCGGACAGGTCGGGATGAGCGGGAACGGGGGTGAGCGATACATAGTGAAAAACGACGCCAGCATTGATAGAGGAGAAAAAGGCATGTCTTTCGTACGAAAAATAAGCGTAACGTCAGCGTTTTTAGCGGTTTTTTTAGGGTGTGGTGCGGTAGCCTATTATATATCGCATGAGACCGATCCAGCGGTTCGGTTGGCAAAGGAGCTTATTAATGATAAAAACAATGTTGCTGCAGCATTTTTCTCACCCGATGATGATCTTCGGTCGCTGCTTGTATCGCTCATTGAAGCTGAAAATAAACGCATACGCATCGCCATCTATACGCTTACAGATAAAGCGATAACGCACGCTTTGCTTGCCGCCCATCGGCGATGGGTGACGATTGAATGTATTGTCGATCGAGGTTACGGCTCTGATATGTATAGCAAAGTGGGGCAACTGGCCAATGCGAAAGTTCCTCTTTGGGTCTATCAGACCGCATCTGACGAGCGGTCGTCAGCGCTTATGCATAATAAGTTTGCAATTTTTGATGACACGATTGATCACCGAAGCATCGTATGGACAGGGTCATACAATTTCACTGCCCGGGCTAGTGAACGCAATCAAGAAAATGTGGTTATTCTTGATGATCCAAATATCGTGAAAAGATTTAGCGAGCAGTTTGAGCTCTTAAAGACGAGATCGCTTCAGATCAGTGGAGAGATTCAGACCAATCGTGGCAGTGCCCGGAAGTCTGAACCTTCCTGGATCGAAAACGCATTATCGCTTTTCCGTTCCTGATCTTAGCTTGTGAGAAAATGTAGTCTCTTAGAAAATAAATTTTCGTAAGGGCTTCATTACTACAATTCCTTCTTAGCTACTGTTTATGCTAAAGCTCTTTCTTAAAAAAATCAAGTATTTTACGTATCTTTGTTAAACTTTTGTTAAAGTCAAGCGGTTAAAAATGGGCTATTTTTATCTCAAAAGGCTTTCTCTAATGGTTATGGCGAATAGTCTGATCTGAAGCATCAAAAACAAAATAATCATTAATTTCTCAAAGTATTCGCATAGAAACATTCGAGCATCCGTTTTGGGCCAGGGGCCTTGTTATTCTTTATGACAAAGTGGATTTAGGATTGCTGTTTGTCGCAATACGGCTTCCGTAAAAGTCAGGCTGTTGACACTTTCTGAATTCCAAGGCACTTTTATGAACAGTGATCATGATAAAAGTATAAACGCATAAGCAATGCGTAAGCACTCCAAAAGATGTAGTAGGTGTTTTATGAAAATGGTACAAATATTCATTGTTTTATTATTGACTATCCAATCACATAATCTTTTGTCATCGGATGGTGGCGATTTCCCCGGAGCTGGTGAGCAGAAAAAAGAGACGCCTCGTGATTCTGGTTCGCATTATGTGCCCCTAGCGGACGCGGGGGTAGCCGATTCTGAAGTAGATTCGGCTGAAGCCGTGAGATGGGCAAGAGCCGGAATGGTGCAGATCTCGGAAAGTGATAGCCGCGTGCTACTGGAACATGTTTTAAAAGGGCAACACAAGGAAGCATATTTTTTTATCATGGAAGAAATAAGAGATGGGCAGGGATCAGAGCTTTTGCGGGCCAATCTTCGTGCTCAAGCTGCTGCAAGTAGAACACATCCTGCAAGAAATTCGCTTGAAATTATGGCGACCACTCGAAAACCGACACCCTGGCATACGGGTCTTTTTGAGATTTTGGTCGAGGCTCACATGATCTGTTTTTCTGAAATACCAGAAAAAGTTCAGCGCGCCTGCTCAGGCAATCAATCGTTTGTTGATATAATTAAAAGAAAAGTAGGTGAGTGTCTGCAAACGGTTAAAAAACCTCAACGGTCAGCATCGGTATCGCCAGATGAAGCTCGTTCGAATAAGAATGGGCAGCAACACACTCAGAGCCAGGCGGCGCCTGAGGTGAGCTTAGCTCAACCAGTTCAAGCGGCAGTAGAGAGCGCGGTGCGTGATGGCAAAGAAGTTTCTCCGAAGCTATCGCAGGTGGCGGATGCTCTTGAAGGCATTCCAGCTCAAGCTAAAGCAGAATCAGCGCGAAAATCAGTCAGTGCTCCCTCATCTACAAAAAAGAAAGTAAACGCTCCAACGCCTGCGCAGGCCAAAAGCCTGAATGCCTTATTGGCGAATGCATCGACCCCTTTCCAAGAGCAGGCTCGCATACTCATTAATGGCGTTGATCAAGAAAATGCTTCGTGCATGCTTATTGGTTTTGATCCGTCTGCACGCAACCACGGGAAAATTACAAGACCATTTACCCTGTTGATGAATACAGAGAAACCAAACGATGAGCAGCTTGCGACCTTTGGTGCATTTGTTGAGAAGGTCGTTGCCTGCAAGCTTATGGAAATAGAGGATATTCGTGCTGAACTTCGTACCTATAACAGGCCGCTTCAGTTGGGCGTTTTTAATGAGCTCTTCCCGCCAATTGAGGCTTGTCAGAGTGATTTTCTGGAGGTTGTGGTTGAAGAATTTGATGCAGGTGATGAGCCCGATCACTTGGGAGCCGATGAGGCTCGAGTAAGAACGCCCGCAGGGGATCTCAATGAAGATGAAAAAGAGGGTGACGGGAAGCAGAGCACAGCTCGAAAGAAACTTGTTTTCGAATCACCGGCTCATAAAAATGATGACGTTTATGGTGAAGAACCTCCATTATCGAGCGATCCTGATGTGCAGCCGGGGCCATTGGATGGCAGGCCAGCCGAAGAGATTGTTGGCGCAAGTAGGGACCTTCTAGTAGACAGGCTTCCAGTTGCAGTTGAATCTCGGCATGAGTGGTCGGATTCGGATGCCTCGAGTTCCTCATCTGATGAAACCGGTGAGGAGGGAATAGTTGTGACAGATGCTGCTGTTGAAATTGATCTTGGTAATGCGCAGCAGGTTTCAGATGATTGCGATGTAATTACAGTCAAGCTGGACCAGTCTCAAGAAAAGAGTGGTGACTCTGTGAACCCGAAGCACGATGACGTGAAAAATGAGAACCGAGCTCATGATGACGTTCCTAAGCATGATGAAGCTCCTAAGAATGATCAGGTCGTCTTGCCTCAAGAAAAATCAAGTGAGGCCACCAGAGTTTATAATGGGCAGTTTGCTGATGAAGGTATGCAACGTCAAGAGAATGAGGGCGTAGAACCAGCGAAAGTTCCTCACATAGGGCTTGAATCGCCGGATGAAAAGATTAAAGAGGTTGATAAGCCTCAGCAAAGCATGCTCTCAAAGATCCTGACTTGGCGCAACGCCTTTGGGGTGGCTTTTTTCGGCGCTGCTCTTTATGTAGGCAATAAATATGGACTTCAGCCATACCGTGCCCGCATAAAAGAGAAACATTCAGGGGCTGTTGCAAGCTAATTTTTTTCAGTTATAGTTAAATTTAGAATCGTTAACCCGATTTACTATCTCTGTAAAACAATTGAGTAAAGGAAACAATTATGTTAAAGAAACTATGTATATTAATGGCACTGATGGCCGGATTCACCGCTTATGGTATGAATACAAGCGGCGCAGATGCAAGTGATGTTGATGAGGCGTATGCTGCTTTGGCTGCCAAGGTAAATAGTCCCTACTTTAGTGGATGGGGCAAAGCTAGTCAAAAACGAGTTCTTAAGCAGATCGGTGAGAGAGTAGCTTATTCACAAAAATACACGAAGCTACTAAGAAGAGCTAAGGCAATTATTGCAGGGGAAGTGCCTGAAGAAGATCGGGATGATCAAAAGCCTGAAGATAAGCCCGCTGAGGAACCAGTAGATAAGCCAGCTAAGCAAGCTGACAAACAGGCTCAGTTGATGTCCGAATCAGCAGCTGAAGCATTAAATGTTACGGTTCAATCAGAATTAAACGCCCTCAAAGGTGAAGCATCAGCAGCTGGAACATTAAGCCTTAAGGTTCAACAAGAATTGAACAGCCTCAAGGATGAAGTGGATGCACTAGAATCAGGAGTGGATGCACTAGAGTCAGGAGTGGATGCACTAGAGTCAGGAGTGGATGCACTAAAGTCAGGAGTGGATGGACTAGAGTCAGGAATGGATGCACTAGAGTCAGATGTAACAGATAATCTGACAAGGGCAGTTGACGCTGATAATATGTTAGCAGCTACGGTGGATGACGCAGCGACGGTGCATGATCAATTAACAACGGTAGAAGCTAAATGGACTGACGTAGAAAAAAAGACAGGTGAACTTGCTGAAGGTATAGCTCAATTCAAAAATGAGCTAGCGAAGTCAGATCAAGCTAAGTCGGAAGAAGAGCCAGCTGACAAGCCAGCAGATAAGTCAGAATCGAATAAATCTGCAGGTAATCCAGCAGACGCAGGTAAGCCAGTTGATACGGGTAAGCAAGTAGATGCAGGTAAACCAGTAGATCAAGGCAACCCAGATGCAGTAAAGAACGAACAATCTTTTTGGTCAAAAGCCTTTACTCTTCGGAACATCTTAGGTGCTACATTTGTAGCAGCTCTTGTAATTTTTAGCAAGAAGTATGTCTTTGATCCATACCAAGCAAAAAGAGCAAAAGCACAGAAGTCTAAGTAAGAACTGGATTTTATGAGTTTAAAGGGCGCTTATTGCTTATAAAGAGGGTAAGCGCCCTTTAATTATAAACAAATTTCTCCGTTTTCTTGTTCTTATAGAATTTTGTTGTTAATATAACAACTATGCTGGTAGAATGAGAGCGTGAATTTTTTACGATAACCCGTTCATATTACGAGCATTGAGGGTCAAGATATACAGAAAAGCTCATGTGAGAGTTCTAAAGAAGGAGAAGGAGTAAGGGGAGAAAAAAGAAAAATGTGTTGATAGCATGGTGACTTGAGGTTTCAACAAGTAACCGAAGTGAAAAATATTGAAACAATCATCTTGAAAATTGAAACAATCATCTCGGAGGAATTATTATGATGAAGAAATTAAGTATAGTATTGCTTGTGGCGGCACAGCTCAATGTGCTTGTTGCGAGTGAAGTTCCTGGTGTGAATTCAGCTGCTGTTGAAAATGCTGAGGCTAGAAACAGAGCGGCTTACAAAGCCTTTAAAAAGCAGGCAGCTAAGGTTGTTGAACTTGATGATGCGGCAAAAAGAGAGTTGCTTGAAGGCATTAAGACTAGGCACCAAGAAGCTCAAGAAAATAATTGGAACTCCCTTGCAAGACAACATAATGCTTTGCGCGCAGAGGTTTACAATGCTTTGGGCCTGGAGCTCGATTTTCCAACGAATGCAGACCGAGAAGCAGCTGAAAAAGCTAAAATCGAAGCTGCTAAAGCTGCGGAGCAACAAGAAACGAAAACTAAGGAAGCGGAAGCAGAAAAACAGTCGAGGGAACAAAAGAGGGCCGAAAGACAAGCTAAAAGAGCTGCTGCAACGGCTCAAGCTGCTCAGCAAGCTCAGGCTGAGCCAGTAGTTGAGCCAGTAGTTCAGCCAGTAGTTGAGCCAGTAGTTGAGCCAGTAGTTCAGCCAGTAGTTGAGCCAGTAGTTCAGCCAGTAGTTGAGCCAGTAGTTCAGCCAGTAGTTGAGCCAGTAGTTGAGCCAGTAGTTGAGCCAGTAGTTCAGCCAGTAGTTGAGCCAGTAGTTGAGCCAGTAGTTGAGCCAGTAGTTGAGCCAGTAGTTCAGCCAGTAGTTCAGCCAGTAGTTGAGCCAGTAGTTGAGCCAGTAGTTCAGCCAGTAGTTCAGCCAGTAGTTGAGCCAGTAGTTCAGCCAGTAGTTGAGCCAGTAGTTCAGCCAGTAGTTGAGCCAGTAGTTCAGCCAGTAGTTCAGCCAGCAGCTGATCAAGCAGAAAAAGACAGGCAACTGCGTGAAAAGGCTGATCTGGAAGGGGCGCGCGATACCGTTGCTCGTTGCAAGCAAGAAGATTTGCCACAGTGCATTGCGTACTTGGATAGAAACATTAAGGATGGTAGTCGCAGTCAGGAATTTGTTAAAGCATTTGTGACTTTGAAGGCTGAAGCTGAAGCTAAGCTTGTCGCAGGTAAGCCGCCAGTAGATGCAGGTAAGCCGGACGCTAACGCAAACGTTGGCGGAAACAATGCAAACCCTGACACTAACACTGGCTTGTCCCGATATTTCACAGTCAGAAATATTATCGCTGGTGTAGGCTTCGCAGCTGCGGTGTACTTAGCAAATAAGTACATAGTTCAGCCTCGTCTAGCACAAAAAGACAATAAGAAAAAGGCTTAATAGTTAAGCAATTAGTCGCGCTTGGTCTGTGTAACTCACACAACCAAGCGCTTTTTTATGGTCGTTACCACTTGTAGAATTGAGATATATTGGTAAGCTAAGTACACATGCGAGTTTTTGGATCTACTTATCCGAGGTAGGCTTAAGACAAAGAAGCCTGCAAAGGAGAAGAGAAATATTGAAACACTATTTAGAGGAAACATTATGATGAAAAAGTTACGTATATTATTGCTTGTTGCGGCACACCTAAATGTGCTTGTTGCGAGTCAAGCCCCTGCTGAGAATGCAGGCGCAGCTGCTGGGAAAGTTAAGCAGATTGGTAAAAATGCAAACAGAGCGGCTTACAAGGCCTTTAAAGAGCAGTTAGCTAAGGTTGGCGAACTTGATGAAGAGGCAAAAGGAAAGTTGCTTGAAGGCATTAAGGCTAGGCATCAAGAAGCTCAAGAAAATAATTGGGTCGTCCTTGTAAGTGAATATAATAAATTGCGCGAAGCGGTTTACAAAGCTTTGGGCCGCGAGCTCGATTTTCCAACGAATGCAGACCAAGAAGCAGCTGAAAAAGCTAAAATCGAAGCTGCTAAAGCTGCGGAGCGACAAGAAAAGAAAGATAAAGAAGATAAAGAATTAAAGCGCTTGAAGGAAAAAGCGAAGGCTGAAAGAGAAGCCGCAAGACAAGCTAAAGCTGCTGCAGCGGCTCAAGCTGCTCAAGATGCTCAAAAGCCAGCAGAAACAGTTCAGACAGCAGTTCAGCCAGTAGTTCAGCCAGTAGTTCAGCCAGTAGTTCAGCCAGTAGTTCAGCCAGCAGTTGAGCCAGTAGTTGAGCCAGTAGTTCAGCCAGCAGTTGAGCCAGTAGTTGAGCCAGTAGTTCAGCCAGCAGTTGAGCCAGTAGTTGAGCCAGCAGTTCAGCCAGTAGTTCAGCCAGCAGTTCAGCCAGTAGATACAGCTAAGCCAACAGCTGCTCAAGCAGAAAAAGATAAGCAAGAGCGTGAAAAGAATTATCTGGAAAAGGCGCGTAATATGGTTGCTCAATGCAAATCAGAAGAATTGCCACAGTGCATCGCATTCTTAGAGACTGGTATTAACGATATTAGGCGTAGTGGGGAATTTGTTAGTGCGGAATATGTTAAAGCATTAGTGACTTTGAAAGCTGAAGCTCAAGCTAAGCTTGTTGCAGCTAAGCAAGCAGTCGCGGGTGCTCCAGCCGGGGATAAGCCGGATGCTAATGCAAAAGTTGGCGGAAACAATGCAAATCCTGACACTAACGCTGGCTGGTCTCGATATTTCACAGTTAGAAATATTATCGCAGGCGCAGGTTTAGTAGCTGTAATGTATTTGTTAAATAGGCACGTAGTGCAGCCTCGTCTAGCACAAAAAGACAATAATAAAAAAGCTTAAAAGCTTAATAGTTAAGCAATAATTCGCGCTAGGTCCGTGTGAGTTACACAGACCTAGCGCTTTTTTATTGTAGCTACCACTTGTAGAATTGAGATATATTGGTAAGCTAAGTACACGTGCGAGTTCCTGGATATACATATCCGAGCTAAGCTTAAGGCAAAGGAGCTTGCAAAGGAGAAGAAAAATATGGAAACACTAAAGGAATTATTATGATGATAAAGAAATTAAGTATATTATTGCTTGTGGTGGCACACCTTAATGTGGTGGTTGCAATGGATCCGAACGCTGCTAATGGAGGTGCTGCTGGAAAAGCTAAGGTGGTGTGTCTTCCCCCTGCAAAAAGAATTGCTTTTTCAGATTTTACAAAGCAGGCAGATAAGGTCGGCGAACTTGATGAGGCGGCAAAAAGGAAGTTGCTTGAAGGCATTAAGGCTGGGCTTCTAGAAGCTCAAGAAAATAATTGGGCAAGCCTTGTGAGAGAGTATACTAAAATTCGTGAAGTGGTAGCACAAGCTTTGGGCGTCGAGCGCAATTTTCCAATTAATGCGGAGCTAGAAGCAGCTGAAAAAGCTAAAAGCGACGCTGCTGAAGCCGCAAGGCGACAAGAACAACCTAAAGATAAACAAACTGAAGAAGAAAAACAGTTGGGGGCGGACAGCAAGGCTAAAAGAGATGCTGCAATACAAGCTAAAGTTGCTGTAGCGGCTCAAGCTGCTCAAGATGCCCAGCAAGCTCAGGCTGACGCGTTAAACATGCCAGTAGATACAACTAAGCCAGTAGATACAGCCAAGCCAACGGCTGCTCAAGCAGAAAAAGATAAGCAAGAGCGTGAAAAGAATTATCTGGAAAAGGCGCGTAATATGGTTGCTCAATGCAAATCAGAAGAATTGCCACAGTGCATCGCATTCTTAGAGACTGGTATTAACGATATTAGGCGTAGTGGGAAATTTGTTACGGAATATGTTAAAGCATTAGTGACTTTGAAAGCTGAAGCTCAAGCTAAGCTTGTTGCAGCTAAGCAAGCAGTCGCGGGTGCTCCAGCCGGTGATAAGCCGGATGTTAATGCAAAAGTTCGCGGAAACAATGCAAACCCAGACACTAACGCTGGCTGGTCTCGATATTTCACAGTTAGAAATATTATCGCAGGCGCAGGTTTAGTAGCTGTAATGTATTTGTTAAATAGGCACGTGGTGCAGCCTCGTCTAGCACAAAATGACAATAAGAAAAAAGCTTAAAAGCTAAATAGTTAAGCAATTAGTCGCGCTAGGTCTGTGTAACTCACACGGACCTAGCGCTTTTTTATTGTAGCTACCACTTGTAGAATTGAGATATATTGGTAAGCTAAGTGCACGTGCGAGTTCCTGGATGGCAAAGAAGCTTGCAAAGGAGAAGAAAAATATGGAAACACTAAAGGAATTATTATGCTGATAAAGAAATTAAGTATATTATTGCTTGTGGTGGCACACCTTAATGTGGTGGTTGCAATGGATCCGAACGCTGCTAATGGAAGTGCTGCTGGAAAAGCTAAGGTGGTGGGTCTTCCCCCTGCAAAAAGAATCGCTTTTTCAGATTTTACAAAGCAGGCAGATAAGGTCGGCGAACTTGATGAGGCGGCAAAAAGGAAGTTGCTTGAAAGCATTAAGGCTGGGCTTCTAGAAGCTCAAGAAAATAATTGGGCAAGCCTTGTGAGAGAGTATACTAAAATTCGTGAAGTGGTAGCACTAGCTTTGGGCGTCGAGCGCAATTTTCCAATTAATGCGGAGCTAGAAGCAGCTGAAAAAGCTAAAAGCGACGCTGCTGAAGCCGCAAGGCGACAAGAACAACCTAAAGATAAACAAACTGAAGAAGAAAAACAGTTGGGGGCGGACAGCAAGGCTAAAAGAGATGCTCCAATACAAGCTAAAGTTGCTGTAGCGGCTCAAGCTGCTCAAGATGCCCAGCAAGTTCAGGCTGACGCGTTAAACATGCCAGTAGAAACAGCTAAGCCAGCAGATGCAGGTAAGCCAGCAGTTGAGTCAACAGTTCAGTCAGTAGTTCAGTCAGTAGTTGAGTCAGCAGTTCAGCCAGTAGTTGAGTCAGCAGTTCAGCCAGTAGTTGAGCCAGTAGATACAACTAAGCCAGTAGATACAGCTAAGCCAACGGCTGCTCAAGCAGAAAAAGATAAGCAAGAGCGTGAAAAGAATTATCTGGAAAAGGCGCGTAATATGGTTGCTCAATGCAAATCAGAAGAATTGCCACAGTGCATCGCATTCTTAGAGACTGGTATTAACGATATTAGGCGTAGTGGGAAATTTGTTACGGAATATGTTAAAGCATTAGTGACTTTGAAAGCTGAAGCTCAAGCTAAGCTTGTTGCAGCTAAGCCAGTAGTCGCGGGTAAGCCAGCAGGTAAGCCAGCAGACGCGGGTAAGCCAGCAGATGCAAATGTTGGCGGAAACAATGCAAACCCAGACACTAACGCTGGCTGGTCTCGATATTTCACAGTTAGAAATATTATCGCAGGCGCAGGTTTAGTAGCTGTAATGTATTTGTTAAATAGGCACGTGGTGCAGCCTCGTCTAGCACAAAATGACAATAAGAAAAAAGCTTAAAAGCTAAATAGTTAAGCAATTAGTCGCGCTAGGTCTGTGTGAGTTACACAGACCTAGCGCTTTTTATATGGTCGTCACCTCTTGTAGAATTGAGATATAGTGGTACGCTTAGTACACATGCGAGTTTTTGGATATACATATTCGAGATAAGCTTGAAGAAGTCTGCAGCTGAATCTAAATAAGCCGCGGCCATGTTTTTTGTGGTCGCTGGTGGAGGTTTTGTTGATCTAGAGTTAGTGAAACCATCCTGGGAGACGCAGCGAAGGCAGATATCGTATAGTTAGAATTTTACAGTACGGAGGATCACATGTTGAAGAAAATAAGTCTAGTGTTGCTCGTGGCCCAGCTTGGGTCTCTTGTAGCTAGTAGTGAAAACGCGTTTCAAGCTAACGGAGGAAAATTTTCCCAAAAGCGTGGTGCGGGAAAAAAAACGGGGTTTTTGTCCCAATCGGATGCAGAGTATGCGCGAACAAACGTGCTAATAATGCAGCTCTTTGATGAACAAATAAAATTTGGTGTGTCGGAGCAGCGCGTTGAAGAGGTTATCAATATGCTTCCTAAGACTACTAAAGGCGCTGCAAAGGCTGTATCGCGGTTGTTTGAACATCCACCATATAAGAATGAAAAGATTGCGAAACTGCGGCCCATTTTTGAACGGCATGGTTTGATTATTAATGAAGATAAAGCGAAGCCAGATGATGAGGATGAAGAGCAAGGAAATTCAACAGAGGCGCCGAAGGCGGAAGATGCTAACGTACCTGTTTCTGGAAATAACGAAACCCCTGAAATTGAAAATTCTCGTCCACTTATCGCAACAGAAGAAGCAACTGGCGCAGATGGCGACAAACTGCCTGCAGCTGTTAAGGCCGCTCCAACCGGGTTCACTCTTAAGTTAGAGCAATGTATCCTAAAATTGCCAGGGCTTAATTTGGAAAGTGCAGCAGCTCAAGAGGGTTTGATAAATGACCTTGAAGAATGTGTCAAAGAGGCCGAACAAAAAGGGTATGACAGCTGCTTCAAAGTTAAGGCTCAAGAGGCTCTTGGTAGGGCCAGGGCTTATAGTGCTGCTGGTTCAAATATGGGGGCGCAAGTTAGAGCCTCACAGAAAGAGGCCGCCACGTCTTGTGAAGATGAAGTGACGCCAGTTGATCAGGATTCAGACCAAGGGCATCCAGCAAGCGAGCAGGATAATAGGGAAGAAGGTAAAACAGAAAAACAAATTTTAGAAGAGCTGATTGATGCCTCTGATGTGTCTACGCTAACAATCAGCCTTAGTGGTGAGGTTCCCGGTACGATTGGCGATGATGGATCGTTACAAATCGATCAAGGACTTTTAAAGCAAGCTCTAGAACAAGGTGTAAAAAAAGCAGTTGCCAAAGAAGAGCAAGATAGAGACAATAGGTATCTAGAACACGCGCGTCGTGCCGTTGCTCGTTGCAAGCAAGCAGATTTGCCACAGTGCATTGCGTACTTGGAAAGAAACATTAACGATGGTAGTCGCAGTGCTGAAGTTGCTAAAGCATTGGTGGCCTTAAAAGCTGAAGCTCAAGCTAGGCTTGAAGCATTCAAGCTAGCAGGTACAGATAAGCCAGCAGACGCGGGTAAGCCAACAGCTGCTCAAGCAGAAAAAGATAAGCAAGAGCGTGAAAAGAATTATCTGGAAAAGGCGCGTACTATGGTTGCTCAATGCAAATCAGTAGAATTGCCACAGTGCATCGCATTCTTAGAGACTGGTATTAACGATGTTAGGCGCAGTGGGCAATTGGTAAGTGCGGAATATGTTAAAGCATTAGTGACTTTGAAAGCTGAAGCTCAAGCTAAGCTTGATGCAGGTAAGCCAGCAGTCGCGGGTGCTCCAGCCGGTGATCCAGTGGGTGCATTTGGCGGAAACAATGGAAACCCAGACACTCAAGCTGGCTGGTCTCAATATTTCACAGTCAGAAATATAATCGCAGGGGTAGGTTTTGCAGCTGTACTGTATTTTGTAAATAAGCACGTGGTGCAGCCTCGTCTAGCACAAAAAAACAATAAGAAAAAAGCTTAATAGTTAAGCAATTAATCGCGCCTGCTCTGTATAACGCACGCAGGGCAGGCACTTTTTTTACGGTCATCTACCACTTGTAGAATTGCAATATATTGGTATTCTTAGAAGCAAAGGTATGCAGTACGTGTTTTCCACTCTAAAATATGGGGTTATTTATGTTTAAAAAGTTATCGTTGTTATCTTTGTTGGTGGTTTTACTACAATTACCAGTTGGCTCAGTATTCGCTTCTTACCCTGGAGCAACCGATGGTACGCCAGAGAGGGGTGCAAATAAATCGGGTAAAAGCGGAGCACCTAATAGCGAAAAGAAACATAAGAAGACCCCAAAGAAAGAGAGATCGAGCGAAAACGAAGAACTTAATACATTAAAAGGAAAAGTAAGCAAGATTGATAAAAAAAGCTCTAAAAAGAGACTACTGCTTATAGAGAAAATTCAAACGAAACTTTATGAATGCAAAGAAAGAGCAGAAAAAAAGGAAACATTTTTTGAGGGGCTTGCTGGACAGTACGCTGCTCTTTTTACTCAAGCTAGTGACGCACATTGGAAAATAGAGGATTCCGCGAATGATTCAAGCGCGAACGGTTCAAGAAAGGGCTCAAGGCGACAAGTTTCCTCAGCTAGAGGTATTAAGTTTAGCTCAGATTTTGATTCTGAGCCTACAGTGGTTCAAAAAGCTCCAGAAAAAGCTCTGGTTGCACCCGATACATATCTTGTAGGTGTGGGGAGCGTTAAAGCGGAAGTTTCTGTAGAAAGTGCTACTCCTGCTACAGGAGGCGATGGTGAAAGCTCAGTCTCGGCGGGAGATACTCCTGTGGATGCGTCTGAAGTTAGAGCAACTCTAGAAGGCGGTTCAGTTGGGGTAGGTGAAAGCAAAAGCCCAGCCCCGGTGGGGGATGCTCCTGCAGATATGGCCGGAGTTAAAGCTGAAGCTTCTGTAGAAAGTGATACAGCTCCAGGGGATGAAGGCAAAAGCGCAGCCCCGGCTGAAGATTCTGCAGGTCAAGAAAGTGAAGAAGAAGCACCGGTATTGGGAGCTCAAAAAGACGGAGAAGAAGGCAAGCGTGATCCTAGCGCTGATGGGTCCGCTGTAGAAGATCGTATAATCGAAGTGAATAGTAACGGCTTGATTGAGCAATCAGCAACAATGCCATTAGAAGATCAAGACAAAGGTAAAGATCTCGAGAAAGCTGCTGGTACATCGGAAGAAAATATGCCTGAAGATGATGGCATAGCGGTACGGAAGAGGATGGAGAAAAATTAACAAACGGGAAAACTAGACAAGGCCGCAGAATTGGATCATGCTCAGCAAACTAATAAGAATGCAGATAGCGTGTTGGATGCCTTTGAGGCTTATTGTGGCGCGAATGTTGATAATAAGGTGAATGCAAAGAAGGTGCTTGATGCTGCAGTAAAAGCAGAAGTTGCCGCTACTGGTGGTACTGCTCAACATGTACGAGATCGTTTACACCTTAAGATCTGGTGAAGAGAGGCCGGCGCTTGTTGAGACGTTAAGAAATGTCGACGACCTGTTTCTCTCTTTGAAACCGCAGGATGAAAATGATAAAAAAGATGCGGCTAAGGAGCCGGTTGACGAGAAAAAGCCTGAAGTAAAACCTGAAGAGCAAACTACTTTCTGGAGCAAGGTACTTTCAAGGAAAGGACTTGCTGTAATAACCGCTTTAGCCGTTATTGGCTTACTTGGGTATATTAATAGGGATAAGTTTAAATTTAAAAGCTCGAAAGCAGCAGAAGCTGCTTGATAAGGGAGTGCTTGAGAGTCTCGAATGATGAGTGCTTGAGAGTGCTTACGTGGTTAGGTAATTAATATAGAGTAATTTAGTTTATTTACATGGAGTACAGTATGTTAAAGAAAATAGGTTTATTGCTATTGATAGCACAGATTGGTGCGGTTGCTGAAGCATCATCTAATCCCCACAAGGCTGCGGGTAGAGGTTCGGCTAAGAAAATTAATGGAGGACGCGGGCGTGGGCAGGTGGCTTCTAAGCCAAGTCCGGGCCGTGGTATCTCTGAGGAAGAGAAGGCGCGTATTAACGCTGTATTGAGGGAATGCCGCGAAGCCTTGGCAAGTTTAGAAACTTTTGAAGCTGTTCAGGATAAAAGTGCCCTAAGGGAAAGACTGAAAGATTATACGCAGGATGAAGCGTATAGCAGAAAAGACTTTCTACGGCTTATTGAAAAGTTTGATGACTTTGAAAAGGCTGTTGCCGAAAAGCTTAAGAAACAAGAAGCGATAGCCAGGTTGCAAGCACAGGTAGCTGCTGAGCAGGCCCAACGTGAGGTCGAAGAAAAGCGTAGGGCTGATGAAGCAAGGCTGAAAGCAGTAGAGCAAGATAGATTAGCAAAAGAAGCAGCAGCTAAGGCTGAGCGCGAGCAAGCAGAAGCTGCTAGGCTAAAAGCTGAGGATGAAGCGCGAGCTGCTGAAGCACAGCGCGTACAAGAAGAGCACGAGAGATTAGCAAAAGAGGCATCTGTTGAAGCCCCGGCTGATGCCGAGAAAGAAGCAAAAACTCCTGAAAGAGCTAGCTCATCGCAGGCTGGATCGGATGTTGAAGAAGACGATGGCTTAGGTGGCGATGCTGATCAAAGCGAAGAAAAGGCGCAAGATGGCTCCATCCAGGGCGATGTTAATGAGATTGATGACTACTGGTTAATAGATGCTCCCAAGACTAGCAATGATCCAGTATGGGATGCACTAGTTATTCTTGAAGCAGCTTCAGAAGAAGCAGAAAAATGCGCGGGGATGACTGCTCTTGATCGAGCTATCAAAGCTGATATTAATGAGCGCGGCTCTTCGGCGGATCTCATTTATGATGCATTAATGGGAAAAGCAAAGATTTCGAAGGATAATTCGAAAAAGTATACAGAGCTACTTGCAAGTCTTAAAGACACGATCTTTAAAAATAATGGCTATAGAGGGATCTACGATTTAGAGGGGGATGCTAATAATAAGCTACAGGATGGCAAGAACGCGCCAGAGAATCTTGGTGGAGATCAAGGTTCCAAAGGTTCGGATGATGGTAAAGCCGGTGACCAGGGCAAAGGTGGCGATGGTAAGAAAGACAATAATCTCAATAACCAACCTGCTCCTGCCAAACAGCCTGTTGATGATGATGGCAAAAAGAAAGATGATGGAACACAGGTTGCAATGTGGCGCCGATTGCTTTCAAAAGAAGGCTTTGCAGCGGCCGTCGTGGCGGTTGTCGCGACGTACATTGCATACTATCATGTATATTTGCCGCGTAGCAAAGCTGCAAGTAAAAAGGGACTAACCCCAAAAGCAGGTCAAGTTAAATAAAATGACAACATTTTAAAAAGAATGCCTACCTGCTTTTTGCAAAGTAGGCATTCTTTTTTTGAAAAGACAAACGTTTGCTGGTATGCTAAACGAAGTGAGAATTTTTCTCACGATTATCTGTGTGATTGAGATAAATGTATCTTTATTTTTCGGAGGCACGATGTTTAAAAGAATTTTTGTGGTATTGCTAGTCGCTCAATTGGGCACGTTAGTTGCGAGTTACGGTCGGTTTAGCCCGGAGGGTGTAAGTAGCGAGAGCCCTAAAATAAAGATCGGGGATATAAAAACCCTTGCGCAGGCAAATGCTGAGATAGCTAGAATTGAGAATAAAATTCAAAAGATTCCGCAAAAGGACAAGAAGCAACTCCAAGAGCTTCAGAGTCGTTTAACAAAAGTAAAAGCGAAGCGAAAAGTAATAGAGGATGAAGAAGAGTCTAAAAAAGCTGCAATTGCTCAACTGCAAAAGGCTATTAAAGCGCAGCAAGATCGGGAAGAAGCCCAGGGTAAAGCTAGTAGAGAGGCTGAGGAAACAAAGCGTCAGCAAAGAGTAGAAAAAGAAAGAGTAGCTAAAGAAGCAGCGAAGGCTCAGCAAGAAGAGTTAAAAAGACAGACTCAAGAAGTAGCTGAAGCAATGCCTCAGCCACATGGGCAAGTCGCCAGCAAAGAGAGCGAAAAAATGCAGGCATTATGGGCGGTACAAAGAGCTTCCCTTCGAGATTTAAATGAGGTGCAAAAGGGAGCTTCCCAGCAATTAATTGAGAAGGTTGAAGCGCTAAAAATTAGTGTACCTACGGGTGACGCCGGCAGCGCTGGGGATCCTTTTAAAGCGTTGGATGATTTAATAAAGGAAATGCCTGCTGTAGCGCTGGCAGTTCCTGCAGGGCAAGATAAAGTTGGGCAAGAGTTGGGTGCCTCCGAATCGGTAGAGGTAAATAAAGAAGCTGCTCAGTTGGAAGCTGGGACGGGATCAAAACCAGAAACCGTAGCATCAGCTGATTCAGTAGAAGATGATCAAGTAGCAGTTGAGGAGCCAGAAACGGTATCTAAGCCAGAAACTACGGTGGTAGCAGCTGATTCAGTAGAAGATGAAGAAGTAGTTGTTCAACCAGTAGTGGTATCTGAGCCAGTAACGGTATCTAAGCCAGAAACTACGGTGGTAGCAGCTGATTCAGAAGAAGATGAAGAAGTAGTTGTTCAACCAGTAGTGGTATCTGAGCCAGTAACGGTATCTAAGCCAGAAACTACGGTGGCAGCAAAAGATTCAGAAGAAGCAGCCAAACCAGTAGTGGTATCTGAGCCGGTAACGTTATCTAAGCCAGTAACTACGGTGGTTGCAGTTGATTCAGAAGAAGCAGCCAAACCAGTAGTGGTATCTGAGCCAGTAACGGTATCTAAGCCAGCAACTACGATAGCAGCTGCGGATTCAGTAGAAGATGATGAAGTAGCAGCTGAGGAGCCAGTAACGGTATCTAAGCCAGAAACTACGGTGGCAGCAAAAGATTCAGAAGAAACAGCCAAACCAGTAGTGGTATCTGAGCCAGTAACTACAATAGCAGCTGCGGATTCAGTAGAAGATGATGAAGTAGTAGCTGAGGAGCCGGTAACGGTATCTAAGCCAGAAACTACGGTGGCAACAAAAGATTCAGAAGAAACAGCCAAACCAGTAGTGGTATCTGAGCCAGTAACGGTATCTAAGCCAGCAACTACAATAGCAGCTGCGGATTCAGTAGAAGATGATGAAGTAGCAGCTGAGGAGCCCGTAACGGTATCTAAGCCAGAAACTACGGTGGCAACAAAAGATTCAGATGAAGCAGCCAAGCCAGTAGTGGTATCTGAGCCAGTAACTACGATAGCAGCTGCGGATTCAGTAGAAGCTGCACGAGTAAAAGCAGAGCAAGATAAAGCTACTAAGGATGCAGAAGCTGCACGAGTAAAAGCAGAACAAGCTAAAGCCAAAGCTGCTCAAGATGCGGAAGCTGCTGCTTCGTATCAAGCAATAAAGCTGAGCATTTCGAACTTTGAAGCTCAATCAACTGAAGCAAGCAAGGCGGCTATTGACGACGCATTAGCTCAGCATTTGAATAAATCAGGAAAAAATGCTCAAGAGCTTTGGGATGCTGAAGTAGTCCAAACTGTTGCTGCAGATAAGCGCGATGGCCTTCAGGAAGTATTTAAAAAGCATGGTTTTGCTGCTGTAAATAAGCCGGATGAACAAAAGCCTGCTCCTCAGCCCAATATAGGCGCTGATGATCCAAAAGATAAACCAAAGGTAAACGGAGAACAAACACTACTTTCGAGATTGATGACGAAAGAGGGTGCGTTTGCAACGCTAGCTGCAGTTATGGCAACGTACGTGGCAGTCAAGTATGGTTACCCTTGGGTGCAAGCAAAAAGAAAGGGTGCTGCGCCAGCCGCACCAGTTAAATAAGAAGTTGAAATAATGAAGGCCCATCAATTTGATGGGCCTTCATTTACCTGTGTATAAAGATTACTTTCATAAGAAGCAATAAACTATTTTAAAAAACTAATGTATACATAGGAGCGGAAAATGGTTAAGAAATTGCTCATTTTCTTACTTGTAGCGCAAGCGGGGGCCATAATTGCTAGCAAAAATCCTACTGATGTCGGGGGGACCTTACTGCGTAGGGGATTATCATTCGCTCTCAAAAAAACAGGGGCAACAGCGTCTAGGCCGGCAAAACTAAGCGCACAAAATTCCCCGGTTTACGGGCAAGTGGAAGCAGCAAGTCAGAGCGAAACCGAAGTGAGCGATCAGATTGGCCAATTCAACAGCGCCATAGATACAATAAATGATTTTAATTCTGGAGTGGCTGTTTTGGGTAAATTAGATGCAGCTTTATTAGTTGCTCCAGATAGACTGGGGTACAGAAAGCTTAACGTCCAACTTTTGTCCTTGCTGAAGAGTGCTGCTTCTAAAATTGGAGCGTTTGTAGAAAGTGTTGAGGATGCAAGTGAGGCGGATGATTTTATCAGACTACTCAACCCAGGAACATTTGAGAGCAGCGAAGTTAAGAGGGCCTGTAGTAGTCTTTGTGAAAAGGCGCGGGAGATAAAAGAGATTAAAGAGAGAGCTGTAAGGGCTCAAAACGAGGCTCCAGAGGGAGCTTCGCAGAGATTAGATGAGAATCTTGAAGCGCTAACAATTATAGCTGCACCTGCGGGTGACGGCAGTAGCGCTGGAGATCATGTTAAAGAGTTTATAGAGTTGGATGAGGCAATAGATGAGGCAATAGTAGAAAGACAGCTAGACTAGCTAAAGAAGAAGCTGATGTTCCGCAAAGAGCAGAAGAAGAAAGACAAGAAGAGCGACGCAAGCAAGAAGAATCGGCTCGCCAGCATGAAGAAGAAGAAAGAAAAGCTAAAGAAGCTACTGCACGAGTAAAAGCAGAGCAAGATAAAGCTGCACAA
Source organism: uncultured bacterium (assembly GCA_963695365.1). Classification (GTDB taxonomy): domain Bacteria; phylum Babelota; class Babeliae; order Babelales; family Babelaceae; genus PRDV01. The sequence continues at coordinate 675,706 of OY968766.1, forward strand.
GATGCAGAAGCTGCTGCAAAACAAAAAGCAGAAGAAGAAAGACGAGAAGTGCAACGTAAGCAAGAAGAAGCGACTCGCCAGCATGAAGAAGAAAGAAAAGCTCAAGAGGCTACTGCGCGAATAAAAGCAGAGCACGATAAAGCTGCACAAGATGCAGAAGCTGCTGCTCAGCAAAGAGCAGAAGAAGAAAGACGAGAAGAGCAACGTAAGCAAGAAGAAGCGGCTCGCCAGCGTGAAGAAGAAAGAAAAGCTAAAGAAGCTACTGCACGAATAAAAGCAGAGCAAGATAAAGCAGCTCAAGATGCAGAAGGTGCTGCTTCATATCAAGCAATAAAGCTGAGCATTTCGAACTTTGAAGGCCAATCAACTGAGGCGACCAGAGCGGAAATTGACGACACATTAGCTCATCACTTGAAGAAATCAGGAAAGACTGCTCAAGAGTCTCGGGAAGCTAAAGTTTTCAAAACCGTTGCTACAGATAAGTGTGATGGTCTTCAGGAAGTTTTTAGCAAGGATAGTTTTGATGGTTTAAATAAGCCAGATGAACAAAAGCCTGCTCCTCAGCCTAATACAGGTGCAGCAGGCACTGATGATAAAAAAGATAAAAAGACAGAAGTGACTCTCATTTCAAAATTGATGACCAAGCAAGTGGCCTTTGCAGCGCTTGCTACAGTTGTAGCAGCGTATGTAGGGTTTAACTATGGTTACTCGTGGCTTCAAGCAAAACGAAATGCTGCCGTTTCAGCCACACCAGCTAAATAAGACGTTGAAATAGTGAAGGCCCATCCAGTGATAAGCCTTCACGCAACGGTACAAAGATTACTCTCATGAGATGCAATTAACTATTTTAAAACTAATGTATACGTCGGAGGCGAAGATGGATAAAAAATTGCTCATTCTGTTACTTGCAACCCAAGCAGGAGCCATTGTTGCTAGTAACAATCCTACTGATGCAGGAGCTGGCGATAGCAATGTTGGTCGCCATAGCCAGAGAGTACGGGCCAGAAACAGAAAAGTTCAAGTAACTGCGCAAGCCTTTCCGATCAAACAAGACCTGAGCGATCCGATTGCTCAATATGCTGTCGAAATAGATTCAATAAATGATATCAATTCCGGCTTGGCTGTTTTGGGTACATTAGATGCCGCTTTATTAGGTGCTTCAAATGAGGGGGAATCTAGAACGCTCCACGACAAACTCGAGACTATGCTTAACGGCGCTGTTTCAAAAATGGGAGCATTTGTAGAAGATGCAAGGAGTGAGTGAGGCTGACGTTGCTATCGGACAACTAAACCCAGAAAATTTTAAGAGTGGCAAAGTTAAGACGATTTGTAGTGCTTTTTGTGAAAAGATACGGGGGGTTAATGAGAGAGCTGCAAGGCTGAAAGCAGAGCAAGAAAGACAGGCTCAAGAAGCAGCCGCAAAGCAAAGAGCAGAAAATGAAAGACTAGCTCAAGAGGCAGCCGTAAAGCGTCAGGAAGAAGAGCAAGCAAGACTGGCTCAAGAAGCAGCCGTAGAGCAAAGAGCAGAAAATGAAAGACAAGCTCAAGAAGCAGAAGCGAAGCGTCAGAAAGAAGAGCAAGCAAGACTGGCTCAAGAAGCAGCCGTAGAGCAAAAAGCAGAAAATGAAAGACTAGCTCAAGAAGCAGAAGCGAAGCGTCAGGAAGAAGAGCAAGCAAGATTGGCTCAAGAAGCAGCAGCAAAGCAAAGAGCAGAAAATGAAAGACTAGCTCAAGAAGCGGAAGCGAAGCGCCAGCAAGATGAGCAAACAAGACTTGCTCAAGAAGCGGCTGAAGCGAAGCAAGTGGAAGATGCAAGACTAGCTAAAGAAGAAGAAGCCAAGTTGATAGCGCAACTGAATGCGAAAAAAGCCGAGCTGGAAGCTAAAGAACAAGAAATAGCAAAAGATAAGGAGCTCAAAGAAGCTACTGATAGGGCTGTGGATGGGCTAGCGAGAGAGAGGGACCAGCAAGATAAGGCCGCTCGAGTTGCAGAAGCAGCGCGTAAAAAAGCAGAACAAGAGGTACAAGCTCGAGAAGTAGAGGTCGCAGCGTCAAAACGTGCGATAAAGGATAGCGTGCTAAGCTACATTGCTGTGCAAAATGAAACAAATAAAACCGCAGTTGAGGAAGCCATAAAACAGAATAAGTCCGGTGACTCTCTTAAAGAACTTTGGGAAAGTGTGGTTGTTCCAAATGTTTCCCTAGAGCAGCGCGGTCTTGTCCGTGGTATTTTTGAAACGCATGGCTTGGAAAAGGAAAAAGCGCCGGTTAAGCTGCAAGGCAATCAGCCTCAAAACCCTGCTCCTCAGCCCAATATAGGTGCTGATGATGGAAAAGATAAGCCAAAGCAAAACGAAGAAAAAACGCTCCTCTCCAAATTGATGACGAAAGAGGGGGCGTTTGCAACGCTTGCCGCAGTTATAGCAGCGTATGCAGCAGTTAAGTATGGTTATCCCTGGGTGCAGGCAAAAAGAAAGGGCGCTACGCCTGCCGCACCTACTAAATAAAACTTTATACTTAGATGAAGTGGCCATCTATTGACGCACACTTCATTTAAGTATGTAAAAGATATATACTCATGCTAAACAATTACGTATTTAAACTAATTTATACATCGGAGGCGGAAATGCTTAAGAAATTGCTCGTTTTATTGCTTGCTGTTCAGGTTGGGACTACCGTTGGCAGTGATGCGAAGAATCCTACTGATGGCGGCGGGAAGCCGGCTGCGCGCAAAGGATTATTCAAAAGAAAACCACCAACAGTGACGGCGCAAGAAGCTCCGGTTAGCGGGCAAGCAGAAGCAGGCAAAAAACAAGAGGTTGCAGTTGAGCCAGCAGGAGCAGGCAAAAAAATAGGATCGAAGGAGCTAGATAACCTTAAAGTCCGTGTTAATAGTATAGCGACGCTTGAAGAATCCATTATTCTTATTGGCGAAATTGAGGCTGACATTCAAATTACGCCTCCTAAAAAAGGTCTTCAGAGGGACATTCCTGGTGGGTTGCAGGAGTTATTAGAAATTGCCCAAGCGAAGCGTCTCGATTTTCTTGTTAAAAAAGATCCAAAGACTTTAGATGGAGCTCGTGCGCTTGTAGAAGAAATCAAATCTTTTATGCCGGCTTCTGGAAGTAAAGGAACACCTAAAAAATCCCGTTTTGCTCCTGTTTTAAAGTATGCTGAGGGGGAAGTTGAAAGATTAGAGCGTTCGGCGGCTGCTACAGGTGCAATAACTGCTGCAGCTGAAGCAGCAAAGCTGAAAGTAGAGCAAGAAAGAGTAGCTAAAGAAGAAGCTGAAGCTCGGCGAAGAGCAGAAGCAGAAAGAGTAGCTCAAGAAAAAGCTGCTGCTCAGCAAAGAGCAGAAGAAGAAAGAGCAGCTCAAGAAAAAGCTGCTGCTCAGCAAAGAGTAGAAGCAGAAAGAGTAGCTAAAGAAGAAGCTGAAGCTTGGCAAAGAGTAGAAGCAGAAAGAGTAGCTAAAGAAGAAGCTGAAGCTCGGCAAAGAGCAGAAGCAGAAAGAGTAGCTAAAGAAAAAGCTGCTGCTCAGCAAAGAGCAGAACAAGAAAGAATAGTTAAAGAAGGAGCTGCTGCTCAGCAAAGAGCAGAACAAGAAAGAATAGCTAAAGAAGAAGCTGTTGCTCAGCAAAGAGCAGAACAAGAAAGAATAGCTAAAGAAGAAGCTGTTGCTCGGCAAAGAGCAGAACAAGAAAGAATAGCTAAAGAAGAAGCTGTTGCTCAGCAAAGAGCAGAACAAGAAAGAATAGTTAAAGAAGGAGCTGCTGCTCAGCAAAGAGCAGAACAAGAAAGAATAGCTAAAGAAGAAGCTGTTGCTCGGCAAAGAGCAGAACAAGAAAGAATAGTTAAAGAAGGAGCTGCTGCTCAGCAAAGAGCAGAACAAGAAAGAATAGCTAAAGAAGAAGCTGTTGCTCGGCAAAGAGCAGAAGAAGAGGAAGAAATTTCAGATGATGAGCAACCAATATTACCTCAGCCTGAGATTCAAGGAAAACCAGAAGAGCCAGCGGCTGTTGAAAGAAAAGTCGCAAATGCTGGAGATGGTGACAGTTATGGTAATGAAAATGAGATAGCTGGATTTTCTGAAGAAGGAGAAAGTAGCCAGAAAGATGAGCAGCTTGAAGCTGCAGAGAAAAAGGAGAAATTAAAAAAACTAGCTATAGAAGCAGCTAAACTTGTAAAACATAACGAGGAAGAGGCAGAAGAAAAGACAAGACAAGGTGCCGAACTTCTTGCAAAGTTTGTAGAAGAAGCGAAGCGTCAGCAAGAAGAGCAAGCGAGACTAGCTCAAGAAGAAGCGAAGCGTCAGCAAGAAGAGCAAGCAAGACTAGTTCAAGAAGAAGCGAAGCGTCAGCAAGAAGAGCAAGCGAGACTAGCTCAAGAAGAAGCGAAGCGTCAGCAAGAAGAGCAAGCGAGACTAGCTCAAGAAGAAGCGAAGCGTCAGCAAGAAGAGCAAGCAAGACGAGTTCAAGAAGCAACGAGGGACGCAGAGGCTCTCAGAAGTATTTTTGAGGCCAAAGAAGAAACGGGAGTCCAGGCGACTAGCGGTTCAACTGAGCCTGTGAGCGATCTTAATAGAGAACTTGATGCCTCGGAGAAATTTGTTGGTGAAGAAGCGAGAGCTGGTAGGGTGAAAGCCGAGCTAGTTCAGAAAGAGCCAGCTTCGTACGACTTAGATGCTGCATTAAAAGAATTAGGTATAGAGGTAGGTGATGCGGCAGAGCAGGTCGCAAAACCAAATGAAGCTGAAGAAAAAGATGAAAGCTCTAAGCAGTTAGTTGATGATTTAGATGAAACTACTAAAGTATTAGAGCCTAAAACAGGTCAACCAGAAGTAGCGGCTCAACCAGAAGCTAAGGTTGATGTGGCTGATTCAGAAGAAGCCGAAAGAGTAAAAGCTGAGCAAGAAAGAGTAGCTACAGAAGAAGCTGCTGCTCAGCAAATAGCAGAAGAAGAAGCAAGCGAAGAAGCTTCAGATAGTGCGAATCCAGAATTAGCAAAGATTGAGACCCAAGGAGAACTGGGAGCGGCAGCAGATGGTGGCAGTTCTGGTAATGAAGATGAGGAAGCTGAGTTCACTGAAGAAGAAAGCAGCCAGGCAGATGAGCAGCTCGGAGCAGCGGGAGCACCTGAAGAAAAGGATGCAGCTCAAATTGCAACAGATGCAGGACTAGCTTTGCAAATTGCTAGTGAAGATCAAGAAGAAGGGCAAAAGGAACTCTTTGCGCAAGCTGCTAAGCAGACGCAGGCTGAACAAGCAATAAAATCTGCTATTGACGCGTTCCTAGATTTGCCATGGAAAGGCACTAGGGCAGCAGTGCTTGAAGCTCTTGCGAATCATTTAGCTGATGCAGGAATTAACATTTCTCATCTATGGCAAGCGCGTGAGAGAGCGGTTCAAGATTCTCCCGAGAAAATGCGAAGGCTTCATCTTTTGCGCCCCATTTTTGAAAACTATGGGTTGCTTAAGATTGCCAACCCAATAGAGTCTGAGGAACAACCAAAGCCTAATAACCAAGAAGATCTTGAAGCAAGGCAACGTGAGCATAATGCAGAAGCAGTTCGAAAAGCTGATGATGAGGCAAGGCAACGTGCAGAAGCTGCCCAAAAAGCTACTGCTCAAGAAGCATCTGTAAAGCGTCTGCAGGCCGAGCAAGAAGCCGCACGAGTTGCAGCTTCAAAAGCCGCTCAAGCTCAGAAAGAAGCTGAACGAATTGCAGCCGAAAAAGCTGCTCAGGCTCAACAAGCTCAAGGTGCAGGGGAAAATCCTAAAGTTGGTGCTGCCAAGAAGGGCCAACCTGGGAATCCTGAGGCATCGTATTTGTCCCAACTGATGACTGTAAAAGGTGTGTCTGGGGTGCTTGTACTAGCTGCAGCTGCCTATGCCGGCGTTAAGTACGGCCTGCCATGGGTACAAGCTAAGAGAAAGGCTCTGCAGGCAAAACCTGTTAAGTAATATGTAAGAAACTCAAAAAGCGCCTATCAGGAAGCTTCATCTCTCGATACCCGGTCTTCGCCAAGGCTACGACGGGGCAGGCAATCTGCTCGGCATAGAGGCCTCGCAGATCACTCGAGATGAGCGAAGGTTAACTTGATAGGTGCTTTTCTGTTACGAAGCTTTAACTCTCGATACCCCTGTCTTCGCCAAGCCTACGACAGGGCAGGCAATCTGCTCGGCATACAGGCCTAGCAGATCACTCCAGCCGTCCCTCGATACAATCCCTTCGGCATATTGGCCTCGGGATCACTCGGGATGAGCGAAAGGGGTTCAGCGGACAGGTCGAGATGAGCGAGGTTAACTTGAAGGGCGCTCTTTTTTTATGATCGGAGTTTCTCAAGAAGTTCCCGCATATCGTGCGGCATGTCATGCCAACAGGAAACGAGCTGATCTCTATAGGTAAAGCTCAGCTGGTGCGCATGGAGCGCCTGGCGGTTAATATGTGAATGGGAGCTCCCATAGACTGCATCGCCTATAATAGGATGTCCGATTGCAGCGCAATGAACTCTTATCTGATGTGTCCTGCCTGTAACCGGTTTTACTTCAAGAAGTGCGGCATCATTGAGATATTCTACTACCCGATAATGAGTTAATGCTTCTCGCCCGATCGGGGATGAATGAGTCATTTTGTGCATGTGCTTCGGGTCCCTATCAATTGGGTAATCGATGCTGCCTGACTTTTCAGGATGGCCCTGAACAATTGCCAGATACGTTTTTTCCATCTTTCGTTGCTGAAAGAGTGTAGAAAAATGCGCATGTGAGAGATTTGTCCTTGGAACGAGGATGAGCCCTGATGTGTCTTTATCGAGCCGATGGACAATTCCTGGTCTATCAGAGGCTCCGATTGATGCCAGATCTCTGAAACTATGGACAAGCCAATCGACGAGCGTCACTGTTTCGTCATACTGATTGGCTGCATGAACAATCAAGCCGGCGGGTTTATACACTATAAGAAAATCATCATGCGTGTAAGTAATTGATGCGCCAAGATCATGGGCAGGTAACGGGAGAGCCCCTAAAGGGCGAATCGCTGGCAGTACGACCTCAATTCGGTCGCCCGGTTTGATGATCAAACTTGCTTTAGTGATAGGAGTTCCATTAACACGAACACCCTCCTCACTAATGACATGCTGAAAATAGCTGCGAGAATAGCTAAACTGCGCTGAAAGCACCCGATCGAGTCTTTCAGGCTGTTGCTGCTCCTGCATAATATAGATAAGCGGTTCCATGGTCATTCTTGGTTTTCTTTTCTATTATTATAAAGTATAGTAATATGGATATATGGCTAGTGTAAAGAGTTGCTAAAAAATAGTCAAATGGACAATTTTTTGGGAGTAAGAGTTTGCTCGATGCTTCATACGTAAACAATAGTCAAGAGAGGCTCTATGGATACACAAAAGACGCTGGATCAAGTAGCCGACAATATTGATACGGTCTTACAAGAGGATTCTCCTCTTGGTGTGCTGCTTTGGCAAACCTTCGTAAATCTCCATCCTGCAGATATAGCCCAATTTCTCTCCGATTCAGATCGTGATACTGTTCGCGGACTCTTTTTAAAATGTCCTCATCCGCTTCGAATCCAGGTTTTTTCCTACTTATCAGACTCCATGAAAGTCTTTTGTCTTTCATTTCTTGATGATACTGAGCGGGAAGAGATTTTAAGTGGATTGCCACTTGATGAGCTCACCGACTTTTTTGACGAGCTATCAGATGAAGAGCTTAAAAGCTATCTAAAATTACTCCATAAGACAGATCGGGAAAAGGTTATTTCTCTCATGAGGTTCGATCCCGATTCTGCCGGCGGAAGCATGAATACAGACGTGCTTACTCTCATGCAGGATTTTACGATTGAGCGAAGTATTCAGATTCTGCAGCGACTGCAGCCGAGTATTGAGCTCCATCAGCATATTTACGTAACGAATCAAGAAAATGCCCTTGTCGGGCATATTAATTTAGAAGACCTTGTTTTGAAAAACCCTAAAACACGCCTGTCTGAGATTTTAAGAAAAAACAGTCTCGTTGCTGGTGTCAATGATGATCGAGAAAAGATCGCGCATCAGATGGTACACTATAAGTTAATGACAGTGCCGGTCGTTGGAGAGAATGACGTCTTTCTGGGAGTTATTCCCAGCGATACGCTTGTTGACATTCTCGAGCAGGAGGCTGCCGATGACGTCTATAAAATATCTGCATTGACCCCGATTCGGCATACCTATTTTGAGACCCCCTTTGCGCAGCTTCTCTATCAGCGAAGCTCCATTTTAATTGTTCTTTTCTTGGTGCAGATTTTTTCTACGCTTATTATGCACTACTATGGTAAGCTCCTAGCAGGATTTCTCGTCCTTTTTATTCCAATGATTCAAAGTACTGGGGGTAATAGCAGTAGCCAGTCATCGGCGCTTGCTATTCAAGGGCTTTCTTCTGGAGAAATAAATGACGCGAATATTCATCGCTTTTTACGCCGGGAAATGGTCATGGCAGGAATTATTGGCGTAACTCTTGCGGTAGTGTCCTTTTTTAGGGTGTTTTTACTGCATACCTCTCATTTTTTTGCCAACCTTGCGGTAAGTGTAGCGCTTGGTATAATAGTAGTGGTATCAATGCTTTTAGGAAGCATAATTCCAGTGATATTGAGAAAATTTAAATTGGACCCCGCACTTTCAGCAGGTCCTTTTTTAGCCACATTGATGGATGTTCTCGGCCTTCTGATTTACTGCTTTGTAAGCCAAATGATATTAGGCTAAGTTTTACTCTTGACAAAAAGCCTCTAAATCGGTATTTTTTTTAGACTACCGTATTATTGGTATGTGAGCCGCTAGCTCAGGTGGTAGAGCAACAGCCTTTTAAGCTGTGGGTCGTTGGTTCGAGTCCAACGCGGCTCACCAATTCTTTACAATAGACGTCCCCATCGTCTAGCCCGGTCCAGGACACTGCCCTTTCACGGCAGTAACAGGGGTTCGAATCCCCTTGGGGACGCCAAAGTTGGCCAAGGCTGCTTCTATCTATAATCTCGCTTAAATTTCTTTTCGATTTCGCTGATGGTAAGTTCCCATTGAGTCGGCCTGCCATGAGGACAGGTGAGTTTGTTTGGGCAAGAGAATAGTTCCCTGACGAGTTCGGTCATTCCTTCTAAAGAGAGCTCATCACCGGCTTTGACCGCGGCAGCGCAGCTCAGACTGGCATGAATCCGTTCTTGGATGAGCGTGCGAAGCTCTTCTTTATTGAGATACTCGTATTCATGCAGGGTGCTGATAGCCTGCTTGAACGTATCTTCAAGTGACTGATTTTTCAAAAATAACGGTGTTTGTGTGATGGTGATTTGTGTCTCAGACATGCGTTGGGTGTCGATTCCAAATGACATGAATGCTTCAAGATGCGGCTCAAGCAGTGTGCAATCGGATGCCGAGAGCGTTATGACTTGTGGAAAGAGCAGCCTAACTGTCGTTACCTGTTCAAAGCGTGAACGTAGTTTTTCATAGGTAATTCGTTCATGTGCAGCATGTTGATCGATAATGGCCAAGCGGCCATTCTTTTCAAGAAGGACGTAGGTAAGATCAAGTTGTCCAAGTATTCGATAATGGGTCTGCAGTTCAGCGTCTGCCGTAAAACTTGTCTGAAGATCGGTGTCATAGAGCTCTTTTGTTGCCGGCGTAAAAACCTGATCGATTGCAGCCTTAAATTCGTTTGTGCTGATTGAAAGCTTTTCTTGATCATTCTTATTGGGGAATGTTTCTTTAAGCGCTTTTTCTTGCAAGCTCACGATAGCGGGCTGTGGGGTCCTTGGTGCGGTGGCATTTTCGCGATGACCCGTTTTTTCTGGAATTGAAATGGTTTGAGATGCTTGTGGTATTGAACGTAGATCCGTTTCTAAAGATTCTCTTGGTGTGAGCATCTTTTTGAGAGCAGCAGTACTATGCTTGTTTTCAAGACAGGTGCGCACTGTTTCTTCGATTAGCTCTTCGACGATGCGTGGATGGAGAAACTGCACTTCCTCTTTGCGAGGATGGACATTAATATCGACATATGAAGGATCAAGAGAGATAAAAAGACAGCCTGCCGGGTATTTTCCCGGTTGTAGCATCTGCTGATATCCCTTAATAAATGCCTGTACAAGCCTATGATTTTTTACCCAGCGACGATTAACAAAAACATAAATCTGTGAGCGATCAAAGCGGGTATATGCTGGCGTACTAAGCGCTCCGGTTACTGAGAGCTCCATGCGTGTTTGCGCTTGTTCAAACTCAAGGCTATTGTGAGTGAGCGCCGGCTCAAAGAGTTGGCCAAGACGCAGGCTCATGCTTGTTGTGGCAGGGGCGTGAAGTGCAAGTTTATTTTCGTGGTAGAGCTTATATGACACCTGCGGGTGCGCAAGAGCGAGTGCCTGCACCAGATGCATAATTGCACGCCATTCAGTCTCTTTGGCTTTCAGAAATTTTTGACGGGCAGGAACATTAAAAAATAGGTGCTTTATAGCGATATCCGTACCGCTATTTGCGGGAGTAAGACGCTCGAGGGTGATTGTTCCCTCATAAATTTCAAGATGGGTACCCGCGGTCGCTTTTTCTTGTTTGGTAATGATATCCATCGAGCTCACCGCCGCGATGCTTGAAAGTGCTTCTCCGCGAAAACCGAAAGTGCGCATGTGAGAAAGATCGTTGAGCGACGTGAGTTTACTTGTTGCATGATGCTCAATACAGAGGCGCGCATCTTCTGGCTCCATACCGCAACCGTTATCGATAATACGTATGAGCTGTTTTCCGCCATCTTCTATAAAGAGGGTGATTTCAGTCGCACCAGCATCGAGCGCATTTTCAATGAGCTCCTTCACAACGTTTGCCGGCCGTTCAACAACTTCGCCTGCCGCAATTTTTTGAACTTCAAATGGAGGAAGAACGCGGATGATTGACATAAAATAGTCTACTTAGATGTAATAGAGAAAATAAGTGCCCATACTGAGGATACCAGAAATTTCAAAGAAGCATATTTTTTCTTGAGGGTGAAGATGGCTCTTGCGTTTTAACGAGATTGGCACCGTTTAGATAATCTGCGTGCGTGTCGATTGTTAATCTCGTACTCTTTATAGAGATTAGCACGATTCCTTCCAATCAGACGGCCTGTGCGATACTCAATGTCAGAGACGGTGCTGCCGTAGCTGCCGGGACCCTTGGTGAGCGCTTGCGTACAACACCTATTGTCAAAAGGCGAGTAGAAGGTAACACTGTATATGGTTGTTGGGAGCAAAAAAATTACCAGGGCTACTCGCTTCATCAGAATGCTTTCTTTTTTGGTTGTGCTTCGAGGTTATGCCTTTACAATTTCATAGTAATACAGTTTGGCTGCAAAACGCAATGTTTTTGTTGTTAATATTTTTTTGTCATAATGTTCTCGCTCATCCCGACCTGTCCGTTGTAACTCCTCCCGCTCATCCCGAGTGATCCCGAGGCCAATATGCCGAAGGGATTGTATCGAGGGACGGCTGGTGTGATCTGCGAGGCCTGCAAGCCGAGCAGATTTGCCTGCCCGGCCATAGCCTCTGCGGGGCGGGTATCGAGGGATCAAGCGTAATAAGGGTACATAATATTTTTTTCGCTTCCCGCGCAGGGCCAGGGGTGCTTGCCCACCCCTGGACGAGGGCACCAACGTGCCGTTGGATCGCTAAGACGGCGCTCAACGCGCCGATCAGAAGACAGATTATGGAATGCTTGCTTGATAGAAGAGCGAAAGCCAGTTTTATGTATCAAGCGTTGCTTGCACTGTAAACTGTACCCCAGCGGCTTCGAGGCCTTGATGTAGTATGCGAAGATCACGGATCAGCTCGGTGGTGCGTAGTGATGCTATGAATACCTCAAGCTCATCATGGTCAGGAGCATACCCTTCAAGCGAAATTTCGTCCCGCTGGTACCTGAGCGATGTTAAGAGCGTGCGATCGGGGATGTGAGCGGAAATTGCTTTGAGTAATGCATCGATCTGAAATTGGGATGTAAGTATCGCATGCACATGACGAAGGGATTTAAGCTGCTTTGCCTGAGCAAGATGCTCGCCAATTTCTTTATTACGCTCTTCGATTTCCCATTGAAGGCGCGCCTCATCTTTTTTCATGCGAACATATCTAAAAAGCTGAAAGCTACCTATAATGATCATGATGCCTGCCAGCCCGATCGCTGCTGTGAGTGTTATGAACATCCACTGTTTCCAAGATGCTTCGCGATAACGCGAGACAAGTATATCAAGTGTTTCATGACTCTGCATAATGGTTTCACTTCGCTTATTATTTTTCGATTTTTTTTGCGATTGTGTGATTATTGCCACTTACCGGTTACAAAACGATCATTACCCGATTGATCTTTATGAACCGATACATTGCTAAATCCAGCGCGGCTCATGAGATACTTTACTGAGATTCCTTGCAGGTATCCTATTTCGATAACAAGCTGGGGAATGTCATTGACAGTGAGCACGGAGTTCTTCTCAAGATGAGATGGCGCAGCTTCAATTATCTTTGTAATTAAGGCAAGACCAGCGTCTGGGGTAATAAGCGCACGCATGTCTTCCCAGCCCTTAACGCTTTCCTGCAGGGTAGGCCATTCTTCTGGGGCAATATACGGGGGATTGCTAACGATGATATCAAATGACTTCTTGGGAAGATCTTTAAAGAGATCGGATTCTACGATTTTGATATTCGTGATATGATTTTTTTGAGCATTTTCTTTGGCAAGTGAGCAGGCTTCTTCTGAAATATCACTTGCATAGATTGTGGCGTTGGGAAAAGCATGTGCTAATGAAAGTCCGATGCAGCCGCTACCGGTGCAAAGATCGAGCATCATTAACGGTTGATCGCCAACGGTCTTAAGTTTTTCAATAAGCCAACTGCACCAGAACTCTGTTTCTGGGCGCGGGATAAGAATAGGTGGGCGTACTGTGATATCGAGTGATAAAAAGGGAACCGATCCTAAAATATATTGGATCGGTTTGTGCTCATCAATAATTTCTTTGAGTGTTTTTTCAAGCAACAACTGCTGAGCATCGCTTAGTTGCTCATGATACTTGATAATAAGTTCGGTTTGGGTTTTACCGGTGATCCATTCAAGGAGCCACCATGCAGTTTTTGGATCTTCATGGGGCAGCCCATTAGTGAGCCTCTTGAGGGCCTCTTGTATCATCATACTACGCCTTTCTTATACTGCTTTTACTTTTACCGGGCTTAGTCTACAAGATTATATAAGCTTTAGCAATGAATTATAGAGCACACAGCTTTACCGCGTGTTTTTTAATTGGCCGCTTGTATCGCAGTTAAGAGCAGGGCCATGAGATTCTTATGAGCTATATTATAGTATTGTATCGCTCGCAAGAAATCATGCTGCGTCAAAAGCAATCGTGGGCAATAAAGTCCCAGCTCTAAAAGCCTTCTGTTAGCCAAAGTACTCTCAGGCTTTTTGATGCCTACGCCTGCGGCTAAGAAGTTTTTAAAGAGCGAATATGATTCATAGTGGGGTAATCGCTCAGCATCTTGGGCAGATCTTAAAATTCCCAAAAGAGCCTCAATTCGCTCATCAGCCCGTTCTGGCGCGATCGTACAAAGTCCGATAATAAAATCTTCATGAGCTTTGTTTGTTATAAACCCTTGCGGATTATCAAGAAGCTGCAGTACGGCCTCATGCTCAACTAAGCCGAGTTTTTGAAAATGATCATGTGTTAAACTCCCACAAAAAGCTTTAAAGAGTGCTTCACGTGGATGACCTTGAGGAATATCTTTACACAGTGTTTCTCCCTCAGTTGCTGAGCGCTGCCATCGATCTGCAATCCTTGTGAGTTTGGTTAACCCCATGCTCACTGCGCCATTCACGACTAGTTTCTTTAATGATGATGGGTTGGCAAAGAGGCCTTCACAGAGTTCACTTCCTTTTAACGCTACCATTAAGCTGGCTGCTGTCATGAGCCCGGCAGTCCACCACCGTTGAGGCTCAAATGCCTCCATACAGGAATGGCAGAGTGCATGCCCAGCATAGTGGGTAACATAGGCTGCAGCGAAGAATGGCAGACCATAAGCAAGTCTCATACTCCACGTTGGGCTCGTTGCTCGCTCGATGATCTGTTCGATTTTTTGTTGCTGAATCGCTTCTGGAATTCTTGGATTTATTGCACCTGCAAGATCTATGCCAAATGCATCACCGAGTTCTTTTAATGCGTTGTTCTGACCTTTCCCATTTCCTTTTTCAAGCTCGCCGCGACGCCATTTGTTGAGTCGGTCGGCCATGGTTTCAAAGTCAAACCACTGTGCGACGGTATCAACTGAGATACTAAACTCTTCCAGAGCTGCTTTATTTATTGCTAGTTTTAAATCCTGTGCATTCAGCTCAGTTCCCTCTTGGAATTTTTGGAGAGCCTTTTTCAAGTGTGGTACATCAAAGAGCAGTTCAAGAGCATTATCAGCAAGCCCAAGAGCTTTTGGCATTGAACATACGAGCTCATCGAGCTTAAAGCATGAGAGAAGCTCAAAGAGGGTAAGCTTTTCAGAAGGCTTGTCAAGTAAGAGAGCTACTGCAACTAGAGAAAGAAGGTTGTTCGGTGAACAGGAATCTCTCAACGGGGCAACTCTTTCTGGCACATGCCTTACAAGCGCTTCTCCATTGAGTGCCCGAGCAAGCCGCGCAGGTTCAATGTGCTTTTTTTCTAATGCGTCATCGACGATAGAAATAATCTCATCAATGTTGAGATAGGAGTTAAGAGGCTGATGTTTATCCTGAGTAGCCGCCACCTCTTTAACGGTAGCGAGTGTCTTTTTTAGTTCACCTAACATTTCCTGTTTTTCTTCATCGGTGCCTGTGTAATAAAAAAGATCGATAATAAGATGAACTGCCTTGCCGAGCTCTTCACAGCGGAAAACATCGCTCCACAAGTTCTGTTTAAAGCTTTTCTTTAAGGCGTGTACTTTGAGCTTGTTATTGCTGTTTTCTTCCGTGCAGTGTGTAAAATAATTTTTAAGAGTCTTGAGATTAATATATTTCTTTACAATGGCGGGATCGAATGCAAGAAGTTCGAGCAAGGCATCTATTTTTGCATGAAGACACAGTTTCATGACGGCGCGCCGATCTAGTTGCGGACCTTCTTCGTCATCGGCAGCTCCATCATCTGCAAAGAGAGCTGCGAGTTGAAGCAGGAGGGGTTTAGTATGAAGATACTTTTGGAGTGTTTTGCTCCAGGGCATCGCTTTTGGAGCGGCTTCTTCTTTTGCAGCTGTAGGTGCGCGGTGCTCCATACTTTGTTCTGCTTGTTGCATGAGCGCAGCGCCCACTTGAGCTCCTTCTGCAGCTTTTACAGCAGAAGTTTTTTTATCATCTGTGGGATTTGCTGAAAATAGGCCCTCTCGCGATGCGCCAAGCGCTCTTCTTCCGGCTTGATCTTTACGGTCCACGATTTCGGGGGATTCATTTCCCGCAGATTTGGTATATTCCATTGCATGAAGGGTGAAAGCTATGAGCGCACAAGGTAGTGCGCTCATAACGAAACGTAGTATCTGCATCGCAGTTCCTATGTCTTCTAGAGGTTGTTATTTATTTCTTGTTGTTATCATTAATAATGCTGCCTGTGCCTACTTTTGCTTTATCATCAGCATCAGTTTCTTCTTGTCTGGCTAGTTTATCTGCTCTTCTAATCATGATATCTAACCAATCACTTTGAGTCAGCCGTTGCGGAAGATCATACAGTGCGAGCATTGCTCGAATTTTGGCGAATGCGAGCTTTTGATTGCGAGCAAGATCGATTCCCATCGAAATAATGCTGCCGACGCATTCTTCGTATTCTTGCATCACGTCTGCCTCTTCGGCTTCAGCATCAAGCAGTCCGATGATTGTTTGCAAGTTGAAACAGTCAACAATGCTGCGCTGACCGAGTGGTTGCTTTTGCAGAATCATATTGATGAGTGTTTTGATGTTTTTGATATTGCCATATTTTTGAATATCGAAACCGATAAGTTCAAAGATTTTTTCGATTTTTACGATTTCTTCGATTGGCCTGCTAATTGGCTTGCCGTCATAGTAGTCGATCAAGTCATTTACAAGGTTCTCAAGATCGCAATAATCAGAGGCTTTGAGAGCTTCTTTCAATGCGCCCATCTTCAATGCATCTTTTAGCATTCTGGCATACGCAAGTTTACGTTTCTGATCAATCGTTACCTGCGGATTAAAATAGTCATCGACTAATGTTTTGAGTAACGTCTTGAATTTCTTGATATCGATGAATTTGCTTGCCTTCTCAGGTTGCTTGCCTTTGTCGACTACCAGCTCTAGGTTTGAAAGCACGAGATGATCGATGATAATATTTAATGCTTTTCTTACTGTTTCTTGATCTTGTGTTGCTGCGATTCTATCTTCAGCGTCATCTTCGCTTCCTTCCTCATCATCATCAGCAAAGAGAGATGCTATTTGAAGAAGACATGGTCTGAGTTTAAGATACTTTTTGATTTTGGTGATGACAGATGATTTTGCTGATGCGCCTTTTTGGTCCTTTTTCAGGTCTTCCATAGCATAAGCAGGAGCGATCAGTAAGCTCAGTGAGAGCATAGCTACAATACGTTTCATAGTATACATAATATTCCTTTCATAGCAGGCATGCAGCAGTCATAGGTATGCGCACAACCTGAGACATAAACTTATATGTTTCTTTTGATGTATGGACATCCAGGAGTTTGGATGTATAACCTCCACACATTGGCAAGAATTAAGACTCCATATCTTATTCATGCTTTTTTCAGAGTATACTTTTATTTTCTTATTGTCAATAAGTGTTAGATTTGTGCTTTATTTAGTCTATGGAGAGGGTAATTAAATACATCATCTGTCGAAACTGAACCGCTGTCCCGCCTTCGCGTGAAGCTTCGGCGTGGCAAGCCGTCAAGTCCCGCCCTAGCCTTGGGCGGCGGCGGATGGTGCCCTAGGTCCCGGGGATGGGCAAGCATCCCTGGGCGCCTGGCCGCGTAGGCCAAATAAAATTAAAAAAACACCCCGCGGGTAGCGCACTAAAGAACGGTTAAAGAAAGAATAATTGAATCTGCCCTGACGCTGCAGCCGCGTAGGCCAAAAAAAATCACAAATTAAATTACTTAAGATAATAAGTCTTGAACGAAAGTATCAGGGTCAAATAAATCCATTTGATCAACCTGTTCACCATACGAGATAAATGCGATTGGAATCTTCAGCTCATGTACAATAGAGAAAACGATCCCCCCTTTGCCGGTGCCGTCCAATTTAGTCAAAACAATCCCGTCGAGATTGGTACTTTCATGAAAGAGTTTTGCCTGATCGAATGAATTTTGTCCGAGCATCGAATCGATCGTTAAAAGGGTTGCGACTTTCCTTTCCCCCAGCTGTTTATGAACAATCTTTCGGATCTTTTCAAGCTCTTTCATGAGATTGGCCTTTGTTTGTAGCCTCCCAGCGGTGTCAATGATAAGAGCATCATATGCCTCGTTTTTAAAAGCTTCGCACCCTTTAAATACGACCGAGGCAGGATCCTGATCTGCTGCTCCAATAACGACAGGAACATCCAATCTTTTTCCCCAATTTTGCAACTGCTCTGTAGCCGCAGCCCTGAAGGTATCCCCTGCAACGAGCAATACTTTCTTGTGTTGCTTCTTTAGCCAGGACGCGAGCTTTGCGGCGAACGTCGTTTTTCCGCTACCATTAATACCTACGAGCAGATAAACGGTTGCATCAGGGTTAAAACGATGTACTTTTAATAGATCTTTGAGCTGAGCCTCCAATGCTACTTTAAGGTCGCTCCCACTCTCTACTTTGTGTGAACTAACAGCAGATTCAAGATTCTTAATGATCAAGCGGGTTGTAGGGACGCCAGTATCGGCAGTTAAAAGGATTTTTTCAAGCTCTTTGAGAGTCTCAGCATCGATTTTCTCTTTTTGAAAGAGAGATTGAAATCGTGCAAACTGTGCGTAAATGCCTTGAAGTGCTTTTTTTATGAATCCAAACATAGTGCCAATTATCCTGACGTAGCTTTTTCATTACCTTTGTGCATCACAATGCCTAATGCATTATATCGTTTTTACGCCGATTTTGAAATCAAGCCTAGCATCTTCTCTGCACACTTAACTTCACGATTACCCTTGGCTTGTTAGCGTGTATGCGATTAATCCAAAGACTTTTTTATCAACTTATTTAGTCGCTTTTGTTTTTTGCGTTGTTTTAGGCTTTGTGCATTCTTGGAAGAGCAAATACAATGCACCAACTGCGATTATTGAAAGAACGGCCTTCTTCATGAATGAGATATCAAACCTACCCAACAAGGAACAGATTGCACTTTCTCCAGGCTCTGGTGGAAGTTCTTTGCCTCCCAGAAGCTGAATTACTTTGTTTGCACGACTATCTCGTATGCGAGGCACATTACATAGAGAGTCGGCAATAAAAAATTGACGCTGACTTCCAACTTTATTTGCAACTACGGTCATCCAGTGCCCTGGTTGATAAAGGACCAGAACTGCAAGAGTATTGCCGGTTTCGGCTAATAGTTCTCTTTGAAGCTCTAGAAATTCTGGGTCGCTTAGATCTGGCTCACCATCGGTCTCTTCACCACCTCCCAGTATAAGAAATTTGGCAGCATTCATGTGCTTAAACGTATCATTCAAGGAGTCTGAATGATAAATTCTCTTGATTTCATCATTATGAAGCCAATCCCTCACATCGATGCATATAGTACATTCTAGGTCTTTGAGTTCAAAATTATGTAGGAAATTTCTTTCTGATTGCTGAAGTTCGGTATAAATTGCTATTTTCGCTGGCTCGGTAGCTTTTTTTGCTCTATTTTTGAGCGCGGTCTGCAAAGCTATTTTAACCTGCTCGGTTGGGAACTTTCGAGTGTACACAATTTCTGTCTCGTTTTCATATGGTTTTATGAGGTGTCTGGCTGCATCTTCAGCTATAGAAAAAAGACAGTTCAGTTGAGCATTGGCTTTTTCATTGTTTTCATCAGTTAAGTTGCCAGCGGGGGTTTCTGTAATTTTCTCCCATTTTTGGTTTTTTAGCATACTTTTTACTTGGCGGCGGAGTTCCTCTGCCATCCGGGTGTTTGCTCTAGAGGCATATGTTTGTTTTTGCCATGGAGCATCGATGGCGCCAAAGAGTTCTTTTTTCTTTTGATCACGAGATAGGTGATTGAGAATTATGTGCTGCTCTTCGGGCGAGGAAGCCTGGGCCAATTCTGCGAGCGCACAACCATTAAATAAGGCATGGTACGCACAGGTGGCGCCTTTTTGACTTGAAACAGCAATCTGGAAACGATCTTCACATGCTTTTGCAAGCTGTGTGCCAAAAAGACCATCGCTAAGAATGGTATTGTTACATCTATGTGGTACCGTTATATCGGGGCCAGGAGCTGCGGGCTCCATCCCCAAACCGTAAGTAAAAGGCAAGAGTAAGAGCATTATTGCTATTTTGTACATAAAAATTCCTTCCTTTTGATTATATCTTCTCAAAAAGAGTAACACTCTACTACAATTCTCGCAAATGGTCGGTTTTTTGCCAGGCTAAATGATTCTGATTGGATTAATTGAGTGGTTTGAGGAAGCTGCTACTGCGAAACAAAAGTCTATTATGGCTCTCAAGGAGACATGAAGGTTTCTGCCGTATGCAAGTTCAAGAGGTGTCAGATTGGCGCGATTTTTCAACTGTAAAAGATCTGCATTTGCCCATAAGCAAAGCTTTATAAGAAGCGGGTTGCCTGCAAAAACTGCGCAGTGAAGTGGATTGTTGCCTCCGTCATCAGTAATGAATTCTGAAGCGAGGGCTGGGCAGTGGGCTAATCCCCAGCGGGCAAGAAGATGACTTCGTGATTGTTCTTGCGCGCGAGTTACTTGCTCTTTTAGGTGAGAAACCCAATCTTGTATTTCCTCTTCGCTGGGGGCAGGTAATGCAAGAAAGCTTTCGTCAAAATCTTCCTCAAGAAATACAACTCGCGGTTCTGCCGGGCACTGCTGCTTCTGATTTTGCTCAGCTTGTTGTTTGCCAGGTTGGGAAAAGAGCAAGCCTTGGGTCTTTTTTATCTGATCGAGAATGCGAGACTTATAAAAGAAAAATAGAGCCATCATTTTTCGAATGACGGGATCAGTGCAGTTGAGATGGCTAAATCTTAACGAACAGTTTTGCATTTGAAGCGGATAGGTTCCATAGCCGGTGTGATCTATTCCTGACTGCAGCAAATGAACGACGGCCTCTTTGTCGCCACTTGTTGTCGCTATATCAATAATTGGTTCTGAACAATCAAAAGTTTCTTTATGCATTGTTAGTGTGCCTGTTTCATTAAATGTATGCAGAGCGTCTAACTCTCTCAAAATTTCAAAGGCCCATGCAGCGTGCTCCGGTTTTTTCATTTTAAGAGAACTGGAAAAAGCAATTCTGGCTATGCAGATTACTGTTTCATAGTGTATCGGATGAGCTCCATCATTGAGCTGGCGACGGATTTCCCATAAGAATTTACACACATCTGTTTCAAATTTTCTTGAGGCCCAAAAAAGCAAAGCCTCCCATGCTGGATTTCCCAGTTGATCGTACATGGATTGCGCATACCGCAATATAAGTGGGTTATGTTTAGTTGCAACGATCATTTTTGCAAGCTCGGGCGGAGTCGGGTTTGCATAACTGCTGAGATCATCCGCTAATTCATCAAGATACGGAGGATGGGATAATCCATAATTAAGATAGCAGAAAATTCCGAAGTGTCCGTTGTAGTCATAATCCGCTGAACAAAGTTGTATGCCATACGTTTTATAAAACTTTTTGCACTGGTCGGTGTAACTTGGCATGCCACACTGGTGATCCCACTGAGAGTCATCTTCAACAACCTCCTGTACTATCTGTTGTTGCGAATTTCCAGGCAATACAAATTTCATAATAGCTGAAAGAACTGACGAAGCTTGGAGTGGATGTTCAGCTGCGAGAAGCATGATAAGCAAAAGATGTGCTCGTTGTACCATGATGTCCTCTGCGTGAAGAAAAGCGATCATCTTTCTTGCTCACCAGTATAATGAAATTTAGTGAAATTGAAATGATTTTTTCTGGCCTCCGGGCCAGCGCTGCCGCGGAACTCTTCCTACGGCACGATTTTGAATAACCCAAAAAAAGCCGGCTCTGGCCTTAATGGTAATACGGGTGCTCGATCAAAATAGAATACCTATAAAGACTCGCAAGCAGCAAAAAGCTTAGATGCTTGTAGGGCTTATTATTGGCTGAGTTCGTTGTAAAAAGAGCTTGAGTCGACGATAATCGTTGGCCGTTAATAACGAAAATGTCTCCATAAAACCACTCAATATCCTCTCATTAAGAATGGCTTTATCTGAAAGATGCTTTAGGAGAGCTAGAAGTGTATCATCAAGTGAGAAAATGTTCTCAGCATGAGAAAATGTCGTATGGAGATAGTGGTCTTGTGAGAAAAACCCTCGAAGATCGGCAATCGTTGGCATGGTGACGAAAGCATGAATCGCCGGAGGTGTGGGAGCAGCCTGATAGTAGGTCGTTCCCTTTTCAATATATCCCAGTGTAATGCAGTTAAACGTGGTATGCAGCAATTCAAAAATATGGGGATGATCCCTTTTGAGCTCCTCGTCGCTCTTTTTGTAGGCGTATACGCTGCGATGGCTATCCACTGAAGCAGTCGTAATATCATGCACAAGGCCGTACAAGGTCCTATCGCCATGAGCTACAGTTACTACCGCACCATGCGTTGGGGGTAGTTGCCAATCCCAGCACTGAGCTTTCCAGGTATTAATCGATCCTTCTATAACTTCTGCAAATGGCTGAGTGGAATTCATATAAGCCTCATTCATGTTCTTATGACGCAGTGGACGGTTGATGTTTTTTAATCGCAGATTACCATAGTAAAGCATACACGCAAAATGGAATGATGAAAATCTGGAATCTATTTCAAATTTTTTGCACCTCGTCACTTCTTCGCGATTCTTAGAGAGGGGGAATGTGGGTAGATTTTGCATAGGCCCTAGGCAATGGTCTTTAGCGGGCGACTCGTAATACGGAGAGGGTCTCCAGGGCTTGGTCTGTAGCGGTACAGCCCAGGCTAAAGTTTCTTATTGTCAAAACATTTTTTTCTGATAGAATAGATTACAAGGATCAATTTGTTTCTTTGTCTATAAAAGTTCAGAAAGATCGATTAGGCCGTTTTGATAAAGCGGAATAATGTTTCCATTTGACAAGAACCAACCCTGGGGTAGACTAGTAACTGCAGTGTTGCACCAGGTTAAAATATATACTATTACGAAGGAGTTAATTTATGTCATCAACGGCTCTACGCGTTAAAGAGTTGCTTCGTGAGAAGGGATGGACAACGAAAACCTTGGCTGAAAAGACCGGGATGTCTGAAAGCTATCTGACTCACATTAAGAATGGGACTCGCCGCTGGAACGAGGATTCTTTAAGAAAACTCGCCAACGCTTTTGAAATTACCCCAACGGAGCTTTTTGCACAGCGGCGCAAGAGGACTGACGATATCGATAATAATGTCAGCATGCCAGAAAAATCGGACGTGCAGCTTAAGGTGCAGATTGTGCCAATTGTTGGAGATATTCCTTCAAATCCGTCTCCGTACAATAATCAACTTATGCAGCTGACGACCGGATTTAAAGATATGTTTGTACCCGTATTAAACGTAAATGATAGTGCGATGTTCGCTTTAGCATTAAGCAGCAACCAGCTTGCTCCAACGTTTGATAAGGGTGATATCTTGATCGTGTCGCCTGATGTATGGACTCGTTCTGGAGATATTGCTGCGGTTGAATATGGCAATGAAACGCCTGTCAAGGCGATTGTTCAAGTTACCTACACCGACGATTTTATCGTTCTTGAGTCCGTTAATCACAAGAGCCCTCCTATTGCGCTCGTACGTGGTAAGGATCATTTCAGAATTATTGGTCGCGTGGTTGCTCGTCATCAGCGGCTTGAATAATTTTAAGAACAACTCTATAATTTAGATTGAAAAAACACTACTAAAGAGGGTGCCTTATTGTGAAGGCCCCCTCTCGTGTTCATTATAAAAAACACTTCCAGTTAGTAGAAAGGTCTCTTATGGCGCGGTACGAAACGCTTTTTTTAACGGTCCCAGAGATCACCTCCGACGAATCAAGTATGCTTGAAAAGCAGTTTGATAGAGTTGTAAGTGATGCTAAGGGTTCTGTAATTTCTTATGAACGGTGGGGAAAGTTCAGACTTGCCTATCCTGTTCGTCGCAACGATTATGGTGTCTATTATCTCATGCGCTTCGAAGTAGGCGATACTCAAAAAAAAGCATTGATGGATGCGCTTAAAAATCTTTACCAAGTGAAGTACGTCGAGTTGATTATGCGCAATACGATTGTGCGTCTTCCCGCTACAGGTTCGCTTGAGTATAAGCGCCCAGATTCTCTAGAAGAAGCACCAAGTAAGGATATTGATACTTTGGTGAGAGAATCGAAAGGTCTTCTTGCGCAGGGAGCTCCTGCCAAAGAGGAACATCAAAATCATGAGATAGCCGAAGAATTTTAACCATAAGGAAGACTATGGCACGTAAAGTTAGAATGAAAATGAGCAGCCGAGTGCTGAAGAGAAAAACGAGGCGCGGAGCCTTTTCAGGCGCGCGGCATTGCCGATTTTGTGCAAATGATGAGCAAGCTGCTTCCCTCGATTATAAAAATGCAGGAATGTTAAGAGGCTTTATTACGGAGCGCGGTAAAATCTTGTCGGCTCGTGTCTCTGGTGCCTGCGCACTTCATCAAAGAAGAATTACCAATGCAATTAAGAATGCGCGGGTTATGGCACTTCTGCCCTACACAGCAGCTCGCTTCTAAAGGATAATCGCAAAGCCCGCTTTAAGCGGGCTTTTTTTGAGCATCTGAGTATGACGATAATACTGTAGTGTTTTTTCAAAAAATGAGTATCTTTGTACGTGAGTACTGTGGAGCGTGTGAGATTATATGTGCATGATAGTATTGAGGAGTCAGCCCATGAGGATTCTTGTAATAGCCCATTTTTTTCTACCTATTTTTATTGTTAGTTTAACGTATAACCTCAGCGCTATGGAAGCAGTAAGGGTTGAAAAAGAAACCACGGTACGTGATGTATCTCCAAAAAAGGCTTGGTTGGAAGAGCTTGATGATGTTTTGAAACAGATAAGTGCCTTCGATGATAGTGAACCAGATAACGATCCTTCTATGCTTGACAGGAGTCCTTCTAAGCTCTCGACAAGAAAACTGAGCCTTGAGCCCGTCCCAGAAGAAGAGCGCTCGCAAGATGGCTTGTTTGACGATAAAGCTCGTAGTGATGTTCTTTATGCAATAACCGTGGGTGATGATGGGCTGAGTGATGCAGAGCGGGCAGCTGTTTTTTTGGCGCAATGTTTGAGCATGTCCTTAGATAATAAAGAAGATGGCGAGGTTCCTTTTGGATTTGGAGATAACCTTCAGATGATAACTCGCTTCTTAACATATGCGAGAGACTCATCCGATCCACAAGAGCTTCGTAATGACAGATTGCTTCGCTTTGTTAAGGTTTTGCGCTGGCTATTGTGCGATTGTGACGATAAAGAAACTGTTACTAGATATCAGCCTACAGTATTTGAAGAAGCCATTCCTTGTCAGAAGGACACGGTTGCCCTCCAGATTGGAGCTACGTATGCCAATTTAATGGAGAGGCTGCGCAATCTCTCAGAAAAACTTCGTTAAATAAAGAAAAACTCTAGCAAGAACTGGACATTTCTGAAAATTTGTTTACAATAAGAATAGAAATTCGATTTATTACACACCCCATAAAACGACAAATAGACTATGAAAAATATGAAGCGCCCGAATGTACGAAATATTGCTATTATTGCTCACGTTGACCATGGCAAAACGACCTTGGTTGACAAAATGTTACGCTTTTCAGGAACTATGGAAGTAGCGCAGGGTGAACGCGTTATGGATAGTAACGATCTTGAAAGAGAGCGTGGGATCACGATTCTTGCCAAAAACACCGGTGTTATTTATGGTGATTACGACATTAATATTGTCGATACGCCGGGACATAGTGATTTTGGTGGAGAAGTAGAGCGGACCTTGCAGATGGTTGAGGGTTTCTTATTGCTCGTTGATGCTGCTGAAGGAGTATTGCCTGGAACTCGGTTTGTATTGATGAAGGCTCTCCAGCTCAATTTAAAGCCGATCGTGCTTATTAATAAGATTGATAGAAAAGATGCCGATATCGAACGTACGGAAAGTCTCATTCATGATCTATTTTTAGATCTTGCGCAGCATGAAAGTCAGCTTGATTTTCCTGTATTATACGGATCGTCAAAGCTGGGGTTTGTAACAACAAATCCTGCGATCGAATCTGATTCGATGAAGCCGCTTTTTGATGCGATTCTTCAGTACATCCCTTGCCCTGAATCGAAAAGTGAGCATCTTCAGTTCTTAACTACAAGTCTTGATCATTCAGAATTCTTAGGGCCTATTGCCATTGGCCGTATGTTTAGCGGTGAAATTAAAGTTGGTCAATCGGTGGTTTTATGCAAAGATTCATATGTCAGTAAGCCTACCAAGATTACAAAAATTTATACGTTTAAAGGACTTGAGCGCATCGAAGCTCAAGAAGCAAAGTTTGGTGATATCATTGCCTTAACCGGTTTTAATGAGCCTCTGACGATCGGTACAACCTTGTGCGAGCCAGAGTTTCCTGAGCCGCATCCATACGTAACGGTTGATGAACCAACACTCTCAGTCTATGTATCGGTAAATGATTCTCCCTTTAATGGGCAAGATGGGAAACTCCTCACCTCCCGTCAGATAAAAGATCGTTTGGAACGTGAACTGAAAACAAACGTAGCATTGCGTGTTGAACCAACTGATTCGGCAGATTCATTTAAAGTCTCAGGGCGTGGACAACTCCACCTTGGCATTCTTCTTGAAAGTATGCGCCGTGAAGGCTACGAAGTGCAAGTGTCAGCGCCGGAAGTTATTTATAAGACCATTAATGGCGTTAAGCATGAACCGATCGAATATTTAGTTGTCGACGTGCCTGAAGAACAACAGGGAATTGTTATGGAGCATCTTGGCAAGAAGAAGGCTGAGATGAAACAGATGATTCACTATGGCACGGGCCGCGTGCGCGTTGAATTTGAGGTTCCTTCTCGAGGACTTCTTGGATTTAGAGGACAATTTCTGACCGATACGCGAGGCATGGGGATTGCGACGTTTAATTTCCTTGGCTATCAGCCTTATAAGGGAGATATCGTGACTCGTACTAAAGGTGCGCTTGTTTCGATGGAACAGGGCGCATCAACCGGTTTTGCATTAGATACGTTGCAAGAACGGGGAGTGCTCTTTATCGGGCCAGGTCAAAAAGTGTATGAAGGCATGATTATCGGTGAAAATAGCCGTGATAATGATATGGATGTTAATCCGTGCAAACAGAAGAAGTTAACCAATATGCGTGCCTCTGGAAGCGATGATGCGATTCGCTTAGAGCCTGCGCGCAAAATGGATCTTGAAACGTGCATGGAATGGATTCAGCCTGATGAGCTTATTGAAGTGACGCCGCATCATATTCGATTACGTAAAAAGATTTTGAGGGCTGCATTAAGAAAATAATCTGTCCCTGCTCACTCCGAGTGATTGGCGAGGGACTAAATGCCAATCAATAGACACCGCTCACGCCGAGTGATTGGCGAGGGGCTAAATGCCGATCAATAGACACCGCTCACCCCGAGTGATTGGCGAGGCCTTTATGCCGAGCCAATTGTATCGAGGGGCTTCTTAACAAAGAGAGCCTCGCAATGCAGACCTACAAAATTGTTATCGCCTATGATGGCACAGCCTATCACGGTTGGCAAGTCCAGCCTGAAGCAATAACGGTTGCTGGTATGCTCGAGCGGCGCTTTAAAGATGTCTTTAAAATTCCCATAAAACTTATTGGCGCATCGCGCACGGATGCCGGGGTACACGCGCTCGGCCAAGTAGCGAGTTTTAGCCTGGAGAGCCATATTCCGGCTCAAGCGATTGAGTTTGCATGGAATAATGCGCTTCCTCAGGATATTCTAATCCGTTCAGTTTCTGAAGCTCCTGCCGATTTTCATCCTCAGCGCCATGTGAAAGAAAAAACATACCATTACTATTTTTTCGATACGCAACCTCTGCCATTTATAGGTCGCTATGGGTATTACCATGGAGCATTTCATCGAGATACGCTGGTTGAAGCTCTTCAGGTCTTTGTAGGAACGCATGATTTTCGTTCATTTTGTACAGGGTATGAGCAAGAAAGCACAGTGCGTACCATTAACAATATAAAAGTGCAGTGTTTTAGGCGCTATGGAGTCTACAGGATCGTTGTTCGAGGGCCAGGCTTTTTGCGATATATGATTAGGCGGATTGTAGGTGCCTGCTTAGAAGTCGCCTCTTCTCAATTTTTAACAATAGCCGATCTTCAATCTGCTCTTGATGCTAAGAATCCTTCTCAGAATTTATTGGTTGCGCCGCCCCGCGGGCTCGTGCTTTATGGTATCGAATATTCCAACACGTTTATTTTTTGAGCCAAGCTCTGTTGACAATAAATATATCAGAATTGTATATTAAAAATGTATGCAAATTCTTGGGCTTGTTGGAGGGCGAAAGATGGCAAATTTGCAGCAAGTAGAGCAACGATTACGGTATTTGTTTGGTCTCTGATAATTGCTAAACTAGAGATATAAGAACAGTTCTTTTAGAATGGAGGAATAAAGATGCGCAGCAATATTATAAGAGCTAGTATAGTTGTACTCTCAATGCAGCTTTTTGGAACAGTCTTTGCAAGCAATCCCTTAGCAATGGAAGCAGCTGATAGCGGCTCGAGGTTAGTAGAAAAACTCATGCAAACTCTTATTACCGCTACGAACGGGTATCTTGCGGGGAAACTGACTCTAAAAGCATACAATGCTTCATTAGACGGTGTTATAAAGCTGGCTGGGCTTAATATATCTACGTGCATAGAGGCAGGGCATATACCCCTGAATACAAAAGTGGGGTCGCCATTATTGCTTTGGCAAGACCTTTTGGCGCGTTTCCCTGAAAATTCTTCTCGATTGGAGCAATTTTCTTATATATTCCAAGAAGCGGAGAAATCAACTCAGGCAATCATAAAGGAAGCCCAAGAAGCAAAAAAAAGAGAGGATGATCGCCAAGACGCTATACGAAAAGCCAGACTCGCGCAGAGAGAGAAGGAAGAATCCGAGCGGGCTCAACGCAGAGCTGACAAAGAGGCAGAGTGGTCTAGAGAGAATAAGAGAGTTAACGAACGATGGATCAGAGAGACTGGCAGAGCTAACAGTAATGACAAAGGCGATGGATTTTTTGCAAATCTAGGGATGCTGCGTACCCTTGTTGTCGTTGCAGCGATCAGCGGAGTTCTCCTCTATGTCGGGAAAAAATATGCGAATCGACGGGTTCCGTCCAGTGGTGAAAACGAAGGTGAATGACTCTGTTTAAAATAAATGGATAGCGTGTCTCGGACTTTGGCAGAATTGCTAAGCTGAATTAAAGTATAGGAAGAATAATTTCGATTGCCTCAAAGCAAAGTTTTTTCTTACCTTGAGGCAATCTGGGAAGCCTTTTATTGTTTCGATGATGTGTTTCTAGTCAAACAAGATCTCTTTGAGCCGTTTATCTAAAGTTTCTGGGTTAAGAAGAGCATTCAGCTCAGGCTCGATTTCTTCATCCACGGACGTGGGTATATGAGGCAATGCTTTCCGCATAGCCATTCTGACAGCATCAAGGTTCTCTTGTGAGCTTAGCACCTGCGGTAATCTGTTCATGAGAAAAGTTTTAGCCCAGCCGGTAATTGCTTTTCCATGCATATAATGGTCGTAGAGAACATATAAAAGTTCTTTTTCAAGTTCTGGGCGTGTTATGATAAAGCTCCGCATGTCTTGGGCTACGCCCTTTCGTTTGAGTGCCGCTAAGACTGCGGTCAGTCTTGCGCTGCATTCTGCAACAGTTCCGGGTAGTCTGATTTTCCCTACAACTTTTCCACATTTTATAATGGGCTGGATCAGCATATATCTGAGAATGAGCTTGCATGTCTGAGTATCGCCATTAATTGCCGCGCGGATGAGGGGTGTGTCGCCATCTTCATTTTCTGCCTCAAGGTTGGCGCCTCTTTCGAGCAGGACTGCAACTGTCTGAGCATCGCCACTTCCTGCTGCCCACATAAGGGGTGTGTAGTTAGCCTTATTTTTTGCCTCAAGGTTGGCGCCACTTTCTAATAGGAGCTTAACTGTCTGAGGATTGCCACTAACTGCTCCGTAATGAAGGGGTGTGCTGCCAGCTGCATCTTTTGCCTTAGGATTGGCGCCTTTTTCTAACAGGAGTGCAACGGTCCGAGCACGTCCATATCTTGCTGCGACCATGAGAGGCGTTATTTTATCCCTATTTTTTGTCTTAAGCTTGGCGCCACTTTCTAACAGGAGTTTAACTGTCTGAGGGCTGCCATATCTAGCTGCGCACATGAGGGGCGTATTGCCCATATCATCTTTTGTCTTAAGCTTAGTGCCACTTTCTAACAGGAGTTTAACTATCTGAGGATGGCCATTTCTGATTGCGTAGATGAGGGCCGTGTTGCCCGTATTATCTTTTGTCTCAAGGTTGGCTCTACTTTTTAACAGGAGTGCAACCGTTTGAGTATGGCCATTTCTTGCTGCGTAGATGAGGGGGGTATTGCCAAACTTATTTTTTGTTTCAGGGTTGGCGCCACGTTCTAACAGGAGTGCAACGGTCTGAGCATGGCCATATCTTGCTGCATTAATGAGGGGGGTATTCCCGCCATTATTTTCTGCCTCAACTTTGGCTCCTCCCCTTTCTAGGACGAGTTTGCATAATTCAGTATGGCCCATTCTTGCTGCATAGATGAGGGGGGTATTGCCTTTATTATCTCTTGTCTCAAGGTTGGCGCCCAAGTCTATGAGATTTTTGACTGCTTCACGTGCATCGGCATCGAGTTTTGGAGCCTTAACGATCTTAAAAAGCTCTTCTGTCAGCAGTTCTTTACTAAGGACCTCTTCTCCGCCCGCTACCTGCTTGGTTGGAGGGGTCTCCATCGCGGTGAGCTGGAAAGCACTACCCAAGGCTACAGTAACTATGCATACAAATAATTTCATCTTCATGGTCATTCTCCATTGCTGAGTGTGTACTTTTTTCTCTATTGTTTCTAATTGTATAAGATTTAGAAATAAAAATCAAGTATCTGTTATCAACTTACTTATCGTTGACAAAATTGCCCAGCTGAAATAAAATAAGATCATACAATTACATAGGAGTATCTATGGAAGCAAAGCGAAATCATTCTTATATACAATACATTCTGGGCATCGTTTTAATAGCTGGCCTCGCTGCTGCGGGCTGGTGGTTTTTTGCGCACCCAAAAGAGGGTATTTATTCATATAATCCCTCGATTGATCGCGATTTCATAATCAATTTTTATAAAGACAAAGAAAACTGGTACTGGATGCTTACCGATTATACTAGAGAATATTCAATAGAAAGACTTCTTGATTTTCGGGAATATGCTGGTGAACCAGAATATAATGGCAAGCTGATTATCAAAACCTATCGTATCAATAATAAACCGGTCGGGTTTTCCGTCTTCTTTCCAAAAGAACTTTTTGAAGGCGCCATTCTCTTTATTGCGGTTGATAAGGAACATCGCAAGAAGGGCATTGCTCGCAAACTAACGGTCAATGCTATTGATGAATTGAAGAAGGGCGGAGCTCAGGTCATTCGATTGTGGACGCGTGCAGACAATGTGAAAGCCCGTACACTCTATGAAAGCCTCGGGTTTAAACTATTCTGGACTGACGGGGCATACGTGCGCTATGAGAAGTATCTCACGAAATCCTAACGTCTCATTTCTGGCGGTATCGGCAAGCCCAACTTGGTGAGAATAAATGGCGCAATATCTGCAAGCTCATGAAGTGGTAACTGGTGAGGATGGCCTTGAGCGTCTCTGATGATATAGAGGAATGGCACAGGATTGGTCGTATGGGCGGTCCGAGGTTGTTCATCGCTCGCATCCCACATTTCTTCAGCTTTTCCATGATCAGCGGTAACATACAATGTTCCCTTCAGCTGATCGACAACGCGCGTATAGAGCCGTTCGAGTTGTTCATCAAGGCATTGAATTGCTTTGACGGTCGCTTCAAAATCCCCCGAATGGCCTACCATATCAGCATTTGCATAGTTAATGAGATAGAAATCGTGCGCATCTTCTTTGAGAGATTGCAAAATAGCATGAGTAATCTCAGGTGCGGACATCTGAGGAATAAGCGCATAGGTGGCATAATGGCGTTTTGAAGGAATTAATATGCGCGTTTCATGTGCATGAATGATCTCGCGGCCCCCGTTAAAAAAATAGGTAACGTGGGCATACTTTTCTGTTTCTGCGATCGTGAAAATTTTCTTTCCTGCCGCTTCAAGGACATCGAAGAACGTATCGGTTACCTTCTGTTTATGAAGAAGAACATCGACAGGAAATTCTGGGCTATATTGTGTAAAGGTAATCATCCAGGAAAGATGCAATGGATGGGAGCTTTCCATTAAATGATCTGGCATGACGCAGGCACGCGTGAGCTGCCGAGCCCTGTCAGCGCGAAAATTAAAAAAGACGACTGCATCGGAAGGTTGTATATAGGCATCAGAGCGAAGGGATATTGGAAGAAAAAATTCATCGGTTATGTTTTTATCATATGAATCGTCCAATGCTTCCTGCCAGGTCGCAAATTTACCTTTCTGAGGGATAGTTAATACTTTATAACTTCTTTCTGTACGCTCCCAATGTTTGTCTCGGTCCATAGCATAGAATCGGCCATGTATCGTCCCAATACTACCCTGCTTTGTTTCTGCTAAGGCTTTTTCAAGCTCAACAAGATAGGTTGCGGCTGATTTTGGTGGTACATCTCTGCCATCGAGAAAAGGGTGCACGATTATCTGCGAAATGCCCTGTTTGCGCGCCATAGTAATAAGAGCCAACAGATGTTCGATATGGCTATGTACACCAGCATCTGAAAGAAGGCCCATGAGGTGAAGACGTTTTTTTGTGTGGGCGATGCTTTTAAATCGTTCCTTTAGGAGAGGGTTTTCAAAAAAAGAGCCATCGGCGATCATGTCATGGAAGATAGAAACGGGTTGTTTAATAACGCGGCCGCTGCCGATCGTTAAATGGCCCACCTCTGAATTACCGATCATATGAGGTAAAAGTCCAACTGCAGTGCCGGATGCTTTGAGCAGGGCATGGGGATATTCGTCTCTCCAGCGCAAAAAGTGAGCTGGGTGTGCAGTATAAATCGCATTATGGTCATGGGACTGGCGGTAGCCAAAACCATCGAGTATGGCTAGTACGTGAGGTCCAGGCCGCATGTGTTTTCCCTGAGTTTCTTAGGTTTCATTCTGACTTCCCCTGTTCTTGTTCTACAGTCTACATGCTTTTTTTTCTTGTTCAAATAATGTGATGGTTGGTGTATTTTCTTTTTGCATGCGAAGCACTATCATAGCCATCCCTTTTCAATTGCACAGTGATTGAGGTATACTAGGTTAGTAACAATCCTATCATGAGGGTATATGCTATTGAAAACAGTATTTTTGGGGCTTTTGTGCTGCATGAGTTTACTCAGCGCGCTCAATGAACCCGCTACTTTGCAGTCGATTGAGCAAGAAGCTGCGCAGCCTAAACCTAAAGAGAAAAAAATATCCATTGATTCTGAAGCGGAAGATCCCGTTGAAGAAATTTTGGCATTAATCGATAAGAAAGGTATTCAAACCCCGATGATTACACCACCTTCGCCCTTTATGCGGTGGGTTCGTTCCTGGGGGATTGCTCTTTTATATAAGTATTATGCGGTCAAAGCATGGGTGGTAGGAGAGCGGTGTGAAGACGTTTAAACAATCCCATCAATTTGCATTTTATGGTGAGTATATTCACCATCTTCATAGAGATTCTATCGATAAAATGGCTCTTATTCAAGATCCGGAGCTCGTGCATCGCATTGGTACCGTTCTTAGGCTCGAAAAGGGCGAGGAGATCGTCTTATTTGATGTATCCCATCATTGGATTGCCACTATTATTGATATCGATCCGCGTCGCTCTGTGACCATTCATTTTCATGACATCCATCAAAATAAGCGGCTATCTCCTGCAATAGATTGGCTCCTGCCAGTATTAAAACGCGAAGCGTTTGAAGAAGCGCTCTATACGCTAACTGAGCTTGGTGCTACATCTATTCAGCCGGTTCTTACTCAAAAAACCCAGCGGGTATGGGCAGGTGAAAAAGAGGAGGTGCGCTGCAAAAAGATTATGATTGCGGCTGCAGAGCAATCAAAGCAGTACGCATTGCCCGAAATACAGCCGATCATTCCCTTAGAAATGTGGCTCATGAAGGCCCAGTCGCCCTTAACGATGAAACTCTTTTTTGACGCGCAAGGGATTCCATTAGGTGAAGCGCTTGCGCTTATTGAGCACCAAAAGATACATCATCTCATTGCTCTTGCAGGTCCTGAAGGGGATCTTTCTTATGAAGAGAAACTTATGATTACTGATCAGGGCTTTATTTTTTGTGCTTTGACTCCGACCGTGCTTCGTGCCCAACAGGCCGTGGCTGTCGGCCTTGGCGCCCTTAGGTCGTTGGTGCAGTAAAATTTTGTTCAAAATTTGTAATTTAGGCTTCGAAAGCTAACTAAGAGTGATCTTTTTGACAGAAATTTACAAGAATAGTTGAGGTTTTTTGTAAATCATTCTTAATCACAATCTAGGCGCCATTACAGCTGAGTAGTTTTTAAGATACAGGGGCGTAAGCTCGTGATGAGTTTCTTGTTTTTTCCATGCCGCAAATGCACGTCGCGCTATTGAATCTAGCGAAACGAGCTCATGCTCAAGAAACATCGCTCTTTCTGCGCATTCGCGCTTAATGATCTCTTGATACATCGTTGCGCCATTGCCAAGAAAAGTAAGTGGTGTTTGAAAATCATGTGCGATTTTAAGTATGAACGATTCAGCTGCTTCGCAGCCAAATTCAGTGGTTTCTGTTTTAGGATCGTGAATGCCGTAATATACTTCTTTATTAAATGCGTGTAAGAGAACAATTGTTGGCATGTCTGTTTTTTTATAATCATCAAGAAGCGCATCAAGCCCATTGATCCCAACGAGGGGGATGCCAGTTGCATACGCAAAACCATTGACAGATGTTAAACAGACACGAAGTGTGGTAAAAGGGGCAGGGCCCTGATGGGCGCCAATGAAGGAAAGGTCAGAGAGAGAAAGCTTATGCTTGTTGAGCAGCTCATCGAGCAGGGGAATAAAATTTTTACTTATCTTCTTACTCTCATCGCATGCGTGATCTACGAGCTTTTCGTCTCTGAACAATCCCCATTGTGCGTCGTTATAACGGGCATGTATGACTACGTAATGAGCCATGTGTCCTTTTATTTCTGACTACTTGCCTTCTGCTGTTGATAGAACGAGCTAAAGGCATCAAATTCTATCGATTTCTCTTTTTTTGCGACAATCTTACCGCAATTAAGGCACTTCCAGCCTTCAAAATTTAAAAAATGATCAAAAAAGGATTGCAGGACCATAAGTCCTGAACATTTAGTACACTTCATTGCCTCTTTTCTCCCTTCTTAAAGTGGCGACTTTGTGATGACGTATATAATTTTCAATCTAAAGGGAAGTGACTCCCTTGTCAATAGTCATGTGCCAATTTTTCTTGGCTGCTTTGAAGATACGTTATATAAGAATCGAGGATAAAAGCAGCAGCGATTGCATGAGACTTACGCTTGTCATCTCGTGATTTCGTTGCACCTATCGTTTGCGCTCGTTGACTACTCAAGCGCTCGTCCCACAACACGAACTGCATCAGGGGAAACTTACTTTCAAGGCTCTTTTTTTGCGTGAGTATTTTTTTTGTTTGTTGACTCTCTCCCCCTTTCATAGTAATTGGATGGCCAACGATGATCAGATCTACCTTCTCTTGGGTAATCGCCTCTGCTAGTAGCGATTCAAGATCCGGGGCAGCAACCGTGGTGTAGGGGCGTGCAAACATTCGTGATGCATCGCTGATCGCAATGCCGACCCATTGATCACCAAGATCGAGTGCCATAATCTTGCTCATGGTTGGTTACACTTTCTCCAGTGTATCTCTCTCATAAACTACTATACACGAAGATGACCTCAAAAAGAAAGAGATTTTTGATTATTTTTTGAGGCCACCTTAATCATTCCATAATGAGGGGCTTTTGGCAAGACGCCGTTTTTTTCCAAATCCCCTTTTTTATTAATCTTTGGAGGCTGAGTCATCATCTCGAGGCGTGAGAGCATCTCGAGAGCTCTTTAAACTATCAAAGTCTTGGTCTTGGGTATCTTCTTCTGTCCGTACCAGGCAGAGTGCATTGTCGTTCTTCTTTCCTGAATTGATCTGAGCCAGGCAAAGTTCCCCCTCTTCATCAAATCGGTAAGATGCTGCGAGGCGTCTGACGATTTCTTTTGGAACGTCCTTTTTCAAATCGTCTCTTATATATGCCTTCATGCTAAGAAAAGCGACGCATCGGCGGTGATTAAATTCGGCCAGTACTAATAAAGCAGCCTGTGGATGTGTAGGAATTTGGTCACCGCCCATTCCAAGTTGTTGCCATTCGTGGCCTGATTGTTCTTTCGCAACTTGAGCTTGTAACTGCGCTCCGATATACGCAAGAGTGAGAGGGGTAAGCCCTCGCTCTTGAGCTGCCATCCAAGCGCGCCGAGGCAATCGGGGGAACGGTATGATATGTGGCTGCGAAAGAAGCCAGTGAATCGTTTCTGGCTGATTTGCAAAACCGGCAAAATGGAGAGCTGTCCAGCCATGAGGAGTTTGCGCATTGAGGTCACATCCCAGCTCTAATTCCTTCAGCGTTTTTAGAAATGGAAGTTGTCCTCGTGCCGCGGCGATCATGCATGGCGTAAGATATGAAACCGGACAGCTTGTTCCCAGTACTGCTCCGTTTGTCGATGCCTTCTGTAAAATGTTCTCAGCTTCGGCCTCTGTTTTTGGATCGCCATGCCATAAGTACCACAATGGAACATAGGCTGTTGGTACGCTAGCAAGTTCGACCATTTCTGGTATTTTAGCACCGGGCTTACTTGGGCGTCCCCCACAGGCAAGCATAAGGGGTCCAATAGCTAGATTGTTGCTGGCGAGCGCTACATCAAAGGGGTTTTGGGATTTTGCATAAGCAACAGCATGGTGCCCACTCCCATCGCCTTCCAATTCGAAAGTATACCGAGGTACGTTGACGGGTGCTCCTCGTTCTAACTGTTCAAGAAAGAGTTGTTGAGCCGGCAAACCTGCGTTGTTTTTGCAATGGCCTCTCTCACGTGCAATAGTGTGAAGTGGGTGATCAAGCGAAGCACCGTGTCTTTTGGCTATTTGATGATCCTGGCGGTTGAATAGCAGTGTTGCAACGCCCCATCTTCCCTGACTGAGAGCATAAGCAAAAGGTGTCTCACCGTTCCCGCCCCTTTTATTAAGGTCAAGAGGCTTGCCAGACTTTGCTTCGTTATCTTGGTAGCCCAAAAGCATGGAAACAACACGCTCTCTTACAGCTGCAGGGCTATCGATTGCTGCGTAGAGCGGTGTCCGTCCAGCATCGCCTGCAAGGTTAGGGTCAATACCCTTTTGAGTAAGCAGGAGTTTCATGATTTCTTCTATTTTGTTATCAGCCTCGCTGAGCTTTTCTTTATCATTATGGATTGGACTCATCGGAGATCGGATCTCTTGGAACATGTGAATTGCTATTGCAAGAGGAACACGATCGAGTGTGGGTATAATAGCAAGCTCGGTCATTGCGGTATCAATGTCTATGCCATCGATACCGACAAAACGTTTCTTGAGTTCTTCAAAATAGCTGCTTTCTTGGTAATTAACATTTACCGCAGGATTCTGAAGAAGTGCTCTCACTTT
Organism: uncultured bacterium; assembly: GCA_963695365.1. Taxonomy (GTDB): domain Bacteria; phylum Babelota; class Babeliae; order Babelales; family Babelaceae; genus PRDV01. The sequence continues at coordinate 712,679 of OY968766.1, forward strand.
TTCAATATCAAGCGCTTCGATAGCACGGACTAAATGCAGGTTAGGGCTTTCGCTTAGTTCGTGCGTGAGTTGAGCGTATCGTCCTGCTTGTTCTTCATGTGTGAAACCGAGGGACTCGCTTCGCAAGGGTTGCGTTTCGCCGTCCATGGCATGTACCATCGTTGGCATTGCCATAAAAGAGAGAAGTAGCGCATAATAGATTGTATATTTCATGATTATCCTCTTTAGTTCAGGTATTCTCTGGCTCATTATTGTTGTTGTTATTATTATTGTTGATAATTGGACCCTGTTCGGCCGAAGCTTCTGTTTTTAATGGAAATCTGTACCCATGTGCAATAGCTCGTACTATTTCCCGCGGCACCTCTTTGCGAAGCGTCTCCTTTATATACTGTCTCATTGCCATGAAAGCAGTTGCTCTTGCATGATTGAATTCTCCAAAGACTTCTAAAGCAGAGTTTGACTTCGGCTCTTGACTGCATTCGCTGTTTTCTGAAAGCGTTGCCTCTGCATTTTTAAAGATTGCCCACTCTTCACGATCTTTTTCCCGTGCCGCTTCTCCCATTTTGGCAAGTCTGCACGGCGTTAATCCACGATCACCTGCTGCCACCCACGGTCTCATTTTTCTCTCATCTGGTTTAATTGCTGACTGGCTTAAGAGTAAGCGAACCACATCACCTTGGCCGTTATACATGGCAAAATCAAGCGTTGTCCAGCCACTAAATTTTGTAAGAATGAGTTGTGGATTTTTTCGCATTATTTCTATTAATGCTTGAGTGTAGCCTCTGGCGGCTGCAGTCATACAAAGATCGCAAAGTTTATCGGGGGACTCGATATTTGTCTTTACCGTAGATAACATACGAGCTTCATCAAAATTTAGATTTGGCGTAGCCTCGAGGTAAAATGTTTTTGGTCCAAGCTTTGCTTTGAATGCTAAGGTCAATAAAGAAGTTGCGTCGATATTACCTTCGTGCAGAGCAACCTCAAGCGGGGCTACAAATTTATCGGTAGGTAGAGGGGGAAGTTTTGTTATCCCATCTTCAGAAACGCGACTTATCGGAGCATTCATCAGCGCATTTACACGACAACCACGCTCAACCAACCCCAGAAAAATCTCTCGCGCTTCCATGCGTTGTGCTAAGTGATCCTGTCTGTTTTTTGCAAGGGCATGTAAGAGAGTTCGGCCTCCATTTTTTCCAGAAAGAAGAGGGTTGACTTCTGGTTGATCCAGTAGGAGTTGTGCGAGACGCCACTGTCCATTTTCTACAGCTACCATGAGAGGTGTACGTCCCTGGCCTTCTATATTAAGATCCAGTGGAATCGCTCCTGTTGCTTTGGCATGACTATGGTACTTCATGAGAATTTCAAATGCTCTTTCCATATCAGTTGCCTCATTTCCTTCGCGTCTTGTATTCGATAGGATAGTGAATGCGAGAGGGCACCAGCCGTCATAATCGCAGCGATTTGGGTTAACTCCCGGTTGACTGAGAATGAGATGTAAAATTGCTTCAACGGCTTGTTTAGTTTCATCGTCATACTCGGGTTGTCCGGGCGTTCCTCTAAATTGCTCGATTGCGGCGTATAAAGCAACTCTGCCATTGTATTCGTCAGCTCGATATACCTCAAGAAGCTCTCCTTGCGTTATGTTACCAGCCTTGAAATGCTTTTCAGCTTCTTCAAAATTATCATGAGCTCTGTAGTTAACGTTGATTGATGGATCTTGCAAGAGAGTACGAACTGCTTCAACATTATGTGCTTCGATGGCTCGCATGAGCTTGAGGTTCGGATGGTTTCTTACCTTATTAATAAGTTCGCGCGCAACTGCTGATAACTCAGCGTCTTCACCGGCTTCATCTGCAGCAACGGCATTCTGTTGTTCCATCGGGGAAACTACCCCCGGTAGGGAAAGTAGTAGTGTGATTATAAAGAGTTTCATGTTCATTTATTTTATCTCCATAGCTGTCATAATGCGTGTACTTCTTGGCCGGCAGTATCGTCATTATTTGAGTTATTATTGTCATTGTTACATTGCTGTGAGAGTCTATCTTCTCTTATGCCAGGAAGGCCAACATGAGAAAATGGTAAATACGTCCTTTGTAAGGGTTAAATAATATTTCAATTTGTAAGTAATTATATCACGATAATTAATATTTTGCAAATTCAATGTGAAATGTCACAGTAGGGCTCGTCCCCCCGTAGAGCTCGATGGGTAGACGAATCAAATCTATGCGGGATGCTATGGTAAGGTGCGCTAAGTGGAGTCGTAGGATCACCAACGGCAGCGGTGCATGGCCCTCGAATTTTGCTTTTGGAGGCTATGTGGGGAGACTGGGTGGCAGACGATCTTTTTGAAATCGAAAAGGCGCATAGGGGCGCCCAGCCACCATTCCTGCCTGTGGCCGCTCAAGGCCACAGGCAAAACAAATGGTTCGAGATTAGCGACATCGTCTTTGATCGCGTATAATTATAATCATAGAGGAATTCGGAACCTCGCCGGGCTGTCGATCTAAGCCATTATTTCATTTAGATTCAGCACTAATTAGGGTCCGTATCGGAACATTTGTTAGCGGCTGGTTGTGCTGATGCGTCATTGTTCACATTATTGTTGTTATTATTATTGTTGATAATTGTTTCCCGCTGTTCGGCCGCAGTTGCTTTTTCTAATGGCATTGGAAAGCGGTATTTATGTGCGATTGCTCGTACTATTTCCCTTGGCACCTCTTTGCGAAGCGTCTCCTTTATATATTGTCTCATTGCCATGAAAGCGATTGCGCGCGCATGATTGAATTGTCCAAAAACTTCTAAAGCAGGGTTTGAGTTCGGCTCTTGGCTGCATTCGCTGTTTTCTGAAAGAGCTGCCTCTGCATCTTTAAAGATTGCCCACTCTTCACGATCTTTTTCCCGTGCCGCTTCTCCCATTTTGGCAAGTCGGCACGGTGTTATTCCGCGATCATCTGCTGCCATCCACGGTCTCATTCTTCTCTCATCTGGATTAATTGCTGACTGGCTTAAGAGTAAGCGAACCACATCACCTTGACCGTTATACATGGCAAAATCGAGCGCTGTCCAGCCATGATAGTTTGCAAGAATGAGTTCTGGATTTTTTCGCATCATTTCTTTTAATGCTTGAGTGTACCCTCTGGCGGCTGCAGTCATGTAAGTGTAGCATTGTTTATCGGGTGATTCTGTATGTTCCTTTACGTACATAACAGTCGAGCTTTCAGGAAAATTTAGATCAGGCTTATTTGCTAGATTTTCGTAAAATGTTCTTGGTCCAAGCGTTGCTTTGAATAATAAGGTCAATAAGGAATTCGCTTCGATATTATCTTCGTGCATAGCGACCTCAAGAGGAGCTATAAATTTATCGATAGGCAGCGGCGGAAGGACGGTTGCCCCGTCTGCTGTAACCCTACTTATCGGAGCATTCATCAGCGCATTTACACGACAGCCACGCTCAACCAGCCCCAGAAAAATCTCTCGCGCTTCTATGCGTTGTGCTAAGCAACCCTCTCTGTTTTTTGCAAGGGCATGCAAGAGTGTAGCACCCCCATTTTTTCCTGAAAGGAGAGGGGTGACTTCTGGTTGATTCAGTAGGAGTTGTGCGAGGCGCTCCTGTCCATTTTCTATAGCTACCATGAGAGGCGTACGTCCTTGGCCTTCTATATTAAGATCCAGCGGAATCCCACCTGTTTCTTTGGCATGACTATGGTACTGCATGAGGATACCAAAGACTCTTTCCATGGTCGACTCTTCTCCATCTTCGCGGCGATTATTGCATAGAATAGTCAATGCAAGAGGGACCCAGCCATTGTAATCGCAGCGATTTGGGTTAACCCCTGGTTGACTGAGAATGAGATGTAAGATTGTTTCAATAGCTTGTTTAGTTTCATCGTCATACTCATCAAAGCGTCCTGTGAATTGCATGATTGCAACAGATAAAGCAACTCTGCCATGGGACTCGTCAGCTTGATGTACCGCGAAAAACTCTCCTCGCGTTATGTTGCCAGCCTTGAAGTGCTCTTCGGCTTCTTCAAAATTATCATCAGCTCTGTAGTTCACATCGATTGTAGGATCTTGCAAAAGCGCTCGAACCTCTTCAACATTATGTGCCTCGATCGCGTGCCTGAGCCTAAGGTTAGGATTGTTTCTTACCTTATTAATAAGTTCGCGCGCAACGACTGATAGCTCGGCGTGTTCAGCGGCTTCATCTGCAACAACGGCATCCTGTTGTTCCATCGGGGAAATTATTCCCGGAAAAGCGAGTAGAAATGCGATGATAGAAAGTTTCATGTTCATTGTTTGTATCTCCATAGTGTGCGATTATGTATCATTATTATTGTCATTCTTTATTTTGGGTTATTTTCCGCTGTCTTTTGCACCAAGCTTTTACAAACATTTTTATGAGAAGGCCAGTCTTTCCTCTGACACTCTTGGCTGCAATAATGCGTGTTGCGGCACCTGCCGCATTTGTTTTGAGCTTTCTTGTTGCACATAGCACAGAGGCCCTTTTGAGCTGCAGGTTGATCAGCCAAGCGATATGAATCTGTGAGAAGTCTTACTATGTCTGGTGGCAATTCCACGCCAACTTCATGTGCCGCTTTCCACAATAATTTCATCACTTCATAGCGCATGTTATAGAATCTATCGAGAACCTGAAGCGCCGATTCGCCCGACTGTTTAGATATACTCAGAGCTTCTTCTGCGCGTGCCGCGTTTCCAATCAGTGCAAGCTCATAGGGACTTAAACCACTTTCTTCTTTTGCCAACCAGTCTCTTTGTGCTGTTCTTGGAAGACAATGAACTCCATCTTTTGAAAGTAAGTATTCAACCATAGCTCCTTGATTGCAGTAGGCTGCAAAATGGAGAGGCGTCCATCCTGCTGCGCACCGCTCATTGAGATCTATGGCTGGATTGCAAGCGAGCAGTTCTTTAAGCAGAGGGACGTGCCCGTGTGCTGCGACGATCATGGCGGGTGTTAAGCAAGAGAAAGGGCATAATTCCCTTACGCGAGCAGGATCCAATTGCATTTCCTCCTGAGGGATATTGATCATTAATAGTTCCAAAACTTCTCTCTGGCCAATCCTAGCAGCAATATGGAGAGGGACAAAGCCATCGCTAGCTCTCGCGCCAGCAATCTTAAATCGATGGCATCTACTCCAAAGTTCTCTGAACCAAAGACATCTTTTATCCTGCAACTCATGGTCTCTTAATCTTTGCAAAGGTACCCATCGAAAACTAAGACCTTCAGACTGCGTTCTGCCTGCGCATGCGCTGAATAGTACAGATGCAGTCGCATTATTACGTGCATCAGCAAGAGGCATCAGGTCGGTAGGAAGATTGTTTTGACCGAGGTGGTTAAGTCGTTCCGCATTAAACCGTGCACCGCGCTCTGCGAGCGTGAGTACTAGCTTTTGGCATGCTTCAGGGTTGTCTGTGCATGCTCTGTTTTGAGAAGCAAGAAGATGAAGTGCGTTCTTGCCTTGTGCTTCAAGAAGATTGGTATCGATTTCTTTGCGCTGTGCAAGAGCGCATGCTCCAGCAAGATGGCCTTCTTCGATTGCCCAGGTAAAAACTTTATGTGCGGCGTTCGGTTTTGTGAGTACACTCAAAGGCTTTTTATTTTCATCGTGATACTTTAAGAGTATTTCCAAAGCCTTTGATGCTCGTGGATTGTTAAAACATGCAGCATAAGCAAGAGCTGAACGATTGTTTCGGTCGCAGAGATTTACATCCACATCTTCATGATCGAGCAAAAGCCTGAGGATCTTTTGCGCGGCAGCGTGCATGTGAGGTTCTTTCTCTGAGGAAGCAATGCATGCATGAATTGCTCTCATCAAAGGGGTGGCCTCACCGTAGGCTTCGATTCTCGTATTAACTGGACATGTCTTCAATGCTGCTTCAACCCATGCACTATCATGAGCATCAATTGCTTGCATTAAATCTCCACATTGGTTGGTTAAGCTGAATTGGCGGCTAAAAATATCGGTCCTATACTCTTGTTCATTTTCAGTACGACCCAGATTTGCAAATACCTCTTTGGCAAGCGGAGTGACGCAGTGTACCGGCGTTAGTACGCCTCGATCTGCAAGCAGCCTAAGGTGTTGAAAGTGACCAGCAGATAATAATCTTTCTATCAAAAGGCCCTTCAAGTTCTTCTCGCGATCATCTTTCGAGTAAAGATCGGCGGGGAATTTCCCCTCATCTATGTATTCTAAAAAAATCCTGAGGGGAAGTGCAATATGGCTTACAGATGCGGATTCTATCAGATCGATTGTATTCTTGAGCCATCGTAGGTGGGATTCAGATTCTGGTGACTGTAAAAGAGCGACGGTATGATCAAAAAACTTTCGTAGTATTTCTTCATTCGAACATCTCAACAAGCCGTAAAATAGGACCTTATAGTCTTCACGGTCTGCCCAATTGCGAATGGCAATTGAGGGTAGAAGCTCTTCGAATGTCTTGAGGTCATTACTATGCACGGCCATAAGCACGGCCAGCCGAAGGTTTTTAAGGGGCGTTATGGCCTCGCCATGTGCTGTAGCAACGAGATCTTCAGGAATGACGCGGGGAAGCATGGCAGTTGCCGCTCCGCTGGTAAATAAGGCCAAAAAGAGTCCTATCTTTTTCACGTCTAAGCTATTCATTTTTTCTCCTCGAGATTACTATTTTTGATGTTTGTCATTGCAGCTTGGACTTCTAATACAACCGCTGGGGTTGAACCATCAGAATCTGATTCATTAACGATGCTGACGTGAGGTTGCGACACTGTTGGATCGTCAAAGCGAAAAGAATCTGCAAGCATTATTATTACATCTTGTGGGAGTACTAGGTTGTATTGTGTCGCTAGTCTACGCAATGATAACACAACCGCTCTACGGGCATTATAAAGCGCATCAAGAACCTCTACTACTGATTCATTGGACTGCATGGATTCATTTTGATTTTCTCCAGCACGCGCTTTATTGCCAATTTGAGCTATCATATGGGGGCTTAATCCTTTTTTGCCTTCATCCATCCAGCCTCTGCGTGCTGTTCTTGGAAGACAGTTAACTCCATCTTTTGAAAGCAAGAACCTGGCCATCGGAGCTTGATTGCGATAGGCAGCCCAATGGAGCGGTGTCCATCCAGCTGCACAGCGTGCATTAAGATCTATAGCTGGGTTACAAGCGAGCATTTCTTTGAGCAGAGGGACGTGCCCGTGTGCTGCGACAATCATGGCGGGTGTTAAGCAAGAGAAAGGGCATAATTCCGTTACTCGAGTAGGATCCAATTCCATTTCCGAATTTTTTAACGCGAGCTCTACTAGTGCTCTAGCGTCTTCCTTCTGAGGGATATAGCCATATCTAGCGCTCACATCAGGATACCTGCCAATCAATGACCGATATGCTTCTTTATTAGCACTTGCGACAGCCGCATGCAGAGGCAGAAGGTAGTCATCGGCATGCAGGTCTCTTTGTCGGATACTCGCATTGAGTCGATGGCAGTCACTCCAAAATTCTCTGAACCAAAGACATCTTTCATCGTGCAATTCATGGCTTCTTAATCTCTGCAGAGGGATCAATTCAAAACCAAAAGCCTCTTGCTGTGCGCGTCCTGCGCACGCGCGGAATAATACACATGCAGGAATATTGTCACGTGCATCAAGAGGCATCAGATAGGTAGCTTGCACGTTTCCAAATAATTCTTGTGGTATGCGCGCTTGTGGGTCGCGTCGTACCGCAGTAAACCGTGCACCGCGCTCTGCGAGCGTGAGTACGAGTCTTTGGCATGCTTCAGGGTTGTCTGTGCATGCTCTGTTTTGAGAAGCAAGGAGATGAAGTGCATGCTTGCCTTGAGCGTCAAGAAGATTGGTATCTACTTCTTTACGCTGTGCAAGAGAGCATGCTCCAGCGAGATGACCTTGTTCGATTGCCCAGGTAAAAACTTTATGTGTCTCGTTCTGTTTTGTGAGTACACTCAAAGGCTTTTTATTTTCATCGTGATACTTTAAGAGTATTTCCAAAGCTTTTGATGCTCGCGGATTGTTAAAACACGTAGCATAATTGAGCACTGAACGATTGTTTCCGTCACGGAGATTTACATCCACATCTTCATGATCGAGCAAAAGCGTGAGGATCTTTTGCGTGGCAGCATGCACGTGAGGTTCTTTCTCTGAGGAAGCAATGCATGCATGGATTGCTCTCATCAAAGGGGTGGCCGCAGCATAGGCTTCGATTCTTGCATTAACAGGGCATGTCTTTAACCTTGCTTCAACCTCTGCACTATTATGAGCATCAATGGCTTGCATCAAACCTCCACATTGGTTTGTTAAGCTGAATTGGGGGCTCAGAATATCGGTCCCATATTCTTGTTCATTTTCAATATCACCAGGAATGACGCTGCGAAGTTGCATTGCTGTTATTATTCCGCTGCTCAATAGGCTTACGCAGAGCGCTAGGTTCTTCATACATACTAATTTGTTCATACGGCGTCCTTGGTAGAGTTAAAGCTAGGCTTTCAGTTTGCAAGTAATTTTATCGCAAAAATTGAAATTCTGCAAATTATATATGACCATGTCACGGAAATGCTCGCCACATTAATACCTGGTTTAACTGCTCCAGGTAGGGCTAGCAACGCTGCGATTATAAGAAAGCTTTATGTTCGTTGGTATCTCCATACGGTTTCATTATGTATCATTATTATTGTTGATTATTGTAGCAGCATCGTCTTTTAATACCACCGCTGGGGTTGAGCCATCAGAATCAGATTCGTTAACGATGCTGACGTGAGGTCGCGTCACTGTTGGATCGTCAAGGCGATAAGAATTTGCAAGCATTATTATTACATCTTGTGGGAGTAGTAGGTTGTATTCTGTCGCTAGTCTCCGCAATGACAATACAACCGCTCTGCGGGCATTATAAAACGCATCAAGAACCTCGACTACTGATTCATCTTGATTTTCTCCAGCACGCGCTTTATTGCCAATTTGAGCAATCATAGAGGGGCTTAATCCTTTTTCGCCTTCAGCCATCCAGCCTCTGCGTGCTGTTCTTGGAAGACAGTTAACCCCATCTTTTGAAAGCAAGAACCTGACCATCTGAGCTTGATTGCGATAGGCAGCCCAATGGAGCGGCGTCCATCCCGCTGCACAGCGTGCATTAAGATCTATAGCCGGATTACAAGCGAGCATTTCTTTGAGTAGTGGGATGTGCCCCGCTGCTGCGACTATCATAGCGGGTGTTAAGCAAGAGAAAGGGCATAGTTCCGTTACTCGCGCAGGAGCTAATTGTAGATTTGTACCATAGCCTGCGGCGACGACTATTTGTTGGTTTTCCTCATTCAGTGATTTTAGTTGCGTTGTATTCCAAAATTCTCTGAACCAAAGATATCTAGTATCTTGCAACTCATGGTCTTTTAATCTCTGCAGACGAACCAATTGATGTCCAAAGCCCTTAGACAGTGCTCGACCTCCGCACGCGCGGAATAATACACATGGAGGGATATTCTCACGGGCCTCATCAAAAGGCGTTAGATCAGTAGCAACCTCGCCTCCAAATAACTCTTCTTGCGCTTGCGGGTTGCGTCGTACAAGATTAAAACGTGCACCACGCTCGGCAAGCGTGAGTACGAGTTGTTGGCACGCAGCAGGGTTGGCTGCACATGCTTTGTTTTGAGCAGCAAGCACATGAAGTGCGTGCTCGCCTTGTGCTCCAAGGAGATTGGTATCGATTTCTTTGCGTTGTGCAAGGGCATATGCTCCTGCTAAATAACCTTCTTTAATGGCACACACGAGAACTTTATGAGCGAGATTCGGCTTGCTCAAAACGGTGAGTAGTTTTTTCTTTTCATCATGATACTGGAGTAATATCTCAAGAGCTTTTGAAGCCGAGACCTCATTAAAAGCAGCAGCATGAGCTAAAGCTGAACGATTGCGCCCGTCCATGAGATTTACATCTACGTCTTTGTGATCAAGGAGAAGTTTAAGGATTTCTTCGGCTGCCGCTTGAGCTTCAGGTTCTTTATGGCCTGCTTCAGTGCCCGTATAAACATAAAGAGCATACATAAGCGGGGTCATTTCCTGCCATGATTCAAATCGAGCATTGACTGGGCAGGTTGGATCATTAAGTTGTTCTTTAACTGCAGCAACATTATGCTCTCGGATACTGGTCATGAGATCCAAGTACTTGCCCCTTAAGCGCCCTTGACGATTGTGAAGTTCTGAGCAATATACTAATGTTTTTTCACCTCTTGTTCTTTCTTCATCTGTAAATTCAAAGTCGGCCTCTAGGCGATCCAAATTCGCCAATGCCTCTTTAGCAAGAGGAGTAGTGCAGTGTGCGCGTGTCAGTATTCCTCGATTGCAGAGCAACACAAGCTGAGCAGAGTTTCCGTAGTCTAGTAATTGTTCAATCAAGAGGCCTTTGAGGTTATTCGTATGCTCATTGTGCATGAAGGGATTTGTGGGAAATTTTCCCTCTTCGATGTATTCAAAAAGGCGAGTTAGGCCGAGAGTGCTTCTGCTTCTGACGGCCGCTATTTGGATGAGGTCAAAGGTATTTTCCATCCAGCGCATATACGGCTTGGATTCTGGCGTTTGTAAGATTTTAACAGTATGATCAAAGTACTTTCGAAGCCATGTATCATCAACCGCAGTCAAAATACTGCAAAAGAATTCTTTGTAATCATGGCTATCTTCCCAGTTATGCACTGTAATTGTTGGCAAGAGCTCGTCAACCACTCTTCCATTATTACAAAGCAAAGCCCATCGGAGTCTCTTAAGAGGTGTTGTTGCTTCGCCATGTGCTGTAGCAATGAGGTCTCCAGGAATGATTCTAGGAAGCATTGCTGTTAGTGTTCCACCACTCAATAAGGTTAAAAAGAGCGCTGCTTTCTTCATAACTACTGTATTCATTCTTGTTCCTCTGCGGGGTTAATGCTATACCTAATTCTATCTCAAGAAATTCTAGTTTTTATCCTTCCATTGCGCTCATGATCCCTGGGATTGCCAGGATGAGGGGGAGTATGTACTGCTTCATGCTAGATTCCTTATGATTAAGTAGTTCAGGGCCGCCAATTTTCAGGCTGTAAGTTATTGTACCAAAATAATTTCTATTTTGCAAATTTAAAATAGGGGGTGGACGGCCGAGTGGCCTTTTGGCGGTTCATCGTGTATACTGGTATGCTGTATGTAAAACCTGGAGTTGTTACTCCTTAAGACGTTCATAAAGGAATAAGCCATGGCAGAACAGAAAGATCTCTCGGTGCTGCGCCATTCAGCAGCCCATTTAGCGGCACACGCTCTCAAGGAACTCTATCCTGGGGTTAAGCTGACTATTGGGCCGGCAACTGAAGAGGGATTCTTCTACGATATTCTGCCAGAGCATAATCTCAAAGAAGAAGATCTTGCGGTTATTGAAAAACGGATGCATGAGCTTGCTGAAAAGAATTATCCCTTAACGCATAGGGAGATTAGTAAGGCTGAAGCGCGTGCGATGTATAAAGATAATCCTTTTAAGCTCGAGCTGATCGAACAGATTCCCGGTGAAACGGTTGGGCTTTCTGAACAAGGGGACTTTGCAGACCTTTGTCGAGGTGGTCACGTTGCGTCCACTGGAGAACTGAAGCATGTAAAATTAACAGGCCTTTCTGGATCCTATTGGCGAGGAGACAGGAACGGCATAGCGCTGCAAAGAATCCATGGGACAGCTTTTTTTACCACTGAAGAGCTGGCTGCATTCTTAAAGCATCGTGAAGATTTGCAGATGTATGACCATCGCCGTCTTGGAAAGCAGCTTGATTATTTCTCTTTTCAAGATGAAGCCGTTGGATTTCCCTTTTTCCATCCGAAGGGCAAAACGGTTATAAATGTCTTGATTGAATATATGCGGAAATTGCACCGTGAATATAACTATCAAGAAGTATCCACACCGATTCTTTTAAGCGCTGAACTTTGGAAGCGATCTGGCCACTATCAATACTATAAAGATAATATGTATTTTACGCATGTTGATGATACGTTGTATGCCATTAAACCGATGAATTGCCCTGGAGCTTTTCTTATTTTTAATAATAGGCCCCGTTCCTATAGGGAGCTGCCGTTAAAGCTTGCTGAATTTGGCATCGATCATCGACATGAGCTTTCTGGTGTTCTGCATGGCCTGATGCGTGTACGGGCTTTTACGATGGACGACACCCATGTTTTTTGTACCATCGAACAGGTAGAGAAAGAGATTCTTAAAATTCTTGAAGTGGCATTTAAGGTGCTTAAAAAATGTGAATTTACCGACATTAAACTTGCCATTTCTACGCGTCCTGAAAAGGCTATGGGATCGACGGCAGTATGGGAGACTGCAACGGAGGCTCTGGAAAATGCACTTAAAGCCTTTGGGCAGCCCTATACCATAAAAGAAGGCGAAGGCGCATTTTACGGTCCTAAAATCGAGATTGTTATGAAGGATGCCATGGGACGCGAATGGCAATGCGGCACTGCGCAGGTTGATTTTCTTCAGCCAGAGAATTTTGATATGACGTATATTACATCTCAAGGAACTCATGAGCGACCGGTGGTTATTCATACGGCCATCTATGGCTCACTAGAGCGCTTTTTTGCGATTTTGCTGGAGCATTTTAAAGGCCATTTACCATTCTGGCTCGCACCGGTACAGATGAAGGTGCTGACGATTACCGATACTCAACGGGAATATGGTTCATTAGTCATGGAAAAACTCAAAAAGCTTGGATTTAGAGTTGAGCTTGATCATACGTCTGATCAGATTTCGTCTAAGATTAAGACCGCACAGCTTGAGAAAATCCCCTGGATGATTGTTATTGGTGGCAAAGAGGCTGAAAATAACACGGTGAGTGTTCGCTATTCTGATGGAAAACAGCAGATGGGTATCTCGCTTGATGCTCTTATTGAGCAGGCTGATAAGCTCAATGCGCTGGAGTAGAAAGCGTACTTTAGTTCCTTACACGTGGGTGAAAAAATGATTAAAAAGATGCTCCTTGCCGGAATCTGTCTCATTTCCCAACATGATACGGCGGGGAACGTTTTCTCTCGCTTAAATCCGTTTGACCAAATCCAGAAGTATGTTTCACCGGAAATTTTAGATATTGTAAAGCAGTTTGCTATCCATCATCCGTTAATTTTTACTAAATACTTTGTCAATCCGGGTATAGAAAAGCTTATATTTGGGGGGAATACATTCGCGATCCCTTTGAAGTTCATAAAAAAGCATCCCGATTACGCGATGAGCTATTTTATTGGACCGCTGTTTCTGCTCATTATAACACACAAAGATTTCGAAGATCTGATTCATGCTTTTGAAGAAATGGAAGATAAAATTTTCGAACAGCGGGCTTTAAATGATCTGAAGACGGCTCTCGCCAGAGAACAGACGCCGGGGATGATGGGAAAAAAGAAGGCTGCTATTGGAAATGTTGATAGAGGAGTTATCTTAAGTTTCATTAAAAATAAACCTGAGCTCTTTATGCACTATGTTATTGGCCCTTTTATGCTCTATTATATTTCAAATGATTATGCTCGAGAGCTTATAGAGGCCTTAAAAAAAACGAAAGAGCCCATATTCACCAAAAAAGGCATTGCTTTACTTGAAAAATCACTGAGCGATAGATCGGAAGAATTTAAGAATCTTGCGCAGGAAACCATAGCTGCTAAAGGCTCTACGCCGATAGTAATGAAGTTGATCAAAGAACATCCCTTGGATGTAATACGACATCTAGGTGTTCCTTATGCCAAAGGCCTGTGCAGAGAACATCCCGCAGCTGTTTCGTTATCCGCATTACTCCTTATCTTTGGAGTGAATTATCTGTTTCGAAAATAAGATGGAGAAAGAGCTCTGAAGTATCTACATAAAAAAATGACGGTTGCCAGAGCAGCCTCTCGCATTTGCAACACTTACAGGGTAAGTGTAACCTATTTATAGGTAGTAATACATAGAATTCAAAGGTGAAATTATGAAATACATACTGCCTGAAGACCAAGCTAAAATTACGGGTTTGATAAGTGCCCTGGTTCCCGATGCTAAAATCTATCTTTTTATTGTTAGAACTAAGGATTGATCATGTCTGAAACGCATAAATTGCCAAAGTTTTATCGTGTAGCCTGTCATACGGATCATATCGGTCCCGGTTCTACGTTTGTTGCAATAAAGGGCATGAAGCTTGATGGGACTCACTATATTCTCGATGCTTTGGCTCGTGGGGCGACGAAAATTGTTATCGAACAGGGGATGCAGCTGAGTGAAGAGGTGAGCAAAGTGATTGAATCAAAAAATGCTGAGCTTCTCATTGTACCCTCAACGCGATTAGCGCTTGCTGAATTGAGTGCGCAAGCGTACAATTATCCCGCACGATCGCTTAAAATTATTGCTATCACTGGCACAAAAGGCAAAACAACGACGTCATTTTTGGTTGAGCACATTCTAAAAACGGCCGGTTTTAAAACTGCACTTTTAAGTACCGTTGAAAACCGCATTCTTAATGATTCGTTTACGCAACTGATTTAACAACGCCGCAGCCCGATTATTTGCATGCTTTTTTTGATCAATGCCGTGCACGTGGTGTTGAATTTGTTATTATGGAGGCTGCTGCTCAAGCATTGAGCCTTCATCGGCTCGCGACGATAACATTTGATGCCGCTGCGTTTACCAATTTTAGTCTTGAGCATTCAGAATTTTACGCGACGCAGGATGAGTATTTTGCTGCAAAACTTCAGCTGTTCAAGCAGCTTTCTCCTCATGCTCGCGTGGTGCTCAATGCCGATGATGCCCATGTAGGAGCTTGCATACAGGCACTTTCGCAAGCATCTTTTGATACCTCCGATATCGTATTTGTAAGCGTTGCAGCTCAATCGAAATTCAGTCAGAATGATAACGACTCTAAAGCCCGCATGATTAACCGATTTGTCATCGATCCAAAACAATCTGTTTCGGGCGTTGTGCTACAAAGCGATCTGTCAGCGCTTAAACTTGAAATTACATCGAGAGAGCGCTCATATACCTGCTCTTCAAAAGCGTTGCTTGGTAGCTTTAGTGCCTATAATGTACTTACTGCAATTGCTTTGGTAGAGCCTTATGGCGTATCGGAGACAGTCATTCAGGCGGCGATAGCTTCATTTGCGGGTGTTCCAGGGAGGCTCAAGCGGTTTGATGTTCCTAATAAAGCTGTAGCATTTATTGACAATGCCCACACTCCATCATCTTTTGAGGCGATCTTATCGGCACTGCGGCCGCTCAGCTCTGATCTGATAGTGGTATTTGGTGCTGGGGGCGATCGCGATGCAGTAAAGCGACCTCTTATGGGGGCAATTGCAGCACAATATGCCAATCAAGTTATTATCACTACTGACAATCCCCGCTCTGAAAATCCAAAAGACATTATCGATCAAATTAAAGCAGGCATTAAAGGCAATACGAGTGCTAACGTAGATACTGAACTCGATCGTGAAGCAGCAATTCGAAAAGCATATAAGCTTTCCCGTTCGGGAAGCATCATTGCATTACTTGGCAAAGGGCCGGTTGAGTATCAACATGTCGGCAACGAAAAAATCCCATTTAGTGAAGCGGCAATTCTACAGTCACTTTCGTGAAAAAAACTAGGCGGCGTATAAAAATTCCTATAAGCCGTGACAACGCACTCCCACTCCTTTATTGACACGCTGAAAAAACACACTAGAATGAAAAACATGATATCTGATGCAAAAACATCGCCAACTGAGCTCGATTGATATGAAAAAATTAATAATTCATGGTTTAATAGTAGTCAGCATGGGCTCGACATCTGCAATGGAATCTTTGAATAATTCACGAGAAAAAGAGGACGTTGCTCAAAGCGTAGAACTTGCTTTATTCTCACTCACAAAAGAAGAACAGGATTTTCTCGAAGACTCGGTATTTAACCTTTTCAATATTACAAAAAATAGCCTCAGTCCGCTTGATTGGGCCGCTTTAAAAGGCAATACAGACGCATGCCGCATGCTCGTAAAGCAAAACGCTAATGTAAATGATAATGCTCATCTTAATGGGCTCACCCCCCTGCATCTTGCTGCAATCAATGGGCACGAAGAAACCTGTTCCTTTCTTTTAGAAAAACATGCCGACCCAAATGCAGGCCCCGAAGGCTTCAATTCACTATATTTTGCCAGAAAACACCTAAAGATTTTTCGACTCCTTGCGGAAAATGGCGCTGAGGGGATGTTGGCAGCCGTATCTAAGGAAAGGTGCAGCGCCGCGCTATATTCTCTCATCAAAGAACTCGGTGGTCATGAATTGTGTGCAACTAAGTCGGTTTATCAAGCACTCAGGGAAGCAAGCCGTTGCGGCAATACAGCAACTTGTGCATTCCTTTTAGATCTTGCGCATGAATCAGGACCGATTCTCGATGCTGGTTTCTCTGAACACTGTAGAGCTTGCCTGTGCGAAGCAGCTGACGTTAACCAAAGAGAAACCTGTGCATTGCTCTGCAACTGGCTGACATCAAAAGGGTACAGAATCAATGTGCCGGCAGCCCTTACCCGGGTAGCAAGGAAGGGATTTGATGACATATGTGCTCTGCTTGTAGCCCATGGAACTTTCTTTGAGGCCAGCGACTGGCAGTTTCTTCTAAAACAGGCGGCGAGTAGTGGGAATGTCGCAATGACTGACTTAATTGCAGCTCATGCCTTAGAAATTCCAAACAGTGTCGATAGTTTCCCTTCGCTAGAAAAAAAGGTAATAAGGTCTGCGGTAAATAACAATAACGGACCCTCAGCTTTGCTGGCATTTCTTCTCATGGTTATTTTCATAACAACTCAGGAACGCATAGATGCAGGCGTTATTACCGTGGCTTGCAGTTCAACACTTTTTTTATTTGTGGGCATACACGTGGCTCTTGATTACATGGACACAAATTATAGGTCTCTACGTCTCAATTGGGATACGCCTGCTCATAGACTTTTAACAGCCTATGCCTGTCTTAAGAAGCTAGGCCTGCCAAGAGATGTCATTCATTCGTGTCTTGCCTCTCTCGACTCAGATATTATGAAAATAGTGCTTCCTCGATTACAGAAAGCTGCTACAAAAAATAGTTTCACGGAGGAGCTGAGCCCAATTCCCGCGCCATTCAGACACCCCATTGTTAAACATCTCTGCCTTGCATCGCTGCAGAAATTAAGAATAATAGGGGGAGAAATGGCAGCGCAACCAGCCATTGTTCCCGCAATTGTCACCTTGCTCGACCCAAACACGGTAGAAACAACACGCGGGGAAATTCTGTACAAAAACATCATGAAACGCCTGTTTGATAAATAGCGCTCATCTCTTCACCGTGGGAATGAAACAATCTTTCTTGGTGTAAGTATAGGATTGCATTCCAAATCTAACCCACGCCAGCGTCAGCAAAATAAAAACTTCTCATATTTATCGCGAAGTCAGTTCCCTGTACTCCTAACTGGAAAAGTATTAAAGACCTGCTGGAATTAGGTGATGTTCGTACGCTCAAAACATATTTTAAATATCTTGAAGCCGCATCATTAATACGAGCAGTAGGTAAAGCAAATCTTAAACTGGATCATATAAGTAATCCGATAAGTAATCCGAAAAAATATGTCTTGATAATCCCAATCAGATGCAGGCCCTATTGCTCCAACAATCACGGAAAATTCCATTTGCTTTTTTTATGTATTGTGATACTGTGTTCGGCAGGTGCAAACCAATGTTCTTAATCCGTACGTCACCAGGAATATGCCCATGTTTACATTTCTTATTGTTTTATTTCTTGCAAGTATTGTGGAGGCTAGTGTCCCCCTGAGCATGAAGAGCACTCTGGAAAATCAAGTTAAGCGAGATTGTGAAGAATTAGTAACACCGGTTCCATTGCTCAAAAAAAATAAGAAAGCCCATGTGTCTACTGACCAGCATGTGCCAATTTCTCCAGGCCTTGTTTCTCCAAAGTCTGCCAAGCAAGAAGGCCCCCCATCTCCGACCGATGAGGGTGTCCAAGTACAAAATGTTCCAGCTTGTCTCTTGATAGCGCACTACATAGTGTCTCATTGTTGTTCTCCCTTGGAGAAGGGAGATTTCGTTGCTTTTGATAATACGAGACTTCATCAACTGCTTTATTATGCTCAAGGATATTCGCTTGCTATTTATGGAGAAAAATTGTTTGATGCCTCAATAAAGCCAGCTCAAGAGGGTGTTTTTGTTAATAAAGTGGCTAAATTGTTGGAAAGTGGAAATAAAAAAAAAGCAAAAGTGCAAAAAGAGCTACTTTCCAGACTTGATAGCAATTCTTTGCTTTCTGAACAACAAAAAATGTTCTTAGATTGTATTATGGCTCTGACTTCAAATAGTGAGGGTTCTCAACTTGCTAGCAACATCGAGCAGCAAAGTCCGTATTTAACAGCAAAGCAAAGACGGGCACAAAGTGAGAGAAAAGCTGCTATTTCTGATAGTGATTTAAAACAATTTTTTTGCGAACCTTCCCAGTGGACGCCTTTCGTATGCAGACTCTTTGTACTCTCCCGTACAAATCAAGAATTTGATGCGGTTATTTCCTATGTACGAGAATACCTTTCGTATAATTGTTTTTCTGTAGAAACTCTCTTAGCAATACGAGATCAGCTACAAACATTTTTTGCGCAAGCAGAAACTAGGGAGTGGCTTACGACCATTTTTGATTCCGGTTGGACGTCGGCACGTCATGTAAGGTGGGAGGGACAATTAATACTGGATGGCATGCTTGGTCATTTGTTCTTTCCTTTGCAATTTGAGTATCAAGCTGAATATATAGGAACTCTTCGGTTGAGAGAAACTCTCCAGGGCATGTTGGCTATTTCCGCGCGATTTGGGAATCTTTACGCGCTTCATGAAATAGCTGAGATATTTGCAGATTTTGATAAAAAAAGCGATGATGATATCGATTTTGAGGATGCGTCAAAGAAATACTTTCCAACTGTATATAAAAAAATAAAGCAGATTCGCAAAATTGAGGATGTTCACATGTGTAATCAGCCGTCTTATTATTGCGGGCTGTTATGTGAGTCTGGCTTTCAGATGAATAAGGCTTTTGAGTGGTATAAAAAGGGGGCTGATTTTGGTGATCCTCTCTGTATGTTTAGGCTTGCCTATTATAGCGGGGATGACGAAGCGTGTCGGAATCAGATGTGTGGGATGCTAACAAATGTCGATTCAGATTTTGCTGAAGGTTTAAAATGGCTCATTTTGGGTGAATATGCCGATGACGATGAAAAAAGCATGGTTATGCTAGAAAAAGCCGGCCAAATGGGCGCGATAGAAGGTTATTATAAAGCTGCCAGGTATATAAGCACTTCAGAGATGCCTTTAACGGAGGCTCATATTAATCAAGTTATTAATTATCTGTCTCTGGCAGGTAGATATGGTTTTCTGGATGCGTTTGGTGAATTAGCAGGATTTTGCCGTGCGCGTGCAGATGAATGTACAAAAGATCAGGAAAGTCTCAAAAGTATGTATGCCCGGTTAGCTAGGAAAGCATATTTGATCGCAGAAAGATATGGTTATCCTTTTGCATATGAGGCCTTGGAAAGTATGAACGGTTCTTTGGAACAACCATATGAGCGGTCAGATAATGAATCTCAAAGTTACACAGATCATATTGCTTACTTGAAAGTATTGGTGAGACATGAATACTAAAATGAGCTTAAAACTCTTCTTTTTTATTTCTTGTTTTTATTTCCCTGTTTATGGCATGAGCCGAATAAGTTTTTTGGACGTTGGGCAGGGCAATTGTACGGTTGTTGCAAATGACAAAAGTGTGATGCTTGTTGATTGTGGTTCAAAATCTTATAGCTTTAAAAATGATCCGCTTAATAAGGAGCTAACCTATGAAAAGATTCAAATGAGAGGGATTATACGTGTGATTACGGACCTGCTTGGCCATAGGAATACTAAAAAAAGGTTGACAGTAGTCATTTCCCACCCAGACAGCGATCATTATGGATGGGTCTTAAAAGTTTTAGAAGATAAAGATATAAAAGATCGCATTTCAGCGATCATTCTGGGTGGAGCAGAGGCTTTTTATGAGGCTAAGTTTATGAAAAAGCTGAAAGGGTTAGGCGTACCATTAACATGGCCCGCTGTCGATCCTAATACCTTGGGCACTATGAGCAGAATGCAACCTTTCTCGCTTGACGATATAAAGTGGATTGAACTCGCCAATATTGAAGCTGCGCAGAGTGGCTGCTTTCTTTTGCCTGCTTTGGGTTGTACAAAGAAAGACGAGAGTAATGACTCTAGCTTAGTTGTTTTAATAAAAAATGGACTTTATAATTCGGTTATGTTAACGGGTGATGCAACCAAAAAAACGACTGATCACATCATAAAATGTTTCAGTACTAAGCCAGAATTGTTGAAAGTATCTATACTTCAAGCCAGTCATCATGGGGCTGCGGACGAAGGATGTAACGATGCATCTTGGATCGCGGCTACCGCACCAAAATGTATTGTTTTAAGCACGGGTATACATGGGGATTATTTTCATCCTAACGCTGAAGTAGTTGATCGCTTTGCTGAGTGCGTGTCTTTAAAAGATGGTAAAGCTTATCGTGTTTTATATGTGGGTTTACGGAGGAATTCTCCAGATAGGTTAGTGAGGGTACATGCCGCGATAAAAAAAGATCAGGCTCATTATGGGGTTATGATGACCTCAAAAATGATATATTCAACATTAAACCATGGAAATATTACCTTTACATGGTCCGGCAATGATGCGCCTCCCAAAATTCCGCCGCCCCCGATGCTTACAAAGACTAATGTTGTTAACGGCACTTTAGAAGCATATGGGCACGTATTAGATTTCAATGATGTATCCAATTGTATTTTCTCTTCTCTCATTGAGCCAAGTCCTGTTTTTGAGGGGCTTGCAAAACTCTTTGCTAATAAGGCGTCTTCTTTGCATTGATCTTTCAAAGATGAATTTAGATAATTCTGATCCGCAACAAGATAATATGATGGTTAATATGCTGAAATTGCTTATAATGGAAGATGGTTTATTGAAAAGATTTATTCTTAGCAATAACAGACTACGAGAGGCTGATGAATCTTTGTTCTTTTTCTTTTTAAAGAAGTTTATAGAAAAGAGAGATCATGTAAGGCATCTTGAGATAAAAAATAACAAGCCACCCTTGCCTGCCGACCTTATTGCTGCTCTAAAGAGCGTTTGGGGTTATCGGGGCCTTGTGATTGAATGATTAGAAAGGCTGAATGTTTTTCTTTTCATTAAGATTCTCATTCTTAATGGTAGTCTATATACGTCTTTTTCACAATAGTTTATAAGAACGTCTTATTTATGCAGGCCATATTGTGCTCTTTTAAAATCGATGTCATACTAGTGTTCTATGATGAACAGTATGTTTGTGAACTGATGGGAGGCAATCTATGACCTTATCTCTTTTTTTAATGGCGGTGCTACTGAGCGCGGTGGCAGGGTTTGCGCTCGTGGCGTATCTGATGCGAAGTATTAAAGCTCAGCCGGTAGATAATCCTGCTGTCGCTAAAATTGGTAAAGCCATTAAGCTTGGCGCAATGACTTTTTTAAAAGAAGAGTATCGGGTTATTGCCATAGTTGTTCTTCCCGTTCTTCTCTTGCTTGCGTATGTTTCACCGACAGCTGCCGGTTGCTTTTTCATCGGGGCACTTTTTTCTCTTCTTTGCGGTTTCATTGGCATGGAAGCTGCGACTGATGCAAACGTCCGTACGACGATGGCAGCAAAAGAAAAGGGCGAACACGCAGCCTTCTTGGTGGCATTCCTTGGTGGCGGGGTGATGGGCTTTTCCGTTGCAACATTTGGTATTTTGGGGATAGGAATTTTAATTTATCTCTTCTCTTCGTCTCCTCAGTTTATTTTATTACTCTCTAGCTTTGGCTTTGGAGCCTCTCTCGTTGCGTTCTTTGCACGTGTTGGGGGGGGTATTTATACAAAATCTGCCGATGTAGGAGCAGACTTAGTTGGTAAACTTGAAGCTAATATTCCTGAAGATGATCCACGCAATCCAGCGGTTATTGCAGATAACGTGGGTGATTGTGTTGGTGATACAGCGGGGATGGGTGCCGATATTTATGAATCCTATGTTGGCGCGATGATCGGTTCTATCGCATTAGCAACAACAAAAGGTGCGCAGGCTGGGGATTATATTACACTGCCTATTGTTCTTTCTATTTTAGGGCTTATAGGTTCATTCGTGGGACTGTTTGCAAATACGATTTTAAAAGCAGAACCTGCGGCCATGCTACGTAATGCAACATATATTGCCATTGCGACCTATGCGATTTTGGCATTTACCTATCTTCGCTATATGGGCCTTGGTGGATATTTTGTTACGGGCGATCTCTTTTGGTCAGTCCTCATCGGCTGCATAGCCGGGATTGTTATTGGTCTGGTAACCGAATACTACACCGGCGGCTCTCCAGTGCGCAAGCTTGCCGAAAGCTCAGTATCTGGTGCGGCTACCAATCTTATCTATGGCTTATCAGTTGGAATGGAATCAACCGCATTGCCCGTTGTCATCTTGGCATTTTGCGTTTGGGCGTCTCATATATTTGGCGGCGGACTCTTTGGTGTCTCAGTTGCAGCAGTCTCTATGCTTGCAACGGTCGGCTTAACGATGACCGTCGACGCGTTTGGGCCTATCGCCGATAACGCCGGCGGCGCATCAGAAATGGCTCACCTCGGGCCTGAAGTTCGTGCTATTACCGATAAGCTCGATTCACTTGGAAATACGACGGCTGCTATGGGCAAAGGGTTCGCGATTGGTTCAGCGTTGCTTGCCGCCCTTGGTATGTTTGCAGCCTATGGTGAACAGGCACATATTACTGTTCTTGATCTCATGCAGGTCGAGGTGCTTGTTGGCGTCTTTATCGGCGCGGTCATGCCATTCTTGATAAGCTCGTTAACGATGCGTTCCGTCGGAGATGCCGCTTTACTGATGGTGCTTGAAGTACGACGGCAATTTGCTGAAATTCCTGGTCTCATGGAAGGCAAAGCGGACCCTGATTATGCAGCATGCGTTGCTATAAGCACAAAGGCAGCATTACGTGAAATGATTATCCCTGGAGTACTAACGGTCGCAGTTCCGGTGGTGGTGTATTATAGCTCACTGGGTAAATACGGCCTTGGTGGCGTACTAGTGGGAGCTACCGTGGTCGGTGTTCTTCTTGCTCTTATGATGGCCAATGGCGGAGGGGCGTGGGATAACGCAAAAAAATACATAGAAGCAGGTCATCTTGGTGGTAAGGGATCTCCTGCTCACAAAGCAGCCGTTGTTGGCGATACGGTAGGGGACCCTTTTAAAGACACATCTGGACCGGCGCTTAATATTCTTATTAAGCTCATGTCAGTTGTTGCGCTTCTGCTTGCTTCTATAGGATAAGAGCCATACATACGATACAGAAAAAAAGCCTCCAGTGGTTAATCACTGGAGGCTTTTTTTGAAGGATTGCTCCTTATGAATCGTTCTTATGATTGAGCTTTTTGAGTTTGCTGCGGTTTCTTATACGGCATTTCTTTGCCATTTTCCATTTTATACACCACGCGCTCTATTTCAACGGAGCCCATAGCGCCTCTTTCAAGACGAGGCTCTTTGCCTGGCTCGATAAAATGGGTGCTAGGATAGGCTTTGATTCCTATCTTTTTTCCAAGACCCTCAAAGATCTCTTTTTTCTTATCATCTGTCTTCGTTAGATCGAGTTTATAGCATTGTACTTTTGTACATACCTGATCTGTCAGCACTTTTTCGAGAGCCTCTTCCATTGGCTTGCATGCACCGCAGGTTGAAGAGTTGTACATAATAACGATCGGTTTTTTCTGTGACCGAATCTTATCATACTCGTCTATCGAGTTAATTTCCTGTATCTGGCCTGCAGCTACAGCTGCTCCTGTAAGTAAGAGCAGTCCCACATAGAGTGGTAATGTTGCTTGCGTATGCATAGTTTTCCCCTTCTGTTAATAATACCGTTTCTTCTAGAGAAAAGGATATCACAGAAGGGGTATGAAAAGTCAAGAATTTAGCTCTTTTTTTGAGCAGAGGTGTGCGAACGTACGCGCTTTGTCTTTTTTGTGGTTTTGGTCTGAGCGGTCTGCTTTTTATCAGCCGTTTTTGATTGCGATTGCGCAGCCGGTATTGCACTTTGGAGTGAGTTTTTGCTGGTACGTTTCTTATGGAACTGTTGAATAGAACGGGAGATTCCACGTTCGGTAAGTCCACCATTCTCGCGGTGATATACCTTGCCATCGTGACAGCAGATGAGTGTAGGAATGCTCTGTACATTCAAGTGATTGAGAAGGCAGCGCGTCGAAGCGCAGGAAGTGTCAACAAGATAGCACTGTACATCCGTGCGCGTTGCTGCGATGTTATGGAAGTGAGGTTTCATTGATCGGCAGGGACCGCAATGTGAGCCTGTAAACATAATAACCGTTGGTTTTGAGCTTTGGACCGCCTTTTTATAGGCATCCATGGTTGAAAGGGTTGGAGCTTGTGCATTGACAATTGAGATAGCTGCGATTGAAGCAACTAGCATATGACGTAACATCATAGAGCCTCCCGAGTAAGAATATGAATTATGTGGTGTTTATATTCTTTTAGTATAGAGCTGGCTCATCAAATCGCAAAAGCCCCCAGGGCTATTGTGCCTTTTGCCTTGCTGGAGCCTTCTTTGGGATAGGAGTAGTTTTCTTGCTGGGCGAGCCATTCTTTTGTGGCTTTGCAGGCGATTTTGTACCTAAGGGCGGCGAGCTTTTTTTAACCCCTCGCTGGGCAGCTGCTTTCTGAGGGGTTGGAGCAGCTTTTTTCTCTTCATGAGGCTTGAGGTTTGGTTTTTTTACAAAACAGCGCAACGCCGTATGCAGTTGGTTCTGATCCATCATGCCGACATGCTTTACAATAAGCGTCGGCACCGCTTCGATACCAAATTGTTCGAGCGCATCTTTAAATCGCTCATCTTCTACATTCACTTTTACTAAGAGCACATCCCTTTTTAAAAGCTCGCAAACACGATTGTATGGTTCTTTCATAGCAGAGCATGCCCCGCACCACGGTGCGTAAAAGAGAATGCCGACCGGCTGTTTTGACGCCAAATGGGTGCGCAATTCAGTCATAGATTTAACTTCTAGAGCTTTTGCTCTCACAGGATGAGGCAGAAAAAATAGCGAGGGTAGGGATAAGAATTGCAGTGAAATGAAAAGATATCGTTCGTATATGCATGGTATGCCTTTATTGTGCTTCTTTTTAGTATGTATATGCCCGTTTCTAGAGATAGTCGATTCTACTTTATCAGTTTGTTCTCGAATTGCAATAATCTGAGAATAACCGAAGAAGCCTGGGTAATCCCAGGCTTCTTTGTACTAGAGAGTAATAGTATTAATCCGCAGCAGCTTCGGTAGCTCTTGTTTCTCTTGCTGTGCGATGTTGGTTTTCGGCGTGACGCACATGAGCTCTTGAAGTTTCACGTACATGGCGCTTTCTGAGCTCTGCAATTTTTGCATTCAGCTCATCTCTGCGCTTTTCATGAGCACTAATTTCAGACTCTCTGCGATTATGCTCAGATTGATCCTGAGAAGACATGTTCGCATTAACAGCCATTGATACGCACATAAGGCTAGCGACGCCAAGTAGAACGAGTTTCATAGGAATTCCCCCTGTGTTAAATTGTTAATATTGTTTCCACTTAGCTCAAGTATGCCAAAAAGCTCAGAGGGATTTCAAGAGTTTTTAGATTTTTTTTGAGAATAAGCTTGAATGAGGCTTGGGATCGGTTTATATAAAAGAAGGAGGGAGATCTTCAGTACCATGAAAGATCCCCCTTACTTTTTAAAACAGTTTAAAACGGCGTTTTGCTGTTGCCTTTTTAGGAGCAACATGTCCTCGTTTTGCTGCTTTTTTAGGAGCAACGCGCCCCTTTTTTGCTGTGCGAACGGCGCCGCGTCGTGGCGTTTCTTCAAAGAGTCCTTCAAAGATATTCGCATATGAAGCAGCCTTTCCAGTACGACCTTTCTTTTTATGAGCGGTCGTTTTTTTTGTTGCGCCTGCGCGCTTAATAGCTCCTTTTTTAGCAACGGTTCTTTTGACAGCAGTTCTTTTAGCAACTGCTTTTTTGGCAACCGTTCTTTTAACCGCCGCTCTTTTTACAGCAGTTCCTTTAGCGGCTACAGCTTTTTTAGCTACAACGCGTTTTGCAGCTACAGCTTTTTTAGCAACCGCTGCTTTTTTCAGAGCAACGGCTTTTTTAGCGACAGTCTTTTTAGCTGCTGCTTTTTTTGTAGCCGTTTTTGCGCCTTTTTTAGCGGTTGCATCTTTAAGAAGACCTTCTCTTCTTAATTTCGTACATTCGCTTCCGCGACAAACATGTGGAGCAAGTCCGCCTAGACGGCCCGCGCGAGCGTGCTGCCTAGAAGTTCCGCCTCGTACACCGACAACCTTTTTGGCTGCGCGGGTTGTTCTTTTTTTAGCCATAGTATTCCTTTATGTCAGGAGTTATGTGTTGGCCCCATGCTCTGCTCTATGGTTGGAAAGCAGAATGGGAGTTTCATATTTTCGAATTCCTCCAATAGCGTTATTCACTTCTCTCTTTTTTCTCTTCCCCTTTAAAGGGATTTTCTGTCCTATGTTGGACCGTACCAGTATTTGTACCAAAGGGCCCTCGGTCTTTGCTTGGCCGCTTACGAGTTTTTGTACTCGTATGTTTTGGCCCGCCAGTGTAGTGCGCCTTATTATCTTTTTCTTCATGAGCCATAGGTCACCTCTCCTTATTTTTGTTGAGTTAGCTATTTACTCATCATTATAATCATCTTCCATCAGGAATTGATTCTCTTCCTGCTTATAGAAGTTCCTATTCATCTTCTTCTTATGCACTGGGCAAAACTTTTCACCATTTTCCATGGCACAGGTGCACGTATATCTTTTCATAACAACCTCTTATTTTATATTTATACATAATTGTCTACACTTTCATAATAGAAATTAATGCCTCGCAAAGTCAAGAGTTTTTAAAATTTTTCATCTCCTTTTCTTAAAACGTTCTATAAGAGCATTTATTGATTGTTCCGCATCAGCTTTAACTGTTTTAATAAAGGCGGCCTTTTTAGCAAAAGGAGCTTCTTCTTGGTCAAGCTTCCGCGCCCCGGCAAATAGTTCACGGTCAATGCGCTCAAATTCTCGATCAAATCTTTCTTGCAATAGTTCTTCTGTTGAGATGTCTATATCTTGGATAACTTGGGCTTTGTAATTGAGGTCATGGGCACGCAATTCCTGCTCGTCGATCTTATCAGAGATCGTATAGTACTCAAAAAAGTCTCGTACTTTGTCTCTAAGCTTATACAGCGTTGCTGGAAGTCTCAGCTGCTCAGCAACCTCGATCGTCGTTTTGGTGTAATAAACGTCACCAGAGCAGAGTAGGGGTATGCTTAGGTATATACTGAGAAGTATTTTTTTCATATAGCCTCCTATTTATAATTTAAGTATAGAAAATTTAACAGGAGAAATGCAAGAGAATGAGTAGTGGCTTTGGATCAGGGATGATGGAATTAATCCAGGATAGGCACTTTGTGGCTTGACATGTATGCTTCGATGTGCGATTTGAATGTCTTGAGCGTCTGTTTGGAAGAGCTTGTTGTGATTTCAGAAAAAAGCTTGCCTTCTACAAACATTCCCCATGCGGGAACTTTCTCTATAGAGTATTTTTCTCCGATAGATCGATGGGCGCGAATGTCAACTTTTACAAAACGTGCTTTATTTTTATACGTCATGGCAAGAGATCTGAATGTTTCTTCGGTGTCTTTACAGGGGCCACAGGGTGATATGGTAAATTTTACGACTACGGGGATTGATGAGGATATGAGTTCAGCAAACGCCTCATCAGCCGATGAGGCGTTGCCTTGAGAAAAATCAGTTATCAGAATTTCTGCCGCACGTGTATGCGAAAGAAATGCCACTACTAAGAGTATGTAGACCACGTGCTTCATTGCCTCTCCCTTTGTGATTCTCTACGATTTCTTAGATAAGTAGGTGTTAAGAATCGCAGGAATATCTTTTACCTTGTTAGACCCAGAAAAGACTGGGTTAATGAGTTTGCCTTTAGCAAAAATGGCAAATGCAGGAATTCCTTGTATACCATAGCTTGTAGCTATCGCGAGATGATTATCTCTATCGACGGTTACAAACGTCGCTTTGTCTTTGAAATCTTTTGCCATCTTTTGAAATGGAACCGCTATTGCTTTGCACGGCCCGCACCATTCTGCACCAAATTTTACCACAACCGGTTTATCAGATGCAATAAGTTTTTCAAAAGCTTCTTTTGCAGTGGCCGCAGATCCTTTGGAAAACACGACAACAAGAGAGTTGTTATTGTCTTGGACTGCGCAGTTGAGAGATAGGAATGAAAGGGAAAGCATAGAGATGCTCATGAGGTTTTTCATGTGAGACTCCTTATGTTAGAAAATGTTTCCTTTTTTTAAGAGTATAACTGAAATTCCTAGGGTAACAAGTGGCTGTCCAGGTTCAATAGGTATGAGACAAAAAGGTCTTGCTTTTATCAGTTTCAATTAGCCCGCTGACAAGGAATGCTGTTGATCCCAGCCCGGTTCAAGTCATTAAAGAATGAGCGCTTTTTGACGATGAGCTTTTGACTACAAAATGAAGAAATGTCAGTTTTTTAGTCGAGAAATGGAAACAAAAAATCTGACTACAAATTGAACAAATGTCGATTTGTAGTCAGAAATTGAGTTTTTATAATCCAATTCATTATTGATTTACGTGGGCCGTAAAAGATACAGGGTCCTTAACGAGCAGTTTTGAGCTGTCGTATGCATTTGCAGCAATTAGAGACTCTCTTTAGAATGAAGTGCTTTGACACCAGAAATTCTATCAATCCTTTCTTGATTTTGTGGACTAATCCTAATGTCCGGGATTTCTTTCAATGCATTGATCGATTTGAGAGCTTTTTTCTCGATTGCTAATTGAAGCGCCGTCATTTTTTCATTGTTTTTTCTATTGATAATGCTGTTGATTTCCTCCGGCATAGATTTAAGAAGAGTCTCAATAATCTCTGCTCCCCCGACAGGATCAGCTTGCACAGCCATATGAAGCACTGTATTGCCATTGTTATCACGTGCTGTCACATCAGCAATGATGTTTTCGTTTGAAATAAGTGATTTGACGATTTCTATTTCCCCTCTTTTGGCTGCCATAAGAAGTGCGGTTGTACCATCTTTTCCAAAGCGAATGTTTGGATTGGCGCCTCCTTGAAGAAGCATTTTAACGATTTCTTCTTGGCCTTTTGAAGCAGCATAGTAAAGCGCAGTTCTGCCGCCAGGGACATCTGGTTGGTTGATTTCATTTTGTTTTTCCTTAATCCAGGCTTCTATTGCTATTTTGTCACCAGCACCAGCCAGCCTTTGAATAGGTACAGATGCTTTCATTGCGCCAAGGGGAAAAATGGATAAGATTGCTATACTAGCTACGTGTATATATGATTTCATGTAAGTCTCCGATCATTATTTTTGTTGCTTGTAAGTATTATTTCATAGTTTATTATACCACAAGAAATAATAATAAATCAACAGCCGGTATAATTTTCTTAAAGAATTATGACATCATTTATAAAGAGGTGCCATACGCTGTGCAAAGCTCTTCCCGTTGGGCCTTATTTAAACGAAGCCATAACCCTTTTAGAAACTCCAAACTGGCAGAAGAAAGCTGCTTTATTTTGGGGATCTTTTCTTCTGGCCCATCCGAATTGGTCTTTGGATCATAAGGAGAGATTTTCTGTACAGAGGCCGAAAGTATCTTTAAACGAGCAGTTCGAAGACGAGCATATAGATTATCTTCCTTTTTCAATAAGAAAGTATAGGTACGCGGACTTGTGTGAAAATCCTCGGTCCATGGATGGGCGGGTCTTTTTGGGATTTCGATCGCCACTATTCGCGTAAGAGGCGTCTTGGTTATCTCAACACCAGATTCCTTTAAAATAAGGCCCTGTTGAAAGAGATCGTCCAAAAACATAATAAACATTAAGATATCAAATGTGCATGTGCCTTCTTGAAATTGTGCCTGATATTTCCAAAGCACGCTCGTTGGGCATATTAAGGTTTTATTATCTGTGTAGCTTTCCACGGTATATTTATCACTAAAAACAGCTTCATCTAAATTTAATGAAAAATTATCGTGTCTTTCTGACGTGGCTAAAAGTGCTCCCGTTGCTCTATGAAAAATAGATGTATAATTTTCATCACCCTTATATTCATCGGGCTCATTATTATTATTATGATTACATACTACTAAGATGAAGCGTGCATCTCGACTGAGCCTTGGAACAGAACGTTCCTTATCAAAGAAAGGTATAGATTTATGTGATTCCAAATCGAAAATCCTTCCATTTGCAAGAAGCCATTTGTCCTGTAATTGGTAGCAGGTACGTTCATATCGTCCAGGCATATTCTCGAGAGGAATTGATACCCAATTTCCCTTTTCTTTGTCAAATTTTTCTACACTAGGAATTATTGAAACGGCAATAAGTTCTGAGGTTTTGGTAATACCACAGAATTCAAGGCTTTCGTATAGATCCCATTTCTGTGTTTTGTGCAATGGAATTGAGGTTTGCGTGGCGGGATCATAGTGGTAGATGCTGCGATTAGAACTAATAGCAAGAACAGTATTTTCAGGCGTAATTGCAACTTCGATGCAACGATTTCCGTTTTGCCGCTCCTCGGAAAAAAGCGCCCAGCCTACAGTATGAGATGATTCTGGATCAACATCCTTTGTGAAATTTTCTTTGGTAATACTATGAATCCCCCAACCACAATCTAAAGGCCCTCGATCGATGCCTATGAGTGCACTATCATCATCAGTAAATCTCATGGCAGTAATTGGTGTCGAAGGATGCAGAAGTAATGGATTATGCGTCTCTAGCGTATGTAAGTTCAAAATAAAGATCTGATTTCTTATTATATAGGCTAGATAAACAGAATTATTGCTCAAAGTAATTTTGCTGGGAAATGGGCTATATCTTTTTTCCCTCCCCATTATGATTGAAGGTTCCAATGGGGTGAAAGATGGTCGAAACCTCATAATAAGTCTCTGTACGTCAGCAGAAGTGTTGGCAAGCAGAGCGTACCATGGGTAAATGTCAGCAGGATATTTGATTGTTTCTTCAAGAGATATGTCTTTGGAAGGTACAAATAGATTTTCGGAGGCCTTAAGCTGGCCTATGAATACTATCGAAGCTACGAATATGAGGATTTTATTGATCATGGCCATGTTTTACCTAGTGTGATCAATTCCTTCTAAATAGCTATTTATAAGGATAGGGAAAAGAAATTTTTTGTCCAGGGCTGCATTATTATTTTTTATGAAATAATTACATATATACTAGTAAATCATGCCGGGTTGAATGTTATGTTTCATTTTTTGTACGATTTTCTATACTAATGACCAAGGCATTTTTCTATTCTTCTTTAGTGTGAGGCTCCTATGACAATAACGAAGCATGCCCTAATTACTTTTTTGTTTCTTGTTTTAAAAAGCTATTCCATGCATTCGTCCACTGAAGTTCTTTCCTATATGGAAATGGATGATTTAGAGATGAAGCCTATCATATATGAACGGGATTGTAGAGGGGAGTTGGCCCTTTTTGGTTCTTTACGAAAAGAGCATGAGTGGAGAAAGTTGGTAGAAAGAGAAAAGTATGATGAAGCAGTCGAATTCCTTTACCGTCTATGTTCGGAGATCTACTATTGGCGAGAATTCCTGGTTCTCAAAAAAAGCCCGAAACTGCTTTTAAAAGCTTATCTTAAAAAAGCCATATCCCTTGGAAAAGGGGAGCCCGTCTGGTATGGAATTTTTGAAACAGCTTCCAGGTTTGGTGAGGTTGAGATTTGCCAAGCTATCTGGGAACTCAGTAGTCTTGCCAATATCTCACTTTATTGGTTTACTTATTCTCTTAAGAGTGAGCTAAAGAGAACCATTCTGGCGGGGGACTCCGCATATGTTCGGTGGGCGATGGGGATTCTAAAGGAGGCGGGAGATCTCAAGACTCTCAATAGCGGTCACTATATGAAATATGTACTTAATAAGTTTAACCCTAAACGCAAGCTATTGATCAGGCGGCTGCAGCATGAAGCGGGTTCTTATTTAGAAGCTGCTGAGGATATAGGCCATAAAGATATATGTACACTGCTGTTACAGTATGGGACCGATCCTCTCATTGTAGGAAGAAAAATGGAGCGTGTTGGGAAGGAAGTTCGGGAGATCAGGAGTCAATATCCGGTAGTGAAAGATGAAGATCTTGCTGATATAGCGCGCCTTGTCAAGGGATTTTTTTACTTCAAGCCTCATATTATAGAGGCTATCGGGGCATCTAAAATTGAAAATAATCAGGATAAAGAAGGCTTAGCTCAAGCTAGTCGAAATTTCAAGGCCGCTCGCTGGGCTCTTGCGCAATCCCCGGCTCTTGCAAGCGAATTTATCACCGATATGCAAGGCAACAATCCACTTCATGCAGCGGTACTTGCAGAACGGCCCGTTCTTATACATCTAATTCTTACCGAAAATCCTGTGCTTATAGATTCTAAAAACAATGATGGATTAACACCTTTGGTTCTAGCTTACTCAAAAAACTTACATCTTTCTCTTAAGGCCTTTCTTGATCTTTATTACGCGCTGCTGGCTCAGGAAAAGCGCACCAATGCGCTCACCGTTTCGCAAAATACGAGCCAAGGATGGTGTTGTATATTCTAATTGGCAAAAATAAAAATTAACACCGATTGCGACCATTCTTTTCCTGTGCTATAATGAAACTAGTAACTAGGAAGGGATGTTTATGAAATCAATACTATTAAGTTTGCTTCTTACAAGCATAACCCCATTGCTTTATGCTATGAAAAGTGCAGATCTTCTCGTAACGAAAGCTGCTCGCGAAGGGAAACAAGGATTTATAGCTACCCCTGAACAGAGGGCTGTTGTAAATCAGATGGAAATTTTCGGCTCTTCCGCCGATTGTGGGTATCATGCCCTTTTTAATGGGCTTACTATTGCGGAATACATTCGCACCATCGACGGGGAGCGGCGTGCAGCGCTTCTTCTCTGGCTTACCGATTTTGCTGTTAAAAAGGAGGAATTTTTTGCTTCAATGCGGGCAAGTCTGGAAGATTCAAGTATTTGCAAACTTCCGAAATCGTTTTGGAAGCAAGCAATTGTCGAATTAAGAGCGAGAAGCCAAGCTAAAGATGATATCTTTAATCTGCTGTTAAGATCTATTAAAGGGGCTGAGCAATTGAGTCTGCCGGACAATAATCCTGACTCCAGAAAAATGCTAGAAAACGTATATAAGTGTATGAACCAAAAAGATACATGGATCCAATGCTTGCGGGCAGATGCAGAAGATAAAGCTCAAGTTGATAAATTACCTGCGATAATCCAAGAAGCGGCTAAAGCGCTGACGGAGTGCTCTAAGCAAAGCGATGAGTGCGCCCAATCGTATGTACTATCTACTGCCCTTATTAGAGATGCGCTTGAGAGAGCGCTTATAGAAAAATCAAATAAGGCTCTTATTGGCGGCGAAGACGAGGTCATACAAACTTATGAATCTATGCAATCTAAAGGGATTGACTACTTCTTTGATCTTAAAAAGGACGTTGTGAAAGTAAAAGTACCATACGGGGAAGGCTCTTGGCTCAATGAGTCTGAAATAAGCTTACTTCTTAACGAAAATAACACCTATACGAAGGCAACATTCATTTCTGAACCAGCTATAAGCCCTTCAAATATTAATTTTTTTGTCATCGGGGATAGCGGTGAACCAATTAAAGAGGTATTTGGTCGTGAAAGTTTTCGGCAGCTTAAGGATATTATGCTCGAGGAAGAGAAAAATCATGTTGCCGTGATCTTAATCTACGAACCTGGAAGTGGCTCTTTTGTGTCGGTACCCGCTTCTTCCTGGTCAGATAATTTGCCTTGGACTTTTCGAAGCATAGCGTCATACTTTCTGAATTCTCAATCCCACCCGAGCCAGAATAGTTTGGTTGCTAAGCTCAACAATGGCCATTGGTATACTCTTGTGCCCAATAAAGTCGGGAAATGTTGCGAATTTATCGTTATGGATTCGCTTTCAAGGGACGATAAGAATCGAGTGAATGACCCCAGAGTAAAGGAAATCATACAAGAGCTTGGCGAAGTAACTGGTTTAGATCCTACAGTCGATCTTCAAGAGGGGGGCATAGGCTTAGCTCATGGAAATCAGTTAGCGGGTGAACAAGGGGTAGAAAAAAAGGGCACGCCTGGCTCAATTCTTTCCCAATCGGTACAAGAAGAGAATAGTCGGGAATCAAACCCTATATCGTTTAAAGTCGTTGATATTTCCGCAAAACAATTACCAGAAGGTACGAGTGCCTCAGAGATAGGAAAGAAAACAAAGGATGATACGTATTTTTACAATACTATCGTTTTCAAAATTATCGTTGTAGCTGCTGTTATTGTAATATTAGCGCTTATAGTGAAGAAAAAATGGTATGATACAAGGTCCGATAAAAAAGTTGCCCATGATGGAAAGAATGCGCCTGCAATTGCTTCAACGGCGGCCGATCCCAAGAAGTCGAATTGACGTATGCGGGCAGCCCGCTCAAGCGGCCCTAGGCCAAAAATAGGGAGATTATTTAATCTCAATTTATGAGATGATATGCTATACTACACACATTATCATTGGAAATGGGTTGAGGGCATATGATCACACGAACAAACGAGCAGCTATATACAAAAGAAATACCGAGAGGTTCACCATTCTTTCTTGCAGGGGACATTGGTGGCACAAATGCGAACATTGGCGTTTTTGTGATTATGGAACAACCTGTGCTCGTGCTTACGCTTCAATATCGTAGTCAAGAAATTACAGATTTTACTCTTTTTATGAAAGAGGTGATCGATCACTTGAAAGACTCCTATCAAATTGAGATTAAGACCGGCTGTATAGGAGCTGCAGGTATTATCTATCCACATCGCGTAACTGCACAACCGACGAATCTTTCCATTGAAATTAATACCCATGATATTATGAAGGCAACGGGCCTTACCGATCTCTTTCTTATTAATGATTTTGAGGCGGTCGCTCTTGGCATTGAGCTACTTTCTAAAAAAGATATAATCACCATCAATGAAGGGGTGCAACGAAAACATGCAAATTATGCGTTTGTTGGAGCGGGAACGGGTCTTGGTAAAAGCGTCATGGTCTGGCATAGGCAAACGGAGCGCTATTTTCCCGTACCATCCGAAGGAGGGCATTCTGATGCGTCACTCTATTCCGCGCAAGAATGTGCTTTGAGCGAATTTATTCATCAAGAGTATGCGTGTCCTGTTTCATGGGAAATGCTTCTTTCGGGCAAAGGCATTCAACGAATCTATCGATTTCTTGGAACGCAAAAAGAATATCCGCGCACTGAAGTTTCTGACGAAATTGAGGGTAGCGACTTTAATCCAGATCGCATCTCCTTTTATGCAAGCCAAGATGCGCGAAGTAAAGATACCTTTATAATGTATGTAACCTTTTATGCCCGTTGTGTAAAAAATTATGCGCTTGATGTGCTTGCACTCGATGGCATATACATCGCAGGTGGGATTGCTGCTAAAAACATTTCAATGTTTTTCGATCCTCACTTTATGGAGGAGTTTATAAAGTGCGGGAGACAAAGCCAGCAGCTTGTTTCAATTCCAGTTTTTCTTATTGCGGATTATAATGTGAGCCTCTATGGTGCTGTAGTCGCATCCCGACTGCGCGCTGCTAAATTATGGTAAATTGAACTGTTTTTAACGCGG
Organism: uncultured bacterium; assembly: GCA_963695365.1. Classification (GTDB taxonomy): domain Bacteria; phylum Babelota; class Babeliae; order Babelales; family Babelaceae; genus PRDV01. The sequence goes on from OY968766.1 coordinate 748,483, forward strand.
AATTGAGAGCATGAAGATGAATGAACATATGGTTGCAGCACACGGCGCGCTCGTGAAGGAAATCACGACGATTCGTTCCGCTCTAGAAGGCGCCTATGGTACAATAGAACCAAACTATACTACTGCCAATGGGGCATTAAGTACCCCATTTGATAGCGATGTAAGAGAGAAGTGTAAGCGTATAGCAGGCGACATTGTGAGCAATCCGCCGTCGCTTGTGGTACTTGCAGGCATTGGCGGCTCTTCAGTGGGGACACTTGCGGTACTGAATGCACTACTTGAAAGAGACGCCTATGGCCTGTTATATTCACGGCATGCTGTTGATCAACATCAGCAAAAATCTGCGGTCTTTCAAGAAGAGGGGGGCATGCGGTTCATCTGTGCAGATACTATTGATGATTCGCTCAGTCTAGAGTACCAAGCATTGGTTGAGACCGAACTCAAAAAGAATCGACGTGTTCTTCTTATTATCATTACCAAATCGGGGACCACCTCTGAAACGATCATTAATGGCTCTTTATTTCTTGAGGTACTGAAAAAGTATAAACCCAGGTATCAGGAAGATGTTGTTATAATAACAGAGCATGGCTCGCCGCTTGAGCAAGTGGCTGTCGATGAGCACTTTGGTCTGCTTTCTTTGCCATCGACTGTCGGTGGACGATTTTCCGTATTTACCGCAGTGGGTCTCTTTCCTCTTGCTCTCATGGGAATAGATATCGATCAGTTTTGCGATGGCGCGAAAGAGATGTTATCCCACTGTTTGAGGGACGATTTTGCTAAGAATCCTGCCGCGCGCAGCGCACTCATGTTGGCCGATCACTATGCAAAAGGATACATGATTCACGATCTTTTTGTTTTTTCACCAAAGCTCACGATGTTTGTCCAATGGTATAAGCAACTTATTGGTGAGAGTCTTGGCAAAAAGTTCGATCGTCAAGGGAACGTCGTTGAGATTGGCATGACTCCGACCGTTTCGCAGGGCACGACCGATCTTCATTCTGTCGCTCAGCTTTATTTAGCTGGCCCTCGAAATAGAATAACGACATTTCTTGCCTATGATAGCGAACCAGCTTCTATTTCCATACCTGATAATGAGGTGAGCGCAGTTCTATCGGGGCTTGTTGGTAGTAGGGTGTACGATATTAAAGATGCTATCTTTAGAGGGGTTTGTGCTGCTTATGAAAAAGAGCAACGGCCTTTTATGATCGAGCCGCTTGTCTATAAGAGCGCGTCAAGCCTTGGAGCTTGTATGATGACTAAAATGGTTGAGACGCTTTTTCTTGCAGCTATCTGGAACATTGATCCCTTTGATCAACCTGCTGTTGAGATCTATAAGCAAGAGACGCGTGCTTTCTTGAAGAAAGTATAATCGTTATTCTTCATCAAGATACTGTAGGAACGATCCCAGGTCTATTCTGTTTTCATCATGTAGTGATCGCTTAATTTCTTTAACAAGTTTTTCGTTGCTTGGGTCGTATAACCATAATTCACATTTATGGATTGTGTATGGCATCAAGCATTTCTTTTTTCTCATCGGTATCTCCTCAATAGCAGAGTTCAATAGAAAATTGATTCGTAGCCTTGGCGAATGCTCTTTATCGGGGCAACTGGGAGGTCACGTAGGCGCCATAGGCCACCAGCAACATATCACGCATAAAGCTACCTGTAAAGTAAGAAGTTTATAAATTGTTGACAACTAACGCCTCGAGCTGTGTATGCTTGCGATATATTAACACTTTTATGAAGGGAAACGTTATGAAGATATTTTACTATGCACTTGCGCTATTAACCGTGATGAACGCTCTGCAGGCGCGCAAAGACTGCCACTGGTGTGAGTCTGAAAAAAAGAAAGTTTATGTTTCACGCTTTAGTGAGTCAGATGAACGCAAACCAGTTTTAGACCGAAGAATGGCTTGTGCATGTATGCGTACTATGCTCGAAGAAAAGCATTCATTGCCATCAGAGGCTAATGGAGATGAAACAAGAGTCCCCTTCTATGCTGCTCAATTTAGTAAGGGATTAGAACATGATCCTGCAACCGGCTTTTTGACTGCAGAAGGTCAAAAGAGCTATGAACTATTAGTAAAAGCGGTCAATTGCGGATCCCAGGAGATTTATAATAGCATTCAGCGTGCTCCTGAATCGGTACAAAAGCTTGTCAATCCCCAAGCGTCAGCTGCTTTTAGCCTTGAGGGGATAGATTCATCATTACTGCCGCTCCCCTCATTTCCCTGCCTTTCAAGCAAGAAAGCAGCGGCCTTGCTTATAGAAAACTATTTGCTTGCGCTGTGCAGAGATGTGTTTTTTGAAGATTTTGGTACCGGCAAGAGAACGGATGACGATGGGAAAGGAGGATCGTTAACGAAAAAGGCGGTATGTATTTTACAAGATCTGGGCAAGGCGTATCAGGGGCCGCGCACTCATAAGGGTAAGATCGATGTTTCAATTCTCTTTAGAGGAAATAATGAGGGATCGCTTGTAGGGCCCCACATCTCTCAATTTTTATATCAACCATTAAGCATACCGGTAGGCACTTTTCCGGTTCAATTGAATGTTGAAACGATCGCACCACTTTTTAAAACTGACCAGAAGCATCCCATTGCGGCCGCACATAATTTCGGCATTTCGATGGAAGATTTTATCGCTATAGAAGATGGGAATATTCCTCTACCATATACGTCAGCAGATTATGAAAATTCTTCCCGATATATTACTTCTGGTCGAGATCTGACAACAATCGTGCATTGGGATTTTCCATGTCAGGCAGGGTATAATGCGCTCATTGTGTTATTTACAAATAGATTTCCATTTTCACCGACAAGTCCCTATGTAAACGGGACCATTAAGAATGAAGGTCCACTCGTAACGATGGGTTTCTTCGACGCATTTGGGTTGATTGGTGCAGTTTCAGCCGAGGCTGCAAAACATGCATGGGCACACAAGTGGAGATCGCAACGCGCATTAAGACCAGAGGCTTTTGCTGGTATTGTTCATCATAGTAAAACGAGCGGGACTAATCCATGCGATCTTCATGAAACATTATTTAATAAACATGCTGGTATAGATTTGCTTGAATGGGTGAGAAAGTCGAACGAGAAACGGGGAGCATCAACCTATCTTCTCAGTCAGGCGTATCCTGAGGGGTCTCCTTTGCATCCAAGCTATCCTGCAGGCCATGCGACCATTGCCGGTGCGTGCATTACCGTTATAAAGGCTCTCTTTGATGATCGTGCATTGATCGCATCGTATGTTGCTCCAGTAAAACCTGATCCCAAGAAGCCGCATAAGCTCATTACACTTTCGGGTGAGGGCGAGGATCGCATGACGGTAGGATCTGAGCTTGATAAACTTGCATCGAATGTTGCTTTTGCAAGAAATTATGCAGGAATTCATTATCGAGCCGATTCTGATCGAGGCATGGAGCTCGGTGAGAGAGTGGGTATCGCATTCTTACAAGACATTGCAGCTTGCTATACTGAACAGACGTTTACAGGATTCGAGCTGACGAAGCTTAATGGGCAGCGCATCCGCATTACGGCTGATAAGGTCTGCGACATCCAACAATAAATCTAAAAGGCATAGGGGCCCGCTCATCCCGAGGCCAATATGCCGAAGGGATTGTATCGAGGGACCGCCCAGCTTGCCCGCCGGCCTGCCCGCCGGAGCTCTCCGAGCGAAGGCTGGGAGGACAACTTCTTTACGGCTGATAAGGTCTGGGATATCTTCGTAATAAATCTGAAAAGGCCCATAGGGGGCGCCTGCCCCCACTACTGCCTACGGCCACTTCGAGGCCGTAGGCCAATTTCTTTAGAAAACTCTTGATTTATAAAAGTTACATATGCGATAATTACAATGAGAAACAATGTAGGTTTTCCTTATAACATCAAGGAGTTAAAATGAAAAAAACAGGTGCGTTTTTGACGATTGCAGCGTTATTACTCGGATCTTTCATCATGATTGATATGGATGCCCATGGCGGCGGTGGCGGAGGTCGTGGGGGTGGTGGTGGAGGCCGAGGAGGCTTTGGCGGTGGCCGTGGTGGCTTTAGCCGCGGAGGCGGTTTTAGTCGAGGCGGTGTAGGTCGCGGTGGTTTTAGCCGAGGATACGGTCGTGGTGGAGGTTATGGCTGGGGAGGATATGGTCTTGGACTTGGTCTTGGTTATGGTCTAGGATACGGGTATTATGGATGGCCTTATGGTGGCTATGGCTATGATGGATATGGCTATGGATATAGCAATTGCTACTATGATGCATATGGAAATCTTGTCTGCTATTGATAGTAGATGAATTCAAAAGAGGGCACTGCTTCTTTAACAGAGGCGGTGTTCTTTTTTTTATCCCCTGGTTGGGTTGCCATTTTTCTCGCGAGTGTTAATGTATGAATATTAGTGCTATGAGATGGATGGTAATTTATTCGATCATCAGGGGGTTTTTATGAAAAAGTTACTCTGTTTAATCATGTGCGCAATTGCTGGATTTGTTTGTGCAAGTGAGCAGCGTGTTGATTTAATAGAAGCAAGTGCATATATAGAGCGCGTTGACTATTATGGACTATGCGTCAAACTGGAATGGGCAAAAAGTCCTAGAGCTCTTGCAGCCATCGAAGTCTATGCACTGCAATTGGGGCGGAAAGGTCTTTACAGCGCAATCGATGCCATTCTGTCTCGTATTCAACGTGATCAATCTTTTTTTGAGTTTAAAGAGAGAATGGGATTAAGTACGAGTGTGAGAGAAATCGAACATGCTAAGAAACTATTATTAGTGTTACGTCATGAATTTGCGAGTGAACAAGAGACTCTTGAATATAAAGCGGCTGATGAAAAAGTAAGAGAGATAAGCGATGAGCTGAAAGATGCCGCATGGCAGTTTATAGAGCCGCTATGAGCGAGAGTTGATTGTTTCTTGTTTACGGACTTTTAAGAAAGAACCTTCAATATTGCTTGAGCAAACGATTGAGCTGCTTCGGGTCCTGTGGCCGTGACGATGTTTCTGTCGATTACTACATGATGATTTTCGTATATCACGTCATGGGATTTAAAGAAAGCGGCAAGCTTGTTATCATCATCCCAACCAGTAGCTTTTTTACCTGCAAGAACTTCTGCATTGGCAAGAATGCGAGGAGATACGCATATTGCTCCAAAAGGCTTATTGAGAGCTTTCATTTGTTGCAGGAGAGCATGAACTGCTGGCTTGTCGAGGCACTCTAAAGCGCCAGGGCCGCCAATGATGAAGAGGCCGTCTATGAGCATAGGATTGATTTGCTCGATTGTCATATCGACGATTGTCGTAGAATGATCTTTCGCCGTTGCCGTTCCTGATTGATCGCTCGCAGTTATCACGTCGATATTTTCACTGGCAAGTATTTCTCGAGGAATGCCATATTCAACTTGCTGGTATCCCTCATGTGCTATGAGAAGCACGACCTTCTTTTTGTTCATGATGTAACTCCCTTTTTCTATTTTTTAACGGTGATTCTTTCAGTTTTTCTTCCGCTCATCTCGAGTGATCTGTGAGGCATATATGCCGAGCAGATTGTATCGAGGGATTCCGTCCTATGCCGGCGGCAATAATTTTTTTTTGCCCTTCGCGGGCGGCGCGCCCCTTTTTGCCGCCAAAAAGGGCGGAAAAACCGCCGGCTTGCAGCCGGACCGCTCAGGCGTCGCTCAACTCGCCATTGCCGCCTTTCGGGCGGACAACGGCTCAAACATTCGCGCCGATCAGAATACCAAATTTAGCGGAGCCACATTGCACACTACTCGCTATACTACTCTCGAGGCGCCTAAAAAATCAAGATTTAATTAAAAAAGATGCGTATCGAAGTCCACTTCTCGTTTTGGAAACTGCTTGCGGCATGAGCATAATTGATTGTGTGCCAAAGGGAAGACGCAATTCAGTATCGACTGAATGAACGATCGTGCAATTCAGGCGTGCTGCTCTCAAGAGGCCCTCCCACGCTGCCCAGAGCGTGTTTTTTTTGCCTGCCCCTTGCCAGGCGGGCAGATATATGTTTTTGACGGGAAGCATATCGATGAGCCTTGTAAGCACGCGGAAAATGGTAAGCGACGGCTTAGCGATAATAACATACTCAAGTTTTTGTATCCCTTGCTGAACAAGTGTGGGAACAAGCGTGTAAGATACGTAGTTTGTTGCCGAGACTCGTCTGCCTAGGCAGCCTGTGTTATCGATGAGAGCGGCGTTGCCGTGGGCGTAAAGAACAGTGAGCTCTCCTTCAAAGCAGGGAATGTGCCTTATCGGTTCATTACGTGCACGTGTAGTGAGCAAAGCAGCGGTGCTGAAAAAGAAAATGCAGAGACAAGCGGCTATTTTTATGGGTGAGTAGGCCCATCGATGCTGTATTATCAGGCATGCCAACAGGGGTATAAGTAGGGCAATAAGCAGAGGTGGTTTTGGAAAATACCAGAGCCATGATCGATCCGATATGCTGAGCAGTGTATGCCAAATCTGCGTGAGCAGTTCGAGCAGCCAGATGAATGGCTTATTTGGCATAGAGACGAGTTCGAAGAAAAAAATGAATGATGAAAGCATGAGGAAAAGCGTCAGTAAAGGTGCAAAGAGAGCATAGCCGATGATTGATGCAGCGGAAATTGGTAATCCCCACATAAGAAGTATTGGCCATGCAAACATCATGAGAAAAAGTTGTAGTGCTATATATGGCAGAATGCCTGCAATACATGAACGAACGCGTTTTTTTAGTGAGCGAGTGAACACAAATAGCTTCATGAGATACATTGTTACTTTTTGTTGATGATTTTGATTACCCTGTAGTATAGTGATGATATGGTTTCATTACAATTGTGAGGCAATGATGAACGGAATTATGTCGCAAAAAATCAGCATGCTCAAGCGCCGAGCTTATATACTTCGCGTGCTCTCACTCAAAGCGACGACCGCCGCCGGCTCAGGCCACCCAACGTCAGCACTCTCATGCGCAGATATAGTAGCTGCTCTCTTTTTTTATGCCATGCGCTATACCCCAGAAAATCCCGATGCGCCAGATAATGATCGCTTCATTCTTTCAAAGGGCCACGCAGCTCCCGTTTTCTATGCTGCGTGGGAACAGGTCGGTGTGTTGACTGAACAGGAGCTTATGACGCTGCGCCAGTTCACCTCACCGGTCGAGGGCCATCCGACAACGAGATTTCCCTATACTGAAGCGGCGACTGGATCGCTTGGCTGCGGCCTTTCTATCGGCCTGGGAATCGCATTAAGTTCCCGATTAAGCAAACAGTCATTTTACACCTACGTCCTTTTAGGCGATAGCGAAATGGCTGAAGGTTCAAACTGGGAGGCTATTGAGTTAGCTGCATACTATAAAGTCCATAATTTAATTACCGTTGTCGATCTTAATCGCCTTGGACAAAGTACGGAAACTATCGATGATCATCACCTTCGTCAACATGCAGCCCGCTGGGAATCGTTCGGCTGGCATACGATTTGTATCGATGGCCATGTGATGGAACAGATTGTTACAGCCCTTGATGAAGCCCGAACTATTCTTGATAAACCGACTGTCATCGTAGCCCATACTATTAAAGGATACGGGCTTACTGGCATCGAAGATAAAAACGGCTATCATGGAAAGGCTTTTAGCAAAGAGCAGCTTCCACGCCTTTTAGCAGATCTCGCTTCTCGCTTTCCTGACGAGGCGCATACTGAATTTGAAATAACTCAACTTCCACGCTTTGAACGAAAGAAAATTGAACGTACTCCTGCTGAATTGCCCCCATGTGCCCACGTCAAAGGGGTGATGATCGCGACACGCAAAGCATTTGGTGAAACGTTAGCGCTGCTTGGCGGGTATTACCAAGATATAGTAAGCCTCGATGCAGAAGTAAAGAATTCGACCTTTGCAGAGCTTTTTGAGCATAAGTTCCCTCAGCGATTTATACAATGCTTTGTGGCAGAACAGAATATGATTGGCATGGCAGTTGGTTTTGCATCACGCCACTATATCCCATTTGCATCAACGTTTGCCTGTTTTCTGACGCGAGCACATGACCAAATTCGCATGGCAATGATAGGGAGGTCTGCTCTCCGCCTCATTGGTTCGCATGCGGGGGTATCGATTGGGCAAGATGGTCCTTCCCAAATGGGGCTTGAAGATATAGCAATGATCCGCGCTTTGCCGGATTCGATCGTTCTTTATCCATGCGATGCGGTGAGCACCTACGGCCTGATGCAACAGATGGTTCTCTACGAAGAAGGAATCAGCTATCTCCGTTTGACCCGTGCAGCTACACCTGTAATCTATGACGCTAACGAACCATTCCGCATAGGGGGTAGCAAAGTACTCAGAGAAAGTGATGATGATAGCGCGGTTGTTATCGCAGCAGGTATTACTGTTTTTGAAGCGCTCAAAGCAGCTGATGAATTAAAAGCTAAGAATATCTCAATTGCTGTTATAGATCTTTATAGTGTAAAGCCACTCGATAGCGAGACGCTTATACGCTTAGCTCGTAAAGCAAAAAATCGCGTGATTACCGTTGAAGACCACTTTATTCAAGGGGGCCTTGGCGAGGCAGTTTGTTATGCACTGCGCAATGAGGGCATGCGCATTGAAGTATTAGCGGTCAAAGAACTATCACGCTCTGGCAAGCCTGAGGAACTGTTGGCCTATCACCGTATTGATGCGACTGCGATTGTCGAAATGGTGTATGCACTGCTCGTCTGAGCTTTCCAAAGAACAGCATGAGTATAGTGTCGGTCATAGGATAGTGTTTTTAAGCTTTAGATTTACAGCAGTCGTAAGTAATGTTTTACAAGTCGCGCTGCAATATTTTTGCGTAAGACTTCCTGGTTAATCATACCGAGCTCGAACATGCTCTTAATGGTATCCTCAGCTGGTTGTACAAAATCTTCTCCTCCCAAAAATCTTGGAGCATTAACGAGGAATGCGAGCACATAATCATTAGAAAGATGATGATGTGCTTCATCTTTTACCCGAGATAACACTTCAAGTACGAAAGGTACCATTTTTTCTGCGACCAAAGGGACCAAGAACGATGGACATGGGCACTTACTTGGTGATCGCGCACTATCAAGCACTCTTTCGCATGCCTGTGCTTTTAATGCCTCGTCGGCACGAATAGTGGCTTCAAAAATAAGTGAGATTATATTTTGTGGGAGACAATGAGGATACATCTGCCGAAGTCGGTTGAGTGTGCAAAATACGTCAACCAGGGTTGTGTGCTTTTGTGAATTGCTGCTGAGGCTCTCAAGCCGTTGAACGTCAGACGATGTGACTTGTTCTACTTTAGTGTGCGCTTGCTCAATCTCAAGGGCTGGTGGCAGAAAAAATGCTCGTTCCATGAGGAGGGTGACGATTGGTTTTTGTAAGGCCAAGGCTGCTGCGATTAATGGTGGGGTTCCATGTGGGCCTGACCCCGCTTCGCTGTCTGCTCCATGATCAAGAAGCAGCTGTACCACATCACTATTCCCTCGCATTGCTGCATAGCAGAGTGCCGTGAGTGGCATATGGGGACCCATTATCGAATCGACGTGTACTCCAGCATCGAGAAGTTCCTTGCACACATCCTGTTGACCAAGCGCGGCTGCGAGGCAAAGATATCGATTACTTTCTTGCAGGAAGTACGCAATCTTATCTTTATCTAAGGGTTTCTCTTTCAGAAGTTTTATACACTGATCAATGCTGTCTTTTATTTTTTCTTGTTGATCCATGGAGCGGATTGAATGTACACAGGCAAAGCTCAGAAGTAACAATACATGCTTTAATCGAATCATGGATATCCTTTCAAGATGGCAAGGTTCTCAAGATCGATCCGTAGTTCCAGCCATTATATTATTTCTATGCTATTCGTTTGTTTTTTAGATTTCTATTCTTATAGTGTAGCATGACAATTTTGCCGGTCAAAATGCTGCGGGAATTAAGGGGTCCTACTGCGGATGTAATACGTGCGTGATTTCAGTTTTGCCAGGCGGATTTTGCTGCTCTCTCATATCTCTCAGTAGCGCCGGCAAAGAGTTTATAAAGTCTGGTAAGAGAAATTCGATGTGTAGCAGCTCTCTGCGGGGATACCTAATATTGAGCTGAATAATATGATTTGCTGGATGAAAATGGCGAGATGAAAAAAGCGGGCCGAGCTCTTTCAGGTGATTCATTGTAAACTCGAGGCCATGTCGCTTGAGCGCGTCTATGAATGCATGAGCCCCTTGAGGATCGAGTACCTGAAACATATCGCTGTGCGAATGAATAGAAAAGATTCTTCTAAATGACTCCGCTTTTGCAGATGCCTCCGTCTCGGTTTGGACTGGGCATGCAAGCAGAATAAGCTCATCGATGGGCAAATGCTTACGTGATGCTATGCTATCTGAGTCAGCGCTTTCTTGCACTAAAAGAGCTACATTGCCCCCGTGGCTGTGGGTAATAATGCGAAAATGGGCGTCGAGGTGCTTTCCCTGGTAGGTATGGAGAAGATCGTGCAGAGCGATATTTAGTTCATGCGCTGCTTCCTTTCTTCCTTGAGAGCTGAGTTTTCCCGACCATCCAAAGAGGTAGAAGTGCTCGTAATCGAATTCTGCAGCCTGTGAGGCACACAAGAGTTTTGCGATTTTATTGGTATGGCAGCCATCTTCAAGGAGTGATGCTTTTGTGAGCCCTCGAGGGACGGAAAAAAATGCACGGATTGCAGCAATTCGCATGAGGGGCTCTGGAGGGAGGGTGCCGTGCACAAAAATGGTAATAGGCTGCATTTTCATAAAAAATTTACAATAAGGACTCGATTTTTTTTTCAAAGATAGTATACTACTACATATAAGCATATTCAAGTATAATGAACATACTGCGTATCTGGTGTGAGTATATGCTTTTCTATTCATACTTTTGATGTAAGTGTTGTAAGACACGTCGTGTTATTCACCAATATAGAAACGGGAGGTGTCCCATGACAAGTCTCACCTGGTGGTTTATCCTCTTTATTGTGAGCATTCTCTTGGAGTTGAGTTCGCCTGGATTCTTCTTCTTTTTATCCCTGGCATCGGGTGCCGTGGTTGCAAGTGCAGTCTCACTTACGAGCGCTGGTTTAACAGCGGAGTTTGTATCATTTATTCTTACGTCGCTTATTGCATGCTATGTATTGATGCGGTATGTGCGAAGCACATCAAAAGATACGCTCCACTCTAGCAATGTGTATGGGCTGGTTGGCAAACAAGGAGTGGTTACTGAAACAATTGCTCCATGCCATAAGGGCTGGGTGAAAGTTGAAGGAGAGCTGTGGGCAGCGCTTTCCAAGGATGAAACGATTCATGCGGGGATGGTGGTCGTCGTACTGAGTACGGCAGGATCACATGTTATTGTAAAAAAAATTAAAGACCATTGTTAACGAAAGGAACGAGTATGGTTATGTTACATATTTCTACGATTATGTTTCTCGGCCTCATTGGTCTCGGGATTATTATACTTATGAAATCGATCTATATGGTGCAGCAAGCGGAAGCGATCGTTGTTGAACGGTTGGGCCGCTACGATAGAACGCTGGGGCCAGGATTGCACTTCGTGGCACCGTTTATTGAACGGCCTCGTGCTGCGATATGGAGCCACATTAGTGTCGGCGCCGACACGCGTCACTATCGCTATGCTCGTACTCTTACACGAATCGATTTGCGGGAAAGTGTCTATGATTTTCCTAAGCAAAGCGTGATTTCACGTGATAACGTTACGGTTGAAATAAATGCACTTATTTATTATCAGATTACCGATCCAAAGCGTGCGATGTATGAAGTTTCCAATCTTCCAGAGGCGATTGAAAAGCTCACTCAAACAATGTTGAGAAATATTGTAGGCTCGCTTGATCTTGACGAAACGCTCGTTTCTCGCGACGTGATTAACGAAAAGCTTCGTATCATCTTGGAAGAGGCGGCTGATAAATGGGGTGTAAAGGTCAATAGGGTGGAACTTCAAGAAGTGAACCCTCCTCATGACATTCGCCTTGCTATGGAAAAGCAGATGCGTGCTGAGCGCGATCGCCGTGCAATTATCTTAGAATCAGAAGGTGCAAAGCAGGCGTCGATCTTGCAAGCTGAAGGTGAACGGGAATCGAGCATTCTGCGTGCACGCGGTGCTGCTGATTCTCGCATCATTAATGCTCAAGGTGAGGCTGAAGCGCGATTGAAAATTATCGAAGCCGAAGCCAAGGCGATTGAACTGGTAAAACAGGCTGCGCCTGGCCAAGATGCGCTTTCCTACCTTGCTGCCATACAGTACATTAAAACCATACCGACTATTATGGAAGGTAAAGATAATAAGATGATTGTGTTGCCATATGAGGCAAGTGGCTTGGGCGGTTCGATTGCAGCGATTAAGAAGATACTTAACGAAGTATAATGCTTGGATCTGAACTTATAACAAACAGGGGACCCGAAGGTCCCCTGTTCGACGTCTAATGGCTATGGCTCACTGTGAGTTAATCGACTATTGCGGTAGATTCGATGAGTCGTGATTAGAGCATTTTTTTCTGAATAATAATAAAAAATAATTGACAAATTCTTTTCTCATTGTGTAGTCTTAAAGAAAAGGTGGGGCGTTAATCTTCTTGCGACAAGTTGGTTACGGTAATGCGACAAGTTGGTTACGGTAATAAAATAGTAATGAATGCACATTCTAGTTATGGAGATACGCATGAATATTCGATTATTAGGACTTAGTATTCTTGCTGTTGCTGGATATGCCCATCCTTACGATTCAATTCAAGAAATGCTTGATGCGGGTGAATTTCCTACAGGGCCAGAGATCAGACTTACTTATCACAGGCTCACATCTCTCGCTGGTATTGAAAATGTTCCGAATCCAGAGACGATTGTATCTCTCGATCTGAGCTGGAATAAGATAACCGATGTTCCTGATAAAGTTTTTGATGCATTGGTCAATGTCGAAACGCTGAATTTGAGTAATAATCCTCTTAAGGAGCTACGCCCTGATGTATTTAATAAACTAGTAAAGCTCAAGAGGATCGATCTTGGCTCGACCGATCTTCAGACGCTTCCTGAGGGAATACTGGACTCTAATACAGCACTGGAGGAGTTTACTATTTCTGGAGAATCTTTGGTTGCCCTACCTCCCGGATTGCTTCGCAACACTCCAAATCTTACGTCATTTATAATCTCGCATGTGGGTTCTAAAATATCCGAGCTTGATGCCCAGTTCTTCTTGCCGGCTCAAAAGCTGAAAACTATAGAAGTGAGTAATAGTGAGATAAAACAGCTTTACCTTAATCAATTTGCTGGTCTTAGCCTACTTTCAGAAATTGATTTCTCTGGGAATAACATCTCATCTCTTCCAGAAAATATCTTCGCTTCTAATAAAGCCTTGCAAGAGGTTCTTCTTTCTCAAAACCCTATAGCATCCCAGCCGCCTAAAGGGTTAAGAAAAGTTATTCCTTTAAAAGTTTGGACCGACATTTCGTTATTCACGCCAAAGAAAAAATATTCAGTAAATGATTTACTTGATAGTATAAAGGCGGATCTTGGTGATACCGGGCTTGTAATAGTGTATGGAGAAGGGGCGGGTCAACATCTTATTCTGGATCTGAGTTATCAAGGTTTAACGAGTTTAGAGGGGGTCGAAAAAATTCCTGCACGACTGATTGACGAAGCTCGCGTTCATGGGCCGGTGCCGGAAAATATTCCTCTAGCAAATGATATCAAGACAATTCTTCTCAACAATAACTATCTTCAAAACATTCCAGAAGATTCTCTTGCCGTATTCGCTGGGTTAGAAGTGCTTAACGTTGCAAACAATCGGCTTCAGGAAGTGCCCGTCAAACCCATGGGTGCCCAGGAAAATCGAATTACCGAGTTGAACTTGAGCGACAACCTCATTCAAGAGCTTCCTGTTGGTTCGCTTGATGCATATACTGCCTTAGATAAGCTTAAGCTTCAGAGAAATAGGATCACACGTTTGGATAATGAGTTGTTCGATAAACTGATCAATCTAAGGAAGCTCAATCTCGCTCGTAACAAAATATCGTACATCGGCCCGCGAGTCTTTGCCTTAAATCAAAAATTAACGGATGTTAATCTATATGGGAACAATCTTGTATATATTCCACGCTCCCTTTTTGAAGGTCTTCAGGATTTGAAGAGAATTGATATATCTGGGAATATGTTGAATGCTGATGATTTGAAATACTATAAGTTTCCAGCGGGTCGTTTTAAATTGGAAATTATATCAGGTGGCCAAAGGGTTGCTCCACTCGCAATACTTGCAGCCAGAAAATACCAGGAAGCTGTCCTTGAAAATATGGGGCTGGAGTTGCTTGCTAAAAAGTAGAATGACCGCTATCTTTGCCGGATCCGTATCGATGAATTAAGTATTAATGATGTTTACAGAAAATAGCACAATAGGAAGGAGCGACAATGAAATATAGCATGCAATTATTAGGCTTATTATGGGCAGCATTCGCTTGCGGCGAACTCGGGGCAATAGTATTTCCTGAACATTACAACTCAGTGCAAGAGATGCTTGACGCGGGTGATATTCCCGAGGGACCCATCGTTAATCTGGCGGGTAGAGGATTTACTTCCTTTGCAGGGCTAGAAAACTGGCCCAGCCCAGAAACAATAACATCCCTATCACTGGCGGAAAATCAGTGTACGGAAATTCCTGCTGGAGCCCTCGATAGCTTTATTAACCTCCAATATCTTGATCTAGGAGGCAACCCATTGAGAGATATCCCTGCAGACGCTTTTCGTTCGCTTGTCAATCTTCAGTGGTTGTATCTTAATAATACCGCTCTTGAAACTCTTCCAGAGAGCATTTTAGCCGCTAACCAATCGCTCACCACTCTCAGTATTTCAGGAGAAAACCTCGTTGCATTGCCTGAAAATTTGCTCAGAAATAACGAAAATCTTACGAGCTTTTTTATTTCGAACTCCAAGCTTGGGTCTTTACCGGAAAAGCTTTTTTGGCCAGCGAAAAAGCTAAAAGATATTATCGTTATGAAAAGCGGTTTGACTCGTCTCCACCCAGACCAGTTTAGCGGCTTGGATCACCTTGAAATGGTGGATTTGGAATTCAATCGACTTACTGAGCTTGATTCTTCATTATTCTTAAAAAATATCGCATTAAAGGAAGTCTATTTGCGTGAAAATCCTTTAGAGACTCTGTCCGTAGATTATCTCCGGAAGGCTATTCCGGGACATGTCTGGACCGATATCAGTGCAGCTGGTGCCGCAAGAGGAATTTTCTGTCAATGATTTGCTTTCTGTTTTAAAAGACGATGTTAAAGACCTGGCATATTTGAAGGAGGTCAAGATCCAGACCAAAAGGAACAATCGATTTGAGCAATCAAGGCCTAACAAGCTTAGATGGTATTGAAAATCTGCCCAAAGCGCTTCAGGATGCCTCTCACGGGCAAATCGATGCTTCACAGGCGCATACATTAAAACTGCATAATAACTATCTTCGCGAAATACCAGATGGTGTACTTTCTCCATTTACTGGGTTAAAAGTGCTTGATGCCTCTAACAATCGGCTGCAAGTATTTCCTATAAATCCGCAGGAGCCGGCAGTGATTGAGGAACTGGAGTTAAGCCACAACGATTTCACAGAGCTACCGGTCGGCTCTCTTGATAAGTATACATCTCTTAAGAAGCTTTTTCTTGTTGATAACAAGATTACTCGCGTGCAAGATAAGGTTTTTGATGAACTTTCCTCATTAGAAGAAGTCCATCTTGAATATAACAAGATTAGTAACATTGGATCGAAGATCTTTGTACGAAATCCTTTGTTGCGTGTGATACATCTTCAGTTTAATAATATCCCCCATCTGCCACTGACGCTTTTTGATGGACTTACCCTTCTTACAGAAATAGATCTGACTGGTAACATGTTAGATATGCCAGCACTGGAACACTATAAATTTCCTGAATCTGCGCAGATCGCTTATCGGCCGCAGAGGGTCCCTCCGCTTAGGATTCTTGCGGCAATGGCATATCAAAAGAGCTTTTTAGAAAACTTGGGTCTTGAGATGCTTAATAAATAATGTTCCATTATTACTCTAAAAAAGAGACCGTCGAGGAGAATTTCGATACATATTGAAATTCTCTCGTCGACTGTTTCTTCATCTAGATTATGCAATATCTTCAATGGGCGGAATTTCAATGATCTTATTTTTTACCTCAGCCTTATACTCGTCGAGATACTGAGAATATGTTTGGTATTTTGTGATCAAGCGGCCATCGGGAGAAGCCGCCATCACGGGCGTTTCTGGATGATTATCACTAAAGAGCCCAAAAGAGATTCTGTCTCCACCATGTTTTTCGGCAGTGATTCTTTCTACAAAATGCCAGCTGGCTACTAGTTTTGATGTATCATTTACCAGCATTTCGAGAGCTCTTCCAAGATTGACGATAAAGAAACCCGGTTTGGGATCTATGGCGCACCATTTATTATTGATGAACCCGTAGAGCCCTTTCTTATCAATAAAGAGCAATGTTATGTACCCAGTGTCTTGATGAGGGATGAGACCGATCATCTTCTTTTCCGGTCGATAGTGATTAAATGAGAAAAAATAATTTCCTTTGCCTCCTAAGAGGCCTCCTGTTGCGGGTGCCCAATCTTGAGATGAAAGCTGGGGAAGCACGAGTGGCATAATGTTGCGTAATAACGTGAGCGATAGATCAATTAGTGAATTGGCGCATATTTGTATAGCTTCTGGATATATACTCCAATATGGTTGCTCACAAAAAAAAGATTCAAACTGCGCGTGAGGAAAATCATGAAATGTGGTCACATGAGATAGCGCCGCTTCTTTAAGCTGGGGGTTCTTATAAAAAGAATGTGCAAAATTGACTGCTTCAGGTATGAGATCTTTTGTCATGGGTGGTATCTCTACATAAAAAAAGCCTTGCCTGATGGCGCATCTTAATTTTTCGTCTGAGTGCTGGAGACGGTGAATATAATTCATCGTGAGTGAATGAAAGGAGCGGTTCTGGGTTCGTATCTGAATGTGCGGGAAATGTAGCTCCAATAATGAGAATGAGATAAAACGCTGTTGCTTGTGAGAGGGTTATGTTCATTGCTTCCTTCCGAGAGCAGGGTTGAAATGTTACTTGAGCATGGTACCATGAATGGGTATAGTGACGTAGTTAAGGATAGTAGGTTGTTAAATATCAGGCAACTTTTTTATCATAACATAATTTCTAAAAACCGTGCCGGTCCTGTGAATCATATCTTGAGTTTTGATAACAGTATACCCCCGCTTTTCAAAAAATGGCTTCGCGGAAATGCTCGCTTCTGTTCGGGCCTGATGAACCCCGCGCTCTCTCAAGCTTCGTTCTAGTAAGTCTAAAAGAGCAGTTGCTATCCCGCGGTTTTGGTAATCTTTATGCGTATAGAGATGATTGATCACGCCATCCGAAGTAGCGTCACCAAAGCCGACAATGCGATTGCCGATTTTCGCTACATACGAGATATTCGTTTTTAGAATTTTTAACCATCGATTGCGATCAAGACGATCAGGGGCCCAGGCAGCTATTTGCTCGGGAGTATAATGAGCTGCATTAATCGAGCGTACTGTTTCGCGAAAAAGCACAAGAATCTCATCAAGGTCGGCTTCTTTGAAAGGGGCTATGGTAATTTCTCGTGCATTATTCTGAGTCATTGAATGCTTCTCCTATAATTTCTAACTCGTCAAATAAGTTTTTTATGAGAACTGCTGCGCCTCGTGTTGGAGAATATTTCTTGGTTAACAGTTCGGCTACATATGTATTTCTCTCCGTTTCATCGGGTATTGTATCTTGAAGCTGTGCATCAATGTTTTTATGTTCATGTATGAAAGCAGCTTCATCTTGATCGATATGAAAGAGCATAATTATTGAAATGCTTTGTTGTGGTATAAAGCAATGACACGATACGTACGATCCTAGTTTGCCCGTGTATGTATATATGCCATTTCTATTGAAGATTCCGTACCCATGACTATTCTTACGGGGCTGGATAAGCAAATCATATAATGGTGTTGGTAAAATTGTTTTCTTGTCATGTAAGAGCACGCCCCAGTGGGCAAGATCTTCTGCTGTAGACACTATACCCCCGGAGCCTTGAGCAAATGCAATATCGCCGAGAGTTTCTGAGTCAGGAATATATGCTTTTTGGGGATCAAGGTATACCTGTTCCGGCACTAACTGCTGATACGTGTTGAGGGAGCCGAGATAGAGTGACGTGCCGCCTGTTGGATGAACGGTAGAGTTGAGGCTGCGCGGCTCAAAAAATCTGACATGCAGGTATTTCTCAAAAGGCATGTTTGTTAGACGCGAAACGACTTTTGCGAGCAGTTCATAACCTAAATTTGAGTAGGAATACTGGGATCCGGGTGTAAAAGCAAGCGGAACATTTCCCCATTTTTGAATGATGTACTCAGGTCCATGTCCTTCACGCAAAAAAGATTGAACTGCATCATAGCCTTCTGCTTCAAAGAGTAAACGAATATGGTGAACGATGCCTGATGTATGTGATAGCAGGTGATGAAGCGTCACCTCATGTGCCCACGAGGGAATGGATGTTCCCCATGCAAACGTTTCTGGTGGAAGAAAGGTAATTATTGGTTCATGGAGCCTTTTTTTAACAAGTGCTACTTTTTCATCTTCGCTCCCTCCGGGGCTTGTTTCATAGAGAGCCATTAATACCGCAACAGCAGTAAAGGTCTTTGATACCGATCCAATCATAAATTGTGCGGGTTTGTTATCTCGATTATAGTGAACAACTTCTTTGCTCATTTCATGAAGAAGGGTCTGATCGCCTTGTTTTATGAGCACTACCCCATCGAGCAGGTCATTTTCATTGAGCTCTTTCACCCTTTGCGAGAATTTTGCTATCATTCCAGAAAGCTTGTCATCGATCGTTTTAGCATCGCTTGGCCTCAAAGTGAACCCAACAGAAATAAGAAAGAGCAGGTGAAGAAACATTGTCAATCCATTGTTTTGCGATTTGTATTCAGTTTTGCTGATATAGTCTGTCACAGTTTTTTATGTACGGCAATATTTATTTGAGCCGGAGCTTCTTGGGTTTTTTTATTTCGAAATTATTGCTTCATGAAAAACAATGATTTTTGGCCAATAATTTGCCAGAAATGAGAAAAGCCCCCTTTATTTGTATTTGGTGCAAGAATATTATATTTTAGAGTACGTGCGACTATTCTAGTAAAGCTGGGGTCTGCCATGAATGTGTCCATAGGAATCGAAGATTATAAAATGCTACGTTTCTAAAAATGGGGAGTATCGTCATGAAAAAGCAACTATTATTAATAGTACTTTTTGTTGGATTTTCGTGCGAGGGTATGAGAGTTGCCGACAGAAGTGTTAGCCAGCCGAATCAAAAGCAGGCCCAAGCCTTCTTAGAAGTGTGCAAAACGATGCCCAACAAGGAACTTGAAAAGGCAAAGGCTATTGTTTCACAAGATCGCACGTTTGCAATTCTTATAACTACTGATTCTCAAAAAAAGACGCTGCTTCATAGAGCCATTGAAAACAAATGGACCGACTTTGCTTTATGGCTTATTGAGCAACAAGGGTGCCCTCTGGAAGGGAAGGATGATCAAGGGCGAACCCCATTGAGTATGGCGGTGTTTGTTGGTGATACCGCTGTTATCAGCGCGCTCATCAAGAAGGGTATTGCTTTTGATGGTATACAAGCGCAAAAAGAGCGGCAGCAGCCATCTTGGTGGAACTCGCCATTTAGAACCGAGGGTATCCTTCATGAAGCAATTAAGAAAAGAGCACCGAACCTCGTGCAACTTATTGAGGCGAATAAGCACATTATAGATAAGCCAAACGGTGATGGTGATGCGCCGCTTCACGTTGCAGTGGCATGTGCACATGAAGAAGCGGTGAATGCGCTCGTGGCAGCCGGAGCGACTATTGCGCTTGCAAATAAAGCAAAGAGCTCCCCGTTGCATCTAGCAGCTGCAGCGGATAGCGCAGTGATGTGTGCTGCGCTCTTAAACAAAGTCGAGTCTCTGGCGATAGCCGATGTAAAGCACATGCTCGAACAACCTCCGCGGGTGCAAGATGCACATGCTCAAGAAGCATTGCGCCTCATAAGCGATGATAAAAATTACGTTCGCTATGAAGAAGGGCTGGTGACCATAACTAACGATACGACGTGGCGGCTAAAGCTTACGTATGTTCTTGCACGAAAAACCGGTGAAGCTATCATTCTCCAGGGCGACAAGTTTTTGTTATACGCACCACTTGCTGATCTCTCAAAACTGGAAGTTGCTGTTTATGGCAAGAAATGGCAATATTTGCAGTGGAATCCGCTTGACCTCTATGATGCATGGAGACGCGAAGTGACAGGAACTCCGCATTATACATTCGAAGTGAAAATCGAAGGAGAGAAGGGCTGGTTATGGCAGTACATATCACCGTTTCGGCTCTCTTTGCATGGGGATGATTTTAGAAATCATGTGCCTTTCTCGCGGGTGCCAATAGATTGCTCGATAGCCAGAGCATTTCCATGCGTTATGGCGAGTTTGGCAAAACCAAAGCCAGTATCTGCTCGCAATTTCTTACAGCTTTCAAGTACAGATTGCTCTTCAGAAGAAGCGATACACCTGGCCCATGCGCGGTTGAAAGCCGTATGGGAGCGTGAGAGGGATGCACTTATTGCTCATAGACCATATGCTGATCGGGTAATTGCTCTACTTGGGTTTGCTTACATTCAGCTCATTAAACAAGAACCGGGAATGGCGTTTGCGTTTGATCCTCTTGAAAAAGTTATGCACTTCGATCTGCAAGGTCATCCAGCTATGAACCTGTCGGCTTTGCAATGTCTACTCCAAGTGTTTAAAGAAGCCAAAACGCTCACGCCAGAACTTATCGCTCTTTTCTTAAAAAAGTTTAGAGCAGAAGAGGTTCGACGGCTTCTCTGTATGAGGGATGCTTCGGGAAAGACCGCTACGTATGTTGCTCTTGAAAATGGGCACAATCAGCTCTTTATGCTTCTGCATGCAAAAGACGCCGGAGAAAATCTTTAAGATCTTCTCCGGCCCATTCGATCGAAGATTGTGTGAGTAAGCGATCGTGTTCTGGTTTTCTTCTACTTCAAGATCTTTCGCGAGCTCATGAGAAAACATGATTAGTAAAACCCGTTTTCGCTTTGTAACATGACGAGAGAGGCAGGCGATATGAAAAAACCCATTCTATTTATAGTAGCGCTATGGGTGGCGCATAATAGCGCCGCTATGGAGCAGGTTGATGCTCACCGAGAGTTGAATGCTAAACTTTTTGCGTTGCTTCCACACCCTCTTACGTTTTCAGCGCATCAGTTTGACCTTGTTATTCTACGAACTGTTCCTGCGCCTTTAGATATACTGGGCATCGAAGATTTTTTTTCTCAAAGAACGATCGTCAGAGGGATACAGCTCTTGAGTACAATCGTTAAGCACAATGCTCGAAGCAGCTTGGGTAACCTTGATGAGCACTTTTGGCAATCATTAATATGTGGTGCTGACCTAGATGCAAAGGATGAAAAGGGTTTTTCTCTTTTAATAATAGCCTCGCTTTTGGAAGATGTGACCCTCTGTAAACTCCTCGTAGAAGGTGGTGCTGATGTGCAGTACTCTTTAAAGGATCGAAGTTCAGATATTTTCATCAGCCCCCTTGTTATTGCGTTAGCATTGCGTAGTGAAAAACTTTGTTCACTTCTCATGGAACATCAGGTAACCATAGATCCCCGTTTTGGCCTACTTCTGGCTGCTCAGAGCGGCAGTAGGGCGTTATGCCAACTCTTTAGTGCTAAAGTTGACTACGACTTCATGTGCAAATGCTTGGTGATGGCGGCCCGTTGCGGATCCAAAGATGTGTGTGAATTCTTAGTAGGGTTGGATGCTGATGTTAATTCACATCTTGAAGATGCTATTTGGACCTTGGCATGTGAGGATGTAATGACCCCGCTGATGTGGGCTGCTGCGCGAGGTGATATTCCAATGTGTGATTTCCTTATTGAAAAAGGAGCAGAAGTCAATTTGGCCCCCAATATCGAAAAATTTACTCCTTTATCACTTGCCTTGCGCACAGGGGATGCCGGAATGTGTGCATTCCTTATTTCAAGAGGCGCTCACGTGAGCAGGGATGATCTTTTTAGTGCAGCAAGGAGACATAATTGCGCTGTTTTAGAAACTGTCTTTGAAGGTGTTAAAGATGTGTGTGCGCTATTAAAACCAACTGATTTTGAAATTATAGAAAAAGTGCGCTCTCATGATCGCGCTCTTGAAAAGAGGCTTGAAAAATCTAAGTTAAGATTCGTGTATGAGCGTGTGGGAGCCCTGATCAAATGGAATTCTACGGTAAGATCACCAGAATTGATTCGGGCTGTTTGCGCCATTCTTGAGCTGGGGGAAGCTGATCATCTTTCTTGTCTTGGCTATACACAACTCATGTGGGCCGCGATACATAACCAGGCTGTTGTATGCCGCTTCTTTTTAGAAAATGGTGCCGATGTGAGTTTACTCAATAAGCAGGGCTTTGGAGCATTTCGCGTAGCATGTAATCAGCGTAGTTTAGACGTGTGTGACGTTCTTGTTGGAACGTGTGGTGTTGAAAAAGCCTGTGTGATGCCCAGTGACATAACTGAAGCACTCAGTAAATATTCCAAGGATGCGCGTTTGAAAATTGAGCTGCCAGAAAAGATTTTGCGCAATCGTAATGTTGTTATTGCCCTCCTCAATGCGTTTCTTAAGATGTCAGCAGCCGACTTGAAAAAAGCGATGAGTCACCGGAATTGCCGCATCTCTATTGAAAGTAAAGCGCTATTATGCGCCGTTCTCTATGGTGTCGATGATATAGTACAATTGCTTCTTGCAAGAGGTGCAGATCTAAATGTATGCGATAAGCGTGGCCATACCGGCGCTGTATCGTGGGCTATCAAGGCGGGGCATACTACTACTTCTCTTCTTCTAATTGAAAATGGTGCATCACTTGCCAATGGTTATCCAAGGCCATTAACGGTAGCTCTCAGAAAAAACCAGATTGGGTTGGCAGAAATAATCTTGCAGAATGATTCTTCATGGGATAGTAAAGAGTTGGATAGGGTAGTAGAGAGAAAGAGCACTGATCAGCTTGAAACTCTGCTTTCAAAGTCTTTCTTTAATCCTATCGAAGATGTGCCTGTTGCGCCGGTAATTTTTACGGCTCTTTTATGTTTTAATCGTGAATCGAAAGGGTTGCCAAAAGATATCAGGTATAAAATATTTTGCTCAGAGCAAAGTCTTGCAGAACAATTGTTTAAAGAGTACGTGAATAGGGTATCTTTAGAAAAGCGCACCCATCTAAGAGATAATCGATATTTAAAGAAAGAGCTCTTATGCCTGCTTATAAGTTCCGGATTTCTGAGTCGTGATGCACTTATTGCGATTTTAGCGGGCTGTACTATTAGGAAAATTAAAGAAATCTTAGTGAAAAAACACCAAAGCGTTAATACTCGACTAACAGATCGCTTTAGGGATGCGGAAGAAATCGAAACTATGATAGATCCTGAATGCTTTGAGCAGAACTTTCGAGAGCGGATTTATGCACATACAAGAAGTTTGGTTTTTGGGAAGATGGCTGATGGTAAGCGAAACGACTTATGAGGCTACTTTGATTGCACCAGCTCCAAAAGAGTAGTAATTACTGAATTACAGCGATAGTGTTATACACTACACCTCTACTTCAAGATCTTCTGCCAACTCATGTGAGAATACCAGCACCTGTAAAATCCGCTTAGGTGTTGCCTGCTGTATTTTAAAGTGGAATTTTTTATATTCTAAGCGCTCTCCCGTTTTGGGAACCCGCTCAAGCTGTTCGATAATAAAGCCACCGAGAGTAAGTGCGTCTTCTGTCTCAAATTCTATGCCAAGTACGTCGCCGAGCTCTTCAAGATCGATGCTCGCGTCGATGAGAAAGCCGCCTGATTTGAGCAAGATAACCTTTTCAGGTACTGCTTCATATTCATCGCTAATTTCACCGACAATCTCTTCAATAACGTCTTCGAGCGTTACCAGTCCGGTAATGCTTCCAAATTCATTGAGTACCATAGCGATGTGCATGCGCTGCTCCCTAAATTCCTTAAGGACGCGCAGTACTTTAGCACTTTCGGGTACAAACATGATAGGGCGCACGATATCGCGCAGCGGTTTATCCTCACTGCGGGAAAGAAGCTGGAAAAAATCTTTCTGGTGAACCATGCCAATAATGTTGTCCATTTTTTCTTCAAAAACGGGCAATCTCGTAAACTGATACTTAGAAAAGAGATCGAGCGTCTCTTTCTGTGTGCTATTTACGTTAATTGATATGATCGATGTTTCAGGGATCATAATCTCTTTAATCGGCGTCGTGCCAAGTTCGAAAATACTTTTGAGCATGGCCGTTTTATGGCGCTCCATGAGACCTTTTTCATTAATGTAGTTAATGAGAAACTCAATCTCTTTTTCAGTAGCTACTGCAGAAGCCGTTTCTTTAGCACCACCAATCCAATAAGCGACGGTATCAGCCACCTTAGAGAGAAAAATAACCGGAAAGTAGAAGATATAGTAAATGATGTTCGTTATCCAGAGAGTAGACCTGAAGAGTTGATCACCATGTATCGTTGCAATATTTTTTGGGATGAGATCGGTCAATAATATCATGATCGAGGTCAGAAAAATACCAACAGCGAATCCAAAGCTCTCAGAGATATTGAGCGATCGAGTAATTGAAGATATGATCTCGTTACTAAAGACTGCAGCAAGGACATTTGAGAGATTATAGGCGATTAAAACGCTGATCAAAATTCGATTGGGATTATGCTCAAATACGTGAAAGAGGCGGCGATATTTGCTTGTCCCTTGTGAGAGCTCTTTTAACTTAAAAAGTCGCAGTGCGGTGACTGATGTTTCTATGAATGAAAACAGTGCACATAGTGCAAGTGAGATAAGTAAAAATAGTACGTTAGATTGCCATATACTAGCGAGCGGGGGTTCCATGCGAGAGTCTTTCCTTTCTTGTGGGTTTTCGTGTCTTCATTACTTCATTCTCAACCGCTCATCCCGAGTGATCTGCGAGGCTTCTATGCCGAGCAGATTGTATCGAGGGATAGAGCGCTCTTTTATTCTGTAGCTTAACGCAGCTGCTATCTTATTCATCATCGTCATTATCGTCTTCAGCTGTTTCTTCAGCGGTAAAATGAAACTCTTTATCAAAGAACGTTTGCAGTTTCTTGCTGCGCGATGGATGGCGAAGTTTGCGGAGCGCTTTTACTTCAATTTGGCGGATACGCTCGCGGGTGACTGCAAAATCTTTACCAACTTCTTCGAGGGTATGCTCCGATGCAACGTCGATACCAAAGCGCATTTTAAGCACCTTCTCTTCGCGTGGCGTGAGTGTTTTAAGTACTTCCCGCACTCGTTCTTTAAGGTCGCTATTTGCAACGGTATCGGCAGGGGAATAATCGGTTTCGCTCTCAATAAAATCTTTAATGAAAGCATCTTCACTATCCCCAACCGGAGTTTCCAGCGAGATCGGCTCCTTCGAGATCTTAATTATATTTTTAATCTTTTTTTCGTCAATGTTGAGCTCTTTCGATAACTCAGCATGGGATGGCTCTCGACCATGTTCTTGAATAAAGGTACGCTTAATTTTATTAATCTTATTGAGTGTTTCAACCATATGTACCGGTACGCGAATCGTGCGTGATTGGTCAGCAATGGCACGCGTAATTGCCTGGCGAATCCACCAGGTTGCATATGTTGAGAACTTATATCCTCGTTCAAACTCGAACTTTTCAACTGCCTTCATAAGACCGATGTTCCCTTCTTGAATGAGATCAAGAAAGTGGAGGCCTCGATTGACGTACTTCTTCGCGATATTAACAACAAGGCGGAGGTTTGCGCGGGCTAGATCATCTTTAGCCTGCTTATCCTTGCGCTGCCCATCCATGAGCTGCCGGTAATATTTTAAAATATCAGGCTGTGGTAAGCCAAGCTCGCCTTCCGTTTTCTTAATGCTCTTGCGAGAGCTACGAACAGTGCGCTCAAGTTCAGCCATTTCCGCTATATCAGTTTCAGATGGCTCTTTCTTTTGAGCGTACTGCTTAAAGAGCATTTCGCTTTGTTTGACGAGCTCTATTTTTTCTCTGATTTTTTGAATTGCTTTTTCTATACGCTTGGTAAGTTTGCGAATAAATTTGTTTGAGAGCTTAATCGTTTGAATGAGCCCAGCAATCTTATCTTTATTTACTTTAACTGCTTCGATCATCTCTTTTTTCTTAGCTTCAGACGTGAGCTGAGAGCGATATGATCGATATATGGCCGATTCATTCTCGACGGCAGCTTTTACCTGCATAATAATAGCCAAGAGAGCCTTTTTCTCTTCTTCAAGCTTAGGAAGGTTTTCTTCATCAAATTCTGAAAATTGAATGACATCTTTGAGCTGAATCGTATTTTTTGCCAATCGTTCGCCAAGAGCAATAATCTCTTTATGAATAAAAGGGAAACGAGAAATCGCTTCGATTGAGAGCTTTTTGCCTAACGCAATATTATCGGCGATAACCTGCTCAGTTTTTTTATTTAAGAGTGGAATCTTACCAATATCTCGTAAATAGCATTTAACGCCATCGGCGATATGAGCAGCTTCTCCTATCTCTTTAATGGCAGTGCCTTCTTCGCCCGCTGGTTCTTCATCCTCTATAACCTCTTCTTCCTCTTCGCCAACGTAATCGAGCGACGTTTCAATAGGGGTTTTTAATGCGGGCTTAGCTGCTATTTCTTCTTTTTCATAATCTTCAAGCGAGGTTTCGGTATCGAGCTCTTCTTGCATGAGAAGCTCGACGTGCTCCTTTTCAAGGCTGCGCAGAAGGTCATTCGTTTCCAGTTCGGTCAAATGATGCGTTTCGCAGAATTCCATGAGGTCTTCATAGCTAAGAACTCCTGCACGCTTTCCTCGTTCAATAAAGGTATCTATAAGATCTTGGGCATGCTGATTGTCATCACCTTTTTTAGCTGATGTCTCAGTTGCTTTTGCCTTTGCGGGTGTGGATTTCGATTTTACAGGAGCAGCTTTTAGCTTTTTTTCGGGAGCAGCCTTCAATTTCTTATCGGTGCTTTCTGCCGCCGCTGTCTCTTCTTTTTTTGTTTTCTTTATCATGATGTACCCCCCTGCATTTTTTGTTTCACCTCATCAAGATAGTTGAGCAGTATTTTTACTCGCTCAGCATTTCCTTCTTGCTGGGCTTCACTAATACCTAGTTTGACATTATGTACGGTTAATTTCCACTGTTTCTTAAAAAAATGTGTGATAAGGTCACGAAAGTACACCTCATCCTCTTCTTCTGGGCCCAGTTCCTGTATGCTTATACACTGGCTTACAAAAGCCTTATCTTCTTCTGCCAAATGTCCAAAAAGGGCTCTCATATCGATACCGTTGTTTGTTGTATGTTCTCGAACGATATCCCGTAGGGTTACAAGCTCTGTTTTAAACCATAAGCGGAGTAGACTTTCTTCCTGTGGAGTAAGTGTGACTCGTGATAATAGTATAGCAGAAAAAATTTTTTTTTCTAACTGAGTAATAGAGGCATACGGATTTTCAGGTGGCTGGTTTGAGGGAGAATCTTGGCTGGCAGTCTGCATCCGCTCACCCCGAGTGATCGGCGAGGCCGATGTGCCGAGCCGATTGTATCGAGGGGTCGATTGATCAGCATCAGCGCTTGCTGCCGGCCCGCGCTGGATGGTTCCGACTTCACGGTTTTGGTTTACGGATACTAAGCCTGATCCTGAAAATGCACTTGAAGACGTGCTTGCTGATGGGGTGGCATGGCGCAAAGACATGAGCGCTTCTCGAGGTAATGCAAATGTTTCAGCCGCCTGTTGCAGTAGAAGTGAACGCTTCAGCCCATCGGGAATTTGGTGAATGAGTGTAATGATCTTTTTTACAACCCCGAGTCGTTCCTGGAGGCTTTTATGGGAGAAATCTTCTGCTTGATGAGTAAGCACGAACGTGAAGATATCCTGTGCTTCGGCCACTTTCTCGTTCAGTGCACCCCCCGACTGTAAAAAAGATGCAGGATCTTGCCCCTCTGGTAGACGAATCACATACGGATCGAGTGCCACCTGCCAACAGAGCTCTACGAGTCGCATGATAGCATTTTGACCTGCAGGGTCGGCATCATACATGATATACAGTTTCTGTGCATAGCGAGCAATCAGTTTGAGCTGCTCGGCCGTACAGGCAGTTCCCATCGTCGCAACCGCTGCGGTAAAGCCATGCTGGTGCATCTGAATAAGATCGGTATATCCTTCGACCAAGAAAGCAGCTTCTTGGCTTGAGATAGCCTTTTTTGCGGCATTAAGACCATACAGAATCATCCCCTTGGTAAAGAAGGCGTGATCGTGGGAGTTGTAATATTTTACCCGTTCGTCACCAGGTTTATAAACGCGCCCTCCAAAACCGACCATTCTGCCGATCGTATCGGTAATGGGAAAGATGATGCGATCTTCAAACGGAGTATAGAGCCCTGTTCTTCCTTCAAAAATAATATGGGCATCTATGAAGTTTTGTGCGAGCATATTCTCTTGCTGAGCATAGGTTAAAAGCGATTTGATCGATCCTGAGCAGAAACCTATCGAAAAATCCTGGATGCTTTGCCTGGAAATGCCGCGCGATGTGAGGTACTCGAGCGATTCGGGATGCTTTTTTAGCTGCTCTTGGCACCAGCGGGCAAAGAGAGTGCAGGCTGCATAATAGGCATTTTTTGCCTCTTGCGAATCGGTACCCTTTTCCCAGGTCACATTTTCAGGAAGCGGTATATTATGCCGCTCTGCCAAATGCTTGGCAGCTTCGATAGGGGAGCAGTGCTCGATTTTAGCAACAAATGAAATCACATCTCCACCTGCGTGGCAGCCGAAGCAATAGAAGATCTCCTTATGTGGGCTCACCGTAAATGAGGGCGTCCGCTCATGGTGAAACGGGCAGCAGCCCTTCCAATAAAGGCCAGCCTTCTTAAGGGTAGCATACTCGCTGACCACTTCCAGGATTGTTAATCGTTGCTTGATGATGCTAAACAGATTCATAGGCCCGGGTCGTGCTCTTTAAGAAATCATAGAGATGCAATTTTTATACGTTTTTAGTTTACCATGGATCGATTATTTTATCATGGGGGCGGTGGGCCATTTTACGCGGAATTATTCTGAAGGCTTAAAAAATTAGAGTCAATTTCAGGGGGAGTGTCCATTGTATGTCGAAAAATGACAAATTAGGGAACTTTAGAATTCAGGATCCTTGCGTAATTTTTCAGTAAAATTTTATGATAAGTTCGATTCAATTGATTTAATTACGTTTTTTTGATAAAATACCCTTAAATGTCAATTTTCGACAAATTAGGGGATCTTAGATGCTATCTGACTACATAGACAAATTACAAGCTCGCGGAAAGTTATCATTTACCCACGAAGAAGCGATGAAGGATCTTAATGCTTCATATTATAGTATCGCCTCTGCTATTTATCGCTTAAAAAAGAAGGGATGTGTTATAAGTCCTGCAAGGGGTTTTTACATTATCATTCCACCAAAGGATCGGCAAATTGGCAGTATCCCACCAGAAGACATTCTTCCGCTTCTGGCTAAGCACGAAGGATTTCACTATTATGCAGGCTTATTAACAGCAGGGGCATTTTATGGAGCAGCACATCAGCGTCCAACGGTTTTTCAGATCTTTGTTGACAAGAAATTGAAAAAAGATTTAAAATTTGGTAGAGTTCGCATAGAATATTTCTTTAAAGAAGCGTTAGAACAGCTCCCTACTAAAGATTTTCTCGTCAGGACGGGATACTTGAAGGTTTCGACTCCTGAGGTAACAGCTATGGATTTATTACAAAAGCCCCATAAGAGTGGTGGATTGAGTAATGTTGCAACTGTATTAGCAGAGCTCATTGAATCTATCGACGCTGCTAAGCTGATTCTCTTAGCAAAGCGAGTTGGTAATAATACATGGTTGCAAAGATTTGGGTATATTCTAGAAATGCTTGAGCCAGATGATTATGCTGCCAAAGAGCGCATTCTCCCGATCGTTCGTTCTTATTTGCAGCTTGAGCCACTTACTTATATTCCGCTTGCACCCGATATGCCGACTGCAGGATTTTCACGATCAGAGACTTGGAAGATAATTGAAAATACCATAATAGAAAGTGACATATGATTCCAAATGAATTCGTTCGGGAGTGGGGCCAGAAATTTAAGTGGTCAAGTAGCGCGATGATTGAGCATGATTTAGTGATTAGCAAAGCCCTGGTATGTCTTTATAGCGATCCAATTATTCAAGATAAATTACTGTTTCGCGGAGGCACGGCTTTAAATAAACTGCATATTAATCCTGCCAGTCGCTACAGCGAAGATATTGATTTTGTGCAGCGCGATGCCGAGCCCATTGGGCCGATAATGAGTGCTATTCGAATAGCCTTAGATGGATGGCTTGGCAAACCCCAAAGAAAATTCACAGAATATGGAGTGAAGATTATATATCGTTATGAAGCTACAAGCGGAATGACGATGCGCTTAAAGTTAGAAATCAATACCCTCGAACACAGCTATTTTCGAGATCTTCATTATCAGAATTTTGATGTAGATGCTGGATGGTTTACTGGCAGTGCACTCGTTACAAGTTATAAGCTAGAAGAATTAATGGCAACAAAATTGCGTGCGTTATATCAACGACGCAAAGGCAGGGACCTCTTTGATGCTTATTACGTATTTGGTAACAATCTTACAAATATGACCGAAGTAATCAATTTATTTAATCTATATTGCCAGCGCGCGGGGTCAACGATTTCTGGAAAAGCATTTTCTGAAAATATGGAACAAAAACGTGTGAATAGAGATTTTCGCCAGGACATTTCGCCTCTGCTTCCTGAAGGGGTGTTGTGGAATTTTGATGAAGCTTTTGAATTTGTTCAAAGCGAGGTTATAAGCAAGATCCCTTGATTGAAAAAATAATCTTGAAAACGAAAGCAAATATTCGTTTACAGCATTTTAAGCAAAAAGGGGCGCTTTTGCGCCCCGATTCTGCTGATTATACTGGTTATTTTATTTCCACTTTTTTAAAGCCTGGTATGCTCACCTTCATAGGCGATGGTCGATCGCTCTTTTTCTTGCGATACCCAAGCGTAATGGTATTTTCAAACGCATTCTTGCCCTGATGTGGTAAATTGAGGTCAGTATTTACATCAGATTGAGGGTTGCGTGTTGCAATTGTCACATGGGGCTTAAACTGGTAAGGAACGGACATCCAGCATTCAGGATAGGCTGCGAGAAATTCTTGCACTATATTATGGTACCCTTCATAAAATTTATCTCTGTCTGATTGAGACTGAAAATCATGGAAGGCGACAACGTGCTTCCCGTTTATTAGTGTTCCAAACTGGGAATAGCTGAAATTAGTACCACGAAGCGTACCAATATGTTTTTTTACTATAGAGGCAAGCTTATCTAAGGCACCTTGAGCAATGAGCCTTACGACTTCTCCATCTCCAGGGTAACCTTCTAGCGGGACATGAAAGGTCATTAACGTAAGATGTCTCTTTTCAGGTTTATTGATGACATAGCCATTTTTTCGAATTTCATGCTTATTTTTTTTAACAAACTCATCGATTCTCTTAAGTTTGGGAGCCGGTTGTATGACCAATAGCTTAAAAGACTTAGGCTGAGTTTGAAAGATCGGCTTATCAGGCCTATTTCTTCCAATTTTTTCATTTTTCTTCAGCGTTGCGACGATTTCATCGACAGTCTTATGAGGAGGGTGTGCTGCAAAGAGAGGCAGCATAACTGCCATGAGAGAGAGTATTTGATATACTGTTTTAGACATGACTGGTCCTTTCTGTTAATTGGAAGTTACTTCTTCTGTAGATAAGGCTACTAAATATAATCAAAATGGCAACAGCCTGATAGCCGGCCGGCGGGCCCGGTCCATAGGTCAATTTTGTCCCTTCATACATGGGTTTGAATGTCCAGTTCGTCTTTTCGAGGGGCCTGCAGCGTATGAAGAGTATTGTAAGGGGTTCCGATGTTTGCCGAGCTCTATTTGGTGAAGAAGTCTTCTTTGAGGTCGGGAAATAATGAGAAGGGCTAAAAGAGTGCCTGTGCATATAGCAAGGGCAGTCCATTGGTAAAATGAGAGGAATGAAAGCGCTCCCTGCGCATCCATAATGCGATCACCACGGAAAAAGTCGACAAGAAAGCGCTCGAGACTCATGCCTATGAGATAAACCGCTACGAGCGTGGCTTCATTAAATGGGTAAGAGTGGGTGGCGAGCTTTTGTGCTGAGCGTGAAGTAGCTTCGTCAAACAGTTTTGTACGTGGTGCGATGTAATAGCGCAGAATAAAAAAGAGGGCAAAATAAAACAGTGAGCTATAGAGTTGCGTCGGATGAAGTTTTATGTGAAGCGGGGCATGGGAGAGCGGGTTGCTGTACGTTATTCCCCAGGCGGCATCGGTCGGGCAGCCATAGCAACAGCCGATAAGAAAGCAGCCGATGCGGGCAATGCCATGCACGAGCGGCGCATAGATCGCTGCAAGGCTGTAAACCGGAAGAATGGGGATATGTTTTTTATATAATATAAACGATGAATAGGCAAGAGCACCGATTAAGCCACCAAGAATTGAAAGGCCGCCATTCCAGATGGCGATTATGTCATACCACGAGTGATACGAGCCGAGGTCACTTGCTACATGAAGGAGGCGCGCTCCCACAACAGCGGCTATTCCCGTTTCTGCGCTGATATTAATAAAATCGCTTGCGCTGATAAACTTTTTTGTCGCTGGATTGCGCAATGCGGCATAGAGAAACACGAATATGCCTAACATAATCGCTGCATTATAGCTATTGAGTGCAAAGGGGCCGTAAATAGTAAGGTTTTGTGGGTACATAGGTTTTCTCAAGTCGCTTTATTTCTCGATACCCAGTCATCGCCTAATTGACTCAGCATGCCGGCCTCGCCAATCACTCCAGCCGTCCCTCGATACCCGCCTTCGCTAAAAGCTTCGGCGCGGCAGGCAATCCACTCGGCCTGCACCGCCATAGCAATGCAATTGCGACGGCGTGGATGAGCGGGAGGGGCTATGGCGGACAGCTCGAGACGTAACTACCGGTAATACACTAACATTCATCTGTCGTGGCCTTCTTTCCACGCGTTAACTCGCGTACTCTAAATATGAGCAACGATATAGCAGCTGGGGTCATGCCCTGTATAAGCTGCGCTTGTGCAATCGTTGCTGGCTTATGTTTGGTGAGCTTTTGTCTCAGCTCGATGGATAACCCCTCAAGATTATTGTAATCAAAATCTGCTGGTATCTCAAGCTGTTGGAAATAGAGCGCCTTTTCAACCTCTTTTTCTTCTCGTTTAATATACGGGGCATAGAGAATTTCTGCATTAATCGTTTGGAATGCGCGATCGGAGATATGCTCAGGTGCTGCTGCTTTTACACGCGTATGCACTGCATCGATATCACCGGATCCCAGCAAACGCATAAGTTCAACATTTTTATTACCAGCGGTGAGCTCTTCAACCGTTGATTGCACGATATCTCGTTCTTTTTTAATATCTTCATAGAGCGTATCGCCAATAAGGCCGAGATTGTGTGCGGTATCACCTAACCGCTCAAAAACGTTATCTTGGCGTAATAACAGGCGCCGCTCTGCGCGGGAAGTAAACATGCGATAAGGCTCATCAGCCCCGAGGGTAACCAGATCATCGATCATGATGCCGATATATCCTTGGGTACGGCTCATAATAAACGGTTCGCAACCTCGTGATTTCAGACTTGCATTGATCCCGGCAATAATACCCTGACCTGCGGCTTCTTCATAGCCGGTGGTGCCATTGATCTGTCCAGCAAGGTAGAGCCCAGGAATTGTTTTCACCTCGAGCGTATGATTGAGCTGTTGTGGTAGAACGCAGTCGTACTCCACGGCATAGCCGGGGCGGGTAATTTCTGCTTGCTCGAATCCGACAATCGATCGAATGAACTCTTTTTGCGCTGATAATGGCAGTGCTGTTGAGAGTCCATTGGGATACATCTCTTCAGTTGTTGCACTTTCCGGTTCTACAAATACATGGTGGGAAGTTTTTCCGGCAAATCGTGATATCTTGTCTTCAATCGACGGGCAGTAGCGAGGGGGAGTTCCCTTGATGTGCCCAGTAAAAATTGGCGAAAGATGGAAATTCTTTTTAATGATCGCATGGGTATTTTCATTGGTATGCGTAATATAGCAGCCTATTTTGTGCTCAACTTTGTGGGGAGCAAATTCAAAAAGTGAGGAGAGCTCATCAGATCCTTGGTATTCCATCCGTGAATAGTCAAGGCTCGAGCGTAAAAGCCGGGGAGGAGTTCCTGTTTTGAGCCGCTGCATGAGCAGTCCGTTGCGTTGCAAGAACGCGGAAAGGTTAACGACCGCCTCTTCTCCCTGTCTGCCTGCGGCATAATTTGTATGGCCAACATGGACGAGACCATTTAAAAATGTTCCCGTGGTAATAATGACTGTGGGGCTGTAATAGGTATCCCCTTCTCTCGTTTTGACCCCCCTGACGTTTTTTTCATTATCAAGGATGAGCTCATCAACCATGCCCATGAGGAGGGTAAGGTTCTCAGTATGCTCGAGCATCTGCCGGCTCAGCCGATTATAGGCAGCCTTATCGATCTGCAAACGAAGTCCCTGTACTGCCGGCCCTTTGCGCGTATTGAGCATGCGAGCCTGCAAATATGTTTGTGTACAGAGTTTAGGCATGAGTCCGCCTAAGGCGCTGATTTCAAATACAATGTGGCCTTTTCCTATGCCTCCAATGGCAGGATTGCAGGGCATGAGGCCAATTCGGTCGAGATGGAGTGTAATAAGAAGTGTACGTGAGCCCAAACGGGCAGCTGCATACGCGGCTTCAATACCGGCATGTCCGCCACCAATGACGATGACATCAAAATCGTATGCATAGGTCATAGAGGTATTATACTTTTGCAGACCTATATTTTAAGGCTTCTGCAACCTGTTTAAAGTTTGACAATATGAGGGTTCTCAGCGCATCAGAGAATTTGTTCTGATAATGGATGAAAAGATGCTGAATGCCTTTCGTTCTTTTAACAGGATCTTTTACAACCGATAGAGGCAAAATCTTTTTTCTAAATTCCTGTAATTTGGCGTCACTTTCCAAAAGAAGATAGAGCTGCATTGCCCAATAGGTAATTGGCTTTTCAGGCTTTACCGACACGTTTATAAAGTCTTTCATGAGTCCTACTGGATCTTTATAATCGAGCTTTATGTGTGATAAGGCCTCAGCCAGTTGTGCATTCACGTCATCTGCAGGAGTGCAAAACGCGGGGGTTGAAAAAAGAAGACTCAGGACAAGAATGTGTTTTGATACAGTCTTATTCATAAATAGATTCCTTATGTGTTATGGTTCTATTGTTGGTGATATGCGCGCATTTCTGCGCAAAGGTGACTATGTACACTTCTTCACATCTTACCTATCAGTTTAGAAAGAGTTATGGCAGATGTCAAAAGGGTGTGTTTTACGCTCCTTCATGGTATGCTAGGAGCGCTTATTTTTTTTATAAGGAGAACGCATGCTCTATCATCTTTGTGACATTTTAAAAGATCACATCAGTTGCCTTAATGTGGTGCATTATGTGAGTTTTCGTGCGATTGCGGGTTTGCTCACTGCGCTCATAGTTTCGATGATCGTGGGGTCTCGCTTTATCGCTTCGGGATATTTTCGATCATCGGTTCGTGAGTATACGCCAGAAACGCATCAAGTTAAAAATGAAACCCCGACCATGGGGGGGATTATTGTGCTTATTGCTACATTTGTGACAGTACTGATATGGTGCAATCTCGAACGTCCAGAAGTATGGATTTTTCTTGCGTGCATGCTTGGGTTTGGCCTCATTGGTTTGTGGGATGATTGGAAAAAGATTAAGTACAGAAAGGGAATCAGTGAATCGATTAAATTTCGTGCACAGGTTCTGGTAGGGCTCTTAATAGCTGCCTCGTGGTACTGGTTTGTTGCTCCGCCAACGGAAGTGTGTGTGCCGTTTTTTAAGAACTTTTCTCCCCATCTTGGGCTGTTTCTCATTCCCTGGGCAGCGTTTATTCTTGTCGCTGCAAGTAATGCAGTTAATTTAACAGATGGACTTGATGGTCTTGCAATAGGATCATTATTGCTTAATTTTGGCACATTCTCGATCATTTGTTATCTTGCTGGTAACTATGCATTTGCTCATTATTTGCATATACCTTTTACTCAAACGGCTGAAATTGCCATTATAGGAGCAGCATTGGTAGGAGCGTCACTTGGATTTCTCTGGTATAACACCTATCCTGCACAAGTATTTATGGGCGATATTGGTTCACTTGCCTTAGGAAGTGGGCTTGCGCTCATGGCTCTCATGGCAAGGCAGGAGCTGCTTCTTGTTCTTTCTGGTGGACTTTTTGTTGTCGAAACGCTGTCAGTTATGGCGCAGGTTATGTCCTATCGTTATCTGGGTAAGCGCATTTTTAAAATGGCGCCCTTACACCATCATTTTGAGTTGCTTGGGTGGCAGGAAGCGAAAATTACGGTGCGGTTTGGGATTATCTCATTTATACTCTGCTTGCTTGCATTAATTACGCTGAAACTGCGGTAACGTTGCTTTGGCCTGCGACAGTAGAGGGGCTGGTATCCCTATGCACCTCAGGAGTTTTTTCCACCGCTCATCCCAGCTTGCCTGCCGACCTGTCCGTCGTAGCCCTTCAGGCGGGAAGCCTAGGCGAAGACTGGGACCTGTCCGCCATAGCCCCTCCCGCTCATCCCGAGTGATCCCGAGGCCACTATGCCGAAGGGATTGTATCGAGGGACGGCTGGAGTGATCTGTGAGGCCCTTATGCCGAGCTGATTGAATCGAGGGATTGCTCTAGATCTCTTCAAAAACTTCAAGCGGATTGTCACGGCTCTTTTGATAAAACATGTAGCTACCCAGTATGAGCAGGGTAAGAAATGTTAGTAAAAGCATCGTCGGCCCGTGGGTTACCACTGCCCAGACAAATGAGCTGAAAAGAATTAAGCAGCTTGCGATGCTCAAAAGAGAAAGACGAGAAATAGTTCCATCTTTTTTGTAGCAAATTATGAGTAATGCGACAGCGCTGAGAGTATAAGCTATGGTACCACCTAACGCGCTTACTTGCTGGAGAGGAATCTGGTTGCCGCGGCTCATGAGAATATAGAGCAACATCAGCATGCCCTCAACTACCACGCACGCTGCGGGCATGCCATGCATGTTCAGTTTCATGAACGAATCTTTTGCAAACGTATGGTTATGATAGGCGAGAGTGTGAAGATTCCAGCTGTTGCTGTACATAATGCCGTATGCAGATCCGAGTGATGATGTAGCAATAGCGATATGAAAGAGCGTTTGTAGTGAGCGTGAAAGCTCTGGCGAGAGAGAAAACTGGCCGAGGTAGGCGGGGAATATATCAAGATACCCGCCGGTGAGGCTGCCTAATGACATGCCCAGTGCTCCATAAAAAAGCAGCTGATACAGAAAAACAAGCCCAAGAATAATACCAAAAGAGATAAAGATTGCACGCGGTCCATTTACCGTGTGGTCTTGAATTTTGCTGCTTAAGGAGCAGCTTGCTTCAAAGCCACTAAATGCGTATAGCACGAGCGGGATAGAGAATGGTATGCCTGCCCATTGCATGGTATCGGGTGTGAAGTTTGTTCCCTGAAAGAGATACATGCCGGTTATGATAACAAAAAGAACAGGAATAAGTTTAATAACGATAAATGAGTATTGTATGCTTTTCCCAAACGTGAGTTTTAAGAGATTGAGCAGGGTAAAGAGCGCAATAATGAGCATATCAAAGGGAATAATAGGAATTGCTTGCAACGCTGGAAAAATCTTTTGCAGGAATGAAAGGCAAACGTGAATGCCAAGCGCTGCTGAGCATAGCTTGGCAGTAAAATAGCTCCAGCTGCTTAAGAAGCCAAAAAATGGGGTGACCGATCTTCCAAAATCATAAAATGTACCCGATTGACCATGGAGCTTTAAGAGCTGCGCAATTGCCATAATAAGGGGCAATAAGAGTAAGCCAACAATAGGGTAGACAAGCGCCCCTAAACTGCCTGCTTGCTGTGTTAATACTGCGGTATTTATAAAAATGCCGGAGCCAAGCATAATGTTAATGTTAATTAAAATGGCTGAAAAAAGCGATAATTTCTGTGAATGAGACATGATTCCCTTGTTTTAGTTTGTCTGCATATTTTTTACTACATGCAGACCAGTCTAAACGCAGGAAAAGAAATTGTGAAGTCGAACGTTCTGTAAAGCAGCTTTTTCCCAATAAGCGCAGCCTGTTCACGATTTTTTTTGAATTGATAAACGGTTTGCAAATCCTCTATCTTTATGTACGACATGCAGACCAATCGTAGGTCGCTATGTTTTGAAGTGGTTATGAGAGAATTAAAAAAATTGAGTGCCTGGGTACTACGCCAGGCGCTGCATATATGCTGTGCTATGCGATCCTAAGAAAAGAATCACTGTTCTTGAAGAATCAACAATATTTCTCGATTACCCGCATAACGCCGCAAAGGAAATGCACAGCGGGACGTATTAAAGAATTTCTACTTCTTTTACTTCTTCTGAACTCCCTTTTTGCATGTAGGTTTATGCGTCGGCCAATGTGCTTTCTGGCATGAAGCTGAACAATAGAACTCAGCACTGCATGCTGCGCACTGTAACAATTTTCGATCAGGAGCCGATTCAGGGCTTTTTCTGCATTGTGCGCATATCTTGCCTTCAGGTATCTGCTTTTTCAGAGCAACCTCTTGAGCTTCAAAGGCTTTCTGCAAAGGGTGATCTAGAAGTGCCATATGTAATAATTCTGGAAATAACCCCGTTTGTAAATTGCGTGCGAACACATCTCTTACGATCTCAAGATACAACGGATTCTTTCTCATTTTCGTGCTAATGATATACGATTCTCGCACATACATCTTAAAGGAATCATTAGTTTTTCTGGCAAGCGAGGCAATAAGGTTGTCATCATGGATCTTTGCACTATAGAACGTTATTGGCTCAAGCCCATGTTGGGCGAGAAAAATATACATAAGCATCCGTCCAAGCCGCTTATTTCCTTCTTCAAACGCATGAATCGTAACTACATTTTGAAATATAAGGCAGGATAAATCTAAAACCTTTTGAGTTCTTTCAACTGGTTCTTTCACATATCCCACAAACTTTTTTAGATCATCCAGAAACAGGCACAAATTCGGCTCAATGTCCTCGGGCGCTATAAAATAAAGGTAGAAATCCTGAAAAAAGGCTGTTTCCTCCTCGCTAAATTCACTATCAGGCTGTACGTGAAGTAAAGCGATGTGATCAAGCTTCTCTTTGTCCTCTTGACTCCAAGTTTTTAGAGGCCATTTCACCGAAAAATTACGAAAGTTGCCGGGATTTTTCGCAGTAAGACGCGTCAGCCATGAGGCAATGAGTTTAATATCATCAATGGTGTATGTTTCGATGGGCTTGCGCAGAAGTCCTTTTTCTTCTACCATATGCAAGGCATATGTCCAATCGACGGGCGCCCTTTTTAGTTCTTCCATACCCAGTGCATCGGCAACTTCTTTAGTTACTTTAAGGGCTTGCTTGATGTAAGCATCCACCCGCTCTTGCGTCTGGGAGGGCTTGCCAACCAAACCGGGTTTTGACTCTGCGTATAAGAAGAGCGGCCATCTGGTTAGAGGTGCTCCTTGTGCTTCAGGGATTGTAGAACGTACTACCGATACCGGCACATCCATGGCATTCATATGAAATATAACCATCGATAGAAAACTGCTTAAAATGATTTTCTGTAACTTCAAAATGTTTCCTTGAACGTTTAATTCTGATTGTATTGCGGCCCTTTTGCGCGTGCTTTTATTATGCAATGAATAAATTTATTGTCAATCGGCCCAGTGCTTTCACGTAACTCCCAAGTGGATTTCCACAACAGCCTTATCGGCGATCTGTATGCCAGGATTGGGATGAAACCTCAATATGGTGGTTGTCTATTTTAGATCAGCAGAAATCATACCCAACAGGCTTAACCAGCCAAAGGCCGATGTCTCCAGAACGGGTGTTTCGTTCACAAAAGGGGCAATTGTACTTTACTGGCAAGGTGAACTAAAAAAGTCTTAAGCACTCGGTTTCTCTACAAATGTCATATAGAGCGCTATAGAGCCGGCGATAGAGGCATTGAGGCTTTCGGTTCCACCGGGCATAGGGAGCGTGATGCGCTCTTCGCATTGGCTGAGCCATTCTGCGGGAATGCCATGGGCTTCATTGCCAACCACCAAAAGTGTGTTTGATGGCTTGAGTGAGTCTATAGAAGAGCCGCCTGTGGGGACCAATGCTGCCAGCTTGAGGCTCTTTCTTGAGGCCATCAGCGTTTTCCAATCCCACTGAAAAATATCGACGAGTGCTATAGTCCCCGCGCTTGCCTGGATAACTTTTGGTGACCATGGATCTGTTCCCTCAACGACGATAATCGACCTAATACCACAGGCTCCGGCGGTACGAATGAGAGTTCCCATATTGCCCGGATCGCTCACGCGTGCAAGGACGAGTCCTCGATCCAGCGTTTTTTCAGGTGTGGGAATACCAAACACTGCAAGGATCCCGCTGGGGGTTGTTGCGGTACTTATTTTTTTCATGACATCACTGCTCACGCAGACGATATTTCTAACGTTCGTGAGTTGCAATGCTTCATCGAGGCCGGCAGCGGTGCAAACGATCTTGTGCAATTTTAGCCGGGTGAGTCCTGTTTTGATTGCGCGTGTACCCTCGATGATACACAATTTCTTCTGTCTTCGTTCTTTTGCTTCGTGTAAGCGCGCGATACCTTTTATGAGTGGATTGGTAAGCGATGTTATCGATTCGATATCTGCATATGACATGGTGATCCTTTATCTCGTTATTTGTCTTCGATGGGTTATAATCTGTTTTCTGATCGGCGCGAGTGTTTGAGCTGCTGTCCGCCTGAAGGGCGGCAGTAGCGAGTTGAGCGCCGTCTTAGCGGTCCAGCTGCAAGCTGGTGTCCGGGATCCAAGGGGGCGGACAAGCGCCCGCCTTGGCGCTTCGGCCGCGTAGGCCGCTAAATGACCTTTAATTATTAAAATACAGCGATCTCTCGATACCCAGCCTTCGCCAAAGGCTTCGGCGGGCAGGCTAATCTGCTCGGCGTACGGGCCTCGCAGATCACTCGAGATGAGCGAAGGTTGTTTGCTGCTACATTGATCATATAGCACTCTGAATTCATACATCCTCATATTATCCCCTCAATAATACCTGTCTGATAATCCCTCATTAGTTGTATCATAAAATGGAGATTATGGATTGTTGCGAGCGTAAAGCCTGTTAATTCTTTTGCTTTAAACAAGTGA
The DNA here is from genome assembly GCA_963695365.1 of uncultured bacterium. Lineage (GTDB taxonomy): Bacteria > Babelota > Babeliae > Babelales > Babelaceae > PRDV01. The sequence goes on from OY968766.1 coordinate 789,910, forward strand.
TGCATGTAAGCCGCTGTATAATTCAAACACGTGTAACAATCACACGTTCTATCAATCGGCTCAAACATTCTTTTATACCGAGATTGCAAAATCTTTACATGCTCACTCGCGGCAAACTTTCCACCGGGGCCTCGCAAAAAAAGCAGCCCATGCCGTGCGCATCTCGTAGGATGAGAGCTATCAAAGGTGTCGATGCCAAGTTTTACAGATGCATCTACCGATTCGATGTCTCCAATGCCGAGCAGATGATTAGGAGACTCCCTTGGTAACAACGGCATCATCGCCTCCAGCATGGTAACCATCTCCTTTCTATTTTTACCAAGACTCCCACCTATTGCAAAGCCGTCAAAGGGCAAGCGTGTTAATGTTTTGCAGCTCAGAGCACGCAATTCCAGATCGATGCCGCCATGAATAACAGCATACATCGCCTGATTGTTTTGATTTTTCATATGTTCAATGAGTGATCGTTCCTCCCAGCGATGGGTGCGATCGAGCGATTCTTTTAATTTCTTCGGATCGATATGGTAGGGCGGGAGCTCATCAAGAGGGATAATAATATCAGCCCCCAGTGCTTTTTGAGCCTGCACTGATGATTCAGGCGTGAGCAGAATGGGGCTACCATCCCGATACGATCTGAAAAGAACGCCATCTTCACTAATTGAAAGGACAGCCTCAGTATGCCGCTTGATTCCCTTGCTCTTCAATTCTTCTTTTACGGTGCCATAGGCAAGGCTAAATACCTGGAAGCCACCAGAATCAGTGATAATCGGATAGGGCCTATTACTATACAAATGCAATCCGCCTGCCTGTTGAACAACGTCAACGCCTGGGTGAACGAGCAAGTGATAAGTATTACAAAACATCAGCTGCAAGCCCATGTTTCCAACCATGACATTATCAATTGCTTTAAGAGTACCATTCGTTCCCACTGCCACAAAGTTGGGCGTATCGATAATGCCGTGCGGTGTGTGAATTCTGCCAACACGAGCTCGCGAGCGCTTTGATTCGTAGAGTAGTTCGAAATGAAAAAAGTTGTTCATGTTTTAGATGGTGTTATCTCAGAAGCGTAGCTTAGGTTGATTATAAGATTATAGGTAGTGTAAGTATATCTAAATATGCGGAAATTAACACTTCTTGAGAGAGGCGATACATCAAAGCAGGACAATTATTTTGCGGTTGCAATAAACTGTTGTACAAAGCGAACAAAGGGCACAGCAATGACGATAATAATTACTTTTAGGGTATAACTGACGATCATGATATCAACAAGTGTTCTTAAATCGCTAAACCCTTCGTTAATTCCCCAGAGACCCAGAAAGGTAAAAAGTACCGTGTCGATTAACTGACTTACTAACAATGATGTATAATTTCGTATAACAAAAGAAATATGGCTATAGTTCTTTTTCAGATAGCCGTAAAGAAAAGCGTCGATATTTTGTACTAATACATACACGCTTAGTGATGCAAGAATGATACGTGGAGTTGGTAATAATAAAGCTCTAAAAAGATCCGAAGCACTATCTGTTGCTGCGGGGGTATAGGCTATATGAAGTAGAAGGATAATCGTATAAAAGAGAGCGCAAAAAAAGCTTATCCAAATGGCTTTTTGAGCTGTTTGCTTATCATACTGTTCTTGCAATAGGTTGAGCGCAAGGCTTGATCCCACAGCAAGCGCATCAGCAGCGGTCGCAGTAAGACCAAAAAGAGAGATCTGTTTGAGAACAAATATATTAAGCAGAAGAGCTTCAACGCTTATGAGTGCAGTGAGTGCCTCTTTTCCAAATCGTGCTGCGATAAGGCTCGCTACACTGACAATAACGATATAGCCTATGAATATAAGTTCATTCAATAGGCCTCCTCGCCTTCAGCATCTTTCTTTGTTTTATGGATTATCCCATCTTTGTGTTGAGGCGGAGAATAGATGGTATAGAGTTTGAGATCTTCACTGCCGGTATTGATAAAATTGTGTCGGGTGCCCTCGGGTACAACTACTACATGACCAACGGTGAATGGAGAATGTTCTCCATCAAGAACAGCTTCACCTTTTCCGGCAACGCAGACAAGAACTTGATCGGCTTTATGTGTTTCTTCGCCTATTTCTTCACCAGGCTTTAAATTCATTAATACCAGTTGGGTTCGCAGGGTTGTGAAAAGTACTTGTCGAAAGTAGTCATTTTTAAGATCAAGGGCGATAACATTTTTATTGAACGGCTTCATGATATCCTTTTTTTTTTAAGAGAACTGGAGGAGAGAGAGGGATTCGAACCCTCGATTCCGATCGCTCGGAATAACGGTTTTCAAGACCGCCGCATTCGACCGCTCTGCCATCTCTCCAGGCCATTCAGTGTACGATGTTTTGCCTTTCAAGTCAATGAAGAGCCATTTTTCACGAGATACTATTTGCTGTATTATTGCGTTAATAATGGCTTGAAAAAAGTTGTGAACGATCAGTATGTTTTTTTTGTGTTGCTGCTACGAGAATAAGATAATGGTAAAGACTATGAAAAACACATCGCTATGCATTCTTCTTATTGTACAGATGTTTTCGTTAGGAGCCATGGAGCTGGCGGGAGAAGTACTTCCGGAACATCTCAAGTGGCGGCAATCGCTCTTGCAGATATTGGGTGCGGAATCGATTCCCAGCGAGCTTACCGAAATCTCCGATGGCACCGAGATTTTTAAAGCTTACCTCGAATGTCATTCGCCCCCTGTCGATCAAAATATACTGGGTGAACCTTTTTGGCTTTTTGTACGCCAATCGTCGGATTATCCTATCATAGAGATTTTTAGAAGCTACGAGCGTTGGCCCGAGGTGTTGATGCAAACGCCCATTATCACACAATTTGGCGTCGCGATTGCAGATCAGAATCTTGAGAGAGTCAAAGAAATTGCGCCATTAGTTGCTGCTTCCACTCTCGGTCCGCCCATGAGCTTAATAGAACTTGCATTGCAGTTTTCCTATGGAGCACCATATAAGCCAGATAACCCTGAGGAGCTCGAGGATCCTGCTTTGATTGAGCGAAGCTGTGAAATAATGAAGGAGATTCTTGCTACCCCTGGACTTATTAAAGAAATTTCGCAAAAATCGAACTTGCTGGTGCACCCATTGCTTACTGAACTTTCTCCAAATACCGGCCCTGTGATAACTGCAATGTATAGACCAAAATTATACCTTATCCCAATATTGCTTGATGCGTGCACTCATCTGCGTCAGAGCTCATCGCTTAATTGCTTACAGAACAGAGGCGGAAGCCTCGTGCGACTCTTGTGTGAAGCTCAGGCCCCGCCTGAGGTCTTTAAACGGGTATTTTCTGAATCTCAGCTCGATCTTAAGGCTCAGAAAATGACTCTCAATTTTCTTATGGATTCATGGCGAGAAAGACAGTGGCCAATAATCGATCTTCTGTATCTATTTGCGGAGCGAGGTGTCATCTTTGAACCTGATAAGAAGTGTGCTCTGCAGTGTCCGTTTGGGGAACATGCTCTCCTGTTGGGTGCATCAGCAGAAGGACTTACTGTTGTGAAGGGTCTAGAACTTGTAAGGGCTCTATGGATCCCGCCCTTTGATGAAATCCTCAACGCTGAAATACTTGAGGGCAATGAGGATATATCTCTATCAGATGATGATGACGCTGTTGGTTCGATCGAACAAGATCATTTTCGAGAGACACTGCTTCAAGCTTACTTTTGTACAGCTCGGGTGTTTGGAGAAATTATTAATCAAGATCATTCCCTTGAATTGGATGATGCTTTTTCATTCAAGCCAGCTGATATGTGTCAGGTGGATCCTCAAATCCGAGATAGGCATGGTCGTACTTTATTAACCTGGGCAGCTGCACACTCAAGGGGAGATGTGTGTAAAATTCTTCTTGAGCGCAAAGCGGATCTTTTCAGTACCGATGAGCGTGGATATACCGCTCTTCATTACGCTGCATTTAATGGCCATTCCGACATTGTAAAACTTCTTCTTAATTCTCAGGTGAACGTTATTCGTAGAAAGCATAGTGGCACCATCTGTTCATTTGTTTCGCCAGCAAACCTGGCAGGTATGAGAGCAGCATCAGGGGTTAGCGCCTGTCTTTTGGCTCGACGTGCTCAACAACACGGAGTCGTAGACGTTTTTGAGTGGTATTCTGCTTTGCACAAATGGGCAAGCTGGTTCAAAAAGCGGCATGGTGTGAGCCTAGAAATGGTATTCAAGAGTGTGACCTTGTAACCTTACATTAGCGCCTTTTTGAATCGTTTCCGCGCTATGCATAACTTTAGCAACATTCTTAATTTTTACGCAATGCTGTCGTAAGGTACCGGGGATAGCGATCTCATGCCAGGACTGTTTGTACTTTTTGCTGATCGCTGAAAAGATGAACTGCACGATCGAATCATGATGATCGGTTAGAGCTGTTGCGTGCTTAGATAATGCGCGCTACACTGGAGGGACGTAGCTATAGTAAGGAGTAGTAACTATGCATATACTGAGAGTAGATAATCTTGTAAAGCAATTCTCATCAGGTTTGTGGCCATTTCAAACACGAGAAACGTATATCGCAGTGAACGATATCTCTTTTCATCTTAATAAAGGCGAAATTCTCGGCCTTCTCGGGCCAAACGGGGCAGGCAAAACAACTACGATTCAGATGCTCTTAGGAACCCTAACGCCGAGCAGCGGCTCGATCTTCTATGAAGGTTACGATTTTTCACGGCATCGCATTGGAGCGCTCAAAAGAATAGGGTACGCCAGCGGCTATGAGAAACTTCCTGCACGATTATCCGTGATGCAAAACTTAGACGTTATTGGAAGAATATATGGCCTTTCAGAGCCCTATAGAAGTCAACAGATCGAGCAATTACTCACTTTTTTTGGCATGTGGGAAAAGCGTCATAATAAAACGGGATCGCTTTCTGCTGGGCAAGCAACGCGTGTTATGCTCGTAAAAGCGTTTATTGCTGATCCAGAGATTGTATTACTTGATGAGCCAACGGCGTCGCTTGATCCGGATGTTGCTCGTGAAGTGCGTCGGTTTATTTTAACGCAGCGAAAAGAGCGGGGCGTTTCCATGTTGATTACCTCACATAACATGGATGAGGTTACCGAAATGTGTGATCGAGTATTGGTGCTGAAGCACGGGGTCATTATTGCGGATAACACACCAGAAATGCTTGCTCAATCGATATCACAGGTGAAAGTGCATTTGGCTATAGTAAGCGATGTTGAAGCTGCAGCGGTATATGCGCAATCTTTTGGCGCTCCCTACAGCTTTGATGGAGCACATCTTACGGTACATCTTGATGAGCACCGCATCGCACCATTTTTGGCCGCCTTGGGTAAGCACAACGTTCTTTACTCGCACATATCGATCGATAAACCGACATTAGAAGATTATTTTGTAAGCATAGCTAAATAAGGGGAGCTCTATGATATCGTATGCATCTGTCTGGGCAATTGCCTTGCGCCATATACGCATGTGGTTTAACGACCCTAATTATCTCTTGGGTGGATTTTACTGGCCCATTTTAGATATTCTCGTGTGGGGCTTCTTGGGCACCTGGATTCAGAGTGCACAGGCAACCCAATTACAAAACTATGAGCTTGCTGCTCTGCTTGGGATCCTCCTCTGGCAGGTTGTCGGGCGAGGATGCAATATCATGGTTATAGCGTTTGCCGAAGAGCTCTGGGCCAATAACGTGGTAAACCTATTTTCCTTGCCGCTGAGTATTATAGAATGGATGTGTGGTGTTATGCTCTTTACGATCATGATGATTGGCCTGACCGCAACATTCTCTGCGCTCTTCATCTTTTTTCTCTACAACGTATCGCTTTGGCAGCTCATAACTACTTTTCTGCTGTTCTTCCCTTCACTCTTTATTACCAGTATCTGGCTGGGATTTACCGCACTCCAGATCATCGTATTTCTGGGTAAGCGGGGAGCTGAATTTGCCTTTGTTTTTGGCTGGATGCTGCTCCCATTTAGTGGTGCTTACTATCCAATCGACGTGCTCCCTCGTTGGGGACAAGCTTTCAGTTCGCTGCTTCCGATGAGCTACCTCTTTACTGGCATGCGGGAATATGTGATGAAGAATCAAGATCCTATGCCCTATATTCTCAAAGGCACCGTGATGGCCATTTTCTATGCTATTGCGGCATTGATACTTTTTGCGTACTGCTTTCATCGCACAAAACGCAGAGGTCTTGCGCGGTTGGCCGAGTAATTTGCGATTGATCTTGCCGATACCATTTCTTTCAGAAGCGCATTCTCGCTTTTTTCGATAAGAATCTGGGTGTATAGAAATAGCCTGAAATCCCTTTTGGGGAAATCTCATGGGGAGGCAAAGTGCTTAAGGAGCTTCTCAACCATTTTTTCATAAGTGGATCATTAGGATCGCTTGAAAATATTCCTTGCGTAACAAAACGTGCCAATTCATTGTAAGGATCAGTTGTGCTACCATCTTTGCGCAAATGTTCGGTATCATTAATATAAAGATATACTATAATTCGAATGGCATTGGAATAGCAAAATAGAAGTCTGTATCTTTGCAAACCTGCTTTATATCGTCGAAACTTTGAGAGAGATCCCTTGAGGTAATATTCTCTGTTATTTGGATTTTGCGGTATGGTTTTGCTGTAAGCTTTGACAATACGTGCATGCCATATATATTCTCGCTATACCTGATGAGCTTCTATATAAGCCTTTAAGCATTGGCCTGTAACCGAAGCTTTATTGGCAGCAATTTCTTGGGGCGTGCCTGTTGCAACTATGGTGCCGCCGGCGTGTCCACCGCCTGGGCCGAAATCGATGATGGTATCGGCATTGCTCACCACCTCTAAGTTATGCTCAATTACGACAATGGTATTGCCTTTGAATACCAACTTTTTTAATATCACCAACAGCTTTTCTACCTCATGTGGATGCAACCCTGTAGTTGGCTCATCAAGCAGATAGAGCGTATTACCCATTTTGGATTTGGATAATTCGCTCGCTAATTTAATTCGTTGCGCTTCTCCACCTGATAACGTAGATGTAGATTGTCCCAATTTTATATGCTCTAATCCGACGTGCTTCATTACATCTAAGAGCGCGAAAATTCTCTTTTCTTGGCTAAAGAGGGGAATGGCATCCGCTACAGTCATATCTAATATGTGAGCGATGCTATGTTCTTTAAACGGAACTGCCAGCAGCTCCTCATTGAATCGCATACCATTACAAACGGGACATTCAGTTTCGATATCAGGCATAAAGGTCATATCAACCTCTACGACGCCAGCTCCATTACAGTTCTCACAGCGTTCATCTGATGTGTTGAAAGAGAACTTTTCCGGACCAAAGCCGCGGGCTTTCGCTTCCGGCAAAGAGGCAAATACATCCCTTATGAGGTCAAATAGTTTCGTGTAGGTCGCTACATTTGAGCGGGTCGATTTTGAATTACCTATAGTTACTTGGTCGACGGTTACTATGCCACTAAAATACTGTAATCCCTCAACGGAATCGTATGCACCAGGTGTTTCGCTGGCGTGATACAAATGACGTCTTGCTACTTTATCTACAATATCAAATAGAAACGTTGATTTTCCCGAACCAGATGCACCGGTGAGCACAACAAACTGGTTTACAGGAATGCTCGCATCGATATTTTTCAAATTATGCTCTCGGGCCCCACGTATAGTGAGTGCCTTGTGAGCCTCGCGCGTGTAAACAGAAGAATTCACATTCAAATTGGCGGTCGTTCTTTTAGCTAAATAGGTGCCTGTAATAGAGTTGGCACAAGCAATAATATCGGCTGGCGTTCCAGAAGCTACAATTTCTCCGCCCTTACTTCCGCCGCCAGGTCCGACATCTACTATGTAGTCAACGTTCTTGACGATATCCATGTCATGTTCGATAATTAAAACGGTGTTGCCAGCTTCTTGTAACCTTCTTACCGTTCTTAATAATTTTGCATTATCGTGAGGATGTAAGCCTGTTGTTGGTTCATCAAGAACGTACAAAACTCCAGTAAGCCCGCTACCAAGTAAGGCAGCAAGTCGTACCCTTTGGGATTCTCCGGCTGAAAGCGATGGGAAAGTGCGGTCTAAGGTAAGATAGTCTAATCCGACCTCAATTATATGGGATGTTCGTTCTTTCAACGCGTCTGAAAAAGCTGCAAGAATGAGCAATTCATCCTCTAAAACAAGCTGCTCCAAGCCCTGTATCCATGTAACCAGTTCATGTAAATTAATTCTGCCTACATCAATAATAGTTTTCCCACCGACTGTTACTTCTCGGCCGAGTCTTCCTAGGCGGGTATTGTTACACTCTGTGCATGGCTGATGAAGAATATATTTCTTAACATCATTGGAAGCTTTTAACGGATTTTTCTTATAGAGATCCAGCAGGTGAGTAACAACGCCTTCAAAATGGCCTTCGCTTACTTTTTTAGGCGGGGCGGTATCTTTATGTTTCTTTACAAAGTCTGGAAATGTTATCCCATAAAGAAGAAAATTTCTTTGTTCTTTTGAGTATTTCCCAATAGGGATACCAGGATCGAATGGAAACCGATAGTGGCGGCTTGCTGCAAGAATGATACCCTCGTAATACTTTGCAGTTGCCTCACCCCAAAAATCTACTCCGCCATCTCTGAGAGTTTTTTCTTCATGGAGTAATCGTGAGAGGTCGACGCTTATTATTTCACCGATTCCTTTGCAGGCTGGGCAAGCACCCTCTATCGTGTTACTTGAAAAGTGAGCCATTCTCAATTTTTCGAGTTTCTGACCGCAATGAGGACAAGCAAAATAGCTTATTTTTCTTGTTTTTGAAGATGCGTTTGACTCATCTTTCTTTACTTCAACAGTGATCAGCTTATGCTTATCCTGCAATGGTTGTTTAACTGGCTTTCCGCAGCCCGTGCATGGCTGATGGCCCATTGCTGCAAACATGTTTCTGAAAATTGTAAGAATTCCTGTTTTTGAGCCGACTGTTGAACGGGGATTAAAATCTGACACGCGCTGCGTAACGCCAATCGAAGGAGATAAACCCGTTATTCTGTCTACTTTTGCTTTTTCCAGATGATCGGTAACCATCCCAAGCGACTCTAAAAATTGGCGCACGCACTCTTTTTGCAATATATCGGTTGCAATAGAAGATTTGCCCGACCCCGAGGGGCCTGTTAACGCAACCAGCTTGCCTTTGGGGATTTCGAAACATACGTTTTTTAGGTTATGCTCCCGCGCTCCATGTACAAGAATGCTGCCAGGCTTGGGGGTAACGGCGATGGTGTCTCTGCAAAAATTACAAACAAAATCTCTCAGCATAGTCACCTTCCGTTTCCTTAATCAATTATTTGAGACTCTAACGATCTTAATGTTTTGATGGCGCTATCGCACCATTCCAAGGAGGAGGTAACTTGTCTTATTCCGTGGTCCAGCGTAATTAATGAATATAAAGATTCTAGCGTACGATCATGGGATAATTCGCTTTTGACTTCTCGATAGGTGGATAGCTTGCTCTCGAGTTCTTTTTTTTGTTGTTCGAGATGTTTAATGTTGACTTCGATGGGAACCATATTCCCGAAAAATAGCTTCAACATTAACTCGTTTCTCACCTGCATGTTTTCGGGTGGTTGTATCAACCATTTCTTTAGGGCGCTCTTTCCTTGAGGGGTCAGCGTGAAAACGTTACATTGGCGGTCATTTTTTCTGGTTTCAGCTACTTTCACGATTAATTTTTGGTTTTCTAGATCCTCGAGCACGGGGTAAATGGAACTAAATGTTTCTTTCCAAAAGTATCGAGTACTCGATTCCATATGCTTTTTGAGATCGTATCCAGAGCTCTTTTTGAGTAGTGCGAGCATCCCCAAAATCGCGAATTGACTCTTGCCGTTCTTTGCCATTATCCATCCATTTTATTTAAACTGATATATCATTCTGATATATATGATACATCAGTTTGATATATATTGCAAACAGGATTTTCATATTCATGTGCCATATGTTCCCATGAAGGGCCTCAAAGAATTTCTATCCTCTTAGCCGGCGATAGATGGTAAGATTAGGCGCCATCTGGTGCGGTTGGCAAATGTCACAATTTTTTTCTATACTCTCAAGGTATATGCTCAGAGCAATAAAGAATTGCGCTTGATTCGGTTATTTTTTTCAAGGATAGTCATGAAAACCGTCAACTTTTCACATATAATTTGGGCTTTTGTGGCCATCACAGCCTTATGTTTGCTTGCAACTATCTTGTTGTTTAGCAGAATATGCCCCTTATTGCGTCCATTGCCCGAACCTGATGGCCTATTTCGGGTGGGAAAGCGGTCTTATCACATAAAGGATTCTGCAACAAAAGAGCCCCGTCAGCCATCGGGCCATTCGGAATTTATGGTTGAATTCTATTATCCAAGCGATAAGAGTGTTCCCCATGAACGCTCTCCCTACGGTGCTGGCGGAGGAATGAGCAAACTCGAGGCGTATAAGAAGCTACTGGTACGAAACTCATGGGTGCCCCCGTTTGTATGGAACTGCATGTTTGATGGTATACAGAGTTACGCCAAGCAGGATGCGCCCATTGCGCAGGAGCGAGACCCATTTCCTGTTCTTCTTTTCCTTCCAGGTATAGGAACCCTTCCGCTCTACGATTCATTGCTTGAAGAGCTTGCCAGTCATGGATATATAGTTGCTGAAATAGAGCCTCCTTTTGACGTTGAACTCGTTGTTTTTCCTCATAATCGGGTTGTTGAGCTTGATCCTACATTAAAGAAAGCGATGGCTAGTACTGATCGTCCAACAATATATGCATACCGCGCGGAGGCTCATGCTCACTGGCTCCGCTATCTTACGGTGACGCTCGAAAAATTGAGTGCTTTAAATAATGATAAAAACTCTCTCTTCTATCATAAAATCGATCTTAATCGTGTTGGAGTGATCGGCCATTCTCATGGTGGCGGAGTTGCAACCGATTTTTGTGCGCATAATCATATATGCAAAGCTGGAATTAATATGGATGGCTGGACAAAAACAGCAAATAAGATCGAGCCGTTTTCTAAACCTTTTCTCTTTTTAATGAGCGAAAAGGGAATCGATGAAGTCGCGCAACTTGCTGCTCTTATGCCTGAGTATGCGACGAGGGCAGAACTCAAGGGAACCGAGCATGCCGGATTTTCAGATCTTGCATTTCTAAGACAGCCGGCCGCTTGGTTTTTGGGCATGACCCCAAATTCTGATGAACAGGTGCGCGCATTTCAGAAACGCATTCTTGCATTTTTTGATGCACATCTGCAAGCTACTCAAAAGGGATGAATTTTTCTGCTCGACTTAGCGAGATCTGCATCTTGCGCAAAAAATTCTGTCAAAAAAATATGCTCAAGATTCATTTTTTCTTGTTTTGAGCAGTAACATGCGGAGAATAATGGGACTAATCTCCGCATGTTTTGCGGAGATTGTCGTTCTCAATGAGTGTGATATATTTGAGGGCTTGAGATGGGCATGAAAACTTAGCAAATCTCACGATCACCTTTGACTGCTTTGTGGTAAGTCCTGCCAAGGTAGAACACGATGAGAACCCAGATTGCTATGACCCCGATGAAAAGAGGGCTGCCGGCAACTGAGAGCGGTAGGTACATTGACGCAGTAGACCCGATTAGTGGTCCCAAGCGCACAATCCACAGCTGTGATTTATACTGCGCATCGGGTGATGTAGGAATATAGAGCTGTTTCATCGAGGGCACGTTTATTGCTCCGCTGATTGCCTGCGCTGCAACCATAAACCAAAAGAGTGGTATAAGCGTAGTAGAGAATGTAGTAAGAAAGAGGAGACATCCAAAAATAAGCGGCATCAATAGCAGCGAGGTTGTTAACCCAATTCGCCAATTAATGAAGAGAAGCAAAAACATTGCTCCATGAGTATAGGTTGCATAATCTCCCAGGTATTGTGCTTTGAGCACTGCTGTGGGGAGCCCAGAATCTATAATCCGCAAGAATCGCACATGCAGAAACCTCTCAATCATCCCGTAGCAGACGAGGATTCCAAGCATACCTAAAAGATAGGGATTGAAGAGCTGACGCAGGCCCCCATAGGATTGTGGTTTGGTGCTATCCGTATAGGTATAGTGCTGCGCATCGGCAGGTCTTTGCTGATCAACAACGCCCGCATGATCTTCCTCGATATTGATCCCTTCGGGGCCTTTTTCAGGAAAACCGACCATCTGTTTAGCAGAAATGGTGCGCATAAAGAAACTCACCAAGAGGGGGATTAAGAATATGAGCAGGCCAGTTATGGTAACGAGATAGGCTAGATGAATCTGGTAGGTATATGGGATTCTCGTTAAGAGGGGTGGGAAAAGTGCTGCGCCAATGAGACCCAGCATTACAATCAGGGAAAACCCTCTTTTTGCAGATTCTGGTGCGGTAACATCGATAGCAAAGGCCCAAAATAATGGAATGATGAATAAACCGAAGTTTTCTACGCATACATACCATGCCCATCCAAGAAAACGAGAAGAATCGGCGGTGACGTTTGCAAGACCCATCTGGGGATGTAGCATGAACGAACTTATAAGAATGAGTGTGATAGCAAACGCAGAACTTACAATGTAAAACAGCATCTGGCGAGAGACCCTCGAAACAAGCACACTGTATTTGATCATAAGCGGGAAAAAGAGCAGGAACGCCAGGACTTTAGCTTTTGGGAGATAGTCTAGACCAACGATATCTTGAAAGAGTATTGTCTTCAATGGTTGAAGGGTCTGATAAATGCCCATGATGAGAGCTGCAATGACTCCGAGCAGTAAAAATTTCTTTAACTCTTCTTGTTCAAAATCACCGAATATAACTTTGAGGGTATTTTTTATGAGACTGAGAGACATCATTGAAACCTTTGTTACAGGGTAGAAGTTGTGCTTGCTTCTAATCTAGCAAAGTGTACTTTTTTTGGGAATTTTTTGATCTTTGCCTTAATTGCTTACTTTTTTACATGGATGAAAAAGATGAGGCCCGGCACTTTACCGATACATGAAATGAAGGGAATTACTATTCGGTCAGCGATTGCCAGTAAATCCAAGAAGACAGATTTTTTATGAGCCTGCTCTCATTATGTTGGTGCGCCTAAGAGGAGTCGAACCCCTAACCTTCAGATCCGTAGTCTGACGCTCTATCCAGTTGAGCTATAGGCGCATATTTCAATACAAATTGGCCGTGCCAGCCGTCCCTCGATACAAAAATCCCTTCGGAATTTTCACTCGGGATGAGCGGATGATGTAGCCTGGCCCTGCCAGCTGTCCCTCGATACAAAAATCGCTTTGCGATTTCCACTCGGGATGAGCGGGTGACATAATCTGGCCGTGCCAGCCGATCCTATCACTCTTAGTTTTAGCGAAGGCCTGTCACGCCATAGCTTTTAGCGACGGCGGACTGGTGGAGAAGGAGGGATTCGAACCCTCGCGCCCCGTTACCAGGACTCTTGCTTAGCAGGCAAGCGCTTTAGACCACTCAGCCACCTCTCCAAAAAATTTAAAAACTCTATACTAGAGTATATACAATTGGAGAGTTCATGACAAATCAGGAGTGTGATCGATGGGACTGTTGCTCGAGATAAAAGTTATCCCCAATTCTGGTCGCTCAACCTTCCATCTGGATGAGTCAGGTAAGCTCAAGGCCTATCTGCTAAGTGTCCCAGAAGGGGGCAAGGCAAATAAAGAGCTTGTAAAGCTCCTGGCAAAGATGCTAGGCTGCTCCCAATCGGCCATAAAGATCGTTATGGGTGCTACAGCTCGAACGAAGAAAATATCGATCGATCTTCCATTGACGCATGATGAAGTTATACATAAACTTGGATTCGCTGTGCAGACAAAAATAGTACCTTAAAGAGAAAATAGATGCCAGTTTATTCATGGAAAGGCCTTGATGCACATGGTGTTGTGCAGCAGGGAACTCAATGTGCCCCATCGTATGAGCAGTTGCGCGCTGATTTATATGAGCGCCATATCGGTCTTCTTCAAGCAACCGCTTTTCTTAACATCCGAGCCCCATCCGTTGCCACCAAACAGTTTTTTTTCAGCCAGTTGGCCTCTCTTTTACAATCACATATTCCACTTCATACGGCACTTACTCTCATAGCGGCTTCAGTTAAACAGATAGCTTTAAAAGCAATTATTGAAGATGTTGCGCGGCATATTTCCCAGGGCGCTCCCCTTAGCGAAGCACTTCATAGACATAGCCTCTCAGACGACTTGAGCCATTCAGTTATTATGATGAGCGAAAAAACGGGATCCCTTGCGCTTTCGTTGCACATGCTCGTTGAGCACACGACTTTTATCGATACATTTCGAAAGAAGATGCGAGCAGCGTTGCTTGGTCCCATCATTACGCTTCTCTTCTTTACTTTTGTCATGATGGTTATACTAATCCTTGTTATTCCCCAGTTCGAAACCTACTTTCTTTCGTATAATCTGTCTCTTTCGGGGATGACCGCATTTGTTTTTTCGCTCAGTCGCTTTATTCGGTCACTCCAAGCGGTCTATGCGCTTATCATCATCGCGGTTATCGTTGGTTCTTTCAAACTTTTCTTTCAAACGGCCTCGGGCAGCTCATTCAAAGATCGCATTCAGTGCAGTTTGCCGGTCATAGCCTATTGGCTCGAGAGGCAGTACCAGGCGCGTCTTTTGAAGATGATGGGGATGCTTTTAGAGCAAGGAATTCCTCTACGTGAAGCATTTGATATATGCATTAACACGGTAAACCAACGGGTAATAAAAAAAGAACTTCTTGCCATGAAAGAGTCTGTAATGGCTGGGATCAGCCTGTCTTCTGCCTGGAAGCAAAGTTGGCTTGCATCGGATGATATCCATCCATTTTTGATTATGGGCGAGGCTTCGGGCGATCTTGGTCGTATGATGACCGTTGCAGGCGACCGCTTGTTAGAAAAAATCTATCGTTCTCTTCATTCAATATCAGCACTCATGCAGCCTCTGTTCATGCTCGTGCTTGGAATGCTTGTCTCGGGATTGCTTATTGCGGTCTATATGCCCCTTCTTACGTTTTCACAGCTGCTGATGTAAAGCAATAATTTGTATTCTGATCGGCGCGAGTGTTTGACCAGTGTCCCGCTGGCCCTCGATACCCGCCTTCGCTAAAAGCTTCGGCGCGGCAGGCAATTACTCGGCCTGCACCGCCATAGCAATGCAATTGCGACGGCGTGGATGAGCGAGAGGGGCTATGCCGGACAGGTCCCAGTCTTCGCCAAGGCTACGACGGGCAAGCTGGGGCGAGCGAGAGCGAGTTGCGGCACTGAGATTTCATGCGCCGCGTTTGCGATCCAACAGCACGTTGGTGCAGGCAAAAGTGGGCGCAGGCCTGCGAAGGGCCAAAGAAAATAATTCAAGCTGTGCTGAGCAAAGGCTTAGTATTGAGATTTGAATAATTAAAACTCTGATAAACCTGTCCCTGCAAGAAAATGCATATGAAGATGGGGGACATGCTGAAAAGAGCCATTATTAATGAGGAGTCTATAATCCTTGATATTACTCTTTGCTGCCACATACCGCGCCATTTGGAGCATGCGGGATGCTACGCAGCAATCATCAACCTCAGATATATCCTTATAATGGTGCTTTGGGATAATAAGGTAATGAATTGATGCCTTTGGATTGAGATCTTTAATGACCATTGCTTCATCAGTTTCGCTGATAACCTCAGCGGGGAGCTGCTTAGCCACGATTTTGCAAAAAACACAATTATCCATCATATATAAGGCTCCTCTTTGGTGCCGGGGGTCGGACTCGAACCGACACGGTATTGCTACCGCGGGATTTTGAGTCCCGTGCGTCTACCAATTTCGCCACCCCGGCATAAAATAATAGTAACAGTGTACCGAATTACCGTCATACGTCAACGTGACTAACAGGTATCTACCCTTTTCAAGCAAATTTAAATTTTTAAAAATTCTTACAATCTGAAATGTTTTTGTGATAATCTAGATACTAGAGGTACGCAGGTAGTCCTAAAATGTGCCATTCTTTAAGGAGATTGTGATGAGAAAGATTCTATTGAATATACCGTTGACTATGATCATTCTATTAACAGCCGGCATCATCCCACATAAAGCCTTTGCTGCTCAAGAGACTGGGTGTATATGTAATGATGGATCAGTGCAATATCCTTATTGTGGTATATGTGGAACTGATGCAGGAACCATGGAAAGAAATGAAGATGGAACTGGGGTGATCTGTCTCTGTGATGGGAAACTAAAAGCTGGTGAAGCCTCATGTGCTGATGCGTGTGCTAAAAATAATGGTTGGTCGGGAGATTTTGACGAGTAAGGTATGAATTTATAGCAATGTAAACGGTTATCTCAATGAGGTAACAGTTTCTTAGTTAAGAAAGCCAATATAATTCGTGATAATTCGTGTTCATGTATATTCATACTCATATATAAAAAGGAGAATGCTATGTGTCCATTTTGCCATTCAGCTCAAGATCATAAGGAGCACTGTAAGAAGCACCTTATTATATTTTTAGCTGGCGCTTCTACATTCCACACCTTCAGCCATATCATGCTTGCATTTACGGGAACTCTTCCTATAATGGTTTTCGGCTATGAAATTACCCAAACTATGAACCTCTGGCTTATAGCTATCAACACGGCTATTACGATTGGCCTCTTCTGGTGGCTTGCAAAGCAGCCATGCTCTCATGAGCATCATGATGGTGAAGAAAAAAGAGCTCAATAGTTTTTTCCATTTCATATCTATCGAAAGCCTCCGAGAAACTTTTCCAGGGGGCTTTCATTTTTTTGTATTTCGCATACGCTTATTATGAGATGAAAAAGGTTATGAACCGTTTCATTTTTTCTCTCTACAGTGATTATCCATGACTGAGTTTCTTATCCCTTAGGAGCATGCCTCATGATCAAGCGCTTTTTTTTCTTGATAACCCTTACCACCCTATTCCTACCCCTCTTTTGTAAAGAGCCAACCTTAATAAGCAGGCTTGCAGAGATGAATCTCAAATCATTTGGTTGGGATCAAGAGCAATGGGATACTCATACGATGAGAGAGTACCTTGCAACCTATATGAAATACCGTATGAATCCATCTAAGAAAATGCTTCGTAATAAAGCATTTTCTTTTTATGATGCTGTTGAAAAGAAATCACCCCTCACCAGTAATATTCTGCTTGATACATCTTCTACTTGGGAAGATTTAACACTTTTTTGCGGCCAGGGCGACAAAGGGATCTATGTTGCAGATAAGCTTTGCCGTGCTCAAACGGAGCTGGGAACGCTTGCTCAGTATGTACGGCTGGCAACGCCCATTAATGATGTCGCGCGCCTTACTGCTCGCCAAAAGATTATACGAACAATAGGATCCCATCCAGAGGTACAAAAGCAGCTTGATGAGATCTTTGCATCTCAGAAGTTTCCCGAAAGCGTTTTTGTTGCGTTCTTTGATAACGATTCGCTTCTTCATACCATTCATAATCAATGTGAAATACAGCCTAACATTTGTAAGCCGCTTAACAAAGTGCCACTCCTGTTGCTTCTCAACAGCTGGTATAACCATGGGCTGCGCATAGGATGGACGTACGGCACTGCTATTGGCGCAGCCGCATGTGGGATATACGGTTTAAAAAAGATCTCGGGAACTCATATCTCAGATGATAGTTGGATTCATACCTATACCGATCAAAGTATTGGTGGGCCAGCTAATATTATCCGATGGCTTTGGAATTACGATTCAAGGTTAGGGCGGTCTGGGATTGCATTAAGCCTCGCTCTTGTTCTCGCACTGAATGTGGAGCCTAACTCTTCAATGGATGGAAGACTGCTTTTTCCTTGAGGAATGTGTTCACCGCATAACAAATCAGCTTGCCTTATTCATGAATAATGCACGGCGAGCCTATGAAACTGTGCGCCAATTTCCAGATCTTGCTCAGTTTGATGAGTTTCAAGGGCTTATTTCATTCTTTGAAATTGATCTGAAAAACTCCCATGCGCTTCAAGACTTCTGTGATCTCCTTGCCAGTGATACCTTTAAGCACGAGCCGTCAGTTTTTGCTCATACTGGTCGCATCATTCGTGCATTTACCTTCATGCATGAGATAAAAGAGCAGCTCATCCCGCTTGCTCTTGGCATGGGAGCACTCGATTGTTACCTTGGGTATGCAAAATTATTCTCCGAGTTTGAAGAAAAAAGAGTACATTTTTGTTTTCCCTCATACGTTACTGCGCAAAAGCCTGAGATAGGACTGACCGAATTTTGGCATCCTCTTATTGATGCTGAGAAGGTAGTGACAAATAACGTCTCTCTTGGTAAAGGAAATCGGCAAAACATGGTTATTACTGGCCCGAACGCGGGTGGAAAATCGACGATTCTGAGATCCATAACACTCTGCATTCTCATGGCACAAACGATCGGCATTGCTCCTGCACTTTCGATGTCATTCACACCATTTAGATCCATTAAAACCTATCTTAATATCGTTGATGATATTGGTGCAGGTAATTCACTCTTCATGGCAGAAGCTAAACAGGCGCAACGAATTATCGACGTTGTAGAAACATCGTCTCAGGATTCATTTACGTTTGCGGCCTTTGACGAAGTATTTAACGGCACCTCGCCGGTTGAAGGTAGTGCAGCTGCATATAGCGTTGCCTCCCATCTGGGAAATTATGACAAATGCATCTGCATTATCGCGACTCACTTTCCGGTATTGACTAAGCTCGAGGCGGCAACACATTCTTTTAAAAACTATAAAGTTTCGGTAGATCAGCATAAGAGAGCACTCGGATACCCGTATTTGCTAGAAGAAGGGAAATCCCATCAGCGCGTTGCCCTTGATGTGCTTAGAGAACAGGGGTTTTCGGGTTCGCTTCTTGATGAGGCAAATAAGCTTGTGCATGATCCGACAATTTTGCAAAATTAAAAAAAAGCATTCCCTAACTTCTGGTACGAAAGTTAGGGAATGTTGATCTGAGAACTTCGCTATTGAAGATTACTTCGTTTACCGTTGTTCGCAATCCGTTGGACATTCATAACGAATGCATGGAGCTTGCGGGTGGTGAACGATCTTATCAGGCACACACTTATACTCAACTCTGTCTGGTTGAGGTATTGGTGGCTGAGGGATTCTCACCTCGATAGGTGCTTGAGCAATGCGTTCAACGATATCTGGCTGTGGGATAACGATCTTACGAGCCGGAACCTCAACGCATTCTTCTACCTCTATGGTCTTTGGAACCTTAATTCTTTTGAAGCACTTTGGTGCGCATTCAACGGTGCGAGGAGCACAGCTAGCTACTCGACGTGAAGGGCAGCAACCACGGCGCCCGCCGAACCAGGCATTTGCAGCACTTACGCTAAGAAGCGCAATTACTGATGCTACTATCATCTTCTTCATTTTTTTCTCCTTTGAAAAAGATTGTTATTGTTGTTGTTTTACATACTATAAGCGCTTATACATCTTCAGTATGCCATGGACGAAATAGAAATTGCAAGAATTTTTATAAAATAATTTTCAATCTTAAAATAAAATAACACTATTCCCTCTACGCTCACGTTATTTTAAGCTGGATCCTTTACTTTTTAGTTCGCCCGTTTACTCTAATAATGAGGATTATATATATGCTTTTTTTTACGCTCAGTATCACGCTCATACTTTCTTTTTTCTCCACTGCCATCATGAGCTATATCTCAATGGCGACTCCTATTGGCCCGTGGATAGAAACGACGATCGTTCTTGCCGGTATGATTCTTTATGGAGCTTTCCGGTCCTGGTACACCCCGCAGGGGCGTATGCACGCACTCGGATTGACGGCGGCTGCTAGTGGCATCGGGGGAATCCTGGCCACAGCCTGTGGGTTTTCATTTCCAACCTTCTATTTTTTGGATAAGGCTGCCTTTTGTCAGCTGCTTGCAACGCCCTGGTACTTTGCATTTCTGCTCAGTATGCTTGCCCTTGCGGCCGGTTCAGCCGGGTTGTCCATCGCCCATGTTTTTGAGCATGCGCTCATCGATAGGCAAGAGCTTCCCTTTCCGATAGGAGAGCTTGTCTATAAGATGATAGCGGTGGCCGATAGCGTACGCAAGGCGATGCTTTTAGCGATTGGATTTGTAGGCACCATAGTTTTTCTCGGGTTTCAATCTTGTATTGCTTTATTGCAAAAGCCGATCCAGTTAATGTCGGCCCATACCATCAGTCTGGTTACTCTTCCTCGCTTGAGTCTAGCTTTGGACCAGCTTCCAATGTTCTGGGCGATCGGCTTTGTAACCGGGCATGTTATCGCGATACCGCTCTTGGCTGGCCTGCTTGCAAAGATTCTTTGTATTGAGCCACTCTATAGGCTCTATCCTGATATCTATCAGTATGTCTATAATGCAGGGGTGGGTGCGGTGACCGGTTTACCTTTTTTGGCACGCGAACTCTCACTTGCAGATTTTACGATCGCATTTTGTAGCGGCATGATCCTGTACGGTACGGCGATTGGCTTTTTGGGCCTGCCCTCATTTATACACGGTGCAGTTAAGAAACTAATCTCAGGCCGGGGGCAGCATGGAGAACCTGAAAACTCAGCCTTCGAAACGGCAACCTGGGTCATCTGTGCGCTCGTGTTAGGGCTCAATGGTGCGGTATTGACATGGCTTGGCTTTAGTATTATTTCGCAGCTCTATCTTTTGCTCTTTACGTTTATTTGCTGCTATCAACTGATGCTGATTGCTGGCAAGTTTGGGATTGCACCCCTTGGGAGATTTGCTACATTCGTGCTTGTTCCAGGGATGTTCCTTTTTGGATATTCTGCTTTGCAGATTACGGTGGTCTCAACCTACGTTGAAATTGCAGGCGGGGTGGCTTGCGATACACTTTTTGGCAGAAAGATGGCACGACTTGCATCTATAGATCGCCATGCTATCTCCTCCTATCAGTGGTTTGGGCTTCTTGTAAGCTCATTAACAGTTGGTGCTATTTTCTGGTTATTTATAAGCCACTTTGGTATCGGCCTTGAGCCGGGTGCTCTTGTTGCAGCAAGGGCCGCAAGTAGGGCTTTGCTTGTTTCTATTAAAACCTTTGATATCGGTGCGCTCATTCTTGGAGCGATTTTTGGGTATCTGCTTTCATTTACTAAGATCAACACAGCCTTACTCTTAGGTGGGATTCTCAGTCCACCGGAATATACGTTTATGCTGGTGTTAGGTGGGATGTCTACCTATCTTGTTAAAGATAAAGAGGAGTGGTATCCCTTCTGGTCGGGCGTATTCGCGGCCAATTCCCTGTGGATGCTTGCACGGGCTTTCTTGCGGCCGTAGGCCAGCTCATGCAGAATGACTACGAATTAGTTCAGCTTCAATAAAATCGATTATGTCCCCGTCTAAGACGAGATCTGGTTGCTGCGATTCAAGATCGGTGCGGTGATCTTTGACCAGCTTGTATGGATGAAGAATGTACGAGCGAATTTGAGATCCCCACTCAATTTTCTTACGCTCAATTGCCATCTCTTTAGCTTTTAGCTCTTCTTTTTCTTTTTGAACGAGCTTTGCCATGAGCATTTTCATAGCATTTTCTTTATTTTGTAGTTGTGAGCGCTCGCTTTGGCACTGTACAATAATACCTGATGGCTCGTGAGTGATACGAACAGCGGAATCGGTTTTATTGACGTGCTGTCCGCCAGCTCCACCGGCTCGATAGGTATCGATGCGTAAATCTTTAGGGTCGATCGTAATAGATGCCATAGGCATTTCTGGTACGACCGTTACTGCAGCAAATGAAGTATGGCGGCGCTTGTTGGCATCATAAGGAGATATACGCACCAGGCGATGCACGCCAGCTTCGCTCTTTAATAGACCATAGGCATTTTTGCCCTTTACATATAATGTTGCCGATTTAATACCGGCAGCTTCGCCAGGCTGGTAGTCGAGAATGCTCGCTGTCATATTTTCTCGTTCGCAAAAGCGCACATACATCCGTAAAAGGATTTCCGCCCAGTCTTGCGATTCGGTACCGCCTGCGCCCGAGTTGATGCTAAAAAAGCAGTTGCTATGGTCATTTTCATCTTGCAAGAGCAGGGTGATTTTAAAGCGGGTAACACTACGTGTATATATATAGATATCATCTTTGAGTTTTTGGAGCTCTTGCTCATCAGTTTCAAAAAGATCTAACAGCTCCTGGAGCTCGGTAAATGATTTCGTTACCTGATGATAGGACTCTCTTTGAGTCTTAACTTTTTGAAGAGCCTTTAAAACCTCAGCTTGGTTGGGGTTTTGCCAGAAATTTTCCTGAACACTCATGGAGTGTAGGCGCTGATACTCGTCTTCAAGATGGGAATTTTCCCAAAATGTCTTTATAACCTTTATATCGGGCTCAATGCTTTTTAATTTCTCTCTGAGTTCATCGACCAGCATGCATGTCCTTGGAGTTCGGGTCTTTTTTACGCGCTTTTTGCTGCAGGTTTTATAGTATTGCGTTTTTGCACGGCGTTTATTGCCGCAACACATATGCCTACTCCTATGACCGCAAGGACTACGCGTATCAGATGAGCTTGAGTGAATGTTGCGGAAATCCCGGTTGCTTGTTCAATAGTTTTTCCGGTGTCTTCTGTACCTCCCAGATTCTTGAGCTTGGATTTGAACCTTAAGACATTGGAGTAGGCACTAAGATCTGCATTGTTGGTTTCCAAACGAGCAAACTGAGCTTGTAATTCTGCGGCTTCGATACCATCTTGAACGAGTGGAATAGAATCTCGCATGGTAGCAAAATGGATCGCTTCGTGTACGGCGGGTTTTTGAAGAAGCTTGTTCGCTAACGCCTGAACTCTTTTGCGGTCAGTACGAGGTCTAATGAGGTAGAGGGCAGCGCACGTATTTCTAATCCGCCTAAATGTGTGATGCTCACCTTGTTCTAAAGCCTGTGCATCATTGTAGACTTTCTCAATATCATCGTCTTTTACGTTATATGAGGTGCTGTGTTCCTCGATAAACTTCAATACACTCGCTATAGTCAGCGTTCCATTGTCAAATGATTCAAGAAGAGGCTGGGCTAAATATTGCTCATTTGCATTGGGGTTTGCTGCTCCACGGGTTTGGGACGAACCGCCAGCTGCTATTCCCCCATCATCGCTACAAAAAGTCGTCATGGTAATAGTCGCGATGGCGACAAAGCTCAGCAGTTTTGCATTCATAAGGAATCCTTTCATTTTTTCTTATCGCGTTGTTGATCTAATTGTTTAGTATAGTGCTTATATCCAAAAAAGAAAGCAGCTGCGAGAGCACAGCCTATGCCAGCTTTGAGGAGATTGCCTCTCGTCAGAAATGACGGAATAAAACCGGTTGATTCATCGATTTCGCCTTCATTTTGAGCTCTTTCGTCATCGTAAGATTTTTGAGGATTGTTTTTTTTTCGACCATTGGGCTCATGGTGAGCATCCCATTCTTTGCGTCTCTTATCGATATCTTCAAGATAATGGGTCAGCCCTGCGCGGCTTGCCTCAATGTCATACGTTTCATCGTTAATACTTGCTAAATCATCAAGTGCGCAGAGTCCGCGCTCGGCTATGAGGTTATCATTTGTTTTTTGCTCTTGTGCTTTTTGAAGCCCATAGTCAACATGTGCTATCCAGAGCCTTTTTTTGAATGTTGCCAATAGGTCTTTAGCTTTGGTTTCATCCTCGTTAGAATGAAAGGCGCCAAATCGGATTTTTAGTTCAAGTGCGGCGATTCCCTCTTGGAGCCAGTTTGTAAAGCTGCAGCGAATGTCCGTTCTTTTAGCCAGCTCTATTGCTTCTGAGACCGCTGGCTGTGTAAGGAGATACAATGCAAGATCTTGTATTTCAGCTTTTTCACCGTTATGTAAAAGATAGTATATAAGATACAATCCTGAGCAAGCTGTTTCTATCTGCTGGAATGAGAGCTCTCGCTTCAGCACTTTTAAATCGTTGGCTCTCTGAAGTATCATCTGTTTTACAGAATCATCCAGTCTATAAGCCTTGCCATGATTGTTCATGAAGTCCTGAACCCAGCTGAAGCGCAGATAGAGAGCATCAAATTGCATTGCAAGAAAGTGATTATCGTCGATCAAGATAGGAGTGCTTGCCGGTTGAACTTGCATGCCGGTAGGGGGGCCTCCCCCCGATGCCAATGGATCGCTTGCTTGAGCTGCAGTGATTATGGTTAATGTCATAATCAGGGTGATGCATGTTTGCTTTCGCATAGCGGGTTCCAATGTTAAAGGCGGTACATAATTCATTACACCTTCTAGTATAGCAAGGAGCATCCGCTGGAGCAAAAGGCCCGCGCCTGCTCTTTTTATGGATCTACGTAGATGTGCCCTGCCGATTGCATGAGTCATGTGAGCTGATCATTGGAAGCAGCATGCGCTGCTTTTAGGAAAGAGACTTACCAAGATTGCGTTGAGCGCTGGAGAGAAAATCCCTTACTTCCACCAAAATAATGCGAAAAGTACTTAATCCAAAATTGTCCATGTCGTTTTCTATAAGAGCCGTATCGAGTATCTCGATTGTAAGAAGCTGGAGTTTTTCAAGTATCCCGCGTAGCACTTGCTCAGCTTTTTGGTTACCCTCAGGCGTTTCTTTTTGTAAGCGCATTCTCTTGAGGATATTTGATGGAGAAGCGGCTGCGATCTCTTTTTTTATGCCAGCGCATAAGAGCTTGAAATTTCTCATTGTTTCTTTATACAGCCTGGAAGTTGCGTCATGGGTATGGGTAATGTTGGTGAATACCTTCAACTCTTGATCGATGATGCCTCTATAATTTCGGTCCGATTGGGCCTTTGAAAGATTCTTGGTTGTGAAATTACTTATTATCTGCTTTCCAATGTTC
This sequence comes from uncultured bacterium, assembly GCA_963695365.1. Lineage (GTDB taxonomy): Bacteria > Babelota > Babeliae > Babelales > Babelaceae > PRDV01. The sequence goes on from OY968766.1 coordinate 814,699, forward strand.
CTGCCTCTGGTATAATAGGCATTCTTTTCGTCTTTCTTATCAACGATAAAACCAGCACGAGCTTTTTTTGAGGGCTTTGTAATCTCTCTCAAGAAAGGTGACCAGGTATGAAGTAAGAGGTGCTCAAACTTTTCTTTAAAATCGGCTTTATTTTCAGCTTCAATAATGCTCGTGAAAAGGGCATTACTCATGGCAATCAGCTTGGAAGCAAATGCTTTATTATCAGCTGTAAGCACTATGTTTCGCTTCTCCAAATGAAGCTCCCAATTGAATTCTTTCGTAAAATCCATCACTCCCGATGCATAGGCTTTTATTTTTTGGAAAGCTCTTTTAAACTCTTCGCTTGTTTCAGCCATTTCAAGGTGCGGTTTGAGCTCGTCAATATCGTTTTGCATCTGCTTTTCATGGGCGAGGATATTCTGGGGAGAAGCAATCATTGCCCGAGCTGTCTGATACCCTTTTTGATAATAGGGATTCTGTTTAAGAGAGGAGGGCAGGAAGGTATCAAGCCTTTTTGTAGCTTCGATAGGACAACCAAATGCAAGAAAGAGTGTAGTGATGGTAAAAAGACGAATCATGAGGCACCTCCATGTTACAGGATCTATTTCTATTTCTTTCTTATTGTAACCCATGTTTGAGTATTGTCAAAGTAAAAGCGGCTTTCGGCATTTTTACTTATGTTCGGCTTTTTTTCTTTCCTGGGAACATTTCCAGCTTCTAAAGATTGTTCGTCCTTTTTGACGAATAGTGATCGAAGAAATCTCTTCCATCCTGGAAGCCTTGCTTCTTGAGGTAGCGCTGAAATGTGGGCACCAAGAAAATGCCGGTAGGCTTAAACCGACAGAGGCAGAAATGGCTGCGCTACCCGTGCAAGAGGAGGAATGAGCAAAATGAGATATTCAACAGAAAAAAAATGGTGATTAGAATATCTGGTTTCGGATCATACTTGCTATGAAGGGTTAGATCCTGCATCCTATTAAAAGTTTGAGCCTTCATCACATAGTCAATTCTTACGTCATAAGCTCGAACTCCCTCATCAACGTCTGAATCGTTAGCACCATCATGTTCTGCTGCTCTTATCACTTCATCGAGGCAGGGTTTTTCTGCTAATTGTTTCATCATCGCAAAATGGCTTTCTTTTTTTCTGCGAAGTAACTCTGGATCGGATTTACGCAAGCCCAACTCCCAATCAGTGAGCTCAACTAAAAGCCGAAGAGCTGAATAGGCATTTTCAATCATGTTGAGTGGTGGATTTGGTTGAGCTATAATATCTTTTGCATATTCAAGATATTCACCTTCCCTGCGGACATGTTCAATGATGTCTTTTTGGGCATCGGGATGAACGCGGCGCAAACCGGGCATAAAGATACTAACGTGCTGTGGCCTCATGCATGTCTGTTCAAAGACATCAAGCAATTTCTTTGGTTCTTTGAGTATGTCACCTCGGCTAATAAGTAGCCCTTTCTTTTTCCCACCATCAGTAGCACCACCATCACTGGCCAAGAGGGGCGAGATGATGAAGGCTGTAGCTAATAGCAAATATAACGACTGTTTGTTCAAGGTGTCTCCTTATTAACTTCGGGTTATTTCTTTGGCCCAGTTTTTCGAGGCTCTTGCTTCTTGTTATAGTGAGGAAAAAATTACTTGGGTTTGACAAGTAAAAGCGGTATTCGGCATTTTTACTTTTGTTCGGCTTTTTTTCTTTCCTGAGAGCGTTTTTGGTAATGCGTGATACCAAAATAGAGAGCGGCTGCCGCCAGGCAGGCGACGATTGCTTTGCCTAGTTTGCTTTTAGTTATTGTAAATCTTGATGCATTTTCTTCTCTGAAACTCGTTTCTTCATCGAGCACCGTTCTTTTTTTCGGTTTCTTAGCGAGAGCTTCTGGTTTTTCATCATGCATAATGAGAACATTTCCAGCATCTAAAGATTGTTCGTCCTTTTTGACGAATAGTGATCGAAGATATCTCTTCCAACCTGGGAGACTTGCTTCGTACGCTTCCTCTGCCTCACGCCTTTTTTGCTCGCTCTCTTTGTTATCTCTTGCCATGGTATACGTATGATATCTGCCACATATTGATGCACTGAGCGCTTTACTTTCAGGCAATTGGCACATTCCCAGATATTTCGCTATGTCTATTGCTTTTACAGCACGTGCGTCGCTTGCTCCCGGAGTGCCTCTGATGAGATCCTCAGCTTCGTTTTTCAGATCTTCGCCGAATAGTTCAATAAGGTTCGTGGCATATCTATTTGATGTGGCTTTATCTATAAGATCAAGGTTCAACAATAACAAGAGACCATAACACGCGTTTTCAATGCGCTGGATTGAGTACTGGGAGGAGTTGCCACAAACGGTATCGATATTTGCTTGAATATGTTTTACAAGAAAGTTGTTATTGTTTGTGAGCAACGCTTTTACTTTACGTGGCCAAGAAATAAGCCAGATAAGCGCTCTATCTGTGATCTCATGATTACGGATGTGTGTTTCAATATTTGCATCCTGCTCAGAATTCCCATTCGGCGGTCTTCTCAGATGATCCGTTCCTTCTGCCTCTTGGCGAGTCTGTTGGTACAGCCCGTTCACGTACTGCTCACCAAAACCCTTGCGATCTTCTTCAGATGCTTTTTCCGTCAACATAATTTTAGCTTGAGATGACGACCTCTGTCTGTATTGTTCTTTTATTTGTTCACTCAATGACACGTTTTTAGGGTGTTGGCTCATTCCCAAAAAGTAGGCTATAGTAATTGCCCGAAGAATTCTCTCTTCGCTTGCTCCTTGTAGTACGTTGCTGATGTTTTCTAATTCACTCCATAGGTCGTTTTTATACCTTTCTATTACTCGCATAGAGTATTCATTTGCTTTTTGTTCATCTATTACTTTCAGTTCTGAGAGTATAAAGAGCCCATAACAGACATTCTCAACGCTCTGGAGTGAGTACGCAGCTTGAGCACAAACGGCATCTACATTTTCGAGTATGTGGTCGCGCAAAGAATGGTTATTTTCTGCCAATAATTTCTTTAATGGGTCTGACCACTCGGGCATGATGGTGTAGGTAACTACATCGTTGGTTAGCTCGTTGTTGATGATATCAGTTCTGACTTTATCAAGCCACCCATCATCGGGTGCCGTGGCTTTCTGTGGTTGCATTGCTGTTTTACTAGCTGCTTCATGTGTACCATAAGGATTACTTGCGCACAGATACGTAGTAAAGCTTACAGCTCCCAATAAGAGTGCCATTGATGTTCTATTGATAACCATAATGCTTTCAAGCTCCTTCTTTGATTATGCTCGATGTTTCTTTTTAGCTTCTTGCTCTTTCTTGGCATACTGTTGAATGGCAAAATAGACGATGCCCGCAGTAAGGCAAAGACCAGCAATAGTAAGCAGTTTTTGACTACTCAAAAATGAAGGAGTTGAGGATTGTTGATTATTTTGATTTTGGCCTGCTTGAGCTGTTGGAGTTGGGATTTTAGATTCCAACTTAACCGCCAGTTTATGACGTTTGGCATTAAGGTCCTTCGCGGCTTTCGGATCATACTTGCTATTAAGGGTCTGAGCCTTCATCACATAGTCAATTCTCAAGTTATAAGCTCGAACTCCCTCATCAACGTCTGAATCATTAGCACCATTACGTTCTGCTACTCTAATTATTTCATCGAGGCTGGGTTTTCCCACTAATTGTTTCATCATCGCAAAATGGCTTTCTTTTTTTCTGCGAAGTAACTCTGGGTCGGATTCACCCTTGACCAACTCCCAACCAGTGAGCTCGGCTAAAAGCCGAAGAGCTGAATAGGCATTTTCAATCATATTCAATGGTGGATTTGATCGAGCTATAATATCTTCTGCATATTCAAGATATTCACCTTCCTTGCTGACATGTTCAACGATGTCCTTTTTGGGCATCGGGATGAACGCGGTGCAAACCGGACACAAACATAATAACGTGTTGCGGCCTCATGCATGTTTGTTCAAATGTGTCACGTAACTTCTTTGGATTGTTCTGTATGTCACTTCTGCTAATAAGTGGCCCTTTCTTTTTTCCACCATCATTGGCACCAGCATCACTGGCCAAGATGGGTGAGATGATCGAGGCTGTAGCTAATAGCAAATATAACGATTGTTTGTTCAAGGTATCTCCTTAATTTCGGGTTATTTTTTTGGCCCAGTTTTACCGGGCTCATGCTTCTTGTTATAGTGCTGAATTGCAAAATAGGCAGCGATTCCTGCAATGCATATACCGCCGAGCTTGAGCAAATTTCTTGTGCTTACAAGCGATGATAGCCAGCTTTGTTGGGATTGCTCTGTTGTAGGCTCACGCAGGCCGGTGTCGCTCTTGGAGTTTTTATCCAGCTTAGGTGAGTTATCACGTTTTTCTGCTGGATTAAGCTCTTCTATGCGACGTTGTAGAAACTCGTTATGTCCTGCAAGAGCCCACTCCTGGGATAATCCCACATATGAATGTATTTTTCCATATTCATCGAGCCCTTTCTTCAAAATGCTTACATCGGGCTGAGCTTTTTTTGCTTCCTCGAGCGCGAGATCCACGTAAGCCTTTGCCCGTATTTTATCATGCCGATCGCTCCACATAGCGGCCTCGATTCGGGCATTATCATTTTCTGCAAATAACTGCCGCATACATGCAGCTCTTTCGGCCACGTTTCTTTTTTTGTCATCGAGAGGGTTGGCTTCTGCTTCTTGGATGACCTTATCTACCGCCGGTTTACACAGTAAGAGTCGAGCAACGTTGCCCTTTTTTGCTGTGGTATTTATGAAATAGAGCGCTGAGCATGCCGTTTCTATCTCGAAAAATTCAGGATTAGGTTCTTTTTCAAGAGCTTCTGCATATACTATGAATGAAGTCTCTTGGGTTTCTGACGCTGACGGTGCATTGGTGCTCCAGATTGCATCTTTCACCATTTCTATAGTAAGGGATCGAGCTTGAAAATCTTTTTCAAGATTTTTAAGCGTATCGTCCGTATTACTTGGTTGAGTTGTTTTTGCGTCTGATCCAACGGGATTGATCTCGATGATATCATCATCGTTCCCCTCCTGTGAAGCGTTCTTGTTTTCAGTTGACGCATCACTTGTATGCGTACCAGGTGAGGTGCCATTCTCATTATTTTCTGTTTCGCTTGTTCTGCTCGTCCCATCAATTTGTTGGTCGAGGCTCTTTACATCGATATCAGGCGATGAGTCGTTGTTGTCGCCTTCGCCCGGTGTCGGCTCACTTTTTGGGATAGTTGGTTCGGGCGCTTTATGTGTATAGACTTTTGTATCAAGAGGTGGCTCGGATCTACCAGCGAGATATGCATCTTTGCGTTCTTGATTCATCACATCGACTCTTGCAGTGAGAGTGTGGCTAGCATTGTTGATTGCTTGAAAGTCTTCTTGAAGGCCGTCTTTAGATATGCCAGTTTTGTCAATCTTCATGCGCCCATGCTTTATAGCAGTTAGTGCAATGTTTCGTGCTGCGAGTCCTTGTACGATTTGTTCATGCGTAGATCCTTCTTGGATAGCAATTTCTACGGCGTTTCGAAAAATGCTTGCATGTGTTATCGCAAGTTGATTGCAGTATTGAATGGCTCTCTGCTTGTGAGATGTTGAGCCTTCGATTACCAACCCAAGCCCAGTGATTACATTTTCAATTTCTCTCCAGGATGGTTTCAGCATCGAACCAACTTCTTCTGCTTTCGTAAAGATGAGGTCCTTTTGTTCATCACAAAAACCTGCTAACGCGCTAGCATTGTAATTTTTACGAAATTGTGCCACCTCCTCAAGCATTAAATTTCCTGATTCGAAATTTCTTAATATTTTATGAAGTTGTGCATTAGTTGTATTGATGCTACGGTGCCACTTATCCGTTGCTTCTTGTGAGACCTGTTTCTTTCTTTCATCTTTCTCGCCTCCAGCATTGTGTGGATCCATAGCATTAACTGCTGTGGTGTAGGCCAGAGTGCTTACTATCAGTACTTTATAGTATGTTGTTTTCATTTCTATATTCCTTTCAAGCCGTTTTCAATAGCGGCGTCTTTTTCTGTGTTTGTGTGCGAATTAAAGTGATTGCTAAGGCTAACAATGCCAATCCTCCTGCCGCACGGTAGATGGTTATGTGCGAAAGCCATGGCATTGTTTCTTTTTCTGATTTTTTTTCGTCCAATGAGTGATCAGCTATGTATACTGCGGATTTTGCCGCCTGCGGTTTATCAATAGCCGGTTCCATTTTTTTTGCAGGCCTACCCGATGGCTCCGATGCACCCTCTAACTTTTTCGGGCCGTTTCTGTGCGTTTCGGCAATTGTCTCGCCTTCCCTTTTCCTTTGTGAGACTTTTTTTTCACCTGGGCTTGCAGGCAGATCTCGCTCGCGGGTTATTGGTGTAAAAGGGGTCCTATCTCTGGGAAAAAGTGGGGGTAGGACTTTTGGACGCTCGCTGGGTCTCGGTACTTTCCAAACCAGATCTGCTTCGCTCTGCGAAGTGGGTGCGCCTTGGGGTTGAGGTGTTTCTCGTATACCGTACTTCTCTCTACGTTGCTCAGCTGTAAGGCGACGTGCCGGTTTTTCCCCCTGTGTTACCAGCTGCTTTATTTCGCCTAACTCCCTACGAAGATAGCTAATCTGCAATGGAAGATGGCAATTCCAGGACGATTTCCAGCGATTTTTGTGTTTCTCGAGTATGGCAACGGCGGTAAGTGAGTCTTCTGCTTGTGAGATGGTAGCGATCTCTTGTTCAGCTATCTGCCATAGGTTCTTTTCAAATTTATTAAGAAGAGCTTCTTGAAGATCGTCAATATTTGTTTTCCTAGCTTTAGTACAAAACTTTAGCAGATCAGTGCAGCTATATACGTTTTGAAACTCGTCAAATGAAAATGTTGATTGATTGTGGCATGCGATGACCAATTTCTCAAATTGCTCACAATATTCGTCGATACAAGCTTTCATCTCAGTGGTGACCTGATCAAAGAGCATAGTGCCATTTTGTATGCACTTTTTCGCTTTTTCACGAATGGGGAGCCATATCGGAGAACCATCGGTGCCACCGGTATCACTGGCATGCAGCATTGCCAAATTCATCGCTGCGAAGAATAATAGTGTATATCTTATATTCATTCTATTTACCTGCAATTCTATTTCTTTCTATTAGTTCTGACGATCGCCTACTTGTAAGACTAGCTCAGAGAGTGCATTTGCATCTTTACATCGCCGTATTAAGCTGTTTTTTCACCATCCTTCTTTATATGTGCGCGCCCATAGTAAACGGCAAGTGTTGCAACCGTCAGTGCGAAGCTGCATGAAAGCAGACCGCGAGCTGTTAAAAAGAATGTGTACCATTTTTCAGGCTTTTTTTTGTCATAATCAGGAAGACCCACACCACATACCTCCACGTTTTGTGTGACCTTAGTTTCAGGAAGTTGTTCTTTTTTTTCCGTCGCAAGCTTATTATTGTCCATTTTGTCTGCAGCTTCGTTATCACCATTGCGGTGGCCAGTTTTGTCATCCTCAGTGGGCTGAGTTAACTCACCACTTTGCTCTGGCATCGTCACAGTGGGCTCGCTCATGACCTTTGGGGGGAAAACACCCAAGATGCGATGCGCGCTAAACGCTGCATCTGCCTCACGCCGGGTCGAAGCCCGAGTATTTGTCGTTTCATCAAATACTGATTTGTGTTTTGTCGTGATGTCGATCGCAAGATTTTCTGCTTCTTGCTTATTCTTCAACTCTTGCTCATACTCCTTGAGAAGGTAAAGGCTCGCACAAGCATGCTGTATGTCAGCAAATGTTGCGACATCTGCGCCTTCAATTTCCTGTGCAAATTTCTTTATTCCTTCTCGATGCGCATCACAGAACTTTAAGGCATCTTTGCTCTCGCGATTTTTGCCTACGAAGGTGAGTACTTTATCGATCCAGAGACTCTTGTTTCTTAAGAACATGACGATCTCTCTCTCAAAGGGATCAGAATTGTAGCCAGAAACGGGTTTGCTTGAACTTTTAGCGCCTGAGATTCCTAATTGTGTAGGCGATGAGCCGCCGGCTTGATGGCCTGAACCGCTGTCCATTGCTAAAAGGGGCGAACAGATGCAAATAATGAGTGCTAATGCTGTATACTTCATGGTGTAATCCTCTTGTAATTTGTGCCACTAAGGCATCTTATTCCATCAATATATGCTTTAAAAATAAGTCTAACAGAAATATCCATTCCAGCAATTGCCCCTGGGATGAATCAATGAGGTCCTGAAGTTCGGTGATTGAGGTGTGGGTAATCAAAAACTATGGCAACGGGCTACTCAAGAGCAGCCCGTTGCCATAAAAAAGGTTCATGACGTCTTAGCCAGCAGGCTTCTTGGGATCTTTGCCGTATTTATTCTGATACCCAAAATAAATGATAAGTGAAGTGATAGTTGCTCCGCCGAAAAAGAGGAGACTTTTACTGTTGAAATACCTCGTGAGCCAACTCGTTTCTGATTGAGTAGTAGGCTTCACTATGGGATCAGGATTGTGCCCCTGGGCTGGATTATTGGGGTTGAGGGGGCTGGTTATCCGGGCCCACTTTGCCCTTATCTGGTGCTTGATCTTTGTTATCTACATTGTGCCCCGGAGTTGGATTGGCATCTTGCTTTTGGGGTTGAGGCGGCTGGTTATCCGGTCCCACTTTGCCCTTATCTGGCGCTTGATCTTTGTTATCTACAATGTGCCCCTGAGTTGGATTAGCATCTTGTTTTTGGGGTTGAGGGGGCTGGTTATCCGGGCCCACTGTGCTCTTATCTGGCGCTTGATCTTTGTTATCTACATTGTGCCCCGAAGTTGGATTGGCATCTTGTTTTTGGGGTTGAGGCGGTTGCTTATCCGGTCCCGTTTTGCTGCCTTTATCTGGTGCTTGATTGTGGACATGTACATTTTGCTTTGGAGCGGATGCTTTTGCAGCAACTGTCGGCGCAGCCGATTGGACGCCATGATTATTTTTCGATCCTTCAAGTGGGGCCGCTGGTGCTGGTGCTCCTGGCTGTTTTTGAGCTAATAAGTGCTGCACGGGAGTTTGAATTGTTCCAGGTGCTTTAGTAATTTCCGCAATAGCATCAAATATAGCATCATCGAGATTCTCTGGCTGAGCATTATTATTATTGTTATTACTCAGACCATCTCGCTTTCGCTCGCTGAAGAAGTGAAGATTTTGCTTGTACCAGGCTGCCATGATCTCTATCTTTTCAGCAAAGAGGGCATTGAGCATCTCAACAGCGTTGATTCCATCTTGAATTTTGTGCTCTTCACAAGCGTGTCTAGCGGTCGTGATTACCGATTTTATGATACCTCTGTGCTTAGATACAATGTTGTGTTTTAGTGTAATTTCTTCTTCGCTTGTCCACAAGCCTGTAACTGCGCTGTAAATGCGTTCAAAGGGTGGGAGAGCATGATTGAGGACTTTCTTCGAAAACGCTATAATATCATCATCGCCAGATATCGAAGCAGTCAAACTGCTGGACCTTGGTTCTGGTGAGGGGCTTTGTCGAGGAGATTCGGCCCAGTCATGCAAATCGTTAGGAATCGGCTCCCGTCTTTGGCTTCGTGGAGAGCCCCCACCATCTGTTGCGTTAAAAGGCCCTTCCATCGCCATGAGTAGTGAGGTGCAGCTTATGAGCAGAGTAATGAGTGTTTTTTTCATAGTTTCCTTTTCCTTTGTAATTATCTTAGTGTACTTTCAGTATGCATTAAGTCTAACAGAAAGTTCCCATCTTACAATCCGATGCTACAAAGAGATTAGGTAGACGCAATTTCGGGCTGCTGCAGGCGTTTTCGCTTGTACCACAAGGCTCCTACAACAAAGAGAGCTGTTACAGCGCATCCACACGCAAGTATGAGCATGTTTTTCTTCGAAAAGAGAGATTCTATCGACCAGCTTTGAGGTGGTGGTGTATTGTCGATCGGTCTTGGGCTCACTCGTGGACTCGTTTCTGGTATAGGTATACCAGGTGCCCCTATGGGTGCACTCTTTTTTTTAAGCCGGCTAGTGAGTATTTGAAGTGGTTGCTCTATGCGCGAAAGGATTTCTGCTGAATCGACTTTGCTATAAGCGTTTATCCAGCAATATTTTAAGAGAACGAGACTCGTTCGAGCATGTTCGATTTCTGCGGCGCTTGCATTTTCCGCCGGTGCAGTGGCTATTGCATAAGCAAGTATCGATTCTTTATTGTTTTGGCAGAAATCTCGATAGGCTGCAAGGTCGACCTTGGCAAGAAAAATGTATCCAACTATCTCCATGGTAAGCGATTTTGAGAGCAGACCCGGAATGACCGTTTGCTCAAACCACCGAGATACTGCGGGCCTCTGATCAGTTGGTTCGCTCTTACTATCTTTTTCTGCCACGCTATCTGGTTTTGAAGCCTCTTTTTTGGTAGCTAATGCTGTATCTTGAGATGCTCTTGTATCGGATGGGGCTTGATTACTATGAGACGAGGCCCTGGTTACTTTCTTCCAATGTCTTTCCAATTTGCTTTTATAGGCATCTAAATATTCTTTCTGTCTGCAGTGCAGTTGCATTAAGCCAAATGCTTTTATTCCTTCTTCTACGATAGCCCGGTCATTCGATTCAAGTGCGGTTTGAATATCTTTCTCGAGGCGCGCCGCATGGTTTTTAAGAAAGGCGTCGACTTTTTTGTGATCGAAAGTTCTTCCTTTACATATATGCAGAAGATATAAGCTTGCAATGGCATGTTCGATCTCAGTTAGAGATGCGTCAGTTTTGTTTTTGATTTGATCACTCAATGTTACGATCTCTTGTTCATAAGTCTGGCGAAATTTTCGACCTAGCAATACGTCTGCTCCACTTTCTGAGAACTCATGCGCTTCTACTCGCGTCAGATTCTTGTCTTTCATGGCGCGTTCAACATTCTCCCAACATGTGGGCTTTGACGGTGGTTTTCTTTGTGAGCCTCCGTCATGAAGATGATCCCCATCCATTGAAAATAAGGGGAACCCGTAAGCGAGTAATGCAGTAATGAGTGCGATTTTTATATAGTTCATGGTTATCTTCGATCCTATAGTATTCATGACGTCTCACGCAACGGGCTTACCAGCCGGCTTCTTGGGATCTTTGCCATACGTGCGCTGATACCCAAAATAAAGGATAATCGAAGCGATAGCTCCTCCGCTAATCCAGAGGAGAGTTCTCGGACTTAAATTTAAATATCTTGAGACCGAACTTGTTTTTGATTCAGCAACAGGCTTCGCCAGTTCCATGGAATCAGGCGTGGGTTGTGGGGTGGATGCTTTTTCAGGACCTGTTGGCTCTACCGAATGGGTGTTTGGTTTTTTTTCTCCAAAAGATGCACCTATGTGCTCGATCTTTGAACGGGCCTTTTCAATCGCTTCAAATACAGCCGCATCATGCCTATCTGGCGCCGGGCCATTATTATTGTTATTTGCACCTTTGCCCATTTCAACATTGTTCATTCGTTCATGTAAGAACCGGAGATTATCATCCAGCCAGTCTGAAAACAGTTGTAAGTTCATTGCACCAAAGAGCCCACAAAGCAAGTTTGCAGCATCAATGCCATCTCGAATTGTGTCTTTTTCAAGAGCCCTACTGTTGCTGAGCGTCGACTTGATAATAGGAAAATACTGAACTGCTAGCGAACGGGCGAGGTCAAGTTTTCTCCTAGATTCTTCTTCTCGAGGATCCTTTTTTGCAAGGAAGATACAATATAATTGCCAACACGTATCATACACATTTTTAAATGAGGGTGAAGATACTCCTGCTTTCAAAGTGTGGGCAGCTGCGATAATATCAGCTTCTGATGATGCTCTTGTATTAGGCATAGTTCGACCATCAGCCCGGTTATCTTTCTGCCAGTGTGTGGGCTCGGATGGCGATTTTCTTAGAGAGCCATCGGCCTGAAGATGATCCCCTTCCATTGAAAATAAGGGGGATCCGAAGGGGAGCAATGCTGCAATGAGTGCGATTTTTATATAGCTCATCGTTGTCTTCGATTTATATTGAGTATTCATTGTGATATCTATTCATTAATGATTCTAACAGAAATAATGCTACACGCAATCGCTTAGGCAGACGCGCAAAACAAAAAAGCGTTTTTGCAAGCGTCTGCTTGCTTTATAGTATCTTGAGGCTCGTGAGTCTTGATCGAATGTCATCAACTGAGTTGGGACTAAATAATGCGCTGTCAACGCCAAATTCCCTGGCTGCATCAAGATTTTCTGCTTGATCATCGATAAAAAAGCAGGTAAAGGGAGAGATGCCCGCTTTCTTGAAGAAGTACTCATAGATCCGGGGGTGCGGCTTGAGCGCTTTTGCATCGCCTGAGATAACGATATGGTCAGGAGGGAAGTGAGAGAAGATTTCTGTTGAGAGCTTCTTATAAAGCAGATCAAATGATTCTGAATCCCAGTTCGAAAGAATGTAGAGCTGTGCTTTTCCGGCATGGGCAATGTCCTGTAGAAGCTGCAAAGATTCGGGAATGGGTTCCATGCAGTGGGCAAGGGCGGCCGGTGTAAAGAACGCTTTTAATACCCGTTCGATAAGAGGGAAGTAGGCTTTTTCTTTCGCATTCTGAGCCATCCATTCTCTCATTGCTGATTGCACGTACTGCCATCCTTCTTCTGCTGTTATATGGCCCCCAATGTACGAGCATATGATGAGCGGTATCGGCTCGCCGGTATGTAGTCGTATGATCTCAGCCGGATTTCCTGTCTGCTCTCCCAGCAGATTGAGCACCGAGAGTGCCATTGTATCGATACGTGAAGGTTCTTTTTTGCCCGACCAGAGATAGAAAATAAGCGAATCATCGCCAGCTTCCTGTATCGTCAGGCCTGTTGAGCTTGGGCGTACGAGTGTTCCGCTTAAGTCCCAGAGAATGTTAGTGATACTTGGTGATTGGGCGCTTCTTTCAAAGCGCCCAAAGAAAATTTTAGTCATACCAACCAGTATAGCTTACTTGACAGGGCTGGCAATCTTATTGTTTGTTGTTTTTGTGGACAGCTGCCAACCAAAATAGCTAAAGAGCGCAACAACGAGAGCGGCACCACCGAGCTTGAAGATGTATGATGACAACCAAGAAGTTTGAGCAGTCGCTTCATCTGGAGCAACTTTATGAGTTTGTGTTTCAGGTTTTTCATGAGCATCTTGCGGGTCTTTATCGTCCTGTTTTTTGTCCTCTTCCATGGAAGCCGCTTTATGAGTCTGTGCTTCAGGTTTTTCATGAGCATCTTGCGGGTCTTTGTCATCCTGCTTTTTGTCCTCTTCCATAGGGAGGTTATGTATTCGATCCGCTAGGTTCTCTATGTATTCTTGGCATTTTTCAGCATAATGAATTTCGTTCAATGCAAGTAGTGCATTATTTCGTTCTTTACGTGATGAAGTTTTGCCGATTATGGTTGCGCGACAGAGCGTATCCCAATGAGTTTTTACTATTTCATTACGGAGATTCGTAAACTTTTCATCATTAACTTCGCTGTAAAGCCATACAAGCTGGGCCGTTAATAAACAGATCGCTTGTGCACGGAATATTTCCTGAAGGGTTGCGTGAGTGTTATCTATAACTTTCTGTGCAGTTTCAAGAGCGAATTCTTTTAATTTGTGATCACTAATAAAAGTTTTTATAGTATCTTTATCCTCTTCACTTAAATTTTCTTGTGCAGGAATTAGATTTTTATCTTCAACCACATCGTCCATCTGATGATAATCAAGGGTTTCGGTACTAAATAAAGGCAAAACGTGCGTTTCAAGGCGTTGCTTAAGCGTTTGTTCTTGAGTGTCATGTTTTCCACGCGCTTGTGTTCTTGGCGGTTCGCCTGCTGGCGACAGGGGATCGCTTGAGAAAAGTGTGATTGTGCTGCATAGTAGCATGAATAATGCAAAAATGTTCATCATGAATCCTTTACTTTTTTGTGTGAGAGAAGCCTTTTTACGTCTAATATTCAGAGAAATTCTAATCATAACTTCAAGTATAACTTACTTGGCAGGGCTGGCAATATTATTGTTTGTTGTTTTTGTGTGCTGCTGCCAACTAAAATAGCTAATAAGTGCAACGACGAGTGCGGCACCAGTCAATTGCAAGATGCGAGATGACAATAACGATGTAGAAGCCGGAGATTTTGCACTTTTGGGCTTTGCCTCATCAACATTCTTGCTGTTCGCCTCTGCTGCTACATTGATCTTATGAGTACTTTGGTCTTTTTTAGATAACAGGTTCGTCCCTGTTTGATCAGTCTTAGGAGTCTTTTCGTTTTTTTCGGTAGCTGGGGGTGTCATATCAGCAGTTGCTGCTGTCGCCGGTTTTGGCTTGGAAGTGTTAGCGGCTTTTTTATGGTCCTTAAACCATTTTTCTATAGTCTTCATTTCCTGAGCAACCTCTTGTTTTGTCTCGTCTGGGTCTGGAAAGTTCGCGCCTATGTTTAAAAGAGTTTCATACATAGTGTATATTTTGAGCTTGTCTTCGGCCGCAACCATCGACGTCTGGTCGTTAAGTGTAATATCAGCTTGTTGAATTCTAGGAACAAATTTGTTATATAAGCTGATCATAGCCTCACCCAGTTCTTGATTGTCTTGTTCAAAACCCAGAACTAAGTATAAACCCACAAAGGCATTGTAGATTTCCTGAATAGTAATCCAAGGATCATCGTTTGACTCTGTTTTCCGTGCGGTTTCAAGAACTTTTTTCCGAAGATCGTTCTTGTCGATAAAGTTTTTTACACCGGCCATTTGCCTCTCTTGGTCTCCTTGAAATGTATCATGTAGTATCTGACGTATCGGGCTTAATCTAAGCTTGCCACTCTCAAATAAAGACAGGAGTTCGTCAAGGGCTGGTGGATAGCTTTGGTATTCTGTAGATGCTTTTGATGTGCTAGAAGGGAATTTGCCACCCCCGGCTGGATCGGTCTTTGGGGTAGGCTTTGTATGTTCTTTAGCCTCAGGTGTTGCCGTAGGCGTGGGTTCAGTTTGAGAAGTAGCTTGCCGGGCCTTTATCCAATTTTCGACGTTTTCAATCTCCTGACTAGCTCTTTCCAGCTTAGTCGTAAATTCCTCTTTTTCAAATTCATCTTCGAACAAGCCCATCACCGCTTTACATACGGTACACGATTTGAGCTTATCGACCGCGGCATCCATAGGCATTTGATCATCCAGCTCTATCCTTGTTGCTTTTTTGATTTGGTCCGCAAATTTATCGTATAAACTTCGTATAGCATCGAGAAGTTCTTGGGTGCCTTTTTCAGCATTATCCATCAAGACAAAGACTAAACCTATAATAGCATGGCAGATTTCCTGGATAGTAATATCAGGATCATCGTTGGCTTGTGTTCTTTTTGCTGTTTCAAGAGCTTTGCTTCGTAAATTGTTGCTTCTGATAAAGTTTATTATTTGAGCGTCTTTGATTCCGTCCGTGACTGCTGAGATGGCCTCTCGGGTGAGTTTGCCATTATCAAATAGAGGAAGCAATTGAGAAAGACGTTCAGTATCGCTTTGACCATCTATAGGTGACTTTCTATTTTCTCGGCTGCGTTTAGATCCCCCGCCGGGAGCATATGGATCCATTGGCAAGATCATCAATGTATTACAGAGTGTGAGCGCTACTATGAGTGAAATATGTTTGTGCATCATGATTCTTTCAACTAAGCGACTGTTTGTTGTGTTTGGTAATGGAATTTTACGATATCAATAGTCTAACAAAACCGGCGGCTAAATCAAAATGGCGGCAAGAATAAGAATGGGCACCCGATTGCTCAATCAAAAGGCTGTGGATATTTTGAAAGATAATGCGTATGCTAGATCATGATACAGCTATAAGCAACAGCAGGATATATATGCAGCAAAAGCCAGGCAAACTTTTTCTCATTTCAGCCTCTTCGGGGGCAGGCAAAACGACCCTTGTGCGGGAAGTAATTGCGCGCCTTACTTTAGATCATCCCATTGAACGGGTGATAACGTACACCACAAAGGCGCCACGGCCTGGAGAATGCGATGGAATCGATTACCACTTTCTTTCCGAAGCGGCTTTTCTTGAAAAGCTCGAGCAAGGCTTTTTTGTGGAGTATAGCACCGTTTATGGTGCCTATTATGGCTTTCCGCGAACAATCCTTGATAACGTGAATTGCGGAACATCATACGTTGGAATAGTTGATCGGGCGGGTGCTGCGTCTATAAAGGCCGCATATGCAGATGTTATTCTTGTTTGGATTAAAGCTCCCGACGTGCAAACACTCGAAACCAGATTGGCATCTCGTGCACAAGATAGTGCGGATATGATTGCTTTTAGACTTGCTATTGCTCAGCAAGAGCTCGCGCAGGAGGCCACCGATGAGCTGTACGATCACACTATTGTCAATGATGACCTTGAACAGTCTATAACTGGCTTAGAAAATATTATTAGATGCGCATGGGAAGAGTTTTTAGCGGAAGAGCCTGCGGAAGATCTCGCTCCGAGAAAGCTCTAAATAGACGCAGTTACGCAATAAAAGTGGTCTTGCCTACATTTTTTCGTCGCAACGTGGTGAGCACATCAAAAAGAAAATCAAGATATTCATTTTTTATTTCTTGTCCGATCACATCATATACGATCACATTGAAAAAGATTCTGCAAAGCAATCTAAATCGCAGTTGCCAGGCAAAGCGATGAGCCTGGTCTATTCCATCGACAAGCTCCGTACTGAGGGCTATTCCTTCACGTTCGATCTCACTGTAAAAGTAGGGATCGATTCGCCGAGCGATAAAAAGGCTTGTCTGTATAAGGGCGGCTCTCAATTCTTGTGGACAGTCTCCATGAATCCAACCATGAAGGAATTGCAAAAAACTTCTTTTTAAATGAGACAATTCATTCGTTATAAACAAACGGTGCCCTTCTGAAATTGCACTATTGATCCGATGGGCGTACGTTTCTGCGGCTATCCGATATAAAAGACAACGATTGAGTGCAAGGTCCAGCTCGTTTATATTATCGACTTGGTGGGGTAGAGTGGCTTGTTCTACTTTTTCCTGATTTGGAAAGATTGTACTATTGGATGCTGTGTTTACTGATAGAGAGAGAAAAAGAAGAGCTTTCATGCTTCTCATAGGGATCCTTTAGCGTTTTATGTGATTATACCTTCTACTGTATCAAAATTTTGAAAGAGATCAAAACCGTGCACATTCTGAAAATTCTGGTATACTGGAAATAAATATCAAAATTGAATGAGTAAACTGCGAGTTTTTATGATCCATCTAAGAAATGCCTCACTTTCGTATGGGGCTCAAAAGCTTTTTGATGATATATCCGTGGCCTTTCTGCAGTCACAGCGGATCGGTGTGCTTGGCCGCAATGGGGCGGGCAAGTCTACCCTTTTAAAAGTCATTGCAGGGCTCGAGCCGCTCGATGATGGCTCCGTAGATATCGATCGCAATAAAAAGATTGGCTATATGCCTCAGGAAGTTGTACTTCTGTCAGAAAAGAGCGTTCTTGAAGAGGCTCTTTCTGTGTTTGAGGTGTTTCGTATTCTCGAGACGGACATAAAAGCTCTTGAAGAACGATTAGACGCGGGTGATGGCTCAGTACTTGAGCAGTACAGCGAGCTTCATGAGAAGCTGAGTACTTTTAATGCTGCGCAAGCGCGTGAACGCACCGAAAAAATTCTTAAAGGGTTGGGATTCTCTCGTGATCAGTTTGATCAATCTGTTGCTGAGTTGAGCGTTGGATGGAAGATGCGGCTTGCTTTGGGCAAGTTATTGCTTGAAGATGCGGACTTTTATCTCTTTGATGAGCCGACTAACCATCTTGATCTACCCACCAAAGAGTGGTTTTTTGAGTTTTTAAAACAAGGCCGTTTTGGCTATTTACTCGTGAGCCATGATCGCCATTTCTTAGATAAAGCTTCCGATTGCATTCTTTCGCTTGAGCGATCCCAAGCGCGTCTTTTTTATGGTAACTTTACCGCCTATCTTGAGGATGAAGAAGCCCAACGGCGCGTTTTAGAGATGGCCTATCATCGTCAGCAGAAAGAAATTACGCGCAAAGAGGAGACGATTGCTCGTTTTAAAGCCAAGGCTTCTAAAGCCGGGATGGCTCAATCGATGATGAAACAGCTCGATAAGATTGAGCGAATAGAGATGGAGCCCACGTTGCCCAAGATAAAAATTATGTTTCCGCAGCCGGTGCGATCAGGAAGTCAGGTACTCACTATCTCAAAAGTGGCCCATGCTTTTGATGGCAAGCAACTTTTTGATGGTGTTAATGGAGTGGTTAATCGATCCGATCGTATTGCACTTGTTGCTCCTAATGGAACGGGTAAAACGACGCTTTTTAATCTTATTACGGGCACCTATGGCCTTGAAAAGGGATCTATTGCATTTGGTCATAATGTGCAGCATGCCGTTTTTGAACAAGATCAGCTCGTAGCTCTCAATCCTAATAACACGATTATTGAGGAGCTTCTCCAATCAGTTACCCAGGTAACAGAAGGGGCGATTCGTTCATTCTTGGGCTGTTTTCTTTTTAGTGGGGATGCGATTCATAAGAAGATTAAAGTGTTAAGTGGTGGAGAACGCAATCGGGTAGCAATGGTAAAGGTGCTTCTGCAAAAAGCTAACTTTCTCCTGCTCGATGAGCCGACGAACCATTTGGACCTCTCATCGAAAGATGTGCTTTTGCAGGCACTCAAACAGTATGAAGGTACCATTCTTTTCGTTTCACATGATCGCAGTTTTATCGAATCACTTGCTACGCGCGTCTGGGAGCTTGGCCCGACAGGGCTCTACGATTACCCAGGGACATACGAGAGCTATGTCGATTTTAAAAAAGCGAGCCAAGAGGGGAATCAAGCGCAATCTTTTACGCAGCCTCAAACAAATGGCTCAGCTGAAAAACCAAAGCAGGGCAAGGAAGCGTATGAGCAGCGCAAAGAGATTGCTGCGCTCGTGAATAAGATCGCCCGCGTTGAGCGGGAAATCGAGGAGCTTACTCAGGAGTTCGCTACCATAGAATATGGTACGAAGGCATATGAGAATGCTGCTTGGAAGCTTAGGCAGAAACAAAATCTGTTTAAGGATCTCAGCGAGCAGTGGGAAAGAGCGGCGGATTAACTATGACAGAAATTGTGCCTGCGAAAACTGTCGTCGATCAGTAGTTTGCCGAACCGGATGTAAGATGCTTGGTTTCCGACCTAAATTTTTCTGCAGAATAATAATAGTTGGTTAAGAAATCAACGAAGGCGTCCATCTCTTTTTGATAAGCTTCGAGTTTTTTCATTTGCTCATCTTTGGTACGAATAACTTGCCAATCGCCACCCAGGCTGTGTAGTCTATATGAGGGGAAGACTTTATCATCAATATAGAGCTCGTTATCAAGATCGATATGGTGCTTTTTATAGAAGGCTGTAATCAGATCCTTGAGCTGAGCTATCTTGCTTCGTGAAAGCTCTTCCATTTTATCATACAGTAGATGCGTTTTCTTATAGAGCTTATTTCTTTCCGGAGACTCCTCTTTTCTCATCGCTTCTCCCAAAGAAAGAGTTGGATATTTTTTTTGGAGTTCCCCCTCTTTTTGAGCAATTAAACGACGCACTTCCTGTAGTTCTGAATCAAGCTTTTGGATTTCGGGAGTTATGGTATTAAAGCTAACCCACGGGTAGGGGAGCCCCCAATCCATATGACCTTGGCATGATTGCTGGGTTTCAAAGCCCAGAAGATTGAGTACGATAACGGCCTTCTTTATTTTTGGGTCGATGCCCATACCTAATGCATCGCCCCAAGAAGCAACCTTTTTTTCCATATCTTCCCATGCTTTTTTCTTGGCAGCCATGGCTTGCGTATCCCTGCTTATAAAGGGGAGTTTTATTCCCGCTTGTCTGATTGCAAACAGGAAAATTATTAGGCAAAGTGCTCCGATAACGAGCCCTTTAAGAAATAAGCCTGATTTGAAGTTCATCGAAATGCCTCAACTATGTGAGCGCTCATAGTTATTAGTAGTTTGCCCATATTTTGCCGTAAGCCCTTCCATTTTCAGTTTAAACAATACTGATTGAAGAAAGCAATAAACTTGAAATTTTATGTAGGAGCGTTTTGTGCATTTTTCTTTACTACTACCTATGCTCTGTAATCAAATGACATAATTTGTTGGCAATAGTGGAGAGTTTTCTACGCGCTAACTGCTTGGAAACGAATTTCTCAAGCAATTATTTGGAATTACGCTTTTGCTCTCTGCGCTCTCGAAGCCGTTCGTCTTCTTCTTTCCATTCTCTTTGCATTCTTTCAACAGACGCTTTTTGCTCTTTAAGGTAGCTGCGTACGGGCTCTTTGTATTTCTCAAGGTCTTTCCCCTCAAGATCATCGAATCCACATCCACACTTTTCCCAGAGGAACTGTACTATCGGGAGTTGATTGGTAGCGCAAGCACCCGATAATGGGGTGAACTCGGCGTTGGGAGTCGTAGTTTTTTGATGTACATCCACGCCATTCTGCGCCGTGAGATACTGTACTACAGGCAGATTATTACACCCAATGCTGCAGCATGTCATATGCAAAGGGGTTACACCCCTTTGATCTCCAATAAGAGGACATCCTGCTTCAACCAACATCTCCACTACTGTGAGTGAAGGGTTATTAAGGCAAGCGCTGTGAAGTGCGGAGCGTCCACTCCTATCTGTAGCGCGTACATTTGCTCCTTTATCCAGAAGAAATCTCACAGTGTCTTCATTATTACAGGCTGCGGCTACAAAGAGGGGAGTCTCGCCGTCTCCATCTCTGTCATCTAATCTGCGATAGCAATTATAAACAAGCTCTGCTGTTTCTTTATTACTTTGGCAAGCGAGATGTAAAGCTGTTACACCGTTCCAATGATGGGTTTGCGGGCATTTTTCCAGCAATACCTTTACTGCCTGGGCGTTTCCATGGCGGCATGCAGTATAGAGAGGCGTTTCTTCTATGCTATCACATATCGCTGCAGCGCAAGATGCTCCTCGTTCGAGAAGATACTCTACGATTGTAGGATCCCCTTGAATAGCAGCACAATGCAGAGGGGAATTTGACTGCCAATTACTTTCTTGATTGATAGAAGCGCCTTCTTGCTCGATAGCATCTTTTACGACATCCAGGATGCCGCGGCTGCATGCCCAATGGAGAACTGATGCGCGCCTCCATGCTTTTTTCTTCTGTATTTTTTCCACGAGATGAGGCGGGACTGTCTGGAGCTCTTGTTGTGAAAGGCGATATGCCATGGTAATTAATACTGTTTGGAAGCTTTCCATGCCGCAGAAATCGGCCAATTGCATGAGATAAGAAAGCTCTTCAATACTGTGTTTTTTCAGCGCAAAGTATAAGGTACCATAGATGGCGGCTCTTTCTTGATTGAGGACTTTTATCTTATGCTTCAATTTTAAGGCATGGCGCAACTCTCTCAGCTCGTGTAGTTTGCCGATGGCTGCGCAATAGGGTTCAATTAACGAGAATACGTCACCTGAAATCAGTGCAGAACTAATGCAATTTTTAAGGGATTCATCAGCAGGCATCTTAAATAGTGCTTCTTCGAGCGTCTTGCATGCTTTTATGAAGCTCATCGGGACAGAAAATTCTTTATTATCCGAGGTGATGAGGGTGATAAAAGCTTGAGTCGCTTCTTGTTGCACGGCTTCGGCCGGTTTTACTTGAGCATCCATGCCATGCATTACTTGGGAAATGGACTGACAGCTTAAGAAAATAAGTAATGCTTTTTTTATCATGATGTTCCTTAGTGGCTTTGTTACTATGTTCGCCATGAAGCAGACATGGGAATTCTAAATTATTCACGCTTTAGGGATTATTATAGGCTAATTGTTTCAATTTGTCAAGCTAGATGTGTTAGAGCTGTGTTAATGGTAAAGCGCCGTGGTGCTGAGAAAAAGAGAGCGCTTCTTCTTGCATAGAATGCACTGTATACATACTTGCGGCATAGGGCTGTTGACAAATGGGCATCACGCTTTATCATTAAATAATGAAAGTTGCGTTTTATAGGTGTAGTTCAGAAAATAAATCGATATAAGGAGACATCTTATGAAACATATGCAGGTATTTCTCTTTGCTCTGATGTCAATCCCAGGATTTACTCAAGGTATGGATGTAGAAGTAGTACAAGAGGAAGGAAAAGCCTTACCTGAGCAGGAGCAAAAACGAGTTCTAGAAGGAGATGAGTGTGAAGATACTTCGTCTTCAGATCCAGCTACAAAACGCAGTAGGGCTTCACTTCATGCAGCTGCAGAAAAGGGCGATGTTGATGAGGTGCAGAGCCTCTTGAGTGCTAAAGTAAGCACCGAAACGAGTGATCACTTTGGCCATACTCCCCTGCATAGAGCAGCTTCCCAAGGTCACTTTGCATGTGTGAAACTGTTGCTCCAACAGCAAGCAAACTGTTTAGCAGAAGGCTTTAATGGAGAGACACCTCTTCAGGCTGCCTCTGTAAATAGACATCCAGATTGTGCAGCTGTTATTAAAGAGGCTCAATTACTGAGCATCTGTAGAAAACTCTGGCAGCAAAAACATAGCAACGGCAATACTGCGCTTCACATTGCGGCGATGGAGGGGCGTGTTGATCATGTTCGGGGCTTACTTGCTATCAGAGCTCCCGTGGATGTTCGCGATAGAAAATGCTGGACTGCGCTTCATCATGCTGCTGCTCGTGGAAAGTGCGATGTAATAGAGCTCCTATTGGCTGCTGGTTTGCCCATAAACTCATGCAGTAATGAGAACGAGCAGACGGCGTTTCATATCGCCGCTGCAGCAGGGCAACAGGGGTCGGTACAGGCCTTATTAAGGGCAAAGGCTGCAATTGAACAAACTGATAGGGTTGGCAATACACCTCTACATTATGCTGTCGCTACTGAAAAGGGCTTTGCTGCTGTTAGTACATTACTAGAAGCTGGTGCTGATGCGTGCGCTTTAAACGAAAATGGGAACACGCCGCTTGCTGTTGCGCAGATCTATAAGCGGCTTGAGAGCATTCAAATATTGGAGCAGCATGAGAGAAAAAAACATATAGCTCCGAATCATACTACTGAGGATCTCAGTATAAAAGTAGTGCTCAAAGATGGAACTGTTACTATTACGCCACGGCAAGTTCGCATAAGCAGGACGCTGAAAGACCTTGTGTCTCAAGTAAAAGAATCTGTGGTGACTGGCGGAGACGTTCAACAATCAGCCGTCTATGAGATTACCCTTTCTAGTGTATCTCTCGCACCATGGAATCACATTTTTAGCCTTGTTTACACAGAGGGCAATCTGTCGCCACTAGAAGTATTGTGCGGTGAATCTGAAATAGACGCGCAGCATAAACGCCATTTTGAAAATGAGGTTCGCAAGCAGATTGATACATTGACCTTTGAGGAGTTCGGCAACGTTCTGTGGACGGCAAACTATCTCGACATTCGACCTCTTAGTGTACTTATGGCAGAGGCCTATGCGAAAAAGCTATTCAATAAACACACAGAAGGGCAATCTCAAGAAAGCATACAGACAGCTGTGCACATTTTGAGATGCTTCAAACAACAAGCGCTACCTAAACCTAAGTGAGGCATTACCATGACGAAATTCTCTCTTTTTTTTCTTACGAGTATCTTGATTCACGGCGTTGCCATAGGTATGAAAAATCTGGAAAGATCGGAAGAATCCCAATCTGATGAGAAGTCTGCAAAAAAAAGTAAAACGGCAGCTCAAGAATTGGCGAGCAATAGACAAAAATTAAGTTATGCACTAACTAATAGGAAGCATAAAAGACTTGAAGAGTTGCTTCGTGAAGAGCCCGAGCTGCTTACGGTAACATTTCAGGGAGGCGATACGCTTTTACATAAAGCTGCTGAAGACGGGAGTGTTGAGTGTGTGGAGGTTCTCCTAAAGGCAGGGGCTCTCGTGGAAGGTAGAAATGAAAGACAGCGGACGCCTCTCCATGCAGCCTGCCGCAAATCTGGCCAGTTGAAAAGTGTTACTGCTTTATTAGCTGCCAAGGCTCAAGTAGAAGCACGAGATCGTCAGAACCTCACCCCACTTCACGTGGCTTGTCAAAGTGACGCCCCGACAGATTGTGTAAGAGCTCTTATAGATGCTGGAGCAGATGTCAATGCCTTAGCTAAGGGTGGATCAGGACTACGTTGTTTTGGTAAAAAATCTCTCTCTCGTATTACGCCACTGCACATCATTGCCTCATCCTCTTGTGATCGTGAATGTATGAGCCTGTTACTTACTGCGGGCACCCGCCTTAATGCGGTTACATCAGAGGGGAAGCTTCCGGAGGCCTATGTTTTTCAGTGCGGAGGCTTTTGTCTCTGCAATGATGTTGATCAGCAGCAGGAAGGTGCGGAGACTTTAGTTGACGCTCGCATCAAAAGTAACGCAGAACTGATTTCCATAGAGTTTTCTGACGCACGCGTCGATATACCTCGCTCTCACATTCAGCTCGTTGAAGCGGTAGCTGCTGTATCACAGAAAAAAAAGAAATGGTATAGAGTGCTATCTCACGATGCTTGGAATCTGATTTTACAGCAGATGGGTACACTCACTATGCTCATTAATTTGTGTACGTTAGAGCATGGAAGTCCAAAACGACCTCTCTGCCGCTACCATCAAGAAAAGAAGCTGCGATTTATGCAAGAGCTCTGTAAGGCCTATGCCGAGCTTACCAATGATCAACGAAATCTCCTTCTGAAGGCCTTTGCTGACTTAGAAATACCCATTCCGACTCCGATTCTCCTCATCTTACAAATGATGCAAGAGGTTGGGCAACAGTTTGCAGAACCTGAGGTAAGACGTTTGATTCTTGCGGGTCTTGGGAACCTCATTGTGTGAGGGGGCAACTGTTTTTGAACATCATTAAGTCGTAGTGAAAATAAAATCAATAAACCATGACCTATACTTCTAATTTTTTTAGAGGTATAGGTCATTATTCAACTTGTGGCTGAACATGTGATACATGTAAACGTTTGTGTCACGAAATAGCAATTGACCTGCTATCAATTTGGCTGCTTTAGTTTTTCGAAATGTTCTATTAAAGCCCGTGCCTGAATATGCATTTTAAGCTGTTCTTTTTTCGTAGTTTGGCAGAAGGCAAGAAGAATAAACCCGGCATAAGCATTCTCCATTTCATAAAGTTCGATGGTAGAATCGTTCGTTTTTTTATAGAGTTCTCCACGAGTTTTTATGAATGTAGCCGCAGCTGATTTCGTAAATTCCTTAATCGTGCCTCGGTCGGCCGGCTTTTCAAAGAAAGCTTTTACTTTTTCAATGGTAAGATTTTTGTCTCTATAGAGCTGTACCAGAGTATCGAGGCTAACTTTGGCCGGGGTTTTTTCGAATCTGTCCATTGAAAACAGTTGGCCAGAAGCGCAAGCTACAAAGAGAAGTAGTGCATATTTCATAACGATCCTTTTATAGTTATTTATATTTACAATGTATTAGTATATATTACAGCAAAAATTATCTTATTTGTCAATTCGCTGGAATTTAATAAAAGGGTGCTCTGTCAATCATTAAATTTTCAGCTTCCAAAATGTTGCTTTGGGAGAGCAGGAAAAACCGCGCTAGGAATCAGTGTAATAGAGCACAAGGCCAGCTAGAATGCCAATAAGTGCAACAAAATAATGCCATGTGAGAACCGTTCCCTCCAGCCACCAGCCAAAGAAACCACCAAATACAGGGCACAGAAATCCTGCACTCATTATGAATGTTACAGAATACCGGGAACAGAGCCAGCCATACAAATTGTAGACACCTATATTAGCTATAACAACAAGCACCAGGAGCCATGCCCAGAAAGGCGGCTGCGCAAGCGCTTTGTATGCCAAAGGCTCCACGAAAAAACTTGTTCCCAGAGCACCAAGGCCTCCCCAAAGCATGGCAAGGCCGTTAATCTGGCACAGAGAGTACTGCTTGTCCATAAGCTGCTTTACTAAAAACCAAGCGTAGGCCCCTGAAGCTATGGCAATCAAGAGAATGCCGTCAAGCGGTGTTACTGAAAATCCCGTATGGGCGCCAGAAAGCAAAACCGGAAGTATGCTCAAAAGTCCGATAACGATACCGGCAAGCTTTTTCATGGTAATTTGCTCTGCATGTAAGGCATAGGCGATGCATGCAGAAACAAATGGAGAGCTCGCATAGAGGAGATTCGCTTTTGTAGCACTCATATATTGCAAAGCAATAAACTCTGGTATAAAGGCCAGGTATGCGTGAAAAAGTGCGGTGCGGGCAAAAAGCCAGACATCTTCACGCTTAATAGCAAGAGTGCGAAACCGTGCGTAATGATAGCTGCAAAGAAGCACTCCCGCTAGCGTCAGGCGAATCCCTATTAAAAAACAGGGATCCGCATATGCGAGTGTTTGCTTAGCAATAATGAAAGTGAATGCTAAGAGAGCGTACAGAAAGACAACTGCGATCATGATACCGTTATCTCCTCGCCGCAGGCTACGCCAAGATACGCTTTTGCAGATCCCTGATTGACTGCAAATTCTATCGTATCATTGCTTCCACGATAACAGAAAAGTTCTCCTGGTAAAACGTCATCGAACGTTATTCTTTTTGGAACAACGTAGGTATGCGTCCTTACTGTTAACGATATAGAATCACTCTTAATGCTATCGGCATCTATGTTTGTTTTGAGATTGCCGAAGCTATCGCAATATACAATGAGCTGTTGAGCATCAAGCTCGTGAAGCCTAACACATGACTGTTTTTCAAGGGGTTTTAGGAAATCTCTTTGATTGAGAGCTAATGCAATAGCTGCTGGTACAAAAAGATCCCGGCCATGAAAGGTATTTGAGTGTGGGATAATTACGGTGTCATCAATGAGCCATATCTTGGCGTCTTTATTAATGAAGTGATGGAGAATCCCATTATCTGGTGCGATGAAGGTATAGCCATCGAGCTCTATACAAAGGGCGTTGCGACGGCTTCCTACGCCCGGATCTACAACGCATATAAACGTGGTTCCTTTTGGAAAAAAGCGATATGTTTTCTTAAGTACGAACGCAGCGCTTATGCGATTGAACTTATCAATGGTATGATCGAGGTCGAGTATGTGCGCATCCGGTAATGAACGTAAGATAACTCCCTTAAGTGAGCCGACCGCAAAATCAAATCCAAAATCAGTAAGCAGGACAAAAATAGGTTTAGTCATAGCAAAACTCCTTTGACGAATAACTCGTCATAGTAAATGTACAAAGCGTGTCTTGTGCTCAATTACTCGAGAATCGTAAACGAATCAAGCAGCAATAGAGCTATAGAGCACTAATAAGTAATCGAAACTAAAAAAAGTAAGAATAAAAAAAAGAGATGGCTTACGCCATAAGAGACATGCACATGGTGTGCACAGAAGAAATAGTAAGAAGAAGAAAATGTACCCCCAGAGGGGATCTGCTGTCTGAATGAATAGGTGTATGAAGCATAGCTGCCTCCTGTTATAGAGATGATACCTACAAGAGCCTCAAATTAGATACATTTGAAAGCTAACTATAGTAAATTATACGACAATCTACACAAAAATGCAAGATGTCTATTTTCTTATTGACAAATCGCAACTATCCCGTCAAGAAGTATGCTTACTTTGGAGTGACTTTTTTCGTGAACCTTGCGCTCGACATAGATGTGGATCCATTGACCTCTCTTTTAACTTTTTTTAGACTAAAAAGCAGTTTAAACCGGAGGCTTCAATGAAAACATCCAATTTTGCTGAAAGAGTACGAGAGATAGTCCGATCCATTCCAAGAGGCATGACCCTTACCTATAAAGAGGTGGCAATCGAGGCAGGCAATCCTCGTGCGGCACGAGCTGTTGGGAATATTATGAAAAAGAATGACGACCCAACCGTTCCCTGCCACCGCGTCATACGCTCAGATGGTAAACTATGTGGCTATAATAACGGCGGTACCGAGCGAAAGCGCGCTCTGCTGCTGGCTGAAGGGGCGCATATTAAATGAAACTTGCAATTGGTTCTGATGAGCGCACCCATATGACCGATGTCATTGTCGACGAGCTCAAAAAGCGCGGCCATGAGGTTGAATTGTTTGGGCCGCTGGCTGGCAAACAAGAGCTATGGCCCCAGGTTGCTCGAGCCGTGGCGGAACGAGTCGCTTCTGGAGTTGCTGATGAAGGCATTCTTTTTTGTTGGACGGGGACGGGCGTTTCTATAGTTGCTAATAAAGTTCGTGGCATTCGTGCGGCTCTCTGTTGTGACGCTCAAACGGCAAAGGGCGCTCGCCTTTGGAATCGCGCAAACGTACTTTGTATGAGCCTGCGGGCAACTTCTGAAATAATAGCAAAAGAAATCATCGATGCTTGGTTGAGCACCCCTCTCGGAACTGATCCCGTGGACCTTCAATGCATCGCATCAATTGATGAAATGGAAAGACGGGTTGAGCTCCCATTGTAAAGTCGAGTTGCGTTTGGTAGAAAGATTCCAGTCAGATTTAAGACCTTGAAAAAGCCAGATATTTCTGTATAATATTCTTATAGAACTAAAAAATAGAATAAATTACAGGGAGCTGTCCATGAAGTCTGTGCTGTTTTTATTATCGAGTCTTGTCCCTTTATATGTAGGTGCGATGGACCATTTCGGGGGTAAGGTGCCAGGAAAAGTCATCCCACCGTCAATGGTTTATAATGAGCTGGCTGCGGGTGATTTGGCAACTTTTCTTGAGCGTCAACAGATCTGCAATACAGATGTTGGTACTCCTCGTGAATCATCGATAAAATATCGCAAACTTTGTTTTGAAGCACTGAAAAATGTTGGTTACGCCCATCCTGCCTTGATTATGATTGCCAGCGAACGGCATGCGCCTGAGGCATGTGCGGGACCTATGAAAGATGTTTACTGCTGGAGAACGGGCAGGGGTGTAAACATGTATGAGCCCTATTGGGAGCGGCAAAGCTATGGTGTATTGCGTTTTGTTATGCATCACGAAGCCAGCCATCTATTCTTTAAGCACTATTATGATCATCAGCACGGAGCTCGAAGAGGTACTCCCGATTACTTTGTTAAAATACAGAGAATGGAAAGAGCAGCAGATAAGCATGCTGCTAAGACGTGTGGCTGCGAATTATGCATGCGGGACCGGGTTGAGTATCAATTTGATTGTATGAGAACTGATTATTTTCAAAGAGGGTACCTTATAAGAGAAGTTGATTCTTTAGAGAAGCTGGATCAACGTTTTTTTGAAAACGCTTCCGAAAGTGACGAACTGGACCTCATGATTAGTAATCTTGAAAGAGCTGTTTCTTATCTGGAAACAACGCATCCTCTCCATATGGAGCGTATTTTGCGTAGCTATCGCTATTCTCGGCATAAAGATTTTGGAAAAGATAAGCGCTGTGCCTATCATAAGAAAATGGAATGTGAGAAAGGGCCTTTTACCGAAGATGAGCTTGCAAAAATGACCTATAAACGGATGGGGATTCCATGTCGTAAGATTATTGGCAAAAGCTGGTTTAGAGAATTTTCGTTGGATGAGCAAAAAAGGATAGCGAGAGAGCATATGTGGAGCTTTGATGCAAACAATAGCTTCAAGCGCAGCGATGTAGTTCTTGTTGAGCGTAGTGGCAAAGGAGGGGCGGGCGGCCGATTGGCCTATGGCATTGTTATAGGACAGAAAGAAGATGCTACCGTTATAGTTCAGGTGGAAATTGGTGCCCAAAAAGAATTCCCTGCAGTCTTAGTTGGAAGGAGATAAGCATGTTGGCATCTCTTTCTCTTTAGCTTTTGGCTACTCATGCAAAGAGATATGACTTCTTTCATATTTTCTTGAAGTTTTTCCAAGGTTTCTGCCATAGTATACGCATCTGAAATAGAGGGTGGCTTTGTTTAAGGGAAGCTTTGTACAGGTTTATCCATGATAGTGTAATAACTTTTCTAAAAACTATTGACATCCCTCCAGCCTCCGGTATACTTTCAATTACTTGATTGAGTATTCGGAAAATTCCCCAACAAGCATTCAGCATTTTGTGCTGAACAGATGAAGCAAAAAAGGTTGAAATTCCCCGATTTTTCATAAAATCGGAGATGAGTAGTAACGTGAAGCAAGCAGTTTGATAGATAAGGTTACTTAAAAAGTTGACAGTGATAACAAATTTTGTATACTGTTGAAACCTTATCTTAAAAGACGAGCTCTTTTTTTTGAAAAATTCCCAAAGAAATTAACAAATTATTCTTTGAAATATACGAAAAATCCTAAAAGCTAATGATCTTGCGATCAACAATCTCTATTCAATTTTTGTGATGGAGAGTTTGATCCTGGCTCAGAATAAACGCTGGCGGCGTGCTTAACACATGCAAGTCGAGCGAGAAAGGTCTTCGGACTGAGTACAGCGGCAAACGGGTGAGTAACGCGTAGGAATCTGCCTTTCAGTGAGGAATACCCTCGAGAAATCGAGGTTAATACTGCATACGTCTTGAAAAAGAGAAAGATGGCCTCTTTGCTGTCGCTGAAAGATGAGCCTGCGTACTATTAGCTAGTTGGTGGGGTAAAGGCCTACCAAGGCTATGATGGTTAGCCGGCCTGAGAGGGTGTACGGCCACACTGGAACTTAGACACGGTCCAGACTCCTACGGGAGGCAGCAGTGAGGAATATTGCGCAATGGACGAAAGTCTGACGCAGCGACGCCGCGTGGAGGATGAAGGTCTTCGGATTGTAAACTTCTGTTAAGTGGGAAGAAATAAGAGGCTTTAATACAGCCTTATGATGACGGTACCACTAAAGAAAGCACCGGCTAACTTCGTGCCAGCAGCCGCGGTAATACGAAGGGTGCGAGCGTTATTCGGATTTATTGGGCGTAAAGGGTGCGCAGGCGGTGCGCTAAGTCAACTGTTAAATCTCCCGGCCTAACCGGGAATCAGCGGTAGATACTGGCGCGCTAGAGGGTGGAAGAGAGAAGTGGAATTCTTGGAGTAGCGGTAAAATGCGTAGATCTCAAGAGGAACACCGATGGCGAAGGCAGCTTCTTGGTCCACATCTGACGCTCATGCACGAAAGCGTGGGGAGCAAACAGGATTAGATACCCTGGTAGTCCACGCTGTAAACGATGATCACTAGACGTTAGTTCTGCTCTGCAGAATTAGTGTCGTAGCTAACGCGTTAAGTGATCCGCCTGGGGACTACGATCGCAAGATTAAAACTCAAAGGAATTGACGGGGGTCCGCACAAGCGGTGGAACATGTGGTTTAATTCGACACTACGCGAGGAACCTTACCTAGGTTTGACATGTATATGCCAGCCCCAGAAACGGGGTCTTCTTAGGGAAACCTAAGACATATACACAGGTGCTGCATGGCTGTCGTCAGCTCGTGTCGTGAGATGTTGGGTTAAGTCCTATAACGAGCGCAACCCCTGCCGTTAGTTGCAATCTCGTAAGAGAGCACTCTAATGGGACTGCCTGGGAAACCAGGAGGAAGGTGGGGATGATGTCAAGTCCGCATGGTCCTTATGCCTAGGGCGACACACGTGTTACAATGGCTAATACAAAGGGCTGCGAAGTCGTAAGATGGAGCCAATCCCATAAAGTTAGTCTAAGTTCAGATTGAGGTCTGCAACTCGACCTCATGAAGTTGAAATCGCTAGTAATCGCGTATCAGAACGACGCGGTGAATACGTTCACGGACCTTGTACACACCGCCCGTCACGCCATGAAAGCTGTTTGTACCCGAAATCATCTTAGCTAACTCGCAAGAGAGGCGGATGCTGAAGGTATGGAGAGTGATTGGGGCGAAGTCGTAACAAGGTAGCTGTAGGAGAACCTGCGGCTGGATCACCTCCTTTCGAGGGAGTAAAAGATTCAATGCTTTTTTAAGGTGTGCGTTGATTGCAAGATCATTAGCTTTAAGGGCGATGCAGATACATCGTCTTATGCTTGGAAAGCTGTAAGCAGCTCCAAGAATCAACGAGAGGTAGTTTATCTCTCGTTGAATATCGACCTGGGCCTATAGCTCAGCTGGTTAGAGCACCCCGCTGATAACGGGGAGGTCAGTCGTTCGAGTCGACTTAGGCCCACCATTGGACCGAAGTCGAAAGGACTGATAAACAATCTCTTAACCACATATTAAGGGGATGTAGCTCAGTTGGTAGAGCACCTGCTTTGCACGCAGGGGGTCAGCGGTTCGAATCCGCTCATCTCCACCAGCTCACGCGACCCGCTCATCCCGAGTGATCCCGAGGCCTTTATGCCGAAGGGATAGTATCGAGGGACAGCTGGCACGGTCATAAAAAATTAGGATTTTTCGATATAAAAAATTTCTTGTGTTCTTTGAAATATTTGTAGTAAAAATGTATCCAGTAAAAAACAAAAGTTGCTCAACAATTCATTTAAGCTATTGAAAGTTTGTGATTAATTGAAAAGGGCATGTGGTGGATGCCTTGGCATCAGGAGGCGATGAAGGAGGCGGAAGGCGGCCATATTCTTCGGGGAGCTGTCAATCAAGCTATGATCCGGAGGTTTCCGAATGGAGAAATCCACTATGGTAAACCCATAGTATCCATATCTGAATACATAGGGTATGGAGGCGAACGGCTCGAACTGAAACATCTAAGTAGGGCTAGGAAGAGAAAACAACGTGATTCCCTCAGTAGTGGTGAGCGAAAGGGGAAAAGTCTAAACTTACAGTACGTGATAGCCTGCGTGCGTTGTGCTGTAGGGGTTGTGGGGTATAAGCGTCCAAAGAATGCAGTCCTTGGCGTAACAATTAGGTCTCTTAGCTGAACTGTTCTGGAAAGGACGGCCACAGAAAGTGACAGCCTTGTAAGCGAAAAGTTACCTAATATACGAGCTTGTAAACCCGAGTACCGCAGAGCACGTGAAATTCTGCGGGAATCTGTCCAGACCATCGGATAAGACTAAATACTACCTGATGACCGATAGTGCACAAGTACCGTGAGGGAAAGGTGAAAAGAACCCCGGGAGGGGAGTGAAATAGAAACTGAAACCACTTGTCTACAATCGGTGGAAGCGATGTATACGTACGCGCGACCACGTACCTTTTGCATAATGAGCCAACGAGTTATCTTATCGTGCGAGGTTAAGTTTAGAAAGAACGGAGCCGTAGCGAAAGCGAGTCTGAATAGGGCGATTAGTACGATGAGGTAGACCCGAAACCTAGTGAGCTAGCCATGTCCAGGATGAAATTCCTGTTACAGGGAATGGAGGTCCGAACCGGTGTAGGTTGAAAACTGCTCGGATGAGGTGTGGCTAGGAGTGAAAGGCTAATCAAACTGGGAAATAGCTGGTTCTCCCCGAAATATATTTAGGTATAGCCTTGTTGGATTCACTATGGAGGTAAAGCACAGTTTAGATTTTGGGGGCGTAAGCTTACCGGATCTTTGCTAACTCTGAATGCCGTAGTGTTGGAAGACAGGAGACAGACTGTGGGGGATAAGCTTCATAGTCGAGAGGGAAACAGCCCAGACCATCAGCTAAGGTCCCTAAATATTCGTTAAGTTGGAAAAGAAGTGGCGATACACAGACAGCCAGGAGGTTGGCTTAGAAGCAGTCATCCTTTAAAGAAAGCGTAATAGCTCACTGGTCAAGTGTTTCTGCGCTTAAAACGAACGGGGATAAACGAATTACCGAAGCTATGGCTTTTATCGGGATGCGTCCTGGTAAAGGGGTAGGGGAGCGTTCTTTGATAGATACAAGCTTGACCGTAAGGACAGGTGACGTTGATCAAAGAAGTGAATATGTTGGTATAAGTAACGAAAAGATAGGTGAAATTCCTGTCCGCCGTAAGTCTAAGGTTTCCGAGAGATCGGTTCATCCACTCAGGGTTAGTCGACCCCTAAGCCGAGGCCAATTGGAGTAGGCGATGGAAAACAGGTTAAATATTCCTGTACCATGTACGAGCGTTTGAGTGATGGGGTGACGCAGGAGGGTAGGTCAACTTGGATTATGAATTGCCAAGCTAAGCACAAAGAGGGGTATTATAGGAAAATCCGTTTTACCTTAACCTTGAAGTGTTATGGGTATGTATGTTCCTCGTGGATATGCGTATTTGATTGATCCCACGCTGACTAGAAAAACCTCTAGCGAGCTTTGTATGTGATCGTACCGCAAACTGACACAGGTAGACGGGCTGAAAATGCTCAGGCGTTGAGATAACTATCATTAAGGAACTCGGCAAAATAACCCCGTAACTTCGGGAGAAGGGGTGCCTATTATGTAATTAAAAAAGCATGGATAGGTTGCAACAAAGAGGCCCAAGCGACTGTTTAACAAAAACACAGGACTCTGCTAACTCGTAAGAGGATGTATAGAGTCTGACGCCTGCCCAGTGCCGGAAGGTTAATAGGAGATGTCAGCCGCAAGGCGAAGCATTGAATTGAAGCCCCGGTAAACGGCGGCCGTAACTATAACGGTTGATAATTGCTGCCATTAGTGGCCGTTGTAAAATTTGGCTATATGCTGGGACATCTCGGTATCCTACATTACTCGTTTTATATGGATAAAGCAGTGAAAATATGTAGGTGGAGACAATCAGCAGGAAAGGCCCGAGGAATCGGGAATCCTCAGAGACTACACGCCAAACATACTCGCGGAGGGTATGAAGATATAGTCCGATCTGCATGGCGACATGCAGCTAACACAAATGCCTAAGGTAGCGAAATCCCTTGTCAGGTAAGTTCTGACCTGCATGAATGGCGTAACGACTTGGGCGCTGTCTTGATGATAGACTCAGTGAATTTGTAGTGCCGGTGAAAATGCCGGCTTCCCGCAACTGGACGGAAAGACCCCGTGCACCTTTACTGCAACTTGACATTGATTTTTGGATTGATATGTGTAGGATAGGCGGGAGGCTTTGAAGCTATGGCGCTAGCTGTAGTGGAGCCAACGTTGAAATACCGCCCTTATCCGTTTGAAGATCTAACCTAGACCCGTTATCCGGGCTGGGAACCGTGTCTGGTGGGCAGTTTGACTGGGGTGGTCGCCTCCTAAATGGTAACGGAGGCATACAAAGGTTCCCTCAAGACGAATAGAAATCGTCGGTAGAGCGTAAAGGCATAAGGGAGCTTAACTGCGAGACCTACAAGTCGAGCAGATGCGAAAGCAGGTCTTAGTGATCCAGTGGTTCCGAATGGAAGGGCCATTGCTAAATGGATAAAAGGTACGCCGGGGATAACAGGCTGATCTCCTCTGAGAGTCCATATCGACGAGGAGGTTTGGCACCTCGATGTCGGCTCATCGCATCCTGGGGCTGGAGAAGGTCCCAAGGGTTTGGCTGTTCGCCAATTAAAGCGGTACGTGAGCTGGGTTCAGACCGTCGCAAGACAGGTCGGTTCTTATCCGTTGTGGGCGTAGGGTATTTGAGAGAGCTTGTTCCTAGTACGAGAGGACCGGAATGAGTGAGCCTCTGGTGTTCCAGTTGTTTAACAAAAGCAGGCTGGGTAGCTAAGCTCATTAGAGATAACCGCTGAAAGCATCTAAGTGGGAAACTCGTCTCAAGATAAGATACCCCGTGTAGCGCAAGTTACACATTAAGATCCCTTGAAGACTACGAGGTTGATAGGCTGGGTGTGTAAGTGCAGTAATGCATTAAGCTAACCAGTACTAATAGATCGAATGTTTTAAATCACATTAAGAATTTGCAATAAACTTAATTGAAGAGCAACTGTTGAAAACTGTATACAGATATACTACAAATATTTCATCCGCAAGGAAACTTTGAATTACAGATTTCCCTGGTGGGTATAGTTGTAGGGTCACACCCGTTCCCATTCCGAATACGGAAGTTAAGTCTACAACGCTGATGATACTTGGCTGGTCACGGCCTGGGAAAGTAAGTACTGCCAGGGTTTAAATTAAAAAAGCCTCAGTTTGTTTTGTAAAACACTGAGGCTTTTTTTTGTGGTTTATTTTGATTCTTGATTTTCAAGATGACTTCTTTCAATATAAAAGCTAATAATAAGAATTTTTCTTACGATCAGCTTTTATTTGAGGTTTTTTTGGGATGCATGACAGTCTGCTTTGTTCGCAGCAATAGTTTTAAGAAACCTGTTTCCGCGCCATTCTCCATTTGGGAAAGAAAGGTACGATTTTTTAGTACGTTTAGTTCCTAACTATAGAGATTGTCTTGAAAAAATGCAAATCTACTCGACATGCTCAGGGTCAAGCAGCTCCGCCGTCTGAACTTGCACCAGATCATCCGCCCGCATCTGTGCGGTTCTTTGCCAGACATCTGTCAGAGAAAACAGACTTCTCTCAGCTCGCGTAAGCAGAGTTGTCTCATACTGCGCGGCAGGGTGCTCGAAATAACTGAAAATCCGGCTCTTAAAAAGGGGATTCGTTGGTTTATTGTTACAAATGGGGTATCCCGCAGATGCCAAAGATCGGCGACGAGCTCATTACGCGCTTTCGAAAAATCGCGAATAACAATTACTTTTGTTTGCATTCATTTTTGTGACCTTCCCAAGCATTCCTTTGGCAAAGCTGATTGCAGAAATATACTTTTCTGCAGCCTCCGCATCGCACTAACTTTCCACTCGCTTTACATGCAAGGCATAATTTTTTCGCTTCTTTTGGGGTTTCATCAACTACCCATTGTCTTATCATCGCATTAAAGCCTGGTGTTTTGCTCTCGCATAGCTGAGCTAGTTTTTCACCTTGATCAGCGATTAGAAGAGCTATTGTCTCTTGACCCTCAACCAATTCCACGCCTGGTGCGGCTTTTTGGGACCGCAGGCGAAATGCTGTTTGTTTGAGGAACTCTTCAAAAAAAGTTTGGGTATGTGAGCATAGCAGCGAAAGAGCCCTCTCTTCTCCCAAGACTGAGGCCGTTCTTCTTATCAACTGATAAAAAAAGTTTGGTTTAGTGATTTGGTGAGCTGCTCCACTTAAGAGATCATAGGTGTGTTCAGTATGTAAACTATCAAGCGATAATATCATTTTCAGTAGATCCTTCGGTACCTTATAATGCTTAGCAACAAGCATAATTGTTATTATTCTTTCATAGAAGCTTTTTGATAATTCGCTCAATTGGACTTGTGTTATTTTTTTAAGAATGAGTTTGCATATGCCAGCGTGATTTTCTTGGGTGGCAGCATAGATAGGCAGCTGCTTATCGGGAGTTTGGTGGAATACATCAGCGCCGTTTTCAAGGAGCACTTCAACGACGTCAGTTTTACCTTGATAGGCGGCAAGGTGCAATGAAGAAAGACCACCTTGCTCTTGTGCGTTAACATTGGCACCCGCAGAGAGCAGTATCCGAGCTACATCCGCGTGCCCATGGAAAGAGGCGCAATGAAGAGCAGTTTCTTGATTATTGGATCGTTCGTCGACACCGATTCCTTGGAGAACGAGCGTTTTGACTTCCTCGGTTAGCCCCTTTTTTGCTGCCATATGCAAGCTTGTATATCCTTGAGCATCCTTGCTATGTTGTGCTCCATGTTTTCTGAGAAGTGCAGCTATTTCGGGGTGTCCTTTCATTACTGCAATTTGCAGAGGGGTGTTTTGTAATTGTCCGATAGGCCTAGAAATGTTAACTCTCTTTTCAATAAAAAAGCTAACAACCTGCAGGAAGCCTCCTTGTATTGCGAGATGCAGTGGGTAGCTGCCATCACTTGCCTCAGAATCGAGTGGAACCCCTTGAGCATCCAAGTATTTTAGGACCTCTAGTTGCCCAGATTGCGCAGCCATATGCATGAGTGTAAAACCGTTAAACTTTGAGTTCAGGCTTGCACATGAGATACAAGAAGTTTCATACATGCAATTTTTCCTGCTGCTGCAGCATAAAATAATGGCACATGCCCAGTGTTTGAATTTTCGGCTTGTGCGCCGAGAGCTAGTAAAGAGATCGCCTTTGGTAGATCTCCATCGCTACAAGCAGAGCAGAGGCTATTATTAAGCTCACTTTTAGAGAGACTCATACTGGCTTGAATGCCTGATCCAATAATACAGAGAGATAGGAAAATTGTGATTTTGCGAACCATACTATGAATCCTTTTTAAGACTGTTTTGCTTGATCTAAAGTTTACCAATAGAAATAAAAGAATACTTCCAATAGGTAAGTCACTTGTTGATATAAACTGAACTAGTATAGACTGAACAGGGTTTCGCGTCAAAAGGCTCTACTAACTCAAAATGTATGAGCAAACTGCATTCAAGTTTTTTATTGACGCTTTTTTTAAAGAACGCCATGTTTTGCAAGAAGAGCTTTTCTTATCGGTCCATCTGGCAAAACTATAACTTCTTGTCCCGCAGGGGATTGAAGAAATGCGTTTTTGTTATCTTCACAAATAGTTTCATTATGTGCAAATGCTCTAAAGGTTGAAGGTCCTATATCCTGAAAATAAATACCCCTTTCCTTAAGGATCGTGATTAACGCAATAAAGCTGATAATGTGTTGTTTATTTGGTCGATAAAGTAGTTTTTCAGCGATTAATTCGCAGATTTTTTGATGACCCATCTTAGCTGCGAGTTCCAATAGCGAGCTGCCATCTAAAGCTTTTTTCCTTAATTTAGCGTTGGTTGCTATGAGAGCGTGTACTGCCGCTACACCGATTACCTTTACGACCAGTAGTACTGCAACATCCTGTTATTTGAACAATGGAGCGATACAGGTTTCTTTTACTGGAGGAAGAGGTCAATATTCTGCGGTTGCGACGAGCTCAGGGAGCACCTACACTTTTCCTGCTTTTGTAGGCGGTAATGCTATCCTTACCCGGCTACAAGCAGGCACGTATATCGTGGTGGTTACTGATACCAATGGTTGTACGGGAACCAAAATAGTAACGGTTAATCAGGGGTGTACCTATGTGCCGACCTGCTTTCCGGGATGCCCTCGGTGAGCCATTCCCTCATATTGTGGCGGCATGACTGGGCCAGCTTTACGATGGCAGGGGTAGGTAGTCTTCTAGAATTTCTTGATGATACTTCGCTGGTCCAGCCTTTGCCAATTCGCCTTCACTGAAGCTGCGTCGCGATAAAGGCTACGGCTTGGCAGGCACGGCCTGGGAAAGTAAGTACTGCCAGGGTTTAAATTAAAAAAGCCTCAGTTTGTTTTATAAAACACTGAGGCTTTTTTTAACGTATCAACGTATCTTATTACTTTTCTTCTTCTCCAGGCTCCTGTGGCGGTGCACTTGGCAGTGGAGATGCACTTGGTTGTGGTTCAGCTGCTGGCGCACTTGGTAGTTGCTGAGCTTCGCCGCCCCTTAATAAAGCCATTGGATAGATGCTTTGCGATGGCTGCCGTAAAGCAGCTCTTTGAAGGGCCGCTCCTTGAAACGCCTCTTCTCTCGAGAGTTCGGTAATCTTTATGTATGCATTTTTCATTCTTCCTTCAGGAGTATCCATACTACGCCCCCGGGCATACCTTATTTTTCCTCCTGGCACAGACGGTTCGCTTTTTTCGATCGACATAACAACATTCGGTTGTGTAATGAATGATTCTGTCGACATTGTTGTTTGTCTAAAAGTTTGGGAATCTTGAAAATCCTCTGGATCGAGAGCGATTGCAAATATCAGGTCTGGTTCGCTTCCTTGAGTAGGACTTTGCCGAGGCAATGCTCCGGTTTCTGCTGTCCCCTGAGGTTCAAGGCTATATACCGTACTAATCGGCTCGTATTTAGTAGTAAATCCTCCTACTGCAAGACCGTGCCAGCCTTTCTTTGGCGTTGTCACCGCTGCCAAAACTTGAGCATAATAAGGATCATCGGTATTATTTACGATTTTTAAGGCAAACCGCGGTTCAGCTTGGAACTGATCCATGGTAAGGCGAGGTTGTTCTCTCCCCAACTGCGTTGGTTCTATAGTCAAAATAACCACGTCTCCCCGAATCTCTGTTTTGATATACCTCGTTTTTCGCAAAAGCTCCCATTCGATTTCAGGGTCAACTTTTTCGCTACCTGGATACACAATCTCTGGCATAGGCCAGATGGCAAACACGGTTTCGGGCGATTTTTGAGCAGCCCGCAACCCCTTTTTTTCAACAGTTCTCCCTGGGCCTACAACCAAACTCTGGTTGGCGATGTTTTGACAGTACTGATGCCCGATCATTCCTAAACTTAGGCTCGATGTCCAGCCCGCCGCACAGTCATAAACTCCCAGTTTGTAGGAATTAGCTGTTTTATTAACAACCTTAAGTGTAAATCGCTCCTTCTGCTCTTGTGGGGCACGCTCTTGTGGAACATCCATTCCGCGTAAAGATTGCGTAAAGCCCGCCAAAATCAATGCGCCATACAACGCAGTTTTTGTCGATGCAGCCAATAATCGCTGTTTCATAAAAATCTCCTTTTTTTATTAGAGATGCTATAACACACTATTTCGAATTTCAGAATAAGTTCTTATTTTCAGAATACTCTCTTTAGTTTCTATGTGTCAATATGTTTAGAAATATTTACTTAAATTTGCTTGGGTGGGATCGTCAAACTCGTCTGATCATCACCTGAAAAATGGCTTCGACGTCTAATATTCAATTTCCCTTGGTATTCTGATGCTAGAAGGTTACTTTCGTCCGGGGCCATTTTTTGCTAGTATTGGAAGATATGGCCCGTTTGTTCATCGGATCTTTTGAAAGGCACGAGTATGATGATCCCATTTTCTGTACATACCGTATTACACGTATATTTGTTTATAACAGCTTTTGGCGCAACTTTTTTTCTGCAAGGCACTGATACTATGCACGATCAACATTCTATCAAATTATACACAGGCCAGGAGATGCTCCCTCTGCTTTCTTTTGTCGCTGAAAGTGGCATTAAACGGTATAGAGACTATCCATATTTCTTTGAAGCTGATACACAAGAGGTTCAAGAGTATCTTACTTGGCTGTCGCAGCTGCCTCATTCTGTACTTGCTGTAGCGTACATTGGGGATACTGCCGTCGGTTTTTCCCTAGGGACTTCCCTCACCGATTATTCTCAGAAAATCTATCCTCAAAATTACGAAGAATCGATGGAGCTGTTTAGAAAAGCTGGTAGAGACCCTGAGCGGTATTATTACATTACTGACGAGTTCGTAGTTTCTGAATACGAAAAAGAAGAGATAGCAAGGGCTCTGCACAACTCAATCGAAGAATACGCGAGGGATCAGCAGTATCGGTTTGTTTGTTTTGCTGAAGAAACTCACGTACAGCATCCCCAGAAACCTAAGAATTATATCGAGCTGGGCCCATTCTGGAATAAACGAGGATATGAAAAAACTGATCTTACAGTAAAATTTACCTGGAAAACTATAAGACCGAACGGAAGTCCAGAAGATGAGGAACATACACTGTATTATTGGATAAAAGAGATCTTCCCAATTGCTACCGTCTCGAGCCAGCAGGTCACTGTCATTGGCGCAGGACCAGCGGGGTTGCTGGCCGCATATAGGCTGAAGCAAGCTGGGATACCTGTGCGGGTTATGGAAGCACGATCGCGCGTTGGTGGGAGAATGTTCTCAGATGCAGAGCATATGATCGAATTTGGGCCCTGGTCATTAGGTGATGGAGGTAATATCGATTATATCCGATCACTCTCTGCAGAGCTCGGCATTGAGCTCTTTGCGGCGCGTATGCCTTTTCCTGGGTATGTCTTAAACGGGGATCATTTCACAGCGCTGAGCGAGCGATTTAAGGAATGTATCGGCGATAGCGAAAAAACGAAAACAGATCTTGCAGGGATAATTGATAGCTGTACCACCCTCCAGGAAGTTCTAGATCTTTTTTTTAAAGATTACCCTGATCTAAAGCATTATTGTGAAATGACCTCCTGGGTCTATCACGGTTCACCAGCTCATATGATTTCAGCACGTTACTATAAAGAATCGATCATTGAGCTGTGCTTAGGCGGGGTATCGGATCTCTATAAGCACGCGGAGCCATTCTTTCCTTTGTATCGTATCAGAGGGGGCAACGATCTTCTAGCAAAAAAGCTTGCAGAGCAGTTGGAGGGAAATATTGTGCTTAATAAGCAATTAACGGCAATAGGAAAGGGCGATGAGCGACGGTATACATTGACATTTGCTGATGGAAGCATCCAAGAAGCTGATAACGTAATACTGGCACTTCCCGTATCTGCTTACGGGACCTTAGAGGTAAAAGATGGGGTCATTCCCGAAGTTCAGCTGAACGGCATAAACGCGACCTGCCCGGGTACCGTTGCCAAAGTCCTTGTTCCCTCGCAAGGCAATGTGCTACCGTTAGGTTTTTTCATTGGTGAGGGGTTTAGCGCTGGTATAACGAGCGACGAGCAGTATTTAACGATGCATTGGGCTCGTCCTGTCGACATGCAGGTGATTGCCGAGAAAATTGCTGCCATCTGTCGGCTTTTAGGCTGGCCGTTGCCGCGTGACGTTATCAAGATTGCTGATGCTGGCCTCCGTCATTATCCACTCGATGCGGCTCTCGTTGCCGACTGGCCCCATAACCTCTATACCCAAGGCTCTTACTGCGCATTTTCTCCTGCTCAAGATCAACTCATGGGTTTTGATGAGATTGAGGGTATAACGGTACAGCGTCTCTTCAAGCCTGCAGGAGGTATCTATTTTGCGGGTGAAGCAGCGAGCGTGACGGCGGCGCCGGGCAGCGTGGGTGCAGCCTTTGAATCGGCTGAGATCGTGGTAAAACTTCTTATAAAACGGTTACGGCAGGGAAAGTAGGTACATTGCGGTTTAATTTCAAAAGCCTCAGTTTGTTTGTTAAAACACTGAGGCTCTTTTGTGCTATCGAATGCTTACCCTAGATGTGCCGGGTCATTGTTATCATTAATAATTGTATCTATGGGTTGCGTTTGATCAACTGGAGTAAATTGGAAGCAGAATGATCCATCTGCTTCTTCTCTATAAGAGATACTCGACCGGTTTGCACGTTCAAGAAGTATTTGATCTGCCATCATATCGTCTTCATTACGAATGGCTTGATCGAAGGCCATTTGATAGATAGTTTCTTGGGTTGCTTCAAACGAGCCAGGTTCTGTTTCGGTTTCTTCACTAATACGTTCGACCAATTCTGGGCTCATTGAATTGGTATCTATGGGTAATGCACGAATACAATCTTTATGGCCATCGCTATTAGCATGGCACGCGTCCGCTCCATCTTTGAGGAGAGTCACACATTTTAGCAGATCCAGTGCTGGGGTGCTTATACATAGGCCGTCAATTTTCCTGGGAGGTCTTGGACGAAACAGAAAAGTGAACGATCCGCCGGCTCTTTCAATACGGGAGATGTGAGAGCCTTTTGATAGTTCTATAGCGATCACCTCAGCCCTTTCAGTATCCCCGTTGGCATAAGCTTGGTCAAGGGCTTGTTGGTATAAATTTTCTTGTTCATCAAGTTCTCGCAACGCTTCCATTGCGACAAGGTTCTGTGCAAGTAATAATAATGAGAGGATGGTGTAATACATGTACTTCATAAGCATATGAGCCCCAGAGAGCTCAGTTTTAAAAATAGCCGTGCATTTTTTTAAGAGTCTAATAATTTACAAACCTATTTACCTTTTGCATAAGCTGCCAGGTAGCCAAAATAATAGAAGTACTTTTGCCAAGATTCGGATGTTGATTGATATTCATTGTTATACGCAAAGAAATCGACTAATGCCTCACGAACGCGGCACAATTCCCGTAAACTCTTTTTATTTTTAGGATCGGCGATGGTAAAGTCAAGCAGCTCTAAAGATCTTTCAAATGCTTTTTGGCTAAAGTCTGCGTTTTCTTTCTCTTTCCAGCGAATTGCTCGCTCAACGTCTGTT
This sequence comes from uncultured bacterium, assembly GCA_963695365.1. Taxonomy (GTDB): domain Bacteria; phylum Babelota; class Babeliae; order Babelales; family Babelaceae; genus PRDV01. The sequence continues at coordinate 858,320 of OY968766.1, forward strand.
CCTACATTAGCCAGTTGCTCAGCAAGTGAAAATTGATGCCATCGTTCCTGTAACCCCTTGTGAATGATCATTTTTGTACCAATCCTTGAACGATTTGCCGTATTTGTGCCTGTATGTGGGGATCATCCACCCCTCTACTTCTGTTTCCCCATGATGGTCTCAGGTTGATCATAGAATCAAACTCAATGAAAGCATCACCGTCCAGAGTGGGATGCAAATTAATGCCCCATAGATTGGCCAGGTTTGATCCTTGTTCAAGCAAAGCTGCCTCTTGATCGGCGTGCATAGGAGCATCAACCATCATAATACCTTTTTCTATGTCCACGACGGCCTTTACGATGCCTTCAAACATGTTTTGGGACATTTTCTTCAATTCGTCGATCGAGATTTTATCAGAGACTAATAGCATATCTTTACTCACAAACTAATATATAGCACTTAAACAGGAGCCATTATTATAACAGATTCCTGTTATCAACACTATTATCATTAAGAGCGTACTATTGTTTATCATCGATTGTTCAGACTGATCGAAATAATTATTTGAAGTTATTCCTGTTCCAATAGGCGCCCGGCGGTGTTTGTAAAATTAAAAATGAAAAATGTTGCAATCAGAAAGTTTTGTGTTGTAGACTGAATAGTATGGAGGAGTAGCTTGGACAATCGATACCCCATGAAAAAAATAGAAAGAGTAATATAGTATGTACTAAAAAAAGAAAATCGCATTATAATCGTTTTAAGTAAGGATTTCCTATGAAACATCTAAAACAAATATCCACAATGCTCTGTATCTTTGCAGCTTTAAATTCCGCGTCACTTGTAGGGTTTGGAGAAACTATATCCAAAGCGCCGCTCGATAAGGATCGTGAAAATGAAGAAATGAAAAAAAAACAACAGGCTGCTGCCGGACGAGGAGCTGGAGTGGTACCTCAAGAAAGCGCCCCGAAACCAGCATAATTAAGGAAATCGCATAATAATTCCATTGGGTTTTTTTAATGAATAGGGGCGCCTAAATTAAGAGGTTTTATTATAGCATGTTAAACACCAATGCTTTTTATGCTATTCTAGAATGTATATATCGCAGTATCTTTGCTTGAAGAGATTACCCATGAATAAAGAAACAGTGTTCGAACGGCTCAATCAGCTCGGTATACGCTACCAGACATTTCATCATGAACCACTCTTTACTGTTGAGCAGGCGGTTAGCATAAAAATTCCTGGTGCGACCTGCAAAAATCTTTTTTTAAAAGATAGCAAAAAGGGGCTGTGGCTTGTGGTTGCAGTTGGCTCAACAAAGATTTCGCTCAAAGAGCTTGGAAAGTCTTTAGGTGCACCGGAGCTGCGTTTTGCAGGGCCAGAACAACTTATGGAGTTTCTAGGTGTTGAGCCTGGAAGTGTGACTCCTTTTGGGCTTTTGAACGATACAGAGCATCGAGTAAAAGTTATTTTGGATAGCGCATTATTTGATCAAGAGTTGGTAGGCTTTCATCCTTTGAAAAATGATGCTACAGTCGTGCTGGATCCGCGAGATCTTCAGAAGTTTATCGAATCGTGTGGGAATGAGTTTCGTACAATAGAGTTTTCACAACTATGAAGAACATGGGTATAATTCACACCTATCTTCAAGCTCTTGAATCTGCTGATGCGCATACCATCATTGAATTGTTTGCCGATGATGGGGTTGTGCATTCACCGTTGTATGGACAGATGAAGGCAAAGGAGTTTTATAAAGATCTTTTTAAAGATACAACAAGCTCTTCTATTATGCTGCTACATACATTTGAATCTGGTGAGAATCCCCTTATTTTAGCGGCCCATTTTATGTACCGTTGGACGATGAAAGATGGGGCGGTAACTCAATTTGAATGCGTGGACATCTTTTCCTGTGATTCTGACATGAAAATTATGGAATTAAGAATAATCTATGATACTGCTAAAACCAGGCCGGCCTTTGAAAATATTCATAAAAAATAACTTACAGTTTTTAATGCTAACGTTATTGAGCCTTGCTATCTGTGTATATGGAAATGATAACACACAGGAGAGCTATCGCACCTGCATTCTAACAGGTAGAGAGATCCAGGAGATCATTCCTTTTATTGCTCAACAGCGGATTGAAAGGTACCGGGAATATCCCTCTTTGTATGAGGGTTCGATGAAGGATGAGCTTGAGTTGCTGCATTCGTATTCGAAAATGGTGCATAGTGCTGTGGCAATCGCATATCATAATAACGACCCCATTGGCTTTGTTACGGGCGTGCCATTAGTGGAATATGATGAGCATTTTGTAGGGTCGTGTGACCTTTTTAAGAAGAACGGTAAAGATCCCACTGGGTACTATTATTTTGTAGATGTGATTGTGCTTCCTGCCTATCAGGGTAAAGGGGTGGCCTCGCGTTTGCTAGAAGAGTTTGAATGTTATTGTCGAGAACTTGGGTTTTTATATACATGCCTTGTTAGCGAGAGTAATGCATGGCAAGCACATAAGCCATGTAATTACCGAGAGCCTGATTCTTTGTGGAAACGTCTTGGATATAATAAAGCAAATCTTTCGATCTATTTTACTTGGAATACGATCCAACCTAATGGAGTACCACAATATCAGGAGCATGAGTTGCCTTATTGGATTAAAAAGCTGCGATGATTTTCTTTCTGCGTAGATTTCTGGCAGGTTTTATGGGCGCTTATAAATGAGAAAAAGGTACCATGAAATGATGCAACAGCTCCAAATGAAAAGATGCATAACAACATGGAACGTATTAGGCGTTATGTTTGTCCCTCGTCGTGGGAGAAATGCATGGGTGTGCTCATATTCTTTAAATCCAGCTTTGTGTGCTTCTGAACTGCCAAAGAAATAGGGAATCCACCAGGCAGCTATCGTTCCAATTGTGAGTAAAGAATATGATCCAATTGCGCAATATAGCGCCCAAGGTGGTAGCGGACCCGGCCAATAATGCCATGTGGCAATAAGTGGGATCAATACCAAGCCGGTGTTTATTATCGATCCAAAAAGACGGGCTTGTACCGAATGGGCCTTGGCCAAAACATGAATATCAGTTAGCGGAGGGATATGAATCCAATCGTGAAGTGCAAGTAATACTGCGACTATTACTTGAAGTACGATAAAGACAGTAAGAATCATGCTGGTCCCTCTGGGCTTTTTGTCATCAGGTATAAGTATAACTATTCAGGAAAATTAATACCATGAACTTAGATCGCCGCATCTTTTTGGCACTCTTTTTTACAGCTGCAACGTTAAAAAATGCGAGCCGTTTGAAATAATTTTTCAAACCTCTACTATGAAATGATGACGATGAGGACACCGATTAAATAATAACACTAAATGTAGAAAGGATTCTCATGAATAAATGGATAGTGCTACTCATGACCACCACGGCACTGGCATCAACTTGTTATGAGATAAACTGTATCTCTCATGGCGACCAGAACTATGAACATGCATATATAAGCCAGCGTCAATGGGATTTATATCATAAAGCTGAGAGTCTCACAAAAAAATCGAGAGAACTTCTTTATTTCTGTCGCAATCATATAAGAGGTGCGAGTCTCCTGCCAGCACTCACATTGCTGCGTGAAGGAGCGGACGCGAATGCATTTTATCTTGGTACCCAAACTGCAACGTATGGGATGAAAACTATCATTACGCAATATTATGCAGAAGATACATGTCTTTCTAATGCAGTCCGATCCCGCGATGCCCAGCTTGTTCAATTACTTGTCGATCATGGGGCATCCGTAATGAATGTAGCATCCGTAGATCATTGCAGTCCATTGCAACAAGCTGCGCGCTTGGGGGATAAGGAAATATGCGAGATTCTTATTAAAGCCGGCTCAGATGTGAACTATCAACTCCGCCTAGAGGGTGATTGGGGTGAAGTCAGTCTTGGCGAAAGCCCCCTTCATCTTGCTGCGTCTCATGGACATGCCGCAGTTTGCAAAGTACTAATAGATCACGGAGCGAATGTAAATGCTATCTATGGTTACGGCTATTATGTTGGAGAGCCGCGCACGTGCGATATTACCGCGCTACAATTGGCAAGACAATCAGGACACCAGGATGTTGAGCAAATTTTACTTGCGGCAGGTGCAATAGAAGACGCCAGCTTGCCCCACCCATTTGCATTGCAAAGATTCGAATAGAATAATTTGACTATTTAAAAAAAGCCTCAGTTTGTTTGGTTCTACACTGAGGCTTTTTTGTGGCCTACTTTAATAATGAGAGATCGAATGCAGGTGATATGCCCGCTAGGGGCTTTCAGTCACGCTTTCTCCATGTCCGCCTAGTGGGAAGGTAAAAAATATCAGATTTTAAGTACCATTGGACAATGAAAGATGGGATGGTAACACAATTTGAATATGTCGATATTTTTTCATGCAATTCTGCTATGAAGATTGAGAAATTAAGAATAATCTATGATACCGCTAAAACCAGACAGGCTTTTGAAAATCTAGCTTCAAAGATTGCTTAGTAAATGAGAAGAGGTATTATTCCTTTACTTTTATTCTATGACAAAGTTTGTTATACAGTTCTTCAATATCTTTTATGCTCTGTGGTGAAACAAACACGATATTTTCACCAGCAAGGGTTCCTAAGATGGCTAAATCATGTTGCGTATCAAGATAATCTGCGACGAATGCAGCCGTTCCCTCTACTGTGTTGATAACGATCATTGACTCATTGCGTCTTACTGACACCACTGCGTAACGGAGAATTTCTGATACGATATCTATCCGGGGCAGTTCATAGGCGGCAGTGCCTTCGTGTACCCGCTTATTAATGCCGAGCTTGCGTAAATCCCGTGAGATCGCTGCTTGGTTGGTACTAATACCGTACTGTTTTTGTAACAACTCTATGAGGGCAGTTTGATCCTCAATGAGATGGGTTTTTACTAATTCTTGAATCGCGGTTTGTCGTTTATTAATTAAGCTCTTTTTCATTGGGTGTTCCTATTCCTCGGTCTACGACTGAATGCCTAGCAGATAATGTATCTTTTGCCTTTAACTGCTCAACTATCATATCACGCCATACATTAATATAAAGCGAGCTAGCTTTGATCACTCTTCGCATCACATATGGTATACGATTCAGTGTTGCGTGCCGCCAATAAACTGTTTTATCTGAGGGAATCGCTGAGGCATCTCATGAAATTCATGAGAAGGGGCCTGTTCGATTATGCTGCCCTCGGCCATGAGGTAGATTGTTCCTTTGAGCTGATTCAAAAGTCCTTGATCGTGAGTTGCCACAATGACGATAAGATCATTTTTTACGAGAGTTTCGATTGTTTCAGCAACATACTTTGTGAGCAGTGGATCGAGAGCAGAGGTCGGCTCATCCAGGCATACAATTCGCGGATGCATTGCAAGGGTTCGGCAGAGAGCTAATCGCTGTTTTTGGCCTCCCGAGAGCTGTGAGGGATATAGATGTGCATAATCAAAAAGTCCGTAGTCTTTTAATAAGGTTTGAGCCTCCTGAAGAGCAATCTGGGGATCTTTTTTACGTACATGTTCTAAGGCGAGGGTAACATTTTCCATAGCGGTTAAGTGCTCAAACAAATTGAAATGCTGAAATACTATGCCGATGGTATGCGTTGTGCTCACCGTAGAAAGATCTACGATCTTGTCATCCAAAGAAACCGTTCCCTGTTCGAATGTTTCTAAACCGTTCAAAATGCGCAGAAGTGTTGATTTCCCTACCCCCGAAGCGCCGAGAAGAATCGCCAGGTGCCCTTTATCAACCTGAAGTGTCAATTGATCAAGGATTTTTTTACCTTTGATTGATTTCGTAATGTTCTTAATTTTTAACATAGGCCATCTTTCGTTCAACGAGGTGTAATAGTAATGAAATCGTCGTGGTCATTGCCAAATACATAAGAGCAATTCCCAGGTATATCGTCAGCGCATCATAGGATCGGCTCATGATCATTGATCCTTGATGCGTAAGCTCGGACACCCCGATGACTGAGGCAAGGCTCGAATCTTTTATGAGGGTTATGCATTCATTGCTGAGTGCAGGTAGCACCGTCCTCAATGCCTGAGGCAATAAGATGAGACGGGCAATCTGAGCGCGCGAGAATCCAAGGGTCTTTGCTGCTTCAAGTTGCCCGATTCCGACCGATTGTATGCCGGTACGAACGAGTTGACTGACGTAAGCGATACTGTTCAAGCCAATGGCAACCACTGCGGACCAGAAGGCTGGCAGTGTAATGCCCATTACCGGAAGCACAAAAAAGAGGGCGAGTATTTGCACGAGCATAGGTGTACCGCGAAAGAAGGTTACGTACGTATGAGCGAAAATTTGAGCAAGGCGATTGCCATAAAAGAACACAAGGGCGAGGAGGGTGCCGCCAATGCTTCCCATGATTAATGCAAGCGCAGCTATCTCAAGTGATACAAGTGCTCCTTTGAGTAACGTCGTAAAAGAGGCTCCAAGTAAGGTAAGATGTATCATGTTTCTAATCCCCACTTATTTTTTAACTGTTGTAGTGAGCCATCTTCCTTCATCGTTGCCAACGTGGCTTTGATTTCTTTCAATACATCTGGATAGTGAGGGGAGATAGCCATGGAGGTATTTTCATCGGTACCTGGGATCTCGCTCACGTAAAATTCTTTCGAGCCATGCTGATCAAAGAAAGGCTTGAGAATGTTTTTTGCCGTTACGAAGGCATCGGCGCGGCCACTATTAAGCGCTAGAAAAGCATCAGCTACCCTTTTTAGTCGGGTAAGGTGTGTCCCCGCTCTCTTCGACATGTAGAGGTCGGCAGTATGGCCTTCAATAACGAAGACAGTTTTATGAGTGAGATCAGCTAAGCTTTTAACAGGCCCCGATTGGGGACTGAGAATAACCAAGGGATTATTTTCGACATAAGGCTCAGTAAAAAGGACAACCTTCGCACGCTCAGGCGTTGCCGTGAGACCAGATGCAATAACATGAATCGATCCGAGTTGCAATGAGGGAAGGAGCGTGCCAAAAGGCATATTCTTAAATTCAATGTTTTTATGCAGTCGTTTGCCTATTTCTTTTACCAAATCTATCTCAAAACCGACAAATTCGTCATTTTCAAGAAAGGTAAAAGGGGGAAACTCGGCAGAGATGCCTACAAGAAGCGTGCTGTTCTTTTGGTTACTGGTGCCGGTCTGTCCCATGAAATGCAAGGCGCCTCCTGTAATCAATCCTGCGCCCAGGGCGAGAGCGAACGCGTTTGCTGGCTTGGCCAGTTTCATGAGCGAGCAGATACCATAGATTATGCTGGTGATGATGAGAACACCAAGCGTTATATATACGTATGACATGTTATTCCTTTACTCGTATGCTAGGTTGTACAATGCATTTTTAATGATTGCCTGTTCGTTCATGAGCCACCTATTATATTCGGCATGCGCTTTCAGGCTGAGGTGTAAGCCAAGATTTCCCGCAGCACCGAGGTGTTTTTTATGCGTTATATCTGTTTGTGGATCACGTAAAGGTATTGTGCTTAGAGTGGCTGCTACGTGCGTATAGGCATCACGAAAGGGCATTCCTTTTTGCACGAGCTCGAGAGCATAATCCGTTGCAAAGAGATCCGGGCTGAAAGCATCTAAGCATTTTTGGGTATCTACCTGGAGCTTATCGAGGGTAAGGCGCATGACTACAAGAGCCTCGTGAGTTAGGTGCAATCCGCTTAACAAGGGGCGTTTTGTTTCCTGGAAATCACGATTATATCCCGAAGGGAGCCCTCTGATGATTTCGAGGGTTTGAAACAAATAACTCATGAGTGTCGCTGTTTTTGCTCGCACTAATTCTAATCCATCTGGATTTTTCTTGTGAGGCATAAGGCTGCTGCCGGTGCACAACTCATCAGGAATACTAACGTAACCAAATTCGGGGGTGCTGAATATGATAAGATCCACAGCCGCCTTGCTCAAATCATTCATAATTTGTACTGCGGCATGAAGTGCGATGCTTTCACATTTGCCACGGCTATTGCTTACGTACAACACGTTGTTTTGAACCTTTGCAAAACCGAGCAGATCAGCGACAAATTGTCTGTCAATGGGCAGAGCCACGCCATAACCTGCCGCAGAACCAAGTGGTGACTGATTCGTAAGCTCATAACTGGCTATGAGCAGGTGCATATCATCAAGCAAAGATTCTGCGAAGGCGCCTGCCCATAATCCAAAAGAAGAGGGCATCGCCTTTTGAAAATGGGTTCGGCCGGCCATTGGTGTTTTCTTGTGCTTTTCGGCAAAAGTAAGAAACGACGCAATGAGATTAAGAAGTTCCTCCATAAGTGTGAGCAGCTGAGCTCGCGTATACAGTCGAATATCAAGCATGACTTGATCATTTCGTGATCGGGCTGTATGTATCTTTTTCCCCAGCTCCCCAAGATTGCTTGTCAGATACTTTTCAACTGCTGTGTGAACGTCCTCATAACTGGCCACAATGCAAAACTGCTTGTTTTGATCGAGCTGAATGATTGAGACTAAGCATGTTTTGAGCGCCTTAAACTCATCGATGGTCAAAATACCGATTGTCGAAAGCATTTTTGCATGTGCGATGCTTCCCAGACAGTCATAGAGGACTAACTGTTGATCTAGCTGAGGGTCATCGCCAACGGTGAAAAGCTCGATTTCTTTTGCAAGGGGAGTTCCCTTGTCCCATAATTTCTTCATAGTTATTCCTTATTCTGTGGCAGTCTTGCTGACTGTTTTAATCGTAATGCCTGTAGCTTGATAAATCCTTGAGCATCCATTTGATTGTAGCCACCAGCTTCATGCATGCTTGAAAGCTTTGGTTGGTAAAGTGAATAGGGTGAGCTTCTTCCAACGATATGTGCGTTACCATAATTGAGGACGAGATGTACATCGCCAGTCACATACTTTTGAGAGTGCTCTATAGCGGCCATGAGGAATTTCATCTCAGGGCTTTCCCAAAAACCGTTATAGATAAGCTCTGCTACTTTTAGTTCCATATACTTCTTAAAGTGGGCAACTTCTCGATCAAGCGTTAACGACTCCAGGTCTTTATGTGCTTTCCACAAAATTGTTCCAGCGGGAGTTTCATAAACCCCGCGCGACTTAATTCCCACAAAGCGATTCTCCACCATATCCACGCGCCCAATGCTATGAGCTCCGCCTAAACTATTAAGATAGGTAAATAAAGCAAGAGATCCGGTTATCTCTTCGTGCGTTTCATGGTTTGTAACCTTAACAGGGATCCCCTGATCAAAGGAAACGGTGATCTTCACCGGCTGTGCGGGTGTGTTGCTCAGTGAGGAAGTTTTTTTAAACATCTCTTCCTGGGGTGCGTGCGCTGGGTCTTCTAAGATGCCTGCTTCAAAGCTCGTGTGCATAAGATTTTCATCAATACTATAAGGCTTTGATGCTGTTGCCTCTATCGGGATACCATGTTTTTGTGCATATACAATGAGCTCATCCCTTCCCTGAAAATGGGTAAGAAACTCCGTGTCTCTCCAGGGCGCGATAACCTCAGCCTCAGGCATTAGGGCGTAGTAGGTCAATTCAAATCGTATCTGATCATTACCTTTTCCGGTAGCGCCATGCGCAAGAAGATTGGTGCATTCTTGTTGGGCAACGGCTAGATGCGTCTTGGCAATCAACGGGCGCGCAAGGGCTGTGCCAAGCAGGTAAGAGTCTTCGTAGACGGCGTTAGCTTTGAGTGCGTTGAAGATGTACTGATCAACAAACTCCTGTTGGAGGTTCTTTACATACACCTTTGATGCGCCAGCCTGATAGGCCTTATTTTTGATCGCATCAAAGTCTTCTTCTTGCCCCACATCTGCAATAAAGCAGATAACATCATATCCTTTGCATGTAAGCCAGTGTAAAATAACCGAGGTATCGAGTCCGCCGCTATAGGCGAGTACTGCTTTCTTCTTCATCCTGCTATTCCTATATAAATAATGAATAAATACTTAGTTCGTAATGATATAATTATTCATTATTTATGCCAAAATGTCAAGCTTGTGCTATGGCAAGAGCCTGATAGGATAGAGCAGTATATGATCATTAAAAGAGCCCTCATTGAAATATATAACGTGCAAACGGTTCAAGAGGCGCTAGTATTTAGGGGCGGGACAGCTCTGAATACTTTGTATCTTGTTCCCGCGATGCGATATAGCGAAGATTTAGACTTTGTTCAATTGAAATCAGAACCTATTGGTAAGACTTTAAACGCAATAAGATCTCAACTTGATTCATGGCTTGGGGCTCCGGAATGGAAAAAGACTGAGCAGAGTGTGAAGTTGATCTATCGCTATCAATCTTTAAGCGCTCGCAGAATGAAAGTGAAAATTGTTTGTTAAACACAGCTCACAGCCCTTTATGTAATAAACGTAAAGGGCTGTAAGTGAGGCTACCTGTTCAACGATCTACGAACAGTTATTAGGCATGGCGTTTTGGCAATAGCCTCTTGCGCTAACGCTCATAAGAATAGTTGAATGGCTGGCTTTCTATCACCACCACCTTATTTCTCGCACATCTGAATCCCATGGATCATGTGATGTGCGTGTCTCAACCCAACTAAGATGATTGCACCATGCTTCTGGTTGACCAACAGCTTCCTGCCGGTCAATTTCAGAAGCGGTCAGATCTAAGTGAGTTCCGATATGGTTCTCTAACGCATTGCACCAGTTTGTCTCAATCCTGGTTGGATCGAGACAAATCGTTCTCTTGGGGAAGAAGTTACGGCCAAAGCTCCAATCGTTTACTTGTGAGGGTGTTCTGTTAAACCTATCTAGGTGAGAAAAAAGCTTTGTGAGCTTTTCTATACAGCGTTGTTTTATCTCACTTGCTTGCGCCTTCATTAGGGCTCGTACGTGAACTGAGCCTACACGGCCCATGTTAAGGCCATGGAGATGCCATAGATCTTTCAGCATTCTGTCACTTTTGCAGATGATTTTGCACAGAAGCTCCCGAGGTAGATGGCCCAACGAACGACGTATGCAGCAGAGAGCTGTAAGAAGGCGCTCACGAGAGGCCTGTTTTTTCGCATCAGAGGTTTTGAACAGGGCGCAGTGGATGATACAGTGTATTATCTCATTGCTGTCGCCTGCAGCTGCGATATGAAGAGCGGTCTCATTATCAGCATTTTGCACTCGCGGATCTGCTCCTTGTGCAAGAAGCTTTCTTACGGTGGCCAACTGTTGGCGTTTGATAGCGCTCAACAGCTGGAGGTCAAGTGCCCCAGGTTCAATCCCTTCTATGAGGGGGGAAGCTGTTTTGCTCTCTTGGGTATGCTTAATCATAGCCTGTATTTTTCCAGGCACTGTCTGGGTAGCCATCATAGTAATAATGGCTAAAGTAGTCGTTTTCATCTTAATTCCTATCAAAAAAATACTAATATATACTATTTTAAAAACTCATGCACAGATGAGGGCTCTAGAGCCAAAAGCTGTATGTTGATTAATCTCTAAGAAGCGTGAAGCAGCAGTTTGTGAGAATGCTGACTTAGCGTGTACTTACAGAACGATCATTAAAAACTAAAGGGGAAATAATAGAATGAGTAGAAAAAGGATGCCGCGAAAAGCGAAAGGGCGGAAGAGAGTGGTGAGCGAGACTGCTCGTTATGAAGATGTTTTGGTGGTGCCTGCTGCCGCAAGGGGCTGTGCACCGTGCTTATGTGCGTCATGATGACTCCTTATGTTAAAAAGTAATTACAATCTATAATTAGAATAGGTAAGAAAATGTTGTTTGTCAAGAATGCCAGTGAAATAAAAGGCAAGTTTTTTTGTTGTTGATTTTGACTAAAACGTGCCAATGGTAATACCGAGCTTGCGTAAATCTGCTAGGGTTTTATATTAAATCAGCCTGTGCTACGCTGGAAGCAGTGATAACGCCATTACTGTAAGGAGTTACTTATGATTTCACCAATGCGTCTCTCTATACTTGCCTTTTGCGCGCAACACATTTTCTGTTCGGTTTCTTTTGCCATGGAAAAATCAGAGTGTATATCCGAGAGTAGGGTTGAAGCTGATGCATCTGTTTTTCTTAAAACTTTTACTGAAGCAGAATTTGATGCAGCTACGACCACGGCACTTCAAGAAAAAGTTCGCACCGCGGCTCAGGCAGGATTTTTTTATCTTCAGATTCCCGAAACACTTATTCCTTCTATTGATGCGGCCTATAAGTTTGCAGAAAGTTTTTATAAAGACGAGCGTTGTAGAAATGCAAAATTTACCTGGGTAAGTGGTTTTCATGATGTGCAGGATGCTCAAATTGAAAGCTTGATTTGTCACAATGTTCACTGGGACTTTTATCCTGAAGAGGTTCGCACATGCGCGCACGCTTTGGCTGCCCTCTCAAACAAAATATTGCGTGTATTTATTGAGATACTTCTTCCGCAACTTCCCCAAGAAAATTATGGTGTTGCAACAGGAGGCCTTCTTTCAGGAGGAGGGGCCCCATTCTTCTCATTTAATCATTATCGTCCCGAAAAAAAGTGCCTGGGCGTGATGCCACACAAGGATTCAGGATTTATGACTCTCTTGTATATAAACAAGCCAGGGCTTTTAGCACAAATCAAGGGGGAGTGGATTCCAATAGTTCCTCTTGAAGGATATCTTGTTGTAAATCTTGGCAAAGCATTTGAGCTTCTGGTACATGATCGCTCGAAGCTAAATGCCGCATGGCACTATGTACAGCAGACGGCTCGAGAACTGCATGGAGAGAGAGTTTCTTTTGCTTGCTTTAGTGACAATCATCCTGACTCAGAGCTTATGACAGTACGCTCGGGAGGCCAACTTGAAGCACTCTACACATCGTATAATGAGTACCTCATTCAATTTGTGAAAGACATGAATGATCAGAGGCCTGAGATACCTGATACCATTAAATGACTCGTCAATTGTTTGGCTATTCAGCTTGTTTTTTTATATTCAGATTTGTGTTGTCGACAGTCGGATGGTAACGACCATCTTTGAGTTATCAGAGTTAATATCCGAGTAGCCTCCGATCTAGTCTTTATCTGTATTGCGTCCCGAGACGCAACAAAACCTACTGAGAAAGCTAAAAAAAATAACAGACTCTTGTGTTTTGGAAATTGGCTAGAGTAAGCTGGTATAAAGATGAGTAAGCAACTCACCTAACCAACGTGATTATAGTGCCAAAGAGCACCGTAAAGCCATATTTCTAAAGGAGTTACTGATGAAGATGAAGTTGTTAGAGTCACCACGCATAATGGTTTTGATCATAGCCTTGGGGCTTACCGCCCTGACTACAGCGCAAGATAGAGGAGATAGCACACCAGCTACCCCCAACCCGCTGTTTGTCGCAAAAATTTCACTGTTTCCAGATAATTGCGCAAGCCCAACGGGTAATAAAACGATTACGTTTTTTGCCGGCGGGGGCATTGAACCCTACACCTACACGATAAGTAGTAGTGCAACAATTCCCACGACGCAGACTCAAACAGAGCTGCTCGTAGGAACGCCCGCAACTTTTACCTATGCGGGTACCGGTACGGGTGATATAACCTACACTATTACCGACGAAGCGGGTACTATGATAACCGGGACCTTTGATCTTGAAGAGGGAAGCTTCACATCAGGGCAAGCGGAGATCGATATCTGCTTTAGCCCAAATACAGTAAATGTAAGCAGTACCTTGCCAGGTACAGCAACGCTGACCGGTTTTCCACCGTGCCCATCTATAAATGCTGCGGGTGGATGTACTTTTTCAAGTCTTACGACCGGAAATAACTATGAGCTTGATCTTGCGTTAGCTTCGAGCAACTGCACGTATCCAACATCCACCCTCAAGTTTCAGATGCCGCAAATCGAGCCGCTTTCTTTTTATGCATCACCCTACGCTTGCACATCGTTCCTTGTATCGGCGGCGGGAGGGAGCGGCTATTACGGTCTTCTTGGTGTTTCGCAATCGCCCATTACATTTTCACGCCCTCTTAGCATAAATAATCTATCTGTTGGCACGTATACGCTGGGTTTAGAAGATGCAATTTCTACTGCCTGCACGCAGCAACCACCGAGCCAACAGATAACGATATACAGCCCACCGACTCTCGTGAGTGGGTATCCGCAGGCTACCGCTACATCATGTGGCTTGAACAATGGAACAATAGCAGTTTCAGTTACGGGAGGAAGTGGCAGCTATACTGCATTTGCTGATGGCTACGTGCATGGCCTTTACTTTTTCCCTCCTTTTGTGAATGGTAGTTCGACTGTTACTAATCTCCCGGCAGACACCTACGATGTAGCCATTACTGATACAATATCTGGGTGCTCGCCCAATCCGCAGGTAACCGTTAGTCAGGGCAGCAGCCTCGGTTTATCGGCGACTCCCACGGCGCCAAGCTGCTTTGGTGGAGCTGGGGCGGTGCAATACGTGGTAACAGAAAGCAATCCTTCTGCGGTGACTGCCATAACGGTAACGGAAACGACATCTGGTTATAGCAATACTTTCGTCAATCCAGTGACATTTCCTCTTATTGCAACCATTACATCTTCAGCCTTTACCGCTGGCGCAGCCTATAATCTCACAGCTACGGATACTCAGCCCGGAAGTACCGTTGGTTGCTCACAATCGCTTACAGGAACGATCCCGGCAGCACCAGGCCAGTTAACGGCAACCATATCGGTAACTCAGCAGGTAAGCTGCAATGGTGGCAATAATGGTGCTATAGCCGCAATGGCGAGTGGCGGTACCGCTCCGTATAGCTACACCCTCGGCAGCACGACTAACCAAACGGGTATTTTTACCGGCCTTACTGCGGGATCGTATGCGGTGAGTGTGACTGATAATAATAACTGTGGTCCTGTAATAGTATCCGCTATCATCTCACAACCAACAGAGGTGCTGATAAACGTAAAGAAAGTAACAGGCCCAACCTGCGCTGGAACAAGCACCGGTTCACTATCGTTTAGTGTATCGGGGGGAACCGCTCCCTATGCAGCTACCTTGAGTGGTGGGACATCGGTACCACCTATTATGAACATCCCTGCAGGTATGACTGAAACGTTCACCGGCCTTGCTGCTGGCACCTATGTCATAACAGTGACTGATGCAAACGGTTGCGCGGTGAGCTCTGGATCGATCACGCTCTCTGCTGCTGATCGGATTAACGTCACTGCATCTCCAACATCCCCCACTTGCTCTGGCGGAACAAATGGATCGATTACGTTTACAGTTACCAATGCGGTGCCTAACTCGACGGTGGTTCTCAAAAATAACAACGGTACAACGGTAAAAACGGTCACCGCGGTTTCTAATGGAGTTCATGAAACAATCTCTGGTCTTACTGCCGGAATGTATAGCCTTACCGCTACTGATGCTAATGGCTGTTCGTCAACGGTCCCTGTCAACATACCATCAGGATCGCTCGTGATGATAAGTGCTCCTACCGTGAGTCCCATTCTTTGCAACGGTGGCACCGCTACCGTCAGCTTTACTGTATCAGGAGGCACCGCTCCCTATCGCTCCTGCTTAAATCAGAATAATCAAAGCTTTAGTAGCTGTATACTCTGTAAAGGTAGTGCGTGCAATGCAGTGCAATCTATTACCGGTGTACCAGCAGGTAGCTACGAATTAGTCGTAACTGATACTAACGGCTGCTCTTCATCGGTAGCTGTCACCGTTACACAGCCACAGCCCGTCAATTTTAGTATTCAGACCAGCAGTAACTCATGTCCGAGGAATCAGAGTGTGCTAACGGTAAACGCAACAGGTGGTACCGCTCCGTATCGCTATCAATTGGATGGAGGAACGGTCCATCAGGGTGGTTCATCATATTCCTTCGGCTGTGTGGCAAATGGCTCACATACCGTAACGGTAACAGACGCAAACGGCTGCATGAAAACGGCGAGGATCAGCTTCTCTTAATAAGGACGATATGCCCTCTCAATCTTTTTTGCTAGGTCGACAACGCATGCTGGTTTCGGGTGTAGCGCTTGTGATGATTGTCTTGAGTGCTGCTGCACACACCAGTACGGCAAGCTCTGGATCGATTACGGTATCTGTTGTTGAGCAGATTAATATCACAGTAGCTCCAACATCGCCTACTTGCTCTGGTGGCGTCAATGGGTCGATTACGTTCACCATTAACGATGCGGTGCCACCCTCGACGGTAATCCTCGAAAATAGCAGCAACATGATGGTAAAAACAGTTACCGATGTTCCTAATGGAGTGGCCGAAACAATAGATGATCTCGCTGCTGGCTTATATTGCCTAACCGTTATCGATGCTTTTGGCTGCTCATCAAAGGTTCCGGTTAACATACCGCGAGGAGCGAGGGTGATGATCAATGCTCCTTCTTGCGTGCCGATGGTGAGCCCCATTGACTGTTGCGGTGGCACGGCTACGGTGAGCTTTACCGTATCAGGAGGTACCGCTCCCTACCAATCATGCTTATATGAGAATAATCAATGCCGTACGAGTTGCATAGCATATCAGGACGGCCAGCAGTGTATGAACGATGTGCCTGCCGGTGACTACGAGTTAGTAGTAACTGATACGTATGGGTGCTATGCATCGGTAGCCGTTTTGGTACCGCAACCTCAGCTCCTTACGTTTACCATAAAGACAAGTAGCAGATCCTGCCCTAAAAACCGGAGTAAGCTCAAGGTAAAAGCAAGAGGTGGTACAGCCCCGTATAGCTATCGATTAGATGCAGGAGCCTTTCAAAACAATGGCACCTTTTGTTCTGTGAAAAATGGGGAACACATGATTACGGTAAAAGATGCACACGGGTGCATGAAAACCGTGCGGATCTGCGTTCCGCTCGTTTCAAAAGCTTCTTTGGTGGGATAGCGATACATAGGCTTTGTACGGTGAGAGAGCGAAGCCAAAAAGCTCTATTTACTGAAGCTATCGGTAACCAAACGGTTAGGTTGTGAGCAAACTCTTGCAATCTTTTTAGACTCTTTGATAGTATAAAATCAAGGGGGCGTAGAAAGCGATCCTAAAGGTGCCACAGGAGGGCACACGTAAAACCTACTTTTTTTAAAGGAATTGCTGATGAAGATGAAGTTGTTAGGGGCTCTTGAGCTGACTGTACCCGAATTATATATGTATAAGCAGTTCTGCACACAAATCAGAAAATCTATGAAAAGAAATTTAGTTCTCATATTATGCGCAATCGCAAGCTTCTCTGTAGAGGCGTCTCAACTGTATATCAAAGAAATGACCGCAGTACGCCCAGCGTGCATTAATCCAACATCATTCACCATGACCTTCACAGCAGCCGGAGGAACTGGCGGTCCTTACACCTATACGCTCACTACAACAGGCACGGTTATAAGTCCGCATCCATATATACAAATAGGCTCTCCTTCAACAACGTTTTCAAATATTCCTGCACTGAGCGGTACCTTTGGCCACATTACCCTAACTGATGGCATTTCAACACCACTAACTTTCACTTTTGGCCCCCCCTTGAACGATGGATCTGTAACTTCCTTTGATGTGTTAGTTAATCCTCCCTCGTGCAATGCTCCATTAGGATCAGTTACTATAAGTTATGAGCGACTTACAGCACAACCAGGTTCTACGAGCACTATATCTCTAACGGGCCCGATCTCTTATTCCCAGACTTTCTCTACACTAACAGTAAATCACACGGTAAACAATCTTCCAGTTGGAGACTATGAAATACGGATAGACGATACCGGCTGTGGGGTTGAGGCGGCAGTGCTGGTTTACGATTTTGTCGTTCCACCTGCAAGTACTCCTATACTATTTACTAATGTAGTTGCAACCAATCCTGCTTGCTTTGCAGAAACTGGATCGGTCACCTTTAACCTTGCTGGCGGTACCGCTCCGTATGCATCGGTATGCGCAACCCCAACAGTAGGCACTCCAATATGTTTAACCAATGTTAGCACTGGATCGCAAACGATTAATGGCCTTCCTGTTGGAAGCTATACTATCAACGTTACTGATACTAATGGATGCCCAGCTCAATCATTACCGTTTACCATTTCCCAGCCGTCACCGATTGCCTTTACGGCCAGTAGTACCCCTACATCGTGTGTTTTGTATGATGGAACTATAACGGTTTCTGTTACTGAAGGAAGTGGTAGTTATTCTGCAGTTGCAACGAGCGCGGGGAGCACGTATACTTTCCCTGCTTTTGTAAGCGGTAGTTCTACTCTTATCCGGCTACAAGCAGGCACATATACCGTGGTGGTTACTGATACAACATCTGGTTGCACGGCAACCCAAACGGTAACGGTTGCTCAGGGCTGCACGCAGGTGCCCTTCTGCTTTCCAGGATGCGTACGGTGAGCGATTTTTCTTGAGGCCGATCAGCTGGCTTATCCGCAGCCACCGCCCCATAAAAACGTACCGATCAGCGTCTGCAAAGATGATGAGTGGGCAAACTGATGAAGATACCTGGCTCTGAATAGTAGAAATGCATTCAGAGCCACTGTTTTTTTATACCATGCTGAGCTCACTGAGAGATACATGCTTTTGAGATCAAACGGAGCAAGAAAATGAATGTAAAAGATCTCAGGAACGTAAAGAAATCAAACATTTTATGAACGAATCTTGCTTTCTTTTTACACTCTTTGGTAGTCTAAAATCAAGGGGGCGTAGAAAGCGATCCTCAAGGTGCCACAAGAGAGCATCTTAAAATCTTACTTTTTAAAGGACTTGCTGATGAAGATGACGTTGTTTGGTTCACTACGTATGGTGGTTTCGGTCATGGCGCTTGCGCTCCTATCCATGGGACAGAGTATCGCAAGCTCGCCATTGTATCTACAGAGTTGGACTTTCTCGCCCAATGGGGCTAATAATCCAACGGGACTTCAGCTTATCGCTGCAGGCGGCGTGCCGCCATACAATTACAATGTAACCAGCCCGGCGGGGTATAATGAAACGAATACGACGGGAATTTTCAGCTTGCCGACAAAGTCGCTCGTGTATCAATATACCATTACAGATAGCGCTACCCCTATACCAAATAAGATTGTGGGGCCTTCTGTAGATTCTATTAATATAGCGATAAGCAGTAATAACTTTGGTACGGGCTCAGAAATCACAAGTATAATTACTCCTGCTTGTGCGGGTGCATCGACCGGCTCGAACCAGACGACTGCGATGGGACTGGGAGGAACTAGCAACAATATTGCGGCAAGCACGTCGGAAAACACATCGATCTCTGGACCAGCTCCTCTAACCCTGACCCAGACTGGCGTCACATCTGGCACGGGTTATGAAATAGAAGTATTTAATTTTCAGTCAGATGATTTCGTATACCTCTATTTTGATTTTCCGAATTCACTTGCTCCCATTGTAGTAACTGCAACGGCCTGCACTGGTTCAGACATCATGGTAACCGCAACGGGGGGCACAGCTGCTTATACGACTGCTGTAGCAATGGGGACGGGCGGCGGCCCCTTCACAGCAAACTTTTCTGGAACCTCTCCTACAACGACAATTACGGGCGTTCCGGTAGGCACCTACACAGTCACTGTCACCGATAATAACACCTTTCCCGGTGGCCCACCACCATGCAGCGGCTCTGTAATGGTAACGGTTCCATCATTAACGTTTTCCACCTCGGCTACCGCTACATCATGTGTTTTGTATGATGGAACTATAACGGTTTCTGTTACTGAAGGAAGTGGTAGTTATTCTGCAGTTGCAACGAGCGCGGGGAGCACGTATACTTTCCCTGCTTTTGTAAGCGGTAGTTCTACTCTTATCCGGCTACAAGCAGGCACATATACCGTGGTGGTTACTGATACAACCTCTGGTTGCACAGCAACCCAAACGGTAACGGTTGCTCAGGGCTGCACGCAGGTGCCCATCTGCTTTCCAGGATGCGTACGGTGAGCGATTTTTCTTGAGCCGATCAGCTGCCTTAGGCGAGGACTAGTATGCGAGAAAATCTAAAAACTGTTCTTGCATTATGCCTGTTTGTCTTCATTGGATTGGGCTTTATGGTGTTGGACACCTATCGAATGACGGGGCGGTGGGTTAGTTCGCCAACACTGGCGCGTCGGTCAGATGACGGTGCAAAAGAGATTTTGCCTATCGAAGATCTGATGCGTGAGCATGGTGTACTTAATCGTCTGTTACTTATCTATGAAGAGCTCATCAGGCGTGCTGAGGAAAAAGAACATTTTCCTAAAGGTGTTCTTATTAAGGTTCTTGCTCTTGTACGAACATTCATAGAAGACTATCATGAGAAGCTTGAAGAGACCTATATTTTTCCTCTCTTTGAGAAGCATGCTATAGAACGTGATCTTGTTAAGACCTTGATATCGCAGCATGTGGCTGGCAGGGGCATTACCGATGAGCTACAAAAGCTCGTTAAAGATGCAAAGCCTGCAATTGAAAGCATGGTCTATCTCATGAAAGAGTTCATCAGGATGTATAGGCCACATGAGGCGCGTGAAGATACCGAGCTTTTCCCGAAAATACACGATCTTATCACGGCGGAAGAATTAAAAGAGCTTGGTGAGAAATTTGAAGAACGGGAAGAGCAGCTTTTTGGCAAGCATGGGTTTGAACGTGTGGTTGATAAGGTAGCTACGTTAGAAAAAGAGCTGGATATCTATCAGCTTGATCAGTTTACGCCGAAACCAGGCTAGTAAATTTGTTTTGGGCCTTTTTAAACCATTCTCTTAAGAAGGCCGTATTTTCTAAGAAGATCGATCTTTATTTGTCCTCTGGAAGGGTGAATATGCCATTGCCAACTATTGAGGCCTGAAACTTTCTTTTGTCCCAATATATTTTGTTTCGAAATGCGTGAAGAATGCGAAGACGGTAAGCCTCCTCTTCTTCAAGCCGTTCTACCATTCGATATTTTGCTCGCAAAATAACAAGGAGATTCTTCACCAGCACGAACAAAAGGGCTCGCTAGCTATGCTTTGCCTTTGTACGCTTCGAAAAGCTCTTTCAACTCAGCATTAGAGCTTGACCTGGCGATATCTCGGGGGGTAGTGCCGGATTCGTTTGAAGCATTTGCAGAAGCGCCCCTTTCCAGAAGGAGGGTGCATATGGCAACTTTTCGTAAGCTTGCCGCTGCATGGAGCGGGGTATTATTGTTTTCGTCGACGGACCCGTTTACTGACGTGCATTTAGCAATGGCAGAGCGTATCTGATCCAATGGCGCCCCATTTTTAATGAGCGAATACAAAATCTTTAGATTTTCCTCTTGAGACTGTGTGAGGGAGATGCGACTTGTTTTTTCGACAGTTTTAGTTCCGTTATTGCCCATGCTCCGAGTAAGCGCTGCCTCGCTTGTTCGCCGCGCCATACCAACAATTGCCGTATGTCCTGGGCCGCAATCTAAATAATCCATTGCGCTGACGTGCAAAGTGTTCATAATAAGCAGCAGTAAAAGGGCTTGCATTCTTGTAATCATGATGTTCCTTTAGAGTAAAAGTTAAGGCGGACAGTATAAAAGTTAAGGTCGACAGTATATATGTAATACAATCAAATGGGACAGATGTCAATTAAACTGGTCTGACCAGTGAGTAGTCTCAGTCGCTTGGTCTTCATGGATAGAAATTTCTTGCCCCCGTTTTTCGAAGTATTTGAAATGTATTTACCACACTCTACACACCCTATGATTGGCCAGAGAATACCGTCATACCAATGTTGAACAACTGCTGCGTGCTACCGAGGCGAAGCAGTAAAGTTGAAAAAAAAGGATTAAAATATTGGTATTTTTTTTTGTTAATTATCGGTAGCTTTAGAGTTGGTAAAACGATGAAGGTGTTTTCTTAAGAAAGGTTTGCGTCATGCATGAGGAAATTCAATTCAGTTTTGATGTTATAGGCATTGCGATACGTACCACAAATAGGGCAGCGATAGAGCAGGGAACTATTCAAAGCCTTTGGAACAGATTTTTTGCCGAGCAGGTCTTGGCGAGAATTCCAAACAAAGTTGATGATGCGATTGTTGCTCTATACTACGATTATGAAAACGATAGAAATGGTGAATATACTTTGTTGATAGGAGCGCGCGTTTCATCGCTTGACGATATTCCAGAAGGTATGGTCGGTCTAAAAATTCCCCAAGAAAAAAGAGCGGTTTTAGATTCCGAGGTAGGGCCACTAAGTAGCATCGTGTATGATCTTTGGAAAAAAATTTGGAGCCTTGAGGATAAAAGCTTGATCGATCGTTCATATAAGATTGATTATGAGCTTTATGATATAAGAAGTAGAGATCCCGCAAAAGCATTTGTGGAAATCCACTTGGGAGTTAAGTAAAAATTTCTTGTAAACCTATGCTCCTGTTGAGTAAGCATATTGAAACTTTTACAGCGCAAGATATTTCATTATGAGATAGATTGAGAGTAACGAGTTTTGCATGAAGCCCAGAGTACAGGTGATCTCTTTCAGGCGATTCTGAGAGAAATCGGCTACAGTTTTACAAAGATTTATCCCGAGGGCTCTGTCAGTCGACAGAACCCAGATAAGGAATAAGCTCAGGGCTTGTGAGGTAAGGCTCGAGCTCTTCGCACGGCTGATTGTAGAATCCATTACCGTAACTAAACGGATAGAAATAGATTTTTACCGCTACATTATGCACGCTTTGTTTTTGAAGGAACCATTCTACGTTCTTTCTGAATGTATCGAATGGTTTCTTTTCGCCGGCAATCATGTAGTATTTAAACTCTTTGTTCGGGAGCAAGAATACGATAGTGCATTCTCTTTTGCCTTTGCTTACGCACCTCTCAACTATTCTCAGTGTATAATACACGCCTTCGAGATACTGTAATAGTGGGAATAATTGAGAGTGGTCAGCCTCGATGAGTGTTTTCCCCAGTTTTGACGATGGTACCTGTAAGAACAGTGGGCTGTAGCCTATGTTCTTCAATGAAAAGCGTGGACTTTCTAACCTCATGTACGTTCGAACGATCCTATCTGCTAGATTTGCGTCAAAGGCCCCAATTGTAAATGGTAATGCATTGAGCCATCGATAAAAATCCCTCGATCTTACCACAGCGAAAGGTGCTAAGATAGCGCTCTCTTGAAGGGCATCAGAACGGTCTGTTACGAGTGGGCAAGACCTTTCAGTCAAAAGATTCTCATTGTTCTTTGAGTTTTTTAAAATGACAGAAAAATCAGCGCTCTTTTTCAATTCCTCTTCTGATGTACAAAGAAAGCGCCAAGCTGCTATATCAGCAAGCCAGAACGTTGTCCCTTGTGAGCCGAGCTTTTCAAATATGTTTGTCTTATACCAGAGAGCGCCTTTTTGAGGCACCTTGCCGTAGTGATTGGTAAACCAGAGTAAGATTTGCGGGTCCTTACAACTGTTTTTTATTTTTTCTACGGCTTTTTTGATCGTAAAATTCCGTTGAAACTCTTCAAACATCGCGGCGGTAAGTTGCCCGGTGCATGTTGTTATTGCCATCGTTGGAATTGCCGTATCATAGAATGTCTCAACCGAACTGTTTCTGTAGTTTTTCCAAAAGAACAGCAAGCCGCACATGAGTATGATGGTAAGCGATATCGCCGCCAAGCGTACAGGTGATCGATTCATGATATTCATAAAGCCCCTTCTTGTTGGATGTCTTTAGTTTTTGTTAAAGCTGCTATGAGCCCAATATTGGTGCCTATGGTGGCTCCGGGAATCTTGTAGGGAGCATCACCACTTGAGGTGCCATAGGCAAATGGCTCAAGGTAGATTGTTATAGACCCACGTATACGGCTGCCGTATTGGGCAATAGCTCTTTGTACTCCTTGAAGAAATCGCGCAAACCAATCGTTGTTATCCTGAGGTACTGCAAACCAGATATATTCCCTGTTGGGCAAGAGCAGAACAATTGAAACGGCTTCCCCTGCTTCGAGCAGTTCAAGATTCGACTCGATGATGAAGAATGCATAGTAGATTCCTTCAAGATACTGTAAAACAGGGTACATCAGGGAGTTTTCAACCGTTAGCAGATTTGATGCATTCTTGCCCTTATAGCGTTCAACGGTCCTGTTAAGCAGGGTGGGCCTATATCCGAGGTTATTGAGGGAGCATGCTATAACGTTATTATAAGGGGTATCCCTGCACAGTTTATTGCAGGTATCATCGCTCACTAATGCGGTATCTTTGACGGTAAGCAGCCAGCGGAAAAAAGCTTTCGATGAAAGGAGCTTATAGTTTGCAGTAATGCTTACATCATTTTCAACAAAAATGTTGGAACTTTGAGAAAGCATTGGGCATTCATTTGCGGGTAACTGCTCGCCTTTCTTTAGCCTTTCGGCCATAGGGCCGCGTAGCTCACTCGCCCATGCAGATAGATAGTTCCATGCATATAAATCTGTGAGCCAGAAGGTTGATTGAGGGGATGTATCGAGAATGTTTTCTTTATACCATTGGAGTGATTTCTTCGATACTTTCCCAAAATAGTTAGTGAACCAAAGAACGACTTGCGCATTCTTAATGGCCTTGATTCGATTAATTGCGCGGTCTAGTGGAAAATTTCCCGCTAATTTTTGAAATGGGTCACTCGCCTCTTGTTCTAGGTCTTTACTTTCTACTTCTTTCGGGCTACGGACCCGAGTTGCCGCTTCCTCTTCGAGCAAACGAGGGATAGCTGGCAGGTAGCGTATAGTTATGGATGGGCCTTCGGTGCTGGTAGTTTGTAGTAATACATCAGCGTCCATGCTGAATAATGGATTGCAAAACAGGCTAAAAAAGATACTGATTAATAAACGTTTCATAGTTTCTCCAAAAATAAAAATACAAAAATTATACATTGACGAATGTTTTTATATCCAGCTGATCGCTTTGCGAACAGACTTCTCTATCCATAACAATAGATAGAGAGATTCTAAGATAGTAAGAGCCAGAAATATGCATTACGTGTGCGTATTCATGCCCTAAAAATTATTTTGTAATAGATTAATGTGCCGGATTACTGGCAATGATAGCCAATATGGCCCGCATGATGATGCGCAAAAAAAGAAGGGTGGAGGATAAGAAGTAGGTGAGGGTACCGTTTAATGGATTGATACGTTGCTCGTATACATCGTTGTTGTAACATAACTACTCCTGGGGGTTATAAGACCCGGTTTGTTGAAAACTTCTATTTTTCAGTTTTACTAGATATTGTATTAACATACTATCACATTAGATCATTGCTGTCAAGTGATCCTAGCACTGTCAACAGTTTCCATGCAACGTACGCTTATTAATGTGGCTTTTTTTACTCGGGCGCATAGATCGATACGTTTCGAATTTTTTTTCTGTAGAGTTCGGCAAGAACCGCAAAAAGAGTATCTTAAGAAAATACGCATATCAGGTAGATTTCCGCGTGAGCGTTTTGTTTCGCTGTTATTTTATGTACGTGAAGCGAATGCACTCCTCGCACTAAAATCGGGAGCATTTTGCAACTCGAGATTCATGAGCTGGTTCATCAGATTTCTGATGTTCCCATCAATTGTATCAAGTTCATTCTTTGAGAACGCGCATCTATTTTTCTCAAGCTCTTCTCTAAGTTTGGATAGCTCACTGTGCTTTTCTTGTGCTTTTTTGCCAGCAGCTTCATCTTCGCGCTGTAGATCTTCTGTATATCCGATGAGTGCTTGAGCTGAGGAGCTTAATGATCTATATCGATGTAGTAATGCTGCCTTTTCTGGATCCTGCAATGCCAGGAGAGCTGGAACTGACAATACAGCGAGGGCTAGTAATTTGAGTTTCATAGAGAGTCTCCTTTTTCAATAGGTTTAACGGACCATACAATTATAAGTATATCTATATATTTTCTATTTGTCAATGAAATCGGCAGGGAGGTGTGCTCGAAAGGTTGATTCGTTCTATATATAGAATGCAAATCTCGCACATGAATGAACTTCTAAAATCGCATAAAATTTATTGGTTTTAGTTGCACCATAATTTACAGAGTAACAAGGGAAGCCCGGAAGCGGAGAAAGCGGCTCTAAATCGTGCGTATGCTGGTCTGATTGTTCTCAGAGATGGCTTTCCTGCTGAAACAAGAACACAAAGATTAGATTTTTTTCATCGATTTCTTTTTTTAAAAACTTGAAAAAAGGAAGACTCATATGCTACGCTCACCTTACCTATAAATCGTTAAAAGAGGGCGAGTATGAATAAATCATGGTTTCAGATTCTACTTTCAGTGTTTGTTTTGGGCACCGTCATCGCCGGTTTTTATGTGTTCTATCAGAATATTTTTGGACAACTAGTGACCGTTTTGAGTGGTCGCGTTCCGTTAACCCTGACAGCGGTGAGTTTTTTGGTGATAATAGCTTTTGTTCTGTTTCTGATTATCACTCTGTTTTTTGCAGCACTGCAAATTTTTAGAACGGGCGACTGGCGCCTGTTTAAATACTTATTGTATGCGTCTATTCCGGCATGTAATATCTTTAATTACTTTATATATACCTTTTATTTTATGCCAACGCTCTATGCAATCGTTACCTATAAACCTGCAATTCACCAATTGCAGGTTGCTGTTAATACAGAGATCCTTCCCATAATGTTTGGTTTTAATTTTGCGGTCTCTACAAAGCCCGGGGACACGTTGATGCTTGGTATTAATTTCATCCCCATCATCGTGATCATTCTTCTACAAAAATTCTATCGAAAAGCATAATTTTTTTTGGGTCATGCGAAAGCATTGATCCGTGGGAACTTTTTGTTTTCCCGCTCTTACTGACGTGGAGCGAACGCGGATCTTGCA
Organism: uncultured bacterium; assembly: GCA_963695365.1. GTDB lineage: Bacteria > Babelota > Babeliae > Babelales > Babelaceae > PRDV01. The sequence continues at coordinate 884,947 of OY968766.1, forward strand.
CTAAAACCGGGAGCGAGTCTCAACTCGAGGTCCATGAGACGGCTTTGGAGACTTCTGAGGTTCTCTTCCATTGTTTCTACTGAGCGTGTTGAAAAATAGGCTCTATTCTTCTCAAGCTCTTCTCTGATTGCGGATAACTCGGCTGATTTTGCTGCGACTCGTTTGCCGGCTGCTTCATCTCTGCCTTGAATAGCCTGCACTACACCTATAACTGATTCAGCAGAGGTTGTTACATTGTTATATCGTTGCAAAACTTCAGCTTTTTGAACAGTCCCCATTGCGTGAAGAGCTGGTGCAGCCAATACAGCCATCGCGAGGAATTTGATCTTCATATAGTCTCCGTTATTACATTGATACGCTATTCTACTATGAACGTAGCATAAATGTTTTCTGCTTGTCAATAATCCGTTATTGCGCATAATCGATGCTGGAATGGAAATGAATTAATGGGCCCTGTTGCGAGCCAAGAAATTCACGTGAGAACGCCAAAAAAAAGTCCGTTCCAGTTGAAATTTTTCGTACAAATCGTATTCTTAATTAAGGTACATTTGTCCGTTTCATTTCATCAGGAGGCTCGTTACCAATGAGAACCATGATTGTTCAACTAACACTATTTTGTGCACTCTCATCGATTTTATCTGTGAATGGATCTGATGCTGCCGTTGATCAGCGCGAAAATGCAAAGGGAGATTCCGTTATTTCCGCGACTCTTCTTTCGATTCTTGAAATAACAGGGGTGAAGCACATGGGGACCCTGGACTCTATTGTTGAGTGCACCCAAAAAGCATGGCTCCGGCCAGCCGGCGTTGAGCGTTGGCAGATGGAAGAAGTTTTCGAAGCGCTTCACGATCGACTCCTTCCCTATTTCATTGAAATGAGGCTTATCAATGGGGTGAAGCCCTCCAAGCGAGATTATGATTACGCAATTCTGTATGGGTCGACGGTACAGCGCATGCGCGATCGCCTTGCATATCTCTTACAGCTGTATAATGAAGGGTATCGGTTTAAGAGACTCGTCCTCTTTACCGGGCAGCGACCGCTCGATGCAAAAATAGAATCACCCGAGATCATTTTTGACCGAAATAATAAAGTTCTTCCTATAAGAGATGATTATATGATGCCTGTTGATTGCCCTAAAACAGAGTCTGACGCAATCCGTTTTCTTTTGGATGCTACGATACTTCCTGTAGAATTTAAAGATACCGTAACCGTAGAGTTTGTTGAGAGTCCTATGCAAAAGACGGGTGATGGCAAGCCTCGCCGACCTACAACGGCCGATACGATTATGCAATGGCTTTCGAAAAATCCAAACCCTGGATCTATGCTCTCAATATCCAACCAGCCGTTTGTTGAATATCAGCATACGGTGAGCAAAACGTTGCTTCCAGAAACATTTGTGGTAGAGACCGTTGGAGGGCCTGCCGAAAGACCCGTAAAAGTAGGTCTATTTCTTGATACTCTTGCACGGTGGCTTTATCAGGAAAATATGTATCGCCAAAAGATGACGCAGGCTCAGTAAGTTTTCATTATAATTATTGAGGGAAAAACCATGAAAATAAGATATTTACGCTTTCCGCTGATCTTGCACGTAATTGGTGTAGTCTTCGCGCTTATGATTCCGAACAAGAGTATGATACAGGCGCACAAAGATCCTCTTATTACCAGGCCGCTTCTTGAAATTCTTGAGATAGCCGGTATAAAGCATAATGGAACCCTTGATTCGATCGTTGCTGAGACTCAAAAAAAGTGGCTGCGACGTCCAGGCACAGAGCGTTGGCATATGGATGAGAGGTATGAGCATTTGAAGGAGCGGATTGCTCCATTAATGCAGCAGATGGGATTGTTTACCGATATAACACCATCGCGAAAGAGCTACGATTATGTACTTCTTAACGGTGCAACAGTACATCGAATGCGGGAACGGCTGGCTTATATTTTTCAGCTGTATAATGAGGGGTATCGCTTTAACAAGCTTGTTTTGTGTGCTGGGGATAGACCGTTAGATCCAGAAAAAGAGCCAGCATCGATCTTTTTTAATAGAAAAAATGGCCTTCTTCTAATCCGCCCAGATTATATAGAGCCTGCTATCCTACCAAAAACTGAAACTGAGATGCTTCATGTACTTGTAGATCAGGCAGTATTTCCTGTAGGCTTTAGAGATACAGTTGAAATCGAATTTGTTGATACACCCATGCAAAAAACTGCTGATGGTAGCCTTCGTCGACCAAATAATAATGATACGATTAACCAGTGGCTCTCCCACAATCCGAAACCGGGTACGGTACTTTCCATATCGAATCAGCCGTATGTTTGCTATCAACATGCTGTTATTAAGTCGGTGCTTCCTGCGACATTTGCGGTTGAGACAGTTGGAGTATTATCGCCAGCACCTTTCCATGCAGGCGTTTATCTTGATAACCTTGCGCGATGGCTGTATCAGGAGCAGGTGTATCGAACAAAAAAGCAGTCATGAGCATTAAAAACATTATTTTCGATCTACATGGTGTGCTTTTCACCACCGCTCAGCCGGGAGGCGAGAAGCACTTTCACGTTATTGAAGAAGGGGTGCAGCTTCTTAAGGATTGTAAGCAATCTCATGCTGCGCCGCGCATTTTTGCCTGTACGAACTGGAGCCCGGCAAAAGTAGAGCAGCTGCATCAAGAGCATCCGCTTGTTATGTCTCACTTCGAGGGGGTGGTGACTGCAGCGCAGGCACAAGCTCGAAAACCTGATCCTGCAATATTTCAGTATCTTTTTAAGCAGTATTCTCTGCAGGCTGGCGAAACGATCTTTATTGATGACCAGTATGACAATGTGATTGCGGCTCAACAGCTAGGAATCTCATCATTTCATCTCCAAGACGCAGAAAATTTTCAAACGATCCGCTCACAGCTTAAACACCTCATTAAGCCGCATTATCTTGAATAGCTGCTGTTATATCATGTATCGATTGTCGAGCGACATATTCCGTGAGGAAGGTATAGGCGTGATCGATATGACGTATGAGTTCTTGCTCATTGATGCTTATTTGCGGATCGTAGCTCGTTAGATCTTCATACATCGCCATCATTTCGTCAACCGTTGCATTTTCATTATCGGAAAAGACTTCTCGTTGAAAAAGTATCTCGATAATCTCCTCATACTCGAGAAGTTCAAACTCTTTTTTAGATAATCCGGCCCGTTCAGATGCATAATGGATAAAAGCTATGAAGCAGAGAGTAAAACGTCTCATTTTAGCGAGCGCCAGAATTGTATCATTTTCATCTGAATGCTGATAGTGTGAGAGGGTTCCAAGGTTATGCACTGCCTGAGTAAGTCTTTTAAAAAAAAGGTCGTTTCGATTAATGTCCATGAACTACCTCGTCGTTTCTTTCTTCACTCAATACGGCAAGATCTCTCCAAGACGAACACAAAAGATAGTAGTAGTTATTAATATTCTCAATGCAGTGGTCAAAGGTTTCAAGATCCTCCTGATCTTCGAGCCATGCACGATCTAATGAAAGAAAGTGTGCCACTTCTCTTTGATGTGTCAATTTCTTGTGCTGATCTTCGCTCAATATGCCGACTGCATAAAGAATGGTGAGGCCATGCTCAACGTTATCGCATTCACAATCATCATCTTCTTCTATGTTTGCTGATTCAAAGATCGTGCTGATCGCTTCTTCGAAAATTCGATGCGCTGTAAGAAATGAGTGTATGCGAGCATCAGTTATAACGTCTGCCGGAACTTCAGCGGCAGTGTCCGTTTTTTTTAGTGCCTCCCCCAGCGAAAGGAGGGCGTCGCTTAAATCGTCCATTATGACCGTATTTACTTTTAACATAGGAATATCTTTCAAAAGGGGTGCTTTGGGGCTTCTCAATGATCGTTATTACTGTTGTAAGTATACCAGCTTACTATGTTTTGGCGAGGATTTGGTTTGGGTATGCGTACCTGCAGAAAAGTCTGTACATGGAGATGCTAAAAAAACTTGCATCTGTAAAAGTAAGTGTAGTAGACTGATTCAAACGGTTCTCATAAGAACTCTCAAAAAAGGACGTCCAAAAAATGAAGCAACGACACCGGTGGCTCTTGCTACCCGTGATTATTCTCAGCATCCACAGCGTTTCATTTCCTGCTGCGCGCTCTCTTGGACCCTTTCATGATGAGCTCATAAGGGTTATTTCTCAGTTTGCCCGACCATGCACATTTCTAGAAATAGGAGGCAGTGAGCATGTGCTGGCTTTGGCTACTCAACCATACGTTCACAGCATCGCGATGATACGAGAATCATCTGCGAATTCTCTTATTGCGCGTTGTCAGCAGCAACAAAATCGCAGAATAACGGTATTGCAGCCCTCGATTATTGATGGGCATCTCCTTGAAAAGTTCGGGCAGTGCGAGCATATTGATGTGGTGTATGTGCACGCAGATACAGTGCCTACTATCTGTATTGAAGAGCTTGTTGATGTGCTGATGAATCTCGGTGATTATGTACTTATTGAGGCAGGCATCTCCGATTTTGAGCGTGGATTGGGGGGCGCTTTTGCCCTCATAGCGCGAGAAGGGGAGAAGGTGCTATGCCTATCACATGCTCCTAAAACGAAGATCATGTATGCGCGAATGAGCCAAAAAAAGCCCTTAGCAAAAGATTATACTATTATCAGCACCCTACAAGAAAAGCTTTTTAAAAAACCATCATTAGAAAAACCGATTCCCTGGGTGCATGGTATTAATCTTGTGACGTTCTCGATGCTTCAGGGAGTTTATCCAACCGATGATATCATACGAGATGAAATTCGCGCTCTGCATGAAAGGTTTCCTGATCACAATGACTTTGTGATAGGAAATATGATTGTTCAAGGCGATCGATTGATGTTGATCGATGTTGATGATAGCCGCCGCTTTGCTAAATCATCACGATGTGCTCGCCTTGCTCTTAAAGCATTTAAAAAGGGCAACGAGCGGCTTGAAAACCCTAAAAAGTGGATGAGCGATTATTATAGAAAGTTAAGTAAAGACTAAAACTCTGAAGCATCAGGCACTTCTGCACGAGAAATGTCTTTATGTTTCATGATCTCATCGTAATGGAACATGACGAGACCGACAACGACTAACACAAATGATAAAAGATAGGCCAGTTTTATTGCTTCACCGAGCAAGAGCCATCCAAAGAAAGCTGTAAAGAGGGGTGTGAGAAAACCTGCAAATGCCATGAACGTTGCACTGTGATGTTTTAATAAACTTGCTTGTAAGTTGAGGCCCATAAAATTACTGATTAAAAGTAATGCGACCAGAAATGAAAGAAAATACCATGGATCGCCTTTGATCCAAACAGGCTCGAGGAGCAATGCGGCATTAAACGAGAGAAAACCTCCTATAAGCATACTCATACCATTGGCTAAAACGGCAGGGCATCCCCGGTGCTTTACGAGCGTTTGAAGAGCAATGAGATTGTAGGCAAATGAGGCAACCGAGCCAAGCATGGCAAGCTCAGGAAACGAGAAAAAAGCGATAGCACCTGCTTGTTCTTCGAGAGCACTTGTGGTAAAAAATGTGGGAGTCATGCCAAGAAAGCCAACCATTAAGCCCATGCTTTTCTGAAAAGAAAGCCGCTCCTTAAGAAAGAGATACGCAAAAAGTGCCGTAAAAAAAGGCATGAGCGTGAAAATAAATGCAGCTTTTGTTGACGACATATCTTGAAGTGCCCATGCGCGCAAGCAGTAGGGAACAAAGATACCAAAGAGTGCAACTTGAAGATAATAGGGCCAATCTTTCTTTTGCGGTCGACATTGTATATGCTTAAAAAAGTACAGGTATCCCATGAGGCCAGCGCCGCCTAAAAGCATGCGTGAAGCGACAACAAAAAAAGGCGAGGCATAAAAAAGAATCATTTTGCCAAACGTAAACGTCAGGCCAAATAACGCATAGAGTAGAAAGACCAATATCATGAATTTCCTGCCAGTGTATAGCGCCTTCACCCGCTCCATCAATTATCTGCTTTTTATACTGCCTAACAAGGCAGCCAGCGCTCGATTGCTTACTCTTTTTCAGTGTAGCAGTAATCGCATAAAAATGCAGTATCTGTCTGTATATATTTGGCGCTGTCTTTCGTTGGAACGCATATACGCGTATACGCTGGCGCTCTCCTGTATGGGGAGTATGGCTCTTTCTGCGAACTGGTCACTTTATGTGGTCCTTCAAGCCGATGGCATGCTTCATCGTCCTGCCCGACGAGCGCTTACAGTACTTGAAAGTGCACTTTTGAATAACCCTTTCATGAGTGGGTGCGTAGATCTTATAAGCGGATCACGGGTGCTGCGCTCTTACGTTTGTAAGGGAAAGCTCGTTCGTTCTGAAATCGAGATTGCTTCGCTCTTTCACGTGCTTAAAACTGGTTGTGAGGTGGCTTTTACTCCGGGTTCCACCGATAAAACATGCGTGATTTTTTCTGGACATGGTTCGGGTGTTCTGACACCTACCTGGGATCCAAGGAAGGGCCATTGGACGTACGAAGCTGATGCTGGTGATTCTGCTTTTGCACGGTATTGCCATCAGCAAGAAAAACAGTTTTTGGCACCGCTTCTGCCCGATAATGAGCATGATTCTCTCTTTTTTGATCCTCCAGAACACAAATCTCTCTTTTTAGCGGCCGATGGGACCCAGCTGTTTTCGTTGAAACAATTGGATGAGCTTTTTAGCTGGCTGACCGTGGATCATCTTGAAAATGAGATCGATATTATCGGATTTGATGCGTGTACGATGGCATTTTTGGAGGTTGGATATGTATTGAAATCATATGGACACTTTGCTATCGCATCTCAAACATACGAAGAAAAAGAAGGCTGGGACTACAGAGAATTTCTTACTATACTTTCCAATGAGAGAGAGCCACTATCTGTCGTTCGACGCTGGGTATATACTCATGAATCGCTCCAAAAGTTTCGCGGGCAGCCACGGTATAGTCTCTCTTGTTTTGATTTAGCGGCTCTTGATGAGTTGTTGTACTCTCTGATGAATGTTGCCGATACTCTCAGAGACCTCGTGCCGACTACCAAGGGGTTAATCCCGGCGCTTATGGCAGCGCGAGCTCGGGCGGTACCCCCATGGCAGCAGATGCCCTACGCTGATCTTGGACTGTTGCTCGAGGCGCTTTTTGATGAAATCGGTGGCTTGTGTGAGACGCCGGAGCTTGCAAACCTTAAGATGAGAATTGTGAGATGTCTTGAATTATTGCACGTTATGACAGTTGCCTCAATGGCATCTCCTGCAGCCAGACTTACTGGCTGCTCTCTCTATTTTCCGCACGCTATTATTGATCGATCATATTCTCCAGGGGAGGTGCTGCATAGGTGGGAACAGTTTTTGCAGGTATTTGTTACCCTTCCGCATCAATGGTAGATGATTCTTAAGATTCCAAAGGATTCTCGTGTAGATCATCTCATGCAGGTATTGTAAAATTATTACCCAATCAGCTGAATTGATCGTATAATGGCGTCAATGCAGTTATCATAACGGCGCTGTGGTCCTCGCAGTTTATAAACAACTTCACTTGGGGTTCTTTTTTCAAAGTCCCCGATTTTAAATCCGATATCTTCGAACTGTTTGAGGGCTATGAGATATCGTTCTGCCTCTTGCACTGCCTGCTTTGATTCAGTATGCCCCAACTGATTGAGGGTGGTTTGTATTTCAAAGGCATATTGGGATTCACAGGGCTCAGTAAGTGCCTTGGGAGGTGCAAACTGTTGCACGCCAAACCCATAGGTGGCGCCAGTTGTGGTGCGGCAATTAACATAGTGCTGCATGGGGTTTCGAATGGTAAACCTTTGTTCGCTGGTGAGGCCTTGTTCATAAGTCCTCAGCATATAGCCGAGGTCGAGATACTGCTTAACCATGATCATGTAATCCCGATATTCATTGAGCCTTCTTTTGTCGGCAAGCCCGGAAAACTGCACCAGTGTATCAGCCATATCAGTGCTATATTGCCTATCACAGCGCACGGTGGTCAATGGAAGTGGTTGGAACCGAGCTGGGCGCGATACCGTATTGAGTAAGGGGGCATGTAAGGGGGATAGCCATGAAAGCAGGGCTATGCAAAAGAGCCATAGGTAATTCTCGTGTTTCGCCATAGAAACTCCTGCGATTGTCTATTGTTTTCTAACTGTAATTATAGCACGCCTGAGGTGCCAAGGTAAAGAGTTTGGATGGTCAAGAAAAAGAGGCACACGAGGCGCCTCTTTAGGTACTGAGATCCGGCAGAAAAGGTTATTAGTTTCTTGATGCGAGAGTATGGAGCATTAAGATCCCGTTGCGTAGTTCAGTTTTCGTAACCGGAGTTATGTTTTGATCGTTTTGTACGTGAAGTTTGAAAAAGTGTCGCAAACGCTTTACTTGTTGAACCCACCAGATACGATCTTCTAGCGTGGTGGGTGGATTGTGCTGAAACGCTCTCAGAGTTTTCATGATTGCAAGGCGCATGTATTCTGCCGGACTCATCTCCTGTCCTGCAGCTTCCACTACATCATTAGTATTTTCACGTAATGCCGTTACCTTTGAAAAGAAGCGGCTCTTTACCAGTCTATGCCTAAATGCCTGGGCGAGCGATTCAGGGAGACCTTCGATGCTTGATGCCAAGCGGCCAAGCTCGTAGCTCCTCGTATCGACCTCGAAGATATTTTGAGCAGTTCTTAATGCCGGATTATTTATCAGCTGCGGTAATCTTGCCTCTAGGTAGTGCATTATTTCGCCTGCCGTCTGGTGCATCAGCTTTCCGTTTTCAAGCTGCGCCTCGAGTACGATTTCTTTCATGCCTATAGCTATAGCTTCTGTTTGCTCTGTATCAGACAAGTCCATTGCTTCTGGTAACAGGACCTGCTGTTGCATGGCATTCGCCGGCCAACTTAAAAGGAGAGAAAGGGCAAATAGACAGCTTGTCGGTAAGATTGCGCGGGACTTATTCATGGAACGCTCCTTATATGAATGGTTTTACTTATAGAAATGTTAACTCAAAAGTAAGAGCATGTCAAACACGGCACTTTTTTTGCTTACTCATTTTTGATTTTTCATATGATTGATTGGAAGGGTATAGAGCTTGGCGTGAAATGCTTTTCAATTTGAAATACTTTATAGGAGTCGATTTATTGGATATAATTCTGACTCTTTTTAGAAAATTGATGTGCGTGTGTCAAAGTATTCAGCATGAGATATCCCGATCTGATAATAATTATTAGCCATCGGTGGGAAAGGGTGCGCCCAATCTGTTTACATGACGTGTGTGTGCATGATTGATTCAAATAGAGAATCAAAAAATTGATCCTCAGGTATAAATCCTTTCTTAAGGAGCCGGAGGTGTCGGCTGGTATTCAGATTGTGTGAAATGAAGTATACTGTGTGTGTATGATCTTGAAATACTTCAAACCCTCTTTATGACGAGTAAATCCCATGTCAACCGAATACATACATATTGAGACATCCCCGCCACTTGAAGGATCAGTTGAATTAGTCGGTGCAAAAAATGCTGTCCTTGTTATTATGGCCTCATTGCTTCTGACAAAAGGAAAAAATCGATTGACGAATGTACCTTTTTCAGAAGATACCCAAACGATGATTAAGCTTTTGCGGTCACTCGGAGCCGATGTGGTTGCGGATGAGGCTACTTTAACGGTCGAGATCGATACGAGCCATGTAGATTCGTATAAAGTTGGGCCTGAAATTATGAAGAAGATGAGAGCTTCGATTCTCGTTATGGGGCCGCTGATTGCACGATTTGGCAAAGTGGAAGTTGCCATGCCTGGTGGCTGCGTGCTTGGTGCGAGACCGATTGATTTTCATTTAAAAGCATTTTCAAAGATGGGCGTGCATTTTACTCAGCATGATGATTATTTATCTGGAGAAGCGCCAAAACTGCATGGAATGCGCCATGTATTCGAATACCCAAGCGTTGGGGCGACTGAGAACTGCCTGATGGCGGCAGTCATGATTCCAGGTACCACAAGGATATTAAATGCAGCGTTAGAGCCTGAGGTGCTAGACCTTATCGAAGTATTAAGAAAAATGGGGGCACATATTTCGCTCCTGCCGCCTGCAACGATAGAGGTACATGGGGTACCATCGCTCAAACCCGTTGAACACATGGTTATGTATGATCGGCTTGAAGCAGGGTCTATTCTACTCGCGGCTGCAATCACCGGCGGAGAGATCTCACTCCCACAGGCGCCGGCATCGATGATGGATGTCTTTCTTGCAAAACTCGAAGAAATGGGCCATCAGATTAAAACGGGTTCTGAAGGTCAAGGGGTGTGGCTGAAAGCAACACGTATGCCCCAGGCTGTTTCATTTAAAACGCTGCCTTACCCAGGATTTCCGACCGATTTACAAGCTCCAATGATGGCGGCTATCTGTCTTTCATCGGGCAAAAGCGTTATTGATGAGACGGTCTTTGAAAATAGGCTTATGCATGTGCGTGAGTTGCAAAAAATGGGAGCTCAAATCACGGTTGATGGTCAGGCGGCCACGATTATTGGTGTTGATGAGCTCTATGGAGCTCCGGTTATCGCATCTGATATTCGAGCCGCATGCGCGCTCATTCTCGCAGGCCTTGCTGCTCAGGGTGAGACGACCATGACGGGCGTGCATCACTTAAAGCGTGGCTATCATGGGATGATCGAGAAGCTGCAATCCCTTGGTGCAAGGGTTACTCATCACGAATAATAAGAGGGTTACGTTTTTTTGGGGTCCATAGCTGTCGCTGCTAATGGTGGTGGATTGTCAGGGGTTGTTGGGGGATTCTTTTTCGTATCTTTCTTTTGACTTTGGAAATTGCTAATGCAGATGATAATAAGCGCAACAGCTATGATCGCCAGAACGGTATTTCTGAGTGTCAGCCAATCGTTTTCTATCCATGTGTTTGATTGAGAATCTGATTTGGCTTTATTTATTTCGAGAGATTGATTCACAGCTGTATTGCGATTAGCTTCGCTCGTTTGAGGCACCTGCCCTGCTATTGTAGCTAATGGTGGCAAATCAGCAATAGGGACCGGAACCATCTCGCCTTTGAGGAGCTTAATTATTTCAGTGATGCGTCTGTCATTAAGGCGGTCCGTATTTTTCCATGAATCTGTTACTAAAAACTGCAGCTCTTTGCCAACTTTGTTGACCACGAGGGTAAACCAGTGGCCTTTTTCTTTCGAAGCGGAATTGTAATAATCGGCATCCGATTGATGGGATTGATCCGATAGCTGCTGTTGTTTCATCGGTTGAGAGCTTCTAAGAAAGCTCGGAATAAACCAATCCAAAAAAAAGCTGCCTGAGTCGTCACCACTGGCACTACTTACCGTACTCGAACTATTCGACAGCGGTTCGTAAACGAGAATGAGAGCCAAGTGGTTATTGTCTTGTGTAAGCTTTTTCGTGAGCTCGCTAAATTGGCCTTCGATTCTTACCGCAGCATCTTGAGCCATGGAGATTTTAGCTTCAGGGCTATCTCCGATGGTGATGACAGGTAGGGAAGAATCTCCCTGCTCCTGCTTTTCGTCTGCTTCAAAAAATTTTCGAAAAGTTGCTTTTGACATTGATAAATCGTTAATTTCTTTTGCATCGATCCATGTTCCATTGTCTGGTTCCAGGGTGATTTCTATATCTTTGATATCAAGGTACTTAGCCAATGTTTCGGCTTGAATTGTTCTATAGAATTCTAGTTTTTTTGGGGCATTTTTATCGGCTGCAATTTTCTTCATTATCTCTTCATCGGGTTCACTTTTCATGTTGAGCAGTTCATATAATGACCTTACTATTTCGGCCGCACTTATAAGAAATGAGTTATTTTGTCCGTTGGGATGCATTTTGTCCGCTATTTTGACACTGATGTTGCGTAATAAATCGACAACGCATTCTACTTTACTGGCTTCATCCTCAGATTGGCTTCTGATAAGGATCCATTCTTTTGTTGCTACTTTTAATATGGTTCTTGTAGGGCTTGCTTCAGGTTCTTGATATGCCACTTCACTATTTTTTATAGATTTCAAAAGGTGATAGGTGATTCTCTTCCGAGCCTCTCTTTTCATTCGATCTTCTATGACCATGCTTTTCCAAGGAGAATCAGGTGTCACAAAAAGCCTACTCTTTTCTTCTTCGGAAGAGAGCCATCTCAGAAAGTGTGCCTGTCGTTCAGGTGTAGCTGACTGGATAAATCTTGCGATGGCAAGTCCGTTGGACAGCGAGTGATAACCACAGTCTGTTTCGGATCCAGGCATATCTTTCTGGTTAGCGACGGTTAATTGAAAAATATTGTCTTTTGATTGCTTGAACTGATCGCCAACAAGTTTTTCAGTAACTAATATCTGGCAAGTTTCCATTGCTTGAGAATACGGGCATAGCAAAGCCAAAGCCATGCATGCATACATTATGATAATCATACAAATTCCTTTAATTTCTTAGCTGTTCGTAGGTTATTACTTTAAGACTAGCATATTAAAGAAGCAAAAACAATGGCTGCATTATTGTTTAATATTCAAAGAGGATTATTGGGATGGGGTTGCATGATTTCTCGACATGCACCTATTATCGCAAGCAATGAAATTCTTAGATCTTTGGCATATGCGAGGGTTATTGGCGTCTCTCCAAATCTATTTTTTGATTCAAGAAGCTTTGAATTTGCCCTGAGACAAATCCATATGAGTTTAGGGTTTTTTGCAAGTACTGCGCAGTGGAGGGGATTATTGCCATTCTGAGAATCGTTGATATATTCGGATGCCAGTCCAGGACTTTCAATAAACGCTTTTGCCGCCATGCAGTGATTATGATACTGCATTGTAGGCTTCTTTTCTTTTGGTTCTCCCATCCAGCTTGGCTCATGGCAGGACTGTAATACCAAATCAATAATTCGAGGCCTCAGTAGAAAAAAGGGCTTCATCATGCTTCTAAAACTATTCTTCCTCACCCTTGAATAATGAGTGCGCAGAGTTCCGTTACTCGGATACTCGCCATTTTGGGTATGATCGGCACCGTTTTGTAGCAATAAAATCATTATATCACGTCTGTTTAATAAATCTGCGGCGTCAAGAAGGCTATCACTTGTTACGGGATCTGTGTCCATGCGGCCAAGCACACGTGAGTAAGTTGGAACGATGCAAGTCCCATTTTTTTTCTTGCTTAGAACGTCCAACTGATCGGAACTTTTGAGAGCTTCTACTCCCCAGCGAATCCATTGTATATCATCTCGCTTTATTGCTTCATGGATCGTTTTCCACATATCGTCCTCAGGCTTGTAGCCGAGATGACGAATGTCCCAAAGTGCTTGAGCAAAGACTAAATCACACCTTTCGGAGGCTCTTATAAATTGAAGTGTCCAAGAGTACTTATCGGCTTTTACTGTTTCTTCTAAAAATGCTTTTACAAGAGGTATATTGCCTGCTTTTCTCACCACATCGACGATAATATAATACTTGCCCGCAGCTGTTAATAAAACTTCTGCCATAAACTGGTCATATTTTTGTCGACTGATCAGTTCAAAAAAATGTTCTTTTAAGGATTCATTTTGCTGGAGCTCTTCATTAAAGCTGATGGTAGCGGGCTGCCGTTCCACCAGGGCTACAGAAGCCTGCAAGGCATTGCACATTAAAAAAACCCAGATGGAGATGGTGATAGTAGGTGGGACGTTGTATTGCATGGTCCTACTCCCGAAGCTGAGATGAAAAAACATTCCTTTTAGGCATAGTATAGATAAATTATCAGAATTTGAAACAATTTTTTGTCAGACCAGCGGCCTCTCCATTTTTGGTATGCTTTTTGCCAGTATGCATGTTAAAAAACCGGGGAAAGTTTTACACTTCCCCCGGCCTGTGCAGTCTTTCATCCAAAATTAAGGTGAGCCTCTTTTTACAGTCCGGCTTCGTGCCTTTCTAGGGCTAATAAATAAATATGTATGGCCGCCTTGTGCCTCTGGGTCGAAGTATTTGATGCCATTTGTATCCAATGAGGCTCTTATATCTACAGGAATTCGATGCTTTGATAAAAGAATGCAATCTTTGCCAAGGCAATCTGCGATTTCCTTTTGATTGTACAGCTGTTCAAGAACTTTGTCGCGATCATGATTCCATCCAATGTTCTTGCACTCTACAAAGGCATCTTCTAAAACAAAATCAATTTCTCTAGAAAAATCGTCTTCCGCACGAAATTTATGGACTCCCCATTCACGTAACGCGCCGACTCTGTGATAGAAGAGCGCAACAGAGAGTTCCCACGTTAAACCCTTGAGAGAGTCAGCCTCGGTAGGATCAACGCTCCGCACGATATATTCCTGGAGGATCATCAAAAACCTTTCTTTTAGGAGACCATCAGTGAAAATTGTCTCAGCTTGACGGGCAAGTGCTTTAAACTTATTATGGCGTGAGTCCAGGTCTAAGAATCTTATCAATTCTAGAACATATGGTTCACCAAACAAGCAGAGTTTGTCGATACCCTCTTTTTGGCAGCCAACGTTGTTGATCGGAAATCGCGAAACTCTTCCAAATCTGCGAAGTGCTTGGTAAAGCTCTGATCGAGTTCGAACCGTCGCTGCTTTGGCCCAGGCTGTTGTGCGAGCCCTACAGTCTTGTGTTATTCCCTTGGTAAAGAAAGTAAGGAAATCGCTGCAAGTGCTAATGAGTTCTCTGAGGATGCTTTTTGCATCTTGGGAACTGCTCGTCTTGGGTGCGACAGCAGAAGGTTGCCTTTTAGCATTGAGTGCAGGGAAGGCCTCATTGTTGAGGTTGAATTCTTCTTGCTCGGCGACAAGTTGGGGTTCTGCTACCCTTTTTACTTCTGGCAAATTCCAGTCATTTCCTGCTGCTTGTAACGCTCTGTAGCAGAGGAGAGCAATCTTATTTTTAAGCTTAGATTCAGAGCACTGTTTAGTAAATAACTGAGTTGCTACAGGATCCACGAGCATGACCTCTGAAAGCACGTAGAGTAGCTCTAGGAAGAGACGGCACTCATTTTGGTCCTCGGATTCTAAGTAGGAGAAGATAGGGGAAAAAAGCTCTGTAAGATTTATCGAAATCTCTTGAAGAGACATCTTTTGAATCTTTGTGCAGCGAGTTTCGAAATTACCGCAGATTTCTCGTATAAATTCGCGTTGTCTAAAGAGGCGTTCTTCTCTAGGCTTATAGCCTTCTAGCCCTTTTGGGTAGACGTTGATTTTTCGATCCATCCCCTGCATTGCAGGGTTGGAGAATAGCGTAAATATCGTTATAAACGCTGTAAGTAGGTATAGGGTATTCTTCATAATCTATGCTCCTCTTCATATTATTCTTGATTATAAAGCAAGTATAGATTATTAGATCGTTAATGTCAAATAGGAAACTTTAGTTATTAATTTTTAAACCCTTTGGTTTTTGTGTCATGGGCAGTTTCGCCGGAAGAATTTTTCAGGGACCAGTCGGCGCCGGCCTCGGTAAGCATTTTTGTAATAGTCTCATCCAGCTCTGAATAGGAAACTGATCTATGCAGCGGGTATTGCCAATCCCACTTTGATTCCATTTTTTTGTTCACATTAGTTCTTCTATCTTTTAGGAGATGTTCCATTATTTCTATCGCCATTTGGCGAAGGTGAGCTCTCATAGCTTCTTTAATAGGGCCTTCTGGAAGATTGAGGTCAGCGATATGAGAATTTACAGTCAGGTGAGATTCTATAAGACTATCGGAGATTATTGCTGAGGCCAGAACTGTGCTTGAACTTGGGTGTGCCAGCTGAGCATTTGGATCGGCTCCTTCTTCAAGGAGTAATTTTACCATGTCAGGGGTGAAAGCGTTGATTGCGCTAAATAAAGGATTCCAGCCGCCATCTTTTTTAGGGTCCCATTCTGATGGGAGGCCGATTTCCGGATCAGCTCCATTTTCGAGTAGCGCTTTGGCCGCTTCGCAGCTAGTATGTCTTGTTATCTGCACTGTCCCGTCCTCTGCAACGGCAACTTCGCGTTTAACAGATTCTGTTGCGATGAAGAGCGCCGTTTTCCCCTTTTTATCAACCGCATCAACGAAACTCTTTCTTGCTTCCGGTGTTCCTGTGACTTCTTTTGAAAGAAGAAATCTTATCATAGGGTCATTATTTTTTGCGGCGGCTTCCATGAGAAGGGTTCTTCTATCAGGGCCAACGAATTTAGGCAAGTCTTCTAAGGGTTGTTTTTTTGTTGAACTCTGTTTTGCTAACAGTCGCATTGCTGCTACAGAGCCATGTTGGGCAGCGGCTATGAGCGAATTTTGGGCGTCAGCCGCTTCAGCACTTTTCATCAAGCCATGCTTGAGACTATACATGAGATTTGATCTACTTAATGAGGCGGCGAGGGCGCATTGAGAGATGGGGGATTGGCTTCCATTCTCCGCCTGAAGAAGGGTATAGAATGATTCAAAAACGAACGCTGCCCAGGCTTTGCATACATGGCTCAGCTGTGTGGCTGCTTTGACCCTGTCATCATGGGTGCTAAAAGATCGCAAGTGGCGTTCGATAATCATTTTTTGAATATCACACGGGAAAATTTCCATGTTTGTTTTTTGGAGAGTCTCCATCCCAAGCAATGGAAGGCTTACTAAGATGATGAGGGCGTGTAATGGGGTATGAAAATTTTTCATCATTGGCTCCTCCGCCTGATTTTTGCAGATGATCCCAGACCTCCTGGGGACATATTTTCAGCATAGCAGTCAGCAATCGTTTAGCAAGTGGTGGTAGAGTCTATAAATGTTCTAGATAGCCCTGTATAGTGCTTGCAGGTTAGGTTTTTTTGGGTTCCGTAGCTGTCGCTGCTAATGGTGGCGGATTGTCAGGGGTTGTAGGCGGATTCTTTTTTGTATCTTTCTTTTGACTTTGGAAATTGCGAATGCAGATGATAATAAGCGCAACAGCTATGATCGCCAGAACGGTATTTCTGAGTGTCAGCCAATCGTTTTCTATCCATGTGTTTGATTGAGAATCTGATTTGGCTTTATTTATTTCGAGAGATTGATTCACCGCTGTATCGCGAATAGTTTCGCTCGTTTGAGGCGCCTGCCCTGCTATTGTAGCTAATGGTGGCAAATCAGCAATAGGGACCGGAACCATCTCACCTTTGAGGAGCTTAATTATTTCAGTGATGCGTCTGTCATTAAGGCGGTCCGTATTTTTCCATGAATCTGTTACTAAAAACTGCAGCTCTTTGCCAACTTTGTTGACCACGAGGGTAAACCAGTGGCCTTTTTCTTTCGAAGCGGAATTGTAATAATCTGCATCCGATTGATGGGATTGATCCGATAGCTGCTGTTGTTTCATCGGTTGAGAGCTTCTAAGAAAGCTCGGAATAAACCAATCCAAAAAAAAGCTGCCTGAGTCGTCACCACTGGCACTACTTACCGTACTCGAACTATTCGACAGCGGTTCGTAAACGAGAATGAGAGCCAAGTGGTTACTGTCTTGTGTAAGCTTTTTAGTGAGTTCGCTAAATTCACCTTCAATTCTTACCGCAGCATCTTGAGCCATGGAGATTTTAGCTTCAGGGCTATCTCCGATGGTGATGACAGGTAGGGAAGAATCTCCCTGCTCCTGCTTTTCGTCTGCTTCAAAAAATTTTCGAAAAGTTGCTTTTGACGTTGATAAATCGTTAATTTCTTTTGCATCGATCCATGTTCCACTGTCTGGCTCCAGGGTGATTTCTATATCTTTGATCTCAAGGTACTTAGCCAATGTCTCAGCTCTGATTGTCTGGTAGAATTGTAGCTTTTTTTGGGTATTCTTATCAGTTGCGATTCTCTTGACCATCTCTTCATCGGGTTTACTTTTCATTTTGAGCAGCTCATCCAGTGAGCTGACTATTTCAGTTGAGCGAATAAGAAATGAGTTATTTTGTCCGTTGGGATGCAATTTGTCGG
Source organism: uncultured bacterium (assembly GCA_963695365.1). Classification (GTDB taxonomy): domain Bacteria; phylum Babelota; class Babeliae; order Babelales; family Babelaceae; genus PRDV01. The sequence continues at coordinate 902,798 of OY968766.1, forward strand.
CTATTTGGACACTGATATTGCGTACTAAATCGACAACGCATGCTACTTTACTGGCTTCATCCTCAGATTGACTTTTGATAAGGATCCATTCTTTTGTTGCTACTTTTAATACCGTTCTTGTAGGGCTTGCTTCAGGTTCTTGATATGCCACTTCACTATTTTTTATAGATTTCAAAAGGTGCTTGGTGATTCTCTTTCGAGCCTCTTTTTTCATTCGATCTTCTATGACCATGCTTTTCCAAGGAGAATCAGGTGTCACAAAAAGCTGCCCCTTCTCTTCTTCGGAAGAGAGCCAGCTAAGAAAGTGGGCTTGTTGAGCAGGGGTTGCTGATTGGATAAATTGTGCAATGGCAAGTCCGTTGCACAGGGAGTGATAACCACAGTCTGTTTCGGATCCAGCCATATCTCGCTGGTTAGCGACGGCTAATTGAAAAATATTGTCTTTGTGCTGCTTGTACTGATCGCCAACAAGTTCCTTAGTAACTACTAGCTGGCAAGTTTCCATTGCCTGAGAATACGGGCATAGCAAAGCCATGCATGCATACATTATGATAATCATACAAATTCCTTTAATTTCTTAGCTGTTCGTAGGTTATTACTTAAAGCTTAGCATATTAAAGAAGCAAAAACAATGGCTGCATTATTGTTTAATATTCAAAGAGAATTATTGGGATGGGGTTGCATGATTTCTCGACATGCGCCTATTATTGCAAGCAATGAAATTCTTAGACCCTTGGCATAAGCAAGGGTTATTGGCGTCTCTCCAAATTTATTTTTTGATTCAAGAAGCTTTGAATTTGCCCAGAGACAAATCCTTATGAGTTTAGGGTTTTTCGCAAGTACTGCGCAGTGGAGGGGATTATTGCCATTCTGAGGATTGGTGATATATTCGGATGCCAGTCCAGGGCTTTCAATAAACGCTTTTGCCGCCATGCAGTGATTATGATACTGCATTGGAGGCTTCTTTTCTTTTGGTTCTCCCATCCAGCTTGGCTCATGGCAGGACTGTAATACCAAATCAATAATTCGAGGCTTCAGTAAAAAAAAGGGCTTCATCATGCTTCTAAAACTATTCTTCCTCACCCTTGAATAATGAGTGCGCAGAGTTCCGTTACTCGGATACTCGCCATTTTGGGTATGATCGGCACCGTTTTGTAGCAATAAAATCATTATATCCCGTCTGTTTAATAAATCTGCGGCGTCAAGAAGGCTATCACTTGTTACGGGATCTGTGTCCATGCGGCCAAGCACACGTGAGTAAGTTGGGACAATGCAGGTCCCATTTTTTTTCTTGCTTAGAACGTCCAACTGATCGGCGATTTTGAGAGCTTTTGCTGCCCAGCGAATCCATGGTACATCATTTCGCTTTATGGCCTCATGGATGGTTTTCCACATATCGTCCTCAGGCTTACAGCCGAGATGTCGAATGTCCCAAAGTACTTGAGCAAACACTAAATCACACCTTTCCGAGGCTCTTATAAATTGTAGTGTCCATGAGTATTTATCTGCTTTTACAATCATTTCTAAAAAAGCCTTAATAAAGGGGATGTTATCTGAGCTACTTACCATTTTGATAATAAATGGCTCTTCAGCATCGGTTTTTAAGACTTCACTTAAAAATTTGTCATATTTTTGTCCACTGATCAGTTCAAAAAAATGTTCTTTTAAGGATTCATTTTGCTGGAGCTCTTCATTAAAGCTGATGATAGCGGGCTGCCGTTCCACAAGGGCTACAGAAGCCTGCAAGGCATTGCACATTAAAAAAACCCAGATGGAGATGGTGATAGTAGGTGGGACGTTGTATTGCATGACCCTACTCCCGAAGCTGAGATGAAAAAACATTCCTTTTAGGCATAGTATAGATAAATTATCAGAATTTGAAACAATTTTTTGTCAGACCAGCGGCCTCTCCATTTTTGGTATGCTTTTTGCCAGTATGCATGTTAAAAAACCGGGGGAAGTTTTACACTTCCCCCGGCCTGTGCAGTCTTTCATCCAAAATTAAGGTGAGCCTCTTTTTACAGTGCGGCTTCGTGCCTTTCTAGGGGTAATAAATAAGTATGCATGGCCGCATTGGGCGTCGGGATCAAAGTATTTGATGTCTTTGGCATCCAATAAGGCTCTTACATCTACAGGAATTCGTTTCTTTGATAAAAGAATGCAATCTTTGCCAAGGCAATCTGCGATTTCCTTTTGATTGTACAGCTGTTCAAGAACTTTGTCGCGATCATGATTCCATCCAATGTTCTTGCACTCTACAAAGGCATCTTCTAACACAAAGTCGATTTCTCTCGAAAAATTTTCCTCAGCTCGAAATTTATGGACTCCCCATTCACGTAACGCGCCGACTCTGTGATAGAAGAGCGCAACAGAGAGTTCCCACGTTAAACCCTTGAGAGAGTCAGCCTCGGTAGGATCAACGCTCCGCACGATATATTCCTGGAGGATCATCAAAAACCTTTCTTTTAGGGGACCATCAGTGAAAATTGTCTCAGCTTGGCGGGCAAGTGCTTTAAACTTATTATGGCGTGAGTCCAGGTCTAAGAATCTTATCAATTCTAGAACATATGGTTCACCAAACAAGCAGAGTTTGTCGATACCCTCTTTTTGGCAGCCAACGTTGTTGATCAGGAATCGCGAAACTCTTCCAAATCTGCGAAGTGCTTGGTAAAGCTCTGATCGAGTTCGAACCGTCGCTGCTTTGGCCCAGGCTGTTGTGCGAGCCCTACAGTCTTGTGTTATTCCCTTGGTAAAGAAAGTAAGGAAATCGCAGCAAGTGCTAATGAGTTCTCTGAGGATGCTTTTTGCATCTTGGGGACTGCCCGTCTTAGGTGCGACAGCAGAAGAAGATTGCTTTTTAGCACTAAGCGATGGAAAGGACTCATTGTTGAGGTTGAATTCTCGTTGCTCAGCGACAAGTTGGGGTTCTGCTACCCTTTTTACTTCTGGTAAATTCCAGTCATAACCTGCCGCTTGTAATGCTCTGTAGCAGAGGAGAGCAATCTTATTTTTGAGCTTAGATTCAGGACATTGTCTAGTAAATAAGTGAGCTGCCACAGGATCTAGGAGCATGGTCTCTGAAAGAACATGCAATAGCTCTAGGAAGAGACGGCAATCATTTTGGTCCTCGGATTCTAAGTAGGAGAAGATAGGGGAAAAGTCGTTTGTAAGATTCACTGAAATCTCTTGAAGAGACATCTTTTGCAATTGAGCGCAAAGACGCTCGAAGTGTTGTGCGACTTTTTTGATGTCATCGCGCTCACTAAAGAGACGTTCTATTCGGGGCTTATATCCTTCCAGCCCTTTTGGGTATACGTTGACTTTCCGATCCATCCCCTGAATTGCAGGGTTGGGGAACAGCACGCATAGAGTTATAAGCGCTATGAATAGGTGTAGGGTATATTTCATAATCTATGCTCCTCTTCTTATTATTCTCAATTATAAAGCAAGTATAGACTATTAAGTTATTAATGTCAAATAGGATTTTTTATGGCGCTATTTTTTTGTCCAACGTTTCGTTTTTACGTCCTCGGCGGTTTCTCCCCAATGGTTTTTAAGGGAACTGTCTGCGCCTGCTTCTATGAGCATTTTTGTAATCGTCTCATCAAGCTCTTCGTATGCGACCGACTCGTGAAGAGGGTAATCCCAATTGCGTTCCGTGCCGCTTTTCTTATGTACGTCCGTTCTTCTATCATTCAACAGATGCTCCATCATTTCGATCGACATTCGGCGAAGATGGGCTCTCATAGCATCTTTGATGGGGCCTTCTTCTAGATTATGATCTGCTAGATGAGATTCTATAAGTCCATCCGAGACTATTGCTGCGCTCAAAACTGTCAGGCCACTTGGGTATTCCAGCTGGGCATTAGGATTGGCTCTCTTTTCAAGCAGTAATTTTACCAGATCTGGACTAAAAGCATTTTTTGCTGCAAATAAAGGAGTCCAGCCGCTATCTTTTTTAGGGTCCTGTTCAGATGGGAGGCCAATTTCCGGATTTGCACCTCTTTCAAGCAATGCCTTGGCTGCGTCATAGTTAGTATGTTGTACTATGTGCACTTTCCCATCCTCTGTGATCGCGGGTTCGCGTTTAACAGATTCTGTTGCCAGGAAGAGCGCCGTTTTTCCCTTTTTATCAACTGAATCAACAAAACTCTTCCTTGCTTCCGGTGTTCCCGTAACTTCTGATGAAAGGAGAAATCGTACCACAGGTTCATTATTTTTCACGGCAGCCTCCATGAGAAGGGTCCTTCTATTAGGGCCAACGAATTCTGGTAAGTCTTCTAAAGCTTGTTTTTTTGCTGAGCTCTGTTTTGCTAACAGTCGCATTGCTTCTACAGAGCCATATTGGGCAGCGGCTACGAGCGAATTTTGTGCATCAGCCGCTCCAGCATTACTCAGCAAGCCCTGCTTGAGTTTATAGAGGTAATTCGATCTACTTAATGAGGCTGCTAGGGCGCATTCAGAGATGGGGGATTGGCCTCCATTCTCAGCCTGAAGAAGGGTATAAAATGATTCAAAAACGAATGCTGCCCAGGCTTTGCATACATGGCTCAGCTGTGTGGCTGCTTTGACCCTGTCATCATGGGTGCTAAAAGATTTCAAGTGGCGTTCGATAATCATTTTTTGAATATCACGTGGGAAAATCTCCATGTTTGTTTTTTGGAGAGTCTCCATCCCAAGCAATGGAAGACTCACTAAGATGATGAGGGCTTGTAATGGGGTATGAAAATTTTTCATCAGTGGGCTCCTCGGCCTGATTTTTGCAGATGATCCCAGACCTCCTGGGGACATATTTTCAGCATAGCATTCAGCAATCGTTTAGCAAGCGGTGGCAGGGTCAATAGACGATGCGGGGCAAAGACTCACCCTTCGAAGCATCCACTAATTTCTGGGTAGGAAAGTCTAAATATTAATAGCAAGCTCTGTAAGTTCTCTTGTAATGGCTGATTGCCGGCTTTTGTTGTATTCAAGCTTCATCTCGATCAAGAGATTCTCAGCATTGCGCGTTGAAGAATCCATTGAAAGGAATCGTGCAGCATGTTCTGCTAATAATGCTTCAAATAAGAGCTCTTGTAATGTGACGACGAGCATGAGATGACGAATCGTTCTGCTCAGTTCCTCAGGAGATTGCTCAAAGAGTACTTCCTCGGTATCTTCAACTTTTAATGCAGGTGCAGGAGGAAGCGGATAGATTGGTACAATCTGTGGGCGCTGAATAAAAAAGCTTTTTTGATAGTTGCTTACCGCGATGACTTCTTTATAAAGCGATAGATTCGAGCTGATAATATCGGCTATAGCTTGAGCTAGATCTACAAAGTTAGAAGAGCTGAATTCTGGATAGGCGGCTAATGTCGTGAAATTTTGATGGGCACAAAAATCAACAGCAGTTTTGCCAATGGCGATAATATGATCGTAAGCGGTAACCGTTGGAAATGTTTGCTCGTAAACTTTAAAAAGTGTGCTATTTAATGTTCCACATAGGCCTTTTTGTGAGCTGACAATAATAATAAGCCTGTATTCAGGGGCCTTCTCAGTGAGACTTTCTGATTTTGTTTGAATTTTTTCAATACGTGCCCATAGTTTTTGAAATGCGAGCTTGTATTTCTCTAATTGAAGCTTTTTATGGCGCAGCCGGGAGTGAGAAGACATGGAAGTAAGACGCATAGCATGCGTAATCTTCTTTATCGTCTCGATGGCTTTTATGCGCTGCCGCATAGTAATCAGCTGTGCCATGGGGTCCTTATTTTCTGTATTTCTTCGTAAGTGTAAAATTCCACTTTCTTAGTGTACGAGGTGCTTGCCTCTTTTGCAAGATTTTAGTTACACTTACCAAAGTGGTTTATTTTTTTGCGCTGCGCGCAGCGGCGTTTAATTTTTTTTTACCCGCTTCGCGCGGGGAGCGCCAGGGGTAGCCGCCGAAGCTTCAGCGAAGGCGTGACAGCTTGTCGGACAGATGCGACGATCAGACTTAACGCAAAAAGCTATTAATTACGTAAGCAATAAGAGAAACGATGTATATTATTATTGACGGCTACAATTTACTAAAATCGCTCTTTAAAAGCACCGAGGTTACAGATCGGGAAAGAAGCTGGTTCCATGAGCAGATTGCCGCTTATAGCCGTAAGAAGCACAATTCGATAACAATCGTCTACGACGGTGGAAGTTTCGATCGACCGACAGCAACGAAAAAAAATCTGGTCACCACCGTATATTCCGGCTGGAAATCCACTGCTGACGATGTGATAAAAGCGATGGTTGATGAGAAAGCTGAACGTGATATGCTGGTGGTAACAACCGATAATCAGCTTGCTTCCTATGCGGTAAGAGGTGGAGTTCCTACTATGCGCGTCGCTGATTTTTATGCGGTTATGCGTAGTGAGAATGGTCTGCCTACCGAGTTTGTTGGATATAAAAGGGTAGCTGGCGAGGCGCATAAAAGCGAAACGCATGAATCATCAGCAGAACTTGATGCATTGATGCAGCAAGGATCCTCGATTCTTCAATACAAAGAGGAGGAAATGGCAAGAGAACGGAAAGAGAGTCAAACCGCATCCAAGGAAGAACGGCTGACAAAAAAGGTTTTGAAAAAATTATAATGATGTTATTAAGGCTATGCCCTGCAGGTACAAGTATATGATAACATATAATAACAATGAGTTTGGATTTATAAACTAAGATACGAGAGAGAGCATGAAAGAATTAGTGTATTCGCTCGATACTATTGATAAGGCAGTCGATTTGTTCGTTGAGCAGATGGATAGATGTAAAGTATTTACGTTCACAGGTCCCCTCGGCGCAGGCAAAACGACGCTTATTAAACGCTTTCTTGCTCGCTGTGGCGTTCAGGAGACTGTGACAAGCCCGACTTTTACCTATATGGCGATTTATAGCAATGCTGCCCATCAGGAATTTTATCATTTTGACTTATATAGGCTATCATCAGCAGCGGAATTTTGTGAAGCTGGGTTTGATGAATATCTGTATGCCCCCAATAGCTGGGCGCTCATCGAATGGCCAGAGATTATCATGCCATTGGTGGCACATCATGTTTGCCATGTGGCGATTGAGCATCGCTCACTTAATGAGCGTGCATTAATCATGAAGTGCATCTAGAGATCTAATGCTGTTACGATTCAACTTCGCCGGAGACTTGCTTTCCATTTTTTTTGGAATCCTTTATGTAGAAATACCAGATGCCAAAAACGGCTGCAACTATGCTCCCAGCTTCCTTCCACGAAGGGTTGATCTCTCGCCATATTTTTATCACCTCTTGCATCTCTATAAGCAGCTCTTTAATATCTTTGAGACTGAGGATAACATTACCAACGTTCATAGATCTGTTAGGATTGACCAAAGGCGCGGCATTACGGCTCATGGTATCTTCTATTTTGTTATTAGGAGTTTCATTTGATAAACCTGGTTTATGGTCTTCGTTCTGCTTGCTCATCGCTCGTAGTTGTGCTGTATTTCTCGTATCCATCTTTTCTAGCAGTTTTTGTAGCCGCTCCCTAAGCTTTGCGGCCTCTGGATTATCCGATTCGCAAATTGCAAAATCGGTCTGTTTAACAGGATAGAGCCGCTCTTGGTACTGCGTCATGCCGCTTACTGTCGAAATGGCCATGCTGCTCAGGATGAAGGTAATGAGTAATTTTGTATGCATTGTCGCTCCTATTATATGTATTATTATCTATGCGATTTAAGCGAAGATCACGTTTTATGTATTAATCAGTTTTTGCTTTTTTACTAACTCGGGTCTCTAGTTCTTTCATAAAGGCGTCAAATCCTTTTATGCCTTAGTTGTAAGATTTGGTGTACTTTTTTGTGGTCCCGAATTGCTGAGGTTTTTTGGGGAACCTTTAAAATAGTGGAAGTAGCAGATAACAAGGGCCAATATGCATCCAAGCTGGCTCCATGATTTTGTCATAGGATTTATTGCGCTTAGGGCATGTTGGGTTATTCCTACGGGAGTATCTAGCACCCCTTGTATTTCTTTAAGTCTCAGGACCATATCCCCATAATTAACGACAGTTGCTCCAACGTGGGCGGCATGTGCTAATTGCGCTTCGTTCAATTCATAGTCACGAACTTTACTTTGTAGCCATTCCTTGAATGAACCCTGGCGTAGGTGACCATCAGGGCAGTCACGCTCGGTTCCGAAGGGTCTGCGTATAGTAATGATTGGCATTTCAATGTCATTCTTAAGGTTATTGTCTCTTGCGACGAGTATTTGTCTTAATCTGGTCTTGAATCTTTCAAATGCATGGCGGGTTGTTTTTCCTGTATTAATGTTTTGTTCCACCAACTGTTGTAGTCTCTGTATACGCTCCGTGGTAATCTGCTTGCCGGGTTTGTAAAATTCAAAGTATGTTTCGTAGAGGTCTTTTGGATCTTCAGACCACATGGCATTCATGGAAGTGAAAGCCATAGTGCTGATTAAGAAAGGGATACGTAGTTTTTTATGCATGGGTGCTCCTATCTATTATTGTTATATGTATACAATGAAGCAACGAATACGTTATGCGTTCAGTTGTTTTTATTGAGCCCGTATGGTTACTGAAGCCCTTCATGCTTTCGTTGTCAGACTTGAAGTACTCTTTCGTGGAGCGGCATAGGTGACGCCGCGCTTATTTTCATTTTTCCCGCTTTTGGCGAGATACAGTACTGCTGCGCTGATAACAGCGACTGTGGCAACTGCCTTCATCACGCCTGAAAATGATACCGATGGAAGCTCCATAGAGTTCGAGCTTGAGGCTGAAGCAGTAGTTGGCGGGAAGCATCCAAGAAGCTTTTGTATCTCTTTTAAGCGAAGTATCTTGTCTCCAAAATGAATATATCCTTCAGGTACGCCGGTTGCTGTGAGATTATCATTGTAATTGATCGAATTAATAATCCAGTCCCGTATCGAACCTGAATCAATCTCACCGTAGCCAACAAATCGTTTGCCATTTTCCTCTATAATCGTAGATGTGTAGTTACGTTGCATGATTCCTGGAACAGTAAGATCTAATGCCAGAGAAATATTTCCTTCCTTAATTCGCAGGCCAAGCTCTTTTGTAAAAGTATCGAATTGTTGTCGGCTGCTAACCTCAGGTTTGGACGCATTAGCAATCATCGTTGCGAGTTTAACTGCGCGCTCTTTAGGATCAGCCATACCAGGGATACACCACTCCCACACCGTGTGATAAAGATGGTTTATGGTCGTAGGGTCGACTTTTCGAACGTAGTTTTGCTCAATGTGATTTCGGCTTACCTCGTATACATGAACGCGGGGCTGATATGTTTCACGCGACCATTGGTCATATCGAGTGCTCATCGATGGCCGTCGATTCCTGTTTCGCTCAGACGATAAGTGGAAGCTTGCGGTAATCATCCCCATGCTTGAAAGGCCGATACAAAGGGCGAATGCTCTAAATGAGGTTACTTTCATAATGACTCCTTAAATGCGGTTTCTTGCTATTCTTATCTTATGAGCCCAGTATAAACGAAAGCATGGGTGCATGCAAACGCCCTACCTATTCGGTGCGCAAGCAGTTCTGAGCATAGTTCTGCTCGTGGAGAAAGGCGCATATGCTCATATTGCCAGTATACGTGTGCTAAAAATTGAAATACAAAGTCCTAAAAAAAGCCTGGCTCATTTAAGAACCAGGCTACAATAATAACTCGAGCGAGATGTCAGAGTGCCTTAATCGACTGTCTCTTCCAGATACCGCTTTTAAAGCGAATAATATAGATTACGCTCATGAGCGCATAACTCAAGTGAACGGAGCTATAGACGACAACGAATTTAATGAGCAGATTCTCGATAGGGAGTTTCGAAAGCACATAAGAGATCGGAACAAAGAAAAGCCCGGCGCTTACCATGCGAGACCACATAACCAGCTGTACGTCAGCAGCTCCTCGCAGCGCTGCCGATAGTATGACCTGGCAGACATCAAAAAAGATGAGCAATGCGATGTAAGGGAGAGAATAGGCGATGAAGTCGTTGAATGCGTTCTGTTTATTAAGAATGGATAAGAAGAAGAGCGGTTTGAAGCAAAAGCAAAACGTAAAAAAGCCGACAAATATGGATGCTGTTACGAGTACTTTCTTGATGTTTTTCTTAATCGTGGCAAAATGGTGGGTTTTATAATCATTACTTACTAAAAAGGTGATGACCTGTGCAAATGCCAGTGCTGGAAGAATGCCGATCTTTTCCATCTGTTTGAGTACAGAATAACTATCCAGCACAATTCCGCTCGTCGTTAAAGCTGCTAATTGCGTTGTAGAGGTGAGCATTTTAGTAAGCCAGATAGGGCAGAGAGCGAAGCTTGCTTTATCGATCATTACGGGCCAGCTGAGCCTGACGAGATCTCTAATATTGCTCCAGTGCACTTTTGAGAGAAGATTGATCCCATATTTCTTGTGTTCAGGCTTCATGAGGATGTAGATAATTGCACCGATAAGCATCGTGGTATATTGCAACACCGTTGCAATAGCCGATCCACGAAGGCCAAGCGCCGGGAATCCCCAGGTGCCAAAGATGAGGGCGTAGTCAAAAAAGAGAAACACGACTGCACCCATAACAAAGAGCATCATCGGTGCTTTAGTATTTTTAATACCGCGCAGAAACCCAATCAGAGAGAAATAAATAAACGAGAGAAAGATGCCGATGGATCGTATTTTAAGAAAGGGTACTCCGAGAGCAGTTACCGTTGCTGGGACCTGATAAAAATCGTAGAGAGCGTAGGCGCCAAGATATACCAGAAGCGCGATGATTGCTCCAACAAGTGCAGTTGCCCAAAAGGCATCTGAAAGTACCCGGCCGGTGCGATGATATTCATGGGCACCATTGTATTGGCCACAAATGATAACCATTCCAACCGAAAATCCCTCAGCGATCTTGGTAATAACGTGAAAGAGCTGATTGCTAATCACGAGTGTTGCGTTACAGCCTTCGATATTGGTGCAGGCAATGAAGCGATAGTCGATGAGCTCAAGGCCAATATAGAGAAGCGTCATCGTTACCAGCTCGGGAAAGAAGTAGCCGAGTAGGGCTTTCATACTAATAGGCGTGGATGCATGGGTAGTGTGCGTTGTCATGGGCGATGCCAGGGTCCGAGTAAAGAACTACAGAAGTATCTTTCTCGAGTATACTGTTTTTTAAAAGAATGCCTATGGGTTTTTACCAATAACCTTGAAGGCGCGCCATCAAAGATTGATAAAGTTCTTGGCCATGAGTTGCGAGACGTCTACTAAGAAGTTGAACTGTTCCCACTTCTGAGGCGTCGCCGTCCTGTACGGTTAAAAGTCTTTCGCCAAGACAGTCAGTTATTTTGTTAACAACAAGTGCCTCTTTTTCTGGGTTTTCTAAAAGCGCTTTCATTTCGGCAAGGCCACAATGCCACTCATGTACCCATCGTTTCATGTCCTCAAAACGTCGTTTTTGGTATTTCAATAATTTTTGTTCCTTTATAGTGAGCACATCGCCTTCATCAGGAACCGCTAACTGTTGATTTGTTAACGTATTCACCTGCTTTGCACATTCAGCTTGATCTTTTTCAATTTCTTTTGCTATGACTTCTAATACTGGAGAACCGTACTGGTAGTATATCTTTTTGCTTAGTGCCAATAGGGCTGGAAGATAGTATGGATGTTTGCCGGGTGTACAGTGCTTCTGCATAAGATATATGAGTACGCATTCAATATCCTCGCTCATCGCGGTTATGATATGAGATAAGGGATCTTTGGGAAGCGCCGGTGGGGTTGGCAGCGAGGGATCGATTTTTTCAACCGCCTTATTTTGTATTCGTTTTACACATATCAAAAAAGCTTGAATGCGAGCTTTTGATGCGTTATATGCGTCTTGTGATACTTCAGCGATGGGAACATAGCTGAGTAGCAAGGGAAAAAAGTCGGGTCGCATCGCTGTTGTGTTTAAGGGATCCGTTGCTGCTTTCATTTCATTGTCGGGATGCTTTAAGATAACATAGGCGCCATGTTTCATTAACGTTATAGCAATATCACGATTGTCGGCCATTACAGCAGATCCTAATGCTGTATCGCCATAATGTCGAAAATTCGGGTCTGCGTTCGCAGCAAGCAGCATCAAAACTATCTCCTTATTGCCGGCCATTACCGCCTCGGTAAGCGGGGAGCTTCCGCCAGCTAAATATGGATGGGTGGCAACTTCGGTTTTAGCTTTGTGCTTGAGCAATACTTGAAGCATGGGTTTATTTTCTAATTCAACGGCTAAATGGAGCGCCGTTACCCCTGTATTCTTATTAAACACGCAACTTGCGAGTGCTGGTTTTTCCGTAAGGAGCGCATCTAACTTATTAACATCATCACGATCGAAGACTTCACGCAACTTTTGTACGTATTGATGCTCTTCTTCTCTGCTAGCAAAATCAAGGGCTTTGCTCGCTTCCATAGCGGTAATTGATGATGCTGTACCTAAAAGATAGAGCATGATGAATGCTTTTGTTACGGTCATAATAATTCCTAAGTCGGCGGTTGAGTGTTATTTTATAGTAAACCATATATCATGATTGCAATTTGTCAAAAGGCGTCTGAAAGTACCTGGCCGGTGCGGTGATATTCGTAGGCACCATTATACAGGTTTACAGGCTAGCTATTCACATTGACATAGTAAAGGCGATCCTGCGTGTCCTCCGTCAATACAGATATTTGCGCCCGTAATATAACCCAATACAGCAGTATCCCCTAAAAACAAAACAGTAGGAGCTATTTCTTCTGGCTTCCCCGTTCGCTTCATAGGAACGCCAACTGAAGCAGCTTTTGCGTACGTTTTATACTTTTTCTGATTATGAGGTATTTCACCGTAAGCACCATATTCTAACGGCGTATCGATTGGCCCTGGACTAATGATATTTACTCGGACCATAGCCCGCTTTTCCTTATGATTTTTTTTGAAGAGATCTAATAGAGATAAGTTTCCCTTCAAAAGCAATTCCGTAGGCAATAATGCTGTGTATGCCACGCGATTCAAGCTCTTGCATGTATTTCTTAGCTACGATTTGATCTAGCGCCTTTTGCGCCGCTGTTTCACGCGTCTCGCCCATGAGGGTTTTTTTGAACTCTATAACGATGCCCGTCTGGTCGGGATTTTTTGGTATGAGCATTATATCATAGCGACCAAGACCGCTTTCCTTATTTGATTTCACTTCATAGGATGAACTTAACACAACAAGTAGACCAAGTACAAATAGATGGTAGCTTTTTTCTGGCTCATTACTTGAAAGATCATAGCTACTCATGCTGTTCAGAATAAAGCTCTGAAGAAGCTCCGTAAAAAATTCAGTATTGCCCTCCGTCATTGCTTGGAGGAGTTCATCGGCTCTTTCCCCAGCGATGGAAGATACAAATATATCTTTTATGAGCTCATAGTAAAGCTGCTTTATTTCCTCATTGGGCAGTATAAGCTCGCACACCTTTTTTCCTTTCTTTACCTCGTAGCTACTATAGGTAAGATATCCTGTAAATAACAAGAGACTCCATAAAAGCTCGGAGCTGCTATCAAGATTGGGAAACGTAATCGATTCTTCAATAGGCTTTGTTACCGACTTGCCTTGCAGAATGAGCTCAAGATCAGATTTTAAAGATTTTGTAGCCCGCCCAAGAAGTCGCTTAAGCAGTACGTTATCGCTGGTATTTGCCCAGTACATCTCAAGCACACCCTTTTTTTGAATGCACTTGAGAGCTGACCATGGATTAAATATTCCCGGTGTTGAGCCAAACATGTACCCATCATACCACTGCTGTAGTTCACGGCGGTGGCTCGTCAGGCCATAGTGGTCAAGAAGGGTATCTATTTCGTCATTCGTAAAGCCAAATCTTTGAGCGTACTCGATGCTCGTGACGCTAAATATGTCGAGATTATTAAGACCGGTAAAGATACCAGATTTGGCAAGGGTTAGATTCCCTGTAAGAACACCTTTTTCAAGAATTGATGTATCCTTGAGTACCGAAACGAGAAGTGCTCGAAGGAGTTCGATTACCTTTTCATAATAGCCGTATATAAACGCTGCTTGAACAGGAACATCATATTCGTCAATCAGTACGATTACTTTTTTTTTATGTTTTTTGTGCAGAAGCTTTGCAAGAAAGAGGAGGCTGCTATCAATTTCTGCTCGAGAAGCCTTTCTTTCAAGAATCTTGCTATACAGATCTTTTTCATATGTTTCTAAAGAATCGTCTGCCAAGAGGTATTTGTGGCGATCAAACTCTTCGTAAATGGTGTACTCAAATTTTTCATAGGACACTTCCCAGGATGATTCTTTAATGCTTTTAAAGCTTATAAAAATGACCGGAAATTGTCCCTGTAGCTGCCATATATCATGCTGTTGTCGGATTGCAAGATCGGTAAATAGATGAGCATTGGACTCCTCAGTTATCTCGAAGAAGTACCGGAGCATCGAAACATTAAGCGTTTTGCCGAAACGACGCGGTCGCGTCATGAGCACAACTTTACCACTCTGCATGATATCTTCAATGAGAAGAGATTTATCTACGTAATAGTAGGCTTGCTCGATGAGCTCCTTAAAATCACTTAAGCCTATGGGTATTTTCTTCATCTCAAACCTTGCAATTCTTGTATTAGAATTATGCGATTGTTCTCGCTCATATTAAAACGCAGCATATGCTCAGCTACCTGAATATAGCACATTGACACGATCAGTACAATGAGGGATATCAGACGGAGCGGGATAGCGCACATAATGTGCACTATTCAGCTTGAGATGCTCAGACTTTCTTGACCATCTAATTGTGAGTTATAGAGACTTGTTCTATAACTCACAATTTGGTATAAATATGAGTTATAGAAGTAAGGAGTATACCTCATGCCTTGGAACTGGCAGTTGCCAAACTGGCCACATTTTACGTATGATCCGCAAAAGATCCAGCCAAAAGAAAGAAAGTTTTTACTCAGCTCTGGAAGTAGTCTCGCGTGTTTGAGGAATATAAACAGGGATGAGCGGGACCAATTTATTGTTGAGATACTTACTATTGAAGGTTTAGAGAGCTCCAAGATCGAGGGAGAGATTCTTGAACGAGATAGTCTGCAGTCATCCATTAAACAGCAATTTGGCTTGGAAAACTCCTCCCATAAAAAGTTTGGGAAAGAGCAGGGAATGGCTGAGCTTCTAACCAGTGTTTATAAAACCTTTGATGCTCCACTAACCCATGAAATGCTTTGGCAATGGCATGAGATGCTTTTTAGGGGATGGGGAAATATGCAGGATATTGGTAGATACCGTACACATCTCGAGCCAATGCAGATTGTATCCAGTCGTTTTGGAAATCGGCAAGTTCATTTTGAAGCCCCTTTATCAAAGAAGGTGCCTGATGAGATGACAAAATTCATTAAATGGTACAATGGATCACGATCGACAGAATCACTCTTAGTACGCGCCTCGCTTGCCCATGTATATTTTGAAAGCATCCATCCCTTTGAAGATGGCAACGGAAGAATTGGCCGGGTGCTTGTTGAAAAGGCTCTCTCTCAGGGGCTGGGTAAGCCGGTACTCATTGCAATATCTCGTTGCATTGATGCGCAAAGAAAAGAGTACTACGATCAGCTTGCTCGCACAAATCATACGTTAGAGGTCCAGAAGTGGATCGAATACTTTGCCGATGTGATTTTGCAAGCGCAGGCTGATTCTGTGAAGCTTCTTCAGTTCTTGATTGAGAAATCGAAAATTCTCTCGGCTTTGGTTGGTAAAATCAATGAACGGCAGGAGAAGGTTTTGCGGCGCATGTTTGCGGAAGGGCCGGATGGGTTTGCAGGTGGGATGAGCGCGGAGAAGTATATCGCTATAACCAAAGCATCTCGTGCAACGGCTTCACGCGATCTTGCGGATCTGGTTGCTAAAGGAGTTCTTTTAAAAACTGGCGATCTCAGGCACACGAGGTATTGGCTGAAACAAGACGGCTCGAAAACTCTTGCTTGATCCCATCGCGAGGCCCTTACTCATATAAGATTATTATTTGAAGCAAGATACGATGCCTTCTAAGGCCACTCTCATATTTGACAAATAGAATTTTTTAGTGCAAATTATATTCAATTACTTTGGTCTAATTTTCTTAGCAACTTTAATGTGAAAGTTATGTATATGAAGATATTAAAAATGGTACTTATGGCGGGTTTTTTAATGATTCCGTCCCAATTCTTTGCGATGGACTCGTTTGTATCGAGTCTTACCCATCGGGTAGGTCAGATAGCTTCGCAAGTCGCGGATGCCGGCCGTGCTGCTGGAGGGGTACTTCAATGGCAAAGTGGTGGTGCTGGTGATCCCTTGCAGATTGATAACATGCCACTTGATCTTAAAAAGGTACTCTTGCACTTAGCTCTCAAGCAATATCCTCTGACTGAAAAAGTGCGAAGAATCGGTGGTCAGTTAAGAAAAGTATGCAAAAATTGGGATGCGCTGCTTCATGACGAAAGAGTCTTGGGATACCTCTTGCCGCGACTTTTTTTTGAAGGTGGTCCCGGTGAAATATTAGTAAGTCGGTCCGTAGAGCCAGCCGCGCAGTTTACCCTCAAAAGTATGATTAAAGGGTTTCTTATAGATCCCCGAATGCTGCATTCAATGGGACGTTTATTAGAAGCTCCTGGAGTGAATCGTTCCGCAGCACGTGTATCAGGAATGTACTTATTGTGCGGTCCCCCAGGAACGGGTAAAAGATCTTTAGGTAGTCTTGTTGCCAAAAACCTTGGGCTTGAACCAAAGTGCTTTAATGTGTCCATGCTTGACCAGTATTCGATACATGAAGCATCAGAGGTTATAGCAAGATTTTTTGATATAAATGAGCTTTCGGTTATTGTTATTGATGAGATAGAAATGCTTTTTAGATATATTCAAGGCGGCCTTACCAGGGGGCAGATATCTAATGTATTTTTGGAAAGCCTTGAAAAGGCTAGTGCGAATAACGTCTGTATCCTTTGTGCAGATAATCCCAGCGAAATTTCAAAACATTTCTTAAGAAAGTGCTCGGTGCAGCAACATATAATGAATCCTCTGCCGGCAGCTCGGCGGGTAATCCTGCAGCTCCACGTAGATGCCCTTTTGCAAAAGCATTGCGCACAACCAGAGCCGTCGGCCGTCGTGGAGTGGCTGAGAGAAGCGGGGTTACAGCTAGCCAAAATATTAGCGCATCCCCATTTATACAGACACTTGAAGGCCGCGCCAAAAAAAAGGGTGGCAATTGAAGAAGGCGCCTTTGCAGATGATTTTCTCGATGCTATATCTCAAAAACTTGAGGGTTTCACGGGAAGAGAAATTGAGCAGCTTGTTTTGAGGATTGAAACGAGCGCCTTTGCGTTGGTAATGGGGATTGATGAGACAAAAGTTACTCGAGATATTATTAATGATGTAGTTGAACGTTCAATTCGCATCTGGTTTGCGGAAAACAATTATCTTCCGATTGCGGCCATCACGCTCATCTAAGAATGAGTTGGCCGCTATATTTTGAAAAATCGGTACATACTTAATGAGCCCGTGCTGTGCTTGCTGGATTCTTATGGCTGTTTGGCAAAACGAACGGAGCAACTTCGCTTGACAATGAGCGGCGCTTTATTTATATATCGTTCTTAGATTGATAATAAGAGGAAATTGTAAACATACAGGATAAAATATGAAAATGTTAAAATGTTTGATTATCGCAAGTTCTATGCTCCTCTGCAAGGGTGCCAACGGGATGGACTCTCTCTCATGGATAGGGCGAAACCTGGGACACGTTGCAGAACAAGCGCAGGAGGCAGCATCTGTTGCTGGTCAAGCGGTAGTAGCTGCCGGCCAGGCAGGCATGGCATTATTTAAAAATGCTGGTGACGTACTTTCTTTTAACGATTTGCCACATGAGATCAAAAAGGTTCTTTTTGCATTGGGCCTTAATCAGTGTGATTTAACTGAAAAGATTCGTTATATTGGGCGGTTGCGTAGAGTATGCAAAGACTGGAATGAGATGCTTCGTGAAGAAGACATTTTAAAAGAGTTTTTGCCACCGATCCTTCTCAATGAGGGCGGTCTTGGATCTTTATTAACTAAAAAGCAATTGACCCCCGCAGAAGGCATCTACCTTGCATGCTTATTTAACGATCGTATTTTAGCGAACGCTGATGCGCTGGAAGGGCTATGTCGCGGCTTGGAGACTGCCTGCTCACAATCATCTCTTGTCGCTCCGGCAGGCAACGAGGTGCAGGAGCCGAAAATATTTCTTTTGCGCAGTGTTGCCCCAGCTGATGGTGAGTTGATAACGAGGTGTGTGGCCAAAAAGAGGAACTGTGTTTTCAAACCTTTTGGTCAAAAACTTAGTTCGTGGCAAGGCGTATACCCCTTTTCATCGAACTGTATGATGTCAATCAATTACGAGAGAATCGCATTAGATGAAATAGCCTCAACAGATCCTTGTGTCTGTTTAGCTCATATAGATGAAAAGAACCATTGGGTAGATTCTCCATTTTCACTGAATGAACATGAGGGAAAACAATTTTTAGAATACGTTCTGGCAACGAGTCATAAGAATGTTTGGGTAATAACTGTACAGGATGTAGCAGTACTGCCGAAAGACTTTGTAACAAAGTGTCACATTATTGATTTTGCCAAGCCAACTCTGGTAGAGCGTAGGATTGTGCTTGAGCTCTGTGTTGCACAGCTCAGAAAGTTTGGTAATCAGTCCTCTCGAGAGCAACTACTCCAGAAAGAAATTGATAGTATAAGTATCTTTGATCCCCCCCCTCTGCCTCCATTTATTTCCGATTCTACGTTTAAAGCTACTGCTGTTACGTGCGGTATTAAACTTGTGATGATGGCCTCTTTTGCGTTTGACCGTCAAGAATCTGTAAAAAGAATGGTTCCCTATTTTGTTATTGAAGAAGGCGCTTTTTTACCAGCACGTGTTAATGAAATTGCCCGACGTTTAGAAGGATACTCTCCCGACGATATTCGGATTCTCTTTAGCAATTTTATTTTTGCAGCAAGGGGCGACTTGCCGAATACCATTACAGCAGATATTGTTGACGCTTGTGTACGGCAGTTTCTTGAACGACGGCGGAATCAGTAAGAAGCGAATTGAGCATGAAATTCATGTTCGCGACCAATCAGGCTAGCCACAGCCTTTCTTTATAATTTTATCAAAAGATTACTTTTTTTCGCCAACTCGGCCACAAGTCTCTTTTTTCCATAGTTACCGCCAAATAGAGCTTAAACTTGGCCATGCATTTTGTTTTTTTGTGAGGTATGGCAACTATAAGCAGGTTTCTGTTTGAGTTTATGGGTCAAGATTGAATTGGTACCAGACTATTGTTCCCCCCGTTTGCTAAATAGAACTTTTTAGTGCACTGTATATACGATAAAGTAATAGATTTATATAATCATAATGGGAAAGTATACTATATGAAAATGCTAAAAGTGATAGGTGTGGTAGGGTTTTTACTGATACAGTCCCAATTATTTTCGATGGAATCAGTTTTGAGTTTCACCGGTCGGGTAGGCCAGGTTGCGGGACAATTGACTGAGGTTGGTAGTGCTGCTTTAGGAGTGCTGCCGTCGCAAAATGGAGGCGCTGGTGATCCCCTACAAGTGAAGGATCAGCCACTTGATCTTAAAAAGGTTCTCTTGCGTGGTGCTCTCGAGCAAAAATCTCTTATTAACACAGTTCGCAAAATAGGTCAGCTGCGAAAAGTATGCAAAAATTGGGATGCGCTGCTTCATGATGAAAGAATCTTGCGATATCTCGTGCCGCGACTATTTTATGATGGCGGTATTGGTGAAGTGTTAATAAGTCGGTCTCTGGCTCCGGCTGTGCGGTTTGCTCTCAAAAGTATGATTAATGATACGTTTGTTGCTGATTTGCGGGTACTTCAATCAATGGGGAATTTATTAAAAGCTCCTCTGGTGAATAGTCCTCAAGAGCATCTCTCCGGTATGGTCCTATTGTACGGGCCTCATGGAGTGGGCAAAACGTCTCTCGCTTGCCTTTTGGCTAAAAACCGGAGGCTTGAGCCAAAGTGTTTCAATGTGTCTACGCTCAAGCAGTATTCTCTTGATGAAGCATCAGGCGTTATAGCAACATTTTTTGATACCAAAGAGCCTTCAATCATACTTATTGATGTATTGGAGAATCTTTCTCAACATCTTCAACCTCTGCTAGTCAATCATACAAGGGGTCAGATATATAGCTTATTTTTGAAAAGTCTTGCGCGGGCGAGTGAGAATAATGCTTGTATCTTGTGCACATTTTATGCGAATGGAATTCCCCAATATTTATTGGAAAAATGCTCCGTGAGCGAACATGTAACCAGTCCTTCCCCAGAAGCTCGGCGAGTAATTCTGCAGCTGTATGTTGATTGTCTTGTGCAAGAAGGTTACACGGTTGAAGAGGGCGCCTTTTCAGATAGTTTTCTTGACGTAATTTCTCGGAAGCTTGATGGCTTCACAGGAAAAGAAATTGAGCAGCTTGTTTTTAATATCAAAACGAGAGCGTCATGGATTACCCGCGACATTATTAATGGAATAGTGGAAGATTCGATTCGCGTTAAACAAGAGATGGTCGCGTTCAGCGCATCAGAAAGACAGTAGAAACTTTATTGTTCGAAGCAAGATACTGCAGGATCTACGGTCCCTGGACTTGACAAATAGAATTTTTAAGTGCAAATTATATACAATTACTTGGTCTTATTTTCTTAGAAACTTTAATATGAAGGTTATGAATATGAAGATGTTAAAAATGTTGCTTATGGGGGGTTCTTTAATGATTCCTTCCCAATTTTTTGCGATGGACTCGTTTGTATCGAGTTTCACCGATCGGGTGGGTCAGATGGCTGGACAAGTAGCTGATGCCGGCCGTGGTGCTTTAGGGGTATTTCAGTGGCAAAATGGCGGGGCTGGTGATCCCTTGTACTTTAATACCATGCCACTTGATGTTAAAAAGGTACTCTTATGTTTGGCTTTAGAGCACCATCCTCTTGCTGAAAAAGTGCGCAAAATTGGTCAGCTACGAAAAGTATGCAAAAATTGGGATGCGCTGCTTCATGACGGAAGAGTCTTAGGATCCCTCGTGCCGCGACTATTTTACGAAGGTGGTCCCGGTGAATTATTAGTAAGTCGGTCTGTAGATCCGGCCGCGCAGTTTACCCTCAAAAGCATGGTTAATGATGCGTTTCTTGCAGATCCCCGAACTCTACAACGAATGGGACGTTTATTACAAGCTCGAGCAGGGATGGTTTTGTTTTATGGGGCCCCAGGGATGGGTAAAAGTGCTTTAGGTCGACTTGTGGCCAAAAGCCTTGGGATTGAGCCAAAGTGTATAAATGCTGCTTGGCTTCAACTTAAGCACCGTCAAGAGTATCGTCCCGATGAATCATTAAACCGTATAGCAGAATTTTTTGATAATATCGAGCAGCCCTCGGTTATCGTTATTGAAGGAATAGAGCAGTTGAATGTTGGTACTGATAGAGAGGCTCGGATACATGGCATTTTCTTGGAAAGGCTTCAGAAAGCGTGTGAGAATAACGTTTGCATTTTATGCTCAGATAAGTCGACAGAAATTCCAGAACATATCTTAAAAAGATGCTTGGTGCAAGAACATATAGCATGTCCTTCCGCGGCAGCTCGGCGGGTGATACTGCAGCTGTATGTAGATGCTCTTGTGCAAAAATATTGCAAACAACCAGAGCAGTCAGCAGTTGGGAAGTGGCTTGGAGAAGCGGCCGCACAGATAGCCAAAGGCTTGGCGCAGCCCCATTTATACAGACAATTGATGGCGGCTCCTGAGATGACAATCGAAGAAGGCGCATTTGCAGATGATTTTCTTGATGCCATTTCTCAGAAACTTGAGGGCTTTACCGGAAAAGAGATTCAGCAACTTATTAGTACGATCCAAATGCTCGCTACAGACCGTCCTGCCGGAGAGCGAAAAATAACGAGAAACATTATTAATATGGTGGTTGATGGCTTGCTTCTAAGGGCAATTCGCGCTAAGAAAGAGTTCTGAAAAATCCTTATATGATTATGAATGTTATGTATATGAAGATGTTAAGAATGATGATAACAGCGGGTTCTTTAATGATTCCGTCCCAATTCTTTGCGATGGACTCGTTTCTATCGAGTCTCACCGATCGGGTAGGTCAGATGGCTGGACAATTGGCGGATGCCGGCCGTGCCTTAGGGGTATTTCGGTGGCAAAATGGCGGGGCTGGCGATCCCTTGCACATTAATACCATGCCACTTGATCTTAAAAAGGTTCTCTTAGGTTTGGCTTTAAAGCACTATCCTCTTGCTGAAAAAGTGCGCAAAATTGGTCAGCTACGAAAAGTATGCAAAAATTGGGATGCGCTGCTTCATGACGAAAGAGTCTTAGGATCCCTCGTGCCGCGACTATTTTACGAAGGTGGTCCCGGTGAATTATTAGTAAGTCGACCCGTGTCTCCAGCCGCGCAGTTTGCGCTCAAAAGTATGGTTAATGATACCTTTCTTGCAGATCCTCGAATGCTACAACCGATGGGGCATTTATTAGAAGCACGTTCCAAAGAGCATTTATCTGGGATAGTTCTACTGTACGGGGCTTCTGGAACAGGTAAAACTTCCCTCGCGCGTCTTTTTGCCAAAAACCTGAAGCTTACGCCAAAGTGTATTAATGCGGCTTGGCTTCAAGGGTATTATCTCGATGAAGCATTAAGCGGTATAACAAAGTTATTTGATATCGAGCAGCCCTCGGTTATCGTTATTGATGAAATAGAACAGTTGAATTTTTGCACTGATAGTGGGGCTCGGATACATGGCTTTTTGTTGGAAAGGCTTCAGAATGCGTGTGAGAATCACCTATGCATTGTATGCTCAGATAGGCCGACAGAAATTCCAGGACATATCTTAGAAAGATGCTCTGTGAAAGAAAACGTAATGTGTCCTTCCCCGGCAGCTCGGCGGGTGATACTGCAGCTGTATGTAGATGCTCTTGTGCAAAAATATTGCAAACAACCAGAGCAGTCAGCAGTTGGGAAGTGGTTTGGAGAAGCGGCCGCACAGATAGCCAAAGGCTTGGCGCAGCCCCATTTATACAGACAATTGATGGCGGCTCCTGAGATGACAATCGAAGAAGGCGCATTTGCAGATGATTTTCTTGATGCCATTTCTCAGAAACTTGAGGGCTTTACCGGAAAAGAGATTCAGCAACTTATTAGTACGATCCAAATGCTCGCTGCAGACGACCGTCCTGCCGGAGAGCGAAAAATAACGAGAAGCATTATTAATATGGTGGTTGATGGCTTGCTTCACAATAAGGTCAATTCGCGCTAAGAATGTGTTGGAGGTGTAGATGGCTTGGATTGATAGCAAATATAAAGGATAAAATATGAAAATGGTAAAAGGCTTAATAATTGGCAGTTCGATGCTCCTCTGCACGGATGTTAACGGGATGGAATCTCTTTCATGGATAACGGGAAAGCTGGTAGAAGCCGGGCAAGCGGTGTCTTCAGCGGCATCAGCTGCTGGCCAAGCGGCGAGTGCTGTAGGACAATCCGGCATGGCCTTATTTAGAAATGACGGGGTAGGAGATTTTTTGGATACTTCAATACCAGAGGATATCAAAAGAATTCTTTTAGCGATCAGTCTTTGTGGTAGTGATTTTAAAGAAAGAGTACAGCGCATTGTGCAATTACGTACTGTATCTAAGAAATGGAATAGTTTGCTTAGAGACGAAAAATATCTAAGGGCTCTATTGCCGGCGTTTGCTTATAAAGGGCTCATCCCTATTTTAACCAAACAGTCTATGGCGCCGGAAGACGGGATATCTTTGGCATGTCTGCTCAATGACCGTATTATAGCTACCCCTGAGGCATTGCAGCCGATTTGCCGGTGTTTGGACGAGGTCTGTTTGCAATCTGACGCAGCGCAAGCACCTTCTCAAATTGTAAAACGAAAGCCATACGATTTTCCTTGGGACGGCAAGAAGAGAAAAGTATATCTATTAAATGGGGTTGGTGATATAGATGTTGAGTTAATCACTTCTCGTTTGGCGAAAGCCTGGAAATGTGCTTTCAAACCGACCGGTCAAACCTTGCAATTGAATGCCTTTACTGAGAAGTTAGTACCTTTTGCATGTAAGTTTTTGAATGAGATTAAGGGAACAGTTGTCCTTGCGGACAGAGAGGCGTCGGCGCATCCTGATGTTTTCTTAATTCGTATGGGTGCGCATAATTGGCCATTTTCTTTATTGCGACCAATCTCAGATCTCTCACATCTCGGTGAATTGGGCCAGCAGTCATGCCTGTTAGAAGATATTTTAGCAATGGGTAGCGAAGATATATGCGTGCTAACGGCAAGGGGTTGGCAACTTACTCAAAAATTTGTTGCACAGTGTCATGTTATAGAATTCACCAAGCCTTCTCTTGCGGAACGCAGAATCATTCTTGAGCTATACGTTGATGAGCTGCGGCGCTTTTGTGATCAAGCAGCTCGCGAGCAGATGCTTGCCAATGTAATTTCCTCCATAGAAATCTCTAATCCGGAGCATCAGCGAATGATACCAAATATGCCGGTAGGCTTGAAAGGAACGATTGCCATGGGTGCGCTTAAAGTGGCGTTGAAAGCTGCATTAGCATTTGAAAATCAAGAATGGATACATAGTAGAATACGCCGTTTTGCGATAGAAACCGATGTTTTTTCACCCGACCGGCTTGATGCAATTGCCGCGCGATTAGATGGTTTATCTTGTGAAAATATTCAATTGCTCTTTCAGAACATCGTCGCGACAGCACAAGCTTATAAGGGTGACGCCGAAGTTCCGATAATCACATCCCAGATCATTGATGTATGCATAAAGGGACTTCTTTCCGAGCGAAACCTCTGAATAATGTAGGCTAATTGGATGTTGAAATTATGTTATTATATCCTTCGTCAAGGGAAGGAAACATTGCTCTGACCAGCATACTCCGATACTAATGAGATTACGCCGCGTTGAAGGGCCACATTATAATAAGCATATTACACTCCTATAACCGGCTTTAAAGGGTTCAAAAAGAGCTCATCAAAATGCTGGTTAAAGTTCATTGGATTAAGCAGATTTTTCAAAACAGGACGAGTGTCATAGCAATCATCGTAAGCGTCTTTCATGGTAGCTTTGAGTTCATTAATGTTGTCTATACCAAGAAGATAGCAGAGCTGATCTCTGTCGAGTGCATGATGATGCTCACTTAAGTGGGGGCGGCAACAGTATGTATCATATCTACAAGCTGTGTAATCATACATAAGGGGTTTGCTTTTTACAATAAGAGGTATGAGGTTTCTATGAATTGTAGTCCTTCTTAAGGTCAAGATAGCCCATCGCATTCGCATTTTTCGTGTAAAAAGATCTTCTTCGCCTGGATCGGCAGTTAGGAGTTGTTGGAGTAGTATATGTCTCAGCAGTAATATGCACACGACTGTATGGCCATTAATTGCTGCCAGGTTGAGGGCGGCCCTGCCATAGTTATCTGAATCATGGACGTCTGCGCCCTTACTGATGAGAGTAAGGCATACGTTTGCATGCCCATTGCTTGCAGCTCCGATGAGCGGGGTATTGCCAAAGTTATCCTTAGCGTTGATATCTGCGCGCTTATTGATGAGAGTTATACATACGTCTTCAAGACCTTGTTCTGCTGCCCGGTAGAGGGGTGTCCAGCCATACGTATCTGAAGCATTGACGTCTGCGCCCTTATCGATGAGAGTTATGCATAAGCCTCCATGGCCATTCATTGCAGCTCGGATGAGGGGGCTACTGCCAAATTCATTTTTAGCATTGACGTCTGCGCCGTTATTGATGAGACCAATGATGTCATCAGAGGTTGTTTCTTCTTTTTGAAGAACTTCGAAAAGCTCATTGGTTGCGGATTCATTACTTGCTTTTGTGGTAGCTAATAAACTGCCCTGACTGCCATATACCGGCGCTACTGAGAGTGTGCTGAGTTGAAGTATGAAGAAAAACCTCATATTAATCTGCATATTATTCTCCAGTTGTTGGTTGTGAAGGCATATATTGCAAAAAGAGCTCATCAAAATGTTGCTCAAAGTCGACCGGATTGAGGTCTGCAAGAAACAGACGCTGGCATGATAAGATATGGTGTGCACACACGAGAATCTGTCGTATACAAGCAAAGTATTTGGAGACAAACTCTCTTTCAGTAAACTGGTTTAATTAAGGTTAACCGCCATAATTTTTTGCTTCATACAGTTTGTCGGCTTTACTATATCCCGATCAGTTGGTCAATGTTCATTACATTAACTGCACCGTTGGCCAACAATAGCTTCTTAACCTCCTCATGCCCACTATGGGTAGCAAGATAAAGAGGGGTCCTACCATGCTTTGTTCTCGCATTGATATCGGCACCCTTAGCTAGCAGTACCTTTACTACACCAGCATCGCCTTTAGCAGAGGCAGCCGAATGTAGAGGGGTATAGCCATCCTTATCCACAGCACCAATATCGGCACCCTTAGCTAACAGCACATCTACTGCAGCAGCATGGCCTCTGGCAGCAGCCCAATGTAGTGGGGTATAGCCATCTTTATTCACAGTTTTTATATCAGCCCTTTTATCTAGCAGCACCTCCACTGCAGCAGCATGGCCATTAGCAGCAGCCCAATGAAGAGGGGTATAGCCATCTTTATTCACAGCCTTTATTTCAGCCCCCTTATCTAGCAGCACCTCCACCGCAGCAGCATGGCCATTAGCAGCAGCCGAATGAAGAGGGGTATAGCCATCTTTATTCACAGCCTTTATATCAGCCCCCTTATCTAGCAGCACCTCAACTACAGCAGCATGGCCCATAGCAGCAGCATGATGCAGAAGAGTATTGCCATCTTTATTCACCATCTTTATATCAGCTCCCTTATCTAACAGCACCTCCACCACAGCAGCATGGCCCATAGCAGCAGCATGATGCAGAAGAGTATTGCCATCTTTATTCATCATCTTTATATCGGCCCGCTTAGCTAGCAGCAATTCAACTACAGCAGCATGGCCTTGCTTAAATGGCAGATAAAGAGGGGTATGGCCATCTTTATTCACAGCCTTTATATCAGCCCTTCTAGCTAAAAGCAAGTCAACTACCCCTGTATGACCATTACTTGCAGCCAGATGCAAAGCGGTAGAACCATTATTACTTACTGCCTTTACATCAGCCCTTTTAGCTAAAAGCAAGTCAACTACCCCTGTATGGCCATTACTTGCAGCACTATGCAGCGGTGACCAGCCACTAATATCCCCAGCCTTGATATCAGCTTCTTTCTCTAGCAGCATCTCTACTAGCCCCGTATGTCCATAATAAGCAGCCTTATTCAGTAGGGAAACGCCAATCTTATCAGCAAGCCTTAAATCTGCACCTTTAGCTAACAGAAAATCCACGGTCTCTCTATGACCATTCTCAACAGCATAATGCAGAGGAGTCTCTCCGCTCCTAGTCACCGCCACTATATCAGCTTCTTTGTCTAGCAGCACCTCCACTAACCCTGTATGGCCATAATAAGCAGCCTTATGCAGTAGAGAATCACTCATCTTATCAACAACCCGTAAATCTGCACCTTTAGCTAACAGAAGATCCACAATCTCTCTATGACCTTTCTCTACAGCATAATGCAGGGCCGTAGAGCCATCATTACTCACTGCATTAATATCAGCACGCTTTAATAACAATTCTAATACTTGTTCCTTATGCCCTGCTAAAGCTGCTCTATGGAGCGACGTCCAACCATACTCGCCCTTTACATTCACCTCTGATAATGAAACATCCATCGCTATTAATTCAGAATAACTAAAACCGATGTACATTAAGAGTAGTGCGATACGTATAAGCAACCTCATTTAGATCTCCTTTTTGTTCTCATTGAGCCATGAGACTTCGTTCTTCGATATCGTTCATTGATGTCATCGAGTTATTGCTATACTAGGCCTTTTTCTTTGGTCAGTATAAAAATAATCTATGGTAAGTCAAACAACAAAAAACCGGGGTAATACATCCAAAATACCCTAAGCCTTTAGCAATGAATAATCTTGGTCAAACCTATTTTACAATTGCAGACTTCTAACTTCTTTCCTGCGTCCCTGACGACGGCTTATTGGTTTTACCAGAATGACCTTGCCTTCAAAGGCGATGCCATAGGCGATAGCTGTATGAATGACGCGATCAAAAATAGGCGTATCTTGTTTTTTTGAAATCTGCTCGAGTGCTAGCCGCGGTCTCGAGCGTTTTACCTTTTTAATACAGTTCAAGATAGACAAAAAGCTTTTTACGTGTTCGGTGGTAACGATCGGATGTGAACAAAAGTGCTGGTTTTCATATCCCGCATTTTATGTTTTCCAATTTAAATGGATGAGTCGGCTTCAATGAAGCATTTGTTTTCAAGTACATAGCGAATCACACGATTTGAATAGGGAACTGAGGCATTGAAAGGAATGTCGAGCATTTCTGCAAGTCTTAGAAATGCGACTTCTTTTCTCAGAAGTGAGCTAACCTTAATGAAGTCACTTCCTGTCGGTACAGAAGCTGCTAGCCATTCTTTTTGCAGCTGCGACGATGCTGCATTGAGACTGTTTTCCTCGGTATCAGCTACAAGCCCTATGAGAGAAATTGGCAAGCCAGCTTTCTGGACTCTCGGGTCTGCAAGAAACAGACGCTGGCATGATAAGATGTGGTGTGCACACACGAGAATCTGTCGTATACAAGCAAAGTATTTGGAGACAAACTCTCTTCCTGGTCGATCATCTTTACAGCGCGATTCCCAGAGCATCCAAAGTTTCGTAAGACGGGCAAATTCCTCTTCAAGAGAACGCTCATCCTCTACAATCGTTCTTTCTTGCAAAGAGAGTCCCAAATAATGCTTTGGAAAGGGTACTACCTTCTCCTGCTCGACCGCAAATTGGACGCAGGGAAACGCATCAAGCAAACGCGGGTTATCAGTGGGATTCCGGGAGGATGAATTATAGGGAATCGCAAATTTTTTCAGGAATTCGTGAGTTGCGAGAAATTCTGTGCTATAGCTAAATGGGGCAATATAAGGATCTAACGAGGAAACAAATGGTATTGCCGATAGTAGCGGAATGGCGCCCGGAGTTACGGTCATGCGCAGATGTAGGTGTTGACATTCCCCCAAAAGGGTCACTTGACCCAAGCCGAATTTTTCTACGAGATTTACAAAAGCCCGCGCATTCAATATACCTTTGTATTTTCCACTAACTTCGACATGAAGATGTTTAAGATCATGGGGCTGTACAAGGATATACTCTTCATCAGGAGGAAGGACCAAATTGTTCTTATCCGGTATGCTGGCACCGTTGCAACGTCCATGCAATAAGCGCCCTGCATAGATAGTGCAGCTAAACAGACAATCAAAAAGATCATAGCTTCTCCTTTTTTAGAATGTATGTTTTCTAACCTAGCACTTTTATGCGTAGGGAGCAAGAAAGAGCACAGTCCCCTTTAGTAGGAAAATTAGTTGTAGCGAGTGGTAAGCGAAGAATTACCGCTCTCAGATTTTTGATACAGCCGCTGAGAAATGTATAATGTTGAAACGGGTAGAAACTAAGCATCTGTGATAGAATAATTTGCTGAAATATGTTACAAAAAACAAGGGTATAAAAACTTCAAGAAAGGGTATATATGAAAAAAACGGTGCGCGCACTTATCTGGTTAGGGACATTCCTCATATCCCTCCAGATGTATGGAATGAAATCTTTGTTAATGGAAGATGATAAAACTCATTCTCCCCCATTATCTCGATTAGAGGGTAAACCCGAAGTATGTGATCACTATATCGGTGCGGATAAGGCGGTGCTCATACTGAAGAAATTTTATGCACAGATGGGTTTTCCCGTTCCGGAGATTGGGCGCGACGAAATCGATAGTACTTTGCAAAGAGCACGAGAATTAAACTTTCTTCAGGTTGTTGCAGATTTTATTAAGCAAACATTCTCAGTACTTCATACTCATTCTATAAGTGGAGACCGTTATTTAGCTGCTTATGATGGATGTCGTCGTGATATCGCTGCAAAATATCGCCATGGCGGTGGGGATTTTAGTCATATAACAAAGGAGCAGCGAGAGATGTATCTTGCTATTCTTGAACGTCTTGGTGAGGATGCAGTGCGTGAGATTACGCAGCTACTGACACAAGAGGGAGCGTTTAAAGAAAAAACCTGTGCCAAATTGGTCGCTCTTTGCAAGCCAGCTAAGGATAATGAAGAAAAGAGAATTTCTAAGCTCTGTAAACTATTAAGGCGGTTTGCTGTAGCGTCGGGGAAACTTGATAAAAGAGCGAGTGACCTTTTCTATGAAATTACTTGGGATGCACTTCTTCCAATTTACAAACTGTCTCGCAAGATTGGAAGGCTAAAGCTGCGAATGCATGTTGTTGGGAATGCACGCAGAGTCATGACGCAAAATGAAAATTCTCTGAGAAAGCTCTATGAGCTTATGAAAACTCGTCAAATTGAAGACATTCGTATTGATAATTGTGATTGTAATGAAGGCGATTTCAATCATGTGCTAAACGAATGGGAAGATTTTGTAAATGATACTGATGAGGAGAGCGGAGAAATGAATGATGCTGAACTTTGCGAGAAGTTCCAGTTGTTTTGGTCCGATGTTGCATTTCTTGTTCATCGGGCTACGTATCTCGTTGTAGGTGAGAAGGCATGCTACTACATGAAGGACGATGCCACATCAATTCCATGGGATGATAGGTGTCGATATCTTACCCTTGAGGGAAGCGAGCTTCCTCCCAAAGACAAGCGATTGCGTCAAGCACCTCCTCCTTTAGGTCCTATTGCCTGCATGGTTACGCTTGCGTGTCTTTTTTACGAAGCGCATCTAAAAGACAAGGGCCTGCGTTTTTAAGTTGAAATTGTTGCATGGCTCGTTATACTGTTATGGTATTCAAGTAAGGGGGAATTCCTCTTTCTCTTGTATTCCTTGATATAATTGGCGAGATTCCCGAGCGGCCAAAGGGGACGGACTGTAAATCCGTTGGCAATAGCCTTCGCAGGTTCGAATCCTGCTCTCGCCACCAGACTACGCCATGGCTACGTCTGGCACGGCAAACCTATCGTCGCCGCTCATCCCGACCTGTCCGCCATAGCCGTAAGGCGACGGCTGGAGTGATCTGCGGGGCCCACATGCCGAGCAGATTGTATCGAGGGACGGCTGGCATGGCCAGTTTTGCTTTTTTATTTGAGAGTGCGAAAAAAAATCGCTATACTGTAGAGTATGCAAATGCGCGGGAATAGCTCAATTGGTAGAGCGGCAGCCTTCCAAGCTGTAGGTTGCGGGTTCGAGTCCCGTTTCCCGCTCCAAAAGCGTAATTTAAAAAAGGGCCTGGGCAAAGGAGGCATACGTAAGGCCATTTGCCAGGCGATTAGTAAAAATTGGAGTTGCTGGCGTAGCTCAGCTGGTAGAGCAACTGATTTGTAATCAGTAGGTCGCTGGTTCAAATCCAGTCGCCAGCTCCAGTGTTTTTCTTGTCATCTAAAAAAATTTTGGTATTATTGGTATAATTATAGGAATATTTTTGCCCACGTAGCTCAGTTGGTTAGAGCACTTCCTTGGTAAGGGAGAGGTCACCGGTTCAAATCCGGTTGTGGGCTCCAAAAGCCACAGGGGTTGGTATGGCGAAAAACCGGGTTACGACCCATTTATCATGCGAAATATGCAAAGAGCGTAACTATACACAAGTTCTTGCTAAAAAAAGGACTATGGGCTCATTGAAGCTCAATAAGTTTTGTTGGCGCTGCCGAAAGCATCATGCTCATAAAGAGTCGAAGTGACGACTTGATGATTAAATCGTCAAGCATTGGTGAGCGGAGATAGAGAAGTAATGACGGAGGCCAGTAGCTCTAACGGCAGAGCGGCAGACTCCAAATCTGCGGGTTGGGGGTTCGAATCCCTCCTGGCCTGCCATATATCAGATTAGGTGATGAATGGTACCGATAGGAAAATTTCTCAGAGAAGTGCGAGCAGAGATGGCACGTGTTGAGTGGCCGAAGCCTACCGAATTTATTGGGGCAACGATCGTGACGCTGTTACTCGTGCTTTTTTTTACGATATATCTTGGACTTTTAGATAAAGTCAATAAGTGGGTAATATACGATACGATATTTAGCGCAATACGAAAATAGCGAAGCTGCACAATGAAAAAATGGTATGTCGTACAGGTGTTAGCCGGATATGAAAATATTATTAGGGCTGACCTGCTTAAACGGATCGAAGAAAAGCATCTTCAAGACCTTTTTGGAGAAGTGCTCATCCCTTCTTCTAAGGCAAAGCAGTATTTTAGCGCTGCGGAGGAAGCTACTGATCAACAGCTATTTCCTGGGTATATGCTCATTGAAATGGAAGGAGAGCAGCAGGCATTCCGGCTCGTGAGTCAGACGCCCCGCATCTCCCGATTTTTAGGGGGAGCGCAGCCAGTTGCGATTTCTGAAAAAGAGATGAATCGCGTCATGGCTCAAATCCGTGGTGAAGTAGTGTTGGCGACTGAAAAACACACGTTTGATGCTGGAAGTGAAGTTGAAATTACCGATGGCCCATTTGCAGGTTTTATGGGCATTATAGATACTATTTCTGAAGAACATGAAAAACTGACCGTTATGGTAAGCATATTCGGTCGAATGACACCGGTAGAACTAACGTTTGATCAAGTCAAACGGTAACGAGAGGGATAGCGCATGGCAAAAGAAGTAAAAGCAACACTTCGCATGCTCATACCGGGAGGCGGAGCAACGCCGGCACCACCAGTGGGTGCAGCCTTAGGGCAACAAGGGGTTAACATTATGGACTTTTGTAAGCAGTTTAATGCAAAGACTGCCGATCGAAAAGGCCAGACGGTGCCTGTTGTTGTCACGGTCTATACTGACAAAAAGTTTGATTTTGTCATAAAAACCGCTCCGGCTTCTGAGCTGATCAAAAAGAAAATCAACATTGAGAAGGGTGCTACCAAGCCTAAAAATGAAAAGGCTGGCACTATTTCGATGAAGGATATTCTTGAGATCGCGAAAGTGAAAATGCCCGATTTAAATGCTCATACACTCGAACAAGCGGCAAAGATTATTGCTGGTAGTGCGCGGAGTATGGGTGTCGAAGTGGTAGAGTGAGGCGAATATGATACATCATGGAAAGAAGTATCGACTCTCACGAGAAAAATTACCAGCAGGTAAGCTTTTTTCGTATGTCGACGGCCTCAAGAAGGTGAAAGAGCTCGCCTATGCCAAATTTGATGAATCGGTTGATGCAAACGTAAACGTTGGTATCGATCCATCAAAGGGTGATCAGGTAGTTCGTGGATCGGTACTGCTGCCTCATGGGACCGGCAAGAAAGTTAAGATCGCCGTTTTTGCAAAGGGTGATCATGCTGAAGCCGCTCGCAAAGCGGGTGCTGATTACGTAGGAGCTGAAGATCTCATCGAAAAAATAGAGGGTGGGTGGCTCGATTTTAATAATGCGATTGCCACGCCCGATTTGATGGGACTTGTGGGAAAAGTTGCAAAGATTTTGGGGCCGCGTGGTCTCGTGCCTAACAAAAAGACGGGCACAGTGACATTTGATGTTGCTGGCGTTGTTGCCGATTTAAAGAAGGGGCGTCTCTTCTTTAAGAATGACAAGAATGGTATTGTTCATTTTTCTTTTGGGCGCGTTTCTTTGGACGCGAATGCATTGGCAGAGAATCTGGCTGCATTTATGAAGGCACTTATATCGTCTAAACCACCATCATCGAAAGGGAAGTTTATTAGAAAAGTGACGGTCTCATCAACGATGGGTTTAGGTGTGCCGATCAATCCTGACGAAGTTGCTTAAAGAAAAGGTATTACGATGAATCGCCAAGAAAAACAACTGGTAATTGACTCGATAAAGAATGACTTTAAGCAAGCTCAAGCGTCTTTTGTTGTTTCGACAAAGGGTATGACCGTTAGTGCGGTTCAAAACCTTCGTCGTGCTCTGTATGCAAAGCAGGGAAAAATAAGAGTGATAAAAAACACCTTATTAATAAGAGCGACGAGCGATATCGATGGATTAAAGGATCTGAGCCCTTATTTTAAGGATCAGATCGCTATCATATTGGCACCGACGGAAGCGCCAGCTATTGCTAAGATTATCTATGATGCGAGTAAGGAACTTGAGCAGTTGAAGCTCAAGGCTGGAACTCTCGATTCTCGAGTAATTTCGATTGAACAGATCGAGTTTTTAGCGTCTTTGCCATCGCGCGAAGTCATGCTTGCACGCCTGTGTGGCACCTTGCAAGCGCCAATCGCTGCATACGTCAGTATCCTCAATCAGCTTATTGTACGCTTATTGTGGGTGCTTAAAGAAATTGAAAAGAAGAAAGTCTGAACGTTTAACCTGGGAGTACAACCATGGCATCAAAACAAGAACAAATGATAAAAGATATTGGCAGCATGAGTGTTTTAGAGCTTGCTGAGCTCGTAAAAGCGCTTGAAACCACCTTTGGTGTATCGGCTGCTGCGCCTGTAGCGGCGGCTGCACCGGCAGCGGCTGCTGAAGCTGGTGGTAAAAAAGAAGAAGAGAAGTCTGAGTTTAAGGTTGAGCTCACTGACGGCGGTCCTGATAAGATTAAGTCGATTAAGGCTCTGCGTTCAGTGACTCCACTTGGCTTAACTGAAGCTAAGGGTGCGGTAGAAAATCCACCTTTTGTTATCGCTGAAGCAGCATCTAAAGATGATGCTAAGAAGATAAAAGACGCAATGGAAGCCGCAGGAGCTAAAGTTAAGCTCTCTTGATGAGATTGAGAAGGGGTGCGCCAGCTTAAATGCTCGCGCACCCTTGTCGTGCTTGTTAAAGAACAAGCGGCCCTAGGCCAAAAGATTGAAATGATAAAGACTATATGAATGGTACAGAGAGCGTGAAATTACCGAAAACCAAAGGAGCTGCTGCATGGCAAACCTGCATCTGAGTAAAGAACCGATTCGCCGTACGTTTGGTAAAATAAAAGATATAGTTCCCGTTCCGAATCTCATTGAGGTTCAGTCGCGTTCATTTAATGAGTTTGCACAGTTGGATTTTTTGCCATCTGAGCGTGAGCTTCTTGGGCTTCATAAGGTATTTAAAGAAATTTATCCGATCACGTATAATGACCGTCTCTCATTGGAATACGTGAGCTATGAATTAGGGACGTGGGCATGTACCTGCGGTAAGGTGACCGGTATTGCTCAACGCTATCACTGGAACTGTTCTTCCTGTAAGAAATCAGATACGTCACGGTTGAATGACCGTCTTGAATGCACGTTCTGCCATAAAAATACTGCGCGCTACTCATCCTGTTCAAACTGTCTATCACGGGTGAGTTTGCAACTACCGCTGACGCTCGATGAATGCCGCTCAAGCGGACAAACGTTCTCGATGCCTTTGCGCGTTAAATTGCAGCTTGTCGCTTGGGATGTCAATGAAGAAAGTGGCAAGAAGGCACTTCGTGATATTAAGGAACAGGACATCTTTTTTGCAGACGTTCCCGTCATGGCTGATGTCTATGAAGAAAAAGGCCAGTTTAAGCTCGGCAGCCTTGGTACATTCTTAATTAATGGCGTTGACCGTGTTATCGTGAGTCAGCTCCACCGTTCTCCAGGGGTTGTATTTTCTCAAGCTAAAAAGGGTAAAGATGTTCGTGGTCGTCCAAGTTATTTGGCGCGTATTATTCCGATGCGTGGATCCTGGATCGATTTTGAATTCGATACGAACGATCTTTTACAGGTGCGTATTGATAAGAAGAAGAAAATTTTAGTTACGACCTTCTTACAGGCGCTGGGGATAGCACGTGATCAGATTATTCCACAATTTTATCGGTTTGATACCATTCATGTAAAAAAGGGTGAGCTTTATCAAATCCTTGATGAATCGGTCTACGGCATTCGCATTGACAGAGGGATGCTCCCAGGATTTAAAGATGAGGATTCTATGGTGGGCAAACGTATCACCAAGGAGCTTGCTGCGCGCATTGAAAAAGCAGGAATTGATCGTTTGGTCTTGCGCAAATCTAATCTTTTAAATCGCGTCTTTGGCATGGATGTCATCGATCCGGATACCGGTGAAGTCGTGTTTAATCAAGGACAAATTATTACCGATGAAATGGCAGAGCAGCTTGAGAAATTCCCCAAATTACAGTTTTCGCTTATTAGCTCATCTGGGTATGTATTTCAGCCAACAATGGCACTAACGCTTGCTCAAGATCGCACGCAGACTGAGGAAGAAGCGCTCAGGGAAGTACATACAAAGTTATGGCCGGGCGATAATGCTTCATTGGAGGAAGTAAAAGAGCGGTTGTACGGAAGCTTCTTTAATTCACGCTTATATGACCTTACTAAAGTTGGCCGTATCCGCATGAACCGTAAGCTGAGTATTTCCGTTCCTGAAGATATTGCTGTTCTTACTAAGGATGACATTCTTGCGACCCTTAAATATCTTGTTAACCTCCGTGAGCGAGGTGAAGGCGAGCTTGATGATATTGATCATCTTGGCAATCGTCGCGTGCGTTTGGTCGGCGAGCTTCTTCATAATCAGATTTATGTAGGGTTGCTCCGCATTGAACGTATCGTTCGTGAGCGCTTCCGAATACAGGAAGCACAAGGCGCAATGATGCCGCAAGATTTCTTAAATGTGAAACCATTAAGTGCGGTATTGAGGGAATTCTTTGGCACAGGCCAGCTTTCTCAGTTTATGGATCAAACAAATCCGCTTTCAGAAATTGCGCATAAACGTCGTCTATCAGCTCTCGGGCCCGGCGGTGTTATGAAGGATCGTGCAACATATGAAATTCGTGACGTACACACATCTCACTATGGAAGAATTTGTCCGATTGAAACGCCGGAAGGTCAGACCGTTGGTCTTATCTCATCACTTTCCACCTATGCATTTGTAAATGATCTTGGGTTTATTGAGACTGCCTATCGTCCTGTTAATAAGGGGAAGATGCTTGATGAGGTGGTCTTCTTAGATGCTTTTGAAGAAGGAAATAAGTATTTAGCACAAGCAAGCGCGGTGGATGAAAAAACGAAAGAGGTTCTGGGTGAAACGGTGTTTGCACGGCATGAGGGCAACTTCCTCTACGCGGAGCGCGATAAGATCGATTATGTAGATCTTTCGCCTAAGCAGCTTGTGTCTGTTTCAACAGCACTTATTCCATTCTTAGAACATGATGATGCTTCTCGTGCACTCATGGGCTCGAACATGCAACGGCAAGCCGTCCCTATTATAAAAATGCAGGCTCCGCTCGTGGGAACCGGCATGGAGCGTGAAATTGCTCGCGCGTCTGGCGCGATGGTTACTGCAAAACATGATGGGGTCGTTGAGTATGTTTCAGGAGAAAAGATAGTCGTTCGGGTTGATGAATCAGTATTTACCAACACCGAAGATTGGATTTCTAAGGGTGTTGATACCTACTATTTGAGAAAGTTCCAACGCTCAAGCTATTATACCTGGATCCATCAATCACCAATCGTGAAAGTAGGTGATCGAGTAAAAGCAGGAGATATTCTTTCTAATGGTTCATCGGTGCTCAATGGCGAATTGGCGCTCGGCTCAAATCTGCTGGTTGCCTTTATGCCATGGCATGGATACAACTTTGAGGATGCTATTGTTTTAAATAAACGCCTTGTTGCTCAGGACGTGCTTACAAGTGTGCATATTGATGAATATATCGTAGAAGCTCGTGATACAAAGCTCGGGCCTGAAGAAATCACCCGAGATATTCCAAACGTAAGCGAAGCCGCGCTTGCCGGTCTTGATGAAGATGGTATTGTGCGCATCGGGACACGTGTTCGTCCTGGTGATATTATGGTGGGTAAAGTGACCTTAAAAGGGGATATTCAATACTCACCAGAAGAAAAATTGCTTCGCGCTATCTTTGGGGAGAAGTCTCGTGAAGTACGTGATACGTCATTGCGTGTACCGCCTGGGGTTGAAGGTACTGTTATTGACGTGAAGATCTTCTCTCGCAGCGGGATGCGTAAAGACCGCCGCTATAAAGAGATGGTTGCGCAAGAAACACTGCGTATTGAGCATGATTATGAGATGCATGTGGCAACGCTTGAAAAGATGATTGAAGAGCGTATCGCGCAAGTAGGTAAAGGGAAAGGTGCTAAGTCAGCTGAGGTAACGGCGTTGCGGGCTTCTTTAGAAAACCAAAAGAGAATCCTTATGGGGCTCAAGGAAGAACGTATTAATCGCTTGAAGAAAGGTGATCCGCTTCCATCGGGCGTTATTAAGATGGTCAAGGTGTATATTGGCATGAAGCGACATGTATCCGTTGGGGATAAAGTTGCAGGACGACACGGAAATAAAGGTGTTGTTTCGATTATTGTTCCTCGCGAAGATATGCCGTACATGGATGATGGTACCCCCGTTGATATTGTGTTAAACCCGCTTGGTGTTCCTTCTCGTATGAACGTTGGTCAGATTCTAGAGACTATTTTAGGCTATGCTGGCTATCAAGCAGGTTCTCAGATTGGTAAAGCACTGCAGGAGCAGTCAATAGCGATTGTTAAAAAGATGCTTATATCAGTATATGGTAAAGAGCTTATCGATTCATACGAAAAGCAGTATGGGGATGAAGGTCTGCAAGAACTTGCGCACCGCTCAGCTGCTGAAGGTGTCTGTTTTACGACACCAGTCTTTGATGGTGCAGATTTTACAAAGGACATCCTTCCCCTGGTCGAAGCGACCGGCGGCTCTCCTCAGGGATCATATAAGATTCGTGATGGGCGTACGGGAGACTATTTTGATCAGCCGGTAACGGTAGGGAATATTTATATTATGAAGCTCAACCATATGGTTGATGATAAACTTCATGCCCGATCAGTGGGACCATACTCTCTTGTTACGCAGCAGCCACTTGGTGGTAAAGCGCAGCTGGGAGGTCAGCGATTCGGGGAAATGGAAGTATGGGCACTTGAAGCGCATGGTGCATCGTATACGCTGCAAGAAATGCTTACCTATAAATCTGACGACGTTGTTGGACGTCATAAGGTCTATGAAGCACTTGTTCGTCATGAGGAGGTGCCTGAACCAGGCTTACCAGAATCATTTAACGTGTTAATTAAAGAACTTCAAAGTTTAGGTCTTCGCATAGATCTCTTTAAGAGCGGCAAGGAGGAAGTCAATAATGAGTAATCGACTGCTTGAGCGTTTTCGTGAGTATATTAATACGTCCCAATTTAACGCACTTAAAATAGGACTTGCATCTCCTGAGAAAATTAGATCTCTCTCGTATGGAGAAGTGAAGAAAATAGAAACGATAAACTATCGTACGTTAAAACCAGAGCGTGATGGACTCTTTTGTGCACGCATTTTTGGTCCGGTGAAGGACTGGGAATGTAACTGTGGGAAATACAAGCGTATGAAACATCGCGGTATTACATGCGAAAAGTGCGGTGTGGAAGTGATCCAATCTCGTGTGCGTCGTGAGCGTATGGGGCATGTGGAGCTTGTAGCACCTGTTTGTCACATCTGGTATTTAAAAGGAATTCCAAGCTATCTTGGGCTTATTCTTGATATGCCCATTAAAGATCTTGAACGGGTTATCTATTTTGATGCATCGATTGTGGTACATCAAGGTAATTCGCCGTATCCGCTCAATTATGTGCTTACCTCATCAGAGTATGATGGGTATCGAGATGCACATCCAGAAGATATGGAATTTGATGCTCAAACGGGTGCCGAAGCAATTCGTCACGTGTTAAGTACTCTTGATCTTCATAAAGAGGTGTATAAGCTTGAGGCAGACTATGGCAAGACGACTTCGGTTGCTTCACGTCATAAGATATTGAGACGTATTAAGGTCTTTAAAAACCTCATTCAAGGGAATATGCGTCCTGAATGGATGATCTTGAGTGTTCTTCCGGTATTACCTCCGGATCTACGCCCCTTGGTTCCTTTAGAAGGTGGTCGTTTTGCAAGCTCCGACTTAAATGAGCTCTATAGACGAGTGTTAAACAGAAACATACGTCTTTCTCGTCTCATGGAAATCGAGGCGCCATCAGTTATTATTAAGAATGAAAAGAGAATGTTACAAGAGTCGGTTGATGCGCTCATCGATAACGGTCGTCGTGGCCAGCCGGTCAAAGGACCAAATCGACGCACGCTCAAATCACTCAGCGAGATGTTGCGCGGTAAGCAAGGTCGCTTCAGGCAGAATCTTCTTGGTAAGCGTGTTGACTACTCCGGCCGTTCAGTGATTGTTGTAGATCCTGAGCTTCGGATGGATCAATGCGGCCTTCCCAAGATTATGGCACTCGAACTCTTTAAATCGCATGTTTTTGCAGGATTGTTAGAAAGAGAAATTGCGCCGAACCTTCGCGTTGCAAAACGGATGGTTGAAGAGGCAGTTCCTGAGGTGTGGGACGTTCTTGAAGATATCGTTAAGGGATATCCGGTACTTCTCAATCGTGCTCCTACATTGCATAGACTTGGTATTCAGGCATTCTATCCTATACTAGTGGATGGCAAAGCTATTAAGATTCACCCACTCGTGTGCGGCGCGTATAACGCTGACTTTGATGGTGACCAGATGGCAGTTCACGTTCCGTTAAGCACCAATGCTAAAACGGAGTCGAGGAACTTAGTGCTTTCTACAAAAAATATTCTCTCGCCAAGTAATGGTAGACCTATTACGGTGCCAACGCAGGATATGGTTCTCGGGTTGCACTATATAACCAAAGTCCGATGCAATGAGAAAGGCGAAGGAATCGTTTTTTCAAATGTTTCGGAAGTGGTGAGTGCATATCAAATGGGTCAAGCCCGCTTGCATGCGCGCGTAAAAGTGCGCGTTAACGACAAGCTTGTTGATACGACGGTAGGTCGTGTGATTCTTTATCAGGCCTTGCCTGCAGGATCTGATTTTAACTGGGTAAATAAAGTATTAACCAAGGGTGATCTCACGCGAATTGTTGAACGTGTTCATACCACGTTTGGTAATGAAGCGACTGTTCTATGCTTAGATCGCATTAAGAAGCTTGGATTCTATAATTCTACCATTGCTGGCATTTCGATATCGATTGCTAATCTGGTTATCCCAGCGAAGAAAGATGAGATTGTTGCAAAGGCAGAGAAAGAGGTTACCGCTATCGATCAGCTCTATATGGACGGTGTTATCACCAACGGTGAGCGCTACAATAAAGTGCTCAGTATTTGGTCCGCCGCAACCGCAGAAGTTGCTCAGCAAGTAACAAAAGAGCTTAGTCAACTTGATGTTGATAGTTTTACAAACGAAGATAAGGCAGGTAAGCCATTTAATCCGATTTTGATGATGTTAGAATCGGGTGCTCGTGGTTCGAAAGAGCAGATTACGCAGCTTGTAGGGATGAGAGGACTCATGTCTAAACCATCAGGTGAAATTATGGAAACACCGGTTAAGACAAACTTCCGCCAAGGGCTGAGCGTATTTGAGTACTTTATTTCTACCCATGGTGCTCGTAAAGGTCAGGCAGATACAGCGTTGAAAACGGCAAACTCTGGGTATCTTACCCGCCGATTAGTTGACGTTGCCCAAGATCTTGTCATTTCGATGGCTGATTGTAAGACACTCGGATTTATCGAGGTCGAAGATCTCAAAGAGGGGGGCGATAAGCTCTATGCTCTTGGTAACCGTGTGTATGGACGCATTGTTGCCCAGGATGTAAAAGATCCGGTATTGGGCCAGCTCATTGTAGCGCAGGGTAATCCGGTGTTGCGTGAAGAGCTTGATCGTATCAACGATTCTGCTGTTTCCAAGATACCGATTCGTTCCACCTTAACCTGCCAAGCAAAACGGGGCGTCTGCGCCGTCTGCTATGGTATCGATTTATCTAAAGGAGCAATGGTTGATGTCGGTACAACCGTCGGGATTATTGCAGCGCAGTCGATTGGGGAACCAGGAACACAGCTCACCATGAGAACCTTCCACGTTGGGGGTATTGCGAGTGTTGCTGAGCAATCATCATTTGTCTCGAAATATGACGGGATCGTGCAAATACGTTCCGATCGTACCGTAAAAAATCGTGAAGGCCAAACGATCGTTTTGAGTCGTAAGGCAAAATTGCTTGTGCTCTCTCCAGATGGCAGAGAACTGCAACGGCACGATCTTGAATACGGCACGCAGCTGCTTGTTGATAATGGTCAAAAAATAACTGTTGGGACGAAACTCGCTGAATGGGATCCACATAATAAGCTCTTGTTAACGGAAAAAGCTGGTATTATTCGTATAGTCGACTTGATTGATAACGTAACGGTGCAGGAGCGGTTTGATGAAACGACTCGCCGTTCGACCAAAATGGTTCTTGAACATAAAGGTGAAAAGTACCAGCC
The DNA here is from genome assembly GCA_963695365.1 of uncultured bacterium. GTDB lineage: Bacteria > Babelota > Babeliae > Babelales > Babelaceae > PRDV01. Next base: position 945,106 of record OY968766.1, read on the forward strand.
AGCAATTAGTCTCGTTGATGATAAGGGTGAAGAGCTGGTGCAGTACTATTTACCTACGGGATCCTACTTATTAGTAGAAGAGGGCCAAAAAGTAAGTATTGGTGATGTCTTAGTGAAAATTCCTCAAGAAGCATCACGTACGAAGGATATTACCGGGGGCTTGCCTCGTATTGCAGAACTCTTTGAAGCTCGTATGCCAAAAGATCCTGCGATTCTTGCAGACATTGATGGCGAAGTCATCATGGGAGGCATCGTGCGTAGCCAACGTAAGATTACCGTAACATCGGGAGCGGAGTCATTTGATTATCTTGTTGCCCGCGGTAAGCAGATTAACGTGGTCAACGGTGATCGGGTGAGCGCGGGTGATCAGCTTACGTCAGGTACACCCGTACTTCATGATATTTTACGAATTATGGGTGCCGATGTATTGCAAAAGTACCTGGTAAATCAGATTCAGCAAATTTATCGTTTGCAAGGAATCGATATTAACGATCGTCATATGGAATTGATCGTGCGCCAGATGTTACGAAAAGTACGTGTTGTTGATCCGGGCGATTCTGACTTTATTGTTGGAGATCGTGTTGATCGTATACACTTTAAAACGGTTAATGAAGCGCTACAATCGGAGGGCAAACGTGTGGCTACGGCAAAACCGGTGCTGATGGGTATTATGCTTGCATCGCTCGGTTCTGAAAGCTTCATTTCTGCGGCATCATTCCAAGAAACAACCCGTATTTTGGCTGAAGCTGCAGTTGCCGGGCAAGTAGATTACTTGTACGGATTGAAAGAAAATGTCATTATAGGTAAACTGATCCCTGCAGGAACTGGCATTGCATCCTTTAGGAAGAAATACTTAGAGGAAGAGGCTGCCTCATAAAGATAGGCGCATAGCTCAGCGGTAGAGCACTGCTTTGACGTAGCAGGGGTCAGCGGTTCAAATCCGCTTGCGCCTACCAGAGATTGACATGAAAGAAGGATTAAACCGCTCATCCCGAGTGATTGGCGAGGCCGCATGCCGAGCTAATTGTATCGAGGGATAGAGCGAGGGAAGAGAAGAGAATTGTTCCGCTCATCCCGAGTGATTAGCGAGGCCGCATGCCGAGCTAATTGTATCGAGGGATAGAGCGAGGGAAGAGAAATTAACAAAGAACGGCGTTGTAGATGTGCTGCAGCGTTCGGGATTACCACAGGAGTATCAATGGCACACGATAAATCAGCGATTATCAAAAAGTATAAAACCCATGATGGAGATACGGGTTCGGTAGAGGTTCAAATTGCCTTATTGACCGATCGTATTCAGCGCTTAACAGAACATTTTAAAAAACATTCGAAAGATTTCGGCTCCAAACGGGGCTTACTAGTGCTAGTAGGGCAGCGAAGAAAATACTTACGCTACTTAGAACGTACGAATGAAAATCAGTATAAACAACTCATTGAACGTCTCGGACTGCGAAAGTAAACAGCATGGAAAAAAAATTCTATTTGCCCGATTTTAATTATGAAGTAACCACTGGGAAGTATGCCCAACAAGCCGATGGCGCCATATGGCTGCAGCAGGGAGGTACAGTTGTCTTAGCGACAGTTGTTTCGGCACCGTCTAAGGATTTTCCGGGCTTTTTACCTCTGACCGTTGATTATCGTGAGCTTTTTTCTGCGGCTGGTAAGATCCCTGGTGGGTATTATAAGCGTGAAGGTAAATTTAGTGATAAAGAGGTGCTCGTTGGACGATTGATCGATCGTTCACTTCGACCACTCTTTCCTGAAAACTTCTTTGATCAGCTTCAGATTCTCACTACCGTCTATTCTGTTGATAAAGAGCATACTCCTTACACACTGGGCTTGATAGCAACTTCGTTAGCGCTTACCATCTCGAAGATACCATTTCTTGGGCCAGTTGGTGCTGCAGAGGTTGCTCGCGTTCATGGCGAATGGGTAGTGAATCCAACGTATAGTCAGACACTTGAGTCTGATGTGAAAATGACCGTTGCAGGTACCCAGGAAGGGGTTTGCATGGTTGAAGGCACCTGTAACCAGATCTCGGAAGCGGAGTTTCTTGATGCGCTCTTCTTGGCACATGATGCGATTAAACGTCAAGTCGCGTGGCAAAAAGAGATTCAGCAAGAAGTAGGAAAAGAAAAAGAAGCGATTGTGGATCCGTTTGACTGGGATGCATGGAGATCTCGTGCGGAATCATATTTAACGCCCGAAGCGGTATCGTCACTCTATGAGAGTGATAAAGTTGTGCGTGGGTATGCTATGGATGCATTAAAAGATGGATTCTTTACACGCTATGAAAAAGAGGCTGAAGAGCTTGCTATCTCGAAAACATTTCTACAATACATATTTGATGAGGTTCTTGAACGCGTTATCACCAAAGAAGCTTTTCAGCGGGGCAAGCGTATCGATAATCGAAGTTTTGAAACAGTTCGTCCTATAACGACAGAAGTTGGTTTATTGCCGTTTAACCATGGCTCGGCCCTCTTCCAACGGGGAAGAACCCAGGCACTGGTGAGTGTAACGCTCGGTGGTGGTCAGGATGAACAGCGCCTAGAAGATATCATGGGTGAGCCCTCAGAAAGCTCGTTTATGCTTCACTATAATTTCCCGCCGTTTTCCGTCGGTGAAGTTCGTATGATGCGTGCACCAGGTCGTCGTGAAATTGGTCACGGCCATTTAGCAGCATCTGCTATACGGCAAGTACTTCCTGCAGAGATCGATTTTCCTTATACCATTCGTATCGTTGCAGATATGTTAGAATCCGATGGGTCGACGTCGATGGCGACGGTCTGCGGATCTACGATGGCGCTCATGAATGCAGGTGTTCCAATTACCTCGATGGTGAGCGGTGTTGCTATGGGACTCTTACAGAATACCGCTGATAAGCGTTTCCAGGTATTGACCGATATTGCGGGCATTGAGGATGCATTTGGCCTTATGGATTTTAAGGTGGCTGGTACCGATAAAGGTATTACCGCAATTCAGATGGATATTAAGCACAAAGAAGGACTTGCGCGGGAAGTGTTTGAAATGGCACTTGGCCAGGCGAAAACGGGAAGACTTCACATCTTGGCAGAAATGCGCAAGGTGATGTCGGCTCCGAATCCGAAACTTTCTGAGCTTGTTCCTCAAATCGTTGCATTTAAAGTACCGACTGATAAAATTGGTGCTATAATTGGTACCGGTGGAAAGACTATTCGCGACATCATCGCGAAAACGGCTACTGCCATTGATATTGAAGATGATGGAACGGTTAAAATATTTGGTCATCCAGGACCGAAGCTTGATCAAGCAATTAATTGGGTTAAAACCCTCTCTGGGCAAATTGAACGTGGTACAATCTATGAAGGCAAAATTAAGAAGTTAGCCGAGTTTGGTGCATTTGTAGAAATTGCTCCAGGCGTGGATGGATTGGTGCATGTATCGATGATGCCAAAGGCGCTTTCTTCAACATTTATGACGGCGCTCAAAGTTGAGGAGCCGGTAACGGTTGAAGTTGTTGATTATGATCCAAGTACAGGTAGAATCCGTTTAAAACTCAATCAATAAGGTAGTATAATGAGCAAGTTTGCACGATCGGGTCAGCGAGGTACTGACTCTCTCAGACCGTTACGCGTCACCTATGACATATTTAAGTATGCCTCCGGTTCAACACTCTTTGAGCTGGGCAATACGAAAGTACTCTGTTCTGTTACCCTCCAGCAGGGCGTGCCGCACTTTTTGCGCGGCAAGCGAACCGGCTGGTTAACCGCAGAATATTCGTTACTTCCGGCATCAACACCGATTAGAACGGTGCGTGAAGTAACTGCTAATAAACGCAGTGGCAGAACGATTGAGATTTCACGTCTCATTGGGCGCTCACTACGATCGGTTGCGAATCTCGATGCATTAGGGGAGCAGACCATATTCATGGACTGTGACGTCTTGCAGGCAGATGGTGGGACGCGCATCGCCTGTATTACGGGAGCATATCTTGCCCTGCGTGCAGCGCAAGCACAATGGCAGCACGATGGCATTTTGGTGAAAGATCTCCTTATTGATGAGCTCGCCGCGGTATCGGTTGGTCTTGCAGAAGGCATGCCAATTTTAGATCTTGATTTTATGGAAGATAGCGCAACGGAAGCGGATTTTAACTTTGTGTTAACGAGATCGAGCCGTGTCATTGAAATCCAAGGGTCGGCGGAGCGTTATCCATTGACCTGGAAGCAGTATGATGGGATGAAGGATTTGGCGCTCAAAGGCGTAGAGGAGCTCTTTGGGTTCTATGATCGCAATCTGTACGTTGTGCCTGAAGAGCAGGAGACGGTTTCTGCTGCCCACAAAGTCGAGCATAGATCATTCTCAGCATTTGAGTAATTATGACACTAAACCAGTTTATTGAACGTGTTCAGCAAAGCCCGGACTTGTCCGGGTCTTTTGTATGCACGTTCCAGGTGCGTGAGCACCCAACGCTTTTCATGTCACAGCTGTATGCACGGCTTAAATCGGCTGCAGATTGCTATGCCACGCTCGATGCGGAGCTCATGCCGCTTGATGCGCTCAAGGGCCAGCTTGAGATGAGCTTCTTGGGCAGTCGCCTGGTCTATCTGGTTAAAAACATTCATATGCTCGATGAAGGTCCCAAGAGATCATGGGAGAGCTATGTTAAGAAATATGCCGGTCCCCATACGATTATCTATTTTAAAGTGCTGGCAAGGCAATCAAAGAGCGCCCCAGTAGCCCATGGAGAAATAGACGATGTTCGCTCACACCAAGACCACGAGCGCATAACGATAGCTCTTGATCAGGTTGATATACAGCTCTATCAAGAACTTGCTCAGCTTTTGTACCCTGGCATTGCACTGGATAGTCACTTTCTTGCGCACCTGTATAATGATTTTGAAACAATCTCACTTCAAGATGCGTGTCGTATGATGGCATATCAGATTACCGTTGGCAGAAAGTGTGAGACATTCTTTGCCAGATGGAAATCGCGCCTGATTACCTCACAGCCTTCATTTTTCACGCTCAGCCAATATCTCTTTGCTCGTAATCCCCGACAGTTTCTTGAGCAATGGAATCGCTGCAAGGGTGAGTATCCACCAGAGTTTTGGATCGCTTACTGGTCTGAGCAACTCTTGCAGGCATTGATATATGTCCAACGTGCACGTCGGGAAGGAATGCTTGAGGCTAAAAAGGGCACGTACAGGCTCCCATTTTCATTTCTTAATAAAGATTGGCAGAAGTACAGCCCCGACTCTCTTGTCGCAGCCCATGACGCTCTCTATCGCTTTGATTACAATCTCAAACATGGCGGGACCGTGAATGGTCTCGAGCTGTGGTATCATCGCTTTCTCAATAGTTAGTATTGATTGAGCAAAAAGTCCGCTTATTCTTTGCTCGTGCAGGTTGTTCATCTGAGCCATCAAATAGGGCTAGCCTATGATTGTGGAGTCATCTCCATCGAATGCGGCTCTTTGGACGTCTCGGTTGTGAGCTGTTTATATGCATGTACCCGTGCAAGAATAAGTATTGGGGCAAAAAGAAGAAGTGCGAAGAAGTTGTTTAGAAATTCGCTCAGAAGCCATAATATTCCGGCAAACCAGAAGAGATTCTTAAAATGGGAAATTCCAAGTGAATAAGCAATCAGAGCATCTTCTTTAACGCTTAGCGCCTTCCGGTCGAGAATTGCAAAACCAGAAAAATAATAGGTAACACCGAAATAGATGCCAGGAATGATGAGTAAGATCAGGCCGAAAATTACCTTGATCGAATACCAGATACGTGCGAACATAAAATCCCAGAACAGGCTTGTGTCTCCGTCAAAGAAATCTGTCCAATCAACTGTTTTGTTATCATAAAGCTTGAGTCCGAGGCGAATAATTTGATAGAAAAAATATTCAAAAAGCAGCCCAAAAAACACAAATATCAAGAGTTTAATAATCAGTAAGGATGTTGGCAGGGTTCGTAACTGGGAAATAATGCTCCGTGCAGTGCCTCCCCATATAGAAAACTGAAGAAAAATCGGCCCTATTAGATATCCTGCTGACCAGGCTATAAGACCAACCATCATGGCAAGTCCGAGAAATGTTAAAGAGAAGGCGATAAAAATTTTGAAAAATAAGAAAAAATTGTCGATGTAGGTAACAAAGCCATACTTTATCGCTGCTGAATAGTTTATTTTTTTTGGGATATTCATAAAACCTTTCTGAATGTATGTTTGCTCCATATAGCTTTGTTCAATAGTATAGGTCAGGAAGAGTCATTCCGCAAGCATAGCATTTATTGATGCTGGGTAATTTTTGTGCGCTAGCCCAATTTTATTTGCATGGCCCTTGACGAGCGAGGCGTATATAATTGTCCAGCAGCCTGCTGGACAATTGCTGATAATGTTTACTAAATTAGTAAAATGGTGAATTGGGGGCAAAGAAATTTCTAGATGCTATTTTAGGGGCGATGCAAGAAAAACGAGCAACAGTCGTTCTATGAGATTAGCTGATCTTACTTAGGAGCAGCTAATTCTTGCTTATAACGTGTAAGTTTGCTTGAGAGATCTTGGAGCTTTTCGTCAATTGCTTTGCGTTGTTGAGCAATTTTTATTCGGAGGTTAGACATCATTTCAGCTTCAGCAGCTTTGCCGATTTTATCTGAATTATCTATATAGATTCCGTGAAAGGCATCATATGCATTTTGAGCTTTATCAATGATTGCGGCTGCCTGGGCTCTGTGAGACGGGTCAGGTGCTGCGAGTGCCGCTTTTGCAAATCCAACTGCTTCATTTGCTTCTTCAACAAACTCAACATACTTAGTCAAAAGCTGTTTTTCGGAGAGATTGCTGTATAGTGCGTAAAAAGGAGTTAATGCAAGAAATGCGAGCGCGGCTATGTGCTTCATGATGAGACCTTTGGTTAAATTGGCTGTTTAAATTGAAAAATCAATCATCCATTTAATTTAATTATAGTTCATATAGAAACAATTAGTCAAGAAATCTTTAGATTAATATTTCCATCCACTCGATGGACATTTGGGATGTATAGAAGGCGCAGTCTCGCTTTGCGACTTGTATTGTAGTCTTCCATGATATACACTTATTGTACGTTTGAGGTATCGAGGCACAATTCTTGGAGGGTGAGTAATGAAATATACGGCAAAACTATTTTTCGCTGGGCTACTTATCGTTGGTTTGAGCTACGCAGCTGTCTCATACTTTAAGCAGCATAAAGAATCTGCAGATAGATACCCATTTACTTTGCCAAAACTTGGCTATGCATATAATGCTCTCGAGCCATATATCGATGCGCAGACGATGGAAATTCATTATACCAAGCACCATCAGAAGTATGTTGACGAGCTCAATAAAGCGCTCAAAGAGTATCCGGAACTTCACAAGAAATCTGTGGAGGAGTTGCTCCATAATCTTGAGGCATTGCCAGTAGCTGTTCGTACAGCAATCCGCAATAACGGTGGTGGCCATTACAATCATACGTTCTTTTGGAATAGTATGGCTCCTCAAGCTGGAGGAGAGCCAACGGGGGTTCTTAAAAAAGCCATTGATGATCATTTTGGAAGCTTTGCAGCATTTAAAGAACAGTTCTCAAAGGCTGCACAAAAGGTATTTGGTAGTGGTTGGGCATGGCTGTGCGTTAATAAGGGTGGCATGCTCGAAATTGTATCATCGGCCAATCAAGATTGTCCGCTTTCGCAGGGTTATATCCCCTTGCTTGGGCTGGATGTTTGGGAGCATGGCTATTACTTAAAATATCACAACCTGCGGCCTGATTATATCGATGCTTGGTGGCATGTGGTGAATTGGAAAGTTGTTGAAAACAACTATGCAAATGCCTTGAAAACGAGATAGCGCTGTTTCGCTGTTTCGAGCTTCGCTTGCATTTGTAAGCATTTCTGCTACTATGAATCCATTATTATTACTTACGCTGGAGTGCGTTATGAAAGTCTCTACCTTCTGACTGTTTCCATCGAGAAACAAGTTTCATTTCTGTGGATACCGTTCCACATCATTTGTTTTGTTCAGCCTTAGTGCTGTTTTCACCATGTATTATTATTTTTTTAGGAGCCGCTATGGCTAATATATTACTGCAGCTTCGTGATGTTACCAAAATATACGTAAGCGATCGGATCACTATTCAGGCGTTGAAAGGTGTAACGCTTGATCTCTTTAAAGGGGAGATTTTTGGACTTTTAGGGGTGAATGGTGCCGGTAAAACGACGCTCTCATCGATTATCGCAACGCTTCATTCTCCGACATCGGGTGATATTTTTTATGAGAATCGCTCTATATACGATGATGTGCTTGCCTATCGAGGGATGTTAGGCTTTTGTCCGCAAAAACCGAATTTTGAAAAGTCGCTGACGGTCGCTGAAAATCTGATCTTTGCGGGTCGCTATTATCTTATGCCCGAGGCAGAAATTCAAACGCGGGTTTCTGAGCTTTTGAGGGAATTTGAGTTAACGAAGTATGCGAATTCTTCGCCCCATATAATGTCAGGTGGTTATAAGCAACGACTATTGATAGCACGTGCGCTCATCCATAAACCACATCTCGTGATCCTTGATGAGCCAACCGTTGGACTTGATCCCCACATTCGTAGACAGCTCTGGGAGGTTATTAAGGCTCTTAAGCTCTCTGGTGTAACCGTTATCCTTACAACACACTATCTTGATGAGGCGGAGTACCTCTCTGATCGTGTTTGCATACTCGATAAGGGAATGGTTCGGGCGATAGATACTCCTGAGACGCTTAAAAATCGATTTGCTCAAAAGTCACTTGAAGATGTATTTTTGAATTTAATGAGAGAACAAGAGCAGGAAGGAATAGAATGATGACGTTATCGTATAGCACACTGAAAGTATTCAGTTGGCTCTTATGGCGGAATTTACGCGTACTAAAGAATGATTTTGTAAACAATGCCGTTGATGCGATGATCGTTCCTGCGACGTTTATTATCATCGGTGGCTACATCTTGCCGTATCTTGGTATGCCAGCTCAGTACGGAGCGTTCATGATTGTAAGTTCCATGATTATTAACTGCAGTTTCGCAACAACTTGGCGTGGTTCAAGCCATTTGGTTACCGATATTGATGGCGATCGATCGGTATCATATGAGCTGACGCTCCCAATACCTTCATGGCTTATTTTTGTTAAATATGCAGTTGCCTATGCCCTTGATTCGATGTTTCTCAACATCTTAACATTGCCTCTTGGCAAATTTCTCTTGTGGGACAAATTTAGCTTAGCCGAATTCAGCATCTTTAAATTTATCCTGATCTATGCGACTGCCAATCTGCTTTTTGGCTTTTATGCTGTTTGGATAGCAAGTTGGGTGCAGGGCATGCGTGGGTTTACGAGGTACTGGTTGCGCTATGGTGCACAGCTTATGTTTTTTAGTGGGTTTCAATTTCCGTGGTCGATCCTTTATAAGGCATCGCCGCTCTTTGCCAACATAAACTTACTGAATCCGTTTGTATATGCCTTTGAAGGTGCACGTGCGGCTGTGCTTGGCCAAGAGGGGAGTTTGAATTATTGGATGTGCTTAGGTATGATGTGGCTTTATATAGTCTTTTTTGGATACTTGACTAAGCGTAACTTTAAAAAGAAGCTTGATTATGTTGGATAGCTATGTTGCTTTGACTTATTATGTGCTCTGATCGGCGCGAGTGTTTGAGCCGCTGTCCGCCTGCAAGGCGGCAGTGGCGAGTTGAGCGCCGCTGGCGATCCAACGGCACGTTGGTGTCGGGGTTCCAAGGGGGCCGACAAGTGCCCGCCTTGGCGCTGCCCGCGCAGGGCGAGAAAAAGGCTTTTAGATATTTGCGATATTTGATAGGAAAGACATCTCTCGATACAATCTGCTCGGCATGGTGGCCTCGCAGATCACTCCAGGCGTCCCTCGATACAATCCCTTCGGCATATTGGCCTCGGGATCACTCGGGATGAGCGGGAGGGCTATGGCGGACAGGTCGCGAGATGAGCGGGAAAAATCAAAAGAAGAACATGAAAGAAGAACATGAAAGAAGAACATGAATGAACGCACGCTACCCTTAGAGGTAATTAACCTAGTAAAGCGCTTTGAGAGTTTCAGCTGGCCATGGATGCAAAAGAAACCCCCATTTACCGCAGTGAACAACATATCATTTCACATTAAAGCAGGTGAAATTCTCGGCCTGTTAGGCTCTAACGGCGCAGGAAAAACGACCACGATCCAGATGCTCTTGGGCACCATGATTCCAACGAGCGGCTCGATCCTTTACTCAGGCCGTGAGCTCAACTCTGATCGCTCACATATTCTCCAGAAGGTCTCGTTTGCGAGTACCTATATCCGTCTACCTGGCCGTTTAAGTGTTTATGAAAACTTAGATTTCTATGCCAAGCTGTATAATCTCTCATCAACGGAGAGATCCCATCGCATCGAAGAGCTTCTTAAATTTTTCGATTTATGGCGTCTGAAAGATCGCAAAGCAGGAGGGCTTTCTGCTGGGGAAACAACGCGTGCAATACTGTGCAAAGCATTTATTCCCCGCCCCAAAATAGTACTTTTAGACGAACCGACGGCATCACTTGACCCTGATATTGCTCATGAAGTGCGTCATTTTGTTTTGCAACAGCGCAAAGAGCATAACGTCTCACTTCTCTTTACCTCTCATAACATGGATGAGGTAACAGAGGTGTGTGATCGTGTGCTTGTTATGCAGCAGGGAAACATTATAGCGCATGATACACCCGAGTCTCTTGCGGCAAGCGTTTCCAAGGTACGTGTCAATCTCATCAGTGAGCAGCGTCAAGCCATTTGCGATTATGCAACTGCGCGAGGCATAGCTGCTGATCTTATTGACCATACCATTATGCTTAAGCTTGATGATCATGAGATAGCAGCATTTCTTGCCGATCTTACAAAGCACAACATGAGCTACACGCATATTTCGATTGAAAAGCCGACGCTCGAAGACTATTTCTTACAGATTTCTCACCGCAAAACAGGAGGTGCTCAGTGAATATAAGCATCAACAATCATCTCAATCCACATCGGATTATGGCTCTTCTTAAACGTAATATAATTCTGACGTTTCGTGGTATCAATCCGATGATCGATATTTTCTACTGGCCATTTTATGATATATTGCTCTGGGGATTTGCTGGCGCTTTCTTTCAGCATCAAACGCAGCAACCTATCTCTGCTATGTGGCTTACTGGCCTGGTCATTTGGCAAGCTTCTTATCGTTGTAATCTTGATGTGAGCTTTACACTGCTTGCGGAGCTCTGGTCCCGTAATATTGTTAATATGTTTGGGACTCCTGTAGAGATTAATGAATGGATGATTTCTGCGATGCTCTTAGGCGCCTTTGATGCGCTTGTAACACTTGCGTTCAGCAGCACCGTTGTGTATCTTATCTACGGCGTAAACGTCTTTGCCATTGGCTGGATTTTGCTTCCGATGATGCTTCTTGTCATGATGACAGGTTGGATGATCGGTTTCTTCGCCGCTGGCTGCCTCATCTATTGGGGCCAGAAAGTAGAAAAAATTGTCTGGGTGCTTGGTTGGATGTTTGTGCCGGTCAGCGCGCTCTTTTATCCGTTGGCTACTCTTCCCACTTGGGCCGTTGCAATCGCTAAAGTGCTCCCATTTAGCTATGTGTTTGAAGGCTTGAGAATGTATATTCTTCAGGGCATTATCCCCACATCAAATCTTGTGATTGCGCTTACGATGAACGTCGTCTATTTTACGCTTTCATTGCTGTTTTTTAAGGCGATGTATTATCAAAGCAGGGTAAAAGGATTATCACGCTTAGAGGCGGAGTAACTGCATGCCTCAAGCGCATTACTTTGTGTTACTTTACGAGCTTGATGATTACCGCTTTCCAGCAAATGGGCCTATGTTCTTTCCAGTCGTGCTTTTGGCATTCAGCTGAGCAGTAATACACAACCAGACACGTGCCGCATTTCTTTAAGCCGTCAGGACACTCCTCCTTCTTTTTTCCGCATACAGAGCAACCACTTTTGCTCTTAATGACCGATTTTAAAAATTTTTCTAAGGGTTTATTCTGCTGAGCTATTGCGCAACTGAGTGGCGTTAAACCCTCTTTTGCTGCCTGTTCTGGATCAGCACCATGCTCTATGAGTATTTTTGCGACCTCGGTGCGCCCCTTTGCTACAGCCCAGAGGAGAGGCGAGAAATCTTGGACATCGCGTGCATTAATACATGCGGCTACGTCAGGAACGTTTGTAAGCAAGAAGGCGAGTGCTTCTGCTTGCCCATTCATCGCAACGCAGTGAAAAAGGTTAAGACCGAATTCATTGCATGCAAGTACATCCGCTTTCCCTTCCTCAATTAAAATCTTCATTATATCAACATGGCCTCCTTCTGCGGCTCCAAAAAGTGGCGTATTGCCCTTATTTAATCCTTCGGTCGCCCGAGCATCAACGGCAGCTTTATGTTTCAGGAGGAGCCTTGCGATATGCTCTTGGCCACAATAAGCTGCAAAGTGAAGCGGGGTTAAGCCATGCACATCTCGTAAATCCGGATTAGCTCCGCGTGTGAGCAGAAATTCGGCGAAATCATATTGTCCCTTGGTTACAGCGGCATGGAGAGGTGTTGCTTTGTTAAATTCCTCATTTTGGGCGTCTATGTGTGCCCCAGCAGCGAGTAATTTCGCTGCAGTTTCTTTATCTCCCCGCAGCGCGATTCCGTAGAGGCATTTGTTGAGTTCTTCCTGACTAAGTTGCTTTTTAGCAACCGTGGCCTTCTGCATGCTGTAGATCGGTGAAATGATCAGCAAACTTGCAATGAGTAATGACTTTCTTAATAGCATTGAGTCTCCTTGTTAATAATAGAGATAAGTTTTTGAAAATAAGTATTCCAGCTGTATTGTGCTTTATAATGCATTATAGCAGGTGAATAGCAGAGTGCAAATGGTGGATGAGACGGTTCTTTCACGACGTGCATTGACTATCCATTCCGTTATATTGTGTTCTCAGAGACCGCGTACGTTCCTATTTTTTAATCAAGTAATCTATGTAATTCGCTTACAAGATAGAATGGTATTGATCTGAGCTCATACTCTACAGTTTCGCCCTGATAGTCTTTGACGTTTATTGAATTGATTTCTGGGGGATATGAGCAAATCTGTACGGCTTTTGATAACTCTTTTAGTTTCATGAACAGGTGCAAAGACTTCAGTGCTCCTGCTCTTCCTGATTTTACCTCAATTGGCACCACGTTATTGTGATGCTGAATGATGTAATCTACTTCCGCATCAGAGCCTTTTTCCGTTCTGAGCCAATAATAAAGTTTAGGCTCAGCATTGAAAGGCTCGATTGTGCGTAAAAGTTGACCCACTACTTGCTCTGCGATTCCCCCCTTATTAATCATCTCAATTTCCTGAATATCCTCGAGGGTATTGAATTTGAGATCTACCATTGCCGAGCAAAGACCTACATCCAGAAGAATTGCTTTTAGATACCGATTATTAATCTCCGCTCCCAGAGGAACGCCGTTTGCCTGAGTGCATACAATCTTGTGAGCTACGCGAGCTTGGCAAAGTAATTTGAGCGCCTCCTTTATTTTAGACTGCGGGGCGTCAGATTCAACATGACTGTACACAAATTTTTTGCCTAGCATAAGCGGAATGGCATCAATGACCTCATTAAGGATAGCAGGTGTAATTTTACTTTTGTATTTATTAAAGTCGCTACGATATGTTCCAAGCAAATCGCGATGAAGGTCTTTTACAATATCGAGCGATTGATCCTGGGCCCAATGAAAAACTGCTTCAGGCAGTCCGCCTATGAAGATGTACTCTTTAAAGAGCTTGATGATCTCGCTATGAATGATCGGGGGAATTTTTTCTTTCCATGAATAGTTTTTGATGAGCTCTATGAGCGGCTCTTTTTTTAACGCATACAAGAATTCTATAAAAGAGAGAGGCTCAAGATAGAGAAAATTAATTCGCCCAACGGGCATACTCATTTCGTAGTCTTCCAACATAAATTCTAGGAGCGATCCAGCGGTAATGACCGGTAGTTCTGGTATATCTTCATAGAACCATCTTAGTTTAGCGTACAGTGCAGGTTGTTCTTGTATTTCATCAAGAAAGAGTATGCTGTGTTGAAGGTTAATTTTTATTGAGAACTTCTGCTCGATTTTTCTTACGATCTCATGAGGGTTGGTGGGCTCGAAGAGAGCTGCCAACTCGGGGGTTTTTTCAAAATTAATCTCTATAAGTTGTTTTCCCTCAGATTCGGCGAAGTGACGTACAATCCAGGTTTTTCCTACTTGTCGGGCTCCGCGAATAACAAGAGGCTTGCGTCGAGTTGATATGAGCCATTTCTTAAGAAATTCCAAACTTTCTCTATACATACAGTATCTCCTTGAACTGGCTTTAGTGTAGTAATTAGTAAGAAATAATGCAAGAAGAACCGGCTCTTTTTATTAAATTTCTAATAAAAGAGCCGGTTCTTTTGTTCAATTTTCGATCAAAAGAGACGGTTCTTTTATTCGAGCTCATTCAGGGTTGTCAATATCAACGCCTTCGATGAGGTTTATAACTCCTTCGTTCAAGATTTCCGAACCGTTCTTTAGGCGCTTTGGATTTTCCATGGCATGCTTATATCCTCCTGAGGGAATAGCGCACAAAGGAGATCATCTTCGTTAAACTGCTTTCCCATGGGTTTCATAATTCCTCTTGTGTTAGGGTACAATTGATAGCCATACAGCTATCTTGTATGTTGAAGTCCGATGATAAGAGAGCTAATCACCAAAATACCTCCAATGATCTGCCATACGGAAGGAAAGACACCAAAGAATATCAATGAGAGAAGTGCTACGAACAAAGGCATAGTGCTAAAGACCGTCAAATTCGTTCGTGCCGGTCCGCTATGCTTAATCGAATAGGAATACAGATACGTGCCAAGGGCGGTTCCAATCGTACCTATGTATCCGATGAGCAGACACTGTGCTGTGGTTAGACGCGTGACCGCTGTGAAAAACTCTTGATTGGCAACTAATGGAAATAAAATAAGCAGGGCCGCGATACCGGATGCGAATGTTAAGAAAAGTGGCGAGTAATGGCTGCTAATCTTCTTCAGCCCCAATGCAAAGCTCACCTGGCATGCAACGCCCGCCAGCATGAGAAATTCACCAAAGCTTCCTTTAAAGACCGCAATTCCCATCGTTCCATGGGTAATAATGAACGAAACACCCATAAAAGAAAGCAAGAATGCGAAAAGTTGGTAGCGGTTTGGTATATGCCGATAGATGATGGCCGAAGCAAGCATTGTTAGGATTGGATTAATCGCTCCAATAAGAGTAACCGATGTTGCCGAGGCATACCAGAGCGCTGAAAAAAAGAGTGTATTAAAAAGAACGATCATAAGGCCTAAAAAAAGGAGCCATGCGGTTGCCCGAACGGTAAGCCTTTCTTTTTCGGGCCACGCTAGCACGAATGGCAATAAGCAGAGTGAGGAGATACCAAAGCGCAAGCACGCATAGCCAAACGAGGGAACTGCTCCAGCGAGCAATTTTGTCGCTATGGTGACGCCTGACCAGAGTAATGACACAACTAACGCTATCGATACATGAAACATACTGTTGTTCCTGAATGGTTATAAAGTACAGTGCTTGAGTTAATGACCACCACAGGATACTATAGTGTGCTAAAAACGCAATCGCAATGGGGCCAAGCCAATTGGAACTGCGGTTGTAAAAAAATGACTGAAATTATTGCGCCATGGTATTGCGCTGCGCTATACTAAAATAACAGGGGAAAAGGGGGAAAGTCATGAGTACTATCACTACATATACGCATGCATTAGTTATGCTGGTGTCACTATTTTTTGTATCGATCGATGCAGCACCAGGTTGCATGGACAATAGCTATCATGCTGATCCCTGTGCTCCATACGACTATAAGAATTATCATTATGTAGACTGTGACTGTCCGTGTGAGCGGTATGCACAGCTCTATAACCGTGGCATGTGCGGCGGGTGTCATCATTATCGCATTCCTCGGGATTCTAAACTTGATGCTGCTCTTGATAAAATGCGACCGCGGTCTGTGACGAGTGCCTCTCGCATAGGTACATGCAACTCAAAACCCGTTAATAAGCCTGTCAGTCGTCCTTTACAGCGTTAAGCTTCTCTACCTGAAAGCATTTGAAATTCCCTTCTCTTTTGTTAAGCTCTATATGTAATCAAACATTTGTGGAGGATTTCAAATGATTACATATATTTTGCTTTTATTAAACCTCATTGTTGCAATATCCACTGTTCCATTGATTGCCATGGAAGCTAAAACCCTTGAAGACGTTGTGCGTAAAACCTGTATTTGTGGCAAACCAGGCAGATTTACGTGCACGCGGTGTAAAACTGAAAACTATTGCGGAGCTGAGTGCCAAACGAAAGATTGGTATGCACGCCATAAAGAACCATGTGGTCGGTTAACTCAGCTCAGACGATCTCTTGATAAGGCATGTGAAACGTCGCCCTATAGTGAGGCAAACAATAAAGCTGCCATGTTTCAGATTGCGCTGGATATGGCTGATGAGCCCGTTATCCAGGCTCTTATTGCTTTAGGTGAAGTAAGCCTCGAGCGAACACTCTTAGGGAATAATAAGCGCCCTGCACTATTCTATGTTATCGAAAAACGGGTCATACAAAGTATTGAGTTTCTTGCAAAGAATTATCTTGGGGTCGTAAATAGTCGTGACGCTTGGGGCTATACGCCACTTATGGTCGCATGCCTTAATGGATATGATGATGGAGTAAGATGCTTATTAGCTCATGGGGCTTCTTCAGAAACGTCCTGCGTGGTGGATATTGCTGCTCACATGACCAAATCGGAGCTACCCATTTCAGATGGAGAGGTTATAACGCCACTTCGCATAGCTGCTCTGCTTGGAGAACTGGGATGTGTAAGGATCCTTGTGGAAACAGTCCCAGCCATCATTGCTCATGAAGAAGTGTGTGCTGGACCGACTGCGCTTGCGTGCGCTGTTAAGATGTACCGGCCTGACGTTGTGCGGTATCTTGTAGAGAAAGGTGCACGCGTAGACGTGCTTCATTCACAGGAAGAGGGAACACTCCTTCACGAAGCTTTTAGTGGGCTATTTGGTTTTAGAATAATAGAAAAAAAGCGTAATGCTCTTCCGTCACTTGAATTACTAAGATTCTTAGTAAATGAATGCAAAATTGACGTGAATGCTCGCAGCAGATTGGGAAATACGGCATTGCACCTCATAACAAACTTTGGTTCTGTGCAAGCTGCTAGGCTTCTTGTTGAGCAGTTAGGTGCCGATCCCTCAGTTACCGATGCGCATGGAGAAACGCCATTGGTGCTTGCTCAAAAACTAAAACGGCTCTTTGGTAATGAGATGACCAATTTCGATGGTATCATTGCATACTTCGAATCACTTAAGCGTTAAATATGGGTCCGATTACATTTGTTCCTATTCAAGAAAATGATTTAAAGCAGCTTCACGCATGGGTGCATGTGCCTCATGTGAAGAAATGGTGGTGCTCCGATGCGCTTCCCTGGGATCAGTTTGTCAAGAAATACAGCAAATTCCTTCAGCCATCTACCATCTGGGGCTATATTATTCATGTAGATGAAAGGCCCATAGGATTCATTCAAGCGCATGATGCAAGTGAAGCTGATAGCGAGGGCAATAGCGAGCCAGCAGGTACCTATGGTATGGATCTCTATATTGCCGATATCGATTATATTGGCAAAGGCTATGGAACGGCTATTCTGCGTCAATTTATCGAAAAATTGAAGCAGGAACATCCGGTCAAAAAATTTATTATCGATCCTGATGTTCACAACATTGCTGCAATCAAAACATATTCAAAAGTTGGATTTAAGCCAGTGAAAGAGGTTGCCAGCTCAACTTTAGGTAATCTTTTGATAATGGAATTGTTGCTAGATGCGTGATATCTGATAGCGCAATTTCTAAATGTGATATCAGGCCGCTTTAATGCGGGAATAATGTATGCTGGATTCGAGATATAATTGTCTCATTCTATCAAAATTAGCATAAAAGAGACTGGGGGGTTCTATACTTTCTTTGTTCCAAACAGCCGTTGAGCAATCTCAAGAAACATGAGCATGAGCGCAATCCCAGCTGGTAAACAGATCACTAGACTTTTGGTGATTCCCAGTGATGGTACTACCGTACCGAGCAATAGAAAACTGAGAGCCGTTGCAAGACCGATGGGGGCAATGTACCAGGCCATTGTTTTGACGTGCTCAAGATGATTCGCTCCCGTAGCCGCTGCTGACATGATCGGATTATCAGAAATGAGCGAGAGTTGTGTTCCCATGACGCAGCCAGAAAGGGTGGCGCCAATGACCGGGATAATAAACAGCGCTTGCTCAATGGGAGTATTAAGGGGAATGTGCTCTAACTTCTGGAACATGTCGATAATAATGGGAAACATGAGCCCGATGGTTGCCCAGGCTGATCCGATGAGCCAGGCTATAAGCGCTCCAAAGAGAAAGCAGATGAGGGGAAACAGCTTTAAGCTGATGATACCTGCAAGAACGGTTGCGACGTACGTACCGGTTTGAAGATCATTTTTTAAGATACTTCCCAATGACCAGGCGCAGATGAGCATAATAAGCGAAGGCACCATGCTGTAAATGCCCTGAATGATACACCAGCTAAGGGAAGTATGAGTCAATCGCTTTCTTGTAAGAAAGTAAATGCTACTTGCGATAACGCTCACAAGTCCGCCGGTAAAGAGAGCCTGATGAACCGACGCTTGCTTTATTGCTTCAAGAATGCTTATAGTGTTCGTAAAATAACCACCTGTTACTAAAAGCATCGTGATTACGGTAATAATAAGAATCGTTATTGGCAATAAGAAATCGATGAGTGAGCTGGTATTGGTAGGATGCGTCCCCGCATATTTTGCCGGGGCTATAGAATCATATTTTTGCATCGGTCCATAAGAAAGAGAGCGAAGTACGATATACCACGTACCGATGATAAGCATGATCGGATAAAAAGCATATGCATAGGAATGAATGAGAACAAGGTATGGATCTGCTACAAGAACTGTTGTAGTGCCTGCAGGTCCTATGCCAACAAGTTTAAGCTGGAGCATAATTTCTCCCACCCAACTTGAAATCGGTGAAAGAATGGCAAGGGGGGTCGCCATAGCGGTGGTGAGAAAGGCAAGCTTAACTGGATGAACGCCATAATGCCGAGCTAATGGTCGCATGACAGAGCCAACGGTGAGCGCAGAAAAATAGTCATCGATAAAAAATAGGCAAGAAAGTATGAGCGAAGCCGATTCCGCCTGTTTTTTGCTATGCACGTGCTTGCGGGCAATGGCAGCATAGGCATCAGCAGCACCAGTTTTTGCAAGCATCTCGATCAGAATCCCTATGAGTATTAAGAAAAGAAAGATCAGGAGATTCCAGTTTGATAAAAAGCTTTCGAGGCTTGTAACCTGTGGTATACCTGTTGTTACCCATAGCTTGTGAAATGTAAGAGCGATTGCTTGCAGCGGCCTGCCGCCGGTAACTATGAGCGCGCCGCTTATGATTCCTATAAGAAATGAAAGAATCATGCGGCGTGTGAGCAAAACACTCGCAATAACAAGTAGTGGGGGAATAATGACTATCCAGGTTCCGAGCATATGGGCCTTTTGATTTTTAGAGTTCTTTGGATACTATAAGAGTATATAAGTATAGTGTCTGAAAGGATTTTTATGAATAGTGTGCGAAACTTTCTTCTGTGGGCTGGTGTGGCTATCGGGCTCTTCGCTCCAGGATCATTCTTTGCGATGGAAGCAAAGGTGCTTGCTGAAAGCAGATCTCACCTCGATGAGTTTGTAACATCCAGAGGGGCCTACGGTCAAAAAGACGCCTATGAAGCTGTGCTGAACGCTCCAGAAGCCTATGATTCAGTCTTCGAGTCAGTTGCACTTTTTAATAAAGGTAACAAAAGGATTATTTGGATCGGAACTCAAAGACACGATATTATTATTCGTAATCCGCCTTTCAAAAAGGAGCTTGAGGAGCAAGAGCTTTTAAAACATATCATATTTCCGTTTCTAGAAAGAATGAGTTATGGGCAAGAACGGTCAGTGTTTCTCTTATGGCCTACCAGGCCGCTCCCATCGCAGGGTGCTCTTCGAAGCACACGTGACGAGATTGCTCTTTATCAAGGAGGTCGTCCGACAACATGCTCTGGATTTGTGAAAGCGCTTCAGGCGATAGCCGAACTTTCAAAAGATGATAGTAATCTGAGCTTTGAATATGGCGACGCAGGCTTTGCTAAGCCGATGGCTGGCTTGCCTTTTTACGAAGGTGGGATTTGGGACGCCGATACTACAACTACTCTGAAACCTTTTTTCGAGAGATGGCGTGGAGATCCGAAAAAACTCCCAGGACCATTTTTTGAAAAAGGTGGTCCATATGATCTGCTTGTAAAAAGTTGCCGATATTGGTCTTCAGTTGTTACTAGTTTGAATAGCGTAGAGGGCCTGCTTCCCCATTCTCGTATCAATTATACGCTTGCTGACACATTAAAGCTATTTGAATCGATGAGAACGAGAATGCTGTCGCTGTGTGATAGTTCTCAAATATCTGGGATTCGAGCTCGGGCGGAAAATCTGGCAAAGCAGCTGTTACTGAAAAGGGAGGAGCTTCCCGGACGTTTTTCTAAGCTCTTTCACCCTGGAGAATGGTCGGAAAAAACTCAAGTTGATTACGCCTTGGAACTTTTTAAGTCAACAAAAGACTATATCGTCTTTACTGAACAATTTTATGATGATTTTATTTTCCCTTATTTACATGTTAATTTATTGCTCCGACAAAATGCGATACTTGATGCAGCAGAACGATATAATACTGTTATTGTAGTTGAGCCATTGTGTCGGGACACTGTTGATATGCTGGCGCAATGTGGGTATGAGTCAGAGTGCCATGGGATGATAAACCCTGCTGATGAATGCCCTGTTGAAATTGAGGTGAACTCAAGATTAACTGTATCTCATGTTTTAGCATTCCTCTCATCTGTTCTGCCAGATACGTTGAAGTTTGATGTGCCGCTTTCTGCTTTATCCGGTATTTCAAGATTCTTCGGGATGTTTACATTTGACGACGCTCTTCTTAAGAGGATCAAAGTTGCTTCTCAGCTGCCGGGTGCCACAAAGTGTACCTTTAGAAACCTTTCTACGGGTGATCTTACAAGTACGCCGGCCTATAATCACGCTGAATTCACTTGTCTGGCCTGTAAGGGGCTGATTCGGGGGCATACTGCACGCATGCTCCTGCTCGAAAATACCTGCTTATGCTCAACTGGATGCTCTAACCAATACTTTCTTGCATTACCTGCATGCGCGGATCTTAGCAGGTTGCTTACATCAGAAGATATCCTCGACAAAAAAGAGCGCTTTTTATTGCGACAAGTTGCTGCGCTTTGTTACCTAGCGTATCTGAGCTTAGACACCAAGTCGCTCAGTGCAACGGGGGAATATTATAGCCTCAATCATGGCCAGCTACAAAAATCTTTGGGGGATCTTCTCAAGGACACCCATTGGAAGCAGGCTCGTGATTGCGTGCAGGCTCTTGGTATCAGCCTTACCCACCTTAAATTCTTGAGCGGGTTCTTTTCCCAGGCAAAAGACAACTATCTGGGCGCACTGCTGCACCAAGCAAAAAAGAGAAAATATAAAGAGCTTTCGCGAGAAGCTGCGCTTGAGTTTGATGCTGACGGAAAGGTGAGGCAGTTGGTCGAGAATCTCCACAAGGGAGTCAGTAAGTCATTGAAATGTGACGCCACCAATCCTACCGGATCATTTGCTCGGTTGTACTATGACCTCATGGCAAAAATAGCAGAGCGCATAGAGTTTCTCCCAGAAGATTGGATGATCATTCTGAGCAAGGATTATTCAGAGAAGCCGCAGAAAGAAAAACCTGCGAAAGCAGTTGCCAAAAAAATTCGTTCGAAAAAGCAAAGCCATAAAGAGTTTTATGTTCCCGTTCGAGAAGAGGAAGAGCTTGAGGTAGAAAGTGCGATTCAACCTCGAGAGGAGAGCGCTGCATATAGTACTGAAGAAATAATAGCAGGATCCGTACATGAACCGGCAGTTACTCGAGTAGTAGCAGATGTACCACAACCCCGAGTGCGGTCTATTGATATTCCGGCGCAATTTGCTGGAATGTCCTACATGATTCGTTTATTTAATGGGCGTGCTATTATTCCGCGAAAAGCTCAAACGGGTAGGATGCTTTGGGAAACATGCAAGCATACGCGATATGCCTACCGACTGCAGTGCATTTTTTCTTTATATACACTCCTTAAGAATAAAGCCTCAGCGAAAATTCTTCCCCGTTCAGGGTCATTCTGTTTAGAATGTGATGACGAAGAATTTGAAGAATTTGACAACTCCCTGCGAACAAAGATAGATGTTCATCATCTCTTTCCGTTTCACGTTGACGCGTATTTGCACAAGTATGGTATTGCTGAATTGGTTGGCGAAGGTGTACAGCTGAGTTTGCCCGGTGTGATTATCTATGAAGATGGAAGCCAAGAAGTAGGATTCTTTCAAGAAAGTTTTCTTGTGCGAGATGAAAGTGTTTGCATCCACCGCTGTTTCAAGGGATTCAGAGCTCAAGAAAGCAAGTATATATCGCAAAGTCTACGCAAAACTTTCGATTATATACAAGAAGCAAACAACACTCATTAGATTGTAAAAAATCGCTCGACGTCTTGATGATCATCGGAAAAAAATATCAATAATCAGTGTTATGCTAACAGCTGCTCAAGTTTCTGTGCAAGATCCTGAGCGACCATTTTCATATGCGCTTGATCAGTATCTTCAACCATGATTCTGATGAGCTGCTCGGTACCTGAATAACGGACGAGCACTCTTCCTTGGGGAAGTTCTTGCTTACTCTGTGCAATAATATCAGCAAGCGGTGCTTCATTGAGCTCGAGTCTTCGTTTGATAGGAACATTGACAATTATCTGTGGGAACTTGGGTGCTGACTCCATTTTACTATTGCCCGTTTTAATCATAGTCTCGAGCGTTTTGAGCGCAGCCAATATACCATCCCCTGTTGGAATAATATCTCGTATCATGATGTGTCCTGAGGGCTCTGCTCCTAAAGAAAGATTGTGCTGCACGAGCGCCTCGAGCACATATTTATCACCTACGTTTGTTCGAATAAATTTTTTCCCTTGTGAGGTAATGTGTATTTCAAGCCCCTGATTTGCCATGATAGTACTTACAGCGCCGTGCTGATTACTCCAGGCTGGATTGGTAAGAAGAATTGCTAGGATATCATCGCCATTTTTGACAATCCCTTCGCTATTGACCGCAATAACGCGATCGCCATCCCCATCGAAGGCAAAGCCGGCATAAGCTCTATGCGCGAGCACGGTTTTTTGTAAGCCTTCAGGATGAACAGCTCCACATTCTTCATTAATAGTATACCCGTCAGATCTGATATTGAGCGGAATGGTCGTTGCCCCTAGTGCGGTAAAAATGGCTGGAGCAACCTGAGCTGTTGCCCCGTTTGCGCAATCAAGCACAATAGTTTTGCCCCGTAGAAAGTGAGGCGCAAAGAGGTTCGCTAGCATGTGCTGGTATTTTTCAGCTGCGAAAGCAAAAGGAATCTCAACCCCGAGTTTGTCATAAAGGGGTTGCGAAATCGGGCTTTTTAAGAAATGGCTGATGCGTTCTTCATCTTCGGTCGAAAGTTTTCCGGTCTTGCCATCGATAAGCTTGATGCCGTTATCTTCTGCTGGGTTATGGGAGGCTGATATCATGATTCCGCAGGAGATAGAGGGCTCATCTTTCATAAGGTAATAGAGCGCTGGGGTTGGAATAATATCGGCATTTAGGATTTTTACTGGATATTGTAAGAGGCCACTTGTTAAACTTGCATGAATCCATGATCGGGAATAGCGTGTATCACTTGCAAATAAAAAAGTGCAATTTCGCCCATATTTTTCCTGTCCCCAGAGTGCTAATGCTCGCCCAAGTAAGGGGAGTGCTTCAGAGGTAAAGGGGTAGCTGCCTACCCGTGCACGCATGCCATCGGTACCAAAGAGATTCATGAGAGTTTTTCTTCCGCTTGAGTAGGCATAGTTACGGTGATATACAGGGTATGGGGGATCGTATCATGTACTGCGATAGTCGGCGGGAGCATAAGCAGATCGTGTGATACTATCAGGTGTTGTGGTCCTTGCATGAGTGTTCGTGCATCGATATGGAGAGCAAGTGTGGATGCTTCGAGCGCACGAATGTGAGAGCGTTTGCCATGAAGTTCTACCAAGACCGTTTCGGGTGCCTGAATTGCCTGATCTGTTTTGTTATAAAAACAAACGGGTACCGTATACCATCTACTCGTTGTAAAGCTTTCGCTGATGACATTCCAAAAGAGGAAGCCGATAATAAGCGCCATCACTTTAAGAAACATTGTGCTTCTGAGCGCTTCTTTAATGCGTGGGTTCATCGAGAGGGATTCCTATGCGATTGTTTGATTTACCTGTGTATTGGTTTCGTTGAACCGAGTGTTCTGTTCCGCCTTATATAGTATAGCATAGCTCAATGTGTTATGAAATGGCACTTCGATGATGTGCAAACAAGAGCCTGGGTTCTCATTTCTTAGCATTTGGATGTATGTACGCTCATTCAAAGTCGGCTTTACTCCATTGAGAATCCTGCTATCCTTAACTGAAAACATGTGCAACTGCTTTACACGAAAGGGTACTTTGTGAAGCATCATAAAATCTCGCTTGTTACAGCGATATTAATGACCATCAATATCATGGTTGGCTCAGGGATCTTAATTGGTCCACAAAAAATTGCGGCAATTGCCGGAAATGCAAGCTTTCTTGCCTGGCTAGTTGTTGCTGCAGTCTTTCTACCTATGGTGCTGACTACGGTAAAAATGAGTCGTATGTGTCCTGGATCGGGAGGGTTTTATGCCTATGCTAAAGAGGGCCTTTCAAAGCAGGCTGCCTATTGGAGCGGCTGGATGTATATTACTGGCTATACCTTTGTGGTCGCGGTAGAAATACTTGCGCTTCGCTCGACACTCTTGGGAGCGCTGGGGCCACAATGGGAATGGTTCACCGGTAACCTTGTGCTCTTCAATACGGTGCTTTTTGCGATTACAATCGGGCTTAATCTTTTAAGCTTGCGTGTATTTAGCAAAATATTAAATACGCTCACGATTTCGAAGATCATACCGATCTTGGTACTTATTGTGTTGATTCCTTTTATTTTGAATCCATCATTTAGAGTAACCACTTCTGAGGTTGCGAGCTTGCCTTATGCACTTCCGATGGCAATATTTGGCTTTTTTGGCTTTGAGTATGCTTGTTCAATAAGCCACTTGGTTGAAAACGGTGAGCGCAATGCGCCACTTGCGATTCTTATCGGGTTCTCGGTAACCTCGCTCTTATATGCATTATTCCATTTTGGATTGTTGAATCTCATGGGTGCACAAGCACTTGCTGAACATGGGGCTCCGATGTATGCGCAATACATTACATTGCCTATACCGTATATCAAAGAGTTCTTGAACATCATTATTCCAGCGGCATCGGCCTGCATTCTTTTTGCTGGTGCAAACGGGGTGCTTAATGCCAATGCGATTATGATCCACTCAATGGCTGAAGAAAAACTCTTTCATGGCTGGCCATGGTTGATTAAAATGACATCAGAGTATCGCCCATGGGTGGCCATTGTATTACAAGGCTTAATAGGATGGTTAGTAGCGACGCTCTTGCCTCATATTGAAGTAGTTAGCGGGTTATGCAATACGGCAATTGTGCTTTCGTTCATTTTACCATTTTACTCGCTCTTAATGGTGCAACGTCGTACAGGTAAGTTTGGCAGCAAGGCATTAACTGTGCTTGCGCTCATCATTGCAGGTGGCATTTCTGTCTATAGCATTTATGTACTCGCTTCAACCGTGACGCTGCGCTTGCTCTACCTGTTGCCATTGTTTGCACTTCTAGCAGTAGGTGCGCTTCTCTATCGCAGAGAGCCTATACCAGCAAGATAAAGCGGTAGATTCTCTGGAAGTCTTCAGGGGAGCACACCTGTGCTCCCCTGTTTCACGCATTTGTTTATTTTGTTTAATAAATTCTCCCTCAGTTGGACTGCAGAATCACGTGTGCGTAAAGCTACATTTGATGGAGATGGAGTTGAATCTCTGCTTTGCTCGCTGCCAGAAATTCTTTTCGTAACTGGTTGAGCAACCCAAAAAAGGCTTGTATAATAAACGTCTATCCATGATTTGCGCTTTCGGCTTAAGAGTAATATAATTGCAGATAAAATATGCTTGACTATAGAGTCTGGTTACAGTGTATGCTTAATAAAGCTTTAGTTCATGGCTATGCGTGAAAAAGCACTCTTTGTGGTCAATTTATACATCTATGAATAAATCTCAGTAGGCTTATGCACATTATAACGAAACTTATAATCTGTATTTTTGCATCTCTTATCGATTGTGGACTTTTATCCATACATGCTGCGCTTCAGGTGAAAACGAGCACAGCTGACATGTGTACAAGAGATGAAAATGGTGCTACTCCTCTTCATAGAGCTGCTATTGCAGCAGATTTTGCAAAATGTGTTTATCTTTTGGAATGTGGCGCCGATGTCAATGCCTTAAATAATAATGGCAAAAGTCCACTTCACTGGGCACTGTTAAAGCTAATGTGCGCCCATAGCGAAATTGATAAGGCATCTGATCAAAATGAAAAACTTAATGCGTTGTTAGACATTTGTAATTTGTTGTTACAAAAAGGGGCACAGGTATATATCACACAGATTGATCTTGTGGATCTCATGAAATTGCAGCAATCGAGTAAAAGATTAGCTGATTTATTCAATCAATTGCTTTTGAAAATACCGATAAATACACGATGGGGCATACTGCTTAATGGATATTTGTATAGGCAATGCCTGGATGTGGCAAAATTATTCAGTAGGAATGCATTATATGTTGATGCGTTAGGTATGGTGCCAAACAGCCCCCAGGAAATAGGCGGTGCCATTAAAGAGCGAAAAAAAGAGATGCCAAATACACCATATTTCCGCATCATGGTTGCTTATTGGATATTGAGAACGTTTAGGATGCCTAAGGATATATCTTACTTTATCTTTACAAGAGATTGGAGAATTGAAGAAGATGTATTTGAAGCGATAAAGCCGATGTTGTTGCGGCAGATAGAGCGGGGGGTAGCTGTTTTAGATATCAAATGTTTGCCTAGAATATTTAATAAGCTTCTTGTAATTAGGATTTATGAAACTACTATTGAACGGTTAGTGGGAGAATTAGGTCCAATTGATGGTATTTTTTCTGATGATGGAATTTTAAAGAGCATGCTTCAAAATGTTGTTTTGCGATTGGGCCTTATTCTTAATGAAGCTGAAGAGAGAAAAATAGCATCGCAATTACAACTTAATGCGCTTGGGATAGATTCATGCGTGAAATATGTTACTCGTAATGCTCGTCTTCATGTAGCTGCTCGTTTAGGAGAAGTAAACGTCGTTAAATATCTTCTTTTGTGCAAGGAAAATCCGAACACATTCAATATGGATGGTTTAAGCCCTCTTCAAGTGGCTGTGCAATTCGGCAATCGCGCTGTTGAGCTTGTTAATATTCTTTGTGAGCATGGAGCAGACCCTAATATGGATTGCAAAGATGGGGTGCCTCTTATCCACAAGGCACCGTTTGATGTTGTTTTCGACCTCTTGCGACATGGGGCGAATCTGAATGCGAAGGACTGCGAAGGGAATACGCTTCTTCATAAAGAAATAATTAAATTAGGTAAATCACAACCCCTTGATTTAGAAACAAAATTTCGTATAAATGCTTTATTAGATTCTGGGGCTGATGTCCGGGCAAAGAATAATGCAGGCAAAACGCCACTTGACTTGGCAATGCAAAATACCGAGTTA
Organism: uncultured bacterium; assembly: GCA_963695365.1. Classification (GTDB taxonomy): domain Bacteria; phylum Babelota; class Babeliae; order Babelales; family Babelaceae; genus PRDV01. Next base: position 973,029 of record OY968766.1, read on the forward strand.
AAAACATTCCTGCTGGCTGCTTGCAAAAAAAAGAAAAAAATTTTTGGCTTAAAAAAATCTGCAGTAAAATAAGCAGTGAGCTATAGAGATTGCTAATTCCTAGGGCCCTTAAGGCGCAGCTTCCCACTCTATCTGAAGTTCTTTTTCTTTGAAGTTCAGTGTCATTCTTACCTGACTAACGTCTTGTCTGAAGTGAGATACTTGTCATAGTCTTTCTTCTCTTCGATTTGCTGGAGAGCCTTTTTATGAGATTCATTATTTCTGCGTTCGGGTACGTAAGCCGGTAAATATCATAGCGTTGGTCGTACTCTTTGATAGTTAGATAGCCGCTTTGGAAAAAAAGAGTTTCCAAAGGCACATCATAGACCTGAAAAGTTCCCAGAATGCCAATATTAAACGCCTTTGATTCAATGTTTTGAAGCTCAAAAGGCCTCTTCTTGAGTTGCTTTATTAAAAATGTTGGCGTTCCTGACTCAAACCAATAGTTTTGGAATCGATTGCTCTAAAGAGATATGCAATTGAGTAGGGATTATAAACCTTAACCGGCTCTGCAGAAAATTGATATCCGTTATACCAGAACTTTTTTTTCTTTGATGACATCAAGGGTCTCATTACTTTTCATTGCAAAGTTCATCAAGGTACTCTTTAAAAGATAGATCGAGCTCTTCTTGTGTATAGCCAGCAAGATCTGCCGCCTGGTATATAGGACAGCTCAGTTAAATTATTTCGGGAGCGTTCTACAACAATCTTAATGAATGATTACCATTGTGTCGAAGGAAGGGGGCTGACTAAAAAGTCTGTTCCTTTTGAGCTGCATTAGCTTTTACCGCTCCCAAGGGCGATATCTTTTGTTTGATGCGTGTGACAAGATTATTCTTTAAGAACGATGAAATCTGTTCGGCGTTAATCCCTTCAATGATCTTGCCTTCGTTGACCAAATCAAAACTCCTGGTAAGAGGGTTGACTTTGAAAATAAGCGTGTCCAATTTAGCGCTCATATAGAGCGCCTGCTGTTTCCAGACATGCATATTTTCAGCTTCTTTGCTAATCCATGCTTCATCAAGATTGGTGCGCCAGGTGGAGTTGATTGAAACGATTTTTCCTTGCTGGTTAATCCAGATCATAAAATCATTGCCTGCCACATGTTTATCAAGCAGGATATCAAAAACGTCTTTCTTAAGCTCTGCGTAGATAAAGTAGGGTGAATGGATAAGATTCTTAAGGCTATCGTTGCGTTCGATGACAAGAATAATCTCTTTATGTCTATTGAGCGAGGTTAAACAGCATTTGATGAGCTCATCAACCCAGTGGTTGGTTTCCGGCAATGTTGGGGCACTTTTGGTAAGTCGCACAAAATTCTTTTGGAGCGTTTCCTGATGGAGAATAACAAAGAGTATTGCTACGAGCGGCATTGAAAGAAAGAGTACATAGCGAACAACTTGCAGATCTGCATAATGCGCGGCAAAGATAAATGCACAATAAAGGTACAGCGATCCGAGTAAATCACGCTCACGATCCCTGCGCAGCCAGATGAGAACATAGTAAATAGCGACGGAGAAAAAAAGAATTTCAATGAGATCTCGATACGGGGTGATGCGTGCAATATGAGCGATCCATGATGTAATGGTTTGGAGCATGCGTCGATTCCTGTGATCGTGTTTGGACAATAGCTTCTATTTTGTATATCTTCTTAGAGTTAAGTATACCAAAAAATTGAAGGATTGCTCATGGCAGTAGATCATAAAGAAAAAAAAGAAACAGTAAAGCAAACGCGCCCCGTAGCTCTTACGGGAGACCGTCCAACGGGACCGCTCCATCTTGGCCATTATGTAGGCTCTCTCGCGAATCGTCTTGTCTTGCAAGAAACGCATATGCAGTATATTATGATTGCCGACGTGCAAGCGCTTACTGATAATTATGAACATCCTGAAAAAGTGCGTGCAAATGTCTTACAAGTAGCATTCGATTATCTTGCGGTTGGCATCGATCCGAAAAAGAATACCATTTTTATTCAATCGATGATTCCGCAAATTGCCGAGCTCACCGTTTTCTATCTCAATTTAGTGACCGTTAATCGCCTACGCCGCAATCCAACAGTAAAAACTGAAATTGCGCAAAAAGGATTGAAAGAGCATCTGACTGCAGGTTTTCTATGTTATCCGGTCAATCAAGCAGCAGATATAACGTTTATTAAAGCGAATGTAGTTCCGGTTGGTGAAGATCAGCTTCCCATGATTGAGCAGACCAATGAAATTGTGCGGGCATTTAACCGTATCTATAAAACTGATGTCTTAGTTGAAGCAAAAGCGCTGATTCCTAAAATTGCGCGGCTGCCAGGAACTGACGGTCAAGCAAAAATGGGTAAATCATTAGGCAATGCGATCTATCTTTCTGATCCAACCGATGTAGTCGCAAAAAAAGTAATGAGTATGTTTACTGATCCACAGCACATTCGTGCATCCGATCCTGGTCGTGTTGAAGGGAATGCGGTCTTTGCTTACCTTGATGTATTTGATAAAAACACTCAAGAGGTTGCAGCCTTAAAGGAGCACTATGAGCGGGGTGGACTTGGAGACGTTGCCTTAAAAAAGCGGCTTATCGAAGTACTTGAAGAGTTCTTAACGCCGATTCGAAACCGACGAGCTGAGTTTGAAAAAAATACAGAGTATGTTGAGAATGTACTCAAAGAGGGCGTTGAGCGTACCCGTGCCCAGGCTGAGATCACGATGCGTGAGGTTCGCGCCGCGATGAAGCTCGATTATTTCTAAAGGATTCGATCATCTCTGGCTCATTTCGAGCACCGTGTCTTAGAAATTTTTCAATTGCTTGCAATTCTGCGGCTCTCTATTTTATGCTCTCAGAGTAAAAGACGTAAGAATTTTGAACGCATAAGAGGCATGAATGATGAAGAGAAAATCGCAGGTGTATTGGTACCCCTGGGTCATAGCGCTGCTGTTTGCAGCGATTTTTGTTTGGGTAACAGCAAAATATGTATCACAACTAAGAAAAGAACCGAGTGGCGTTGTAAAAACTCATTTTTATGAAGATGAAGAAGAGTATTAAGAAGAGAGGCTTGTCATTCTAATGGAGATCACGAAAATAGGGTGATCTTATAACGAAGATATATAGGAGGCATCAAGTTTCTTGATGCCGCTTTTGAATCTGATGGTCAAATAGGTTGCATTACTTTTCTGCTCAATTTTTTCGATAACGCCCCGGCCAAAACTCTGGTGCATAACCGAATCAAATCGCTTCCATAGCTTTGAGACGCCTTTATCAGCAAAAGCGGGGCTTGCCATGCCATAGCCGTTAGGCGACCGCGGGCTAAACTCATCAAGCTCATCAGCAACTTCTTGAGAAGCCTCAGAGGTGCTTTCAGCAGAATCAATTGTTTTGTGGCGAGCAGCAGAACGACCAGTATAGGTGCTGTTCATAGCAATACGTTCTTCGCCGGCAGGCTTTTGAGAAGCGCCGTGCGTGAGTTTTTGCGCTGAGACGCTCGAGAAACTGCCATCCTGTTCAATCCAGCTTCTAAAATAACGAGCAAAATCTCGTTCATTCCAGTGAGAGGCATCCTCCTGCGGCACCGTATCGGGAACTTCATCTAAGAATCGAGAAGGCAGCTGATCGGTTAATTGGCCATAGGTATAGCGATATTTGCATCGCATCATGAGCAACTGCTCACGGGCTCTGGTGATCCCTACATAGAGTAAGCGGCGCTCTTCTTCAAGGGCATCGGGATTATACATCGAGCGCGAGCTTGGAAGGACACCTTCTTCAACGCCAGTAAGAATGACCGTATCAAACTCAAGGCCTTTTGCAGCATGGAATGTCATAAGAGATACATAATCTGCTGCATCGTCAGAGGCATTTTTATGTTCTTGCAGCAATGAAACTTCTTGTAAGAATCCATCGAGTGTTGGCTCATTGCGCTCTTCATAGAAGAGGACGCCGTTAATAAGTTCTTTTAAGTTTTCTCGTTTTGCTTCCGCTTCCGGTTTTTCAAAGCTGTTTGCTAGATACGTATAGTACTGAGTGCGATCGATGAGTGTCGTTAAAATCCTGCTCGGTTTTGTTTCTGGTGTTAAACCATCCCAAAGAGCAAGGAAAGCGATGAGCGCATCTTCTTTGGATTTGGTCAGTTTCTTATGTTCGATGAGGACCTTGGCAATGCCGCGAAAATCTTCAAATGGCATCATATCCCAGGTTTCATAGAAAAGTTCTTCAAATTTATCGCCAAAGCCTCGAGAAGGGGTGTTAATCACCCGTGCGAACGCCATGCGATCATAGGGATTAAGAATGAGGCGCATGTAGCCAAGCATATCTTTAATTTCAAGCCGATCATAAAACTGAATAGCCCCAATGATTTTATAGGGAATCGCATGCCGAATAAGTGCTTCTTCTAAAGAACGGGATTGAAAGTGCGAGCGATAGAGCACCGCATGGCCGCTCAGTGGTTTTACTGTACGAGAAAGTTTCATAAACTGTGCAAGTGCTTCACCTTCTTGGTAGCCCGATGAGCAGCCAAGAATGCGAATGCGGTCGGATCCGTCTTTCCCGGAATAAAGCTTTTTCGGATTTCGGAAATTATTATGTTTAATCACCTCATTGGCAACATGCAAAATGGGATCCACCGATCGATAATTGCGCGTGATCGTACATGAGATGGCCCCAGGAAAATCTTTGGCAAAATTTACAATATTGCTGACCGTTGCTCCACGCCATGAATAAATCGACTGATCTTCGTCACCAACGACGCAAAGGCTATCGAGTGCGAATGTACGTTTTTCATCAAGTGTCATCGCCTTTAAAAGCGCATGTTGCACCTTATTGGTGTCCTGATACTCATCAACGAGAATATGCCTCGTTTGAAGTTGAGCGACTTTTCTAAAATTTTCATTGCGAAAGAGCTGAAGGGTTTGCAAAAGAAGGTCGTCGAAATCAAAGCAATGTGCTGCTGATTTCTGCTTTTCATACAGCTCGTAGAGCTCTCGTAGCAGATGATCATTTCCCCACACAGCTGCTCGTTCAGCATCATTGGTAGCCTCATTCTTAATGCGGCTAATAGCAGAAAGAGCTTGTCCCGGTGTTATCTTTTTTGAGAGATTCTTTTGGGCAATAATTGTTTTGATAAGCTTTTCCTGATCACTCTCATCCATGAGAGAAAAGGTGCTGAAGGGTAAGAGATGGGCATTGCTCTTTAGGAGTCTTAAACAATAGGCGTGGAAGGTCCCTACATAAGGAAGAGAGGTTTCTTTGCCCAAGAAGCGTTCAATACGCTCCTTCATCTCTTTCGCTGCTTTATTGGTAAAGGTAAGAGCAATGATTTGGTGGGCTTTTACCTGGTGCTCTATCATGAGATAGGCCATACGGGCAGTGATAACGCGCGTTTTGCCCGAACCTGCACCGGCGCACACACAGAGTACCCCTTGCTGCGGGATAACAGCTTCCCGCTGCTCAGGGTTGAGCTGATTATCGATAAAATCTTTAAATGCTTGATATGTATTCATAATGTTTCAGGATAGCTTTTTTTCGAGGCTGTGCCAAGCAGATTATGCGACTTTCTTAGAAAAAACTCCATTTGTTTTTTCGGTGCCCAAGAGGGAGTCTTGTAAATCTTATTAGTCAATTATGCAATAATTTATTGATTTTTTGAAATGGCAGGGTATACTCTTAATCCTGCTTATTGGAGGTAATAAAAATGGCCAAGACAAAGAGATAATGTTCTACAAGCCGTTGCAGAATGTGTTGGAGAGAAAGATCTTGAAGGGGTGATGGAGATGATTAGTATTTACAGAGGCGCAGTTCGTCGTGCAAAGAAGTTTGCAAATTTTAATGAAGAGACGCACATTGTGAAGCGGCAACATAAGCCGATGTTTGATGAATATAATCGCTTGGAATTTCTTCTTAACAAAGACAATATATTGGATGCTATCGAAGAGTGCGTAGAGAAGCGTGATCTGGAGCATGTAATTGAGACGATCGGCATGTATCGAAAGGCCTTGCGTCGTACAAAACATTGTCAAGAAAGTGATAACAATAAGAAAGCTCCGTCTGGTGAGCCATTTTCATATTCAGATGCAGGCAACGTGCGGCCAGTTTTTAGCGCTCGCCAACCAAAGAGGACTTCTAAGAAAATAGCTTAAATAATTGCTTACTGCTGTATCGGAAATAAGTCCTTCCGTGTTTTGAAGATTGAACCGGTCAAGGTCTATTATGCCCCAAGTTTTTATTGTGTGCATTAAAGAGGAAATTATCATTGCGCTGCTACATATTTATAAAGACACCTTGTAAAAAATCGATTATCGCCATACTATTTACCTATGAAACATCCCGAAATCATTACACATTCTTTGAGGTTTTTTATGATTATCAACAGAAAGTTTCTTATTATTTCGATATTTTGTTTTGCATCTTTGTTTACATATGTTGAAGCAGTAAATGAAAAAGATGAAGCTAGAAACTGGCTGCAACAGGGAGCCTGTTACATGAAGGGGGAAGGGGTGGCTCTCGATTTTGAAATGGGTCATCAATACTACGAAAAAGCGGCTCTTCAAACTGATGACTTAGAAGCACAGGCAAGAGCATGGCTGGCTTTAGGGGATATCTATCTCGATGGCTACGGCGTGGTCATCGATTATACAAAGGCTCGTCAATATTATGAAAAAGCCGCTCTCCAAGATGATAACTTAGAAGCACAGGCAGGAGCATGGTGGAGCTTAGGGAGGATTTATTTTAAGGGCCAAGGTGTAGCCGTTGATTATACAAAGGCTCGTCAAAACTACGAAAAAGCCGCTCAGCAAAATCATGACTTAGAAGCTCAGGCAGCAGCATGGCTGGCTTTAGGGGATATCTATCTCGGTGGCTACGGCGTAGCCATCGATTATACAAAGGCTCATCAATATTATGAAAAAGCCGCTCTCCAAGATGATAACTTAGAAGCACAGGCACTAGCATGGTATAATTTAGGAGAAATCTATCTTAAAGGCCGAGGCGTAGCCCTTGATTATGCAAAAGCTCGGCAATACTATGAGAAAGTGGCCGTTCAAACTCATGATTTAGAAGCGCAGGCGTCAGCCTGGCGGTCTTTAGGGACAATCTATCTCGATGGTCTAGGCGTAGCTGTTGATTACGTGAAAGCTCGACGATACCATGAAAAAGCAGCTTCACAGAGTCATTGCTTAAGAGCGCAGGCGCGAGCTTTGATCGATTTAGGGGTGATATATCAGGATGGCCTAGGCGTAACCGTAGATTATACCAAAGCCCGCCAATACTATGAAAAAGCAGCTTTACAAAATCATAGTTTAGATATGCAGGCGAGAGCATGGTTCAATTTAGGAACGATGTATCACACAGGCGAAGGGGTTGGCGTCGATTATGTGAAGGCACGTCAATACTATGAAAAAGTCGCTCAGCAAACCTATGACTTAAATTCTCAAGCGGGAGCTTGGTGTAATCTGGGATCAATGTATCTTAATGGAGTCGGTGTAGCCCGTGATACGAGAAAGGCTCGCCAATTATTTCAGAAAGCTGCTCAGCAAACACATAGCTTAGACATAAAATCAACGGCCGAAGAACTATTGAAAAGAACCCGATAGTATCAAGCGGAATTTTTGAGATAAGAACAACGTAACCCAGTTATATGTTAGAGGTTCTTCTATGATTATTACTAGAAAGTTTCTCATACTATTAGCATTTGCGTTTGTATCTTTGATTATCTTTATAAAAGCAGCGACTAAAAAGCCTGAAGCTGAGAGTTTGTTGCAACAAGGAGCTCGCTATAGGAATGGTGAAGGAGTTGTTGTTGACTATGCCAAAGCCCGTGAGTGTTTTGAAAAAGCTGCTCTTCAAACTCAAGACTTAGAAGTTCAGGCTCTCGCCTGGTCTAATTTAGGCGCAATGTATCATGACGGCGGCCATGGTCTTACTGTAGATTATAATAAGGCTCGGCACTATTACGAAAAAGCTGCTTCCCAGAGTCACAGCCTAGTAGCTCAGGCGCTCGCATGGGTTTATTTAGCAACAATGTATCATGTAGGGCAAAGTGTTGCTATCGATTATACAAAGGCTCGGCAATACTATGAAAAAGCTGCTCTTCAGAGCAGCCATTTAGCAAGTCAAGCGAGAGCATTCTTAAATCTAGGGGGCTTGTATATTAATGGTCTAGGCGGAGCAGTTGATTATGAGAAAGCTCGTCAATACTTTGAAAAAGGAGCTCTTCAAACTCACGATTTAGCTCTGCAGGCAGCAGCCTGTGGGTCTTTGGGGAAGATCTATTTTGCTGGGCTCGGAGTATCCGTGGACTATGTCAAAGCTCGACAATATTGTGAAAAAGCGGCTTCGCAACATTACTGCTTCATTTCGCAGGGACAAGCGTTGTTAGACCTAGGTGTGATCTATTGTGATGGCCTAGGAGTAACCATTGATTATATAAAAGCCAGCCAGTACTATGAAAAAGCAGCTTCACAAAATCATAGCTTAGATGTGCGGACACGGGCCTGGTGTAATCTAGGAGTGCTATATCTTAATGGGCTCGGTGTAACACGCGATTCGAGAAAGGCTTGTGAGTACTTTGCGAAAGCCGCTGAGCAAACCCAATGCTTAGATATGAAGGTGAATGCCGAAGAGCTATTGAGAAAACTCGATAAAAGCGAAACATCCTGCTAAGAAAAAAGCTGAGGGCTCACCGCTCGGCATGTATGTCGGGTTGCCAGGTGCGCAAGTACTCAATGAGAGGCTCGAGACCATCTTTTGATAGCGCCGACGTAAATACATGCGGCTGATACTTCTGCAGAGCCTGTTGAGGCAGTTCATCGATGTTAACTAAATCAGCCTTATTAAAGACGTACAGCATTGGCTTATCAACATCGAGCTCTTTTAAGACACCCATAACGACCTGAATATGCGCTTGCCAATTAGGATCTGCAATATCAACCACTTGTAACAGTAGGTGTGCATATTGTAACTCTGTGAGGGTCGATTTGAAGGCTTCGATCAAATTGTGAGGAAGTTGCTGAATAAACCCGACCGTATCTGAAATAAGTCCTTTTTTCTTATGATCGATATAGAGCTCACGCGTTGTAGTATCGAGCGTTGCAAAAAGTTTGTGCTCTGCAAGAACCTGGCTATGGGTAAGTGCATTGAGTATCGTTGACTTTCCAGCATTTGTATACCCAATAAGACATATTTGAGGTACACCCGTTTCCAGACGTCTTTTTCGCTGTGTTTCTCGTATCTGCTCTAAATGATGAAGCTCTTTCTTAATGGTGACCATACGATGTTCAATATGCTGAATTTCACGCTCTTTTTGCGTTTCGCCCGGCCCGCGTGTGCCTATGCGCCCAGCCTGTTGCGACATATGAATGCCGCGGCCAGCAAGCCGAGATTTGCGGTGCTGCAAGAGCGCTAGCTCGATTTGTGTTTTTCCCTCAGCTGATTGTGCACCTTTTTCAAAGATTTCGAGGATTAGCTGCGTCCGATCATATACTTTGCAACGAAGTAATTCGCTTAGATTGCGTTCCTGCTGTGGGCTGAGCGGCTCAGAGAAAATAACCTCTTCGATCTTTTCTTTTTCGCAGATAGTGGCGATCTCTTCAAGCTTACCCTTGGAGAGAAAATAGCCGGCATCCATGGTGCGCAACCTGGTAAAATAGGTAGATTCATACGGGATGCCGTTCGATTTCACCAGATTAACAAATTCGTCATAATAGGACTGAATGTTTTTTGTAAGGTTATAGGGGGCATAGATGCCTACCAGCAGAGTTCTTGGGTGAGTTATCGTTGTTTCTACATGCTTCATGATCGCTCCTTATCTGTAGGTTTCTATGATTATAACAGATAGTGTTCGTTTAGCATATGTCGCAATGCAATCTCTCAAGAGAAGCACACCTAAAAATAAGCAGATACTAAGTGTGTAGAGCTCCTGGTTGTTTTGAAGTTTGTGGCTTACTGTGCACTATCTTCTGTTTGGGTATCATCTTTTGTATAGTGTTTTATTGGCGGCTTACAATCTTTTTTATGCAAGGGCCAAGCAGCTTTTTGGCATTCTGGGCTGCAATAATAGGTGTACACACATTTGCTGCATTTGTTGAGAGCTTTATTATTGCATCGAGCGCAGACATGAATTTTCTTGTCCATAACAGCAGCTGTCTGTAGCGGTGTAAACCCCATAGCCTGGCTGTTTTTATTTGCGCCGCGTTCGACAAGGTATTGATAAAGGGCTGTATCGGGTTTATCCGACCCAAGGGCAACAGCGAGATGCAGGCACGTAAAGCCCTTTGGGGTGATTGCATCGATGTTCGCGCGTGAGGTGATCAAGAGCTCAGCGATTGCCTTGTTGCCTGCTTTGACGGTCATGTGTAGTGGTGTAAAGCCCTCAGCAGTGATTGCGTTGGTGTCGGCTTGTGCGTTGATCAAGAGCTCGGCGACTTGCGTGTGGCCATATACGGCTGCGAGATGCAGGGGAGTGATGCCTTGTGCGGTGTTAGCATCCGTGTTGGCTTGTGCTTTTAGTAAGAGTTGAGCGACTTCATGGCTGCCATTTGTGGCAGCGAAATGCAGGGGAGTGAGGCCCTGTGCGGTGATTGCATCCGTGTTTGCTTGTGCTTTTAGTAAGAGCTTAACCATTTCCTCGTGCCCATTTACGGCTGCGATATGGAGAGGGGTTAAGCCTTTCCCCATGATTGCATCTATTTGAGCTTTTTTTTCTAGCAATAGTTTTGCCTTGTGTACGTTGTTGGTAGCTGCAGCAAGATGTAACTCACTACCTTGTTGTTGCGTGATTTTTACGTCCATGGCGGTGAGAGTTCCTGCTATGAAGAGAGTGATGAGTAATACGTAATTCAGTATCATGGACGCCCCTATTAATGTTATTGTTATAACGAGTGACTTATTTCTTGTGTGCTTTTTTTCCGCTGTCTTTTGTACTGCCCGTTACTACAGGTTTACAAACAAGCTTATGGTTAGGCCAGTCTGACTTCTGGCAATCTGCGCTGCAATAATAGGTGTTGCACTGGCTGCATTTGTTCTTAGCCCTCTTGTTGCACCATGCACAGAGCTTTATCTTGTGTCCCTCTAAAGCGGCGACTCGTGCTGGGGTGAGAGCATTAAAAATTTGACCGAGCTGCGCGTCTTTATTCGCGCCGTGGTGCATCAAGAGTTGAAACATTTCTGTGTGGCCATTTTGTGCTGCGTAATGAAGAGGAGTGGCGCCTTTTGGATCGCTTACATTGGTATTGGCTCCTGCCTGGATTAAGATCTCAGCGACCTGCGCGTGGCCTCGAAGCGCTGCGATATGCAGGGGAGTAAGGCCCTGTTGGTCGGTTAAGTCTATCTTTGCGCGTGCGTTTATCAAGAGCTCAACGACTTTTGGGTGGCCTTTAAGGGCGGCGCCATGCAAGGGAGTTACGCTCTTTGGGGTGATTGCATCTATGTTTGCTTTTGCATTGATCAAGACGGCAACAACTTTATCGTGGCCATTTTGGGCTGCGAGATGCAGGGAAGTAAAGCCCTCCGCGTCGATTGCATCTATGCTTGCATGTGCCTTGATCAAAAGGGCAACAACTTCATCGTGGCCCGCAAGGGCGGCGCCATGCAGGGGAGTGAAGCTCTCAGGAGTGATTGGGTCTATTTTTGCTCGTGCACTTACTAAGAGCTCAGCGACTTCAAGGTTGTCATTGGCGGCAGCGAAATGCAGCGGAGTAAAGCCCTCAGGAGTGATTGAGTTGACGTCTGCTTTTGCGTTGATCAAGTGGCCCGCGATTTGCGCGAGGCCTTTTTCGGCTGCGAGATGCAAGGGAGTAGAGCCCTCCTCAGATTTTGCGTTGACGTCTGCTTTTGCGTCGATCAAGACCTCAGCGACTTGCGTTTGGCCTTTTTCGATCGCGAGATGCAACGGAGTATATCTCTTTGCGGCGACTGAATTTATGTTTGCTTTGTTTATCAGGAGCTTAGCGACTTGCGTGTGGCCATATATGGCTGCGAGATGCAGGGGAGTGAGGCCCTGTGTTTCGGTGATTGCATCCGTGTTTGCTTGTGCTTTTAGTAAGAGCTTAACCATTTCCTCGTGCCCATTTCCGGCTGCGATATGGAGAGGGGTTAAGCCTTTTTCCATGATTGCATCTATTTGAGCTTTTTTTTCTAGTAATCGTTTTGCCGTTCTTATGTCATTGTTCGCTGCAGCAAGATGTAACTCACTACCTTGTTGTTGCGTGATTTTTACGTCCATAGCGGTGAGAGTTCCTGCTATGAGGAGGCTTATGAATAGTACGTGTATCATGTGCGTCCTTATTTTACATTTTATTCTTTGTGCTATTTCTTAGGTTAATTGTACAGTATATTACTAGTAATGTTATCAGATACGAACATTAATTCAATAACTGCAACGAAAAGTCTGTATATTTTGCATTTTCTATCCAGGAGGTATCGTTTCACCTAGAGGGTCATCCCTTATTGTTCCTTTGCATTTTATGCTATACTACCATCAAAGAAGTTCCCTACACAGAAGATTAGTATGTTTGATTTTTTAGCCAATAAGCTCTCATCTCTTTTCTCAGGCCTCTCGAGCCAAAGTCGGCTTACGGAATCGAGTATTTCCGAAGTTCTTTCGCAGGTTCAGGATGCGTTGCTTGAAGCTGATGTGCCCTATGATGTTGTTGAAAAATTTATCGGTGAATTGAAGACTGAGGTTGTGGGAAAGAAGTTGACTGCCTCTCTTAAGCCGTCTGAACTTTTCATGAAGTTGGTTCGCGATAAAATTGTTGCCTTTCTTTCGGGCGGGACTGCAGAACCAGCTTTTGCTTTTCAGATGCCTTCTGTGGTTATGGTGATGGGGCTGCAAGGCTCTGGTAAAACAACCACGATTGCAAAATTAGCGCACTATTGCAAAGAAACTGCCAAAGCGCGGAGCAAAGAGCGCCGCATTATGGTAGGCTCGGTCGATTTTTATAGGCCAGCCGCGATTGATCAGCTTGAAGTACTTGCTAAAAAAGCGGATGTACTTTTCTATCGGTCGCCTTTAACCGATCCGCTCGCAGCTGCTCAGGATATCGTTCATCAATCTCAGAAACAGCTCTGTGACATACTCTTTCTCGATACTGCCGGCCGTTTACACACGGATGATGCAATGCTTGAGGAGTTAAAAAAGATCGACGCTAAGATAAAGCCCAAATATAAAATTCTCGTGCTTGATGCGATGACCGGGCAAGAATCTTTAAAAGTTGCCCAGCAGTTTAATGATACGGTTGGATTTATGGGCGCAATACTCACCAAGATGGATAGTGATACCCGCGGTGGAGCGGCTTTTGCATTTCGCTATTTGTTAAAAAAGCCGATTCTTTTTGTAGGGACGGGTGAGAAAATTGATGATTTAGAACAGTTAAAGCCGGATCGAATGGCGAGCCGCATCATGGGGATGGGCGATATTCAATCTCTCATTGAAAAAGCGGAGCAAAAAATCAAGCACAGTGAATCCGAGGCGATGGAGAAAACCCTTGCTCAGGGGAAATTTACGCTTGATGATTTTGCTCAACAGATGGACATGATGGGCAAGCTTGGTTCGCTCAGCTCGCTCATGAAGTACCTTCCGGGTGCAGGAAATCTAAAAATGACACCCGAAATGGTTGAAAAGGGTGAGGCGGAGCTGAAAAAATTTAGGGCGATTATGCGCTCGATGACTGCAAAGGAGCGGAGAATTCCCACGCTTCTTGATGCATCACGAAAAAAGCGCATTGCCGCGGGAGCAGGGGTTGTGGTTGCTGATGTGAACGCTCTTCTTTCCCGATTTGAGCAAACGCAGCAATTTGCTAAACTATATAGAACAATGGGTAAAGGTAAATTTTTTTAACAAAGGAATCGTACATGGCTGTAAAAATTCGATTGGCTCGAATTGGCAAAACACACGCACCGATGTATCGTATTGTTGCGATCGACTCTCGTAAAAAAAGAGATGGTGAAGCTCTCGATATTTTAGGTACATATAATCCATTGACTCACGAGATCGTTCAGTATCATGCCGATCGCATTGCTCAGTGGGAATCGAAGGGCGCAATCGTGACCGATTCGGTTAAGAAGTTACAGAAATTACATAAGAAATCGGCGCCAGCAGCTGCTTAACAGCCTGGTTGCTTTTACTCGAGATACCCTACAGCATGGATATTCCAAAACTTTTGCAGTTTTGCATTGCTAAACTCGTTGATAATCCTGAGGTCGTGACCATCCAGCATACGACTAATGATGACAAAAGTGTGTATGAAGTGCGCGTCGCTCAGCGAGATTTAGCCAAGATTATTGGCAGAGAAGGGCGTACCTTTAAAGCACTTCGTGCGCTCATTAATACTGATCATGCCCAATATGTGCACGATCTTGTTGTCGATAGCCTCCCGACTGACGAATAGCTACCTATCAACTAACAAACATATAATGGTAGGACGGGACTTGTTCAATGAGTAAGTACCACTACCGCTCATCCCGGTTTGCCCGTTGTAGCTATGGCTAAGGCTGGGTATCGAAGGATACAAATACTCGAACGATACAATGCGTATATCAATAGCAACACTTTTCCCTGGGCTCTACGAGCCCTTTTTGCATACGAGTCTGATTGAACGTGCAGTCGAGGCTGGTAAGATCTCATTTTCTCTTGAAAATATGTTTTCTCTGTGCGCTCCCAAAGAACGTTTAGATAGCCCAACGTTTGGGCATGCGGCCGGGATGCTTCTCAAGCCAGAGATCATCGAAAAAGCCATTGTGCAGCAGGAAGCGGCGCATGGTCCTGCATATAAAATCTTTTTTTCTCCTCAGGGGAAAAAGCTCGATCAGCCCATGTTGGCAAAACTGGCACAGGTTCTTCAAGAAAAAAAGCATGTGATGCTTATTCCTGCTCGCTATGAAGGTATGGATACGCGTGTAGAAGAAGCATATGCCGATTGTCTCCTTTCTATTGGTGATTATGTGCTTATGGGAGGGGATCTCCCGGCGATGGTGCTCGTCGAAGGCATGCTTCGCTTGATTCCAGGAATAGTTGGTAAGCAAGAATCGGTTGAACAAGAGTCGTTTTCAGGGCCGTTTGTTGATCATCCTGCATTTACGGCGCCCGTTGTCTGGAAAGGTCGGGAAGTACCTGAAATTGTTCGTTCGGGCAATCATGCAGCGATCGTTGCATGGCAGCGAGCTGAAGCTGCCAGAAATACAGTGCTGCATCACTTTGAATGGTTACGATCTCACGTTACAAAAAAAGATGATAAAGAGCTTGCTGCGCGGTATATTCCCCCACATTATGCGATTTTAATGCATAGTGCTGTTATGCTTCCAAACGATGGAGAGGGTACGAGCTCCGTTACCTCACTCGACATTCATGATATTGCGCGGTCAGCCCGCAGCTATGGGGTTAAAAAGTATTTCATTGTTACTCCGCTTGCCGATCAACAAAAGATTGTAAGAAAGCTTCTTCACTTTTGGAAAACGGAAGTCGGGATCGACTATAATCCTGAGCGGCATGAAGCATTACGTTCCGTGGAGCTTGTATCTACCTTGGAAGAAGCTCTTGCTCACATTGAGGCTGATACGCACAAGAAACCGCTGCTTATGGCTACCTCTGCAAAGCGCCATGAGCATGGTAGATCGATTACCTATCGAGATCAAGAAAAAGTGTGGGTGCTCGATCGACCTGTTGTCATTTTGTTTGGGACAGCTCGCGGCCTTTCACCGGCTTTGGTAGAGCGATGCGATTTTCTTTTAGGGCCCGTCGAAGGATTCTCGGATTTTAATCATCTATCAGTCCGATCAGCAGCGGCGATCATTTTTGATCGCTGGCTTGGAATTCAGCTGCTGGAGTTATGACAAAGTAATGCATTCGGGTTTAGCATAAGTTTAAATTTGGGCATGACAAACATCATTAGATGTGCTAGACTACTTTTTATATGACTTTAAGACACGATGATAGGAACCACATGAAAGCAAAACATTATACGCGTGAAACAATCCTCCAGATGGGGATGGTCGATAGAGGTTTTGAAAAGTTTGGCATTGGTGATGCCATTCGAGTATCTCAAAAGATTAAAGAAGGTGAAAAAGAGCGCATCCAGGTTTTTGAGGGTGACGTCATCGCAATGCGCAGAAATGGTATTGCAACGACGTTTACCGTTCGGAAAATCGGTGCCAACGCTGTTTCAGTCGAGCGTGTATTTCCGTACTATTCACCACTGATCGAAAAAATCGAATTCTTAAGAAAAGGTAAAGTACGCCGAGCAAAGCTCTACTATATGAGGGATCGTATTGGTAAGGCAGCTCGTGTTGCAGAAAAGGTACTTACCAAAGAACAAAAAGAGAAAGAAAGACGGTCCTAAGATTGTCTATGAAAAATACAAAGACGCCTGGGAATATTCCCAGGCGTCTTTTCTATGGTACGTTGCCAACTATCGGCGCTTTTTATCAAGCTCTTTTTCTTTAAGCGCGAGCTCTTTCTTTTTGTTTTCTTCTGCAAGAAGCTCTTTCTTTGCTTTGATAAGTTCAAGTTCTACTTGACCCTCTTTGAGTGCGAGTTCTCTTTCCCGAAGAGAAACTTCGAGTGCGATCGGCTCCTCAATGGCTTTTTCTATGTTAATCGTCTGTTGTTGCTCCCGTAGAGCCTTCTTTTGTGCTGTGATACGAGCTTTTTCCTTTTCAGCATGGAATCGTTGCTTTTCCTGGCGCTCAACAAGACGAGCTTCTTTTCGTTGAATTGCTGCTTCTCGAGCTACAAGATTTTCTTGGTGTGCTCTAATTGCGCTATTATCAACAATAACTTCTCTTCTTACCACCGGTTTTTCGACGATTACACGTTCAACCACGCGCCGCGGTCTCTCAACGAACACTTTTTTTTCGACGATGACTGGCCGTTCTACGACAACAGGCCGTTCTTCAACGACGACAACTGGTGGCTTTGAACAACTTCTTGCCACCGCACTTCCAATAATACCAGCAGTTGCGCCCATAAGACCACCAACAATGAGGCCGTCTGAGAAGCGTGCTTGTAAGATGGGGCTTGCTAAGAGCATGAGAGCAAGCGGAAGCGTGTACATTTTTTTTATCATGAGGTACTCCTGCACCTGATTGGTGCCAAATGGTTTAGTATGGGGCGAGCGACCCGCTTTATTATTGTTAAATAGTTAATTTTTTGCAAGTCGCCCTTTATTACAACTATTTTTGCTTTCCACACACTATAATATCTGTATTTCTTTGCTTCGCAACAGGTAGCCTATGGTTGCTGGGAAGCACCTCTGGAACTCATTATACCAATGGTCGACAGCCCTGACTTTGACAGATTGAGCGATGGGTACTCGCTTTTTGTAATCACAGAGACTTTAAATCTTTGTGGCATTGTTTCCGATTTGACCCGATAGGACATTCTTAGGGGTTTGACAACGGGGCCTGTTTATGTCATATTGAAAAAAATATTGTATTATTTGATTAAATCTATGACTAAAAAATGGCTATACTACACTTAAGGAAACGTATGAAGAAAAAACTTTTCCACGCCATGTTTTGTGCTTCTACTTTAGTACCATTGGGTATGCGGGCGATGGAGCCATTTATTTTATCTGAATCAGATTCGATGTCAGCTGATCCTGAAACGGCTGAAGCGCGTCAGACTTTACGGGAAAACGATTACAGAGCGCGGGAGCGACACACTTATCTAGACTGTTTTATGAACGACCACGGTCGTTATCTACAGCAAGTTAGAGTTGTTGGAAATGACATGAAAAGCCTCGTGAGAAAGTATCTTTTGGAGAACCACCTGCTTCGAAGCTTTATTAGGGCAAGACTAGAAAGAGGACTTTGTGAGTTCAAGGGCCATACTGAAGAGGTTTACTCAGCGCATTTTAATTTTGCGGGAGATAGAATAGTTACCGCATCTGGGGATGGAACAGCAAAAATCTGGGATGTTGAATCGGGCAAATACATTACTACATTAGCAGGCCATAGGCGTACCGTTCTCTCAGCAGCGTTTAATGTAGCAGGAGATAGAATAGTTACAGCATCTTTGGATGAAACAGCAAAAATCTGGGATGTTGAATCAGGCAAATGCATTACTACATTAGCAGGCCATAGGGGTCTCGTTCTCTCAGCAGCGTGTAATGTAGCAGGAAATAGAATAGTTACAGCATCTGGGGATGGAACAGCAAAAATCTGGGATGTTGAATCGGGCAAATGCATTACTACATTAGCAGGCCATAGGGGTGCCGTTCTCTCAGCAGCGTTTAATGTAGCAGGAGATAGAATAGTTACCGCATCTTATGATAAAACAGTAAAAATCTGGGATGTTATATCTGGCGAATACATTAGTACATTAGAAGGCCATACCATGGACGTTAACTCAGCTGAATTTAATTTGGCAGGAGATAGAATAGTCACAGCATCTTGGGATAGAACAGCAAAAATCTGGGCTGTTAAAAATGGTACATGGGAATGCATTGCTACCCTAGAAGGTCATAAAGATGTAGTTTGCTCAGCAATGTTTAATGTGGCAGGAGATAGAATCGTTACATCATCTCAGGATACAACGGCAAAAATCTGGGATGTTCCATCAGGCAAAAGCATTAGTACCCTAGAAGGTCATAGTGGTCAGGTTCGCTCAGCAGGGTTTAATTCAGCAGGAGATAGAATAATCACAGCATCTTGGGATAGAGCAGCAAAAATTTGGCTTGTTGAAAACCCAGCTGTTGTGACTAAGTTCTTTGAAAGAGATTGCACTCTTGAGCAAGCTTTATTGCTGGATTGCATCTATAAATCACGCATTCTTTATGATGTTTTGAAAAGAAAGCGTGGGTATGAAGAGCTTCGTTTTGATTTTAATAGGTACCCAGATGAGTTGTGGCACTACTATGTATCTATGCCTGAGGTAGTACAGGCTTGTTTAAACCAATTTGTTATAAGAAAAAAAGACAATGAACCTCAAAAATAGTCTTAATGCCCTTCTTTGTGCGCAGCTTTTAGCTCCATTGAGTATGGAGGCGATGGAGTCAATTGCTTTACCTGGATCAGATTCGATGTCAAGTGCTCCTGAAGCGGCTGAAGTGCGGGAGCGACAGACTTTTCTAGACTGTTTTATGAACGACCACGGTCGTTATCTAATGCAAGTCAGAGTTGTTGGAAATGACATGAAAAGGCTCATGAAAAAGTATCTTTTGGTGAATCATCCCCTTCGAAGCTTTATTCGGGCAAAATTAGAAAGAGGTTTATGTTTGTTCCGAGGTCATAGTTCTGCGGTTTGCTCAGCAGAGTTTAATTGTGCAGGAGATAGAATAGTTACTGCATCTATGGATGGAACAGCAAAAATCTGGGATGTGACATCAGGCAGATGCATTGCCACACTAGAAGGCCATAGGGGTGATAGGGTTGACGTTCGCTCAGCGCATTTTAATGTGGTAGGAGATAAAATAGTTACCGCATCTATGGATGGAACAGCAAAAATCTGGGATGTGGCAACAGGCAGATGCATTACTACGCTAGAAGGCCACACTGGCTGGGTTTTCTCAGCAAGGTTTAATGTAGCAGGAGACAAAATAGTTACCGCATCTGAGGATAGAACAGCAAAAGTTTGGTCTGTCGAAACGGGCACATGGGAATGCATTCGTATCCTAGAAGGCCATAGTAATCGGGTTCGATCAGCACAGTTTAATGTGGCAGGGGATAGGATAGTTACGGCATCTATGGATGGAACAGCAAAAATCTGGGATGTTATATCTGGCGAAGGCATTAGTACATTAGAGAGGAGCCATAGTGATGTCAGCTCAGCAGTGTTTAATGTGGCAGGAAATAGAATAGTTACCGCATCTAGGGATGGAACAGCAAAAATCTATGATGTTATATCTGGCGATCGCATTAGTACGTTAGAAGGCCATACCCAAAGCGTTACCTCAGCAGCGTTCAATGTGGCAGGAGACAGAGTTGTTACAGCATCTTGGGATTATACAGTAAAAATCTGGGATGTTCAGTCGGAGAGATGCATCGCTACACTAAAAACTGATCGTAGTGTCCTGGTTTATTCAGCAGAGTTTAATTCTGCAGGAGATAGAATAGTCACGGCGTGCGATGATGAGATAGCAAAAATCTGGTTTGTTGAAAATCCGTCTGTTGTGAATAGTTTCTTTGAATGTGATTGCACTCTTGAGCAAGCTTTGTTGCTGGATTGCATCTATAAATCACGCATTCTTTATGATGTTTTGAAAAGAAAGCGTGGGTATCAGTGTGAAGAGCTTCGTTTTGATTTTAATAGGTACCCAGATGAGTTGTGGCACTACTATGTATCTATGCCTGAGGTGATACAGGCTTGTTTAAACCCATTTGTTATAAGAAAGAAAGACAATGGGCATCGAAAATAATCTAAAATAAAAGGCCTGCTTTAGCATCGATTTTATTGACGAAGGCTCCGCTATGGGGATGTACTGGTCATAAATCGGCACGCCCGAGACGAGCTTCAACGGCTTTTTTACTTCAAGGGCACCAAACGTAAGATTTAGTTCTTTCTATGTTTGGGGTTCGGCTTCGACAAGGGTGAAATGCATGTCGAGCGCCCGCAGAATTTCTTGGACATGAAAAATTTGGGTCTATTATTATGGTCGGCAAGAAAAAAAGTTGGCTGAGTGACTGATCAACACGAATGTTGCCTCTTTTGGCAATTGCCTCAATTCGCCCTTCTATGATGCATGCTCAAGAATGGCTAAAATGTGTTATTGAAGTGCTGGCGGTTTAGTAATTGGTTGGGAAGTAAAAGTAAGAAATGAATGCACAAGGGAGTGGCGCGAGGCCACTCCCTTTTTGCGAAATCTTAATAGCCGTAATAAACTGTTTCATAGACAGCTGGTGCTGCATATGAGACCGTCGTATACGTTCTATAAGTAGGAACGGTATAAGTTACTGGCGCGTACACGTAACGAGGAGCTACATATACCGGACGTGCATATACTGGACGGTAGTAGCGTGGTGCGTAGTAGCTACGATTGTAGCGTGCATTTGCGATAGCCGATCCGATTAATGATCCGCTAAAACCACCTACGAATCCGCCTGCAAATGAACCGCCAAAGCCGCCACCATGATGTCGACGCGCTTCAGCAGGAGCTGCTACAAATCCTGCAGCTAAAAGGGCTAAACAACCTAAAACTAACTTTTTCATAAGATCTCCTATAATGCTATATGAATTATATTGCTATATTTACAACACTCTCATATTACATAAGAAAATCTTATTTGTCAATTGCTTCTCAATCCTCCCTCACATTCATTAATTCCGGGATACCTTGCGACCGTCTCTTCACATTTTTTAACCGTTTGCGAATCGCCATCTTTTAAAATAACAATCTCAAAAGGGAAGAAGGTGCTTTGGCCATTCGAATCTGAACGGGATGAAGATGTGCCTTTTGTTTCAGAGCCCCCTTGCTCGCACGCACAGTTTTCAAAAAAGACATTATTATAGTTCCGAAGGGTTTTGCCGGACTGATCATTTGGTTGTAAGCACATTTCTCGTGTATCTTCTGAGTTTTTTCGGTTTCTTATCTACTAAAACTCTTGGGCCCGCTTACCATTGGTGTGCTGAGAGTGCGCATGAAAAAGCAAGCAAAGATAACTATCATTTGCTTATAATTTTATTGTTGATAAAAATATAATTGACAAATGCAAATGAAATAGTGCATGATAAAAGTAAGGATATGTAATACAGTGCTCACACCATGAGGGAAAAGAGCGAGAGAGTATAATCATGAAAGCAGGTGGGTATGCCGCCTGCTTTCACAAAAAAGGGGATAGCTGTGTTAAAGAAATTTTTTGGAGCATCTGCTCTCATACTTACCGTACTGTGTGTTACTTTAGTGGATCTTGAAGCTCGACGTTGTCGTGGCAATGGCCGTGCTGTAGCTGCAGGACTCGTTGTTGGAGCTATTGCAGGAGCTGCGGTTGCAGGTAGCTGTGATGTAGATCGTTATGGGTATTACGATCCTTACGTACCGCCAGCCTATCGAGTCTACTATCCAGGAGCGCCTATTTTTGCGTACGACTACCCGACGTGGAAGTATGCACCAATCTATACATACCCCTATGATACGCTTTACGGACCAGGATTCTACAGGCCAATATATTAATTTGTTGAAATCAAAACCAGCAAGGTCGGCCACGTTTAGATCATCTCGGCTTACCCGTTGACCTTGCTGGAACTTTTATTTTTGTTACTCATTATTTTTTAAGCCAGAGAGCTGTCAAAGTTTTTGCAGCGTCTGTCTCTTCATTAGCTGGCTTATTT
The DNA here is from genome assembly GCA_963695365.1 of uncultured bacterium. Lineage (GTDB taxonomy): Bacteria > Babelota > Babeliae > Babelales > Babelaceae > PRDV01. Next base: position 995,296 of record OY968766.1, read on the forward strand.
CGTAAAAAGGTATTTGCAAAAGTACGTGCCCACGTATCGTGATCTTGGTTTGCAGCTAGGGAGAGATAGATCTCGCCCAATCGAGCCCATGCTCTTGCTTGAGCTTCTAGATCATGCGTTTGGGCAGCAGCGAGCTCAAAGAATCGACGAGCTTTAATGGGGTCTTTTTCAACGCCCTGACCAAGAAGATAGATATCGCCCAATCGAGACCATGCTTTTGCTTGAGCGACTAGATCATGTGTTTGGCCAGCAGCGAGCTCAAAAAATTGACGAGCTTGAATGGAGTCTTTTTCAACACCCAGACCAAGAAAATAGATCTCGCCCAATCGAGCCCATGCCGATGCTTGAACTCCTAGATTATGTGTTTGGCTAGCAGTGAGCTCAAAAAATTGACGAGCTCTAACGGAGTCTTTTTCAACACCCAGACCAAGAAGATAGATATCGCCCAATAGAGCCCATGCTTTTGCTTGAGCTCCTAGTTTATGTGTTTGGCTAGCAGTTAGCTCAAAAAATTGACGAGCTCTAACGGAGTCTTTTTCAACACCCAGGCCAAGAAGATAGATCTCGCCCAATCGAGCCCATGCTTTTGCTTGAGCGCCTAGGTCATGTGTTTGGCCAGCAGCGAGCTCAGAGAATTGACGAGCTTTATTAACGTCTTTTTCAACGTCCAGGCCAAGAAGATAGATCTCGCCCAATCGAGCCCATGCTCTTGCTTGAGCTTCTAGATCATGCGTTTGGGCAGCAGCGAGCTCAAAGAATTGACGAGCTTTAATGGGGTCTTTTTCATCGAGAAGATAGATCTCGCCCAATAGAGCCCATGCTTTTGCTTGAGCGCCTAGATCATGTGTTTGGCAAGCAGCCTGCTCATAGTCCAAACGAGCTTTTTTCGTTTTCTGGTCCATTGCCTGGAGACAGAAGGGCGCGTACAATGTTATACAAGCTAGCACAACAATTTTCATTATGATCCTTTCTATGAGTATGTTTTATTTAACTTATTTGTTTTCATACAATACAATCATCATCTCTTCTTACAAAAGATTATTGAAAATGTTACAAAATGCAACTGGGCTTGTCTGGTGGACTTGCTGGCGCTTTTTACTCACTACTCGTGAGCGTTTCGGCGAGTTTGTTTACCTTACCCGCGCCTTGAAGCAGTACCAGATCTTCACTGGCGGCAGAGCTTTTCAGCTGCTGGATAATATGGATGAAGTCTCCATCGAGAGGGATGTATGTTACTGGGCATGAGGGTTGCTTTTCTCGAATTGCTTTAACAAGATTAATGCTGGTAATATCATCGATCGGTGCCTCGCTTGCAGGATAAATATCGGTGATAATGAGTTGATCGATGGAGCTATAGGCGAATAAATTCACAAAATCGTCCCAAAGCTTTTCCGTACGTGTATACCGGTGGGGTTGGAAAACCATAATAAGCTTTTGCTTTGCTCGCTTGCGCGCCACAAGAAGCGTATTATAGATTTCAGTAGGGTGATGACCATAATCATCAAAGAGCTCAGCTCCTCGGAATGTTCCTTTGAAGCTAAAGCGACGTTCAATTCCTTTAAATGTTTTGAGTGCGTCAACGCATGCTTCGAAAGAGACGCCTACGTCCATAGCAGCAGCGATTGCTGCAAGGGCATTGAGGACATTATGTTTTCCAGGCATCGCAAGGGTGATGGTCCCCAGAGCAACAGGGCTGCCTTTATGATACACGGTGCAGACTGAGTGATCCTTTTCAAGGATAAGATCTTTTGCAAAAATGTCTGCTAGCTGTTCATCAAAACCGTACTTAATAGTTTTTATATGTGAAAGGGGCATAAGTGATTGAATATGGGGATCATCGATGCAGATAATTGCTTTGCCATAAAAGGGAAGATTTCCAAGAAACTGGGCAAATGTTGCCTTAATATCCTCGATATCTTTATAGGTATCTAAATGTTCTGCATCAATATTGGTTACAACGGCAATTGTTGGAAAGAGCCGTAGAAAAGACCGATCACTTTCATCCGCTTCTGCAATAAGAAAATCACCATTACCCCAGCGAGCATTGGATGAAATATTTTTTAAATGGCCTCCAACGATGACGGTGGGATCTTTATGTGCCTCGATAAGTATGTGGGCAATAAGAGAGGTCGTTGTAGTTTTGCCATGAGCTCCCGAAATAGCGATGCTAAATTTCGTGCGCATAATTTCTGCAAGCATGAGTGCACGCGGAATAGTAGGAATACCGCGCTCTTGAGCCCGCTTAATTTCCGTATTTTCTTCAGCAATTGCCGATGAATAAACGAGTACGTCTATCGAATCATCATGACACTGGGGAGTGTTATTGCCCTTATGAACCTGGCATCCCAAACTGATTAATTCTGTAACGCTTTTTTGTTCAAGATCTGAGTCACATCCTGAAATGGTATATCCCTGGGATTTGAGAATTTTAGCGATTCCGCTCATACCGATACCGCCAATGCCGACAAAATGAATGTGACCTTTTCTATACATAGAAGTACCTACTTGCGATATAACGTGACTGAATGTTTGAGATCTATCTTACCTATAAGTATAAGCCAGTTGCTCTTTTATACAAGGGCATGCAAGCGGCTTTAATGGGACTTCTTTACAAAAAATGACAGTATCTGGCCCACGGTAAAAAGCTTGCTGCAGCGTTTCTGGATAGTTTCCATAAGATATTCATAATTGCGACGATGCTCTCTTTTTACAAAGGCTGCCCCCTTAAGGACGTCTTGCGCGAGGCATGTTTTGCAAAGGATGTTCCGTTGTACATCTCTTGGAAGTTGAAAATTTGCTGGAAGTGCCTGGTTGAGTCTCTGAAATATGCAGAGCGCAGCGAAAATGCGTTTATGCGCTGTTTCAGCCCCAAGAGTAATATTATCGCATGCATGAGCTTTTCTTATAGGTTCGAATGAGGGATGATGCATGTACTTTGCCCAGTCATACGGTGACACCTCAAATGAGCTGATTACTTGGTTGTAACCGACGACGCCAAATTGCTGTCTCCAGGTAACCAATGCTCCCCGATCAAGTACGAGAGCTACGAGTTTAGGATTTTCTAAAATGTATTGCTTGGTTAATATGTAATCCTCGCTGCATCCCCGCTCCACGAAATACACTACGACCTCCTGAATAGAAGGCTTCTGGGCAACGTCGGCTTCGTTTTCTGCGGTGTAGGCGATCCAAAAAGCGTCGCAATGACCGATTGGGGCTTCTATGTCCTCATTGGCTCCCGCCTGAATGAGCAACTTAACCATCGTGAGGTGCCCTTCTTGGGCGGCCCACATAAGAGGGGTCATTCCATTTGAGTCGAGAATGTCAACAGCTGCGTTGTGATCGAGGAGAACGAGTGCGACGTCGGTATGCCCCAATGCAGCGGCAACATGGAGCGCTGAAGCTGAAAGAGGTGGCAAATCATCAAAGTACCTGAGAGCCGGGAGCATTTCTGGTTCTGGGTGAAGTGCTGCTATATGGATATTGAAAAGTATATGATCATCATCGAGTATCCTTTTTACAACTTCTGCAGAGCCCGCTCTTACAGCTGTCCTAAATTGTACTTGTAACAATTCTTGTGGTAAAGGCAATTCTGATGGTTGTTCGGTGATCATTTGTCTCTTAACGCCACTTTCCATGCCATGGATGGATAGAATTGAAAAAGTTAAGCATCCCAGCAGAGCTAAAATGAGTTGTTTCATAGCGATAGTCCTTATGTAGTGGAACTGAGTGTTCTATTTATTGCATCATTGAAATTATATATATGAGTATAGGTTTGATGCATTCTTTTGGCAAAGGCTGGGATGGGAGAGTTAGGGCAGCGTTAGCTGATAAGCTCTTTAAGCTTGAGAAGTTTTTGTTTGAGATGAAGGAGTTGCCGAATCAGCCTCTCATCGCCCGATGGATTCTTTTGTGCTTTGTTCGATTCAAACAAAAGTGGCGATGCTGCAATAATGCCTGTTTCATGGGCCATAGGGAATTCTTGAAGAAAGGCTTTGGCTGCAGCGATAGAGTAGCCTTTTTCATACAACAGCTCTTTAATAGATGCCAGCTGCTTTGCGTCAGATTCGCTATACAGCTCTGCACCGTTACTTACAGTTGTTTGAATGCCGAACTGCTTTTCCCACAGCGTAATAATATAGGGCTGCACCCCTAATTGCTGTGAGATCTCTGCTTTTGTGTACGTTTTTTGTTCTTGCATAGTCATAGTATGAGTAGGTTAGCGCACTTTTCTTTGAGTATACACCACTCATTTAATTTTCTCCAGTATTGAACGGAGCTACGCTAGCGAAACTTCCATAATCTGCTACTCTTAGAATAATTCTCTCATTACTTATATCTTTACGTTCAAAGAGGTTCGAATGAATTTCAAAGACTTGCTGGTGCCACTTGCGCTTGCATTGACTGTTACTGCGGCGATACAATATTTCTTTTTTATGGGCAAGAAACCTGAAGCTACAGAGATTGCGACTGATCGCCGTTTTGTAGCGCCAACCTCGTTGGTTGTTTCTGAGCCGCTCGATTTTGAGATCGATTTCTCAGATGCAAAGCCGACCCGTCCACGGGAGGTGACTGTTGTGACGCTTCCATACGGGGTAGTGCATCTGGTGAATGATGGTGCCTGTATTGATCGTATGGGCTTTAAGCGAATGCTTGATAACCAAGAGAAGCTTTTGGAGACCATTCTTCCTCAAGCAAACAGAGAAAAATGTGCTTTTCTTGTTGCGCTCAACGGCCTTGGTTCAACTCCCTATTACTATGATCTTGTAGAAAAGAAAGAAGAAACAGATGCTACACGCGTTACCTATAAAGGTGAATCTGCCAAGGCTGTCGTTACCAAAGAGTTCATCTTTCATCATAAAACCTGTACGACCGATCTGCGTGTGACCGTAGAACCAAAGAAAGGGGAAAGTGTACGACCACGTCTCTTTTTCCCTGCTCCGATACGGGCTGATACCCCTGTAGGTGCAATGACACAAGCAGTGCTTTTTGAAGGCAATGCCCTTGTGAAAAAGCCGCTCAAAGATGTAGCACAGCTTGGTGTTGAGCTGCCAACCTTATTTGGGCTTGAAGATCAGTATTTCTTACAGACGCTTATCACAGATTCACAACAGTTTGCGCAGCGTGCGTATTATAAGGTGAGTGAAGACCTTCCTCAAGCAGTATTGCAGACGGCCCCCGTAACCGACAAAACGACCTGGCAGCTGACGTTCTATCTCGGGCCAAAGGAAATGCAGGCGTTAGGTGCCGTCGATCCTAAACTAGAAGGGGTGCTTGATTATGGCTGGTTTGCTCCGCTTTCTAAGCTGCTTCTCTGGCTTCTTAATCTACTCTTTGGGGTTCTGCATAACTATGGGCTTGCTATTCTTGTCTTAACGCTCTTAGTACGACTTGCCATGGTTCCATTCACGTTGCATGGGGAACGGAGTCGAAAGAAGCATTTGGAGGCGCAACGCAAGCTACAGTACCTTGAACAAAAATATAAGCATGATCCAGAAGCACTCAAACGTGAGAAAGCTGAATTTGCAAAAAAGCATGGCATATCTGGCATGCTCGGCTGCTTGCCGTTACTCTTACAAATTCCTGTATTTATTGGATTACAGCGTGTGCTTTCGAATGCAATCGAGCTCTATAAAGCGCCATTTTTATGGATTCCCGATCTTTCTGCCGCCGATCCTTATTATATATTGCCAGCTACGGTTGGTATAGGTATGGCATTTCAGATGGCGCAATCGGGTGATCCTCGTCAGCGAGTTGCAAATATCATTGTCGCAATTATCATTGCTGCGGTGACGGCAAATCTCTCTGCGGGGTTGACGTTGTTTATTAGCGCAAGTACACTGCTTGGTTTAGCGCAAACGTACATTCAGAAGTCATTGAGCTATGATTGATCACTCGATAGCCAGCCGTCGCCTTACGGCTATGGCGGGCCGCTTAGCAAGCTGGGATGAGCAAGAGAAGAAATTGCGCGTAAGCGCGCACCAGAAAATTAAAAAGGTGCCTTGGGGTCACCGATCCCACTACCGCCGCCCCTCGGTACAATCCCTTCGGCACATTGGCCTCGGGATCACTCGGGATGAGCGGGAGGAGCTATAGCTGACAGGTCCCAGTCTTCGCCAAGGCTACGACGGGCAAGCTGGGATGAGCGGTGTACAAGTGGCCGTAGGTCCAGAACAGAGAAAAGATGATATCATGATAGACCAAAGTCCAACAATAATAGCATTACTCAGGCAGCTTCAGCGAGTGCCATATCTCGCGTCTAAGAATTTATATGTAGTTGCGCAGCATTTCTTAGATCTTGATGAGCAAGCGGCCCGACAATTTTGCGCTGCGCTTATCGATGCGAAGCGGAACTTAGATAAATGTACCGAGTGTTTTAGTTGGAAAGAGAAAGAACAGGGATGTCCATATTGTACGGCGCCTAAGCGAGATAAGCAGCTTATTTGTGTTGTTGAAACATGGCGTGATATGATTGCTCTTGAAAAAACAGGTGGTTATACAGGCGTCTACCATGTATTAGGAGGAGCTCTCTGCCCACTCGATGGTATAGGGCCGGAAAACTTAACGATTGTGCAGCTTATTGCTCGCATTGATAGAGGCTGTACAGAACTTATTTTTGCTTTTAACCAGACACCTGAAGGCGAAGCAACAGCATCGTATATAGCGCATAAATTGAAACAGAAGCAGTTGAAAATTTCGTGCTTAGCACGCGGTCTTCCGGTTGGATCATCGCTCGAGGCAATGGATAGGTTGACGGTCTATAAGGCTCTTTCAGAGCGTAGGCCGTTTTAAGGACGCTTGATCCCTCGATACAATCCCTTCGGCATATAGGCCTCGGGATTACTCCAGCCGTCCCTCGATACAATCCCTTCGGCATATAGGCCTCGGGATCACTCGGGATGAGCGGGAGGAGCTATAGCTGACAGGTCCCAGTCTTCGCCAAGGCTTCCGACTTCGCCTAAAGGCTACGACGGACAGGTCGACGGGCAAGCTGGGATGAGCGGTGCATCAACGGCCGAAGGCCAAAAAATAGGAGAAAAAATATGAAAGTAGATTTCAATTCCCACATTAATCGTAGAAAGCTTCTCATCGAAGCGATAAAGCAGGCGCATCCCGGTAAGAAGGGGAGTGTGCTCTTCCTTGCCGCGTTTGAAACTGAGCGCATCCCTTTTCGCCAAGATAGCTCATTCTACTATTTTACCGGGCTTGAAGAGCCAGCAGTAGCTTTGCTTATGGATGCAGCGGGCCTTGCGACTCTCTATACGCCGTCGTACGGAACATCGCGCTCAATTTGGGCTTCAACAATTATTGACGCTGATGCTCAGACCCGTGCCCGTTGGGGAATTAAAGATGTTAAGCTGCTTGGTAGCTCCTGTCCGGGATTTATATTGTCAACGGCATGTGTGCCGACAGAATATGATGAGCTGCTGAATGTTCTTGAACAGCGAGTGCAGCAGGGAGAAGTGATTTTTGCACAGCTTGGAGAACAAACGAGTATTGAATCACTCGTAATGACGAGGCTTCTTCAATCAAAGCCCCATCTTTTAGAGGCGGTGGTTGACATTTCGCCATCGATTGGATCGCTCCGCCGTACAAAATCGCAACCCGAGCTCGAACTTATCTATGAAGCGATCGATTGCACTATGCAGGCGCATGAAGCGGCTGCAGGTCGTATCGAGCCGGAGCTTTATGAATATCAGATTCAAGCCGCGCTGGAATTTATTTTTAGAGAGTCTGGTGGTTCAGCGGCATTTCCTTCGATTGTGGGAGCTGGTAAGAATAGCACGATTTTGCATTATCACCATAATAATGGTCAACTTCGCGATGGTGATTTGGTCGTGATAGATATAGGTGCTGAAATAAATTACTACTGCGCTGATTTAACGCGAACCTACCCAGTTTCTGGTGTTTTTAGCCCACGGCAGCGCGAAGTATATACGATCGTTCTCGATACCCAGCAATATATCGAAAGCATTGCGGCGCCTGGTTACTGGATACGAAATCATAAGCAGAAAGAAAAATCGCTCCATCACCTTGCTGTTGAGTTTTTAAAAGATCAGGGATACGATAAATACTTTCCTCATGGCATTGGCCACTTTCTTGGTATGGATGTCCATGATGTTGGCGATTATAGCGAGCCGCTTAAAGAGGGTGATGTTTTTACTATTGAGCCTGGAATTTACATTCCTGAAGAAAAGCTCGGTGTCCGTATCGAAGATAACTACTGGGTCACAGGCAAAGGGGTGGTATGCCTGAGTGAAGAGCTGCCTAGAGATTCGTATGAAATTGAAGAGCTCATGGCGGCTGGCCTTGAGGAAGAGTGATCTTGACAACGAAGACCTACGTTTTCGAATGAGCCTACGGAGCGGTTAATTGGGATAGGAGAAAAAGTAAGAAAAGCGTTAAACTTAGAATAAAATTTTTTTTATTGTAAAATGAAATAGTAAGGTGAAATTGGGTAGGTTCTATGGAGGAACATCTTATGATAGACAAACAATTAATAGAATTAGTAAAAAATAAGCTTGTGGAAACGTACAGTCCCGTATCGATCTATCTCTTTGGTTCTTATGCCTGGGGCAAACCAGATGAGGAGAGTGATCTTGATCTCCTTATAATTGTTAATGAATATGGAGAACAGCGCTATAAAATGCTTGTTGAGGGACATAAGGCGTTATCGCGATTAAGGCTATCGAAAGATCTTTTGCTGTATAGTAAGGCTGAATTTGATGAGCGTTCACAGGATATAACAACTCTTTGCTATAAGATTAAGCGAGAAGGTGTACAGATCTATGCAAAAGCATGAACAGTGGCTTGATTATGCGCATGATGATCTTAAGAGTGCCAAAATCCTTTTTGCTGCCGAAGAAATTATTGTAGCATCAATTCTTTTTCACTCTCAGCAATGTGCCGAGAAAGCACTTAAGGCCTACTTGGTGCATAATAGTGTTCCGTTCAAAAGAACCCATGATTTGGTGGAGCTTGTCAATGCATGCTCTGACTATGATCTCTCATTCATACAAATAAGCGACATAGCAGCTGAATTAACACCATTTGCTACGGAAAGTCGATGCCCAGATAGTCGCCTCATTTTTCCGTACATACCCATTGCCGAATTAAGCATTCAGCATGCTCAAGTAATCTTAGAATTTGTCATAGAAAAGATAGAAGAACGAACCTAGCTGTTGAATGTATGAATTTTTTTCTTTATCCATATCTATTCTGCTTTAGCCTATTGATCAATTCAATCACGTGTTCTCCATTGCCAAAAGTGGCACCTGAGAAAGCTGGTATGCAGAGTGCCTGCCTTGCTACAATCGATACAATAGTTGCTCAAGCGATTGCTGACAGAGAGTTTCCCGGTTGTGTGGTTTGCATAGGTAGAAGGGGTAAGATAGCGTATCATAAAGCCTTTGGGTATTGTGAGCGCAAGCCATTTCGCAAGCCTATGCGCCTGAACACCGTGTTTGATGTAGCTTCTCTTACGAAACCCATTGCGACATCCACGAGCATTATGATATTGGTTGATCAAGGCAAGCTTAGGCTTGATGATGCCGTTGTTTCTTATATCCCGGCTTTTACTGGTAATGGAAGAGAGAAAGTAACCATTCGCGATCTGCTGCTTCATCAAAGTGGTCTGTGTGACGATAATCCGCTGGCTGATTATAAAGAAGGGTATAAGGCAGCTCTTCAAAAAATATGCGCTTTACCATTTAGGAAGGAGCTTTGTGGGCGGCACCTTTATCTTGATGTGAACTACATGCTGTTGGGTGATATTATTGAAAGGGTATCGGGTAAACGGCTTCACGAGTTTGCTCAGGAGAACATATTTCGTGCTCTTGGCATGAAAGAAACAATGTACTTGCCACATGCTCATTTGCGCTTGCGCGCCGCTTCCAATGGGATGAGAAATGATCGTCTTTTAAAGGGATTGGTACATGATCGTAAGACTGAACTTATGGGTGGGGTAGCTGGCCATGCCGGCTTATTTTCGACAGCTGATGATCTTGCGGTGTATGCAAACATGATGCTCAATAAGGGCCTACACGCTCAAAAGCCCATTTTAAAGCCATCAGCAGTTTCTAATATGACAGCCGGCCATACAACAAAGAGCGCTGTTCGAGCATTGGGCTGGGATAAGCGCAGTGAGCATTCAACAAATCGTGCTTCAAAGTTGAGTGCCCGTGCATTTGGTCACGGTGGATTTACGGGAGTTGCTCTTTGGATAGATCCTCAGCTTGATCTTTTTTACATCGTGCTGAGCAATCGAAATCTTGAGCGAAATAAAGATAATGTTTATCATTTGATTGCACGCATAGGCGATATCGCGATAGAAGCCATTATTGAGGAGGAAAAAGCGCTTCCAAATAGAATGAGTTATGTCAAACAAAGCGCTCTTAAATCCTAACGCCACAGCTTAAGAAGTTCTTCAGGGCTTTGCGTCGCCGATACTATTCTTTTGTCAGCATGTAACATGGCACATGGTATTTGACAAATAGAATATATTGCAATATAATGAATTGGTGGCTACATATCCGTCCGTCAAATGAAGAATGCCGTAAAAGGGATAGGTAGTGGAGTCGAAGGTCAATTTGACGATCTTTGCAATTTTTCTTATGCTATAAGAATGAATCCACTACCTATGTTCTAAGACGGAGATAATTTGCCATGGATATGAATAGAGCGTTTAATTTGCGTGTAGAAGATCAAAAACCCCATTGGCGTCTCATAGATGCAACGGGTAAGATCGTAGGACGCCTTGCAACAGAGATTACCAATGCACTTCGTGGCAAAGACCGTGCTGAATTTACTCCGCATGCTGATGCAGGAGATTATATTGTGGTTATCAATGCCGACAAAATCGTATTCACCGGAAAGAAAATGACCCAAAAGGTGTACGAACGATATACCGGTTATATTGGGAATAAAAAATTCTTAACAGCAGCGCAAATTATGGAAAAGCACCCAGAGCGTATTATTGAACACGCAGTTAAGGGGATGCTTCCAAAGAATCGCCTGTCTCGTCAGCTTCTTAGAAAATTACGCGTCTATGCAGGAGCAGATCATCCGCACAAGGCGCAGATCGCTGGATTTGCTGAGGAAAAAGCAGAGAAAGTAGCATAACTATCTGAAATCAGAAAACTAAATAGTGAACGGAAGCTAAGGCTTCCGTTTTTTTTTGTGTTCATCGAGGAGCCCTTTTGCCTTTCGTAATAGTTTACTTATTATTATAGAAGATCCAGATCATCCATTCATTTTTTCTCAAATGAAATGCTTCTCATGAAGATGTGCTTGAAATTGAGCTTAATGAGACCGTGGAATATGTGAAGCAACTGATGGCGAAAACATTTCCCTCATGCTTATGATGAATTTTGTTGAAGATGAGAATACCCATACATGATGAATATGCAAGTTAATATGGTTATTCAGGGTCTTCCATCAGTAAACAGTAAATTGTAGTAGTTAAATAATAGAAGGGAATCCTATGTCATCTATGTTGCCATCTTCGATGGTAAAATTTTCTAAACAGGCAATTATAGCGATCTTGCAAAAAACGATGAAAATATCTTTTGTGCGTGTAGTTTTATCGACCATCGTGTTTTTGACGATGAGTGAAGGGATTGCCACGTCAGATTACGAACTCGGCAAAAATTATGCCCAGCTTGATATGCAATGTTTTATTGCTTGCATCAAAAGAGACGAAGCGGCTGCTTCAGAGATCATAGACAAGATTTTCTTTTTACTCTGCGAACGCGAAGAGGCTTTTCGAGCTGTTGTCTTAATTAATGAAACTTCAGAAGATTGCCTGCGTTGGTTTTTGCCCTGGGTGACGGGTTACCGTGAGGGGCTAGAAAGTCTTGATAAGCATGCTCTTATTTGTGATGGGGGATTGAATCGTGAGCAAGCGGCACAATTATTGATGTACCTTTTTCTGCGAGTAGCTGAAGAACCAGAAGTTCTGAAACCGATAAATAAACCTGAGTACATAGGGATGATTAGTAGAAAATTTACTGTCGGCCAGGAGCTGTTGCTGAAAGAAATTTTTGCGAATGATGCAGCTTATGTAAGTATCAACCAGTTAATTGAGGAGGTAGGCAAAACCTGTACCTTTAGCAAGGAGACAGCAATCAAGCGCTGTGGACGCAGGGTATATATACGGCTTTTCTTCCCGCTTATCATGATGAGTGGTGGTCTTTTTACGACCAGTTTCTAATTTTCTTGATTCAAACAAGTGCAAACCTTTAAATTTAAATTTCTGCTTTACAGCAAAGGTTAGATAGCAAATTTTGTCGGCCATAATTCTTGATGATCAGTTTTCAAGGCTTTACGAATGCGTAAGATGGATGACATTAAAGAATTCGTGCAAACTCATCATCTTGCGCTTAAGTAAACAATCTAATCGAAGTGGAACAACTATTTAAAACCATCCACTGAGTTTAATTACGTCTTTAAACGTCAAGTAAATGACCAGTGCGATCATGAGAAGCCACGTATAATAATGAATCGTATATCGCGCTTCGTCTGAAAGCGGCCTTCTTAATATCGCTTCTATGGTAAAGAAAAGCATTTGACCGCCATCAAAGATTGGTAACGGCAAACAGTTAAATACAGCAAGATTGATACTGATGAAGGCAAGCATAAAGAGAAACATCTTAAAGCCCATACCTGCAAATTGCGTCACCTGAGAAATGAGCATGAGCGGTCCACCAAGACCTTCGCGATTGCGTGTAATGTTTTTTAATGCACTTGCCGTTTGACATATGAGAGACCAGGTTGCCGACCAACCAGACGTTACTGCCTGCATAAAGGGCATATGCTTTACCTGCCATGCAACGCCGAGCAGCGGCTTTTTCTTTGATCCTACTTTTTGTTCATCAGGAGTAATTTTAACTGCTATATCTCTTCCTGCCCGGTGAATCGTGAGAGTTGTTTCTTTACCAATGAGAGGTTCGAGCCGCTGAGCAACGTCGCCAATCGTCGCAGTTTCCACGCCATTAACACCAACGATCGTATCATCCGGCATGAGACCCGCTTTTTGCGCGGGGGTATGAGCATGAATTATGCCGATGTGAGCCGGTTTCTTATCGCACCAGCTTCCAATACAGGGTGCTCCGATCGTAAAAAGCAGAACGAATGCTAGAAAAGCAAAGAGGATGTTTGCAAATATCCCCCCAAGCATGATGATGAATTTTTGCCAGTAGGGCTTCGAATTAAATGATCGATCAGATTTGTCATATGCATGACGCTGCTCGCCCTGGCCTACTTCTGCCGATCCGGCCATTTCTACGTACCCACCCAATGGAATCGCCGAAATAGCATAGGTTGTTTCACCAATTTTTTTTTCGAAAATGCGCGGTCCAAAGCCGATTGAAAACGAAGGCGCGTACACGTCAAAGAGCTTTGCAGTTAATAAATGGCCTAATTCATGAAAAATAATGAGAAATGCTACACCGCATATTGCAACGATAATAAGTGGCAGATTCGTCCATAAAACGCTCAGTATCTTTGCGAGTGGCGCGATGATTTCTATAAGCCCTAAGTAGAGAATTTTCATGGCGGTAGTCATGGTGATGGTCCTTTCTGTGCCTTTTTTATTGGTGCTAGCGGTGTTTTCATGCCCTTAGAACTAGAACTTATCACTTTTTGTTTAAAACTACAACAAAAGAGAAAATTTGCTTACTCAATCTCTTTTAATTGCAAAGAGATAGTAAAACTGGCAAGCTACGTGAGCAGAAATGTTCTTATGGAGATTGCTATGAAGAAAATCGCTCGCGGCCTCATTGCTGCTATGATTGTATTGTCAGCGGTGTATTACATCGCAGTACGCCCGTATGTTTCTTTGGCAATGGTAGTTTTTATGAAAGATGCGCTACAAAGCTTTGTAAGCAGCCATTACGTCGCATCGGCCACACTTTTTATGGGATTATATATCCTTTGTACTGCATTTTCAATACCGGTAGCAGCTTTCTTTACGCTTACAGGTGGTGCATTATTTGGGTTCTTACATGGGTTTATGCTTTCTCTTGCTGCAGCAACAATCGGAGCAACTGCTGCTTTTTTGATGGTGCGGTATGCTTTGGGGGATGCATTTCAGGGTAGGTATGCAAAAGAGATTGTTCAGTTTAATAGCGAAGTTAAGCAGTATGGAGGGTGGTATATTCTTGCACTACGCCTGTTACCGGCGGTGCCTTTTTTTCTTGTGAACGCACTTGCAGGGTTGACGATACTGCCAGTAAGGAGCTTTATTATCGGTACCTTTGTAGGTATGATTCCCGGATGTCTTGCTTATACCTATGCTGGCCATCGCCTTTCTACCATTCATGCCTGGCACGAGATTCTTTCGCCCCAGATAGCGGGAATTTTCCTGCTCTTAGGCCTTCTTGCACTGATTCCCGTCGTTATTCGCCATGTGTATAATAGACGCGTTAATGGCCCGCGTTAGAGTACGTGAAACTTATTGCTTACGTATTTTAGTGAAGAACTCCCGTCTATCCATAAAATCATTTTGATACAATGCCACGAGATGTGCAGGGATGACTGGGATTGTTTATTATGCGGGTCGGGCCGCAAAAGGGTATACAATGCCATACCATTTGATTTCCTTTTGGGGGTTGGTATATTCAAAATGTGTTATGAAGCAAACTAAACAATCATCAATAAATCATAACCAGGGGGTTTTCATGTCTCAATTTTTTTTAAAAATAGCTGTTTGTGTTGCGGGTATATCAGCCTCAAGTTTGTTTGCTGATGTTGATGCTGCCCAACTGGGTCGCGATATGGCATCAGACACTATGTGTGGACTACAGGCTGTAATACAAAAGGATTGGGTGCGAGCATTGCAGGTGCAGAGCGTAATTGATCAAGCTGTTAAGTCGGTAAAGGCTATAAGATCGGTGAATCAAATAGATCTTTTTTTGGAATCAGGGATAGATGCGTTACATACCATCTCTTTCCGTCAAGCGGCAGGTTTTAATCAATATCAAGTACTGCAAACGACATTCACGAAATTTGTAGGAATAGAGATTCTTCAAAAAACCTCAAGTAGTTTATTCATTAAAAAGAGCCTTATATCAGGCTCTCAGCAAGAGCTTTTTTCTCGATTGCCTTTTAATTCTCGGGAGGAACGCGATAGAGCCCTTGCTCGTGCAGCTATAAAAGCTTGCCAAGAAGTAGGAGAGCCTTGCGATGTCTCTGAAGATCAGATAGTGAATAAGCTTTGGGTCTATAGGCAATTTCCTGAGGAACGCTTCTTAATGAGAAATTCAGTTGCAGCTGAACTTGTTATAGCGCTTGTTTATGGTGATCTTGGCGATAACGTTGCAGGATTCCTTATTCGCGCCCATATGTTTGACCTAGCATAATAACACCCAGCTTTGTTCTTTGGGTAAAAGTGAAGTACAGTGAAATAGTAAGAAAATAAAGGAAGAGGGCCTGCTTACGACGAATCGCGTCAAAAAAAAGGATAATAGAGGGTATTTATAGGATAGTTACCAAAATTTTGCTTTCTGTAAGAAGTTGGTTATTGCTTTCAAAAACCTCAGACTTTTCATAGCTTTAAGTGACTCAACATAAGCTTTTTTTGAAGCTTGCCAGATGACATCCCCATACGTCGGATATGGATGAATCGCTTTATAAAAGTTATAAAATCTGATGCCATAATATGCCCCAAGCTGTATTTCTCCAATCAGTTCACCAGCACGGGCTCCAAAGATAGAAGCCCCAAGAATCTGGCCGTTTTCGCGACAAATAATTTTTGCCATGCCCCGCGTTTCTCCATCAATACGGGGCCGATCGTAGTCTTTATAATAACTTCGATAGACTAAAACGCCATTACCAAACTGCTCGCGAGCCTCAGCTTCTGTTAATCACATCGTGGCAAGTTCGGGATCTGTAAATGTCACCCAAATGCGGTAGGTGTAGTCTGTTCGTTTTTTTAAAAATGGTAAACATGCATTTTGGGCAGCTATCGAGGCTTGATATTCTGCCATATGGCTAAACTGATACGGACCAACAACGTCACCACAGGCATAGATAGTTGGCGTGGTTGTTTGAAGTGTTTTAGTAACCATGATTCCGGATCTATGTGTTACCACTCCCGCTTTTTCAAGGTGAAGAGTGTCAGCGTTAGGAACGCGACCTACGGCGATAAGTAATTGCTGGCCGATTATTTCTATCTCATTTCCTGACGCATCGGTGCACGTGAGCGCTATGCCTGATCGATGCAGAGATACGCGCTGTGCTGTCGTTGTTGTTTTTATGGTAACTCCCTCATCGGTCATTGTTTCTAAAACAAGTCTTGCGAGTTCGGGGTCTTCTTTAGAAAGAATCAAAGGGCTTCTTTCAATGATAGTACACTTTGTTCCCAGCCGCTGCAAACAGGCTGCTATTTCAACGCCGATAGGTCCGCCACCGAGGATAATGAGCGATTCAGGGAGCTCTTCAAGATTAAACAGAGTTTCATTCGTCAAATATGGTACTTCGGTTAGCCCTTCTATAGGAGGGATAAAAGGACGAGAGCCTGTTGCTATGATGTACTTCTTTGCTGTGAGAATGCGCATACTGTTCGCATTGTGTTCAGCGAGTTGTACCTGATTTTTATTAATAAATGCCGGTTTTCCGTAGAGAACGTGAATTCCGAGCGTCTCTAAAGCCTGCGTGCTATGCCCTTGATATATCTCTTCGATCTTCGCTCTCACGAAAGTCATTATTTTTCGAGTATCAAGCTTTCCAGAGCAGCCCACGCCAAACTCCTTCATTTTCAGGCTATCATGGGCGAGCTTAGCGACATGAATAAGCGTTTTACTTGGCACACAGCCGGTAAGCGTGCAGGTTCCTCCCAGCCGATGAGCTTCGATAAGAGCAACCCGCTTTCCAAGGCCACATGCAACTTTGGCTGCAACGAGCCCTGCGGGTCCTCCTCCTAGTACAATAATATCGTAATCGTATTCCATTGCTTACCCTTGTTACATACATATTCTGGGAAGAAATACACATGGGGTATGACAGCCCCGCATACCGCCGGGCTGGCCACCGTAGCTTTGCGAAGGCTGGTAGGCCGCTCAAGCGGCGTCCGGCTCATGTGCTTCCATTACCTTAGCATATGAGCTTTTTGCAGAGCAAGAGTTTTTCACGCGATTCTTTATAAATGATCGTTCTCTGTGTTACACTAACTAAAGAGAAAGGGAGCGTATGATTAAATATCTCATCATAATCGGTTCAATAGCGGCCCTTGTGCTTGGATACCTCTTTTGGGGCGGTAAGCGGTGTGCCGTTAAGAAACCGATCTATCCTAAAGGGGGAATTGTGAAAACAGAGCAAGCAACATTTGCAGGCGGTTGTTTTTGGTGCATGGTTCATCCGTTTAAAGAGCTTGCCGGCGTAAAAAGCGTCGTTTCTGGTTATACCGGCGGTACCTCAACCAATCCAACGTACCATGATTATGCAAAAGGCGGCCATATTGAAGCGGTTCAGATTACCTATGATCCTGAGATTGTAACCTATGATGCGCTGCTTAATGTGTTTTGGCACAATATTAATCCAACGGATGCAGAAGGCCAGTTTAATGATCGCGGACCTCAGTATCGCACGGCAATTTATTATCATAATGATAAGCAAAAAGAGCTTGCTGAGGCATCAAAAATGACTCTCCAGGCGTCAGGCCAGTTTGACAAGCCGATTGCTACGGAAATCCTAAAGGCATCAACCTTCTATCCGGCAGAAGAATATCATCAAGATTACGCGACAAAAAATCCGATTCGGTATAGAACATTTCGCTATCTTTCAGGCAGAGATGATTTCATAAAAAAGGCCTGGGCAACGGTGAAATTTAAGCTTGATGGCACCTCCTCAAAGAAATTCGTAAAGCCCAATGATGTGGAGCTTAAAAAGAAGTTAACTCCGCTTCAGTATGAGGTTACGCAAAAAAATGGTACCGAGCCTGCCTTTCATAATGAGTATTGGGATAATAAGCAGCCGGGAATTTATGTTGATATTGTTTCGGGTGAGCCGTTATTTAGCTCGCTGGACAAGTTTGATTCCGGTACCGGCTGGCCAAGCTTTACCAAGCCTCTTGAACCAGCTAATATTCATCAGCAAGAAGATCGAAAGCTCTTTACCGTTCGTAATGAGATTCGCAGTGTCCATGCAGATTCGCATCTGGGTCACGTTTTTACTGACGGCCCGCCGCCAACGGGGCTGCGCTATTGCATGAACTCAGCTGCATTGCGCTTTATTCCTGCCAAAGATCTTGAAAAAGACGGATACGGTGTGTATGCTAAGCTTTTTGCTCATTAGAACGTGTCCATTGAAGCCTGCTACGTTCGCAGTATGAATTCTACCAACAGTATAGCGGCCCCGCTCAGCATACTATCATAGAGCAATCTTTATAGAAATATGTCGAACACTATAATAATTGGAGGCCGCACCAAGCTATACAATATGCGAATACCAATTGAGTGTTGTTATTTAACAGTAAGAGAGGCCCTTTTGTCTCATAACTATTGAACCAGGACCGCCTTTTGCAAAGATTGGGTTTTCATATACTCTTATAAAAAGATAAACATGTCGTCATTCATTATTGTTAGATTATGGAGGTACCCTATGGTTAAGAAAATAAGTATACTTTTACCACTTATCATTATCGGGTTAGTAGGCATGGTATATTCTCAATCCCCATCAAAGAGGTACAGGGAGAAGTTTGTGGAGGTAGAACAAGCGACATTTGCTGGCGGATGCTTTTGGTGTACGGAGCATTCATTTAAGGAAATTGCTGGTGTGAAAACAGTTATATCCGGTTATATGGGTGGGACCGGGGCCAATCCGACATACGAAGACTACGCACAAAAGGGCTACGTCGAAGTAGTACAGATTACCTATGATTCAGCCGTGACAAATTATCAAGACCTCTTGAATGTCTTTTGGCATTCGATAGATCCTACGGATGCAGGAGGCCAGTTTCATGACCGCGGTCCACACTATCGTTCGGCGATTTTTTATCATACCCAAGAACAGCAGAAGCTCGCAATAGCTTCTAAAAAAACTCTTGATGCTTCGGGCCAATTTGATAAGCCAATTGTTACAGAAATTCTCAAAGCTTCACCATTTTATCCCGCAGAAGAATACCATCAAAATTATGCAAAAAAGAATCCGGAGCACTATAAAAGGTATCGTATGGCTTCTGGACGCGATGAGTTTGTTAAAAAAGCGTGGCAGGCGAAGAAGTTTAAACCGGCTGGTACCTCTGCAAAGAAGTATACCAAGCCATCAGATGCCGATCTAAGAAAAAATTTAACGCCATTACAATATAGTGTAACGCAAGAATATGGTACGGAGCCTGCATTTAAGAATGAATACTGGAATAACAAGCGGCCGGGGATTTACGTGGACATTGTTTCTGGTGAGCCATTGTTTAGCTCGCTTGACAAATATGATTCTGGAACGGGCTGGCCGAGCTTTAAAAAGCCGCTCGATCCGGGCAATATCTATCAAAAGAATGACCGTTCGCATGGTATGGAGCGACATGAGATACGCAGTAAAAACGCCGATTCGCATTTAGGCCATGTCTTTACCGACGGACCTGAACCAACAGGCCTTCGGTACTGTATGAACTCCGCAGCATTGCGCTTTATTCCTGCAGAAGATCTCGAAAAAGAGGGATATGGTGAATATGCAAAGCTTTTTGCTCATTAGACCATTCCATTTCACACTACATGTGAGCTACGTTGATTATAATATAGGCCATAATCTATATATTTTTAATAAGAAAGCCAAGAAAAAACAAGGCCTTGTTTTCTTAGAAATTTTAGAAAAGAGGGGGTTGTTTTTCATAGTAATTTAGATTCTCTCTCGTGTGTCTTTTTCATATGTGCCCATTTCCTGAAACAATCATCTTGATATTTCTTACTTTCTCGCTATACTAAATACATTATCTAAGAATGGCATGCTTCTTTTTTTACGTGCCAAAAAGATTAAAAGCTGTTCTGACAGCTGTCTCCACGCATATTCTAATGCCTCTGGGGTGTGAATGACGAACAGAAAATTATGAAAACGTCCCGTGAGGGAATAGAGTACAACACATATTTAAGTATGGTGGATTAAAAGATATGCCTACGATTAATCAGTTAGCGCGTTTTGAACGCATCAAGGTGAAGTATAAATCAAAAAGCCCGGCATTGAAGGCATGCCCTCAAATTAGAGGGGTGTGTACTCGTGTATTTACCACGACGCCGAAAAAACCAAACTCAGCGTTACGAAAAGTAGCTCGTGTGAAGTTATCCACGGGCATTGAAGTAACGGCGTATATTGGGGGTGAAGGCCATAATTTGCAAGAGCACAGTGTGGTGCTCGTGCGTGGTGGTCGTGTACCCGATCTACCTGGTGTGAAATATCACATTGTTCGTGGCGCGCTCGACTCTGCTGGAGTGGAAAAGAGAAAGCAAGGTCGTTCGAAGTATGGTGCAAAGGTCCCTAAGAAATAAGTATCAGTGGAAGGTAGGTTATGCCAAGACGTAAATCGGTAAATTTTATTCGTCCTATAGGTCCTGATGGCCGTTGGGGATCAGAAACGGTTCATAAGTTCATCAACGTGGTGATGTGGCGTGGCAAAAAGAATGTTGCTCGCGATATTGTATACGAAGCGCTCGATGTGTTGACTAAAAAGGCTGGTGGCGATAAAGATAAAGCGCTCGGGCTCTTTTATAGGGCGCTCGAACAGGTTATTCCTGCTGTTGAGGTCCGTCCGCGTCGTGTTGGTGGTAGTGTGTATCAGATCCCTGCTGAGGTTTCGGATAATAGAGGCCGTGCGCTTGCAATGCGCTGGCTTATAGCTGCTGCAAAAACGCGCGGTGATAAGACGATGGGTTTGCGTTTAGGGCATGAACTTCTCGATGCTCTTGAAGGGCGCGGGGCTGCAGTGAAAAAAAGAATGGATGTTCATAAAATGGCTGAGGCAAACAGAGCCTTCTCCCATTATGCTTGGTAAGGGCCCCCTCATGAGTTACTTAAACAAATATAGAAATATCGGAATTGCGGCTCACATTGACGCTGGTAAAACAACGGTAACGGAGCGGATTCTCTTTTATACTGGTACCGTTCATAAAATGGGTGAAGTACACGAAGGTGAAACGACAACCGACTGGATGGAGCAAGAAAAAGAACGTGGTATTACGATTACCTCTGCTGCTATTAGCTGTAGTTGGAAAGGATATAACGTTAACATTATTGATACTCCCGGACACGTTGACTTTACCATTGAGGTAGGCCGTTCTCTGCGCGTACTTGATGGCGTGATAGCAGTATTCTGCGGCGTTGGTGGCGTGCAGCCTCAGTCTGAAACGGTCTGGCGCCAGGCCAATCGTTATAAAGTTCCACGTATTATATTTGTTAATAAATTAGATCGCGTTGGCGCTGACTATTTTAGAGTTATTGAAGATGTCAATATGAAGCTCAAAGGTCAGGCGCTTCCAATGCAAATTCCTCTTGGCCAATCTGATGAATTTTATGGGTTGATCGATCTGCTCACTCGCAAAATGGCTACTTTTGAAGAAGGCGAAAAGGGCAGCGTTGTCACCTGGCATGATATTCCTGAAGAGCATAAGGCACGAACGGAAGAGCTGCGTTCAAAGGTCGTTGAAAAAGCTGCAGATCTCGATGATCGTCTTGCAGAAAGGTTCCTCAATGAAGAAGAAATTTCAATTGATGAAATTAAAGCGGCGCTTCGCAAAGGAACGCTTGAACGCAAAGTAACACCAGCTTTTTGTGGAACGGCATTTAAAAATAAGGGTGTCCAGCTCCTGCTTGATGCAGTGCTTGACTATCTACCGTCTCCGGCAGATATCGCCGCCATTGAAGGATTGGTTCCAGGGACAGATACCAAAGAACCTCGTCCCGCAGATCCAAATGCGCCTTTTTCAGGTCTCATTTTCAAGCTCATGACCGATCCGTTTGTGGGGGTTTTGAGTTTTATTCGTGTCTATTCAGGAACATTGAAATCTGGCTCGTATGCCTTTAATTCAACACGTGATTCGAAAGAGCGCGTGAGCCGTCTTGTTAAAATGAGCGCGAATAAGAAAGAAGAAATTCAAGAGCTTAAGGCGGGTGATATTGGTGCGATAGTGGGGATTAAGGATGCAAATACAGGAGATACCCTCTGTGATGAGGCGAATCCTATATTGCTTGAAAAAATCGACATTCCAACACCAGTTATTTCTACGTCCATCGAGCCAAAGAATAAAGGTGATTACGATAAGATGACAACCGCACTTCGCAAAATGGCACAAGAAGATCCTTCGTTTCAATTTTCCTATGATCCAGAAACGAATCAGACGGTCATTCGCGGAATGGGTGAACTTCATTTAGAAATCGTTGTTGATCGTATTAAGCGAGAACAAAAAGTAGAGTTGGTTCAAGGCAAATTGCAAGTTGCGTTCAAGGAAACGATTACCAAGCCAATTACCGTTGAAGGTAAGTATATTAAGCAGTCGGGTGGACGCGGTCAGTACGGACACGTCTGGATCACCCTGCAACCGCAAGAGCGTGGTAAAGGGTACCTTTTTGAAAATAAGGTTGTAGGCGGAACCATTCCTCGGGAATATATTCCTGCGGTGGAAAAAGGGCTTGATGAAGCCAAGAATACCGGTATTTTAGGTGGCTATCCCGTTGTTGATTTTAAGGTGAGCTTGAATGAAGGGTCGTACCATGATGTTGACTCTTCGGAACTTGCGTTTAAGATGGCAGCGAGCATGGCATTTAAGGCTGGTATGGCAAAAGCAGATCCGTGCCTTCTGGAACCGATTATGAAAGTTGAAGTTGAAACGCCTGAAGAGTACATGGGTGACGTTATGGGTGACTTAAACTCCCGTCGTGGCCGCATCTTAGGTATGGAGTCAAAAATCGGCAACAGCATTATTTCTGCGGAAGTGCCGTTAGCCGAAATGTTTGGTTATGTGACGCAGCTGCGTTCAATGACAAAAGGTCGTGCGAGCTCGTCGATGGAATTTGAATGTTATCGTGAAGTGCCAAAGCATGCGCAAGAATTAATTCTTAAGGCTGCTTAGAAGAAGCACTATGAGTTGGTTGGTGAGTTTTACTTATTTAGTTGACAGGAGTAACAATGGCAAAGGGTGTATTTGAGCGCAAGAAGCCTCACGTAAATACCGGTACGATTGGTCACGTTGACCACGGAAAAACAACATTAACCGCAGCGATTACGACCGTACTCGCAAAGAAGGGTTATGCTGAAGCACGAAAGTTTGATCAGATTGATAATGCGCCTGAAGAAAAAGCACGTGGTATTACCATTGCAATTTCTCACGTGGAATATGAAACGGATAAGCGTCACTATGCACACGTTGACTGCCCTGGTCACGCTGACTACGTAAAAAACATGATTACCGGTGCAGCTCAGATGGACGGAGCGATTTTAGTCGTATCTGCTGCTGATGGTGCTATGCCTCAAACGAGAGAACACATCTTGCTTGCAAAGAACGTTGGTGTTCCTCAAATTGTGGTCTTCCTCAATAAAGTTGATATGGTTGACGATAAAGATATGGTCGACATGGTTGAAGAAGAAATTAGAGATCTTCTTACCAAGTATGGATTCCCAGGTAATGATATTCCTGTCATTCGTGGATCGGCTCTCAAGGCGCTCAATGGCGACGAAGGTGAGCTTGGTTCTCAAGCGATTATGAAGTTGATGGATGCACTTGATTCTTCTATTCCTGAACCGCAACGTGAAATAGATAAGCCATTCCTTATGGCGGTTGAAGGTGTATTCTCGATCCCTGGTCGTGGTACCGTAGCTACCGGTCGTATCGAACGTGGTAAAATCAAAGTTGGTGAGGAAGTTGAACTCGTTGGCTTTGGTTCAACGATGAAAACAACCGTTACCGGCGTAGAAATGTTTAGAAAAGAGCTCTCTGAAGGGCAGGCCGGTGATAACGTTGGTCTGTTGCTTCGTGGTATTAAGAAAGAAGAAATTGAGCGTGGACAGGTCCTTGCTAAGATTGGCACTGTGATGCCACATAAGAAGTTTAAGGCTGAATTTGTCGTTCTTACTAAAGAAGAAGGTGGTCGTCATAGTCCATTCTTTAATGGCTATCGTCCTCAATTCTATTTTAGAACAACCGACGTAACCGGTGTGGTATCACTTCCACAAGGTCGCGAAATGGTAATGCCTGGTGATCACGTTGCCGTTGACGTTGAATTGATCTCTCCTATTGCGATGGAAAAAGATCAACGTTTTGCGATTCGTGAAGGCGGAAGAACGGTTGGTTCAGGTATTGTGACTCAGATTTTAGATTAATGGATGCAACTACATGAAAAAGCAAAGAATAAGGTTGACACTCAAATCGTACGATCACCAGTTATTAGATAAAGCGGTGAAACAGATAGCTTTGACGGTAAAAAGGACCGGGTCCCAGGTTGTGGGTCCTGTTCCCCTACCTAATAAGCGCCGCTGTTTTACTGTACTGACGTCTCCGCACATTGATAAGAAAGCTCGTGAGCAGTTTGAGTTAACGACGCATCGACGAGTTCTTGATATTGTTTCACCATCTGATGGAACAATGGAAGCGTTGATGAAGTTGAGCATTTCTTCAGGTGTAGACGTTGAAATTAAGTAATTGGTTGCCCCTCCCGCCGCCGCCAAGGCTATGGCGGGCAAGCGAATAGGGTGAGCGATGGAAATTGCCAAGAACCGAGCTTAGCACGAGTGATCTGCGAAGTAGCTTGTGATAAGCGGTTAAGAGAAGTAAGAGAAAGGTAAACAGATGGTGAACGGACTCTGGGGAAAAAAAATTGGGATGACCCAAGTTTTTAATAATGAGAATAAAGTTGTTCCCGTGACCGTTATTGATGTGGCCAACTGGTATGTAACACAGGTCAAGACTCTCGAGAATGATGGGTATAATGCAGTTAAGATGGGATGTGTAAAGCATAAATATGTGACGCAGCCATTTTCAGCTGACTGGTTATCGGATCCGCGAAAGTATTTTAGTGCTTTTAAAGAAGTTCCATCAGATAAAACTCTCGAAGGTATTGAGATTGGACAGCCAGTTGATGCAACAGTCTTTGAACAGGGTGATGCCGTTGATGTCTTTGGCACCACAAAAGGTGCTGGATTTCAAGGCGTTGTAAAAAGACACGGTTTTGCTGGTGGACGGGGAAGCCATGGTCAAGTGCGATTTGGCCGTTGGCCAGGATCACTCGGGAACATGCATACACGTGGCCGCGTTATGAAAGGTAAGCGATTACCAGGCCAGATGGGTGTTGCTCGACGGGTGATGAAAAATCTTGAAATTGTTAAAGTTGAGCCGGAAGCACGTGTGGTGCTTGTAAAGGGCTCGGTGCCAGGTAAATCTGGATCATTAGTGTTTGTAAAAAAGAGCGCATAGCGCGTTCCGTGAGTCCCAACTGAGCAATAAGTAGGGCTTGCCAGGTGAAAGTGTAGGTAAATGTCGATGGCTACGAAAAAGATAGAAGAAAAAGAGCGCTCCACAGCGACTAAAGCGAAAGCTGCGCCTAAAAAAGCGCCAGCAAAGCGCCGTGTTGAGTCAGTTGATGAGATGACATTGGGTCCAGGAGCTATTCTGGTTACTCAAAAGGATCTTGGCGTTACTGAAGATCAACGGGCCGATATACGTAAAGAAGGGTTCTCCCAGTATATTCGTGCACATTTGCTCAATAGGAGACAAGGAACCGTTGCCTGCAAAGGACGCTCTGATGTAGCATTTTCTAACAAGAAACCGTGGAAGCAAAAAGGAACGGGCCGTGCTCGTGCGGGAACGCGCAGATCTCCCTTGTGGAGAAAAGGGGGCGTTATTTTTGGGCCTCAAGAACGTACCCGAACTGCTGCTATCTCGAAGCATCTTAAACGGCAGGTTTGTAACGAGCTCTTATGGAATTTCCTTGAAAATAAGAAAATCATAGCACTTGATTGGATTCCGCAGGAGACACCAAAAACGGCTCATGCTTACGATGCGCTTAAGAAAGCGGGCTTGCATACGAAGGACATCGTGCTCTTCGTGACACCGAACGACCGTACAACACAAGCATCGTTTGCTAATATAGCTAATATTCGTAGCATGCTACTGTTTGATCAATGGAATGCCTACGATCTTTCAAATGGCGATGTATGGGTAATTATGCAAAAAGATATGGACGCCTTTAAGGAAATGGTCAGCTCATGGATTTAACACTATATGATATTATAAAAGGTCCGCGTATTACGGAGAAAGCATATCGCTTAAATCAAACGGCTGGGAAGCTTGTGCTTGAGGTTCATCCCCAAGCAAATAAGCCATTGATTGCGCAAGCGCTGAAAAAGCTCTTTAATGTTGAGGCTGAAAAAATTGGTATTGTGATATCAAAAGGTAAGAAACGCCGTGTAGGACGCTTTTTTACTCATGGAAAGACAAGAAAGAAAGCGGTGATAACCTTGAAAAAAGGTCAGCATCTCGATATTATGGGATTTGCTGGAGCAGAATCACAGCCGACATCTGTCGAGGAATAAGAGGAAGACTATGGCAATTATTAAACGTAAGCCACGTAATGCATCGTTACGATTTCAGACATTTTTAAGTTCATCTGATATTACGACGACCACACCTGAACGTAGTTTAACAAAGGGTTTGCGCCGTAAGGGCGGTCGTAATGCTTATGGTCGCATTACCATGCGCCATCATGGTGGTGGGGCTGCTCAGCGGTATCGTATTATTGACTTTAAACGCTCTGAGCACGATGTGCCTGGCAAGATTATGACGATCGAGTATGATCCGAATCGCAACGTGCGGATTGGTTTGGTGAATTATGAAAATGGAGCAAAAGCCTATATGCTCATGCCTGAAGGATTACAGGTGGGTGATAAAGTTCTTGCGGGGAAAGAGGTCGAAGCAAAGGTTGGCAACTGCCTTCCTATTCGAGCGATTCCTGTTGGGTTTACGATCCATAATGTAGAAATTACACCGAATTCGGGCGGTAAATTTGCTCGTAGCGCGGGAACAAGTGTCCAACTTGTTGCTAAAGGGGAAACACATGCCACCTTGAAGATGCCATCAAATGAAATTCGTATGGTACATCTTGATTGTTGGGCGACCATTGGAGCCCTTGGTAATGCTGATTATAAAAATATCACCATAGGGAAAGCGGGTCGCAACCGTCAGAGGGGATGGCGTCCAGAGGTACGTGGTATGGCTATGAACCCAGTTGATCACCCGCATGGTGGTGGTGAAGGTCGTTCTAAGTCTGGATCTCACCCACAATCGCCATGGGGCCTCGGTGCAAAAGGTACGCGAACTCGTAAACGAAAAAATCCGCTTATTATTAAACGAAGAAGACCGTGAGGAATACACTATGACGCGATCAGCTAAAAAGGGACCTTTTGTAGACGATTCTCTCTTAAAAAAAGTAGAGCGCTCGAAGGGGAGCTCAAAGAGAGAGGCTATTAAGACATGGTCACGCAGAAGTATGGTGACGCCTGATTTTGTAGGGCTGACTATTGCGGTGCATGACGGACGTAAATTTGTTTCCGTCTTTATTACAGAGAATATGGTAGGTCATCGTCTGGGTGAATTTGCTCCAACGAGAACCTTTAGATTGCATAGTGGACAGCGTAAAGCGGGTGCTGCTGCGCCAGGAAAATAAAAAGCGTGATAAGCTTGAGGTGTAAGCGATGAGTGAAGAAACAAAAAAGACAGCAAAAAGCAGTAAGAAAGCGACGACTGCGCGTGCGCCAAAAAGCACGGTAAAGGCTGCTGCTATAAAAAAGACGACGCGAAAAAAGGCAGCGGACTCTGCAAAGACTAAGGTCAAAGCAGTGCGGCATGTAAAGAACGCCGGTCATATTAAAAAGAAGACGAGAACAAAAGCCGCACTTGAGAATAATGAGTTTGGATCGACAGCGAAATATGTGTGGTATTCGCCGTATAAGTTGCGTCCTGTGGTGGATGTGATTCGTGGTAAGGATGTTCCGCAAGCTCTTGCATGGTTGACGACGTATCGCAATCAGCGATCATTGCCGGTCTCAAAAGTGCTTGCAACTGCAGTTGCTAATGCCAAGCATCTGAAAAATATAGAGGCGGATGATCTCTTTATAAAAGATGTGTTTGTCGAAGAAGGGCCAACGCATCGTTATTTTAAACCAGGAGCTCAAGGGCGCGCAAACCCGCAACGTAAGCGGCTGTGCCATATAAGTGTGACCGTTAAGCAGAAACAGTGAGTACAACAAACGAGAAGGTGATGTGTGGGACAAAAGGTTAACCCAAAAGGTTTTAGAGTAGGCATATATAGAGACTGGGACTCCCAGTGGTTTGCTCGACGAGGCAACTATGCTGAGCTCCTTAAAGAAGATTTAATGATTCGTCGCTACCTCGATAAAAGATTAGTAGGAGCCGAAGTTTCCGTGGTAAAAATTGCAAAGGCTGGTGATGTTATTCGTATAGATATTCACTCAGCTCGACCAGGGATCGTTATCGGAAGACAGGGTAAAGATATCGAAACACTTCGTAAGGATCTCATTAAGCTCCTTGGGCGTGCTACGGTTGAAGTATCGGTCAAAGAGGTTGAAAACCCTGATCTCGATGCCGTTGTTGTAGCAAAGGGTATCGCTGAGCAGCTTGAAAAGCGGGCGAGCTTTAAGAAAGTTATGAAGAAAGTTGCTGCAGCGTCTATGAAAGCAGGTGCACGAGGTATTAAAATTCGTTGTTCCGGCCGGTTGGGTGGCGCAGAAATTGCGCGTGATGAATGGATACGTGTTGGTTCAACACCCTTACATACATTGCGCTCTGATATTGATTACGGCTTTGTGGAAGCTCATACCACCTATGGTGTTATCGGCGTGAAAACGTGGATATGCCGTGGTGAATATAAACAAAGTAAGGGATAACCATGTTGATGCCAAAAAAAATTAAGTACCGTAAAGTCCAAAAAGGACGCAAAGGTGGCCTTGCGAAAGGTGCTCGCGATGTAGCGTTTGGTGAGTATGGTTTGCAGGCAGTGGAGCCTGCATGGCTGACCGCACAGCAAATTGAAGCAGCTCGCGTTACGATGAGTCGTCGTTTAAAAAAAGTGGGGCGCCTATTTTTGCGCGTGTTCCCCGATAAACCGGTTACGAAGAAGCCTGCTGAAACTCGAATGGGTAAAGGTAAAGGTAACGTTGAGTTTTGGGTTGCTGTCATTAAGCGCGAACGCATTATGTTTGAAGTTTCAGGGCTTGACGAGCTAACGGCTCGTGAAGTGCTACAATCAGCAGCATACAAACTGCCAATGAAGACGAGATTTGTTAAGAAGAACGAGACCGCGCCAGCTCCGGCTGAGTGATCCTATTTAAGGAGTAACACATGAAGAAACAGGCAAAAGACGTTCTTAAGAACATGACTGAAGCGGAGCTTATCGCGCACGCTGATACTGTACGCCGCGATTTGTTCAGTGCACGCTTGCAGGCTTCAACAAAGCCTCTGAAAGATAAGAAGGCGTATAACAAAATGAAAAAAGAAATTGCACGGGCGCTTACCTATGCGCAGCAAAAGCGCGCAGCGGCGTAACGATGCCCCTCGATACAATCTGCTCGGCATATCGGCCTCGCAGATCACTCGGGGTGAGCGGTGGGAAAATGAGGCAATGTGAAAGCCACAACGTATGAATGATTAGGAGCAGCGAAACTATGAAACAAGTTGAAACCAAAGTTCAACGAACGCCAACAAAGCGTATGCTGACAGGCGAAGTAATTTCTGATAAAATGGATAAGACGGTCGTGGTTCGTGTTGAACGAAGCTATACCCATCCCCGCTTGAAGAAAGTTATGCGTACATCGAAAAAGTATAAGGTGCATGACGAATCGGAAAGCGCTACGGTAGGTGATATTGTAGAGATTGTAGAAGGCCGTCCGCAATCGAAGACAAAATATATGTATTTGACGCGGATAGTGAAAGCGCATTCAGCTTAAAGGTGTACTATGTTGCAAAAGGAATCATTCTTAGAAGTTGCCGATAATTCTGGGGCTCAGCTCCTCAAAATTATCCATTTATTTGGAAGTACCCGTAAAAAGTTTGCATACACCGGCGATATGGTAAAATGCGCGGTAAAGAAAGCTATTCCTGGTGGTCAAGTAAAAAAGGGTGACGTCGTTACGGTTGTTATTGTGCGTGCTCGTAAGGAATACCGTCGTCCTGATGGAAGCTATATTAGATTTGGTGACAATGCGGGTGTAGTGATTAAATCGGTTGATGATTTTAACACATTAGTTGGAACCCGTATATTCGGCCCTGTAGCGCGTGAATTGCGTGCTAAGGAATTTACAAAAATTGTATCACTTGCTCCAGAAGTATTGTAAGCGGTAGGAAAGGAATACCATATGTTACGCATTAAACGAAATGATACGGTGATTATCCTAACCGGCCGTGATAAAGGCAAGCAGGGTACGGTCATAGATCTTGATCAAAAGAATAGCCGCGTTAAGGTGGCTGGAATTGCGATGCAAACAAAGCATTACAAGGCACGCCGACAAGGTGAAACGTCAACGATGAAGAGGCAGGAAGGGTTTATTAGTTTGTCGAACGTGATGCTCGTCTCGCCGACTGATTCAAAACCATGTCGTGTAAGCTTTAAAGTGCTAGAAGATGGTAAGAAAGTCCGTGTTTCAGCGCGAACAAAACAAGTAATGTGAGGAATATTTTATGAAATCACGTACGGCAGTACAGAAAAATGATAATAAAGCGCGTCTAGATGAGCTTTATACGACTTCGATTCGCCCTGCGCTTGGAAAAACCCTTGGTATTTCTAATGTGATGCAGGTACCTCGCTTTGAAAAAGTGGTCCTCAATGTTGGGGTAAAAGAGGCAGTAAGCGATAGTCGAATTCTCAATACAGTTATGCAGACACTGGATAATATTGCGGGTCAAAAATCGGTGCGTACTCTTGCTCGTAAATCGATTGCTGGATTTAAAATCCGTGAAGGTATGCCGATTGGTGCTCGCGTGACGCTGCGTAAAAAGAAGATGTATGAGTTTCTTGATAAGCTTGTAAATCTTGCGCTGCCAAAAGTACGTGACTTTCAAGGAATCCCTACGAAGTTGGATGGCCGCGGAAACTATAACCTCGGTATTAAAGAATGGTCTATTTTCCCTGAGGCCGATACAACACAAGAAAAAATGTTTGGCATGAATATAACGATTCATACCTCTGCTGAAGAAGACGCGCATGCACTTGAGCTTTTAAAGAGCATCGGTATGCCATTTAGGCGTGGTAAGGGTTCATAATTAGCAATAAGGAAGACTATGGCTCGTAAAGCTATGATAGAAAAATCCCTGCGGACACCGAAGTTTGCAGTGAGACATCGTAACCGGTGCAGTCAGTGTGGTAGACCACGTGGTTTTATCAGACTTTTTGAATTATGCCGTTTATGTTTTAGAACCCTTGCGCATAAGGGTGAGTTGCCGGGTGTTAAGAAAGCAAGTTGGTAAGGCTAAAGGAAGTTATGTCAGTAGATGCAATTGGTGATTTTTTGACCATTATTCGTAACGGCGTATTATCGTCGAAGCGAACGGTTGAGGCTCCGTACTCTCGATTAAAACATGAGATTGCTCGTATTTTAAAAGATGAGGGCTTCATAAAAGAGGTACATGTTAAAGATCTTGAGCACAATAAGAAAACGTTAACGATTGCGCTTAAGTATGTTAAGGGTGAATCGGTTATTCATGAAATCGATCGTGTGAGTAAACCAGGCCGTCGCTCTTATGCATCTCATACGGGTATTAAACCGGTGATTGGCGGACTGGGCATCTCGATCGTGACAACAAACCAGGGAGTTATGACGTCTAAGGGAGCGCGTCAGCGCAATGTAGGCGGCGAAGTTCTCTGCACGGTGTGGTAAGGAGAAACGATGTCAAAAATTGGAAGAAAACCGATTGCTCTCGGATCAGTAGCGGTGGATGTTAAGGGTAAAGAGGTACACTACAAGGGCAAGAAAGCTTCGGGTGTTTACCGTATTGATGACCTCTTAACAGCGGAAGTTCAAGGAAAAGAACTCTATTTGAAACCGGCTCAGGTAACGAGTGATACCAATAGAGTATGGGGATTGCATCGTGCTTTGCTTAATAATAAGATTCAAGGTGCAGATGTTGGTTTTAAAAAACAGCTGAGAATTAATGGCCTTGGATATAAGGCTGTTGCGAGTGGCCCTAAAATTCAGTTCTCGCTTGGGTTTAGCCATAAAATAGATTTTGAATTGCCAACGAACGTAACGGTTGAAATCGATAAAACAGGTCAGCTGGTGACGTTTGATTCAGTCGATAAAGATTTATTGGGTCAAGTGTGCAGCGATGTACGCGCATTAAGACCGCCGGAGCCTTATAAGGGAACCGGTATTCAGTATGTTGGAGAAGTGATTCTCCGCAAAGCTGGTAAAGCTAAGGCATAATTTGTTAACGAGGTGAAATCGTGTCGATACTAAGAAAGAAAATTGCTGGCCGCATACGTCGTGCAGAGCGTGTGCGTACGAAAACAAGAGCTGCAGGAAAGATTCGTGTTTCGATATTTAGAAGTGCGTCCCATATGTATGCGCAGCTCATTGATGATGCACAACATAAGACGCTCGCAAGCTGCTCATCGATTGAGCTCAAGAAGTCTGGCACCAAGAAAGAGGTTGCCCATGCTATTGGCAAGGAGCTCGCTCAGCGCGCACTTAAAGCTGGTGTGCAAGAAGCGATTTTTGATCGAGGGCAGTTTCTCTATCATGGGCGCGTTGCAGCGCTTGCTGATGGACTTCGTGAAGGCGGCCTCAGGATATAAGGCCCCTCGAAACAATCTGCTCGGCAAAGGGCCTCGCAGATCACTCCAGCCGTCGCCTTACGGCTATGGCGGACAGGTCGGGATGAGCGGTGTTTAAATGGCCTATGGCCAAAAGAGTTGAATAGAAACGATGTGCAAGCAAACTAGCTTGAATTACTAAGAGGAAGCAATGGCTGACACAAAAGAGTTTGTTGATAACGTGGTGAGTGTAAACCGCGTAACGAAAGTAACAAAGGGCGGCAAAACGTTCTCGTTCTCTGCATTTGTTGTCTCTGGGGATCAAAAAGGGCGCATTGGCATCGGGCTTGGAAAAAGCCGTGAAGTCTCTGCTGCCATTGCGAAGGCAACCCTGAGAGCGCGTAAGAATATGATAACAGTACCATTGCGCGATACAACGATTCCTTATAACGTTCGAGGAAAGCATGGTGCGACACGCGTCCATATTAACTCTGCGTCTAAGGGTACCGGTGTGATTGCCGGCGGCGCTGTGCGTGCAGTTATGGAAGTGCTTGGCGTAAAAGACGTCCTTGCAAAATCTATAGGATCATCTCGCTGTGGACAAAACGTGGTAAAAGCCACATTGAATGCACTGGCGCAATGCCGATCAGCTTCCCAAATGGCAGCTATGCGTGGCAAAACGGTAACTCAAATGGTGAAGGAATAACATGATAGCACTCCATACGCTTGTACCGGCTGGGAAAGATAGAAAACGACGAGGACGTGGCGGTGACCGCGGAGGAACATCAGGTAAAGGGAACAAGGGTCAATTAGCCCGTTCAGGACCAAGCATTAGCCCGAGATTTGAGGGTGGGCAAATGCCATTGACGCGCCGTATTCCAAAGCGAGGTTTTAACAATACCCGTTTTAGCACGACATATGAGGTGGTAAATTTTAAAGACCTCGGCCGTGTCTTTGAAGCGGGAGAGACCGTTACAAAAGAGCTTCTCATCGAAAAGGGGCTGGTTAAAAAAACTCGTTCTCTTGTTAAAATATTAGCGAATGGTGCTCTTGATAAGAAATTAACGGTACATGCAGATGCTTTTAGCAAAGCAGCTCGCGAAGGTATTATGAAGAGTGGTGGTGCAGTAGTAGAAATAACGAAGGAGATTGCGGGTGGTACTGCTTAAAAATTTTGGGAATATTTTTAAGATTCCTGAACTTACAAAAAAGATTCTCTTTACGCTGGGCGTACTCGTTATTTACAGGCTAGGATCTTTTATTCCGGCTGTTGGAATTAACGTATCGATGCTTGCGGAATTTATGTCAAAAGCGTCCGCTTTTCGTGGATTCTTAAGCTACTTTGATACGTTCTCAGGCGGTTCTTTACAGTACTGCACGATTCTTGCACTTGGTGTGAGCCCTTACATTACCGCATCTATTATGATGCAGATGTTGAGCTTAACAGTGCCCTCGCTGGAAGCGCTCATGAAAGAGGGAGACTATGGTCGTCGTATGATTAATCAGTATACGCGATATCTTGCTCTCTTCTTAAGCATAGGCTATAGCTTTTCGTATGCGATGTACCTGAGTAATGCGAATGCGACAACAATGCCAGGCTTAATTACCAATCCCGGTTGGACCTTTATTTTACTGTTTACCTTATCACTTACCGTCGGTGCGATGCTGACGATGTGGCTTGGCGAACAGATCTCGCTCTCTGGGATTGGAAATGGAAGCTCGATGATTATTTTTGCAGGTATTGTCGCCCGGTTTCCGTCGATGTTTGCCCAACTCCTTACATTGCATCCGCTCAAGGCGTTTGTGGCAATCGCGCTCTTTATCGTTATTGCAGGATGCATTGTGTTCTTGGAAAAGGGAGATCGTAAAATACCAGTGCAATATGCACGCCGTATCATAGGGCAGCGCGTATATGGCGGTCAGAGTACGTTTATTCCATTTAAGATTAATACTGCAGGGGTGATGCCAGTTATTTTTGCATCATCGCTTCTTAATATTCCAATGTTCTTTTTTGGGCTTCTTGCGGAACGTTTTTCCGCGGTCAAAGCGGTATCGAATGCAATGGCGTACGGAGGTCCTTTGTATAGCGCCTTGGAATTTGGGCTCATTATCTTCTTTACTTTCTTTTATACGGCAATCGCATTCAATCCAACGGAGCTTGCTGATAATATCAAGAAGAGTGGAGGATTTATTCCTGGGATTCGTCCAGGAAAGCAGACCGCAGATTATTTCGACTACATTCTGACACGTATTGGGCTTGTAGGCGCTATCTATCTTGGTATTTTGGCCGTTGCTCCCACGATCTTTGGAGCGGTGCTGAACTTGCCATTTGGTATTAGCGGAACCTCGCTTCTTATTATGGTGGGTGTCGCACTCGAAACATCAGCTCAGATTGAGTCTTATTTGATAGAATATAAATATGGATCGTTCTTAACGAGCGGAAAAATGAAAAGTAGGGTTGCGCGGTGAGTACGCATAAGCGTTTATATATATTTATTGGCCCTCCTGGTTCAGGTAAGGGATCGCTTTCACAGTTATGTACAAAAAGACTGGGTTGGCGCCAGCTTTCGACGGGAAACCTTTGCCGTGAGCACATAGCTCGTCAAAGCCATATCGGCAAGCAGATAGATTTTGCTATAAAATCTGGTAAACTCATTGCTGATAGTCTTGTCATCGATATGGTTCATGAATGGCTTAGCCAAGAATTTGAGCTTGCAAGTGCTTCGGTGGCAGGCGCTCAATCAGCAATGGATGCTGCTTTTTCAGATGAAGGGGCGGCGGCTGCTTCGGTAACTGAGACGCTGAGTGTAACCGATACGGAGTCAGGGAAGCAAGTAAAGCGTACCGTCATACTTGATGGGTTTCCGAGAACATTAGCGCAAGCACGTGCGCTTCATGAGTTACTTGAGAACATGGAAGGTGTGGATTTGCATCTTGTACATTTAAAGCTGTCTGACGAGGATATTATGTATCGTCTTCGTGCACGCTCAGTTTGTGCGAATGAGAAGTGTCAGCGAGTGTACTCGCTTCACACACATTCTCATTTACAGCCCGTGAAATTTATGACGTGCAATGAATGTGAATCACCTTTAATTCGAAGATCTGATGATGAGGAAATTGCTATAAGGGAGCGCTTGAAGATATACCATGGACATGAATCTGATATGCTCACCTTTTATAAGGGGGTTGGCCATACCATTCGTGTTTTACAGGTAAATGCGCCACTCGAGGAAGTCTATGCATCATTTTTAGGGGCTTCGGGGCATATAGATACATGATTACGATTAAAAATGCATATGCGCAAGAACGAATGGTGATAGCTGGTCGTTTACTTGCGGAGCTCTTTGAAAGGTTACGTGAATGGGTGAGGCCGGGCGTATCAACGCAGGCGATCGATGGGCTTATTGAAAAGTATTTAGATGATCATAAGCTCAGAACAACGCTCAAAGGGTATTTGGGATATCGCCATGTAAGCTGCGTCTCTATTAATGATGAAGTAGTGCATGGAGTTCCACGCGAATCGCAGATAGCGGCGCTTGGAGATTTGGTTAAGATTGATGTATGCGCTTCATATGATGGTTATTGTGCTGATATGGCGCGAGCTTTTTATCTTGGGGAAACACCTGCGGAGGTTGAGCATTTTATGCTGGCGGCTCAGAAATCACTCGATGCTGGTATCGCTTGTGCTCGACCGGGAGAAAGACTAGGAACTCTTTCAGCTTCGATTGAAAAAGTTATTAAAGACCATGGTTTTGGCATAGTACGTGAATTTGCCGGCCATGGCATTGGAAAGAAAATGCATGAGGATCCTGAAATCCTGAATTATGGCAAGGCAGGGACCGGACCTGAAATTAAGGCAGGGATGGCTTTTGCGATTGAGCCGATGCTTACGATGGGTGATCATCGGGTGTATGTATTAAACGATGGGTGGACGGTTAAAACGAATGATAAGAGCCTCGCGATGCATGTCGAAGATACAGTGCTGGTGACCGATAACGGCCCGCGAGTATTGACAAGGCTGTAAGATGGGTGATGCGTAAGCACATCAAAACATAGAAAAAGGCGCATAGGGGGTCAGCCCCCACTACCGCCGGAGGCCGCTCAAGCGGCCGTAGGCTAAAAGGACCAACAGGATATATGAAAACAAAAGACGATGTTATAAGAGTTGATGGAATCGTGAAGGAAACCTTGCCCAACGCAATGTTCCGCGTAGAAATTGAAGGCGGACATATTGTATTAGGCCACGTTTCTGGTAAGATGCGTATGAACTTCATTCGAATTTTACCCGGAGATAAGGTCGCCCTTGAACTGTCTCCTTATGATTTGACTCGAGGAAGAATTGTATTACGGTATAAAACCTAAATAAGGTGGCACATGAAAGTAAGAACTTCAGTAAAAACGATATGTCGCGACTGCCGCGTAGTAAACCGCGCGGGAGTTGTGCGTATATTGTGTAAAAAGAACCCGAGACATAAACAGCGTCAAGGTTGACGATGAGAGGAACGAATGGCACGAATTGAAGGAGTAAATCTTCCTACAAATAAGCGTATCGAATACGCACTGCCGTATGTTTTTGGCGTTGGTCTAAAAACAGGGCGAGATATTCTCAATAAGTTAAAAATTAACTTAGATACTCGTGTACGTGATCTTTCCGATGAAGAGATCGCAGCGATTCAGAAAGAGGTATCTTCAAACTATGTTACTGAGGGTGATCTTCGTAAGGAGATCAGACTCAATATTAAGCGTTTGCAAGATATCGGAGCTTATCGCGGTACGCGTCATAAGAGGTCATTGCCCACACGTGGACAACGAACGAAAACGAACGCGCGTACGCGCAAAGGCCCTCGTAAGGCTGGTTCGGCAGTAGCATTAAAACGTAAGGTAACGAAGAAGTAAGACGTAAGGAACGCTTATGACGTATAAGAAGAAATCGAAAAAAACGAAACGCCACGTAGAATCGGCAATTGCTCACATTCAATCGAGCTTTAACAATACGCTTGTTTCGATCACCACTATGGATGGTGACGTATTGCTACGAGGAAGTGCTGGCCGCTTGGGCTTTAAGGGCGCAAGAAAAGGGACTCCTTTTGCAGCGACGCAGATTGGGTCAACGCTTGCCAAAGATATGTCTGCGATGGGTATTCGTACCCTTGAGATCAATCTGCAAGGTCCAGGTTCGGCTCGTGATTCAGTGGTACGTGCTTTTCAATCGTCAGGGATGCATATTACTGTGTTGCGAGATGTAACACCGCTTCCTCATAATGGGACGCGCCCACCAAAAAAACGTCGTGTGTAAAAGGTTTATCGTTTATACCAAGAGATGAGCATGGAAAAAAAACCAATGAACCGATCAGCACCAGCTGGCCGAGGAACAGAAGGAATGCGAGCAGCAGCGGGTGAAAAGCCTCAAAAGCGGATGCGTAAGCTATCTGAGTACGGTAAGCAGCTGCAAGAAAAGCAAAAAGTTAAAGAAATGTATGGTGTGCGTGAAGCACAATTTAAACGTTTCTTTAGAGTGGCAGTAAAGGGTAAAGAAGCGACTGGCGAGAGCTTGTTAAGTTTGCTTGAACGTCGCCTCGATAATGTTGTTTTCCGTCTCAAGATGGCAACGACCCGGCTTCAAGCACGCCAAATGGTGGTGCATGGTCATGTCCGTGTGAATGGCAAGCGGGTGTATTCGCCTTCATTCTTGGTACAAGTTCATGACGTTATTACGCTTTCTCCACAAATACTCGAAAGAACGGCCTTTCTTGAGCAGGTGGTCGATATAAAGTTGGCATCAGCCTCAAAAGCTCCTGAATGGATTGAGCTGAATAAGCAGGAACGTAAAGGTACAATCTTGCGTTTACCGGTTCGTGCGGATATCCAGACGCCTATTGAAGAGCATCTCATAGTTGAGTTGTATTCTAAGTAATTGAGCCGGATTGATTATGAATCGAGAGATCCGTAGGCCTCTTGCCGGACGGATTGGTCGAGGGACCCACCAGAGGCCGCTTAAGCGGCCGTAGGCTCAAGTGTATACCAAAGTAGACCAAGAGAAGATTGAGAGCATTATACAGGAGTAACACATGTCGAAAAAGAAATATCAACCATTAACGATTCCACGACTGAGCTGGGGAAAACAGGCGACCTCAACACACGCCGAAGTTATAGCGCAACCGTTGGAACCGGGATTTGGTATTACGCTGGGCAATGCGCTGCGGCGTGTTTTGCTTGGAGGAATCGAAGGATCAGCTGTTACCTCGGTTATTATTGATGGCGTCAATAATGAATTCTCTCCTCTTCCTGGTGTTGTCGAAGATACGATGCATCTTGTTTTAAATATTAAGCAGCTTGTGGTGAGCAATAAAACGGGCGAGCCAGGAAAAATGAAACTCACGGTTAAAGGGGAAGCAATTGCTACAGCGGCTGATATCGTTGCTGACGATCACCTTGATGTGGTTAATAAAGATCTGGTACTTGCTACTGTTGCTAAAGGCGGTACGCTTACTATCGAATTTTTTGTTGAGTCCGGTCGCGGCTATCGTCCTTCTCAATGGCCAATCGGTCAAGGCCTACAGCCCGATAATCGCATTTATCTAGATGCTCTTTTTTCTCCCGTGAGGCACGTTACGTTTGATGTTGAAAAAACGCGTGTTGGTGGTGAGATTGACTATGATAAACTTATACTTTCAATGACAACAGATGGCTCTGAATCTCCGAGTGATATGCTTAATTATGCGGTTTCAGTACTTCGCACTCAGCTTGAGCATTTTATTATTACCGCTGAGATCCCATTTAACGAAATTTCTCAAATACCAGAAACGCACGTTGTTGAAGAACCTCATGTTGTTGATGAAGCAGCATTTAAGGGCGTTCCCCTTGAGCTGCTCTTAAAACCAATTGACGAATTAGAGCTTTCAGTACGAGCCCATAATTGTTTGGTGAGTGCTGGCATTAAGCGTGTGTTAGATCTGGTAAATCTCTCAGAAGATGACGGGCTTAAAATCAAGAATTTTGGCCGTAAGTCATTGACGGAGGTAAAAGATGCGATGAAGTCATTTGGACTATCGTTTGGTATGAATATTAAAGAGGCAGATATTAAGAGACTTCTTGAAAATAAGGAAGTGCTCTAATTGATGTCGTAAAGACTTTAGAAGATAGGGGAAATATATGAAACATCAATCTGGAAGACCTAAGCTTAATAGAGCACCTGCTCATAGGCGGTCGATGCTGCGCAATCAAGTTATGGGTCTTATCACATACGGCCATCTCGTAACCACAAAGGCTCGCGCCCAAGAGGTGCGTCGTTTTGCCGAAAAGCTCGTAACCCTTGCGCGTGAGGGCAATACGTTCAACGCTCGTCGACGTGCAAAAGCGCTCCTTCCTTATAAGGATGAGGTGCTCAATAAATTATTTATCACTATAGCGCCGCGCTATGTTAATCGGCCTGGCGGGTATACCCGCATGATCCCTCTTGGCAGACGTATCAGCGACACAGCATTGATGGCTCGCCTGGAATGGGTGGTATGACCAACGAGCAGTTGTTAGCCTCCATTCGGGCAGTGCTCGATGAGTTGAAGCCGAACATCCAAATGGATGGGGGCGATATTGAATTTGTGAGCTATGTCGATGGGGTTGTCTCTTTGAAATTACATGGGGCATGTGCAAGTTGTCCTCTTTCTGTTTATACCGTGAAACTCGGTATTGAAGAGCGGCTTAAAGAGCATATTCCGGAGATAGTTGAGGTTATTGCGGTATAAAAAAATACCAAACTCTTGACAGCACTATTGGTCACAAGATATTGTAGTTCTAGCGATAAAATACATGTAAAAAACTCATACGAATGAGGAAAATGACAAAAGAGTTGTAAATTATCTTGAAATAGAGTATAAAAGATAGAGTCGTGAAGAAAAAATGGATGATGGAGTGATGAAAAACCACTATCTGAGGAAGGGAAGAATGAAAAAAAATTATAGTCATTTAAACGATTTAATCAGTAAAACAACAATGCTTAAGGGGGGGGTTTTGCTTAAGAAAATGTGAATGCTATACTGAAGGTATGTTGATAGTATCTGATGATTTACAAAGGCTGTTAACCATTCATGAGGTATCATGATGAAACAGTGCACACAAATCACAGGTTCTAGAGGCAAAAACTCTCGGGCTATTGACAAAGGAAGAGCAATCTATACAGTTGACATTACAAGTGGGATTGGAAACCTTTGAAACCACGAGTGAAATATGAAAAAAGTGAATATGAATATGGTACAATTACATAATACAATTGGAGGAAAACACATGAATTATGTAAAATTAGTCGCGTTATCGGCAGCATTATTACTCGTCCCTGCTGCACAAGCTGCTCAGCCAGCTGCACCTGCTGCTCCAGGAAAGACCTGGTCAGAACTAGGATGGGAATGGGCTCCTACAAAGAGCAACCTTCAAGCTGGCAATAAAAAGGCTATTGGTCTTTTGACTGCTGCTGTTGTTGCTTCAGCAGTTGCTGCTGACCGTTTCGTTCCAGGATTTAGAAAGAATGTTACAAATCCTGTAGTAAACTGGTTAGGCGCAAGAGCTCAAGAACTTAGAGATGGTAATAAGACAACCTGGGCAGGAGCAGTCGGCCTAGCTGTTATTGCTTACCTCGTTTATGATAAGTGCACAACCGTGACCTTAGATGGTAAGCTTGCTCAAATCGCAAATGGTATCAAGGATACTAACAAATACGCATTTGAAAGTGACGCAGTAACTGCAGCTGATAATGAATTTAAAGCGCTTGCAGCTGATGCACCAGCCGACGTTAAGAAGGCTGCTACAGATAAGCTAGCTGCAGCTCAAAAGGCATTGGCTGATGCTAAGAAAGCTACAGCTGACGTTCTTGGGAAGCAAAAAGATGACGTCCTTGCATACGGCAAGTTGATCGCGAAGGACGATGCAAAGGATGAAGCCTTCGCTAGCTTCGTGACGCGCTCAGCTCGTGGTGCAGCTGACGCTCTTAAGCCTAAGCCAGCTGCTAATAATCCGTAAGCTGACTTTAGTCTTCAAGACTGATATTTAGTATAAGAGAGCTCTCCTTCGGGAGGGCTCTCTTTTTTTCCGCCGTCTGTTGCTAAAACTATGGCGTGACTAAAGGGTCTGCCGCGCTGACCTGTCCGTTGCAGCCTTTAGGCGAAGGCGGGACCGTTTACATTAAGCGTTTGCTTATGCTATACTTCAAAAGAAGTGGGCCAGAGTGGCCGGAAATATGTTTCAATAATGTGAAAGGAATAACACAATGAAGTGTTTAAGAATTCTGGGATTAACAGTAACAATGCTTATGGTACCTGGTATTGTACAAGCAAATAGCAGGGTGTCACGTGCATGGAATGAAGTAACAGCCGGTGGCAAAACAACGCTGGCTGCTGGAACGGCTGCAGGGGCAGCTCTTTTTGGCCTTATTCATAGATCAAACATTTTGGGGCTGCGCACCCATTTTACGGATCCGATGCTCGGGCTTGTATCCCGCTGGTGGGGTAACGTCAAGAAGGGCGATACAGCTACCCTCGTAGGTACCGGCGCTGTGGTTGCCGCAGCTGCAGGGGCTCTGTGGTATTTCAATTCATCTTCGGCTTCTTCAGCGCCTAAAAATGCGCAAACAGATGCGTTGACTGAAGCTCTTCGTAAAAATATCTTTGCTACCAAAATTAAGGCGACTATTGCCCATATTGACGCGGAGGGTGATGCTCTTAATGCCAAAATTGATGAAACTAAGCGCGCTCTAGCAGCCTTAAAGCGTCAACCTCAGCAAGATGAAGAGGCGATTGCCAAAGCTAAGAACGCAGTAGCTGCTGCTGACGCTGCATTTAAAGAGTTTACTGGTGAAGAAAAGACCAAGGCACGAGATGCAGTTAAAGCTGATCTCGCAGCGTATGATAGAGAACTTACTGCCAATAAGGCCGCAACTGATGCTGTTATTTTTAACGCCGTTAAAGCTGCTGCTGCAGGTTCAAAAGCGCGTGAAGACGCGGCTGCGGCTAAAAAGAAGTAAAAAGCGCTTTGCTTTGAATAATAGGGGCCCCAAACGGGGCCCTTTTTAGTGGCCCGCTACGCTGTGTTATTTGGCGAAGACGTGTTTGCCATGCTAGTATTGGGCGAATATGGGCCTGCCACGCCGTAGTACTTGTCGAGGACGAGCTTGCCACGCGGTAGTACTGGGCGAAGACGGGCCTGCCACGCAGTAGTGTTGAGCGAAGACGGGCCTACCGCGCCGTTGTATTGGGCGAAGAGGGGCCTGCCACGCCGTAGCCCTTTGTCGAAGATGAGTTGCCACGCAGTAGCCTGGCGAAGGCGGGGGGGGTGTTGCGACTTTAAAAATATCCATTATACTCGTAATTAGTAAGTTGAATATTAACAGAAAATAAAAGAGGTTTATTATGAAAACAACTCGTAACTTATTTTTCTCTCTTTCCCTAGTGATGCCTCTTGGCCTCGTAGCGATGGAAAGCCAAAAGCCTAACCAAAAGAAGGTTGAAGATATCGAACATCAACCAGCAGCTGCATGGGAACTTCCATCATGGGTTCCTCGTTCTGCATGGTTCTGGGCTCCAGTTGGTGTAGCTGGTACCGCAGCTGTAGCGTATAAAGCATCATCAACGGTTAAAGACTCAGCTGACGAATATGCTGCTTCAGCATTGGACTCTGCTAAGGCTAATCCAAAGTTTGTAGGTGGTATTGCTGCCGCTGTAGCTGCTCTTGGTGCCGCTGGGTTATACTGGTTGAATACTAACGAAACAGCTGTTAGAGAAGGCGATAAGAAAGACATGAACTCAACAGAAGATGCTAATGGAGCTGCTCAAGACAGAGCAAACCCGTTGGCAAATGCGCCAGTTTGGTACCAAGAACTAGTTCGTCTTCTTACTGAGTATTCTGTTGAGCAAAAAATGACCACTGAACAAGCTAGCGCTTTCTTGGTGCCTATTTGTGCGCAAGCAAAGAAGGAAAAGAGTGCTTATAATCTTCTTGATAATAAAGAACTTGT
Source organism: uncultured bacterium (assembly GCA_963695365.1). GTDB lineage: Bacteria > Babelota > Babeliae > Babelales > Babelaceae > PRDV01. The sequence goes on from OY968766.1 coordinate 1,039,028, forward strand.
AAGCAAGCTTGATAAAGTTGCAAAAACGATTCTTGTGAATATTGTATATGCATCTGAAGCTAACGTTCTTCTTGATTCCGTTCGCTTGATCGTAGGTGATGAGGTTTACGGTAAAATCACATTGAAAGCAGAAGACTTTAGAAAGCTTTTGGCAAATCCAAGCTTTATCGTGATCGATGTACGTTTCAATCTTGACCTTGAGCAAAAGAGAGCCTTAACGGCACTTGCTGATCTTAAGCAAGGTAAAGACGCTGAAATTGCAGAGTTTATAATGACTCACAAGCTTAATGTTCAGTAATAACTATAGTTGAAGTAGACCAATATAGTAGTGGGGCGCGAAAGCGCCCCTTTTTTGGGTATTGACATATCGCAGTAACTGCTGCAGTCTAAAAGACTAGGAGGATCTATGATACATAAAAATACTGTCATCGTGAAGGCGATGGTGAATCTCGTAAAAGTAGTTGCTTTAGGAGCTCTCTTTATCGGCGGAGATGCTACGGCACGCTTCTCATCCGTTGAGGTTGAAAGTGCATTGAAGGCCGGGGTTAAACCACTTGTTATTATTGGATCAGGGCCTGCTGGCTCTTCTGCGGCTGTATATGGCGGGTTGCTTGGCATGCCAACGACTGTCATCAGTGGCTTTTCTAAAGGCGGCCAGTTGATGGGTACCTCGTATATTGAAAATTATCCTGGGGTAAAACGCATCGAAGGTCCAGCATTGATGCAGATTATGCACGAGCAGGCGCAGTCATTTAAAGCAGAATTTATTGAAGATGAAATCGAATCGGTTGATTTTAAACAGTGGCCGTTTGTTCTTCATGGTGTGCTTGGTGATTATAAAGCACTGGCTGTTGTTGTGACCACCGGCGCTACTCCTAAAAAGCTGGGGGTTGAGGGTGAAGATCAGTATTGGGGGCGTGGGGTTAGCTCCTGTGCAAAATGTGATGCTCGTTTTTTTGAAGAAAAAGATGTGGTGGTGGTAGGCGGCGGTGATGCCGCTGTTGAAGAAGCGATCCAGCTTGCTCCGCATGTAAAATCTATCACCATTTTGGTTAGAAGCAATCGCATGCGTGCAGTGAATCATATGCAAGAAAAGTTAGATGGATATCCGAGTGTTAAAGTTGTTTACAATAAAATTGTTCAAGAAGTGGTCGGGGATGGAAAGAAAGTAGTTGGAGTGAGAGTTGTTGATGCGATGACTGGCAAGAATGAGTTGGTGAGTGCCGAGGGAGTTTTTCTCGCTATCGGACATCATTCAAATACCGATCTATTCCAAGGACAGCTTGAGTTGAGAAATTCAGGGCATATAGCACTTGAAAGTAGGTCGCAGGCTACGTCGGTTATTGGCGTTTATGCCGCAGGGGATGTTGAAGACGATCTATGCAGGCAGGCCATTGTAGCGGCCGGGCACGGAGCACAGGCTGCAATTGAAGCTGGTAACTGGCTTCGTGAAATTGGATTAACACAACAAGTTATTGATGAGTATTTACCTAAATCGTGAAAAACATGTTAAAACTCGAGCACGTAACGATTGCTTTGCAAGATAAGCCTGTCTGTAAAGATATCAGCCTGGAGATAAAGGCGGGGGAAATACATGCCCTCATGGGTCCCAATGGTTCAGGAAAGAGTACATTGGCGCAGACGCTTATGGGATCTCCTGCCTATGAGGTGGTGAAGGGCGCTATATCTTTCAAGGGGGAAGATTTAGTAGCCTTGCCGCCTGAAAAAAGAGCACGAGCCGGTTTGTTTTTAGCCTACCAGCAGCCGCCTGCCGTTCCAGGAGTTCAAGTTCTTACTTTTCTTAAAGAAGCTCATCGTATGCTCACTCGTGAAGAACTCTCCGTAGGTGAATTTAAGGAGAAGGCTTATGAGGCGTGCGATCTGGTCGGATTGGATCATGCATTTTTATACAGAGCAGTGAACGATGGATTCTCCGGCGGCGAGCGCAAACGATTCGAAATTTTACAGATGGTACTCTTTAAGCCAACATTGGCTATCTTAGATGAAATTGATTCTGGATTGGATGTGGATGCACTTGTACAGATTACTAAGGTGCTTCATGAGCAAAGAAAGAATCAAAATTTGGCACTTCTTATTATTACCCATTACAATCGCATTTTTAACTACATCGAGCCAGATTATGTTCATATTTTATCACAGGGTAAGATCTGGGAAACTGGTAATAAATCGCTTGCTTACAAGATTGAGCAGGAAGGCTACGAAAAATCGGTATAATACATAAAAAGCAGCCGCACATTTCTATGCGGCTGCTAATAATCTTAAAGATGCCAAGCGTCAGACGACTGGACACTGTCCATAATGGCCCTCACGAATCATCTCCAACACCTTGGTTCGGTGAGCTGCATAATCTGAAGACTTCTTTGACTTCAATTCTTGAAGTTTATCAAATGCATTATGAAGATCTTCTGGGAAGAAGCGACGTGCTTCGCCCCACACCTCTACAACGCGATCAACTACCTTTTCCTGTTCGGTTGTGCAGTTCTTTGAGAATTGGCTCGCCATGTCCCAGAATGTTGGTGACATAGCAAGAGTACCGACAGCTAACCCTGCTCCAGCGGCGTACCAGTTCCAAGGGTTATACAAGCGGGAGGTTGTGAATTCACGGCCATATCTCCAGTACCAACCAAGCCCTCTACGTGCATTTTGCCACAGAGTTTTTAAGCGCTCCAGCTTGTCAGGCTTTCCGGCAGAACTACGGCTTAGGCCGCCCTGTACTTGTGGATCTGGTTTTGGATCAGATCTTAGATATCCATGCATATCGACTTCTTGCCCTGCTCGATTGCGACCATTATATTTTCGACCCGCCTTATCATAGCCATCGTAATCTAGCTCATTTTTATCATACCCACGCCAATCATATTCTTCGCTCCAGTATTCATATCCCTTTACCACAAGAGCAGCTGTGAGTGCAGCAATACCGGGTATAATGAGTGAGGTTTTATCGAATGAGATTTGCTTGAAAGCAGCTTTTCGTGTCTGCTTTACAAATAGTTCAAGAATCATATCTTTCGGATTTACAAAAGCTGCGATGCTCACGCCATTAATAACGGGTCCAGCAGCTATTTGACCGCTGCTTGCGCAGAATGCCTGTGTGCTCATGAGAGCAGCAACCCAGGCGGTATGCATTAAAAGTTTCTTCATTTCATTCCTTTCACTGACAGGTATTAGTTTCATAGTTTTATAATTGCTGGCTCAATGCCAGCTTGTTTGATTTTCCATTATACGGGATCAATGTGAATCCTGAACCTCAATTTTATTGAGCGCGTGAACCATATGCGTGAGCAAAGGCTTGGAAAAATGCTTACATACTGATTCTTGAACAAAGCGAATCGTTCTATCGACATTCGCAGCATAATCCGGCGAATTTTGTACTTTTAGTTGGTATAATGTTTCAAGAGCTGGTTGCAATTCTTCGGGGAAATCACTTCTGAGTTGTTTCCATGATTCCATAACAAGCTCCATCTGCTTTCTTTCAGCCGCTTTTACCGATCGGTACCGGCACAACCAATGTACGCCTTTCCATCCGACAACGAGTGCTCCAAGAGCAGCAGCATATTTTAGGAGGGGGTTCTTAATTTCAGGTTTTATCATCACGAAATCTTTGTAGTCTACTTTTTCCTTTATTTCGCCATTACTCTTCTCTTTTACTTTGACATTACGAAATTCATGACGTACTGGCCAGATGATGCTGTTAACAATCCCAAGCCCTCTATCAAATTTTTTCCAAGCACCATAGGCTGCGGCTACAGCACCAACTGCTGCTGGGGCCATTGGCCATATCGAGCGACTTCCAATTCTTTGCGGCTCATCAATAAAAATGTCTTTGACTGCATGCCAATTTGATGGATGCATCTGCAGCGAGATGCCATTGAGCGTAGCAGCTGAGCTCAGGGTGTGCGATCCCAGGTAACTTACCAAGAGACCAATCGTTAATATACGGCGTATGTTCATGATTTTTCCTTTCGTATTTTTATTCATGCCCTACCTCTGCCTTTTTTTCTGTAATAAGCGAGGGCACTCGAAAGCGCCCTCAAAATTCGCGTCTTATTTATGAATACCACGGACGCTGATTTTTCTTTTGCCAGTTGTGACGCATCACCGCTTCTTTAACAAGCGCGATGGCCGTATCAAGATGTGCAATGTAGTTTGCATCATTTGCCTTACGATATTCAGCCAGAGCTTCGATCGGCTTATGTAACTTCTGTGGGAAGTGTGCTTTTAGGTCTTTCCATTTATCTAAGAGCTCGGTCATTGCAGCCCGCTCTTCTTCTATGACCATTTTGCCAAATGAGCGATTCTTGAGCCAGTTAAGTGCAAAATAGAAAGGGCATGCTATGACGGCTCCACTAGCTACAGAACCCAAGCTATCTAGGCTTATGAAGTCTTCACGATTATCGCGGCCGAGGCCGAAGCTGATCAATCCTACAATGGTGGCAATGGTTCCTGGAATTGCGCGTGTTCTGCCAAACCAAGATCTCTTGCTATGAGCTTTGGCGCGCGGTTTCTCAATGAGGAAATAGCTTGTTCTGTCCCATTCGTCAAGAAAGAATGAGACGCTTTCGCCGTCAATCAATGGTGGTACATCTGCTTTCATGCTGCAAGCTATTAAAAGTAATGCTGCAAGTGAAAGCTGCGTTTTTGTTATCATGATGGTCCTTTCAAATACTGTTTTCTTTGGAATCAATTGTTAATGTTTTCAACATATACTAGTTTGTCGCTAAATTCAATTTTTGAGTGAACAAATTTCTTCTACCTCGGGAAAGGTATATTTTGTTTGTTTAAGCTGCGCCTTATGTGCAGCAATCTTAGCTTTGATGTGATCAAGTGCTTTGTCTCTAAAATTTGCATACTCGGGTGCATTTGCATAGCTCTTGAGCTCATTAAATATGCCATGAAGCTCTTGCGGGAAAGCATTTTTAAATGCATCAGTTTCCCACTGCTTAACGATGCAATCCATTTGCCAACGTTGAGTATCTCTTAATTTTGATCCTCGGCCAAAAGACATGATATTCTTTGCTGTAAACCAACCAAGACCGACCGCACCTAGTAATGCACCAAGATTTAAACGAAGCTTTTTGGCTCCACTTCCATCCTTGCCCGCCTTCCTAAGTTTTATTGTGCCGAGCGATGTAGAGTCGTTTATGGCAAGAAAAGTGCTATAACTGATTATGTTGTTGTCTTCTGCAGCCCTTAAACCGCGATCATAGACATTGCCAGCAAAATAAGCGCCTATGAGTCCAGTCACGAGAGAGCCGGTCGCTGCAGCTGCGATGCGTCCCCAGCCTGCAGGGGTATTCTTTTCAGCCTCTTTAAAAATTATTTCTTCCACCATCTCCCACGAGTCGTGGTACATATCCAGGCATTTGCCCCCCAGTTCCGCTGGCATATTTGCTGCCTGAGCATCGGGAAGCATGAACAGTGCACTAAAAATTAGCGCTGCGTACATATATTTTTTCATATCAATTCCTTTCAATTATACTATTCATTTTCATGTGCTTCATCATGCATTCTCTGTTTTCTCTGGGCTCCCTCCTTTGGGGTTTGTCTTTCTATGCTTATGAATTGTTAGTTTTTCCAAGATTGAATTGAGCGCCTTTGCTCCCTTACCTAAGTAAGCTGCGCTCTTTGTTTTCTTTAAAGCTTCGAGTTCATCGAACGTTTTATAGAGTTCATGCGGGAAGAACGGTTGTATACTATTCCAGGTGTCAACAAGAGCATCCATGCGATCCAGTTGAGCTTCTCGCATTGCTTCCCTATTAAGCCCTTGCATTGATTTCTTTCCTACCCACCAGAGGGCTGGAAGGGCGAGGAGCATCCCAACATTGAGCAGGGCTCCCATGGGCCTTTCTTGCCTAAAGAGGGTTGTTTGATCCCTTATAGATATCATTTTTTCAAGACCAACCCATTTTTTTTGAATTGTGATTAACAGCCCGTAAAGATAGAGCCCGCTTCCTAGTACAGCTGCTCCAACGGTGGTAACGCCTATAGTAGTCGCTGCTTTTCTTGTTTCATCCCATTGCCACGTGGATTCTTTCTGAGCTTGCGTTATCAGAATTTCTTCTACGAGATCCCATGGATCGGTATATTCATCAAATGGTCTGCTGCTTAGGCTACTGCTGCTTGCTGAATGTGCGCACATTGCTAGTGTGAAAAATGCGCTACATAGAAGTGCCAAGTGATTGATTGTTTTCATGAAAATTCCGGTTGCTGCCAGTTTCACCATATGTGTCTTACTATTTTTCTGGTGGCTTATCACGATCCTTTTGTTTTTCATTACTTTAACTTAATTTTGCTCTCAATTCAACAGCTCGTTAACGACCTGCTTTTCGGCTATGCTCGCTGGAGCTTGATCTTAACCTAACTGAGCATATACTGGTAGGTGATACGATCTGTGTGGCACGGCGTTAGTCATAGATCATCATTATTTTCCTCTGTCGAAACTGAACCGCTGCCCGTCCCTTGCCTCAAGGCAAGGCGGCAGTGGTGAATTTGAGACGCCACTGTCCGGCCCGCGTCCGCCATAGCCGTAGGCGACGGCTGGATGAAAGCTGGCGCTTTTGTCCAACCTTGTGGCGTAACAAGGTTGGCGCAGCTCGCGTAGGGCGATGTTTGCATCTCTCGATACAATCTGCTCGGCAAAGGGGCCTCGCAGATCACTCGAGATGAGCGGTGAGGAATTAGGTGCTCTATACTGTGGGATTTACTTTATGAATTACAGCTTCAAATCATCAAAAGGTCTGAGCGAAGACATCGTGCGTGAAATCTCCCGTCAAAAAGGGGAACCTTTATGGATGACCGAATTTCGCTTAACATCCCTTGCCACCTTCCTATCAATGCCCTGGCCATCGTGGGGTCCCGATCTTTCAGAACTCAAAATTGACGACATTTACTACTACATAAAGCCGATTGAAAGCCAAAAAAAAGACTGGTCTGAAGTACCGGACGAAATCAAAAATGCGTTCATGAAACTTGGTATTCCGCAGGCTGAGCAGAAGATGCTTGCGGGCGTTGGCGCTCAATTCGAATCAGAAGTTGTCTACAAAAGTTTAAAGCAGCAATGGTCCGATCAGGGAGTTGTATTCTGTGATATGACTACAGGCCTTATGCACCACGAAGACATTTTCAAAAAATACTTCGCAACAATAGTTCCGCCTCACGATAATCCTTTTGCAGCGCTTAATTCGGCGGTCTGGAGTGGTGGAAGTTTTGTATACGTTCCTGAAGGCGTGCATATCGATCTTCCCTTGCAAGCCTATTTTCGTATTAATGCCGATAGAATGGGCCAGTTTGAGAGAACACTCATAATAGCAGAACCGGGTTCATCAGTTCACTATATAGAAGGGTGTAGCGCACCTGTGTATTCTAGTAGTTCGCTCCATAGTGCCGTTGTAGAAATTATCGCCCATCCAAACTCCCAGGTGCGGTATACTACCATACAAAATTGGGCATCTAACGTGTATAACCTCGTAACCAAGAGAGCCGTCGCAATGCGCAATGCCAAGGTATCATGGGTAGATGGTAATTTTGGCAGTAAAGTAACGATGAAATATCCATCAGTGATACTTAAAGAAGAAGGTGCGCAGGGAGACATTCTCTCAATTGCTGTCGCATCTGCAGGCCAGCACCAAGATTCTGGAGGAAAGGTCATTCACTGTGCTCCGAACACAAGCTCAACAATTATTGCCAAATCGATAAGCCGTGCGGGAGGGAGATCCAGCTATCGAGGACTGCTAAAAGTTGTCAAAGGAGCGCATTCTGTTAAATCTCGCGTTCAGTGTGATGCTCTGCTTTGTGATGAGTTCTCAAAAACAGACACATACCCCACGATGCTCATCCAAGAGTCAGATGTTGACGTTGGCCATGAGGCATCAGTTTCAAAAATTCAAGATGAGCAACTGCTCTATCTGACCTCCCGAGGGATCACCAAAGCTGCTGCCAGCGCTATGATTGTCAATGGATTTATCGATCCGTTTATTAAGACGCTTCCTATGGAATATGCCGTTGAACTAAATCGTCTTATTGAAGCAGAAATGGAGGGATCCATTGGATAGGCACATCAAGATACCTCAGGCAGATACGATCCTTTTACGGTTACTAGAGTACGTAGTTTCAGCGTCCACTACTCACGAATGCTGTCAGAAAACAGGCTCGAGCCTTACAGATCACGTTGGCTGTCTTCTAAAAATTGCCGCTCACAAACGTGCTTTAGAAAAGGATTTTTATGACGACAAGGAGCTGAATCGCGCGTTGCCGCCTCGATTCTTATTGAGCGATTATAGACGACCTCAGCGGATTTTTACTGCATTTCGTGATCTGGGCTTTGGGGCATGGCTGGCTGATCTCGATCATCTGCCCTTTAAGCCGCATCAGCTGGAGGATTTACTCGCTGATCATGCTTCGCAGCCTTTTTCGGCTATTCATGCTGTAATGGCCCTCTGGACGACAGCTCAAGTTCTCTATATTCCAAAGGCATATAAGGGAGAGTCGATATGTCTTGACCTTCATAGGGATAACCTGCAAACGAGTGCCGCCGAGCGGGATACGACACACATACAATCAAATACCGTAACGACGCCGTCTACGATAAGTGCTGATCTGCTTTTTGTAATCGTAGAGGGCGATGCCGAACTTTTTCTTAAAGATTATAGACAAGGTGTGGGATTTCAGAGTGGCGCGATCCTTAGTTCGATAGGGCCGCGTGCGCGTGTTGAGTATGTGACAGATTACGATTTTGACAAAACCGCGTATGCGATGATCCATGAGCGCTGGTTGATGGCCCCCGGAGCGACGGTAACGCGTATTACGGGGCTCACAGGCGGGGCGCAATCATGGCATATGTATGACTATGAGCTTGCTCAGAATGCTTCCCTTGATCATCTTTCACTGATGGCTCTTACTGGCGATGATGAAGCGGCTATTGTTACAAAACAACGACATATAGGAGCTTCAAGTAAGAGTTCCGTGCTCGTAAAATCAGCCCAGCTTGACCAATCGCGCTCATTTTATCGCGGAACGATAGGTATATCTCAGCAGGCACCGCTCTCTGAGGCTCATCAGCAACAACGAGCACTCTTGCTGAGCGCTCAAGCAAAAACAACAGCCATCCCTTCACTTGAGGTAGGAACCCATGACGTTCGCTGCAGCCATGGCAGCGCCGCAGGTAGATTCCAAGCAGCAGAACTGGAATACGTCCGCTCTCGGGGATTTGATGCTGCTTCTGCCCAGCAACTGCTTATTCAAGGGTTCTTTCATGATGAACGGTTAACTAACCACGCTGACTTGGTTAAACGGCTACACGCGCGCGCCGCGAGCAGAATCTAAAACAAGAGGGCTAATTATTCTGGTTTTTTTTCACTAGCTGCGCTTGCTGCCGGTATACCATTTGGCGATGGCGGCGGCCCGTTCGACTTTTTCTTATTGTCAGTCGATAGTTGTTTCTTTAGGAGCAGGCAAACGATAACAATGATAATGGCGGAGAGTATGATTTTTGCTGTCCAACTGTTTTTTACGAATGTATAGCATTCTGTGAAGCTTTTCTTCATGAAGTTTCCATTATTGTCAGAATTTTCAAAAGAGCGGGGTTTTTGGTCTTCAGTGGCAGCGGTCTGATCTGAAATGGCGGATTGATTTTCGCTCGTTGCTGCTTGAGGCTCTTTTACTACTGGCAGGCTCTCCAATAGTGCCTCTTGAACGTTCTTTTTTTCTTGAAGCGTGTTAGCCTCAGGCAGAATGTTAGCTGCAGATTTTGGTAGTGGCGCCTGCTCTTGACCCAGTAAGATGGCGATAAATTCATTCACTCTGGGATGATTTGTTCGCACGGTATTTCCTAACGAATCGGCAAGAATGAACTGATTTTGGCCAGCAACTCTGTTCACCACAAGTGTGAACCAATGCCCATCCGAAGATTCTGCATTTTTTTCTTTGGCTATTTGTGCTTCGGTTTTAGGTCCATCAAAGAGGGAGGACCATAGTTTCGAGAGTAAGCTAGGTTTGGCGGGTATTTTTAAATGCGTGTAGAGCAGAACAATGGCACTAGCATCGCTACCCGCTTTTCTTATTTTTTTTGAAAGTCATCAAATTCTGGCTCTGTTAGCTTATCATCATTAGTAAGTGGTTCGCTAGCGGCTATTTGATCGCCAAACAGAAAAAGACTCGTTGTTGGACCATGGTGCCATAAGCCGGCGTGCGCCGCATCTTCATAGAGCCGCCTTATATCTGATAATTCAAGCCATGTGCTCCTTCCATGAGCCAATACCCGAATATTTTGTGGCAGCTTCAAGTAATTTTGAATGATCCCTTGTGCTTCCGTTCTAGTTAGTCTTTCTATGAGTTCTCCTGGCTTTGCTTTTTTTTCTTGAGAAGTTATATAAATCTTATCACTTAATTGTCTCTTAAGCTCGCCTTCATCAACATAATAGGTAAGGGAGGCTCCCTTTTGCTCGATGTCAGCAGCTTTTATAGCAGCCAGGGTGCAATTTCTTATGGCATTCATTAAAGTTGTACAGTTTCTTCTGTCGGCATCCGAGCAATGAGCAAAGGAAATGATTGTTCCATCGGGGGAGGAACTGTCGTCATAGGTAATTTTGCTTTGAACAATTTTTCCCATGCTCATGCTTTTATGAAGAAGATCACCTAATCGAGAACTAGCTTGAGCATCGGCCTTTTGCCGCAGTATCAAACTTTTCCAGTGTGATTCAAGGTTCCCAAAAAGCTTAGCTTTTTCGTCATATGTTGTGAGATACTTAATGAGGAGCCGACTTTTTTCTTCATTATCGGCAGCTTTTGTGAGATCAGCAAGGGTAAGACCGTTAAAGAGAGAATAATAACCACAATCTGTTCCAGATTCTAGCATATCATCCCTGTGAACTGATTGATTTGTTACGCTTATTTGAAGAAGATTATCCTGTTCATGCACAAGAAGTTTTTGTTGCCGAAGCTCGGCGGGTTTAACCAGAGACTGCGAGGATTCGATTTTTGATAAGCTAAGCAGCCCAAAGATAAGAGCTTTTATTGCGATTTTCATTGTTTCCTTTCTTCCACTACTCTATTAGAATAGCATAGGAAAGTGAAATGAACAAGAGCTGTATAATTATTATATGCCCTATCTGAAATATCGGGGGAATTATGCTATGACTGCTTGTTTTGAAAGTTCGCAACAATCGAGAATGGCTTTTAATGAAACATGCAAATTTTTTGAGTAGGCTAACTGGAGAGGAGTGAGGTTATTTGTGTCCCGCGCCATAATCAGGTCTGGAGTTGTTTCCAAAAAAAGTCTGATAAGAAGCGCATTTGATTTAATGACAGCCCAATGGAGTATGGCCCAACCATTCGTATTAAGGCCAGTAAAGAGAAGTGTATCATTGGAGCACCCGGTACCCAAATATTCAGAAATGGCTTCAGGACAGTGATATACGGCACGAACACAGTTTATGAGACTTCGGCGCTTTTTTTCGGGGTGATCAAGCTCTTGTAGCCATGTGGTAATACCAAATTTGATGGTTTGACGTACAGCTAGAAATTTCGACATACTTTCGCGCGCTATACGTCTTTCAATTGGGTCTGAGGGAAATGACATATATCTATACATGTCAGCTTTAATGTGTTCATCATTTATCTTAGAAAGATTTGCTCCGTATTTAACAAGCAATCGAAAGATCTCCACATGATTATTTTCCGCGGCAGCGGCAACTGGAAGCCTGTAGAATCTTTCTTCGAGATTACGGCAGTTTTCCTTTGGCCACTGTTTTGTACGATACATTTGTACGAAAGAATTATCATTTATTAGGTGCAGGGCATTATTTTTCTTGAGCTCTTTCAAGCAATAGCGAACATGTTCTAGATCTCCATGCGCGGCTGCATATAAAAGGCTTTCACAAATTGTCCTATCATTTTTTATTACAGGAGCATGATCTGGTATGACCTCCCACTGAATACGAAGCGAGGTAAAAAGCGCTTCGGCCATCATGAAGTCCCAAAGCCCACATCGGTTGGTGTGCGTTAGATAGGTTACGATCAATGCCGGATCGGAAGATCGCAGGACCGTACGCACTAAACCTTTAAACCGTAATTCATCCAGGGGAACAGATTCCATGGTCTCAATCGCCTTATCGTATTTTTTTTGTATGACGAGGTTCTTCCAAGCTGCTTGTGCTTCAGTAAGAGGGTGGTTTTCGCGTTCAAGATTACGCCCGCTAGCCCACAGAAACTCTTCAGCATCCTGTTTTTGCATTCGTTGTATTTCTCTGTTGTACTCCTCTGTTTCTCTGCGGTGCTGCATTATGGCAGCCATTGTTGGCGTAATTTCAGTGACTTCGTTTTGTTGATTTGGGGCAAAAAGTGAGAGTAAGCCTAAGCATATTTGCTTCATCATAAGCATGGGTGAATCCTCTGATGTCGATGAAGAACAATCCTTTGGGGATCAGTATAGGGAATTTTGGACAAATTGGAATAGCAAGCGAAAGAGAGGCTATGGGGGTAGGTGGGGAAGGTGAGCGGGGCAGCACTGTGTGGCTGAACGGCGTAGATGCAGTGTCAGACCTGTTGACTTCTCCGGGTGTAACTACTATCCTGGATATAGTAGGAAGCGTACAAGAAGGAATCAACTGACTTACCTCCGGGAATTGGAGTTCAGATGATTAGATTTCTTTGTTTCGATCGATTAATACTTGTTTTAGCTCTTTCGTTTTATTCATGTGCCCTTTTGAATGCATCGCAGCAATTAACCGAAGCCACCGAAAATGTAATTGAAGGGTCTTCTTTAGTTGCTCGTCTCGAACCTCCATACTCTCTGTACAAATTCTTTGGATTGGGTAATCTCCAAGGTCTTTCTAGTGACATCAGGCGCAAGCTTATTCCTATGAGTTTTTGTGGGTCTCTTGAGAGAACCCCCTTACGGGAATGGCAAATGGAAAGCCTTCATGACAGGGTTGCCTGCGGTGAACTTTGGAATAGCGAAATTGCTTTGAGCGAGGATGGATCTCATATTGCAGTTATTTTAAACCGCATGTGTCTTCTTATAAACCTTGCTTCGGGCGACATCGTTGCTAAGCATGAGTGCGAAAATAATAGATATATCTGTAGTATCGCATTTTCAGCTGATGGCTCAAAAGCAGCATTTATGGATAATCCAAATGATCGCATAACTGAGCGAAGCGTTCATAACTATGAATTTCAAAATTTGCCTGTACGAGAGATGAATGTGAAAAAAGATGCAGTAGCAAGTAATGTATTAATAAAGTACGATAGGCACGGTAGATTAATAATAGTGAAAAACTGTAGGAGCGTGATTATTTGTAATCCAGGCGATCAATCGTCGAAGCAATTTTACGAGCCTTGTGCGTGTAGTAGGGATTATGGGTGCAGTAAGGATTGTGAACGTGCCACAGAAATGTGTTTAAATGATCAAATGGTTGCATTTGCAGGTCCTCACGGTGTTCAACTTTTTTCATTCGACTCAGACTCTTGGAAGTCTTGTGCTCTTGATCAGGACGTCGATCCTTGCCGCATCAAAATCTATTGTACAGCTTTTAATGAGGATGGGACGCTCTTTTTAGTGGGATATAGGCAAGACTTTTCGGAAGATAAAATAAGGATTTTTGATAGTAGCTCTTGTATGCTTCTCCAAGAGATTTCTCTCGGTGATAGACCGCAATTTTATTTTGAGGAAGCTCATTTCATGTGTAATTCTCAATGTATTCTGGTGTTGTGGGGCTGTGCCTCACAACTGTATCATATACAAACAGGAGCTATCGTTGCAGAATACCCCCATGAGTCTCGAGCTTGGCGTCATGAAGATAGAGGGTGCCGTTTAGAAAAAGGAAAATGGGTCCGAGCTCAGGAGCTTCGGGCTCCCAATTTTGATGAAAAAAAGGAGTGGTGTTTTATGCCCTCTGAACAATGTGTAAATCCTCAAGGGACTCAGTTTATTACATTGAGTAGGGCACAAGTTAAGTTATATGGACTGCCTCAATTTTTACCGTTATTTTTCGATAAAGATACGGATAAAGGCGCTCTCGAAAGAATTTTGTTTTTACAATATCTGCGCATAATTTCGTGTCTTGGTTTGCGACTAACGGTGAGAGGTTTGGAGGTCAATCAGGTGGTTGAGAAATGGGAAAAAGTTGTTCCATCCAGCATGTGTAATGAATTAAATAACCCATCAAAGCCAGAATATAAACATGTGCATGTTATTATGGATGAATTGCAAGCTGTTTTTCAAAGTTTTTCACCACCCTTACAGAAACTTTTAAAAGCTCAATATCATCTGCCGTGGAAAACTTTATAGAAAGCCCAATATTAGCAGATATCCGGAAGAATAGCGCCTTTTTGGAAATTAAGTATGAAAATTATTGAAGTATCTATTCGATTTGTGTATAATATAAATAAGAAACATGTAAGAATTATAAAATTCACTGAAGGAAGAGGTTTTTATCATGAATATTTTTAAGATTTGGATTGCTATACTATGTGGGCTATATGGGACTACACAACTGAAGGCTATGAAGACTCCACAACTGAAGGCTGTGAAAATGCCCGGTGAGGGGAGTGACCTCTATAATGCTGTCAGCAGCAAAAATATCGACAGGGTTGAAGAAGCTCTGAAAGTTCTGGAAAATGAGCATGATAGACGTACGATTAATAAACCGAGCGGCCCGGGCTCGCTCACGCCCCTACAACGTGCAGTTAAGGATCGTTCCAAAGAGATCGCTGAAAAGCTTCTTATAAGGGGAGCGGACATCAATGCAAGAGGTGGCTATGGTGACACTGCTTTGCATACTGCGGCAAGAGAAGGCAATGTAGTTATGGCGAAATTTCTCTTGGGCAATGGAGCTGAAGTCAATGCACGTAATAAACAAGCGGAGACACCGCTTCATTATGCAGTTGATAACGGGCCATTAGAACTTGTTGAATTTCTTTTAACAAATCGGGCCGATGAAAATGCAAAAGACCTCGAAGGAAAGACCCCTATGTTTAGGGCTGCAGAGCATGGGCATGCGGATATTTTAAAAAAGTTTGCTAATATGGATGATCCTGATCTAAATGTGAAAGATCCATCCGGTGACACGATGCTGCATGTTGCTGCAAAATTGAATTACCCCGATGTGGTAAGAATTCTGCTTGAGGCCAAAAAGAAGCCGGATGTAACTCTCAGGAACAAAGCCTGGGAAAAGCCACTTGATATCGCTATCGGTAGTAATAGACCTGAGATTGTAAAGCTTCTTATGGATGCCGAACAATCGCTGGCCCTGCAAGAAAAATAAATCTTATACTTAGCCTGCCTGATTTATTATTGGCTCTATATTTCTATATCAAAAGAGGGGTCTGTTTTCATAAGCACCACACAAAAAGACCCCCTTGTTTTCGTAAGCTGTTAGGTGTGTTTATTGTTATAAACTTCTTTTCTGACCTATCTAGTCGAAATTATTGATCTTTTACTATATCTAGCAACCCATTTTTTAACAAAAGAACCCCATGTTTTCATAAGTTGATTATGGAAAGAGGGGGTTCTTTTGTTGCTTTATTAATAATTCTCTATAGATTTATATCCATATCTTTCTTAGGAGTCTTATGGAACGAACAAATTTGTCTTTTCTCGTTAATTGGCTTAATTCCCCACGCAGACTACCTCTTGTACTGAGGGGAGCTCGGCAGGTGGGAAAAACATGGCTTGTGCGTCATCTAGCCGAGTCACAAGGGTTAAGTCTTATCGAGATTAATTTTGAAGACACAAAAGAGCTTTCTTCTGCATTTTCGAGTAATGATCCCAAGATCATTTTGCGAAATCTTGAGGACGCGCTGGGCATCGAAAAAATCATTCCAGAAAAGAGTTTACTATTTTTGGATGAAATTCAATCAGTTCCTTCATTGTACGCCAAGCTTCGTTGGTTTGCTGAAAAAATGCCACAACTTCCCGTTATCGCTGCAGGATCTTTGCTTGAATTTATCTTTAAAAACGCGAAGAAACCGATGAGCATGCCCGTGGGGCGGGTAGAATTTATGTATCTTGAGCCGCTTTCATTTGAGGAGTTTCTTTTAGCCTTGAAAAAACATCAACTTGCTCGCTTAATAAATCGTTTTACCTGGAATGACGAGATTCCCAGTTTTACGCATCAAGAGCTTATGAATTATTTCAAACATTATGTCATTATCGGCGGCATGCCTGCTGCAGTATCAGCTTGGGTTGAAACGCAATCATTAAGAGAAGTGAGCCGAGTTCATCAAAATATATTAGAAAGTTTCAGGGGCGATTTCCATAAATATGCCGGTAGGTTAGATCCCAGCCTTATAGAGAAAACATTAAAACAGGTTCCTATAGAACTGGGGCAAAAGTTTATGTATAGCAAGGTAACGTCCGAGGCGCAAGCTGTGTCTATAAAAAATGCGCTGGATTTGCTTTGTAAAGCTCGAATATGCCATCGGGTGGTATCTGTTCATGCAAACGGGGTTCCTCTTGATGCAGAAATTAATGAAAGATATTTTAAAGTCATTTTTCTCGATGTTGGACTCTGTTCTGCTTCGCTAAAGCTCGTACTTCAGGATCTTCGTGAAGTAGAAGAGATAAATCTTATCAATTCAGGAGGGATTGCTGAACAGGTCGTTGGACAGTTATTGCGGACCGTGGAGCCGCCATATATTGATCCTGAACTCTATTACTGGCTTCGTCATGAAAAAGGTTCTGATGCGGAAGTAGATTATGTGGTTCAATATCATTCGAAAGTAATCCCTGTCGAAGTAAAGGCGGGAAAAACAGGTACGCTCAAATCGCTTCATGTATTTATGAGTAGCAAGCATCGAAAAATGGCAGTAAGAATTAATTCTGGTTTTCCTCAGAAATCAACGGTGGATGTAAAAACCGGTCCAGAAGAGTCATCCAGGTATGAGTATGAGCTTCGGTCCATACCATTCTATTTATTGGGTGAGTTGCATCGTTTGTGCGAGTAATTTGTTTTCTTATGCTGCATGTTCCTGCCAAGAGGAGTCAGTCTGATGTAATAGAAACTCTGCCACATGCCAAAAGGAAGCTGTACATAAATATCGCTAACGCTGAATTTACTCTGGTTTTTTTTCACTAGCTGCGCTTGCTGCAGGTATACCATTTGGCGACGGTGGTGGTCCGTTCGACTTTTTCTTATTGTCCGTCGATAGTTGTTTCTTTTAGGAGCAGGCAAACGATAACAAATGATAATAGCGGAGAGTATGATTTTTGCTGTCCAACTGTCTTTTACGAATGTATAGCATTCTGTGAAGCTTTTCTTCACGAAGCTTCCATCATGGTCAGCATTTTCAGAGGAGCGGAGTTTTTGGCCTTCAGTGGCAGCGGTCTGATCTGAAATGGCGGATTGATTTCCGCTCGTTGCTGCTTGAGGCTCTTTTACTACTGGCGGGCTCTCTAATAGTACCTCTTGAGGGTTCTTTTTTTCTTGAAGTGTGCTAGCGGCATGTAGAAGAGCTGCAGATTCTTGTAGTGGCGCCTGCTCTTGACCCAGTAAGATGGCGATGAATTCGTTCACTCTGGGATGATTTGTTCGCACGGTATTTCCCAACGAATCGGCAAGAATGAACTGATTTTGGCCAGCAACTCTGTTCACCACAAGTGTGAACCAATGCCCATCCGAAGATTCTGCATTTTTTTCTTTGGCCATTTGAGCTTCGGTTTTAGGTCCATCAAAGAGGGAGGACCATAGTCTCGAGAGCAAGTTTGGTTTGGCAGGGATATGAAGATGGGTGTAGAGCAGAACAATGGCGCTGGCGTCACTGCCTGGTCTTCTTACATCATCTTGAAATCTTTTAAATGGATCATCTAGGAGCTTCCTGTCATGAGCAAGTGGTTTATTATAAGCTATTTCGTCGCCAAACAGAAAAAGGTTCGTTGTCGGACCATAGTGCCATAAACCACTATGTATGGCATCTTCATAGAGACGCCTTATATCTGATAATTCAAGCCACGTGCTCCTTCCATGAACCGATATCTGCATATTTTGTGGCAGCTTCATGTAATTTTGAACGATGGCTTGCGCTTCTGCTTCACTTAGTCTTGTTATGAGTTCTCCTGGCTTTGTTTTTTGAGAAGTTATATAAATCTTATCACTTAATTGTCTCTTGAGTGCATTTTCATCAACATAATAAGTAAACGAGGTTCCCTTTTGCTCGATATCAGCAGCTTTTATAGCAGCCAGGGTGCAATTTCTTATGGCATTCATTAAAGTTGTACAGTTTCTTCTGTCGGCGTCGGAGCAATGAGCAAAGGAGATGATTGTTCCATCGGGGGAGGAACTGTCGTCATAGGTAATTTTGCTTTGAACAATTTTTCCCATGCTAATGCTTTTATGAAGAAGATCACCTAATCGAGAACTAGCTTGAGCATCGGCCTTTTGTCGCAGTATCAAACTTTTCCAGTGGGATTCAAGGTTCCCAAAAAGCTTAGCTTTTTCGTCATATGCTGTGAGATACTTAATGAGGAGCCGACTTTTTTCTTCATTATCGGCAGCTTTTGTGAGATCAGCAAGGGTAAGACCGTTAAAGAGAGAATAATAACCACAATCTGTTCCAGATTCTAGCATATCATCCCTGTGAACCGATTGATTTGTTACGCTTATTTGAAGAAGATTATCCTGTTCATGCACAAGAAGTTTTTGTTCCCGAAGCTCGGCGGGTTTAAGTAGAGACTGCGATGATTCGATTTTTGATAAGCTAAGCAGCCCAAAGATAAGAGCTTTTATTACGATTTTCATTGTTTCCTTTCTTCCACTACTCTATTAGAATAGCATAGGAAAGTGAAATGAACAAGACCTGTGTAATTATTATATGCCCTATCTGAAATATCGGGGAATTATGCTATGACCACTTGTTTTGAAAGTTCGCAACAATCGAGAATAGCCTTTAATGATACATGCAAATTTTTTGAGTAGGCTAAATGGAGAGGAGTGAGGCCATTTTTGTTCCTTGTCTCAATTAGCTCCGGGGTAGTTTCTAAGAACAGTCTAATCAGAAGAGGATTAGATTTAAGGACCGCATAATGAAGTACCGTTTCGCCTTGCTTGTTAAGCCCAAAACAAGTATTTTTATAACGCGTAAAATATTCAGAAATTGTTTCTGGGCAGTGGTATACTGCTCGGACTATATTTATAAGACCACTCTTTCTTTTTAATGGGCTATCGAGTTGGTCGAACCATCTTAGAATCCTAACTTCAATGAGTGCATGTTCCCTTAGAAATTTTGACATATTTTCACATGCAATACGTCTTTCAATGGTGTCAGAGACAAAAGCAGATTTATACGTGCGGGCAGGAAGATATTCGTCATTTTGTTTGGAAAGATCTGCTCCGTATTTAACAAGCAATCGAAAGATCTCCACATGATTATTTTCCGCGGCAGCGGCAACTGGAAGTCTGTAGAATCTTTCTTCTCGAGTCTTCTGCTGATGCTCCTTTGGCCACTGTTTTGTACGGTACATTTGTACGAAAGAATTATCATTTATCAGGTGCAGGGCATTATTTTTCTTGAGCTCTTTCAAGCAATAGCGAACATGTTCTAGATCTCCATGCGCGGCTGCATATAAAAGGCTTTCACAAATTGTCCTATCATTTTTTATTACTGGAGCATGATCTGGTATGACCTCCCACTGAATACGAAGCGAGGTAAAAAGCGCTTCGGCCATCATGAAGTCCCAAAGCCCACATCGGTTGGTGTGCGTTAGATAGGTTATGATCAATGCCGGATCGGAAGATCGCAGGACCGTACGCACTAAACCTTTAAACCGTAATTCATCCAGGGGAACAGATTCCATGGTCTCAATCGCCTTATCGTATTTTTTTTGTATGACGAGGTTATTCCAAGCTGCTTGTGCTTCAGTAAGAGGGTGGTTTTCGCGTTCAAGATTACGCCCGCTAGCCCACAGAAACTCTTCAGCATCCTGTTTTTGCATTCGTTGTATTTCTCTGTTGTACTCCTCTATTTCTCTGCGGTGCTGCATTATGGCAGCCATTGTTGGCGTAATTTCAGTGACTTCGTTTTGTTGATTAGGGGCAAAAAGTGAGAGTAAGCCTAAGCACATTTGCTTCATCATAAGCATGGGTGAATCCTCTGATGTCGATGAAGAACAATCCTTTGGGGATCAGTATAGGGAATTTTAGACAAATTGGAATAGTAAGCGAAAGAGAGGCTATGGGGGTAGGTGGGGAAGGTGAGCGGGGCAGCACTGTGGGGCTGAACCGCGTCGATGCAGTGTCAGACCTGTTGACTTCTCCGGGTGTAACTACTATCCTGGATATAGTAGGAAGCGTACAAGAAGGAATCAACTGACTTACCTCCGGGAATTGGAGTTCAGATGATTAGATTTCTTTGTTTCGATCGATTAATACTTGTTTTAGCTCTTTCGTTTTATTCATGTGCCCTTTTGAATGCATCGCAGCAATTAACCGAAGCCACCGAAAATGTAATTGAAGGGTCTTCTTTAGTTGCTCGTCTCGAACCTCCACACTCTCTGTACAAATTCTTTGGATTGGGTAATCTCCAAAGTCTTTCTAGTGACATCAGGCGCAAGCTTATTCCTATGAGTTTTTGTGGGTCTCTTGAGAGAACCCCCTTACGGGAATGGCAAAAGGAAGACCTTCTTTACGGAGATGACACCGAGTATTGGCTAAATGAAGTTATTTTTAGCCAGGATGGTTCTCATATCGTCATTATTGGGCTCAGAAATTGTATTTTCATAAACGTTGCATCGGGCGCTATCGTTAATAAGCATCAAAGCGGGAGTTTAAATTATATAAGTAGTATGGCGTTTTCACCTGATAGCTCTAAGGTTACATTTATAGATAATCCAAATAATCGCATTACTGAGCGAAGTCTTCATAATTATGAATTTCAAGACATGCCTGCACAAGAGGTCGCTTTAAATAACGGCGGTGCAGGGAATGATCTATTAAGCATGTATGATAAGCGGGGTAAATTGATTATCGTAAAAAATTGTAGGAGCATTATTATTTATGATCCAGCTGATCAAACGCTAAAACAATTTTACGAGCCTTCTTGTGAGAGTGAGTGTAAGCATTGTAGGAATCTTACAGAGATTTGCTTAAATGATACAAAGGCACTCATTGTAGGACCTCATGGTTGCCAGTCATTTTTATTCGATTCAGAATCTTGGAGATCTGAAGTTCTTGATCTGGATATTGATCCTCCCTGCAAGAAAATCGAGTGTCTAGCTTTTAATGAGGATGGAACCCTCTTTTTAGTGGGGTATGGACGGGGTTTGACTGAAGATAAAATAAGGATTTTTGATAGTAACTCTTTTAGCTGCATACAAGAAATCTCTCTAGGTTATTGTAGCGCTGGTCCACAATCTCATTTTAGGGACGCTCGTTTCGTGTGCAATTCTCAATGTATTTTGCTATTGAGGGCCTATGCCTCGCAGTTGTATGACATAAAAACAGGATCAATTCTTGCAGAATACCCACATGGGTCTCGAGCCTGGCGCCATGAAGATAGAGGGTACCGTTTAGAAAAAGGAAAATGGATTCGAGCTCAGGAGTTACGGGCTCCTAATTATGAGCCATATGAGGAGCAACATTTTGCTCCTTCTCAACAATATATGAATTCTAAAGCATCTCTGTTTGCCACGTTGAGTAAAAATCAAGTTAAATTGTACGCGCTGCCTCGATTTTTATCGCTATTTTTTGATAAAGATATGGATAAAGGGGCTCTCGAAAGAATTCTGTTTTTACAATATCTGCGCATAATTACGTGTCTTGGTTTACGGCTGACTTTGAGAGGTTTGGAGGTTAATCCAGTGGTTGAAAAATGGCAGAAAGTTGCTCCATCCAGCATGTGTAATGAATTAAATAACCCATCAAAGCGGGAGTATGAGCATATGCACGTTACTATGGATGAATTGCAAGCTGTTTTTCAAAGTTTTTCACCACCCTTACAGAAACTTTTAAAAGCTCAATATCATCTGCCGTGGAAAACTTTATAGAAAGCCTAATATTAGCAGATATCCGGAAGGATGGTGCTCTCTTGGAAATTAAGTATAAAAATTATTGAAGTATCTATTCGATTTGTGTATAATATAAATAAGAAACATGTAAGAATTATAAAATTTACTGAAGGAAGAGGTTTTTATCATGAATATTTTTAAGATTTGGATTGCTATACTATGTGGGCTATGTGGGACTCCACAACTGAAGGCTATGAAGACTCCACAACTGAAGGCTGTGAAAATGCCCGGTGAGGGGAGTGACCTCTATAATGCTGTCAGCAGCAAAAATATCGACAGGGTTGAAGAAGCTCTGAAAGTTCTGGAAAATGAGCATGATAGACGTACGATTAATGAACCGAGCGGCCCGGGCTCGCTCACGCCCCTACAACGTGCAGTTAAGGATAGTTCCAAAGAGATCGCTGAAGAGCTTCTTAGAAGGGGAGCGGACATCAATGCAAGAGGTGGCTATGGTGACACTGCTTTGCATACTGCGGCAAGAGAACGCAATCAAGAAATGGCGAACTTGCTCTTAACAAATAATGCGAGGGTCAATGTACGGAATAAGCAAGAAGAGACGCCGCTTCATTTTGCAGCTGATAACGGGCCATTAGAACTTGTTCAACTGCTTATTGAGAATCCGTATGTTAGTAAAAATGCAAAAGACTTCGAGGGGAAGACTCCTATGTTTAGGGCTGCAGAGCATGGGCGTGCGGATATTTTAAAAAAGTTTGCTGATATGGATGATGCTGATTTAAATGTGCAAGATTCGATTGGTGATACGATGCTGCATGTTGCTGCAAAATTGAATTACCCCGATGTGGTAAGAATTCTGCTTGATGCCAATGCCAAGAAAAAGCCGGATGTAAATCTCATTAATAGAAAAAAAGAAACACCCCTTGATATCGCTATTGATAGTCAAAGAGAAAAGATTAAAATGCTTCTTATCGCGCATGGTGCAAAGCAATTCCGGGAACTACAATGATAATAAGTGCGGAGTCAAGGTAAGAAAAACAGATACGCTCAAATCGCTTCATTTATTTATGAGTAGCAAGTATCGAAAAATGGCAGTAAGCATAAATTCTGGTTTTCCTCAGAAATCAACGGTGGATGTAAAAACCGGTCCAGAAGAGTCATCCAGGTATGAGTATGAGCTTCGGTTTTAGGTCCATCAAAGAGGGAGGACCATAGTTTCGAGAGCAGGCAGGCGTATGAAGATGGGTGTAGAGCAGAACAATGGCGCTGGCGTCACTGCCTGGTCTTCTTACATCATCTTGAAATCTTTTAAAAGGATCATCTAGGAGCTTCCTGTCATGAGCAAGTGGTTTATTATAGGCTATTTCGTCGCCAAACAGAAAAAGGTTCGTTGTCGGACCATAGTGCCATAAACCACTATGTATGGCATCTTCATAGAGATGCCTTATATCTGATAATTCAAGATCAGGGGAATTATGTTATGACCACTTGTTATTTTGAAAGTTCGCAACAATCGAGAATAGCCTTTAATGAAACATGCAAATTTTTTGAGTAGGCTAACTGGAGAGGAGTGAGGTTATTTGTGTCCCGTGCCACAATCAAGTCTGGAGTTGTTTCCAAAAAAAGTCTAATCAGAAGAGCGTTCGATCTAAGGACTGCCCAATGGAGGATCGATCCTCCGTTATTAAGGACCGCAGAAGGAAGTATTTTATTGCTAGAGCTCCCCAAATATTCGGAAATGGCTTCAGGGCAGTGATATACCGCGCGGGCGATATTTATGAGAGCTTCTCTTTCTTTTTAAAGGATTATCGAGATTAGTAAACCAATCCTGAATACCGAAATCTTGATAAATCTGATCGCATCTCCAGAAATTTTGACATACTTTCACATGCGATGCGTCTTTCAATTGGGTCAGAGTCGAAATGATATGAGTATCTATACATGTCAGCTTTAATATGTTCATCATTTACCTTAGAAAGATTTGCTCCGTATTTAACAAGCAATCGAAATATTTCAACATGATTATTCTCTGCGGCAGCGGCAACTGGAAGTCTGTAGTAACTTTCTTCTCGAGACTTGCGGCGGTTTTCTTTGGGCCACCATTTTGTACGGAACATTTGTACGAAAGAATTGTCATTTATCAGATGCAGTGCATTCCTTTTTCTGAGCTCTCTCAAGCAATATTGAACATGTTCTAATATCTCCCCATGCGCGGCTGCATATAACAGGCTTTCACAAAGTGTTTCATCCTCATTTTTTACTACAAGCATTCGCAGGTATGAGTTCCCACTGAATACGAAGTGAGGTAAAAAGTCCTGCGACCATCATGAAATCCCAAAGCCCACATCGGTTTGTGTGCATTCAGATAGATGACGATCAATGCTGAATCGCAAGAACGCAAGACCTTCACGCATTAAACCTTTAAACCGTAAGTTCATCCAAAGGAACAGATTCCATGGTCGCAATCGCCTTATCAAATTTTTCTTGTATAACAAGGTTCTTCCAAGCTGATTGTGCTTCAGTAAGAGGGTGGTTTTCACGTTCAAGATTACGCCCGGATCGGCCACAAAAGCAAACCTTCATCATCTGTTTTTGCATTCTTGTATTTCTCTGTTGTACTCATTTGTTTGTCTGCGGTGCTCCATCATGGCGATCATTGATGGCGTAAGAAGTGAATAATCGTTTTGTTGATTTGGGGCAAAAAGTGAGAGTAAGCCTAAGCACATTTGCTTCATCATAAGCATGGGTGAATCCTCCGATGTCGATGAAGAACAATCCTTTGGGGATCAGTATAGGGAATTTTGGACAAATTGGAATAGCAAGCGAAAACCCTCGCTTGTTAAGAAATAATCGCCGCTCTATTGGTTTGTTAGCCAGATTATCCATTCTGGCGAGAGGGTAGAAATATTTCAATTAACTTTGATTGAAAAAACGTGATTACTCTATATTATTGAAAGCATGTGCTATTTTTTTCATCAATCAGGATCTCATGCCATCTATTATTGAGCAATTTCCATTCTTTAAGCACCACAAAGGGCTTGTGTATTGCGATAATGCAGCGACTATGCAAAAGCCGCAGCGGGTTATTGACGTTCTGAGTACCTATTATGCGACAGAAAATGCTCCCGTGCATCGGGGCGTGTATGCGCTTGCTGAAATGGCAACCGAGCACTATGAAAAAGCGCGCGCCTCCATTGCACAGTTTATCGGCGCAGAACCTCACGAAATAGTTTTTACTAAGGGAACAACAGAAGCTATCAATCTCATAGCTTTTAGTTATGCAGTGCATAATCTGCAAGAGGGTGATGAGATCATTATTACGGAGCTTGAACATCATTCAAACTGCGTTCCATGGATCCGCTTAGAAAAAACACATAACATCGTACTCAAGTATGTTCCCATAACTGAGGATGGTACGCTCGATTATGAGCACTATCTCTCGCTGCTGAGCCCTAAAACAAAGTTGGTTGCTTGTACCCATACCTCAAATGTGCTAGGAACGCATGTAGATCTACCATTTATTATTAAGCACGCCCATTCGGTTGGAGCAAAGGTTCTTATCGATGCTGCCCAAGCAGTTGGGCATGTTCCGATCAACGTTCGAGATCTTCAGGCGGATTTCCTCGCATTTTCTGCCCACAAGATGTACGGGCCGCTCGGTATTGGAGCACTTTATATCGAGCGATCTCTTGCGCACAGTCTTGTTCCTTATCAAGTGGGTGGCGGAATGGTCTACGACGTTGATTTTCATGAGGTCAGCTGGGCGCAGCCCCCTTTAAAGTTTGAGGCAGGCACTCCAATGGTTGCGCAGGCGATTGGATTTCGAGAGGCAGTGTGCTTTATGCAGCAACTGGATTTTAACGTACTGAAAGAACACGAGTCGGGCTTATGTGCCCAGCTTATAGAGGGTCTTGAAAAAATTCCAGCCATTCATATTCTTGGTTCACGTGATCAGTTGAGCTCATCAGGGCATATGGTTAGTTTTGTTCATAATCGACTTCATGCGCATGATATTGCGGCATATCTTGATGCGCACGGGGTTTGTGTGCGCGCAGGTAATCAATGTGCTCAGCCATTACATAAGCGATTGGGGATTCCCGCCTCAGTCCGTGTAAGCTTCGCTATTTATAATACTTCTGCCGAAGTTGATCGTATTATCCAGTTTCTTTCTGATATTAGGTTTTGATTGTTTCCTCGGTATCATTCTTCATAAAACTTCTTTGGAAAGGCTCGGCAGGCTGTGATATCCTGCCTACGCCTAGCCTACGGGGGGCAGGCAATTCGCTGGGCAAAAGGGCTCACTGATCACTTGGGATGAGCGGTGGGTATTGAGCTCTCTTTATAAGAAGATAATGATCTCCGGCTCTGCATCTGCCAGATTAAACAAAAGAATGCACTTTGGATTGCTATTTTTTGTGAGCGCACGCATATGAATTGGTACGCAAGGCAGCATATTGCAAAAAAGTTTCAGTGTGGTAAACTCAACTAAAAGTGCGGAAATCTATTTGAATTGCAAAAAAATGTACAAATAGATATTTTGCTTAAATTCTAAGCGGCGAGGAGCGCGATGGCAAAAGTGTGCAATAAAATTGTGTTTATATTGGGATTGGCCCGGATTTTTTTGTGTGAGTCACTTTATAGCATGGATGTAGTAGCGGCAAAAGTCCTCGATTCCAGACCTGTTGACGAGCAAGTTTCATCGGTTAAGCAGTTAATTTTAACGCAGGAGGCTTTATACAAACTAAGGCTCGAAAAACAGTTGATTTCTGAAAACTTTATTAAACAAATCCAAGCTGGAAAGGATACAGTCGAGCTATTTACTAGCATCCCTGAGGTGCTTCGGGATGTTACGCTCAGAGAACTTGCTAGATCTGCGGCAGCCCAACCAGATTTTATTGATTCGAGTCTTACCGTTCTCCAAGACCGGCTTGTTGAAGAAAAGAGCAAATCAGAAAAGTTAGGGGAATTGACCGACCTGGAAAAAAGAGAGCTGATAGAAAAAGCAATACCTCATGTTACAGGGTATTTCAAAGCAGTTGCTGAGGAGTATGACTTTAATAGAATCATTGGGCTTGCTTGTGACCTTCTACAATCTTTTGAGCCTCGATCTATTTTGGGACATGAAATGACTATTTTCCCGGCATTAATTTTGGAATCGGTTCATCGAATGCCTATTGCTCAAGACTATACAAAACTTATTATTGCCTGTGAACTAAGTTGCACAGGAAAAATGGATGACTGGATAAGGGAATATATTAAGACTCCAAAAGGGCGGGCTGAAATTGAAGTTCAAGTGCGAAATGTCACTCCACTTACCGTAGCTGCAGCTCGCGGCTCAATAGGGACGGTTACTAGTCTTATTGAAGCCGGTGTAGACCTTAATAGTCCTAATAATGATGAAGAAACGCCTTTAATGTTTGCCGCTGCAGCTAATAGAGTCGATGTTTTAACGAAGCTTCTTGATGCAGATCCTTTATTTAGGGATCATAGAAATAAATCGGGCTATACAGCTTTCCATCTCGCTGTTTATAGAAAAAATCGAGAAGCGGTGGTATTTTTACTAAGTAGGCAGGTTGACATCGATATCCCGCGATTTGAGCACTGGCAAACGCCTCTTATTACGGCTATCGACTACTATAATTATGAGCTGGTAGAGCTTCTTTTAAAAAGCGGTGCTCGCCTCTGGCCTGATAATTTTGTTCTTAAATTTGCGATTAAGACTTACGCAACATTGTTATCATGGAAAGAGCGATCATACGATCGAGAAGCTCAAGCGAAAAGGATTATTGAACTGCTATTAAGAGATTCTCGAACTCGCATGTCCGATAGGGAAGGGATTGCTTATCAGGAAATTCTGGAGCTCGCTGGAAATCTTAAGTTACAAGATATCCTAGAGCTCATCACAAGAAAACAGAACGGCTCGCATTTCGCGATGGAAAGCTGTATGTCTGGCATGGGCCCTCTTCCTCGTCAGATAAGTGATAATCAGGAATCGAAATGAAGCTTCTATATAGAATTTTTGTTGGTATTTGCTTAATCTTCTCTGACAAGATGCTTCACGGGTCTTTCGCGTTTGTTGTTGACGCTCAAAAAGAAGAGATGCAACATGAGGAATTAGCTGGGAAGAAATTGAATGAACTAGATTTCGTCGAGTTAGTCGGATTTTTCGAGAATTGTAAAGGTGTAAGATTGTTTGGACGCCTTTGTCAGTCAAATAAAGCTGCTAGCTCAGCAATCAGCGAGGAACTCTTAGTAAAGTTTGATGCCTTGCTTCAGCTAATGCGCTCGATGCGCATGCAGGATTTTTTTTCTGTTGTCGAACAGGAAAGAGACATAGTACGAGTAGAGCAAAAGATCCTGGTATATGGATCAGATTATGTAAGATTAAAAACTAAGAGCGCTCAGCGCAATGATAAGCTCGTGAGGACCGATGATGCCATCCCATTCACTGATCTTTTGGATGATCGTTTAGTATGGGATCCTCTTGCAAGGGGAAATGGAATTTTTGAAATTGAGCTTTCTGACCTTCTCAAACTAAAAATGCAAGAGTTACTTGAATGCGATTTCGTGTTGATGCGCTGTGTGGGTACACCTTCAACCAATAAAACTGCTGAGGCCATACGGAACTCTGTTTCGAGCATTGACGAATGCGTTAGCTTATTATTGCTCAGATTGACGCAATTTTTCAATCGGTTTGGCGACGCAAAAGTAAAAAACTTAGTAAGCCTTTGCCGGAATCTCAAAGTTATTGAGAATATCAAAGCTACCAAAGCTGCAGACTATGTCGTTGCGGGAAAAGAAAATCAATATTCAGAAATGGCGCCAAATGAATTGAATGCCGTATTCGATGACAAGTTGATCGAGTTGAAAAAAGTGCTCATTCATTTTTCTAGGTACAGAAACTGTTTAAAAGACTGTTTTTTTTCTGATCAGGGCTTCACTTTAAAGTATGCCCATGTAATAGGCCTACCCGACGAACTGACTATAGCTGCATTTAATATGCTTGAGCCTTTGGAGAGCTTTAAAAAAATGGTCGTATTAACGTGCGATAAAATTTTTAAGATAGATAAAAGACTTTATGCCCAGTTTATGCAAGAACTGCAGGAGTATGTGACCGAGCTAAGTAAGGGTAAGAAATGGGAGCTCGCAGTGATTTGTTTTATGTTTTCCTATGGCGAGGCACTGGGCGTAGGGAAATTGGTAGATATAAATAAGCATATTATGCGGCCAGGTAGAGAGATGTCGCGCGAATTTGATTTGGTATTAGAGAGAAACGGCAGCTTGGTGCTTTGCGAATGTAAAAATATAGATTGGAATTTAATACTTGACCCAAAAGATTCTAGAGCATATATAAGATGCACAGAGCTTAAGCAGCAGCTTTTAGATCAACTCCTGATTGCCCGAGCAAAGAAATGTGATTTATTTGTGCTTTCTAAGCATGACCTTCCAATTGATATTGCTCACATAGAAGATCCCAGCTTAAGACAAGTACTTTCTGCTGTTACTTTTATCTCCCCTAACAATGCTAAAATGCTTGCAGATCTTTATAAATCAAAAAAATATAATTTCAAAGACTGATTTTACAGCACTTTAAAAAATTTGTAGGCAATATTTTACCAGTACGATTTCATCTAAGGAATCTACTAAGATGCTAACTTAGATGGAGAGTACTGTCAATAAACATCCGAGCATATAATTGTCTGGTAATTTCCATTCTGAACACGCTCCATTGATGGCAAGAGCTGCGAATTAGGTGTAGCTTTTCATAAAGAAACTGAGCCCGCTTCGAGGCTGTTCTATTTTGTCCAAGTACTTCTGGAAAGCATCCTTGCGCATCGACCGCGGAGGCCGCCCTAGCGCTTCCCTCGCGTAGCACAAAATCCCTTCTCTTCTCAAATAAGTTACAACAAAGAAGATTGGGTATTATGTCTTAAAGAAATACTTGTAAAAAACTCAATCTCTGCTATATTTGAAATATAAATCACAATAAAAAGTCATAAACAACCCAGAAAGGCTTTCCTCCATGTTAGACTGTACCTCAATAATGGGCCTCACCACGATTCTCTCATTAATACTATTCATATGTTCCGTCGGAGTGCCATTGCTCCAGCTCATTTTTTCTCACGAACGTATGAAGTTGCAGAACCTTTCATCTCTGATGCTTAAATATGCACTATTTTTCAACGTTGGCGGGCTCTTTATAATGGGGTGCGCAGGACAATTTTTCTATGCCCACGAAATTTCAAATTGCCTGGGGCTGAGTTGGTCTCCATTTCAGTATGAATTAGGCTTTTCTGAGCTTGGAATCGGTATACTGGGGCTGTTATGCCCACTTTTTCAGCGGCAATTCTGGTTGGCGACAATCATGATGACGTCGGTTTGGCTCCTTGGAGCTTCAGGGGTGCATTTCTATTACTATCTTCTTGGTAATGAATCTATTATGAATGCGAGCTTTGTTATTTTCTGGAACTTCTTTATGACAATCTGGCTCATAACATTTTATGTTATTCACGCCCGGAGTTGGCGCTTATTTGGTACTGCAGCGGCACTCTGGCGGGGTGAGAGGGCTCAACGATCTGCTGCACGTCTCGATTCTATAGAATAACTGTGCCTTACGTAATTATGCCTTACGTAATAATGCGACGATTTTTGCGTGTTTATTCTCTTGGGCGAGCTTGAGCGGAGTCTTTTCTTGATCATCGACTAACTTTTTATCGGCCCCGAGCTCGAGTAGTTTATCTGCCAATTTCTCAAGCCCAAATTGCGCGGCGTAATGGAGAGCTGTTTTTCCTGAGCCATCGACGCTATTCACATCGACCCCCGGAAGTTTGAGGATGACTAGTGCAAATTCTTCATCTCGGGCAGCTGCTTTGGAAACTAAAAGCGCATCCTTTACACGAAAAAGAAAAAGAAGCTCTGCAAGTTGAGCTTGGTTGTGTGGCTCTGGATTTTCTTGTATTGCAAAGAGTTGTGGAGCAATAATGCTCAAACTTATCGATAGGCATAGTAGTGCCAATTTCTTCATGATTTCTCTCCTTCAATCTTTTGGTGGTTCAGATACACCGCTTTTTTATTACTATACCACAGGAGGCAAGTTTCTTACAAGACTACGAGCACTTTTTTGGATAATAATTCTAGAACGTGTATTTACCGATGCGAAACTAATGCTGCTTATCTTAGTAATGACCGAAAGACGCGTTCTTTTGGGCCCATCGCTCGCAGTATATAAATAAGAGGCTGCCAACGATGAGATACAGGCTTGAATTCAACAAAAGAATCATCAGGCTGCCATCGACAAACGTTGAAAATAGCGTTCCATGTTTGAAGGCAATGGCGCGCATTACCTCGATTCCTTGAGTTGTCGGTAGGGTTTTGCTTGCTATTTTGATCCACGATGGCATGTTATCGAGAGGGAGAATGGCGCCATTAAAAAAGAGAAGCGTTGTATTTAAAAGATAGGCAAATGGCTGTGATTTTTTAAATACAAGCCCAACGCCTGCAAGGAGGAGCGCAAATCCTACAATTCCTGTGATCGTTATAAGAAAGGCTATGAAGAGGTTGATGGAAACTGGTATATAAATGGGGCATACTATAATTAATACAACTGCTACGAGCGTGAGTTCGAGTGTACAAAATGCTGTACAAGCAATAAAGCGACTCATCAATTTAACCGCCAAGGGAAATGGGGTGAGATATACCTGCTCGAGTACGCCGGTTTGGCCAGCATCGATAATAAATGAGTTCGCATCATACATCGTGTAGTTTGCATACACCCATACGAGGTACCCGACGGAAGCCGATGCAACGTTTGCCGGGATTAATCGCCCTCCATCAATAAGGAGCATCCACCAAATGAAATCAGCAGCGGTGGTGATTGCGTTAATGCAATAGCTCCATCGATAGTGCCAGTACATAATCCCCATGAGATATATCTCATTAAAAATGAGTAACGGGGCTTGAGAAAGTGCATACTTCAACCGTGCAGCGGTCATGGAGATTCCTCCTGCACGACGTCTGCGCTTTTCGCAGTATGGGTAAGGTGCATAAATACTTCTTCAAGATTATGCTTCGTTTTTGTCACTGAAATGAGCGGCACGTTGTGCATTTGCAAGATATTCAAGCTCTTATAAAGAAGCTCTTGATCCTTAATTGCTCCAACAAAGAGTGTATGATCGTCTTTTTCTACGCAGCGCATTCCCGGAAGTATGTGATCAGCATTATCGATCTTACCGGCGACTGCTATTTGATAGTGTTCTTCGCGCATACTCGTTAAAAGTTCATGTGTTGGCTGGTCTGCAATAATTTTCCCTTTATCCATAATAACGATGCGCTCACAGACCTTCTCAGCGATATCGAGCTGATGCGTTGTCAAAACGATTGTTTTGTTCAGCTTTGAAGCCAGATCAACAATCCACTGCTTTATGGCGCGTGAGGCCTTTACATCGAGGCCGAGTGTCGGCTCGTCAAGCAGCAGGAGCTGTGGGTCATGTATGAGGGAACAGGCGATCGCTACTTTCTGTTGGCTGCCTCGCGATAGCTCGCTTACCTGCTCATGTTTTTGTTCCCAGAGATCGAGGGTTTTGAGAATTGTTTCAGCCTCATGAACAAGCTTTTTCGACGGTACTCCCCGCAGGCGACCAAAATATGTCAGATTTTGTAGAGGGCTGAGCTGCCAATAAACGTTTCGCGCGCCTTCCAAAACGACTCCCATTTGGGAAAGAGCTTCTGATCGTTTATGATGGATATTAACGCCATTGAGGATTACTTCTCCAGCAGTTGGCGCGATAATCCCGCACGTCATTTTTATGGTTGTTGTTTTTCCAGCTCCATTTGGCCCAAGCATACCGATAACTTGCCCCCGTGGAATCGAGAGAGTAAAATCATCAACAGCCTTAAATGATGAACCATCATGCTGAAAAAATATTTTTGAAAGGTTTTTTATTTCTACGGCAAACTGCATAATCACCTTTGGATTTGATTAATCTCAATATGCCAGAGCAAGAAAGATATAGCAAGGACCGGCGACATTGGGCTCGATAACTGCTTTGCATCTCTTTTTTTAAGAAAGACGAGGAGGCCGCCCATCGCCCATTATCGGTTTTTTAGCACTGAGATAACGGTTTGATGGCCTTTATATACCGCGCACTGGTAAGGAGTCCTATTTCTTTTATTGACCGACTCAGTGGAACCGCCTGCCTCAATAAGAATGCTCACAATATCTGCATGCCCGCGCCAAGCAGCGCAATGAAGTGGTGTATTTCCCATTTTTGTCGTCATACTAAGATCTGGATTTTCCGATAGGATGAGTTCTACGAGTTCTCCATTGCCCCTATATGACGCAAAGTGAAGCGGCGTCGCCTCATGCATATTTTGAGCGCAATGGGATGCGCCGCGGCATAGCAGGAGAAGGGCAATTTGAGTATGGTTTTTCCATGAAGCAAAATGAAGAGGAGTATTTCCTAGAGGGCATGTACTATCAACAGTCGCATTGTGGGTAACTAAAAGTGCTGCGATCTCTATGTGGCCGAGCCAGGAAGCGAGATGCAGTGCCGTCCAGCCTCGTGCATCCTTGGCGTCCAAAAAGGCCTGTTTCTTCTCAGCAGCGATCGTTTCGAGTAATAATTGAACAGTTTCAGTATCGTCTTCCACCACCGCTCCGTGCAGGGCTGTTCGGCCTGAGGATTTGAAGGTGCTGAATACTTCGGCAGAAGATATTTCAAGACCGTTGCCATTTTCTGGTTTGTCCTGTTCATTGTCATTCGGATAGGCTGACTCATCTAGATAGCCATACTGAGATTCATCTTCTTGCTCAAAGCCTTTGTCAGCTTCTTTGGGTTGATCGTTTAAGAGGACTTCTTGCAGATGTGCGTGATCTTCGCATGGTGAGGATGAATAGAATATATTGGAATCTGTTTCACCATTTTCGTCCAATGAATGCTTTCGTTCTTCAAGCCAGGCAGCAACCTGGCTGTTACGAGGAGAATAGCTCCCGCCTGTTTCAAGGACGGCTTGTAGTTTTGCAGATTCCTCATCGAGGCCCGCAGCTTCTGTGCTGTCATCGAATTGACCGGGATTCGGCTGCTTTTTGATCGATGAAACATCTAAGATAGCGATCGCGTCGTCATGACTTGATGCCCCTTCAGATTCAGCTTCTTGCATCAGGCTCAGCACCGCTTTAAGTGTCCCAGGAGAGAGCGATGTAGCTAGAGAAGAGGCAAGAATTTGAGCGGAGCGATTTTTTTTGGGGCGTGGTTTAGTGATTGGTGTGGTATAGTTACTCTCCATGGCATAAAATGTAAGTGGAGAAAACGTGAAAAAAAGTAGAGCGAGTGAACGTTTCATGAGGCTTCCTTTGCGTAATGATATTTTCTGTTTAGCACGTTATATTCATCATAGAAGGAACGATGGCTATAGGAACTTTATCACAGCATGCATTTAAATACAATTCTGCGAGCACTTTTGGCCATCGGCGTGAAGGGTATCGTTTTCTACCAGCACCTATTGTTCTGCGCTTAATATTCCTTTTCGAGTAATTTCATGTAAGCCTCGAACTGATATATTCTTTCTCGGCCATGCTCATGGGCTTCCTTGAGTATGCCAATTTCAGAAAATCGCTTAATTGCTTTGTATGCCGTATTGTAGGATTTATTGGTTTTGCTGCTCAGTTCGTTTGTGGTAATAAAAGGTTGCCGAAAGAGGATTTCAAGCATCTCAGTTGCCGATTCACCCATTTTCTTCAAAATTGGATCTTGCTGAATGATGAAGATGAGATCTTTTTCAAGGAGCTCTATATCCTTTGCTCTCTTATAGGCATCTTGGCTACTGTCTCGAATAGCTTTCAGATAATACGTGATCCATCCTTCAAAGTCTCCTGCTGTGCGTACTCGATCTAGTCGGTAATAGTATTCCTGATGATGCTTTTTGAAATAATAGGATGGATACAGGATTGGTATTGATAGAAAGTTTCTGTCGATGAGAATTAGTACGATGAGCAGCCTTCCAATTCTGCCATTTCCATCAAGAAACGGGTGTATTGTTTCAAATTGAACGTGAGCGAGCCCCGCATTTATAAGAGGTGGTAAAGTATTATCGTTATTGATATAGGCTTCGAGATCGCTCATAAGAGTTGTTATCTCTTGAGCGGGCGGAGGTATAAGATTGCCAACACGTACTGCTTGCTTTCGATAATGGCCTGGGTCGCTATGATCTTCATTACAGGCACTCATGAGCGTTTCATGAGCAGCGAGAATGAGTCGCGATGAAATAGGCATGCCATCATCCTTCATCATAATGAGCGCACGTTCTAATGCTTTTGTATAGTTGAGCACGAGCTGCGTCTCTTTCGAAGGTTTTGTGCCACCAAGCGGCTGCGTGTAAACATCAAGAAGGGTTGTGTGAATGCCTTCAATTGCTGATGAAAGAAGCGCTTCTTTGATCACGTATGCTTTAATGAAGCGACGAGGATCCGGTAATTCGGCTGCCTTTTCGTTGAGCTGACCCAAGTTAAAACTGGCTTCTCCAAAAAGTGCAGCAATCTCATTTGTCAGAGCGATTGATGGATGAGCTGGTGGCAATGGGTAGGGAATAAAATAGTCTATGGTTCCCAGCTTTTGATAGGTTCCTGTTTTTCTCATACATCACCCCTTTCAAAAATGGCGGTATCATACGTAAGTCCGATAAGGCTATTTTAAGAAACGGACACAAATCTTGAGTTAAGTATAGAAAAATTAGGCTCTTATTTCAAGAAATGGGCAAATCTTGAGTTATCCAATGAAAAATTGGCTCGCTATTTCAAAAAATAGCAAAATCTTGAGTCAAGAATGGGAAAGCTTTAGATAATCTTTTATCGCGCGGCTTGATGAAGCATCCCCCGTAAAGAGGCGATGACGACATCGAGTGACTCTTGTGCTCGCTGTGAAGCCCGAGCTACATGGCAGTGGCCGTCGGGGTCGTAGCTTCCCCATTGGATATACACGTTTGTGGGAACACATGCGTCGGTGAGTCTGCGAGCATACTTTTGGCCATCGGCGCGAAGGGGATCGTTTTCAGCAAGCATGATCAGAGCAGGCGGTAAGCCGCTTAAATCCGTCGCGATCATTGGTGAGACATAGGGATTTTGTGCGTCGCGAGGGTCTGCCGTATATTGGATGGCATTCCACCGCTGAAAATCGAGATGATCATAACATGGTTCCAGAGTTCCATCCCCCGTAAGATCGATCATGGGATTGATAAGGACTTGGAGGGCAATCGGTGGCCCGTTACGATCTCTCGTCATCAAGCAAAGAGCGGTTGCCATATTTCCACCAGCGCTGTCTCCAACTACAGCCACTTGGGAGGCATCGGCATGATATTCCTGCGCATGTTTCACGATCCAGAGCAAAGCATCATAACATTGCTCAAGAGGCAGAGGGAACTTTCCTTCAGGTGCATTAAGATAGCCAACTGAGACAACCAAAGCCTGAGCTCCGCGGCAAAGATATCGGGCCATATTGTCATGAGTATCGAGATTGCCTGCTACCCAGGCTCCCCCATGAATCATCAAGATGATAGGAAGATTTTTAGCATCGCTTGGGCTATATATGCGCACAGGGGTTGTATAGTTCTCCCCCTTGATCCTGAGGTCGGTTACTTTGAACACGTCAGGCTTTTCTGCATCGACACTCATTATGCATCGCTCTATTACCTCTTTAGCTTGAGAAGGGCTATAGTCCCAGATCGATTTAGGTGAGGTGCTGTTTGCCATGAGGAGAACTCCCATAATACTGAGCAATCTTGTTTTCACGTAGGCCTCATTTTTGCAGTTGAATCTATATCTGATAATAACTTTACCAGTGATACTGCATTTTTCAATAGTGTGCGTTTGCCAATCATAGTAGTTTTATCGTAAGTGCTACACTATGAAAACGAAGCGGCATATTTTCTTGAAAAATGTAACTTCATGCTAGAAAAATGTAAACAAGGCTCCCGTTCTCCCATCTGAATTGCTCATTCCGAAAAAGAAAGAAAAAAACAAGAATTATGAAACAGTCGCCCCGGGTCCGGTCATGAGCCTTGACAATTTTCGATAAGATGGCAGTCTGTAATTATCATGGAACATACACTTTATAAAGACGAACTACTTGATCATTATCGCCATCCTCGCCATTATGGGGAGCTTGCCAATGCAACTATTGTTTCGCAGAGCCTCAATCCTTCATGTGGAGACTCTGTGAGCATTTATGCCCGCTTTGATGGTGATAGTCTCGCCGAGATTACCTTTACTGGAAAGGGCTGTGTTATCAGCCAGGCTGCTGCATCTCTCCTGCTCGCTCGCGTTAACGGCCAATCTTTTAACGACGTAAGCTTGCTGGATAAAAATGTAATGCTCGAACTCGTTGGCATTCCTCTCGGCCCAACACGATTACGCTGTGCTCTGCTTGCTTTAGAAGCGGTGCAGCAGGCCATTGCTCACTATCTACATTCGATATCTACGTAAGTAAAGATTAAACATAATTGTTCAAAGACTATCCTCATGAGCTCCGCTCTCTGGGCAAAGCGGATGAAATTGTTATACTAAAAGCAATCTGAGGGTCTAAACTTTTATAACAAAGAAAACAGAGGCCTGCGTGCTAGATCCAGTCAAAGTGATGAAAGAGCTCGAACGAGTAATGCCTGAGGTATACGAAGAAAGTATCGATGAGCGAGATGCCGCTCGCCGCATGCTGCATGCATTGCTCGAAAATCAGGAGCTACTGGAAAGGTGTAGACAGCCTCATTCTCCTTACGCTGTTCCTCTTTGGCAAGGCCCGCTCGATGCTCAAATCGCAGTATCTCCTCATGGGCACCCGTATGCCGTTGCGGCTGTTGATGGTTCCCAGATTTATCCTGATAAGCATCAAGGGATGCAATGCTATCTCATTAATAGTGGGATGGTACATTTTGTGTATGGTGAGCAGAGCGCTGTTTCGTTATCATCTGCTCCTGAGGTGTATACGATTATCGATGATCCCCATTTTTCTGAAGATCTGGTTAACTGCCGCCGTGCAGAACGAGAATTTGAAAAGGGATTAGAAGAATCTCGTGCCGTTCTTTCAAAACATCCAGCTACCCCGTTTGTGTTTTTGTGTGATGGCTCACTTATCTTTTGGCACCTTGAAAGCAAGAGTCCCTCTATAAAGGAGCGCTTTCTTACCAAGTATCTCGATTCATTGGATCGCTTTGCCCAGCATGGCGTTCCAATTGCCGGGTATATTAGCCTTCCTAAGAGCAAAGAGCTTGTTGCACTTTTACGAAATGGCCTGATGCTCAACATAGTTCCCGACATACAAGCTGATTTTGATACGATTGTTGATACCGATCTTTTCTCATTATTCTTGCAAGAGGGATACCGTTCAACGGTCTTTGAGCACAATTCGTCTCTTGCCCATCAGTATCCGGAGCATCTCAAGCCGTGCTTTATGTATATGCATGTGGGATCTGAAATCGCCCGTATCGAATTTCCCTCATGGGTTGCCCGCAATGAACAGTTAGTTGAACGTATTGCCCGCATCGTGCAGGATCAATGTTCAAAAGGAAATGGTTACCCGGTCGCTCTCTCAGAAGCGCATGAACAGGCTGTGGTGAAAACGGCTGATCGAGAAATCTTTTTCCATCTGTTATCACGTCTCAATCTTCGGCATAAATATCGTTTTGCTCATTCTCAAAAAAGTCTTAAGAAACGATTTGTTTCAGTGTGACTATTTCTTACTACGTGAGTGATTTTTTTAAACGATGAGACCCTCTATAAGTCGATCAAAGTATACAAGCATAGTTACTCTATGCGCTTGATTGCTGCATATAGGCTTAGACTTAGTAAAGCGGCAAAGAAGCACCAGACAGAGACGAAATAATGATACCAGATAAAGTAAGTAGCTATGCATGAGAGGACTGCGGCGAGGCCTAAAAGATTGAGCGGGCGCTCAGTTGAGAGCAGAAATGGAGCTATGGTTGCAATTAGATAACTCGATGATCCCATTAACGCCGTGAGATTGTAATAAATATGGGAGTCTTGAATCGATACTGATGAGCCTTTTGAAAGTGTTATTGCAGAGCCTAGCACAGAAAAAAGTCCGATAGGCCAGCACAACCCAATGAGCACTTTACTTCTGGATTCTTTCTCTATCCAGAACAGGGCGATAGGGATGTACAAAGGCCACACAAAAAAGGCGATTATGAGAAATATATTTTTTGCGTATGGGATTGATGAGTGGGAATTCGGGCCAAGCCAGATAACTCCTTCTGCCAGCTGCTGGATAGCAAATACAAGTGGCATACATGCTAGGAGGCGAGTTTTGTCGTTAGCCTGTCTTATCGAAGCGATACCGATCGCAGTGAGCGTGATTGCGGCAACAAAGCTTGCCTGAGCAGAAAAGCACATGGTTTTCCTCGATGCCGTTAGATAATACACCAACTATTGTAGCTCGCATTTCTTCCATTGCATAATTGCACAGATCCGAACAACCTGTCAATAGTTTGAGAAAGAATTATCGGCAACTCGCGCAAATTCAGCGTAAAAACTTCTTAAAGAAGCTCGTGATACTGCCTTCAGAGCTGCCAGTCTCGGTGCCAATCTTTTCAGAATAGCTTTTAAGAAGCGCTTCAGCTTCAGAGGGTAGCTTCTTAGGAATATCGACTCTTGTGGTAACAACCAAATTACCTCGCCCTTTGCCTCGAATCTTTGGGAATCCTTTGCCTGGAAGCACAATGCGTTCTCCCACCGGGCAGCCACGTGGTACTTTAATTGTTTCTTTGCTTCCATCGATGCTTTCAACTTCTACTTGCGAGCCAAGTACTAGTTGTGGATAGGTGAGAGTAATACTGCATTCAAGATCATCTTCTATGCGGTGGAATTTTTTGTGCGGCATGACCCGTATTCGTACAAAGAGATCGCCTGCTGGCCCTTGAAAGACGCCAGCATCGCCTTTGCCTGGTACTCGTAACTCAGCGCCATCAAACACTCCGGCAGGAATGTTAATGCTGATGGTATCATACTGCTGAATGCGACTTTGCCCTTTGCAGGTGGTGCAGGGATTACTGATAAGATACCCTTCTCCATGGCACGTAGGGCACGTTTGTGTATACATGAAAATACCATGCCTGTAGCCAACTTGTCCATTGCCTTGGCATTCAGGACAGGTAGTGGCGGTGGCATCTTTTGGCATGCCGCGGCCATCACACGTTTTGCAGGGAACATAGTGATAAATCTTAATATCTTTTGATACGCCTGAAAATGACTCTTCGAGCGTTAATGAAAGCTCCTTTGCAAGATCATGGCCTCGTTTTGGCTCAGGAGATGCTTTCTTAGTGCGTCGGCGCTGCTGTGTTTGTTGACCAAACATATCTCCGAAGATGTCTTGGAAATTTCTGAAGATATCATCCATGTTCATATCATGGCTGCCATAGCCGCCACCAGCTCCCATTGGACCTTGATGACCAAATTGATCGTACTGCTTGCGCTTTTCAGTGTCAGAAAGCACTTCATAGGCTTCTGCAGCCTCTTTGAACTTTTCTTCAGCCTCTTTGTTGCCTGGATTACGATCAGGGTGATATTTCATGGCAAGCTTGCGATAAGCCGCCTTAATCTCATCTTGTGAGGCAGTTTTTGAAACGCCAAGTACTTCGTAAAAGTCTCTTTTAGCCATGGTTTTTTGTAGTCATGTTTAGTGGGTTACTATAAGATTTTCTGCATACAGTATACCAAAATTTCAGCAGCGCACCAGCCCCTGGTCGCAAGAGGTCGAAGTGTCAGTTTTGCGTGCGCACCTGCGCTAAGTTGGCCATAAAATCCCCAAGGTGCATGGTGTCATCCATCCTGCTAAGGCTTCGGATCCTCTATTAACCGCCGGGACTGCCCGCCGACCTGTCTGTCATGGCTTTAGGCGAAGTCGGAAGCCGCTGGCGAAAGCTGGAAGGCCGGATAGGCGGCCGTCGGCCCAAAATCAAATCCCAATCATAATACTTGATTTTTTTTTACTATTTCTGTCATACTAAATATAGAAAGATCTTGTTTTCTCATCAAACCCTAAAGGAGTAGTATGTTATTAGATTGGGTAGTGATTTTCTTCATTCTTGCATTAGTTGCAGGTGCATTCGGCTTTCTTGGCATTTCTGGCGAACTTGCTGGCATTGCAAAGATACTGTTTGTCGTCTTTCTTATCCTGTTCGTGCTCTCATTCTTGCGCGGGC
This sequence comes from uncultured bacterium, assembly GCA_963695365.1. GTDB lineage: Bacteria > Babelota > Babeliae > Babelales > Babelaceae > PRDV01. The sequence continues at coordinate 1,080,201 of OY968766.1, forward strand.
GCATGTAAATCGCACAGCAGTTGATTTCGAGTGTTTCTTAGAGCTCAGCTCATAGGGCAGTGCACTTTGATGCCTCCTTTTTTTCTGGTAGACTTAATTCCAGTATCATGACGAATTACTGGGTTAATCTTAAGAAAGAAGGGATGTATATGTACTATCTTTTGGTGCTTCTTCTATCATGCGCGGCAGGTCAACTCGTGGCGAGTGAATTTCCAGGGGCAGGAGATTCTTCTCCAAGGTTGAAGAAATCTAGTGCCCCGGCGGCGACTGAGCCCAAAGCCCAAGAGGCAGTTCTCTTTTCGAGCCTTGCACAATCCATACAGAATAAGACCCTGAAGATAGCTGAGGTTAAATCCTACCTGGCTGACTGCAAGGATGGCAAAATACCTGATGAGGATGCTCGTGTATTAGGAGGCTCCTATGGGCGGATAATCGAAAGAAACGCGTGTATTCTCAAGCGAAAGATAGGCAAGGAGGGTAATAGCGCCATTCAAAAAATTACGTTTCAAGATCTAGAAAATGCGGTTGCAGGGCTGAATCTTTTATGTGAGTTTTTTGAGCAGAATGAAAAAAAAGGCAGAGATGAGAGAATTGAGGTAAGCTTGGATCGAGGGTCTTGGGATCTGCGCAGTTTAAGAAGCACGTTAATAGAGTGGTTTGACCCGTGCGGATTTAGCAAGATAAAAGATGAATGGGCTGGAGGTGTGAAACAAAATTTCGCCCTCGAGGCGATAGCGGCTCAAGCTTCATCAAGTCAGAAAGATATTGAAGAATGGGTGACGTTAAAATATGAAGACTCGGTCATAGGGAAGTTGCGATCCATTATAGAACGTGAGCATTTTAGTGATCAAAACGTGCTGGCAATCATTAATGATTCGTCTCATCATGGTGTTCTGCTAAGGAATGCTATTGCAGAAAGGGGATTAACCGAATTCTTAAGGATGTGTAAAGGGTATGTGCAGTATGCTATTGAAAACCCTGCTAAAGAGAATTTTGACCAAGCATGGTTTGCGTTGAGCATTTTGCAATTTGCAAATCGCGAATTTCGTGATCAAAAGGTCTATAACGAATGGCGGGGGTTGCGCGATGAGCTTCTTGCTATGGAAGAGTGCGCACCCTGGATATTTGAACATGTTGAATGTGCTGTTCAGCAAGGGCAAGCTGGTATGACTAAAAGTGAAAAGCGGACTGCCAAAAGGTGGTTCGGTGCATTAGATCGTTGTGATTTTAAGGGCAATGAAGCGTATGAAGCAAAGAGAACCCTGCTTAAGGAAGCATACGCTCAGGGGAAAAAGATAGTAAGAAAGTCTAAGAATACTCAAGCTGAAAGCGGTAATGTGCAGGATCATTTTGTCGACTCTACTAATACGAGCACACTTGCATCCATTTTTTCGACCAAGAATCTTGTTCTTGGCGCTGTTATTGTAGTTGCTGCGTATTTAGGACATGTATCCTCTAAAAAATCACAAAAAGATACTCCCCAAAAGGCGAACACAGCGGCTTAAATTGTAAAGAGTTTGATGGATCCTCATGACAACGACCAAAAGAAAACCAGATTTTAAAAGACAGATGTATGAGTCCGAAGCATGGGCTCGCTCAGAAGTTGTCTGTGGTGTTGATGAAGTAGGGCGTAGTTGCCTTGCAGGACCGGTTGTTGCAGCTGCTGCCATCTTACGACCAAAGGCGAAGCATAAACTTTTAAAAGATTCGAAAGTTTTAACGGCTCAAGAGCGTGAGGAAGCCTATGCGTGGCTTATGAAAAATTGTAGTTTTGCTGTAGGAATAACCCATCACCGTCTTATCGATTCTCGAAACATCTATCAAGCAACGCTTATTGCCATGAAGCGGGCAGTTGTCCAGCTTCTTGCTGCGGCTCCTAAGGCTCCATCTCTAGTTCTCGTCGATGCTATGCCCGTTATTATCGATCATGTTGACATTCCCGTAGTTTATTTTGTGTATGGTGAAAAGCAGTCGGCATCAATTGCCGCTGCTTCGATCATTGCCAAAGTAACCAGAGATAGGCTCATGGAGCGAGTAAGCTCTGTTCTCCCTGGGTATGTTTTTGAATCCAACAAAGGGTATGGAACTCAGGATCATAAAAAGGGTATCAAAGAGCATGGATTAACTTTTATGCATCGTATGAGTTTTATCAGAACGGCAGAGGAAGAGGCTCTCTTTACGGCAAGTATTAGCGATAATCTTGATGGGGAGAGTACGCCAAAGAGGGACAAGAAAGCGCAGAAGGGGAAAAAGAGCAAGAAGAAGGTTACGAGTAAGAAAAGGGCTGCTACTTCAAAGGCGGTGGCATCAAAAAAAGCGGCTGGAAAAAAGAAGATTGGTAAGGCCAAACAAACCTCTATAGATGAATCAGCTGAGTTGAGAGTTTCTGCTGAAGAAGCTGCTCCATAATAAGCAACATTGAGGGGATTAACAATGATAAGATATGTGGTGTCGTTTTGTATGGTGTTTGTAGTATGCAATTTGAGTTACGTCATTGCTATACCGCCCGAAAACATTGAAGAGATTCCTCGCAGGGTATTGATACCTGAAAGAGCAAATACTATTGAGCCTCAAAAGTCTCTTGAGGCCAGAATGCGAGATCTTGAATCAGCAATGCAAAAAATATGCGCAGAAATTGCTGAAATAAAAGAACTCATCACGAATCACTTACAGTAAAAAATCAGAGCCCGTTATTTTCTCGATGCGCTCTCTTTAAAGGTCTTCCTGAAAGTCTATCGCGTTGTTGCTCTTGGCAATCTATGCTTGAGGGCAAATTATTTCTTTCCATATTTCTCGATGCTATGTTGTCATCTTTATTCTCATTGGAGAATTGAGCTTGAGCAGCTTCTAGTAGGCGCGTACACTCTTTTAGATCCATTGCTTGTGCCATTGTCAATGCAGTCTTTCCATGAGCCTTGAGGGTGAGATCTGCTCCTGCATTGGTGAGTATTTCAATTGATGCTCTATCATCATTTATCACTGCCCACATCAATGCTGTAAATCCATGCTGCGTTTGGCAATCTAGTTTTGCTCCGGCATTGACAAGTAGATGAATGCATTCTTTATTACCCCTGAACGTTGCAAAGATTAAGGCTGTCCAGCGATTTCTTGCCTGGCAATCTAAGTTCGCTTTAGGAATGAGCTCTTTAACGCATTCTGGCTTATCTTCTATCACTGCTAGCATTAATGCGGTAAAGCCATCGTTATTTTGGCAATCTGGCGCTACTCCAGCATGCATGAGCGCTTGGATACATTTTATATGACCGTTCATTGCTGCGTGCATTAATGGGGTCCCGCCATTGTTATTCGTGGCATTTATTGGAGCTCCAGCAGCAGTGAGCCTTTGAATTTCTTGATCATCGCCGCTTGTAGCAGCTTGAAAGAGTTCCTGATAGAGTGTATCAGCAGTAATCGTTGCTTGTCTCATTCCATAAAGAGGGCCTGTTGCTGTAATGAATAGCACTGCTAAGAATTGGACATGATTCTGCATGAAAAAAGCTCCTAACTTACATTTAATTATGGACATTATTTTTTTAAGTAGCTTGTTTCAGCATGCACAAAATATTTTTGGGTGTCAAATTGTTTATAGAGAATTTTTTGTTTTCCGCTATACTATATGTCATAGCTAAGATAGTATTAATAGACTTGAGGTGTGCTATGACAAAGAGTGTGGATAGAGAGCATGAAATACCTCTGATAGAATCGGCCGTTCCTGCAGGATTTCCCTCCATTGCTGAAGATTATGTTGATAGAGCGCTCAATCTCCAAGAGCTGCTCGTAAAGCATCCCGCTGCTACTTTTTTTGTACGCGTTAAGGGCTCATCAATGCTCGGTGCTGGTATTTCTTCCAACGACATTCTTATTGTTGATCGGGCATTAACACCGACTGATAATAAGATTGTGATTGCTCGTATTGATGGTGAGCTTACCGTTAAGCGGCTACGGTTTGAACATAATCGTGTGATACTTGTTCCCGAAAATGATTCCTATGAGCCGCTTGAGATAACCCCATCCATGGACTTTGAGATCTGGGGCGTAGTTACTTTCGTTATTCATCAAGTATAAAGGCTATGAGACGTTTTTTTCTCGTTGACTGTAATAATTTCTTTGTATCGTGTGAACGGCTCTTCGATCCTTCGCTGATTGGAAAGCCGGTTGTCGTGCTTTCAAATAACGATGGATGTGTTATTTCTCGCTCAAATGAGGCGAAGGCACTCGGCATTCCAATGGGCGCTGCCGCATTTGAGTGTGAAGCGATTTTTAAGAAGCATAAGGTTCGCGTATTCTCTTCTAATTTTGCTCTCTATGCCGATATGTCTGCTCGTGTCATGCAAACGCTTGCGCAGCTCTCATCCGATATTGAAATATATTCAATCGATGAAGCATTTTTGTTTGTGCCTTATACAACGAACTTTATAAAGTATGGTCGTGAAATGCGAGCGATCGTCAAGCAGCATACGGGTATTCCTATCTCTATCGGCATTGCTCCTACGAAGACCCTTGCAAAGGTTGCCAATAAGCTGGCAAAGAAGCACCCTGAGTATGGAGGGGTGTTTGATATAACGAACTATCCAGCAATCGATACGCTCTTGGCGGAATTTCCCGTTGCAGATGTCTGGGGCGTAGGTCGCCAGTATAATAAGCTCTTGCTTGGCCACAGTATAAAGTCGGCCAAGGATTTAAAGTATGCTCCTGATGCATGGGTCAGAAAGAAGATGACGATCGTTGGCCTCAAGATGGTGCTTGAATTGCGCGGCATTCCCTGTTTTGGGCTGGTAGATGAAGATCCTGCTAAGCAATCGATTACCGTTTCTCGTTCATTTGGCCGTTTAGTTTCAGGCAAGCGGGAAATAGCAGAGGCGGTAGCTTCCTATATGTCTCGTGCGGCCGAAAAGCTTCGACGAGGAAAGCAGCTTGCATCAACGATTACGGTATTTATTGGCACGAGCCGCTATCATGATAGCGAGCGCTATTTTAATGCACTGAGCTTCTCATTCTCTCGGGCGGTTGATTATACGCCCACTTTACTTGATGCTGCACGTGAATGCCTTGATGGGCTTTATAGGCCCGGGCTTTTCTATAAGAAGGCAGGGGTGCTTTTGCATGATCTTGTTTCTCAAGATCAGATGCAGCTTACTATAGATGAGCCGCATATCGATTATGAAAGGCAGCGAGATATCATGAAGATGTGTGATAAAATTAATGCCCGCTTTGGCAATGTCGTTTCCTATGCGAGTACTGGCATTGATCGCTCCTGGAAGGCTAAGCGGCTTTTAAAGTCGGCTCATTATACTACCAATTGGCATGAGTTATTGGAAATAGGGATATGATCTCATCTTCAAGAGATGTTTGTTTGATTTCTTTTTTAGATTCCCGGTTGAGACGAACTCAACCGGGAATCTATCGCTTTAACTAATCATCAGGTCTTGGCCTCCATCTGTTTCTTAAGCTGTCCTGCTACGTACATCATGAGCGGAATAGCTATTGCCGCTCGTGTAGCACGAGGTTTAACTCCTTTCCACAAATTGAGCATTCCCCCAGGTTCCTTCGTTTTCTCATCTACCTCGCTACAGATAGCTTTAACAGCATCGACAGCACCTTTGAGCTCTGCCTTAGTATAATCAGCCTGTAAAACCGTCTTGATCGTATCGAAAGGATGAGTGAGCACTGCAACGAGTACGCCCGTTACAATACCTCCTCCAACAGCGCCAGCGGTCTTACTCACCGATGCCTCGTCAGTTACCTTCGCGACCAATGGCTGCGCGGTTGCTTCGACCATCTGTGCGATTATCGGATACACGGTGAAGTAGGCTGGTGTCCAAAGCCCTTCTCGTGCTGCAACGAGCAATCCAGCTCGGTAGAAGCTGGAAAGGCCGCCGTTTCGAGCGATCGTTTTTATTGCGGTCGCCGCAGAACATTTCATGAGCTGCTGCTGTACGATAACGAGCTCGATGGGCGTTGCCGCTACTGCCGAGAATGCCCCTGCAGTTGAGGCACGAAGGAGCTGGGCTTCAAGATCATTCCCTTTGATCCAGCCTTTAAGTGCCGTTTCAAAGCCGATCTGCAAAGCCGTTGCTGGCCCCATGCCGGCAAGATTAGCTCCTAATCCTCGATACAACGTCGGAAGTAACGTTTTTCGATTGAGCTCGATCTGCTGTCGCTTCTCTTTGGGAAGCTGAAGCAAGTTCTTGATCGTTATGAGTGGCTGATCGACGATAACCTCGATACAGCCAGCTCCTGCACCGGCCATCAATGCTTTCATCATTTGCATGGGATTGACTCTTTCTTCCGTTTCCATGCAGTTAATTGATTGCGTAAGCATACCAAAAATGAGGCATGCCAAAAATAGTCTCTTCATGAGAGTTCCTTTGTATTCAAAATTAATACGATGTATAGCAAGGTTCTATAAACCTTGCTGACAAAAAACAAAAAAATGGGTAATTAAAAATTGTATATGCTCGCCCTTATCGGACGAAGATTGAGATGAGCTGGAAAAATAGAGGGCAGACAGAACGATGGCTCTGCGCAGCAAGATGCTTCGCTTTGAGAGTTTCATATGATGTATATGAATATGCCTTCGTCACTGTCGTTTTCCATCAAAATAGGATTGAATAAAATTCTTTAAAAACAAATTATTATAATATTATGTTAACAAATTGTAATGTAAAGTCAAGCGTTTGGTCTACAGCCATCGAGCGGCCTCCTGAGATAAAAGGTGATTTTGCGAAAAAAATAGTAAGCGATTTCTTGATTTCTATAAGGCTGATCGTCCATACTGATGATAACAAAATTTGCTATACACAGAGGGGAGACTATGTCAGCGCGTTCAGTATGGAAAGGCTCGATCAATTTCGGACTCGTCTCGATTCCTATCGAGTTATATTCCGCTGTACAGGCCCATGTTATCGGATTTAAGATGCTGCATAGCGTATGCAATACGCCCATTTCCAATAAGCGATGGTGTACGCACTGTAATCGAGAAATCGCCTGGGAAGAAGTGGTAAAAGGCTTAAAGCTGCCTGATGGGACCTATTTTGTACTTACCCAAGAGAATCTCAAAAAATTACGGCCCGAAAAAACTGATACGGTCGATGTTATAGAATTTGTCGATACCCGTGCCGTTTCTCCCGTCTATTATGATCAGCATTACTATGTCGTTCCTCAAAAATCTGCCGATAAAGCTTTCTTTTTACTGGCCGCTGCTCTGGCGGAACTTGAACAGTCGGCCGTCGCTCAATTCGTGATGAGGGATAAGGATTACGTGTGTCTTTTGCAACCATATGAGTCAGCTATGCTTATGACAACGCTCAACTACGCCTATGAAATCAAACACCTGGATCTTCTTGATGAGCTTAAACCGCCCGCAAAGCTTGATAAACAAGAATTGCAGCTTGCTGAAATGCTCATGAAGAAGCTCTATAAAAAGAAGTTTGATATCAGCCACTTCAAAGATACATTTGCATCTAAGCTTGCACATGCTATCAAACTTAAACAGGAGGGTAAGATAGTAGAGGTAGAAAAGCCTAAGCCTACGGCTGCTCCTGAGGTTTCGCTCATGGATGCCTTGCGGGAGTCATTGAAACAATATGAAGAAACTCCAGCTGCAAGCCGACGTTCTCGTTAAAAACCAATTGTCCATGACAAGCTCATGATTTATAGGCATATGCAGAGTAAACAATGGAAAATTCCATCGAGGCTTAGTGATATGAAAAAGCCATTAGTTCCCATGAAAGCTCATATTGGGACTGAAGAAGATCTTATTCGAAAAGGTGTTTTGTATGAACCAAAACTTGATGGTATACGAGCCCTTTGTTATGTCAGCGAAGGGCTTCAATTTTATTCTCGCAATGGTCGCACCATCACCTCAGAATACCCAGAATTTAAGTTTAGAGACGCTATTCATGCAAAAGCAGCCATACTCGATGGTGAGATCATTGTACTTGATAAAGCATACAGTCCCCGTTTTAGTTTGTGGCAGCAGGGATATGCGGCTATCTATATCGTTTTTGATATTCTCATGCTTGATGGGAAAGCTTTGATTGATCTTCCGCTTACTGAAAGAAAAGAGATTTTAGAAAGAGTGGTTACAGATGGGCCGCGCATTGAAAAATGTGTATTTACGTATAATGGAAAAGCCCTTTGGCAAGAAATAGTAAAAAGGGATATGGAAGGGGTCATGGCTAAGCAAGCTGACAGTAAGTATTATCCGGGGGTACGGAGTAAACTGTGGCTGAAAATAAAATCTTATAAAACGCTTGAGGCGCTGATTATTGGCTACACGAGCGGCAAACGAAAAATTTCTTCGCTTGTTTTGGGCATGTATAGAAAAAAGAAGCTTGAATATATTGGGAAAGCAGGGACAGGGTTTACGGAACCTTTCTTGCGGAATTTGCTCGAGCGGCTCAGCACGATTGAGATTGATAAGCCTTTGGAGGTGGGGAATATGAATCGGGGCGATGTGCCCGTAGGCTCTATGCGCTGGGTGCGGCCTGAAATGGTTTGTGAAATTAAGTATCTCGAATTTACTGAATCTGGAAAGGTGCGTGCGCCAGTATTTCTCAGGTTGAGGCCTGATAAGGATCCTCAGGAGGTTACATTTAAAGAACAGGATATTGAGGGTGATAGGCTAATTTCTGAGAAATATGGAAATAGTGAAGATCAAAGAGATCAGCTGGCTCTATAAAAAATAAGGGCGCTTTTACGCGCCCCTCTATTTTATTCGAATATGTAGCCCTTTTTTAAGGGAGATACTCTGTAGAATCTCGGTGGATTTACCATCGATATTGTTATTATATTCTTTACCGTCGTTTTCTTTGGTTTGGTAGTCCGCTTAATTAAAAGAGGGATACTGAGTCTCAGGCTCATGTGCTCTGTCATCTGTACTCCTTTGTGTGTTAAGAATTATGTTTTAAGTATACAACATTTTTGGGAGATGTCAAGAAAACCTCGCTGATATGAATTTATTGAGGAGTTAAATGGGCAAATTTTTTCTTATGGCGAGGATGAGCTTCAGATGTAAAAGTGGTATGCACGAAATCAAATTTTTAGAGCCTGTTTTTCTCGCAAAGTATGTTACTCATGCGTAGGAACGAGCTGCAGGTAATGCCCGCCTTCAACCATGTGGAGGGAAATTGTGATACGCTTGGGAACTTCCTCTTCGGGAAGACGCTTTGGAATCTCGGGAAAATCAGCAGCTAAGAAAAACTCTCTAATAAAATCATCTATATCATCGATTCCAACTTTTTCGATGTCCAGAATGTTTTTCACTTTGCCCTTTTTATCGAGAATCAGGGTAACGTTGATCTTGGTTTGTATATCGACGGGGGCTCGTACATACTTTCTATGTATTCGACAAGCTTTTACAAGCGCTTTCCATACTTTTTCATGATAGTGTGACCATTGCCACTCATTGAGTCGATCTTGCACATGTTCTGGCATCGATCCCGAGCCTGTTCCTGACCCGGACCCGCCTCTTGATGTTGCTGAAGAGTAGCGAGCAGCTTTATCATTATACATAGACCGGCGAAAAGCTCCCATAAACGCGGCCCCGCTAATTTTACCACCACGAGAAGAGCCTTCCGGTCCTCCTTCATTTTGGCGGGCATCAGCGACAGCCGTATTTCCATAAGGACCTGAGCTATATGAATCGCCATTGCCTGAGGATTTTTCATGAGCAGGGCTTGGTTGGGCATCAGTGTGCGAATTAGGGAGCGCAGATGCTGCATTTTCGACGTCAGGTGATAGATTGCTTGGCCGTGCCGTATGTCTTTTTTGTTGTTTTCTTACAGTGCTTGGCTTCGGTGCGCTCGGTGGGATATTGTTGGGTTGATCTGCAATTGATTGAAGGTTGCTCGTCTGGGATGCTGCCTCAGATGGTGAGGTGCCATGCCATGGAGCTGCTTCTTGTACACTCACTTTAGCTGGCATGCCCTTTCGTTCTTCTCCTGATGGTTGGGGAATGGCATTGCCGATAGAGCGTGAAAGTTCGATGCAGAGTGCAAGGATTGCTGCATGTCCAGCGATCGATATAATGAGTGAGCGCGCTTGAAAGCGCGAATGTCTAAATTCCATCGATTTCTTAGGGTTTTCTGGCCTTTTTGTGCTCATAACGGCACAATACCAGTCATGCCACTCCTCTAGTGCCTATGTACTATACCACTAGATCGAAGAAAAAATCTATATTTTTCAATTTCGATTGACGACATCGTGGAAAAAAGTTACCATAAGAAAAATTGATAGAATTAAAAGAGGAATGCATGTCTGTAATTTTGCCCGTTGATTTTTATGCCCGTGATACGGTGATCGTTGCGCAGGAGCTTCTTGGCAAAAAGCTCATTCGTCGCATTGGAGAAAAAGAAATTGTCACCATTATTGCTGAGACTGAGGCGTATCGATCTGATGAACCTGCCTGTCATGCCCATCGCGGCAAGACAAAGCGAAACGAGGCTCTTTTTGGCCCAGTTGGCCACACGTACGTCTATTTTTCATACGGGATGCATTATTGCGTCAACCTCGTTTCGCGTGATCCCCAAAGAAGCCCCGCGGGTGGGGTTCTCATTCGCGGGGTGATTCCCCAAAAAGGGCACCATATCATCGATCAGTTTCGGCCCCTTGCAGGTTCTTCCATCATCAGTGGACCAGGAAACGTAACAAAATCACTCGCAATCGACTTATCTCATATTGGAATTGATGTTACACAACCCGCATCTTCTATAATCATTGCCGAGGGTGATACGATCATCTCGCCTGATGCTATTATCTCTTCTCCCCGTATTGGTATTTCCAAATCTACCAACCTTATGTGGCGTTTTCAGTTGCGAGTCTGAATCCTAATCTGTTTTCTGATCGACGCGTTTGCCCGACCGCTGTCCGGGTGCAGCCCGGCAGTGGGAGTTCACGCGTCGTAAGCGGTGCAGCTGCAAGCTGCCGTCCTGGTCCAGGGGTGGACGAGCACCCATGGCGCCTCGGCCGCGAAGGCTGATCAGAAAACTAGCTTCAAGTGAAGGGGCTTTCAAGAACATGAAGTATAGCAGCGATCGCATTGGCAGCTTTGAGGCATTCTTGGAGTGAGAACAACAAAAATAGACCTCCTGAGTCTAAAAAGATATAAAAAAGAAGGTATTATTGAATTTTCACGCCGAAATCTGGTAATCTAAAAATAGTGATCTGAGGCCCAACCAAATAAAAAGGAGGCTTCCTATGATGCCAAAAGCATTTTCTAATCTCGTTGATGTAGGAAACAAGTGTATTCTTGCCTGCGAAAATTTTATCGTGACTGCAACATCTTGCGAAGACAGCTGTAAGAAGCAATCAAATAAAGTTTCCTCTGCCTGCTCTTCAAGTGCCAGCAAATTCATTGAGCAATCTAAAGAAACTATCGACTCGTGCGAAGCATGCATCAAGGTATGTGATGAGATGATCGTGCAGTTCAATACAGACGGTCATAAAGAACATATGGATGCCTTGAATACCGCAGTAAAAGTTTTGGGGGAATGTATAAAAGTTTGCCGTGAATCAGTTTCATCGTGCGAAGCTGACCAAGAAACGTGCCGCAGTGTTTGTGGCGATGTGCGTGATGTCTGCGAAAGAGCTGTAATGGCCGTTGATGAATGTCTTGAATCATGCGAAAAGCATGAAGTTGTTTATGAGCATTTTAAAGGCATTAAGAAATATTAAGACAACATGGTAAGGCTGATGAAGGCTCTTAAGATGTACTAAAGGCATGCGCCGCAAGAAGGGTGCAGATGTGGTCTTCGAGCTTGCGTTTAAACTCAACAGCAGACTTATTTTTGCGATTGACTACGATAACAAATGAGAAGTGCTCGCCCTTTTGCGGGGTAATAAATCCTGAAAGAGAGGTTACACCGCTAAGATTGCCGGTCTTTGCTTTTACTTTTGCATGAGCAGACCTTTTCTGCATACGACGGCGCAAAGTACCATCAACTCCTGAAAGGGGGAGCGAGCTCATAAACTTCTCTTTAAAAGGTGCCTTTGTGTAGATCCAATATAAGAACGAGCTCAAATGGTTGGGTGAGATCTTATTTGCATGCGAAAGGCCGCTGCCATCATTAAGAACAAATCCTGTCAGATCGATAAGCGTTTCTTTTTTTAAGAACTCATGAATTGCTCGTGTCCCGCTTGCAAACGAACCTGGTGTGCCATATCGAACCGCGCCCATTTTTTTTGCGAGCGCATCCGCATACAAATTATCGGACTGTTTCATCATGTAATGGACAATAGAATCGCATGTCTCAGATTGATGACGAGCTAAAACCTTTGCATTGGGCGGTGTTTTTCCGATCATAAGCTTGCCGCGACACTGTATTTTATGCTTTTTTAGCAAATTCATGAGCGCATGCCCTGCAAAAATATGCGGCTGGTCGACTGAAAACCGGTAATATTTTTGCTTGGCCCCTTTAGCGATCGTTCCCTGAACCACAATCGTATTATTTTTTGTGCGGGAAACATGGAGCTTCGTCTTACTACCGCTTGCAACGGTGCGGGCCTTATTTTCGACTGTTACCGATGCGGGGGGATCGAGATGTACAATCGGCTTATGACCAACGATGCGCGCCGGCTGAATGCCGACCGAAATGCAACTATGATTCACCATGAGCCCACCAACGGGAGATTTATCAAATATCGGGCCGTCGCCGGGTGTCCATCCAGGTGCAGTTGTTTGCGTATCAAAGAGTGAGCTATCGACGACAAGATTTTGAATTTCACGAACTGATCGATTTTTTAAACTATGAACAAGCTCCTCAAGATCTTGTGCTGTGAATGTTGGATCTCCTGTGCCCCGTATATAGAGATTTTCGATACGGCCTGACGTTAGCTGCTTGTTGGTAAGAAGCTCTGTCTCGAAGCGATGATCGGAGCCCAGGATGTGATAGGCGGCACATGCAGTAAAAATTTTGGTATTGCTCGCAGGGGTAAAGAGCTGATCAGCATTTTTTTGATACAGAACTTTTTGTGTTTTAAGTGAGACGATTTTTATACCGACCGAAGCTTTCTTATGTGCATCTTGCGCAGCTTTATGGATGTTTTGTGCTAGCTCTGTCGACGATAATGGGCCTTTTGGCAACGCTGGCTGTTTTTTCTTAGCTTTTGAATATGCATTGAGAGCTGCTAGTTTGAGGCTCGTCGATTTTGATGATGATTTTTTTGTATTTTGGGCAACGATCACGCGCTTTTTGGTAACAGATCTTAATAACGAGCTATAAATGGGGATTGCGCGACTATTTTTTTTGACTGTTTTTTTTAATGGAGCTCTTTTTTTGTTTTGAAGCCGAGAGCTGCGAGTTTGGCGTGCATATCTGTATGAAGCGGCCTCAAGAATGGTGCTTTGTAGTAGAGCCAATGTGCAAAGAAATATGTGAAAAACCGGCCTGCTCATTGCTCTTCTTTCGCTGTTCATTTTGTTGTATTTTCTTAGAGTATCATAGTGTATAAAAAACGCTATAATGAATAAGACAGCAGCTGAAACTGCAAAAAAAGGTACGTTGGGTGTTTGACCAGAATGTGGTCTGGAAGAAAGGAGCTCTTATGTGTTTTTCATTATCATATCGGTCGCGAAGTCTCGTGGCTCTTACGGTCATTCGTATTATGCTCGGAGCAATTTTTATTGTCCATGGGGGTCAAAAAGTCTTTGGGTTCTTTGGAGGTCCTGGGCTGGCCGGTTTTGCTACATGGCTGGGAACCTACGGGTTGCCAACATCACTCGCCTATCTGGCTGCTTTTGCCGAGTTTATCGGTGGTTTTCTTCTCTTATCTGGTTATTTCATCGAACTTGGCGCGCTTATGACCAGCTCAGTTATGCTGGGAGCGATTTTCATCATTCACTGGCCACATTTTTTTGTTCAGAATGGTGGATTTGAATATCCACTTTCTCTTATTATAACGACAGTCGCTACCGTTTACGGACTATCAGGATGGAAACGGAAGCTTTGCGGCGAAGAAAGCGGTGCTTGTGATGAAGATGAGTGCTGCAAAGAAGGCAAGTGTACGTCTGAATGTGCGTAGCCGTGTTGTACTTAAGATTGATAATTGGGAAAACGGGAAGTGGGTATGGAGCTTCCCGTTTTTAGTAGAACCGGTGCCAGTGGAGTACTTTTATAGCTTTGGTATACTTCATAGAATGATACTGTTTTAAAAAAGAACCTATGGATCACATGAAAAAATATGGCATTTGGGGTTTCGGCATTGTAGGCAAGTCTGTTCTGCGTCATTTGCAAAAGTTTGACTACGAGCTCTCTGTTATGGATCGGCAGATGCCTGCGGCCGATGAATTAACCTCTTTGCAGGACGCGGGGATTCTATTTTTTACCCAAGAAGCCCAGACCAACTTTTTTACCCGCAATGACGTTATTATCGCAAGTCCTGGCATCGATATCTCCTGTGCTCAGCCATTTCTTGATAAATTCGTTGAAGAGGTAGATCTGTTTGCCCGTGATTGGAAAAAACCCTTGATCGCAGTGACAGGTACGCTCGGCAAGACGTCAGTGGTTCATATGTTATCAAACATTCTCGCCGCCAATAGGCTTACCGTTGCGACGGGGGGCAATATTGGTACGGGTATGCTTGATTTACTCTCACAACAAAATGAAAGTGATTATGCACTCCTAGAGCTTTCGAGCTTCCAACTGGAGCGCGCCCGTATCGTTGCACCAGATCTTGCGATTTGGACGAATCTCCACCAAAACCACCTCGATCGCCATGGATCGATGGAGATCTATTTTAATGCAAAGTACCAGATGATAGCTCATCAGCGTGAAGGTCAGCATGCACTGGTGCCATTTTCCCTTATTAATACATTTCGTCAAATTACAGATCGCCCATTACACTTTTTTTCTCTGGATACTTTCTATGACCCTGCATTATTGCGTCCTCAAGATACGCTCTATGTACTTGAAGGCTTAACAGTTATGAGATACCAGCTTGGTATGCGGGAAGCAATTTTTACCTTTTCCTCTTGGGATCAACTTTCGAAAGTAGGCTATCGTGAGAATGCACTGTTATTGCTTGCAGCATGTCACTTATTGGGGCTTACACAGAAGGAAGCATTCAGATTTGCTGAAAGCACGCTTCCGCCTCATCGTTTGGAAAAAGTTGCTACAGTCGAAGGGACGACCTTCTATAACGATTCGAAATCGAGCGTGATGGAGGCAACATACGCTGCGGTCGAGCGTTTACAACCTGCCAGGATTCATCTTCTGCTTGGAGGCATTAGCAAAGGGGTCGATAGGACGAACATGGTCAGTCTGTTGTCAAAGAGGGTATGCGCAATAACCTGTTTTGGTGCAGAAGCTGCTCAACTTTCTGAGGCCTGCAAGAAAGCAGGTATTAAAGCCTCAGCTCATCCCACGATGGAATCGGCATTCTCTGCCGCCCTTTCTCAAAAGCCTGAAGTACTTCTCTTATCTCCAGCGGGAGCCAGCTTCGATCTCTTTAAAAACTACATGGAGCGGGGCGATCGCTTTAAGGCGCTTGTTAAAGAGCTCGGCTCAAAGTCTTGACCAACCTAGTTTCATATTTTTCTGGCCTTATTTTCGATTGTATCGATTTTCGAAAATAACAAATTTTTTTATTAAATATGACCTGAATACCCAAAACAAAGAAAAACGTTTTACTGTTTCAGATTACCATGTATGCTTGCTGTAAATTGGCCGAACTTATTGATAGGAGTTTATCATGAAAAATGAAAGCATAGGTTTCTGTGCGGTTTTACTGCTGTCTTTCATATCTTTACATTCAATGGAACAGGCAGCGTTAAATAAAAAAGAGTTTCTTCAGAGGCTGTTGCATAGGGCTCTTGAACAAGAGGATCGTGCCGAAGTTGATCGGCTCCTGAGCCGTATTGAAAATGAAGGAAGTTCTGATTTTCCCGTAAATGAGCAGGGCAGTCTAGCTATTTCTCCCTCTTTAGAGCGGCTATCATCAGAACAGCATACATGGGCTGAGCTGCCTGGCAATATTAATAATAATAACAACCTACAAGAGCCATTGAGAGAAGCGGGCCAAAAGCGAGCAGCTCATTCCAATGATGACCCCTTTCCGGTGCATACCGCTGTCATTAAAGGATCAAAAGCAGACGTTGAACTATTAGCGCAGACAGCTCATATTAATGACTTAAATAATGAGGGAGTTGCACCGTTGCATGAAGCAGCTGCTCGAGGATATCTTGAAATTGTGGAGCTATTATTAAGCAAAAGCGCAGATCCTAATGTGAGAGATCGATTGAGAGGCTTTACGCCGTTATTCAGCGCGGCGGAAAAAGGTGAGCGAGCAATAGTAGACAAATTAATTGCGCAGGGAGCGGATATAACGGCTATTGATAAGCATGGTTTAAAAGCAGAAGAGTGGGCGCGTAAAGCAGGGCACAAGGACATTTTTAAACTTCTTATAACCGCAAGTGCTCCCGTAAAGAAAAAAGCAACAAATGGCACGTCAAAAACAAAGTATGCTGCGGGCTTCTCTAGTGCAGGCAGAAGCTCATCGACTGAAGAAGAGCAGCCTCCTCAACTGGATGTTAATGGATGGTCCGTACTGCATGGCGCAACTTCTTGTGGAGACGTCAAAAAAGTTAAGCAATTACTGATAGGAAAACCAAATTTATTTGCGGTTGGCGCGTACGGCAGAACAGTTATGGAGCTGGCGGTAGCATGCGGTCATAAAGAAATTGTAGAACTGTTTATTGAAAGTGGATTTACATTAGATCACGAAAACCTAATCAGAGCGTTGCATTGTGCAGTCGAATACGGGCATAAGAATTTGGTGGAGTTTTTTCTTGATAGCGGTGCCGATATAAATGCACTTACACCTGATGGATTAAGCGCATTGCATGTTGCAGTGAGGGACAATAAAGAAGACATAGTGAAGTATCTTTTGGCGTGTCGAGCTAAAGTAGAGATCATCAATCATGATATGCCTCCGCTCCATTTTGCGGTAACGTTGAGTCGTCAAAAAATTGCGAAGATCTTGTTAGAACAAGGGGCATCTATAAAGGCGGTCACAAATGAAGGCGCAACGCCACTTCATCTTGCAGCCCAATACAATAAACTGTCAAATGTCAGACTGCTGCTGAGCAAAAAAGCAGAAATAGATGCTAAAGATCGAAGAGAACGTACCCCACTTCATTATGCTACAATCTGTGGTAATACTAAAATTGTAGGCCTATTGCTAGAAAGCGGCGCTCATCTCGAAGCCGTGGCAGGAGGTAGTACTACACTTCATATCGCTGCTTTAAATGGCCATCCCGAAACGGTGAGGTTATTATTGGAGAGAGGGGCTGCGATTGAAGCTCAGGACGCAAATGGTATGACGCCGCTTCAATTAGCGGCCCAGGAGGGGGTAACAAAAGTATGTGAGGTTTTGCTTGCGCGAGGCGCAAATCTAAACGCGCGTGGGGTGACAGCGTGTACAGCACTGCATTTGGCCGCTCGCCAAGGTCATCCAGAAGTTATAACTGTATTGCTTGCCCACAATGTAAACGTAAATGCCGTTGAAAGTAAACAAGCAAAGACAGCTCTTCAAATAGCGGCGTGCATGGGTCACAAAAATGTTATTCAATTGTTATTAGACCGAGCAACGGATGCTAATGTACTATTTGCTCTTGATGTTGCTGCTCTATCTGGGCACCATGATATTGTTGAGTTATTACTCGCAAAAAGAGACGATCGGGCCCAAATCGAGCCAAGGATCAAGGCATTATTAAACATACCAGCTCAAAGAAAAATTGAAATGGAGAAAATAAAGATCGAGAGGCAAAAGCTGGAAGAAGAAAGAGAGTGCCTCGCAAATGAAAAGCAAGATAGTGCAAAAAGATGGCAGGAATCTGTCGAAGGATGCAAGAATCTGGTGGCTGAAAGGAGAGTCGTTGCGACGGAAAGACAAAGCATCGCGGTACATGAGCAAAGTATTGGGGAAGAAAGGCTGAAGATTGGGGAAGAAAGGCTGAAAATTGCGAAAGAAAGGCAAAGGATTGCCATAGAATTGCAGAAAGCCGCAGAAAAAAGAGAGCAAAGTGCGATTGCGCTTGCGCGTGAGGCAGCAAAGTGCGCTTCGCAAGCGCTTGAGCATGCTTCGAGAAAAGATATAGATCAATTAATTCCGATGGTTTCGGTTGATGATCAGCCGGAATTGAAAGCGAGAATCGCGCAAGAATTCGAAAACAGGAAAGTTCTCTTTGCAAAGATCGCTGCTAGAATACAAGAAAATGAGGAAAAAATGCAACGAATGACGGTCTTTCAAAGTATAAGCGTACCTGAGTTAGAAAACGCACGACAAGGGAGGTTAACAGGGGATTTAACGAGTTTCAAGGGTGCAACCGGAACAACGAAAATGAATAGTGAAGGACGTGTGGAAAAGCAGGGCGGAATTCCCGAAAAAAGAGGTGCAGTAGAAAAAGCAGGTGCTGCTGAAACCGCTGGAACAGAGGCTAAAGCTCGACTCAATAGCAGGTTAGATAGTGCGATTGTTAAAAATGATAATGCGGCTATAGCTTTATTACTCATGCAGGGAGCTGATCCTCAAGCTCTCAATAAGCGTGGGCGAGCTGCGCTGCACTCTGCCGCCAAAGCTGGCAAACAAGAAATTGTAAAACTGCTCCTTGATAAAGGCGCAGAAGTGAATGCTTTAGATGGTATCGGCCAAACAGCACTTCATTGGGCAGCGGGAAACGGATTTCTTGGTATTGTACAGCTGCTTTTGGAAAGAGGCATATCAATAAGTGCGACTAATTCATACGGACGCACAGCCCTCGATTTAGCAACGTTAAAAGAAAAAAGGAGCGTTATCGAGCTTCTAACAAATTGGGAGCAAAAAAAATAAATTAAGATTGTCGGTTAAAATAGATTCCCACCAATGTACCATTGGTGGGAATCTATTGGTTATTACCTCAACAGCAGAATTCCTTTAAGAAAGTAGTAAATATGTGCCTTCCTCGTACAATCTCGCTTATTGAAACCGATTCATCGGTGCCATGAATGTTATCTTCTACCAAAAATGGCGTGAGCCCGATGCCATCGATGCCGAGTTTCAGATAAAACCGCAGATCGCTTGCGCCTTCAGATACGTGAGGTACCACATCAAGCCCATGTTTTTTAATTGCCTTTTCAAGTGCTTGATAGAGTTTCGTGCGATGATTATCCCGCTGCTGTCGTTCATCCACCGTTGCCTCAATGCGATAGCTCGCATTTTTATAGCGCTTTATATGTTTCTCGACGAGCGCTTTCACATCCGCCAGCTTCATCGTTGGCGGCACACGAATATCGATAGTGGCTGTTGCAGTATCAGGTACAACATTGAGTGACGCATTACCTTCTTTGCTTACATAGCCGGCTTGTACTGACGTAACGTTCATCGAAAGCAGCAATCCAGGCTCAACATCGGCCGCCTTCTTCTGTTGCTTCTTGTGCTCCACAATGATATGATTCAAAAAATCAGTCAGTTCGTGAATCGCATTAGTGCAGCTCAAGCGCGAACCATGTGCAAGGTCTCCTTTACAAGTTATTCTGATTTGTAACGGCTTTTTCTCATCGATTTTTAGCAGCATTTTCTTCGCTATCAGTGCGGCCTTCATCGGTGATAAACCCGATATTGAGTTTCTTAAACTGCTTCGTTTCCACAAACTCCTTCGTTCCCTTAAACCCGCCGCGCTCTTCGTCAGGCACCGCGATGAGATGAATGGTCCGCGTTGGCTTAATCCCCGCATCCTTGAGCGCTTTCATCGCAAAGTAATGCGTGACGCCTACTCCCTTCATATCCTGCACACCTCTGGCGATTAAAACACCTTTGGTGATATTTGCATCAAACGGTTTGGTCGTCCATTCTTCAACGTTTGGAGCAGGGACAACATCCATATGATGATTGAGCGCCATTGCGGGCAGTGTAGAGTCGCTGCCCTTAAAGGTTATAATCACCACTTTATTACCTGATGGCAATGAAACTTCTTCGTAAGCAAAGCCATCTTTTAACGCCTGCTTTTTTAAAAACGCACGTGCCGCTTCATAATCTGGCTGTGGATGTGCGGTATTAATACGCAGATAGTTCTGAAGAAACTCGATCATGGTTTTGTCGAGCACATTCCGTTGTACTGCAGTCTTCTTGCTGCCGGGTCCTTTTGTTTTTTCAGCACCACGTTTCTGTGAGTTCTGCCGTTCGCTATTTTTAGAACTATTGTTCACCGTAGCCTGGGTTCCTTCGCTTTTCTTGAGAGTATCAGCGTCTTTACCTTTCACCATGGAGGATTGCTTTTCCCCAGTCGATTGTGGTGATGAAATGCGTGCCGAATCTTTATAAGCAGCGTGACCTGAGCAACTATCAAGATAGTGTGGTTCGCTGAGCGCAGCAACAGCTGCGCTCAGTGAGATAAGTATGTGTAGTTTCATTATTATTCCTTTCGTTTTGCAAAACGATGTAATGGTACGACAACCATAACCCCGTAGCCTGGAATCGATTGATTATCAGGAAGGGGCTTAAGTTCCTCGCTATCAGCATCGAATGTCGGCATAAAGGCACGATAACTCCTTATGTATGATTCGCATGTTCTCAGCCGTCCTTTATTGTGGTTAGTATTATAAAAATTCGCGCATATACTCTTGTTGAATGCATCTTGGTACTGTTCAGGAATCTGACCATCTCCGCAAATAGAGATGCGCGCTCAAGGCGTATATCAGATTCTTTTCAAGTTCCTTTTCACTGCAAAGAATCTTTGCTTGTAGATTCTTGTCAGTTATCCCGAATCGACGACAAAGAGCAAGCACGGTTCTCACGCGCTTTCTTGTCTCGCTAAGCATCGTTTCTTCCACGCTATGAGCAAATGCAACAAAGTCTCTTCTGATGATTTCTCTGCGATCTATTTCGCGCAGACATACTTCATCATCGATCATACCGCAACTTATGTTATGGCTTGTTACCCCAAAAACGAGGATGAGAAACTCTGGGTTGTTCGCATCGATAGCGGTACATACCTGACCTCTCAAGGCATCATAGGAAAATGCATTGAGTGCCTTAAAAGCGGATTTTCCACGATATTCCGGGAGTACATATGAGCTACCGTAATACAGAACCAGAACTGGCGCTTGAAGCCTCGTGGTTCCTCCTGCGATGAATTCGAATTTCCCCTCATCGGTGAATCCCAGACGGTTTTCGACGTAGGAGCCATCGCACAGGTTGAATTTTCCAATGTCTGCAAAATTCAGGCTACGCTCAAATTCGGCAACGGTTTGAAGACTGGTCGTGAATGCACGTTCATTATTCTCTACGCCGCGGCTCTGTGGGCCGCATAGCCGGAGTTCGTTGGTTATCACGTCGAGCATTTCGCTTTCATCGTCGAGCATGAAGACCTTATTTATCCCAACTATCTTTCCAGTAGAGCTGGATACTACAAACAGTCGCCTTTTATTGAGAGCACCGGCTAGTGCGAGCGCCCTAAATTTCTTAGGGAGAACGACGAGCTTGGTTCTATCTTCTGGCGATGCTGCTTGCCGATCGATGAGTGTGAGAAGCTCATCGATGTCCGTTTCAGTAGCTCGCTTACAGGTATAGGTTTTGTCTGATGACACTTCTACGATCGCTTTGCTTTCCATAGCGCTTACTGTTGGTGCAAAAGCGGCGGTTAAGGTGCATGACAAAGTTATGAGTTTTAATGACTGAGTTTTTATGCTTTTGAGTTTCATAATAATCCTTATAGTTTTATCGTTATTCCGTATGTTTTCATTTTAGTTTTCACGTATATTGGTGCCCCTCGCGGGTGCCAGCTTTTTTTAGCCGCTGCGCGCGGCAGGCGCCAAGGCGGGCGCTTGTCCGCCCCCTTGGATCCCCGACACCGGCTGCCGCCGGACCGCTCATTCGACGCGTGAACTCCCACTGCCGGCGGATGCCGGACAGCGGTCGGACAAACGCGTCGATCAGAACGCAGATTGGGCGAAGCCTAATTAATTCTCTTCTGTCGAATCTGAACCGCTGTCCGTCCCTTGCCATAGGCAAGGCGGCAGTGGTGAATATGAGACAAAGCGGTCCGGCGGCAAGCCGGGGTCTTTTTCCCCCTTTTGGACGAGCAAAAGGGGGCGCCCGGCCCGCGAAGGGCCAAAGAAAATAATTATTAAATGTCGCCTATCGCAGCGCGCGCCGCGCAATAAGGTATTAAATACAAGATTGCTCAGCCATTGCGCAGAGGCTCAATAATTAACATTAAAATAAGTAATTAAAAAAGAGGTATTTTGGCTTAACGCCAGCAGGAAAGTTGCCAGAAGATGGCTGTAGTAGAAGGGGAGAGGGAGATGGTAGTTGTTTGGCGTGCACGGGTACACAGCGCATGCGATTTGCATACAGTCGGTGTATTCATGATGCCTCCTTATAGTAAAAGAGTTAAAATTAATTCATCTGATTTTCATTGTAGAGAATAATTTCAAAATGTCAAATAAAGCGGAAGCTCCGCATTCTCGCCATTCTTTGCTCTTTGGTTTATTGCTGGGATAACTGCAGTTAAAAAATCTCTATTTCTTGGTCCCAGCCGATTTCTGCAAAATGAACTCCGTTGCGTACATTCAGGATAGCCTGTTTGTTGAAAGGCAAAAGTAATTCTGGCAAATTATCAAGCGGGAAGAAGCGCATATCTTCATGCTTATGCGGCTCATTATTGGTAATCTCACCTTCCCATTGATGGGCGATAAAGTAAAAATCGAGGCAGGTATGGCCTTTGCCTCTGCCAAAAATGCGTGCATCCATTACACCTGCAAATGAAAGCGATTCTGGTGTGAGGTGTATGTTTGCTTCTTCGCGCGCTTCTCGAATCATCGCGTGTATGATACTTTCATTTGGATCAACACAGCCTGCCACGAGGCCGTAATATCCATTAGCCCAGCCGGTTCCATGCCGCTTGAGCAGGAGTACCTGGTTATCTTTAAGAAGTATGAGACTAACTGTTGCGATTTTGGTTTGTTGGGTAAATGGTTGGCGAATGCCAGTATTAGATATATTCATGAGTGTAAGTATACCAGCTGACAGCTTAATTGTCAATTGGTCAGGTAATTTCATTGTCTCTTCAGCAGAAAAATGGTACAGTACGCGTACATCGGGTTGGCACATTTTACAAAGGAGAGAGTATGTTTAATGCACGGCGTACTACACGGACTTTTACAATCATACGCATTATGTTAGGGCTCGTATTTATCTATCACGGAAGCCAAAAAGTTTTGGGAATCTTTGGGGGTCTTGGCCTTGAAGGTTTTGCTGCAAAGCTTGCAGGCTATGGTATCCCGGCAGCGCTCGCTTATTTTGCATCATTTGCAGAACTCACCGGTGGCCTCCTTCTCGTACTTGGATGCTATACGTGGATCGGAGCTTTGCTTTCCCTGGTTGCCGTTGTTATTATTCACTGGCCTGATTTCTTTATTATAGGAAGCTTCGAATATCCATTAGTACTCCTAGTGAGCACAGTAGCTGTTCTCTTAGGTGCACCCTGCGTTTTTTCTCGTAGCAGCTGTACACAAGATGAATGTGCTTCAAATTAAATTAAAAAGAGAATTGCATAAGTTTCTATTTGTGTTAGTCTTTTCTTATATATGAAATATTTTATTATTTATAGGAATAGAGAAACACTATGAAAACTACTTATAAACATTACCTGATTGCATCTGTCTTGAGCGTACTATTTCTTACCACTATTTCTGGAAGCCAAAGTAGTTCAAACCTCTCTTTGGACCGTGAATCTGCTGACCATAATAGAGCTTTTCAGGGGGCATGTGAAAAGTATGACGACAGTTTGGATGAAGTAAATAACGCTCTTCATAAGATATGTAAGGATGGCGGTAGTGCTGAGCAGGTTAAAGACCTTATCCTAAAGGGTGCTAATGTCCGTGCTGCTCGTGAATACTCTGCAAAATGCATGAATCATGAGGTTACTGGCATTCTTTGGAGGTATGAGCAGCTTCTTGTCGGAGAAGAGGATGCTGGCGGATCAATTGTAGAGCGACGGCAAAGGTTGATCAGCGCGGCAGAAACCAATAAAGCTTTACGTAACGTATGCAAGGAGGGCGGAACTCTGGAGCAGATTCAAGAACTCATTAATAAGGGAGCTAATGTTAACGCCGGAGATGAATATGGCTTTACCCCACTCATGGAGGCAGCATCCTATGGGCACATGCGCACATGCGAGGCACTTATCGCTAAAGGAGCTAACATACATGCTGTCGCGTATAATGGCTTTACAGCCCTTCTCTATGCAGCAGTCAACAATTTCGAAGCGACAGTCGATCTGCTGATTAAACATGGAGCAGATATTCACGCTCCTGATAAACATGGATGGTCACCTCTCGTGAAAGCAATCCAGAACAATTCTCCCGACGGGTGTAAGCTTCTGACTAAAAAAGGCGCTGATATCCATAGTGCAAATCAAAATGGCTTTACACCTCTCATGCATGCAGCAGGTGGAGGTAACTCAACTCTTTGTACAATGCTCCTGCGACATATGCTGCTTGAAAGACTCGTTGAAGGAGAGGCCGGAGGTTCAATTACAGAGCGAAGACGTAGACTTATGAGTGCTTTTTGTTTACTAAACAGGATGCGCGTGCCTCGGGACGTTGCCCGCTTAATTATTTTTGGTGAGCAGTTCAGAAGGGACCGCATAGCCGTTATGTTTAATGCTTACTGTTGCTCTCTTAGAATCTATGAAGACATCCCATTTTCCCAAGAAGAGCTCCTTGCTCTGGTGAGCACCCAGGATATCACCGCTCTTCAAGCTGCTATTGCTGATACATCTCGGTTGGGGCTGAGTGACTATTTAAGGACTCTGTTCAATCCTGAGAATTTTAATGCAAACTTTGAAGAGTTATTTCTGCGCTACCATCGGCCGCTCATAAGCCTTCTTGTTTGATGCAAACCACTGATCTATCGCGTTCGATTATCCAGCCGTCATTGAGCCGATGCGATTTAGCCGAATTGCGCAGAAATCTGACCATTTCGTCAAAGAATGCGGTGGATGGTGTAAAGGGAACGCGCATGTGGCAGAGCCAGGTAAGAAGTAAGGGGTGATGTAAAAACGAATCAGTGGCGAGAAGCTGCTCATAGTTAAGCAAGTAAACGCCATCTTTTTCAGTACAGATCTCTTGAAAGCGCTTTTGAGTAATCCGTTCGAGAAATGCGTTCGTTTCTTGAATATGCGTGTGCGTCTTAAAGAAATTTTTATCAAAGCGGGGGTCACACTGTTTGAGGGCGGGGAGTACCTGCAAACGAAGTGAATTGCGAAGAAATTGATCGCTTTCATTCGTGCTATCGGTAACGTATGGAAGCTGATGGTCCGTAAGATACCGTAAAATCTCTTGTTTATGTACCTCAAGCAGAGGCCGGATATAGATTCCCTCTTTTGGTTGCATGGCAGAAAGGCCTGCGATGCTTGCTCCTCGAATCATGCGTAAAAAAAACGTTTCTTGTTGATCATCAGCATGATGGGCGAGGGCGATAGCGTCAGCATTGTATTGCTTCGCAATCGATTCAAGTGCCTGCCGCCGCAGAAAACGGCCCATTTCTTCTTGGGAGCCGTTATATTTTTTTGAGATCGCGATCTCAGAAGCCTTGATGCAGTGAAATGGCAGAGAAAGTGATTGAGCAAATTCTTTGCAAAATTGAGCGTCGTCAGCGCTGTTACTACGCCATTCATGATCGATATGTACAGCAATCAGCGTAAGCTCATATGAAGGCTGCAATTTCTTGAGCACCGATGTTAGACACACTGAATCAGGACCGCCGGAGAGGCCGATAATGATTGTGTTTTGCTGCTTCAGTAGCGGGTGTTTTTTGCAGTAAGCTTCAACTTTCGTAATGAAGGAACCGGTCTTCTTTTTGATATGTGTTTGTGATGAAAGTGGATTCATGAGAATAATTATAGTTAAACCGCCTCCCTCGATACGATTGGCTCGGCATGCGGGCCTCGCCAATCACTCGGGATGAGCGGTGGGTTATGAGCCACCACGACCACGTTGTTTCTAAATGAGAGTTGTGGATCTCAACTATTATACATCGAGATTTTTCACAAAGCGCCCGTTCTCTTCAATGAATTCTCGGCGACCTTGTACGTCATCGCCCATGAGTGTATCAAACCAAGCGTCGGCTTCTAACGCATCGCCGATTGCTACTTGAACGAGAGATCGACGCGTTGCATCCATGGCTGTTTCCCAGAGCTGTTCTGGATTCATTTCACCAAGACCTTTATAGCGCTGTATGTTCATAAATGGTCTGCTGATATCCATTATCGCGCTCACAAGAGCCAGGATGGCGGTACCTTCGATACCTTTTTCTTTCTCCTTTATGGATAGAACCCATGGAGTTTCAAGAAGGGCAAGCTCATTCGTTTTTTGAACGAGCTGTTTTGCTTCATGCGATGTAAAGAATTCGACATTCACCTGCCATTCATCGTTCAGCAGCTTGAATGTTATAAGCGTTTTACCAACACTTTGTTCCGTTGGTTCCGTGTGCTTTATGCCGATCGTAAGATCCTTAAAGAACTCTTGGAGCTCTTTAATCAGCTGCTCAGTACCGTGCACGTCCTGCCACGTCATCGATTTCATAAAGCTAATAAGCTTGATGCACTGATCATAACCGAGCTTAAATTTATGTGAAGTTTGCTCTACCGACTGATGGTAGGATAGCAGCTTTTCAAGTATATCTTCCCATGCTGCATGCTCAATCGTTTTTCCACCACTGAGGAGCGTTGCATGATCTTTTGCCCAATCAAGCAGAAACTTTTTAAATGAGCGCTCATCTTTTAGGTATTCTTCTTTCTTGCCGATTTTTGCTTTATAAAGCGGCGGCTGCGCGATATACAGATACCCTTTTTCAATGAGAGGTTTCATGTATCTGAAAAAGAACGTAAGAAGCAGCGTGCGAATGTGGGCACCATCGACGTCAGCATCGGTCATGAGAATAATCTTGTGGTAGCGAGCTTTCTCAACATTAAAATCTGCATCGCCCACGCCAGAACCGATTGCGGTAATCAGCGATCGAATTTCATTATTTGAAAGAATCTTATCAAAGCGGGCCCTTTCGACATTCAGAATCTTACCTTTGAGAGGCAGAATGGCTTGTGAATGGCGATCCCGGCCCTGTTTTGCTGAACCACCTGCTGAGTCTCCCTCAACGATGAATAGTTCACTTTCTGCGGGAGATTCGTTAGAGCAGTCAGCAAGTTTACCGGGTAAAACGAGTGTATCGAGGGCAGTTTTACGGCGGGTTAATTCACGTGCCTTGCGTGCAGCTTCTCGTGCCTGAAGAGCGATTGCAGATTTTTGGAGGATCTTCTTTGCAATCGCAGGATGTTCTTCGAAAAAGACATCAAGAAATCCTGCAGCCCAGGATTCAACAATCCCCTTTATTTCGCTATTGCCAAGCTTTGTTTTTGTTTGACCTTCAAACTGTGCTTCTGCCACTTTGAGATTGAGGACACAGACAAGTCCTTCCCGCACGTCTTCACTGGAAAAACTTTCAGATTCTTTTAAAATGCCAAGCTCTTGTGCTTTTTTATTGCAGACTTTGGTTAATGCAGCCTTTAGGCCGGTCACATGGGTACCGCCTTCGACCGTATTAATGTTATTAACGAATGAAAAGAGCGTTTCTCCATACCCATCGTTATACTGCATAGCACATTCAAGGGTATAGGTCTCTTCCTCTTTAAATGAGTAAATAACCTGCTCAAAAAGAGGGGTCTTTTTTGCGTTAATGTGTTGTACAAACGAAACAATCCCGCCTTCGTAGAAGAAGTCATGGCTTCGTAAGTCTCTCTCATCTTCGATGACAATGCGTAAGCCTTTATTGAGGAAGGCGAGTTCGCGCAAACGAGCCGATAAGGTGTCGAAATTAAAGACGATCGTTTCTCTAAAGATTTCTGCGTCTGGTAAGAATCGGACGAAAGTCCCACGCTTGGTTGTTGTGCCAATAACATGGAGAGATTCTAATGGCTTTCCGCGCTCATAATGCTGAACGTAGGTCTGCCCGTTTTGCCAAATTTCAAGGAATAATTTTTCTGAAAGAGCGTTTACTACGGAGACGCCCACACCATGGAGCCCGCCTGAGTATTTATAGGAGTCTTTATCGAATTTACCACCGGCGTGTAATTTGGTCAGCGCGACTTCAGCAGCTGAGATTCCCTCGGTAGGGTGCATGCCCGTTGGAATACCGCGGCCGTTATCTTCAACGGAGCAGGATCCGTCAGCATGCAAAATGACACGAATGTTTGTTGCATATCCGCCAAGCGCTTCGTCCACCGAGTTATCCACGATTTCATAGACAAGATGGTGTAAGCCGGCAGGGCCTGTCGAGCCAATATACATAGCCGGACGTTTTCTGACCGCTTCCAAGCCTTCAATGACTTTGATAGACTCTGCGCCATAGGCTTTTTGTTCAGTTTCAGGGATTGTTTCTAGGATGTCTTTTTTTTTGTCTGACATATGATCTCCACGTGCTAAGAAATATATGTTTAGTATACCAGAATATTGGATAATGTTAAGGTGGTTGCTGCCCTCTTTGTGCACAAGCCAAGGCGCCCGGAGGCTGGTCACTCAATTAAAAACAACTTTTTTCGAAAACTCTTTACTTTGATACGTGAATGAGCGTAAACTTGTTAAAGAGTGCAACTCTAAACTGGAGGTAGTGGCTCCGATAGATCGTGTACTCAGTGTTTTGCGTAGATTTGTAGTGGGGTATAAAAGAGCTGAGGGAACATGATTAGCTTACCATTTCTTGAAAAGGAACGGGTTATTGATTACTGCGGCCTACAGACGTTTCAGTCGGGCCGTGAGTTTTTGAATCAAAACCCTTTCTTGGTTGTATATCGTGAATGGAGCGTTCTTAAGGGGATTTGCGAAGGATCCGAAAGTCCGAGTTACTGCATTCGCATTCTTTTTAATCAAAAAGGGATAGCAAACTCTTGTTGCACCTGTTATACAAATCGTATTGCGCCGTGCAAGCATATAGCTGCTTTACTCTTACTGTGGTTGGAAAATAATGACGAAGTGCCTGATCGGTCGGAGTGGTCGAGACGGTTACGCTTGAAAAGTAAGGAGGAGCTCGTTCTCCTCATGGAAAAAATGGTTGATTTGTACCCTGATAGCTTTCTTGGGTGCGACCCGTGTATGATTGAGTCTTGATGGGTAGCCCCTAGATACAATTTGCTCGGCAAATAGGCCTCGCAAACCACTCCAGCCATCCCGCGATACCCAGCCTTCGCCAAGGCTCCGGCGGGGCAGGCTAATCCCTTCGGCACATTGGCCCAGGGATCACTCGGGATGAGCGGGAGGCGCTATGGCGGACGGGTCGGGGTGCGCGGAAATTATGATCAAGATGAGTACTTGAAGCTTTAGGGGCATTGATATGTACGACGATGAGCACTATATGCGTCAGGCGCTCGAGCACGCTCAGACGGCATATGAGCATGATGAGGTACCGATTGGGGCTGTTGTTGTTTCGCCAAAAGGCGTTATACTGGGAACCGGTTTTAATCAAACTGAAGAGCGGCATGCGCAAAGTAGGCATGCTGAAGTCATGGCAATTGAGCGGACTGGCGAGGAGTTAAAAACCTGGCGGCTCGATCGATGCACCCTCTATGTAACGCTTGAGCCATGTCTCATGTGTATGAGTTTACTCTGTTTAAGTAGGATTGAAAGACTTGTATATGGGGCTCGATCGCCTCTTTTTGGGTATCAGCTTGACAAAGAGCTCCTGCCTGGATTATACAAGAAGCATGTGAAAGGAATTACCTCCGGAGTTTTAGAGGCGGAGTCGCAGTATCTTCTGGAGAAATTTTTTAAGGAGAAGAGGAAGACCAGTGAATAACATAGAAGAAATTAAGCAGCGGCTTTTAAAGCGCAAGGAAGAGCTTGAAGAAGCTATGGCGCTGTTGTACAAAGAAAAAGTGTCCGATGACCAGGTACAAGATACGGGCGATCAAGCTCTCTCATCTTCGCTTGAAGAAATTAAGATCTCGTTGCATAATAACGAGCTTGATGAGTATCAGATGATTATGAAAGCGCTCGATATGATCGATCACGGTACCTACGGTGTCTGTAGTGAGTGTGGCAATGCCATATCTGAAAGAAGACTCGCTTTGTTTCCAAACGCCACACGGTGTCTTGCGTGCCAAGAGGCAATGGAAGAAGGCAGGGTGCAGTAGTATTTTTTCTCTTTCGTGTTATACTACTCAATGTAATTAGCGTGAAAGTCCACGCCGATGTAGCTCAGTGGTAGAGCAACTGATTCGTAATCAGTAGGTCGTCGGTTCAAGTCCGATCATCGGCTCCAAGTCGTACTCTTACCAATAAGGGTTTATTATGTCAAAAAAAGAAGCTGAGAACAAAAAAGTTGCAAGCACGGAGCCAGTAAAGAAGGCGCCTGCAAAAAAAGCAGTGTCTGAAGTCACGGCTGAAAAGCCAGTTGCTCGTCCTGCCGTCCCACGTAGCGCACAGTCTGCTGATGAGGGCGTTAAGCCGGCTAAAAAGCCTCTATCTCGCGGTGCGAATGCCCCATTATCACATGGCGTAGGACGTCGTAAAGCAGCGGTTGCTCGCGTGTGGTTGCGTCGTGGTAAGGGCACCCTGATTGTGAATGAAAAAGAACACGTTCGCTATTTTGATACTGAGCTATCGCGTGCAGCAGCAGCTCTTCCCTTTGACATCTATCCCGAAGCATCCCGTTATGATGTTGAGGCTAATGTAAGAGGTGGAGGATTGCCAGCGCAAGCTGATGCTGTTAAGCTTGGCTTTGCTCGCGCACTTGTTGAAATTAATCCTGAGATTCGTCCGCTTCTTCGGCAACATGGCCTCTTGACGGTGGATTCTCGCGTGAAAGAACGTAAGAAGTATGGACAAAAGGCTGCGCGCCGTAAGTTCCAATTTGTAAAACGTTAAGCATAGGAGGGGGGATGGGACATGTGCAGCGTTGTTGGGTATGTTGGTAATCAGTTAAGCCGGTCCTTTGTTATGGAAGGGCTGACCCGCTTGGAATATCGCGGGTACGACTCGGCAGGTTTTGCTTGTCTATCTCCTTCAGATCATCGCGTCATCTACACCAAATCACAAGGTGGCGTTTCTAACCTCTTAAAGAACTTTGAAAAAGCACCTATTGATGGCTTTATTGGGATGGGACATACTCGATGGTCAACCCATGGGGTAAGTACAACCGAAAACGCTCATCCTCAGTTTGATTGTCAAAAGAAGATTTCAATTATGCATAACGGCATTATTGAAAATCATCATGAACTACGACAAGACCTCATAAAGAAGGGCCATATCTTTCTTTCCCAAACAGATACTGAAACAATTGCCCATCTTCTTGAATCTTTACTTGAAACACACAAAGATCTTAAGAAGGCTGTCGTTGTACTCATGAATAGGCTCGAAGGCGCATTTGGCTGTACTTTCTTATTGTCGCAATTTCCAAACATGATGTTGGTAGCCCGTAAGCGATCACCGCTTTGTATTGGCATCGGCGAGGGCGAAATGTTTGTCGCATCGGACGTTCTTGCCTTTGCGGGTAAAACGAACAAAGTGCTTTTTGTTCCCGATGAGAGTTTTGCTTTCATCGAAAAAGATTCGATTCGCGTTTTTGATTTTCAAGGGAATCTGCTTAATCCTCCCATTCAGATTGTAGATATTCCCTGGTCTGCTGATATGAAGCAGGGTTTTGAGCATTATATGCTTAAAGAAATCTATGAGCAAAAAAGGGTGATTCAGGATACTGTTCATAAGTATCGTGCTCAGGCTGATCATCTATGGAAGCTTATGGGTATGACTGCTCAGCAGGTGAAAGATTTACAAAGCATTTCATTAGTTGGATGTGGTACCTCCTGGCATGCTGGGCTGGTGAGCCAATTCTTCTTCGAGTCAATTGCGCATGTGCGTGCAGAAGTTGGACTTGCTTCTGAATTGCGGTATGTGCCTTTATTTGCACAAAAACACACTATTGCGCTTGCCATTAGTCAATCGGGTGAGACCGCTGATACGCTTGAAACACTGAGATTTCTTACAAAGCACGGTGTTCATACCGTTGCATTAGTCAACGTGATGTCCAGTACTATGGTACGCGAAACACGCGGGGCATTGCCAACGTACGCCGGGCCGGAAGTTGCAGTGGCTTCCACAAAGGCATTTTCAGCGCAGGTAGCAGCACTCTATATTTTGGCGCATGCAATTGCCTTGGAGAAGGGGTTAATTGATGCAAAGAGATATAAAGCGGCATTTGATGAGTTGCTTGTTGTAGCTGAAGTGCTTGAGAGTACCATTGAAAGGTATAGGCGGGAGATCATTCATAAGCATGCACCGTTCTATGCGACGTTTAAGAATGCGATTTTCTTGGGCAGACATATTAGTTATCCCTTTGCACAAGAGGCATCATTAAAATTAAAAGAGATATCCTATATTTTTTCCGATTGTTATCCTGCTGCTGAGCTTAAGCATGGGCCATTGGCTCTTGTCGATGCTCATATGCCAGTCTTTATTTTTTCAGTTCTCGATCCAGTCATTTATCAGAAGCTCGTTTCTAACGTTCAAGAAGTGAAGGCCAGGCAGGGGCATGTTGTGGCGTTTGTTTTTGAGGGACAAAAAGAGATAATTGAGCTTGCGGATACCGTTTTTGTTTTCCCACGTGTTGCTTCATTGCTTGGGCCGCTGGCAATGACCGGTCTTATGCAATTCTTTGTCTATCAAGTTGCTAAAGAGCTTGGCCGCCCAATTGATAAGCCACGCAATCTTGCAAAATCGGTTACTGTTGAATAGTTTTTTTCTCCATTGCGCTATCGCGCGAATTTGCACATCTCACGAATTGCTCATCTTGAGTAATGGATTGCCATGGCTCCGGATGATGCACAAAAGATTTATTCCCAAACTCTAGAATTCTGAAAGCAGATTAATGTATGCTCTTCCAAGAGGGGAGAGTGTCATGAAATTGCAAAAGCACATGGATCTATATAGGCGATACGGTGCATATATTTTGATACTATGCATGGGCCTTGCTGCATGTGCTCAGCGAATGGGCAAACCGAACGTAGGGCTTCGCAAGGGCGATATCTATGCACGTGTATTGGACGCTGAATCATACAGGGAACTGCTGGCAAGCACCTACGGAACCTTCATTGGTATTGGCGTTGATTGTAATGTAAAGAAAAATGATGATGGCTCGCTGACGATTCGTAACGTCGTGCCATTGAGTCCTGCAGCGAAAGCTGGTGTAAAGAAACATGACGTTTTGGTGGCAATTAACGCCAACCCCGTTAAATCCCTCAGCCTCAGTGAGACAATTGAAAGACTGCGAGGTGAGAAGCTTCTTTCGAATGTAGCAATAACAGTCAGACGGGGTAAAAAAGCTCTCGATTTTACGATAGCTCGGGATTATATACCAGAAGAAAGCTGTAGCCATGCACTGCTGGAGCAGGATTCGATTCTCTATTGCTCCATGAGTGCATTTACCAGGCAGACTGCATCGCAGTTGCGTGCAATTGCTCAACAAATGTCTACTAAAAAACTTAAAGGGATGATTCTCGACCTGCGTGATAATGGCGGGGGACTGCTGCAGGCAGCTGTTGATTGCGCAGGTCTTTTCTTGCCCCAGCAAAGTTTGGTCGTGACTACTAAAACAGGCGGGGGTACCGAACATTATAGAACTAGCCACGCGCCGTTGTTTTTGGACATCCCCATTGTTATTCTCATTAATGAAGCCACTGCCTCATGTGCCGAGCTTTTTGCACAGGCACTCACAACACATGCTCAATGCGTTTCTTCGTTGCGAAAAGGTGTTCTTTCGTCATTTGTCGTTACCGTAGGTACGCGAACATTTGGCAAAGGCTCAGTCCAGGAGATTCTTCCAGTTGCAAATGATTGTGCCATTCAGCGTACTATTGGGCTCTACTATGGCCCTGATGGCACAACGCCAGATGGAATCGGTATTGCC
Organism: uncultured bacterium; assembly: GCA_963695365.1. Taxonomy (GTDB): domain Bacteria; phylum Babelota; class Babeliae; order Babelales; family Babelaceae; genus PRDV01. The sequence continues at coordinate 1,114,131 of OY968766.1, forward strand.
CCTGACTTCACTATCGCATCAGGCCGCACTGATTCCTGCAAAGGAAGTGATACCCAGCTTGCCTATGCCTGTGATCTTATTATTCGTCTCACATCTTTCCCCAAGAAGTTCCGTACTCGCTCGGCTGCGCTAGCCTGGCTTCGTTCCTAGCTCCGTTGGTGGGCCCCTTTGCAGGCTTCTCGATTGTGGCAGATCCCTCGATACAATTGGCTCGGCTTATAGGCCTCGCCAATTACTCGGGATGAGCGGTGTATCCGTTCTACATGACAAGCCCTGAGTTTGATGTTTCTCAAGGAGCCTTTGACATGCACCTTCACCTCAACCCGCCGCCATAGCTCTTCCCGCTCATCCCGAGTGATCCCGAGGCCAATATGCCGAAGGGATTGTATCGAGGGACGGCTGGAACGATCTACGAGGCCTATGCCGAGCAGATTGAGTCTGATCGGCGCGTTTGTCTGCCCCGACGTAGCCTTGGCGAAGTCGGCGCAGACCCTACCTGTATTGAGGCTATTGTGAGTAGGCACGTGTAATTGCGCCATAGCCCTCGGCGACGGCGGATGCCCTGGTCCAGGGATGGGCAAGCATCCATGAATTATTATAAAAGATAAAGTGAAAACATCTCTTGATACAATCTGCTCGCCATATTGGGCTCGCAGATCACTAGAGATGAGCGATCTGTAAAGATCACATGTGCTAAATGCTGCCGCGTGTAGCGGCAAAACAAAAAAGAATTATTAAAAAATTTAAATGAAGAGATCTATCGATACAATCTGCTCGCCATAGTGGGTTCGCAGATCACTCGGGAGGGGGGAAGCGACACGAGCCCCAATCCTAATTGAAAATATATGTAAAAAATATTGACTCTTTCTTTTCATATATGCCATAATGAATAGTAGTAAGAAATATATCATGTCACTACCCCTAAAAGAAGGAGTTCATTATGAACAAAACTTTACTATTACTCGCTGTAGCAGGTGGCTTAACAGCACAGATGGAAGCAAGTTTTTGGCAGAGCGTAAAAGAGAAGTTTAAGCAGATTGCTCCGACTGCGTCGGAAACATTAAAGGGAGCTTTACCAGGCATTACGAAGAAAGCTCAAGAAATCTCGCCAACTCTTGGATCACTTGCGCAACAAACCCAGAAGAAGTTCGGTTCGGTAAAAGTATATCCAAAAGACACGAACATAAATTTTGAGTTTAGAAATAAGAGTGGTGAAGTGTGGGTTTCGGTCGATCAAGATGGACAAGTTGGTGAAATAAAGAAAATTGGTAATGGAAGAAAGGTGCCTCAAAACCTTCAGATGTCAGTGGACCCAACTAAGAAAACAACAATTAACGTATGGACAAGCGAGCCTGCAGGGCGACCAGCAGATAGGAAGTATTCTGTACCCGAAAATAAGGACTACTATGTAACCTATGATGACAACGGGCTTCGTCAGCAGACTGGTGAAAAATTAGGCATTTTTGATGCGACGAGTAGCGGATTTAGCTTGGCAAATAATGTAAGAACTGCGCAAATTGCTCAAGGGTAATAAACGTAGTATACAAAAGCAATGAAGCGCCGATTCTTCGGCGCTTTTTTGTTGCTTATTTTCTCCAAATTGTTTACATTCAATAGTACTTTTGGAGGCTTGATATCTGTTCCTAATATCCCTCGATACAATCTGCTCGGCAATGGGCCTCGCAGATCACTCCAGCCGTCCCTCGATACAATCCCTTCGGCATATTTGCCTCGGGATCACTCGGGATGAGCGGGAGGAGCTATGGCAGACAGGTCCCAGTCTTCGCCAAGGCTACGACGGGCAAGCTGGGATGAACGGTATTACGGGACTGTGTAGAGGTAGAAGAAACATGAAAGAATTTAAACGCTCTGGGCTTCGCCTACTTGTCGGCGCAGAAATAATGCTGGTCAGCTTCTTTTATTTATGCAGCGCCGGCGGCCTGCCTGCCGTACAACAGGCAGATACAATAAATGCTGGGCTTCTTGAAGAAGTAAAGGCACTTGAAGCTGAGATTGATTCATTAATGCATGAGGTTGAAGAGCGCACTCAAAATCCTTTTTATAAGGAGAGCATAGCGCGCCAGGAACTTCAGATGGCTCGCGATAACGAAACGATATATGTATTACCAAAAAAAGGAGCTTAATGTTTACTCTTCCGAAACTTCCCTATGCATTTGATGCCCTTGAGCCGTACATCGATGCTAAAACAATGGAGCTTCATTACACAAAGCACCACCAAGGATACATTGATAATCTCAATGCAGCACTAAAAGATTATCCTGCTTTGCAATCAAAATCTCTCGATGATCTGTTAAAAGATCTCTCAGCTCTTCCCGAAAACATTCGTACCGCTGTGCGTAATAATGGTGGGGGCCATCTCAATCATTCTCAGTTTTGGCTGTGGATGCATAAAGCTGGAGGAAAACCTCAAGGAAAAGTTCTTGAAGGAATCGAAAAGAGATTTAAGAGTTTTGATGCATTTAAAGAACAATTCTCTCAGGCTGCCAAAGGCCGGTTTGGAAGCGGATGGGCATGGCTTTCGTTTGATAAAATGGGTGATCTCATTATTTCGTCGACCGCAGATCAAGATACGCCTGTTTCTTTGGGTATGGAGCCAATTCTTGGGCTTGATGTGTGGGAGCACGCGTATTATTTGAAATATAATAACCGCCGTGTAGATTATATCGAAGCATGGTGGCATGTCGTCAATTGGGATCATGTTGAGGAGCTCTATCGATCCCACGTCGGTTAGTCGTGCAAGATCCGACAGTCTGGGGTATACTATACTATAACTGTATTTCAATGTATCTCGTGGTTCACGTATCTTACTTGTATAAGGTTAAAGTCTATGCATTTTTCTATAGATGATCGCATATTTCAACAGTTTCCTGGCACTATGGTTGGTATTGTTGTTGCACACAATATTTCTAACTTCCCGCATAAAAGTGAGATTGATCAGTTAGCAAAAAAGGTACATGAAAATCTAGTGCTACGCGTTGCAACTACCGACTTACTGCAGCATTCTCATATTGCAGCATGGCGGCAAGCATACAAAGCCTTTGGTGCGACTCCCAAGAAGCATCTCTCTTCGGTTGAAAATCTGCTGCAGCGAGTGCTCAAGTATGAGCAATTTGTCCCTATAAGCCCTCTGGTAGATATCTACAACGCTATTTCTCTTAAGTATCTATTGCCGGCTGGTGGTGAGGATCTTGATACAATTGTCGGTGACATTCGCTTGACAATAGCAGGGCCTGCAGAACCGCCAGTTATTCTCTTAGGGCAACAAGAAGCCCGCTCTCCTGAACCTGGGGAAGTTATCTATACCGACGCGCAGGGAGCTATTTGTCGTCGTTGGAATTGGAAAGAGGCTTCGCGCACGAAATTAACGGAAAATACTCACAATGCTATTCTCGTTCTTGAAGCATTACCTCCTGTAAAAAAATCTGTCTTAGAAGCAGCTGTGCACGACCTCGCATGCCTTATTGCTCATTATTGCGGCGGAACGGTAACTGTTGATATTCTTGATGAGAACCATCGTAGCGTTGAGCTAAAAAAAGAGGGTCACTATCTTCCCTTAACGCCAGGCAAAGAGCTATCGCAAGAAGTCTGTGAGGCAATAATCGAAGAGCTACATGCAGCGCCATCAATGAAGGCTCAGGAATCGGTCAGTCAGGAGCATCGTATTCGAGTTGAGAAAGCTGAAAAACTGCGAGCTATGCGGATTGAGCCGTGGCCTGACGTGCATGAAGTAACTGCTCACAGCAAGACAGTGCTTGATGAGTTTACCGATGAAGGACCCGAGCGATTGTATACGCTTGCTGGTCGTCTCATGACGATTCGCTTACACGGTAAAACCGCTTTTGCCCACCTACAAGATAGTTCTGGGAGACTACAACTTTATCTTCGTAGTGATACCTTGGGTGAAGAAGCGTTTAAGCTCTTTGAAGATTTTATCGACCTGGGTGATATCGTCTGGGTGCGGGGAACTTCGTTTAGAACAAAAACTGGTGAGGTGACGCTTAAGGTTCAATCGTTTGGTCTTTTGAGTAAATGCTTATTTCCATTACCAGAAAAATTTCATGGTCTTCAAGATGTTGAAACAAAGTATCGTCAGCGGTATCTTGATTTAATGACAAATGAAGCCGCTCGCGATCGTTTCATTAAGCGAAGTCATATTGTAGCCGAGATGCGTAATTATCTCATTACTCATGGATATCTTGAAGTTGAAACACCGATGCTTCATCCAATAGCGGGCGGTGCTGCAGCTAAGCCATTTATTACCCATCACAATGCATTGCATTCCGATTTTTATCTGCGCATTGCTCCGGAGCTCTATTTAAAGCGTCTTTTAGTAGGTGGATTTGAGCGGGTGTTTGAGATCAATCGTAACTTCCGCAATGAAGGCATCTCGACGCGGCATAATCCTGAGTTTACGATGCTTGAGTTTTATACTGCTTATAAAGATTATCGCTATGGTATGGATATTGTTGAAGATATGATTCGACAGGCTGCACAAAAGGCTGTAGGCAGTCTTGAATTGCCCTATGGTGATATGGTGCTCGATTTTGCGGCGCCTTTTAGAAGACTCTCGATGATCGATGCGGTTATTGAATATAGCGATATAACTGCGCTCGATTTGGTACCAGCAGCCATAGATGCTGTGCTGCAGCGTAATAATATAAAAGTTATGCCTCATGCCTCATTTGGTGAAAAGATTTATGCTCTCTTTGAGGAACTCGTTGAATCAAAGCTTCTTCAGCCAACGTTCATTGTTGGATTCCCCATAGAGGTTTCTCCGCTTACCAAGCGTGATAGCAATAATCCATTAATAGCGCCTCGTTATGAGCTCTTTATCGCTGGCATGGAAATTGCTAACAGTTATAATGAACTTAACGACCCATTCGATCAGGCAGAGCGGTTTAGAGATCAGCTCAAAGCGCATGAGGCTGGCAATGAAGAAGCTCACCAGTTTGATGCTGACTATGTTCGTGCACTCGAATATGGCATGCCGCCGGCAGTTGGCGTTGGGATAGGTATCGATCGTTTGGTGATGCTGCTCACAAACACGCCGTCAATAAAAGAAGTGATTTTGTTTCCGACGTTGAAAAAGCAGTAGGCGCTCTCTAAGAAGAAGACATCATATATTTATAGTAAGTCTGTCGAGTATTGCCTCTAAGTGCTCTCTTTCATCTTCGTCAATTTCGATATTTCGCATAGCATCTTCAAATTTCTTCCTCACAAAGAATGAATGAAAGCACATATACTCTCCCCTGATATACGAGAAACCGAGAGTATAAAACCCTTCTATCCATTCACCATGGATAAGTTTTTTACCAAATAAAATCTTTGTTCTGATTTTGCGGCCCTTTTTATCGGTATACATTCCAAGAATACAGTGACCATGCATGCGCTCTAGAGCTTCGGGTTGAGTATGCTCGATGGTAAAATCGTCTTTGGCTCCTGCAATGAATTCTTGACGTACCTGGCTAACTCTTTCATGATAAACCAGTCTTGGGCCGGATGGAGCAACGTTCGTTCGTAAGCAAAGAATGAGATCTGTAGGGACATATTGCATGTGCTTATATCCAAATTCTATAGCTTTCCCATCATCTGAGAGCACCTTGCTACCGTCATCTGTATGAACAAGGAGATCGTTCAGTTTCGCTGCACGTGCGATTGGATCGATAGGCTCAACATCTCCTCTAATTGGCGCGTCCTCTTCGAGCTCTTTATGTTGTGTCATTTCTTTCGCGACTGAATTCTCTCCAGCCCGTTGATTAAATGTTTTTCCAGACCTATTTTTCTTTTTCTTCTTTTTCTTTTCGGTTACTAGTTTGGCTATTGCCTGTTGTTTTCTTTTATGGTTTTCATGGATCTCGTAGAGTTCAGCGTTCTCGCTCTTAAGCCAGTTAAGAGTCGATTGTCCATTAATAAACGTTAAGGTCAGATCAGCCCCTTCTTCAATGAGATGCTTTGCTGCTTCATACTGCTTTTGAACAGTTGCCCAGAAGAAGGGTGTTCTACCTATGTAATCTTGAGCATTGAGAAGTTCTGGGGCCCATGTAAGTAGTAGATCCAGGGCTTTTATTCTTCCGTGAAATGCTGCTACATGCGCAGCTGTTGAGCCTCTTCCATTGCATTGCGTGGTCCGAGCACCGTGTGCATGCAGAAGTCTCATAGCCTCCAGCCGGTTATTACCAGCTGCTACTCCTAAAGGAAAAACCCCATGTTCATTTGGTGTTTCTCTATCGACTATTTTTTCTTCAAGGAGTATGGTAAGAATGGCCGTTTTATCATCTATAATTGTGATCAATTATACTTGTACTGTCGGGCCGAAGAATGGTTGCATCCGCGCCATTTCTAAGAAGTATGCGAAGGCATTTTCTCCTGTCCCGTTCAGCAGCCAGGGCAAGCGGCGTGCAACCAGATACGTCCTGGTAATTAACACCGGCACCATGACGTAGAAAGAGAGCAACAAAATCGGCGTGGCCATAGGCAGCAGCTGTTCCTAGTGGGCTGAGTTGATCGGAGTTTGAACCTGAGCTCTTGCTTTGATTAGGAGCTCTGCCGTATCACATTGATCGGCAACGATTGCTGCTCTTAAGGGTGTAACTTTGCACACAGGATGAACGCCGTTGAGATCAAGTGGCTTTTGAAGAAGGGCTTCTAGGAGCTTTAATCTGCCCGGTTTATCTGATCGTATGATCTCTAACAAAAAAGTTGTGTTTTTGTGCCGCTCAGCAGCGTGCTGAGTAAGAACTGCTGATTCGCTTGCTTCGATCAGCGTCGATGCCGCAAGAGCATGTAGTATGAATAAAAGTCTGTAGATGGTGCTCATAATGTTAGTCCTCATAAGTAATACTAAAAGTATGATCCATTCTGATTATTTTTTCAATAGGTTACAGTTAACTGCTCTCATTTACATGAAAATCCTGAAACTGATAACCTTTGATTCGCTTGACTTCCTCGTCTGAAAGCACAATTTCTCCACTCCAGATGGGACCCCAGAAGGGGCTTGCGAGCTTGAGAATTTCTCGGTGATCAATATCATCGGCTGTACAAATGCCGACATTGGGATGGCGCATGGCATAGATGACTGATGCAACGACGCTGGAAGCAACCTGCAGTGTTGTGGCATTGATCTCGTTTTCTGTGGAATTAATAATCTGTCTTGTTTCATCGATATCGAGCAAACTGCCTGTCCACCAGAGGCCGAATGAGCCCATGAGCAAGCAGCCGAGTTCATCTCTTCCTGAAAGTATATCAGAATACATGATACGCTGATCTTTTTGCGGCTCATATTCTTTCATGCGGAGCTCATGAATTGATGCGAGAGCACCATCGCAGGGGCAATAGACGTAATGTACCGTAGGGCGATAGAGCGCAGAATTCGTACGATCTGTATGCCGTAGAGCGCTATGAATATAGCTTATTGGCTCTTCAGCAGGATAGACGGCCAATCTATCACTTATGCTATACGCCTCCCCGTGACGAATGAGCATGCCGATAATCGGGCCACTTTTTATCCAACTGCGCATTAAGGTTGCCAGTCCGCGAGTGTTGAGCGCTATCTGGCTTTTATTTCCTGTTGCATGGGTGAGAGCGTTATGTGGAAGTGTCTTTTCATGGGTGCCCCACCCAAGCTCTGCCTGGGCTACCCCTTCCTCAATAAATCCTTCAACAGACCATGTATTTACAAACTCGTTAGGCCGCTTTGGGCGACCGGTAATTTGTGTGTCTCTTTCAGATATGTGCACGACATTCAATCCCATTGTTTGTGCAAGCAGATTGAAATAGTTGTTTTCATGATATAAAAGTAAGCGATCTTTTTCAGCATTGCTCACCATTGGCGATGGTATGACCTTCTCATGTAAGATGTCACTTAATCCTTTTTTCACAAGATGTGAGATAAATCCTGGATTCGCGCCATGATCAAGAATGGCGGTGGGGTTGAGGTCTGTTTCTGGCCATGAGCGAATCATGGCACGCATGAGCTGATGCCGGTGATAAAGCGTTGTTTCTTCTTGGCGCTGCACGCTTTTATAGGGATCCCACACCTCAACACTGGTATTAATATAGAGGATTCCATTATCGTGGCAGAACTGAAGAAGCTCATTGGTATCGATGTTCCATGAAAGGTCGAGCAACAGATCTCCTGGTTTGAGATAGCTCGAAAGAATAGTTCTATAGTTTTCTGGCGTTATGTGCATGGTGACAAACTGAGCTCCTTTTTCAAGGTAGGTCGCGATGCGTGAACTTACATCGACGAAATCGATGATTGTAAGCTTTTGCGGATCAAACGCGATGAGTTGGAAAAGAAGTGGTAACGAAGCTCGAGCTACCGCTCCACAGCCAAGCATCAGGATATTCCCAGGAAACGTCACCTGGGATGATAATGATCGTGCAAGTGCTATCCGGTTTTCCATAAAGCTCCTTCAGTTGTTCGTCTTATCTCTTTGTACTTTGTATCAGTGTATATAAAACATCAGTGAAAAAGATAGTGATTATAGAAAATTTCTGAGAGGATTAACTTTTATTTTTTCGCTTTAATTTGTGAAACGGCTGTTGCACAATCAGCTCACACGATAAGAAGTTACTAAAAAGCTTTCAATGCCTTACTTCAGATTGCAGAAAGGCAGCTGAGTGATTTTCCTCAGTAAAATAATGTTTGTAAAACCGATTAAACGTAGTAAACTGGCGCAGTATGCAAAGAAAAAAGAGGTGAGGCTGGTCATGAATGAAATTTTACGTAATCTACCGATGCCGATAAAGACAAAGCGCTTGATCCTGCGGCCGCCAAGTCCTGGCGATGGCAAAGAGCTGAATGCCGCCGTGAATGAATCATTTACCGAGCTTCATACATGGATGGATTGGGCTCGAGAAAAACCAACGCTTGAAGATTCAGAAACCTATGTCCGACAAGCGGCAGCCGATTGGATGCTCAAGAAAGAGTTGAATCTGCTTATTCTCGATCGCGAAGAAAAGACCATTATTGGTGGTTCAGGTTTTAATGCTCTTGATTGGGAACTACCCAAATGCGCTATCGGATACTGGGTACGAACTCCTTTTGCCGGTCAAGGCTATATTACCGAAACTGTGAATGCTCTTGCTCTCTATGCTTTTAATGAGATGCGCGTTGTGCGTCTTGAGATAACATGTGATGAAGATAATGTACCTAGTAGAAAAGTTGCTGAGCGATTAGGTTTTGAGCAGGAAGCGATTCTGAAAAAAGCAGCTCGTAAACCAAATGGCGAGTTACGAAACACCGTTATCTATACACGACTTAATACAGCTGGCTTAGCGGTCGATGGCGTAAGCTGGTAGAAAGATACTAAGCTCTAATAATAGTTGTAAGCTCCGTGATCACTTCTTGGACTGACAATGTGCTGGTATCGATGATGAGTGCATCATCTGCCGGTTTCATGGGCGAAATTGAGCGTTCACGATCGCGGCGATCGCGCTCATCGATAATGCGCTTGCACTCTTCCAGGCTAAACTCTTCGCCTACTTTGCGTTGATCCCGTTGCCAGCGATCGGCCCGCACATCAAGGTTTGCCGTGATAAAGAATTTGTATTGAGCATGAGGAAAAATGACGGTGCCACAGTCCCGGCCGTCGGCGATGACGTTATGATCATCTGCGAGGGTGCGTTCATATGATAAGATCTCTTGTCGCACGAATGGTTGCATGGCAACAATCGATGATGCCAGATCGATGTCAGCTGTTTTCAAATGGGGAGTGATGTTCTCATCATAATAATATATAACCGCTCCCTCGGTTTGAGTAAAATTATAGCGCATTTCAGAGAATAGCGCGTCTATTTCATGCTGGCTGACGTGCTGATCTACGCTGATAATGATCTTTTTCTTAATGAAAATATAGGCAACGCCGCGATACAATAGTCCTGAATTGATGTACATATACCCAATTTGTTCAGCGAGCAGCTGAGCAATTGTTGATTTTCCGCTTGCTGTTGGCCCATCAATAGTGATAATCATGTATTTCCCCGTTTCTCCTTTGTATGCTCATTCATCCGCTCACCCCGACCTGTCGCCATAGCTCCTCCCGCTCATCCCGAGTGATCCCGAGGCCACTATGCCGAAGGGATTGTATCGAGGGATGGCTGGAGTGATCTACGAGGCTTGTATGCCGAGCAGATAGTATCCGCGTCATATCGTGATATCAATGCCATGAAGCTCTACCGATACTCTGCCATTAAAATGATTTTCTGTTGCCTGCACTGCGCAGGAAATGACTGTATCAGGTTTGCGCGCTAAGAGCATATAAATGTCTGGTCGATTGAAGAATATAATCGGTTTCATTACGCCATCGGCAAAGAGCATACATTTTGTATGAGCATCTTTTAAAAGTTGTGGTGGCTCAAGCAGTGAAGCACCTTTAACATAAAAAATTGGCTGACTATTTTCGTTACCAAATGGTTCTAAATGAGCCATGTCTGATATGAGTTTTTGATTTACCTCAGGGAGCGTGATTTCTGCATCAAGTGTCAGGCGCGGTTTGACATCTAATTCCGGCATCTTTTCAGCGATTGTTTTTTCAAGCCGCTCTTTTAAAAGCGGTAACCGATCGACAGGAAGTGCAAGGCCAGCAGCTTGGGCATGACCACCAAAGGTGGTTAAGAGATCTTTATGCTCTTGTAAAGCCTCAAACATATTAAATCCTGGTACTGAACGGCACGAGCCTTTTGCGATCCCTTGGCTATTGACAGAGAAGAGAATGGTAGGGCGATTGTAGGCGCCAACCAGGCGAGAGGCAACGAGCCCGATAACGCCAGGTTGCCATGAAGGAGATGAGGCAAGAATAAGCCGATCGTTCACGACATCGATAGCTTTTGCTTTAATCGATGCTTCTATTTCTTGTAAGACGCTCTTTTCAATCGCTTTGCGCGCCTCATTGAGCTCTTTTAAAACGGTGCCGATATGTGCAACCTTATCTTCATGACTGCTAATAAGAAACGATACCCCATCTCGAGCATCTTCAAGCCGGCCAAGTGCGTTGAGTTGCGGTGTAATAGAAAATCCGATATCGGTTGACGAGAGGGCAGTTTTGGTAACCCGTGAGTTTTGTTTTAATATACGCAGTGCAAGGCTTTCTGTTTCTTGTATGCGTCGTAATCCAAGCCGCACCCAATAGCGGTTTTCCCCTGTAAGGGGCACAACATCTGCAATGGTGCCTAGCGTGAGTAGTTCATAGACTTTCGGTGGGAGTTCCTTCTTAATGCGCTCATATAAGAGCGACATCAGTTTAAAAGTCACCCCAACGCCGGCAAATTTTTTATAAGGATACGGGCAGGTTGCTTGGTGAGGGTTAACAATAGCGAATGCATCGGGAACCTCAGCATACGGGCGATGGTGATCGGTTATTATGAGATCGATGCCAGCGTTTTTTGCCTCGACGGCTGCTTCAAAGGCGGTGATGCCATTATCGACAGTGATAATCACATTATAGCCATTGCGAGCGGCTCGCTGTACCGTTTTCGCAGAAAGGCCATAACCATCACGTACACGATGCGGAAGAAAAAAATTAATGGAGGCGCCTAAGGGAAGGAGGCAGGTCATGATCATTGCACTTGAGGTAATACCGTCAACGTCATAATCCCCGCTAATGAGAATTTTTTCGCCATTCTGAATAGCAACAAGAAGCCGATCGATTGCTTTATCGGCATCTTTCAAAAGCGAAGGATGAGCAACATCCCGCTCAAAGGTGCTAAATAAGTAGCGATCGAGCTCATCACGAGTAGTAAGTCCCCGTGATGCAAGAACATGCATGACGGGGATAGAAATGCTATATGAAAGTGCTAAATCGAGCACGGCCTGATTTACCGGCTCAGGCAGTTTCCAGAGATACTTTGCTCCGTGCAACATACATGTGCCGTTTGTAAGAGTTTATATATTAAAGATCTTCTTTATCTGATGGAAGTTCTTCTTTCTCTTCTTCTTCCTCGATTTCAACAGACTCTTCTGTTTGAGGGGCAATCATAGCCGGGGCTTCAATTATAGTACCTTCTTCTGGTTGAGCTTCAACTGGGTTGCATGTTTGAGGTTGTGTTTCGCAGCTGGTGGCTGGGCAGCAGGAACGTTGGTAGCAGCTACCGTTATCTCGCCAACAGCCAGGGATTAATGCGAGTATGCTCACCAGTGAAAGTAATGAAAGATACTTCATAGAAACTCCTAAAAAGAGAAAGTAATACTTGTTGTGCCTAGCTTACCTCAAAAAGGGCATACTATGCAAGCAATACTTTCTATTTCTTAGGTCTTTTCTTGATAGAATCTTTCTTCTTTTTCGTTGGCGTCGTTTTTTTAGATGCATCAGCTCGTTTTTTTGAAGCCGACTTTGCTTCTTCTTTTTTCTTTTTAGAATCCTGGTCTTTGTTCTTTTTCTTCTCTTTGTGAACTGGGTGGTTAAACGGATTGTTTACCAATGCCCGCGTAAGCACTTCATCCATATTTTTTACAAAGACAACTTCAAGGTGATCATGTTTGCCAATATCCTTTAAGATTTCTTCAACATCATCCTTATTTTCATCAGGAACCAAGACCATCTTCATGCCATGCTGGCGGGCTGCAAGAATCTTTTCTTTTAAGCCGCCAACTGCTATAACGCGGCCACGAAGAGTAATTTCACCCGTCATAGCGACATCGGATCGTGTCGGATTTTTGGTAAGCGCTGAGATGAGCGCTAAACACATAGTAATACCAGCCGATGGCCCATCCTTGGGTGTTGCTCCTTCAGGAATGTGCACGTGGATGTCCTTGGCCGAATAAAATGATTCTTTCAATCCTAAATGTTCCGCTCGCGACCGAATATAGCTGAGCGCCGCATGAGCTGACTCTTGCATCACATCGCCAAGCTGGCCGGTGAGTGTGAGGCCGCCCTTACCCGGAAGTACTGTGACTTCGATCTCAAGGAGATCGCCGCCCATCTCGGTCCAGGCAAGACCAGTTGCCAGACCAATGCGATCAATGCCTACATCAAGCACCGTCTTTTTATAGCGTGGATTTCCAAGCCACTCTTTAAGGAGCTCATCAGAGACCGTTACCTTTTTCTCTTGAGGATCTCGCAACAAAATCTGAATCGTTTTTCTCATGAGCTTTGCCAAGATACGTTCAAGCTGACGGACACCAGCTTCTTTGGTGTATTCCGTAATAACTTTACGCAAAATGGGTTCCGGAATGACGCATTGAGAAGTTTTAAGGCCATACTCTTTCAGATTTTTTGGTATCAAGAATGAACGTGCAATTTCTGCCTTTTCTTCTTCAGTATACCCGGAGAGAATAATTCGCTCCATACGATCATAAAGGGCATATGGAATCCCTTCAAGAAGGTTTGCCGTTGCAATGAACATAACCTTAGAAAGATCATACTCAATTTCCAAAAAGTGATCGACAAATGACTTATTTTGTTCTGGATCAAGCACCTCAAGGAGAGCCGCCGCCGGATCACCGTGATAGTCACTTGCCATCTTATCGATTTCATCAAGTAAAATGACCGGATTTGCCGTTTTTGCTTTTTTCATCGCCTGAATAATTTTACCAGGCAGGGCGCCTATATAGGTTCTACGATGCCCACGAATCTCGGCTTCATCCTTAATACCACCCAAACTGATTCGAACAAATTCCCGCCCTAAGCTTTCTGCAATAGAATGGCCAAGTGAGGTTTTACCAACCCCTGGTGGCCCAATTAAGCAGATGATGGGTGAACGCTCAAGAGTCTTTGAGAATTTCTTTGCTGCGAGAAATTCGATAATACGCTCTTTTGCTTTTTTAAGCCCGGCATGGTTTTTATTTAATATTGCTTCTGCCTGTTCGAGGCTAATTGCGTCTTTCGAGGTTTTGCCCCATGGCAATGAGATTACCCAATCAATATAGGTACGGCTGACCACCGCTTCTGAAGAAAGAGGAGGCATCTGTTCAAGACGACGAAGCTCTTTTTCCACCTTTTCTAATGCTTCCGGGCTTAGCTTGAGTGTCTTTATTTTTGCCCGCATCACGGCAATATCGGTAGATGTGTCATCGCGTCCGAGCTCCTTTTGAATAGCCTTCATCTGCTCGGTAAGGTAGTATTCACGCTGATTTTTCTCGACCTGCTTTTGGATCGTACCTCTGATACGCTCTTCAGTTTCTAGAATATCGATTTCTCGTTGAAGGAATTTGCATAGGGTAGTTATTCGCTGCTGTAAATCAGGAATTTCAAGGACTTCTTGCCGTTCTTCAAACGAGAGATTAAGGTGTACAGCCAGGGTATCAACGATATTATCCATATCTTCAGGGCTTTTAACGGTTGCCATAAGATCTGCTGGTACTTTTGAATTGAGCTGTGCATAGTGCATATAGAGCGATTTGAGCTGTCTCCAGAGCGCTTCAAGCTCAATCGTCTTTTCAAGGCTTGTTGTTGGAAGATCGTCAATATCAGCGGTAATAAAGCCATCAGTCGTTTGTGTCGAACGGACTTTGGCTCGTACGATGCCTTCTACAAGAATCTTGAGGGTTCCTTTAGGCATGCGCATAACCTGCAAGATAGTTGAACGCGTTCCATAGGTAAACACGTCATCTGCTGTTGGGTGTTCGACCTCTGCATGCCGCTGAGCCGTGATAAAGATCGATTTATTATTTTTCAGGGTGTATTCAACCGCTGCAATCGACGTTGCACGGCCGACAATAATAGGAATAATGCTTTTAGGTAATATGACGACGTTCTTCAGTGGCAGTAACGCCACGTGGGAATCGTTCGTATCCTTGATTTCATGTTCGTTCATACGCAGTCCTTTATGGTTTTTTTCTATGTTTTTTATCGAATTGTAGGAATTTTTTTATTTTGTGAGAGTTTCTAAAAGTGGCTAATATTATTTTAGCATAAGTGACTCAACTTGTATAGTTTGAGGCTGGCTGGTCTCGGCTAGCCGCCTCAGCACTAAAAAGGGCGGACATCAAGCCCGCCCTATGGTCTTGTAGAAGAAAGTACTTACTTAAGCAATCTTACGAGCTCGGCATTTGTTGCATCTGCATAGTCGAGTGCTTTTTTTCCACTCTTATCTTTTAAGTTTCTGAGTCTGGATTCTGACACCGTAAGTAAAAGTTCAGAAACTGCTTTTGCATCGCCGTTTACAGCCGCATAATGAAGTGGAGACTTGCCTTCATTGTCTTGGCAATTGTCGACATCAAAGAACTTAAGTTGAGAGATAGTTGCAGCATCTTTGCTGATAACAGCGTAATGGGCTGCCTTTTTACCATCTTTATCCTTGAGATTTTTGAGTTTTTGGTCTGATACCGTAAGTAAAAGTTCAGAAACTGCTTTTGCATCGCCATTCGCAGCGGCATAATGAAGTGGAGATTTGCCTTCATTGTCTTGGCAATTGTCAACATCAAAGAACTTAAGTGCATCGATAGTTGCAGAATCTTTGCTGATAACAGCGTAATGGGCTGCCTTTTTACCATCTTTATCCTTTAGATTTCTAAGTTTCTGTTTCTGCATACCATCACTAAGAATGCAGAAACTGCTTTTGCATCGCCATTCGCAGCGGCATAATGAAGTGGAGACTTGCCTTCACTATCTTGGCAGTTGTCGACATCAAAGAACTTAAGTGAATCGATAGTTGCAGCATCTTTGCTGATAACAGCGTAATGGGCTGCCTTTTTACCCTCTTTGTCCTTGAGATTTCTGAGTTTGGTTTCTGATACCGTCTTTAAGAGTTCAGAAACTGCTTTTGCATCACCGTTTGCAGAGGCATAATGAAGTGGAGACTTGCCTTCACTGTCTTGGCAATTGTCAGCATCAAAGAACTTAAGTGCATCGATAGTTGTAGAATCTTTGCTTAGAACAGCATAATGCGCTGGAATTTTACCTTGGGAATCTTTCTGGTTTTTGAGTTTGTTTCCAGAAGAAAGATTGAGAAGCATACCTACGGTTGCATGATCACCCTTCATTGCGGCGTGATGCAGTGCGTTTCTTCCATCCTCATCTTGTGCAAGAACCGGTGAAGCCTTTATTTTTGCAAAATCCAAAGGATATGACGTTATGAAGACCCTATCGCCGTCTTTAATTGCCTTAATAAGTGGCGTTTCTTTTGTTACTACGGCTTGTTCCATGGCATGGGCGATTGGATATGACGCTGATATGATGAAACCAAGCATTAGATAAGTATTAATTTTCATGTAAACTCCTAAAAATTGAATGGTGAGCCACTTCGTGTCGGCTCTCGTTTAAAGATTAGATAATTTTTTTATAATTGTCAAATTGACAATCGGCAGGAGGTCAGTCTGTTTACACATGTTGGCGGGGTTACGCAGATTTTCTTAAGAACCTAGTTGCTGGTATTGAAAAAGTGTCCGGCTAGAAGCCCGCGGCAGCAAATCAAAAGGAAAAATTGGCGTCCCTTATAAAAATCGCTATACTGATGGTGTTATTTTGTTCTCTCAAAAAACACACAACCGCATTACAGCAAAGGTCCTATATGATTCTTTCTCAGATTAAAGATTACCTCAAGGTAGTATTTGGTGATTTTGAGCCCGAAGAGTTAAAAAAATTCATATTATTAGGTGTCATTTTTGGTCTTATTATTGGTATCTACTGGACGCTTCGTCCTATGAAAGATGCTCTCTTTCAAGATATCGTGGGTGGTACCTATCAGCCTCGTGCAAAAATGTTATCCCTTCTTGTTGTTTTCCCCCTTGTTATCATTTACAGTAAACTCGTAGAAAAATTGCCACGGCAGATGCTCTTTTATGTACTGAGCTTGGCGTATGGGATTGCAACACTCATTATTGCTGGGTTTATGTTCCATCCAACGATAGGGCTTCAAAACCTAACCGCCGATCCTACGCGTATTTTAGGCTGGGTTTGGTATGTGTTTGTTGAGAGTTTCGGGTCACTCGTTATCGCTCTTTTCTGGGCATTTGCGACCGATATTACCTCTGCTGAATCTGCCAAGAAGGGCTTCTCCCTCGTGGTGATGATAGGCCAGATTGGTGGTATGCTTGCGCCATTCTTCTTAACAAAGATTCCTTCCTATTTCGGGGTAAGTAACGGTGTAACCGTTCTGATTGCGGGGGTCCTCATGTTCTTGATCATTCCATTGATCAGTTACTTCATGACCCACGTTCCTCAAGACCAGATGGCTGGGTTTACCGAAAAGGGACATGGTGATGAAGTTGAGCCAGGCTTCTTTGAAGGTCTGCGTCTTATGATTTCAACTCCGTATCTTATGGGAATATTAGGCATCATCTTCTTCTACGAAATGATTGTGACGGTGTTTGATTACTACTTCAAGATCATGGTTGACTCACAGATTGCAGATAAGGCTGTAAAAGCGGCATATCTTGGAGATTATGCGACGTTTGCTAATGCTGCGACGTTCCTCTGCTTGTTGTTTGGTATTAGCAACATTCAGCGCCGTCTTGGGTTAACCGTTTCGTTAACCTTAATGCCATTAATCGTAGCATGTGCTGTGGTCGTCTTTAAGTTTTATACAGCATTAACGCCGCTCTTCTGGCTGATGGTTGCTTCTAAAGCAATTAACTATGCCTTGAATAGTCCATCGATGAAACAGCTCTATATTCCGACATCAAAAGATGTTCGTTATAAATCACAGGCATGGATTGAAAGCTTTGGATCACGTGGATCGAAAGCTGTTGGGTCTGGGATTAACGATCTTCATAAGAATGCATTGGCTTCGAATGGTCCGGAATGGGCAAGCAAAGAATATGCAAAAGCGAACATGTTTAAGCCTGGGGTCGATACCGGAACCTATTGGCACATTGCTCTGAGCAGTTATCTTTTCTTTGGGATCATAGCTGTTTGGGTAGTTGTTGCGCTCTACCTGGGTAGAAGATACCAGAAAGCGATTGATGAAAATCACATTGTGTGTTAATTAATGGAATAATTATGAAAAAAAGCCTTTCTCTTTGACAGTTGAGAAAGGCTTTTTTTTAAACCTTCTTTATCTTGTAGTGGGGATAAGCTATGACTGGGATTTCAAAAGTATGGAATTTATTGGGTGTTGACCGGCGTGAACTAACAAAAGTTCTTCTTCTAGCGGTCGTATTTTTTATGGTGATCGGGGCATATACAGTAACGAGAGAGCTGAAAGATGCAGTGTTCTCAACAATTGTCGGTCAGGATAGGAAGTTCTTTGCATATGCCAAATTATTTTCGATGTTCATTTTGGTACCTGCTATCTTTTTACATTCTCGTCTTGTTGATTTAGTGCGCAGGCACCAACTCTTATATACCTATTCGATTGCCTATGCTCTTCTTGGCGGAGTTTTCGTCTATTTCCTAGGTCATCCTGAAATAGGCCTCTATAATACCGCAAGCAATCCAAACCGCCTTTTTGGCTGGTTATTCTACTTCTTCATTGAAGGCTACGCGCCGCTCGTTGTTTCGGTGTTCTGGGCGTTTTCCAATTCGATTACACCTCCAAAGAGCGCGAAAAGTAACTATCCCATTATGATTGCTGGTTCAAAGATGGGAGGGATTATCGCTGCGGTTTCTGCCTGGTTCTTGCTCCGCAGTGGGCTGTTTTCTGATGTGGTTAATCATCAAGTATGCCTTGGTGCCTCTTCGATACTCTTACTTTTTGTTCCGCTTTTTGTGTATCTGTTAGTAACGAAGGTACCTCATAAAGATCTTCATGGGTATGAAGCTGGGTATCAACTTGAGAAAGAACGCCATAAGGCGCATCATAAGGTCTCGTGGATGGAAAGTATGATGTCTGGGCTTGTACTTGTCTTTAAGTATCCGTATGTCATGGGAATATTTGGGATGACGTTCTTTTTTGAGCTTGTCAGTCAGGCGCTTAAGGTTGAAAACATCGTCTTTGTAAAAACGGTTACTCGTACGATGTCCGATTTTACTGCTGCTCTTCTGTGGCAGGCACTGTTGGTTCATATTGTTGCTTTCTTTGTGGTAGTCTTTGGTACCAAGGCGCTCATTACTGCACTGGGTGAGCGGAAGGCACTTCTAACCATTCCAGCAGCAACGGGGCTTTCGGTTCTTGCATTCATCTTAAAGCCGTCATACGCAACGGCAGTTTTTGCCTTTGTTGTTACGCGCTCAGTGAATTATGCGATCGCAGCTCCTTTACGTGAAAGCCTCTTTATCCCGACACTCAAAGAGATTCAGTTCAAATCGAAATCGTGGATTGACGGAGTAGGGCAAAAGTTTGCAAAGACCTGTGCGTCGTCGTTTAATATGTATACTGATGGTTTGGTAGCGCCAGCGCTGCTTGCTGCTCAAACGTCATTCTTTAGTGGCATCGTTTTCTTCTGGTTCTTGGTCGCCTACTTCCTCGGTTGGCGCTATGAAAAGGCCGTTAAGCGCAATGAAGTTATTGGCGAAGCTGAAGTTGCAGCTGAAATAGCACTTGAGGAGCCTGCACGAAAAGTGTCATAATTAATTACCACATTGAGCAAATATTCTTGCCCAGTGTCAAAAAAAAAGATCTCCATATTCACTTCAGAAAACAAACGCGAGTTAGGATTCCCTGACTCGCGTTTGCAAACTTAATGATATTTTTACTTTAAAAAATCTGACTCACAGTCGAGGGATCTCTTGCGATGATCCCTCGACGGAATCAGTTTGTAGTGGTGCAGAAAAGAAAGGAAAGTATGATAGGTTCGTTAGACAATAACAAGATGCGTAGTTTCTCGTTATTTTGCTTCAGTCTGACTCATCCCTTTTTCAACTGCATTTCTAAGATTACCTATATTTTTAGCAAAAGCAAGTTTTTTTTGGACCGGTTTTTTGTGCCGTAAGGACCGGCTTTTCACGACGTAGCCGGAAAGCCGCTCCCTTACAATTGTATCGAGTTAAATGGCTTTATTTAAATGCGGCCGGTTTTAACTTATTCCTCAGGTCTTTTATATAATCACGTAAATCTTTCAATTCTTCTTTCAGTAACCCGATTGCTTTATAAAGTTCTTGAGTAGTTTTGTCCGGTTCCTGGGGTCCGAGGTAGTTCCAATAGTCTGCAAACGCTTGGGCTTGTTCATCAGTCATCGATTCGATGATAACAAAGCTCTCATCATTTCTCGTAAACGCAGATTGCGACCAATTTGCTGAACCATTAACTACTATGCTGTCATCGATACACATGCACTTGGCGTGCAATAATGCTGATCGGCCATATACGGTAACAGGTATTCCAGCAGCAGAAAGACTAGGTAAGCTTCCAAAGAGATCAGGAGCTATTACATGAACCTTCACTCCACGCTGATGGGCGAGGATGATAGCATTGGTAAGGTCGTTACTCGTCCAGACATTCATAGCAATTTTGATAGATGTTTTGGCATTATTGATCTTATCGATGAGCGCTTGTTTCGATGCGCAATTAATCCATTCTTCTGCGTTATGCCTAGGACCATCATGGGGCAAGAGGCAAAAAGCTATAGTTTGGTTAAGAAGGTCGACTCGCAAAGGGCCATGATCGGTGCGTTTTATGTCGCCGCGTATGGCAGAAGCTTCTGTATGCAGAAATTGTGCAAGTTCGGGCGATACCATACGAAACATCAGGTTTTCTTGATTTTCATACGCCGATGTGGTGAAGTTAGCAGAACCGATCCATACTTCTTTTTCATCGATAATCAGTAGTTTGTGGTGAAGATGGCCTTCGCCCTCTTTTCTTGTTACCACTTCAATATTTGGGGCTTTTTGTTCCGTGATAGGTCCAAGATGATCTCGGTCAACGACAACCGTTACCGGTACTCCCGATTGAGCCTTCTTATTAAGTGCGTCGATTATTCCGGTATCAGAGAGGGTAAAAGAAAAAAGCAAAACGGACCGTTTTGCCCCGTCTATGCTCTCTTTGAGAGTCGCTTTTAACGATGTACGATCTTGTGAGCTATAAAAGCGAACCTGCTTTTCTAAAGAAACCGCATCTGTAGGCGATTGCTGTGGAGGCGATGCGTGAAAGCTGCCAAGAAATACAACTAACGTTGCTAAAAGGGTATGGGAGAATTGTCTATACTGTTTCATAGCAAACCTTTCTTTCATTGAATTGAGTGTATCTGTTATGCAAAGTATCTGTTATGAGAAGATATTTCTATGCACAATCTTCATCTGAGCAACCATGGCATCCTGATTCTAGGAGCAACCTCTCGATCTCATCACTCTTTTCTTCCCATATGTCAGCTGCAGTGGCGCCATACTTATCTTTTTTGTGTACATCGGCTCCGTTTTCGATGAGCAGGCGCATCAGATCTTCCTTGCAGGAAAGAGCAGCATAGTGGAGAAGTGTTCTTCGGTTTGTGGCATCTTGCAAATTAGGGTTAGCGCCCGCTAAAAGAAGTTTTTTGACTTTATTCAGTTTGTACTTACAGTATCCGTATACAATGATGGTGAAGAGTTCCAAATCACGAGCGAGCTGAGCTGCATTACTATGTTCTTTTGTATGGATCATGCTTTTCATTTTTTCTTCGTTTGCTTTTGAGGCGCTATCTGTGCAGCCTTTTGGCATAAGTAATAAAGCTGCTTTTACTGTTTCCGATTGAACTTCTTCCTTGTCTACAATGGCTCCACGCTCAATGAGAAGTTTGCATAAATCTACAGACTGGCAATCGCACAAGACGCTTGTGAAAGCGCAGCTCTTTGGCTTAGAATTAACGTCTGCTCCATAGTCTATCAGGACAGTGCAGACTTCTAAGAGCTTATCGATGGGGAGGGCGCAGCGAGAATCAACCGGGACAGATGCAACGAGATGGAGAGGGGTAGGGGTTATAAAATCGGTATAATCAACATTAGCCCCGTTCTCTAAAAGGAGGCGAACGACATCTGGATGTCCATAAAAGGCTGCGGTGTGAAGGGGGCTGATAGCGCAACCATCAAAGGCAGCTACCGCATTTACATTTGCACCGTATTGTATAAGTGTTTTGCATGCTTTTAAATGACCATGTGTTGCTGCCGTGTGGAGTGGAGAATGATTATACGTTTGGTTTTGATCATTAACCATTGCGCCATTCTTGATAAGGGTTTCGATTCTTACAAGTTCATCTTCACTCAGGGTGCTCTCCTTAGATAACAGAACGAAGAGCTGGTTCGTACGATCGTCTGAATGATATAGAATGGTGGGATTGCCCGTGTGATCTGTGCTATCGGTTGCTGAGACTGTAAGAGGCATTGCTATACATAGGGTGAGAAAAAGCTTCCTGTTCACGTCGGTCCTTTCGATGAGTTGGTTTTAGTTGGAATGATGATTTCATTTATCAGAAGATATTTCTGTGCAGCATCTTTCATCACGGAGCAAGCGCTTGATCTCAGCACTCTTTTCTTGCCATGTTTCAGCTGCAGTGGCGCCATACTTATCTTCTTTGTACACATCGGCTCCGTTTTTGATGAGCAGGCGCATCAGGTCTTCCTGGCAGGAAAGAGCAGCAAAGTGAAGAAGTGTTCTTCGGTGCGTGGCATCTTGCAAATTAGGGTTAGCGCCCTTTAAAAGAAGTTTTGTGACTTTATTCAATTTGGACTCACTTAATGGTGCGTTGCCGTCTGCTATGATGGTGAAGAGTTTC
This sequence comes from uncultured bacterium, assembly GCA_963695365.1. GTDB lineage: Bacteria > Babelota > Babeliae > Babelales > Babelaceae > PRDV01. The sequence goes on from OY968766.1 coordinate 1,136,653, forward strand.
AAATCGCGAGCGAGCTGAGCTGCATTACTATGTTCTTTTGTATGGAGCATGCGTTTCTTTTTTCTTCGCCTGTTGGGGCGCCATTTGAGCCGCCTTTTGGCATAAGTAATAAAGCTGCTTTTACGGTTTCTGATTGAGCTTCCTTTTTACCTACAATCGCTCCTCGTTCAATGAGAAGCTTGCATAAATCTACAGACTTGCATTCACACAAAAAGCTTTTGCCATTTTTAGGTTTAAAATTAACGTCTGCTCCATATTCAATGAGAATAGTGCACATTTCTAAGAGCTTATTGGTTGGAATATCCGTATGATTCTTGGGGTTTGCTAATACAAGAAGAGGCGTGATTCCTGGGCAATCACCTTCAACATCAGCACCGCTTTCTAAGAGAATACGAACTATTTCTGGACATCCATGCAATACTGCAAGATGGAGAGGGTTGACGAGGAGCCAATAATTATTTTGAGCATTTACGTCTGCATCGTGTTGTATAAGTATTTTGCACGCTTCTGTGTGGCCATAAAACGCCGCCACGTGGAGTGGCGATAGATGAGATGGATGACCAGGCGTTTGTGTTTGAGCATTAACCATTGCGCCATTATTGATGAGGGTTTCGATTCTTGCAAGTTCATCTTCATTGAGAGGGCTCTTCTTAGATAACAGTCTGAAGAGTTCTATGGTTGGCTGTTCTATGGGTGGATTGCCCGTGTGATCTATGCTATCGGTTGCTGAGACTGTAAGAGGTATTACCATACTTAGAATGAGAAGAAGCTTCTTGTTCACGTCGGCCCTTTCGATGAGTTGGTATTAGTTGGAATGATGACTTCAATTTTAGATTAGAGGGGCCGAAGGGCATTGTCAAAGGGTGCCATGGTCAGTGGCACAAGAGAAGAGCTCAAGCCCATGGCATATTAGAATCGGAGAGCTTTTTTAAGATATTACCTGAGGTGCTCATGTTTACGAGATGGCCAGTCGTGCTCTTGACAAGCGGGGAACAGTATGCGGTGAGATTGCAACCCCCACACTTTTTTGCTGCCCGGCTTTTGCAATAGTTGCATGCAGCAGCGCTAATCCAAAAGTCGATGAATTTCGCTTATGAGATAAAACGGAAAAGATCGAAGTTCATAGGTAATTTCATTCCCGTGAGCATCTTGGACTGCCACGTCGGTTATTTGGGCTTGTCCTGATGAGATACGCACTGCTGTTTTTAGTTTTTTGAGCTGCATGAAATAATGAAGTGAGCGAAGCGCGCCGGAGCTTCCCGATTTCACTTCAACGGGCATAACTTTGCCTCCATACTGAATAATATAATCTACTTCTGCTTCAGCTCCTTTTTCTGTTCGGGTCCAATAATAGAGTGATGGCTCCATGTAAAAAGGATTAATCGTGCGCAAAAGTTGTCCAGCCGCTTGCTCAGCGATGCCGCCCTTATTTATGAGCGTTAATTCTTCTATGTCTTCTAATGCAAACAGCTTTAATCCGAGTAACGATGAACATAAACCCACATCGAGCAAAATGACTTTTAGATATTTGTTATTAACCTCTGCACCAAGTGGAATTCCATTAGCTGCAGTGCATTTTACCTTATGAGCGATACGAGCCCGATTGAGTAAATTGAGTGCAGTTTTAATTTTAGGCAAGGACGCATCTGTTTCAACATGGCTGTATACAAACTTATGAGCCAATGAAAGCGGGATTGCATCAATAACGTCATTGAGAACCTCGGGCGATAGACGCGCGCTGTATTTGCTAAAATCTGCGCGATACGTTCCTAATAAATCGTTATGGACTTCTTTTATTTTTTCGATCGACCGCACTGTAGACCAAGAAGCAACGGCTGCGGGAAGTCCGCCAATGAAGACGTATTCTTTAAACAGCTTCATAAGCTCATCATGAAGAATGGCTGGTATCTCTTGAGACCATTCATAGGTTTGTATAAGCTCAACCATCGGATCTTTGTTTTGGGCTTGGAGAAACTCGATAAAGGAGAGTGGTTCTACATACCCAAAACTGATACGGCCCACTGGCATACTAATAGGAGCTACACCTAAAACAAATTCTAAAAGTGATCCCGCTGCTATAATCGCTAATTCGGGCATATCTTCGTAAAACCAGCGCAGTTTCGCGATAAGTTCTGGCTTGGCCTGTACTTCATCTAGAAATAAGAGCGTCTTCTGGGGATCGATCGTTATTGAAAATTGTTGCTCTATTCTTTTGAGTATTTGATGGGGATTATTAGAGTCAAAAAGAGTAATAAGTTCTGGACTTCTCTCAAAATTGAACTCAACGAGCAGCAATCCCTCAGACTCAGCTAAATTGCGCGCAAGCCAGGTCTTACCAACCTGACGTGCACCACGCAAGAGAAGTGGCTTCCTTGATGAGTCATGGAACCAGGTTTTGAGATAGTCCGTATATCTTCGGCGCATAGTTACTCCTTATGATAATAATGTACCATTAAGAAATAACGAAGTCAAAAAAGAGCCCCCACTTTTTAGCAACTTCTGACAAAAAGTGGGGGCTCTTTTTTTAAATTTTGATAAAAAATAGGCACAATCACGGGTGCAATCTCGACTCAAAATTACAGGAGCATGGTTGAAGCAGAATAACGCAGAAGCTATGCTTCATTTGAGAACGGCACGAGCTAACGGGGATTGGCAAGCCCATTGGCATAGTAATAATGTAACTACTTATGGCAAACAGGTTGCTTATAGCTAAAACTAACACTTTTAATTGCACCCTCTTGATTGACAGCGTTACGAAAAAAAATTACGCTGAGCTTGGTCAAAGTTCGGTACAAGCGCATAGAGTTGAAAGGGTACTTAGAAATCTCTCCCAACCCTTATTTGAGATGTTCTGACTATAGCTTCGAGAAAATATTTTTAACTAATTGTTTACGGAATTCGGGAGTCGGTATGAATAGCAACGGAAATTCCTTCTATATATTGGCCTTGATTGGGCTCACATCATTCCCGTGCCTGCAAGCAATGGAAACCGAATTTCTTCAACAAGCTGCCGATAAAAAAAATAGAGATGAGCTCAATAGAGCTCTTGGTATGCTTGTTGGATGTCGACCCAAATTGGAAAAGCTTCAATATATTGCCGAAATTCAAGCCCTCATCGATAAAGGCGCTGAAATTAATGCAGTGGCTCGCCCCTTCTTTTCCTGGCCACCTCTTATCGAAGCAATATCAAGTAGCAATACAGACGCGTGTTTAATACTTATTGATTCTCGAGCAGATGTCAATGCTAAAGCGTTTTCTAATAGCACTGCCCTTGTCTTGGCGGCATCTTTTAGCCTTGCTGATGTAAGTTTAAAACTCATCGCCTGTAAAGCAGAGGTCAATGCTGCTGACAGCCAAAACTGGACAGCACTTCTTCGGGCTACAAGCAATGGCCTTTCAGATGTATCCTTACTACTCATGGATGAAGGTGCCAACATTAACGCTATAGGGTACGCCGGCTACACCGCTCTTTCCTATGCAGCAAGTAGTGGTTTAACTACTGTTTGTAGGAAACTTATTGATATGGGTGCTAATATTAATCCCTGTTGGTCACCCCTCAGATTAGCTGCATGCAAGGGCAGTGCAGCTATATGCAAAATGCTTATCGCCAGCAATGCTAACATAACTGAGAAAGATTACAAAGGTTATACTCCGCTTACGAATGCTGCGAAGAATGAGCATATGGTAGTATGCAAAGTACTACTGAAAAACTTACTGCTTCGGATTTTGGTAGGAAACAAGCCAGAAGCTCTTACACAAGACAGATTGAGACTTAAGATGGTTCTTCTCGTTTTGAGGACAAAACTGAAGTTTCCTCATGAAATTATTTATCTGATTTTATGCTGCGATGCAGAGCTTAAAAGTGCCCTTTTAAACGTTCTCTATGATGGTTACACGAAAGATAAATGCATATCTCAAACTTATTGGCAGATGGTAAAGACCTACCTACCGAAAACTGATTTTTCAGCTCTTAGGAAACCAATGACCGAAGCCTTCAAAGAATGCGAGAATGACGAACTTAAAAGTCTTCTCGACCCAGAAGCCTTGCCTGGTAATTTCGAAAAAATATTTCTCGAAAATTAACCATAAGTAGCTGCAGAATCGAAAATATCAAACATTGTTCATTTCCCTTGGGCCATTTTGCAATTCGTGTGTCCTTATGGTATCCTATAGCTAGTGCAGGTAGCTGTGCTCTATATATTGTCACTTATTTCTCATATTCAGGGTGGTCGATGATTTTTTAACAAAATCAAGCCGAGAAATAACTGTTATAACCCTGCGAAGGAATTTCCATGATCGATTTGCGCGAATTAATTAAGAATGGTGTTCATTTTGGACATCAAAGGTCCCGCTGGTGCCCTAAAATGGAACCATACATTTGGGGATATAAAGATGAGATTCATTTAATTGATGTCTCGAAAACGGCTTTTGAGCTTGAACAGGCTTCAAAGTTTTTAGAGGCGATTGCTTCTGAAGGACGCTCCATTTTATGGGTAGGCACAAAAAAAGCTGCTCAGCATTCTATTCGGCATGCAGGCCAAGAGCTTAATTTACCTGTCGTTGCGCATCGATGGGTTGGTGGTACCTTTAGCAACTATCGCCAGGTACGTAAATCGATCGCTAAGCTGCTTCATTATGAAGACATTTTATCGAAATCCGAACAGTATCCGTATAATAAGAAAGAGCTTAATTTATTAAAAAAGAAAGCGGACCGACTCAATGTGTTAGTAGGCGGTATTCGTAACCTCGCATGGCCGGTAGGCGCTGTTGTGATTGTGGACGTTAAAAAAGAGCATGTGTGTGTTAAAGAGGCAATTGCGATGGGTATTCCTATTGTGGCTATTGTTGATACCAATAGCGATCCGTCCCACATCCAGCATGTGATTCCTGCAAATGATGATGCGCCACGTTCAATAGAAGTTTTAATGGAATATCTCATTCAAGCAGTTCAGCGCGGGCAAGCCCTTGCTGCAGCTCGGCCAAAAGAAGAGTTGTCGATGGTTGAAACATTTGAAACGCTCTACGATTTTGGCGCTGAATCCGAGGAAGAGGAAAAAGGTGCAAAACGGCCAGGCGGTGGCGCCGGACGCCGTGGAGCTGGCGCGGGTGGCAGACGCCAGGGTCCGGGTGGCGGCGGTGCTCGACCACGTCAAGGCCAAGGACCACGTCCAGCAGGGCAGCGCCCAGCGCAAGCTGCACCAGCGCGCACTGAACGTCCCGTTGCAGCAGCTGAAGCGACTGTAGAAAAAAAAGAAGCCCAGGCCCCAGCAGCTGAACCTGCCGTAGCTGAAAAATCCGAATAATAGCATATTTGGAGAGGTGTCTGAGTGGCCGAAAGAGCATGATTGGAAATCATGTATACTCCGAAAGGGGTATCGAGGGTTCGAATCCCTCTCTCTCCACCAGGTTTTAAAAGCTGGAAGCTTATAAGGAATTCATTGTTTACTGTGTCAGGTCCGAAAGGAAGCAGCACGAGCAGTTGATTCTTGTATAAGCTTCCTTTTTGCTTGCTTCCCAATTTCTTCCTGCTAGAGATACATGATGAGACTCGTACGATTTTGCATGAACATACGTCAAACGCGAGAGCGCTTGCGTTGTTTGGGTTTGCTGATACTCTAAACTAAAAGCGTAATAGGTTACCTTATATTTCATTGGAGGCTTGCATGTTCTTGAGGAAAAGTAGCGCTATGAGCACGATAAAATGGACTATGCTCTTGTTTATCAGCCAATGGGGTATCTCGATAATGGCCAGCGATCCCCTGGGGAACTTAGCGGGCTCTATAAGTAACCTATGTGGTACCACTGCCGAGTCTCTAAAAAAAATTGAAGAAAGCCACGCTGGTTTGCAAGCCGCGCGGGCAGGACTCGCAAAAGCGCATGATCAACTGGATGCGCTCAAAACGAGGGATCGAGCAGCAGAGGAATTCCAAATGGCTCGCGATTGTGTAATAGATTCAGCACCGATGTACATTCGAGGGGAAATCGACGAGTCGAAATTCAAAGCAAAAGTACAAGCGAATTTTAAGGTCGCAAGTATTACCCGAGAAGAGGCGTTGAAGATTTGGGAAGAACTCACAACTACCTTCCCTCAATACAGTCAGAAATTGCAGACTTATTACGCGCTGTTTGAGCAAGCAGACAGCACTGGTGAGAATAGTAAAAGGCGGGAATCTCAAAAAAAAGAGCGCGAAGAAAAAATAAAAGAGGTTGCGCGTGAAAAAGCTGAACGGCAGGCAGAGCAGGAGCGCGTTAGGCAATCAGACGAGTTTTGGAAGTCATGCTTAACGTATGGAATTACAGCTATTCCGATAGCCGCGGTGGTTTTCACTCTTTGGTTGCTCTATAAACCTTCACATAAAAACGTGCAGAAAAAAATACGCGGGAGGTGATGCTGGTCGGTACCTATGAGGTGTGCTATACTAATAGAAATCTAATCAACTGGGATCCCTCATGCTCAATCTCGCACGAAAATGGCGCTCAAAACATTTTGAAGAAATCGTTGGACAACCGCTTGTAGTGCGGCTGTTAAAGAATAGTCTCTATCGCGGGTCTCTTTTTCCCGTCTACCTTCTTTCAGGTACCCGTGGCTGTGGAAAAACAAGCATAGCTCGTATCTTTGCTGCAGCTTTAAACTGTGAGCAGCTTGAAGCGTTTCAAAAGAATCCACAGCTTCAAATCCCATGCCTGGCATGTGCTTCTTGTACAGCGATGCGGGCGACAAACCATCCTGATTTTATTGAGCTTGATGCAGCATCGCATACTGGTGTTGATAATGTACGCGAAATTATCGATGCAGCAGCCTGTATTCCCGTGATGGGTAAGCGCAAGATTTATCTTATCGATGAAGCACATATGTTAAGTAAGGCGGCTTTCAATGCGCTATTAAAAATCTTAGAAGAGCCACCTCAATCGGTTGTATTTATGCTGGCAACGACCGATCCCCATAAAATTTTAGAAACGGTTACCTCCCGGTGTTTTCAGCTATTTTTCGATCCTATCAGCTCAGAGCCGATGATTGGGCATCTGCAGTATATCTGTGCGCAGGAGGGGATCAAAATAGACGCGGATGCACTTAAGGTGATTGCTCATGAAACAGAGGGATCGCTTCGTGATGCATTGAACCTTCTTGAGCGATTGAGAATCGCCTATCCTGAAAACATTACCAAGCAATCTGTTATAGAACTACTAGGAAGCATCGATGATGAAAAACTCAGTGAGATTTTTGAGCTCGTCGTGCAGGGTGATGCAAAAGAGCTTCTTGCTGCTTGTGCGCGACTCGAACTTCATGCATATAATGCTCAGGTCCTCTGGAAAAAGTGCGTTGAGTATATTAGGCTCGCATTATGGCTTAAAAATGAGGTGCTGCCAGCTGATGCTCATCCTAATGAGCGCATTCAGGCTGCTGCACAGCAATGCTCATATGAGCGGTTGATTGCCATGTTTGCACTTGCGTATGACTATGAATTAGCGTTTGCGAAAACGACGCTTCCTGGTGAGATGCTCGAAATGATGCTCTTAAAAATGGCTCAGGTAGGTAATGAGAGCGCAATGAGGACCAGTGCTGGGGGTTCAGTTTCAGCTAAATCTGTGCAATCTAGCCAACAGCCCATAACACCTATAAAAAAGTCCCATGGTGAAAATCTTTACAGTCCAGTAAAGCAACCCGCTGCTCAAACGGTTTCAGAAGAACATGTAGTGCCGGTTGCCGAAGAACGCGTAATGAGTGATAATGCGGATCAGCCTGTCACTCAGGCAGCAGTCGCTGAGCCTCCAGCAGAGCCTGTATCCGTGGCTGCGCCTCAAACCGATGACCCGTGGGCGCACTGTGTGAAAGCAATCGAATCGCTCGAGGATCCCTTGGTCATTTCGCTCTTTAAGCAAGGCACGGGTGTTAAATATGATCCATCTTCGCGCAGGCTCGAGATCATTTTTTCTCAAGATTTGAGTTTCTTTAAAGATTGGCTTGAAAATACCAAAAAGTCGTGGGAGCCTCACATTTGTAACGCTTATGGCGAGGGCACTATTCTCATTCCCCATTTTGTTGGACCTTCGACAAAAGAGCGCCCATTAAAACTGAGCTACTTTACCGCAAGCACTCAGTCTGGTAACGCAGCTGCGTCGTCCGCTGGAATCAATCAAATCACATCATCACGCTCGAGTGAACAGAGAGCAGCTCCAAGCGGATCAAAATCTTTTATCCGCAAAGAGCATAAAAAGCCTCAAGGTCCTCGTGAGCAGGTAGTAAACGTAAGCAATGATATGCCACTCGCACAGCTCGTTACTCAGGCCTTTCCTGGTACCGTTGTGACGCAGGAAGAGTCATGAATAGCAACCTACAAGACCCGTATAATAATAAAAGTACCGTCCCTCGATACAATCCCTTCGGCATATTGGCCTCGGGATCACTCGGGATGAGCGGTGGGCGACAAGAGCAATGAAAGAAAAGTCATGAAAAAAAGTTTAGTTGTGATTGTTGGCCGCATGAATGTGGGCAAATCGACGTTCTTTAACCGTATTTCTCAGCGAGCAAAGAGTATTACGCTCGATTATGAGGGAGTAACGCGTGATTTTATTAAAGAAGAAATAGCGTGGAAAAATGCGCACTTTGATCTGGTAGATAGCGGTGGCATTCATTTAAGAAAGTCTTCGGATCCTCTCTTTGAAGCAGTTCGGGTAAAAGTCTTAGAGCTTGTTGAACGGGCAGATCTTATTATTTTTATGGTTGACGCAACGGTTGGTATGCTTCCAGAAGATCGAGAAATCGCTCGCTATCTTCATAAACTCGAAAAGCCGGTTGTCGTTGCTATCAACAAATGTGATGCGCGCGTCGCACAAGAAACTCTGCATGAGTTTGATCGGTTAGGTTTTGAAGTAAACATTCAGGTTTCAGCCGAGCATAGCAAAGGCATTGCCGATCTCATGGAGGCGGTGGTTGAGCTTCTTCCAGAGCACTCATCGTATAAAGAGGCAGAAAAACCCCGCTATCGTGTGATGCTCTTGGGTAAGCCTAATGTGGGTAAATCATCGCTCATGAATGCGATTGTAAAAGAAGAGCGATCGATTGTCTCAGAAATACCAGGGACAACGCGCGAGCCAGTTTCAGAACAGGTACAGTTTTATAAAGAGGTCATTCAGGTGACCGATACGCCCGGTATACGGCGTAAGCGCGCAGTCTCTGCTGAGCTTGAAACGCTGATGGTAAAGAGCGCCATGCAGGAACTGAAAGGTTCCCATATTATTGTTCTGCTTATAGATGGAGAATCTCATACACTCGTTGATCAAGAGTTGAAGCTCGCATTTTATGCTTTTGCTGAGCATTATAAGGCGCTTATTCTCTTGGTGAATAAGAGCGATTTGATGACGGAGACAAGTAAGCATGACCTTGAGCATAGTTTTGAAGCATACACCTATTTCTTGAAAAAAATTCCGATGCTGAGCATTTCATGCAAAACAGGAAAAAATGTGGGGAAGGTGCTTCCGCTCATTGCTGAGGTCTGGGAGCGCTATAGCCAAAAATTTGATGATCTTGAGCTTGCCCGCCTTTTTATGAGAGCACTGAAAGCAAAACCGCTCTATCACAAAACGATGCCGCTTATGCTCTTTAAGGTGCATCAAATCCGCACTGCCCCTGTTACAATTCAGCTGAGAGTCAACGAACCGGAATGGTTTGGTGAATCTCAGCTCGGTTTCTTTGAAAATCTTTTGCGTTCCGAGTATGATATGAAAGGTGTACCCGTAAAGTTTGTTGTTCTAAAAGGTAAAAGTTAAGGAGAGATGAGTATGCAGAAGCGCATTGTGTTCAGGGGAATGGATAGTTCGCCGGTGCTCGAAGAGTACGCAAACAAGCATCTAGAAAAGCTTGATAAATTGCTTGAAAATGAAAGAACGCCTATAATGATCGATTTAGTGATGGAAGCATCACATGTTCATGCCCATAATAAGGTTGAATTACGGGTTAAAACCCCTCATTATGATCTATTTGCTCATCATGAAGGACCGGAGTTGTATCAAGAAGTCGACCGCGTTGTTGATAAAATGATTGCAGAACTGCGTCGTGCAAAAGAAAAGCGCGTAGATGGTGAGAAAAAAGGGGACTCCTTCAAGAGCGCTTGAGAGGGGGATAAAGGTCCTCTCTATTGGTCATTCAACACGAACGATTGAGGACTTTATTGCATTGCTTAAAGCGCATCAAGTCACGCTGCTCGTCGATGTGCGCACTATGCCGGGTTCTCGGCATAATCCACAGTTTAACAAAGAGACCTTGGAAGCTTCTCTCAAAGAGGCGGGTATCGGCTATCTCCATATGGCCGGTCTGGGTGGATTACGCCATACTACGAAAGATTCCCTCAATGTGGGCTGGCGCAATGCCTCATTTCGTGGGTATGCCGACTATATGCAAACACCTGAATTTGAAACGAATCTCTTACGACTTATTGAGTTAGCTCGACATCATCAGGTTGCAATTATGTGTGCAGAAGCTGTTCCCTGGCGCTGCCATCGCTCACTTATTGGCGATGCTTTGCTCGTTCATGGCATTCAGGTAAAAGAGATTGAAAGTAAAACGCATCTGCGGGATCATACGCTTACTCCCTTTGCTAACGTGAAGGGTACGGTGATTACTTACCCAGCTGCTGACTCCGATTGACAAGTAGCACACATATCTATGAGAGAATGGGAGCGTATCCCGCCGTTCTGTTATTGTATTATGGGCTACTGTTAAGATCTAAGACTGGAAGATATTCATCTAAGGTATGACAGTCACCATTTGTACTTTCTTAGTATGGTAGTACAATAAACGCTATAAGATTAATTCGATTAAAAGTTAGGGCACCACTCATGACAAAAAGCATATTTTTTTCACTTATTCTGTTCATAGGCATGAGCCAGGCGATGGATAGCTCTGACAACCCTCATAAGCGGCCCTTAGATGAGGATAGCTCCAGCATGCCTCTGCAGGGTGAAGTAAAAGATTCGAGTGAACAAGCGGCTGCAACTGATGTGGCTCAAAAACGCTCCAAGGTCGATGATCAGGATCAACCAGAGGCACCTGTTGCTACGGTAGTTCCCGTTCAAGAAGATGCTCAGACTCTCAATGCTCAACTTAAGGCTGCTGTTCAAGCAGATAATAGAGAGCTTTGTGAGCTTCTCCTTCAAAAGGGAGCGGATCCTGCTATAGGGGCGCTTTCTGCTCTTTGTTACCAAAAACCAGTGGCGGCTTATGATTTTTTTGTGGGAAAAACTGCAGAGTATAGAGTTTTGAGTACTGCTATTAAGCTAAGGGATAAAGCGGCTGTACAGTGGATTCTCGCCAATAGGAATGTATTTATCTGGGTGGCCACTGTAAAGAAGAAAGATGCAGTGAAAATGTGGAACTACCTTATTACGCTCAGGGCGAAGCCGACATATGAGACGTTTTATCATCTTATAAAAGTGGCTGTTGCAAGGAACAATGAGCTATTGCTTGCATCAATTATCGCTGAGCTGGAAGCATTAACCAAGAAATTCGAGCGGCCGGTACCATTGTACGCGGTCTTTTTTATGGCATTTGAGGATAATAATGCTGCGGTATGTGACCTTCTTGTACAGCGGAAGCTGATAGACCCTCCTTATTGTATTCAGTATGTCAATCAGGATAATCAGTCGTTGAACGAACGGCTCTGCGCATGGCTTATGCAGAAGAAAGTAGATAGGAATGATTGCCTTGCTATGGCTTTGGGGGAAGCTAGCCGCGATTGGGCTTTTAAGAAATGGAAAGGTCATGCGATTTCTAATGAAAGGTGCTTTAATTTTTTCATTGAGCAGGGAGCGCATTGTGCTGCGGCCTTGGAATATGCTGTTGAAAATGGCAACCGACCCCTTTGTGAACAGCTTCTCAATAATGGGGCTGACCCCTTGGGTGGTCTTATTCGATCGGTAAAATGCAAAAACGCTGCCTTAGTTGAGCTTTTCAGTGAGCGTGGTGCTCATACGCCTGAAGCCCTGCAATATGCTGTTGCTTTGAATAATAGATCTCTGTGCGAGCGACTTCTTAAAAATGGTGCGGATGCTGCTGTTGGCCTGAGAGCGGTTCTCGATAGCACCTATAAAGGGGAAGAGCGAATTGATCAGCTTATCGATCTTTTCAAAGAACAGGGAGCTGCTGCGCCTTCTCAGAAAGAGCTTGATGAGGACTTACGTATCGCCGTTGCTAAGAACCAGCAATCTTTATGCGTTACGCTTGTTAACTTGGGCGCTAGTCCCAAGATTGGTCTTAAGGAAGCAGCAGAGAAGTATAGTAAAGATGGTCCAGTTACTTCTGAGCAGCTACTCTATTTTGCCACCTTATTTTGCGCACGTGGCGTTACTGCTCAGGTGGCGATGACCTACGGTGTACGGTACGAAAATAAGTGCTTGTTCCAGTTTTGTCTGGAAAAAGGAGCCGTTCCACCAGTAGAAGCCCTTCCTCTCGTTGCTCGGTGGAATATGAGAGAGGCGTGTGAGTTACTTATTAAAAAAGGAGCCCGGCCAGATGACGGTCTTCGGGAGGCGGCGCATATGTTTAATCATTCATTGTGTGAATTTTTTTTAGAGCAGGGAGCTTCTTTCCGTGCTCTAAAAAAGTTAGACTGTAACCGCTTGCTTGTGCAGGCATGTAATAACAATCAATCGAGAAAAAAGAATAATGACTCTGAGCGGTTTGCTTTGTGCCTTCTTGCGCAGGGCTTGGGGATCGATCTCAGGTATAGATCCGTAGAAAAAGATAGCAGTGAGCTTACCGCCCTTACTGCAGCTGCACGTACAGGAAAAGTAAAAGCTGTGGAAGCGCTGCTTCAAAGAGGAGCGCCGATGGAAAGTGGCACGATTGAGATTGCTACCGCATTAGGTAAATATGATGCAGTGCGCAAGCTTCTTCTCTATGCACCTCTTCTCATATATGATAAAGCTGTTGTTGATTTTTCTCGGACGTCTGTTAAGACGTTTCTCCTGTGTTTGCGTAGGCTCGGATTAGGACTACCAAAAGATCTGGCGCTGTGCATGGTTCCTGATGATTATATGCGACCCCTCATTGCTTACCGATTGCAGCATGGCCTATCTATCTCAAGCTATGTGCCCGCATCTGTCAAGAAAGCTCTCTGGGAATCGATTCCTCCGGCGCTAGCCACGGAAATGGGTGAAGCGCTAAAAGCTGTAGGGAAATGGACGCATAAGAATGAAGAGCTTCTTCGTGAAATATTAGGTGATCCCAGCAAACTTCATGAGCATCTTAAGGATGATATACAAGCACTTTGTACTAAAAAGGCATTAGTGGCGGCTTAATCAAAGGGTGGGCGTTTCTGGCATGCCTGAGGTGAATTATGTGAGCAGAAGTTGTTCCCTGGCGCTGCCATCGCTCACTCATTTGCGATGCATTGCTTGTGCATGGTATCGAGGTGAAAGAGATTGAAAGCAAAACACATCTTCGTGATCATATCCTTGCTCCCTCTGCCAAAATTCATGGCACGGCAATCACGTATCCCGGGTAACCTAAGCTCTATGAGAGCGCGCAGAATGCGTACCCTGAGATATATGTATCAATTCAGTAATGCCGATTGCTTCCAAGAAATCTTCATCATGGGATATAACAAGCAACGTGCCTGGAAATTCCAAGAGAGCCTTTATAACATGCTCTCGCGCAAGACGATCGAGATTATTCGTTATCTCATCCAAAAGGAGCATCGATGGGCCTTGTGCAGCGATGGATGCGATAGCTAGTCGAGCTCGTTCGCCTCCTGAAAGCGAGCTTGTAGGAGTGGCTACCTCTTCAGGAGTTCTAAAAAGAAAATCATTGAGATGTTTTCGTATCATACGATCATCCCATTCTGGGCGCACGAGCTTGATTATTTCGAGAGCCTTAAGATGAGGTTCTAAAAGAGAGTAATGTTGATCTATATACCCAATCATACCCTGCAGAGGACAGTTCCAAGAGCCCCCTCTCTCGACGGTATTATCCGCCAGAATCGCCTTAAAGAGCGTAGATTTACCACTCCCGTTATCTCCTATGATAGCGTAGCGCTCTCCAGGCTGAATGTTTATATGGAGGTTTTCTAGAATGGTTCGAGTGCCATAGCTGACAGTTCCATCGCGTATAAAAAGAGCGGCGTTCTTATGGGTTAGGGGCTCCATATGAAATGAGGGCTTGAGTTCTTCATATATGGTAATTGCCGCAAGCTGATCTTTGAGGGCGCTTCGTCTGCTCTCTACATCGCGTCGTATTGCTCCTGAGCTCTTTTCTGCATTTTCTTTCATCCCATTAAAGGCGAGCCGGTTGATGCTCCCTTTAAGCAGGGCATTTTTTGCATTGCGCTTGCCTTTAGCAGCTTTTTGTAGATATTTCATTTCAGCATTCTTGAGCTGTTTTTGCTCTCGCTTAAGTCTTTCGGCTTCTGCTACCGATCTTTCCTTATCCCATTCCCGTTCTTGTAAAAAGTCATCGTAGCCCCCGTTAAAAACAGTCATCGTGCCATGTTCAAGATGCCAAAGTTTAGTTGGCCAGGTTCTGAGGAGCTCCGTATCATGTGTAACGATGAGCGCAGTGCCTGGCCAATCATGAATGAGTGAATAGAGCTTTGTCTTATTCTGTGCATCAAGATGATTTGTCGGCTCATCGAGCAATAAGAGTGTTGGGTTCTGGGCCATCGCATGCACCAGGGCTAGACGGACGCGCTCACCGCCGCTGAGTGTTCTCACAAGCTCATGTTTACGATCAGCAAATCCTGCCTGCGAGATGAGCTTTTCTATGTGATGCAGAACAGGAAGCCCTTCTCCTTCGTCACAATTATCGGTGCCCTCAGTTGCACACTGCCAGACGGTTTTATGCTCATCGAATGGTTGATTTTGCTGCAAATAGCCGACCTGTATTCCAACGATCCCAGAGATGGCTCCGCTTGTTGGCTCAAGCTCGCCAGCAAGAATCTTAAGCAGGGTAGTTTTACCCGTGCCGTTGGGGCCGAGTAGAGCAATCCGATCGCCCGGATGTATGATCGTAGAAAACTGATCAAAAAGCATCTTATGGAGATGTGTAAAGATAAGTTTATCAAGCGTAATAGGGTTATGGTTAAAGAACATACGCAGCCCTCCTGGAAATAGTAAACAGGGACACTACACAGAGGGGTAATGATACCAGGTTGGTATGCTGCTTAACGATTCAAAACATGGGTGAATGTTTATTGAAAGTGATGATTGGAGGCAGCTTTTACCGACCGGTATTACAAGAGACGATTTCCATTGGCTGCTCCTTGAACGAAAGAGGAAACTAATTGTACATTTTTATTATAGCTCATTTCTGGATGAAATGCAAACATCAAGCATAACTTCTCTCTGGAAGCATAGAGAGAGACCGACTGTGGAGATACCTGTGGGTTTGCTTATGCTGGAATCCATGGAGCATCCTTTCAAAAGAGCATGAGCCCAGTATATCTTCAAACATGCATTTCTCCTTTATCTCGAAGTATATTCCGAAATGTTGCCTCTTATCTCGCATTATACTCCGAGATAGTGATCATATACTTCTTTACTGGCATACATCAATATATCGAAAAGGTTCCGCGAAAACACACCAAATTTTCTTGTATTTCAGAACGATCTATGCTATACTTACAATTATAAGTCTAACTATGTACCCGCCATTTCGCGTGGAGGCGTTATGAAAGTTTTTATCTCATCTATCTAAATATCGTCTAAAGCTCAAAAAGGGCTTCGATATATCTTTTTTTATAATTATCTGTTTAAGCGCTGATCTAAACCTTCTGTAAGAAGAATACATGGGATTAACATGCCTTTATGGGATTTTAGATCCTGTATGCTCATACTATTAAGAAAGAACTATAACAATGAATGATATACATTCTTCGCATGCTGTGGAATCTTCATGGCTTACATATGCTCACGAATTACGAGCTACTCAATCTGCAGGGCAATTTTTTGCTTCTGGTGGAGAAAAGCCTCTCATACTCGATTGGATTATGACCGACATTCTTTCACCAGATTTGAAAAAAGCTAAAGAGAATGTAGCTGATCTTGCAGCACGCGTAACTGCTGCGGATGAGGCTGCTTTCTTGAAAGCGCATCCGGATGCAGCCTTACAGGAGCTGTTTCTCAAGCCCTGCCAAGAGCTCTTGGCACAGGGGCCAGAAGCGGCTGATTGGCCTGCGATTGAGCTTACCATAGCACATACCATTAAACAGTTTTACTGTGTTGATATGCAAAGCTTTGGTGAGAGGCTCAAACCGCTCATGAATGATGTGCTTATTTTTGTGAGCATTAAAGAAGCTCAGCAAGAGCTTGGATTTTTGATTGCTTCAATCACGCCCGCGTTGCCTGATGGAGACGTTAAGCTCATTACGCTTATTGTCGAGCCAACGGCACGCGGCCGTGGTTTGGAAAAGCTGCTTGCAGCCTCACTTTTTAGGCTTATACCAAAAATCAAGAGGATTTTTACAGGAATTCGGATCACACATCGCGAGATGCGTACATTGTATGAATCTCTTGGTTTTGTGCAGGACGCGAATCCTTTCCAAGATCCGTTCCATAAAGTAAATAATGAGTATTTTACGGTTCTTGAGTATAAAGGCGATCGGAATTCTTTGCTGCAAACAGTTAGTAATGCATTGGAATGATTAAGAAGCAGATTCTCTGAAAAGTCACGGGCCGAGCATCTGTTCGGCCCGTGTAATGAAGCTATTTGGTTGCTTTATCTTCAAAAGTAAAAACGCGATAAACCGGCTGGTGGTCCTTTCCACGTTGCAGGTATTGTGCTTCCAATAGGGCACAGGAGACAGCCTCGTCTTTCAAGAACTCATAAAAACGCAGTCATGAAAATTTCAATAAGAAACAATTTTATTGACAATTGATCTCGCTTCTTGCTAGATTGAAAATAGAACAAGTATAACCATTATAAAAAAAGGAGAATCTTATGAAAAGATTTTTATCGATAGTATTACTATCATGTGTCGTGGGCGTTTCTGTAAATGCACATATGTTGATGCGTATGGAAGATATGAAAGAAATGATGCATTCTCTAGAAGGGAAAACCTTCACAATCCCAGGCAATCTTGTCGAGGAATGGCTTGCTTTAAAGGCTAAAACTCTAGAATTTGGCGCTGATTCAATGCGAGAATGTGCTTCTCAATTTAAGGATGCATCCACACGCGCCAAATGGGAAGCAGTAGCGGATCAGAAGGAAGCTTTAGCGGAAAGTCTTTTAGCTTTACCAGTTCCAGCTGAATTAACAAAAAAGCTGACTCACGAGCACCTAGCAACTATGTTGGAGCTCAAAGAGATGAAATTGGCTTTGAAAGCTAAGAAGATGAGAGTTATTGCTCGTCAATTGGATGACAAAGATGCACGGGCAATGCTTAACAGGAAGGCCGATAGACTCGACAAAATAAGTAAGAAGCTTGCAGAAGTTTCTCAAAAGGCGGGTTGTCAAGCAGAGCCTGAAGAAGAGGCTTCTGAAATCGAAGCTTAACATATGAAAAGATCACGTAAGAGTCCCCCGAAAAAATTATGGGTAACCCATGTTATGCAAACCTCAAATGCAATGGATTTACCCGAAGGGATTTTTACGTGGTCCTCAAAAAAAATCGCCCTAGGCTTGAGAGAGGCGGTTCTTGCCAGTTCTCGAACCAAGGGCACGAAGTTCCAGTCAGCGATGTCAATGCTCAATTTCTACATTAATCGTGCAGGGAAAAAGTTACCTCAAGAAGATAGGGAACGACTCGAGCAGGCAAAGGTCGAGCTGCGCAACGTTTTTAAGCGGCAAGCTTAGTCAGTTGAAAATAAACGCCACCTAAAAGTCTCTTTGGACTTTTAGGTGGCCTACTAAATTTCTTGTCTTAAGAAGTTAGCGAGGTCATTATTTTTTGTCTTCTTGGATGCGAGACAGTCTCTCTTCAACCAGTTTGCAGACCTCTAGATTTCCCTTTTGTGTGGCCCAAGTCAATACTTTAAAGCAATCGTCGGGATCATTTAGATTTACCTCAGCTCCGTTGGCAATGAGTTCACAGGCACATTCTAAAAAGTTACTATCCACCGCCCAGACCAATGCCGTGGCGCCATGTTTATCGCTAAGATTTACCTGAGCTTTTGCAGCGATGAGTTCACGAATACATTCTAGATGGCCAGATTGAGCCGCATACATCAATGCTGTCCAGCCATTCTTATCAGTGAGATTTGCCTGAGCTTTTGCACCGATGAGTTCACGAACACATTCTAGATGGCCAGATTCTGCCGCCCACATCAAGGCTGTCATGCCATTCTTAGCGGCGTGATCTACCTGAGCTCCGGCATTGATGAGTTCACGAACACATTCTCGATGGCCAGATTGTGCCGCTTCCGTCAATGATGTTCTGCCAATCTTACTATCTCGATTTACCTGCGCTCCTGCCTTCAAGAGTAGCCGAATACATTCTAGACGGCCATATTGTGCCGCTTCCATCAAGGCTGTTCTGCCAGTCTTACTATCTTGATTTACCTGCGCTCCAGCTGCGATGAGTTCACGAACACATTCTAGATGGCCTTCGTTTGCCGCACGCAGCAATGCTGTTCTGCCAACCTCATTATCTTGATTTACTTGCGCTCCTGCTATCAAGAGTAGCCGAATACATTCTAGATGGCCATACATTGCTGCTTTCATCAATGCTGTATCGCCATCATAATTTTGGGAATTTACCTCAGCCTTTGCAGTGATGAGTTCACGAATACATTCTACATGGCCATTTGCAGCCGCCTTGCTCAATGCTGTGAACCCTTCATAATCTTCCATCAAGATGATCCATGGGCATACTTGATTCACAGGAGCACCCGCCGTAATCAGTTCACGAACGCGCATTGAATCGCCTTTTGCAGCCTCTTGTATCAGGCGGAGTAGTTGATTCCCCTCAACTCTCACTTGTTCCATGCTATGAATTGAAGCAGTGCCTAAGACGATTGCTGTTAATAATTTGAATTTGGTATAGTTTTTCATGATGACTCCGTAATTACTTGTATTCTGCGTACATTGTTTAAATTTTTGAAATAAGCTGTATTTTAACACTAATATAATTTTCACTATTTGTCAAATTTTTTCAATGCGTCCGCCCTGTTTAGGTGGCCTTTATAACGTTCAAGCGGCAAGCTTAGAAAGCTCGGTGGCAAGTGCATCGATGCTCAGCTCATCAATATCAATACTCCACGTTTTTAGTACCTCTCCATTTTTGCCAACGACTATATAGGTTGGATATCCTTTGATGAGATCTTTATAGTGAGCAGCTACTTTTGCATAGCCGTCTTTGTGAACATCAGCATCTATTTTTAGTTGAACATACTGCTGAAGAGCTTTTTCTATACTTTCCTGTGCAAAAATCGTTCTATCAAACATGCCGCAGGCGCTGCAGTATGTGGCGCCAATATCGATAAAGAGAGGCTTGTTATCTGCTTCTGCACGCGCAACTGCTGCATCGTAATCATGGAGCCATGCCGACTGTTTTTGGAGAGGGTACAGGTGGTCATATATTGACTTAACCCCTTCTACGGCAATGATGCACGCGATAGCAATAAGAATGATCCCCATGCCGTTTTTATAACGGCGCATCCATGGGCGTTCTTGTGAACGAATACTGATAAAGTAGTAGCAACCGAGTGCGAAAAAGGTTGCAACAACTACCCATACGAGTATATACCATGGTAAGATGCTTTCAAGATGAGAGAGATGATAGAACGCCATACTAAAGAGCATGATGCCAACGAGTTTCTTGATTTCATTCATCCATGCTCCAGCTTTGGGTAATACATGTAATGAACCGGAGAATGTTCCAATAATGAGCAAAGGCAGGCTTGATCCTACACCAAATACAAAGAGCAGCACGAACCCTTCAAGGTAATGGGCGAGTTGATAGGCGCTCATTTTTGTTACGTAATTGAGAATGAGTATGAGTCCCGGTGATAGGCAAGGTGATGCGACGGTTCCGCTGAGTGCTCCAAAGAGATAGGCTGATACTAATGATCCACCTTTTACACTACTCGATTTTGGTTGCAGCCAACGGGGAATATAGAGATTAACGATATCAAACATCGATAGACCAAAATAGATTAAAAGGAGCGCAATGGGAATGATGAAAAGGGGGCTTCCCTGAAGCTCGCCAAACACGCAACTTCCCAGTGCTGCCACGAGACCAAAAATGGCAAAGGTAGTTGATATCCCCAGCGTATATGAAAGAGCCAGTAGGAAATTTCTCCAGCCTGAGGTTGTACCGCTCGCCTGTAGAAGGCCAACCGTTATCGGGATCATCGGATAAATGCACGGAGTTAAGCTCAGCATAATGCCAAGTAAGAGCGCGGCTCCAAAACGAAGAGCGCGAGATCCTGTGGTCGCGAACAGAGAAGACAAGGTGTTTTTTGCATGTGCCGTTGTTTCTCGAATAAAACTGATAATTTTTTGAATAAGCGATCCGAGAAGCGATGGTTGTTGAACAGCGCAAGCAGCGGGAGATGAAGAGGGCTTTTGTTCTTCTGTGGCTGTTTTTTGTTCAATGGGCTGATTCGCTCCTGCTGGAGTGGCAGCATTAACAGGAGCCACCTGTGCAGCGGCTTCGGATTCGGTTTTTGCCGATTGAAATATAAGAGGAAAGCTCTTCTCTTGTTCCTCAGGGTTGCTCGACACCATAAAATGGGCACTGAGCATGGCAGCAGATGCGATTTTTTTTGCATCCGCTTTTGCCGTCACGGTAAAAATAACGTTGCCAGTGTAGCCATGTTTTTCTATAGAGACGGGCTCATCGAAAAACTTTGTTGGCCAGGCTTCTGCGGTGATGGGAGAAAGTTTAATGTCGGGATTATTCAGCGTGATGCTGAGGCTATCTTTATAGAGATATTCATCTGGCGCTAAAGTAAAGGCGAGCGATATCTCCTGTGTATGCGGGTCGATCGGTTTTATGGTATGAGTAAGTTTGTAGGCAGCGAGTGGGCTGCTCAGGAGTGAAAGAATGACGATTACGAGGTTCATGGGTGTCCTTTTTAATGTATAAATATCTGTAACAGAGTCTATCAAATAAATGAGATTGATCAAAGTAAGCCCGTTGTTGGCCAAAGGAGAGTGAAAATGATGCCATTTTCTTGACAAATGGAAACTAAAATTATTATACTTAGTATGATAGATTACATTCTTAACACTTCAAAATAGTGGGAGGTCCTTATGCACCTAAAGCGCGTATATACATTAGTCCTGATGCTTGGATTGCCGGCATACTCTTTTTGTATGGAGGAAATTGAAACGGTAAAGCTCTTGAGTAGCGATGGTAAGGAGTTTACCTTTACCAAGAAAGAAGCTCAGGAGTCGGGGACCCTTAAAGAGCTCCTGAGTGAAAATCTCACGCCTGGAGAAGCTATTCCCGTGCCGGGTGTTTCTGCGGTAGGTTTAGCTGCATTGGCAGAGTATCTGCCTCTTTCAGCCCAAAGAACCAAATATCATGAGCAAGGGGATACTGCTGCAGAGGAAGCGGTAAATTCGAAGATTCACAACACGTGGCTCAGAGATTTTGAGAATGAGCAAACCTCAAAGGTTTTGGAAGTGTTAAAAGCAGCGCATTATTTGGGTATTGAGTTTGTTATTGATCGTTTAGCACATACTATTGCTAGAAGGGCCAGCTTCATTGCCACAAGCGAAGACCAATATAGGAGGGCTCAAAACCTTCGCAAGGCTGCTATTTTCTTTTTAGATCCAGCCACGGCCAAAGAGCATGGTTTTGGTGAACCCAGCGCAGAAGTGACTCAAGAGCTCGGAGAAATTTGGCTCGAGCCTACACGTGTTAAATTCTTACCTCGTGATCTTAGGAAAATCATTGCAGAGTGGGTTCTTACAGAATATCAACTTGCTGAAGGTGAACATGCGGCCGGTTACTCAGAAGGGTACTCATCGACTGAGTTTTTTGAAGAAGAAGGATATTAAGGATATTGGTGAAAAAAGATAGACTTTGCACGTGAACAAAAAAGCCCCGAGAATTTAAAAAAACTCTCGGGGCTTTTTATTAAATTTGACCTTGCTATTGGCAAGCTTAACGCTTGCTTTTTTGTGCTCTTGTCTTACACTAAATGTGGTAGGGGCTGTAGCTCATTTGGTAGAGCGCTTGGATGGCATTCAAGAGGTGACGGGTTCGAATCCCGTCAGCTCCACCATTTAAGCTTCTTTAATAACAATATTCCCTTTGGTAGCTTCGAGATTAATCGGTGCACCGCCCTTAAGACCGCCGAGGGTTCCCTCAACGTTCTTTTTCATGGCATCCCACGTCTCTTTTGTTAGTTTACTGGTCACTGGCGCAAGGGTGACTGGGTGTTCAGACGTGATCATCCCTTGAGCAGTTTTTGCGTTAAGGCGTGCTCGTGTTTCTCGCGGAAGAATCAAATTAATATGCCCCTTATGAGATTCAAGAAAGATGCAATTGGCTTCGTCAAGCTTTCTTTGATCAACGGTAATCGCGCCAGAGCCGGTCTTTGCAATGACCGATTTTTCAGAACCATCGATCGTTATTGCGCCTTCCTGGAGAGATACATTTATGCTGCCAGAGATTCCTTTTATCGTTACCGGCCCTTTTGTCTGCTCAATTGTAACAGATGCATCTTCGGGAACCATAAGTGTGTAGTGCATCTTTGCAGATGATTTCCCTTCTGGGACACGGGTGGTAATGCGTGCTTCATTGGGCGAAACATTGGCACCAATTGTTGTTGCCGCAAGCTCTTCAGCCGTTCCTTTTTTTTCAACCTCAACGGTAATTTTGTTTTGATTCCATGGCTTGATAGTGTACGATCCTTCGGTATTATAGAGCTTGAGTGAGCACTCTTTGTCGACTTGATATTCTTGGCGCACTTTTTGCTGCTCCGTTTTTGGCCAAAGATTGCCAAGATTGAAAGCGAAGGCAGAAGTGTGGTATAACAATAGAAAGGCCGATGCTTGTGAAATCAATCTCAAGAGAGTATTCATATGAAAATCCTTCGTTATAAGAGTGTTACCATATTATGCAGTCTACACAAAATTTGAAAATCCTCAAAGAAAGGCTTGAGCGATTGCTCGAGCAGTATCCTCTCATAGTTCCGATTGAGCGAGAGATAGTTAAACAGGGCGGTACGGCATATCTTGTTGGTGGAGCGGTGCGCGATCTGTTACTTGGATTTCCGGTGCATGATCTTGATATTGAAGTGCATCATCTCTCCCTTGAACAGTTGGGAGCAGTATTAGCATCGTGTGGTCCGGTCAGTTATGTTGGCAAATCGTTTGGAGTACTTAAAGTGCATGGAAGTGCTATCGACTGGGCGCTGCCTCGCACTGATACTTCCGGAAGAAAGCCTGAGGTGCATATTGATCCTGCGATGGATATTATTGAAGCATTACGACGGCGCGATCTGACGATGAACGCGATGGCTATCGAAATAGGAACAGCCACGCTCATCGATCCTTTTGGTGGTCTAAAAGATCTTGAACAAAAAACATTGCGGTCACCAGATAGCGCTTTTTTCCAAGATGATCCGCTGCGTTTTTATCGGGTGATGCAGTTTATTGGCCGTTTTGAGATGCATCCTGATGCTGAGCTTGAAATGGTGTGCAAGACCATGGATATCTCTGCTGTATCTGTTGAGAGGATTGAAGATGAATTTGAAAAACTGTTACTAAAAAGTAAGCGGCCATCGCTTGGAATTCGTTGGCTGAAATCAATCGGGAGACTTCATGAAATTCTTCCAGAGCTTGTGCATACGATTACCGTAGAACAAAATCCTCACTGGCATCCTGAAGGATCGGTGTATGAACATCTTATGCAAACGCTCGATGCAGCAGCTCGCGTACAACTGCCAACCACCGATGAAAATCTTATCCTGCGCTATGCGGCACTCTGCCATGATCTTGGTAAGGTGTCGACGACAATCCTCAAAGATGGTGTTTGGAAAAGCCCAGGTCATGCACAGGCTGGTGTTCCTTACACGAAGGCGCTTTTAAAACGAATTACGAGGAAAGTAAAAATTATCGAAACAGTTGCGCTGCTTGTTCATTACCATATGGAGCCAGCGCAGTTTGTACAGTCAGGAGCCAAGCTTTCTGCCTACAGGAGGCTCGCGATAAAACTTGCCAAATATACCTCGCTTGATATGTTAGCAAAACTTGCCTGCGCCGATCGGCAAGGGCGTAATCCGCATGGCCATGAGCCTCTTACTATTGTGCCTGAATTTCTCGACACTTTTCTTGAAAAAGCTCGCGAGGCTGCAGTTCTTCATAAGCCAGAGCCTCAAATTCTTCATGGTCGCGATATTGCCGATCTTGTAGAACCGGGCCCGCGTATGGGAGAGCTTCTGCACTATGCTTATGAGCTTCAGCTTGATGAGGGGATTGTCGATAAAGAAAAGCTGCGGGCGAAAGTTATTGAAAAACTCGCCCGCAGCTGAAACTATGAAAAAAGTTTACTTAATAAGAAGCTTATACCCTGCAAGAACGAGGGCAGCAGCAAATGCTGTAATACCAGCGCCGGTAAAGATGCCGCTGCGATACTTGCCTGCGCTGCGCTCTTCAGCGTAAGCCTCTATTTGGAGCGCTTTTTGCAATCTATGTGCTCGTTTAGCTTCAAGAAGGTCGCTATCCAAGTCGACCGCACCGAGACTCATAATGGCTGAGTAGAATACTTTCAGCTCACTTTTTTCCCATGCAAGATCTTCAGCTAACTTGCTTAATGCTTCTGTATGATTCGAGCTTAAGATAACATAGTCTGGTAATCGAGAGAGCTGACGCAATGAGAAAGAGGTTTTGTCCTGGCTTTGTAAGAGATCGCTTGCTGAAAGCTCTTTGTTGAGCGTTTCTTTTGTGCCGCGGGCAAATGCTTGGAGGATCGGATAGGCTGATTTATAGGATTCTGAATTAAAATCATCGCTGCTAAGAACCGCATTTATTAAGGCGCTAAGTACGAAAGCAAACTCCACGTCTGCCTCTGGTTGTGTATGTGTCCTCACCGCATGAATGAGAGAGCGGGCGAATTTTTGCCCCTGATCGAAAAAATTAGCTTTCATAGCGTCCTCTTGAGAGCGTTCTTCGCTTGCAGCGGCTGCCTGATTGGTTGGAATCAAACTCAGCGACATGAGGAGGGTTAAAGTGAGAAGCTTTTTCATTGCGAGATCCTTTCGAATAGAAATGCATGATACGAGATTATATCTATGGTAACAGGAGAGCGTGTAAGAGTAAAATGGTCAAAAAAAGCCGGGCTATGAACCCGGCTGCTGCTTTTATACAGATCGAAATGCTCGGTTACTTTTTTATACCCCACACAATGAGCTCATCAAGAAGCTCACGATTAGTTTCCTCTGGTGTTGATGCGCTTAGTTTGAGTTTGTCATCGAGAAGCTTTACAAGAGCTTTTTCTTCATCAAGGAAAGGTTGGTACGCTTCTTTGAGAACTTTTTCTTCTGCTGCCCATGGCATCGTTTCTTCTGCGATGTCACCATACTCTAAGGCAAGTTTATTCAGTTCTTCTTCGCAAGCATCTTCAACGGCTACAATTCTTGGCGCATAACTTGCTCCGACACCAACCTCTGTGAGGAGTCCTTCTGTCTCTTTTGCATAAGCATCTTCTAGTGCTTTGTATTGAGGATCATACTCTTCATTAAACTTTTTATCAAAATCTGTTTCTCCCTTGAATATTTTCGTGACCGCACCAGACCAGGAAGGCTTTGCCGCTATTTCTTTTGCTGCAGCTACTTTTCCTTCTTTTTCCTCGTCTAAGGCTATAACAGCGGCGACCTTCTTTTGAAAAGCTTCATCTCTTTTTCTCGTATTTTCAGCGATTGCCGCATTTTTTTCTTCCTCTATTTTAGAAAGATCTTCGGCTTTTTTGGCTTCGGCAGCTGCAACTTTTTGTTCATATTCAGCTTTTCTTTGATCAAAGGCCGTTTTTTGGGGGTCAAACTTTTTGAGCAGTTCATCGAGTTCGGCTTGTTTTACGTCATAGAGCTGCTTTCCTCTTTTTTCTTGGAGCTCGGTTAAATCCACTGCATTTAATGCCTGGGCTTTTGCGATAAATTCGAATTCCGTTTGCGCTTGCTGTAGCACTATTGGAGCCGAGGTTGCGGCGGTTCCAGTTGAATCGTTTGCATCACTGCTGGATACAACGATAGTTTCCATTGCGATAAGAGATGCGGTGCTTGATATAAGCAGACCGAGAAATTGTTTGTTCATAAGAACTCCTTTTTTTTTGTTATGAGCGTTCATCGCTCGTTCACCTTAGTAGAACATTGGGAGAAAGCTTTGTCAATATTTTCAAGGCTTTCATTTTTTAGCGTTGTCTGTACACTTATAGTAGACCTCTCGTGAGTCGTTTTCGCGTATGATTCATCGGGGACAGTCCATCCATGTATGGCCAGGAGAGCTGGTACATTGAACGGGAGCTGTATTATTAACCGTGCGCATGCACGCAAGAGATTAAACGGCGCATTGCGCCAGCCCCCGCCGCTCATCCCGACGTGTCCGCCATAGCCGTTAGGCGACGGCTGGAGTGATCCGCGAGGGCAATATGCCGAAGGGATTAGCCTGGCCGCCGAAGCCATGGCGAAGGCTGGGTATCGAGGGACCGCCGAGCTGCCCGCCATTGCCGCAAGGTGACGGCCGGGAGGCCTTCAATACATCGGGATAAGGCGGTCGTAGGCTCAAAGAGATTTGGAGAAATACTATGAACATAAGCCTCTGGCAGATACTAAGTTCCACCGATCTGATAAGCAAAGCTATTATGGTGCTCTTGCTGTGTATGTCGATTTTTTGTTGGGCGTTCTTTTTTTATAAAAAATCGCTGATCGCCGCAAAAATTAAGGCGCTCAAACAGGCAAAAGGGCTTTTGCACAATACTAAAAACATCGACGACTTTCTTGCCAGGCTTTCGGTTATTCAGCACACCTATGCGGGTGAACTGATAGCGCTCTTTTTTTCAGATTTTAAGAAACTGCTCAAGATGTACGAAGGCGGTGGTGCTGCCCTTGCAGACAAAGACTGGTATCTTTTTCAGGGCGCTATTAACCAGCGAGTGGATGAGGCTATCGCCCAAGAAGAGTTTCTTATTCCCGTGCTGAGTACAAGTGCGCAGGCGGCTCCGCTTATAGGTCTTTTTGGAACAGTCTGGGGATTAATTCACGCATTTATGGGCATTGCTCAGCAGCGATCGGCTGATATTGCGGCTGTCGCACCTGGAATTGCTGAGGCATTGCTAACGACGATGGGCGGATTGGTTGTGGCTATTCCTTCGCTCGTGCTCTATAACTACATTCAAGCATATATGAAATCATTTGAAACTGAGGTAATTGAGGTTGCTGATGCATGCACGTGGTCGATGCGTGGCTTTTTGGCCCCAGAGATCGTGCATAAATCTGCGATAGTAAGTCCGGTACAGCCGACTGACACGCCCTACTAATCCGTGTAACTGATCGGTGCGAGTGTTTGAGCCGCTGCCCGCGGAGGGCAAGAGAATTTGGATGATTGAAATTTGCATCTCTCGATCTCGGCAAAGGCCCTCGCAGATTACTTCAGTCGTCCCTCGATACAATCCCTTCGGCATATTGGCCTCGGGATCACTCGGGATGAGCGGGAAAGGGGGGCTATGGCGGACAGGTCGAGATGAGCGAGAATCACAGATTGAGGAATTAAGCACATGAACGCATTCAAAAGACGCAAAAAACGTATGCACGCGATGCCGGAAATCTCACTAACACCGCTTATTGACACGGCGCTGGTGTTACTCGTCATCTTTATGGTTGCAACACCAATCATGCATAATTCAATCGCAATAGATTTGCCTCAAGGGGCAATGCAGGAGGACAAAAGTAGCCTTTCTTCATCAGCTCTCGTCGTTTCTATTGATGCTGAGCAGCGCATTCATCTCAATGAAGAGCCTTTTTCTCTTACCTCCCTCTGCACCGAACTTCAAAAACGTGCGGAGCGTTTGCATGAAAACAAAGTCTATGTACACTGTGATCAAAAAGTTCCGGCTGGCACCTTAGTGAAAGTAATCGACTCAATTAAATTTGTCGCAGGGATAGAACATGTTGTTCTCACCACAGAAAAAGCTTAGCAGCGCTTTCTTTCTTCAACTTATAGGTTTAATAAGCGTTATTCATGTGAGTGTTTTGCTCGTGCTTTTTGTGGCCGAACACTGGCGAGCGGGAGCTTCAATAGTCTTAGGCATGAGTGGCGGTGCTCGTGTGCGGATGCTTCCTGGTAAAGGGGTCGGTGGAAAAGGTGGTGCTTTTGCTCCACATTCCACTCCTGCGCATGCGGCTCCATCACAAGCTGCTTTTCAGGCACCCTCACAAGAGAAAAGGTCTGCACAGCCCGTGAGTGCTCCTCAAGCCTCGGAAAAAAAAGAAATTCCGGCAGTGAAAAAATCTGAGCCAAAAGAACTTGCACCTCAAACACCAAAAAAAGAAACGAAAGAAAAACCAACACCGAAAGAACCTGCGGTGCCATCATTTTCTCCGTTGAAGAAAGCTAAAAAAGCGACATCGGACTATTCGCCTCTTACAAAACCTGAACCAGTAAAAAAAGATTTGGTAAGTGAGAAGGCCGCATCCCAAGCTCAAGAAGGCTATAGTGCATTGCCTAAGAAAGTTGATCAAAAACTTGAACCAAAGGGCCCTGCGGTAAATTCTGAAGCAGTACATTCACCTGCGGCCTCCCAAGCAACTGCGAAATCTCCAAGTGCTCCCCTTGAGAATAGTTCGGGGCAACATTCAGGTATGGTGGAAGCAGCAGGTCATCATGATTCAGGTGGCGTAGCTGGTGGTTACGGTTATGGATCGGGAACATCTGAAACTGTCGATATTCATGGTGAAGAGCCAGGTTGGTCCTATAACGAATACAGCCGAGAGTTCTTTGCTCACTATGTGCCGCCTCCCGGATTTAAAGACAATGACCCATTTTCAATTACTTTTGACATTATAGAAGGCAAGGCGGCTAATATTAGCGCGCGCGGGTCTGAGCCTTTAGCGCTCTATGCAGCAGCCAAATCTGCGATTTTGAAAATGAAGTTTGCTCGCACTAAGTTTGTAAAACGAATAACATTTATAATTTAGGGATATCTATGCATAAAATAGTGCACATAATGACCCTTTTGGGTGTAGCAGTTCAGATGCTTCATGCCTCCGAGACTACAAGCATAAAATTAATCGATGCCGGTGATGGTACCCGCCGTGAGGCGATGAAACTACTCATTGCAGTAACCCCCGAAACTGACACGCAGCTTTATTCCATTGCGCAGATACTCGCGGGAAATCTCGAACGCAGTGGTCAATTTAAAGTAGCGATAAAGGGATTTAGCATGCCGTCAACGCAATCAGAACTGCATGCACTTTTTGATAAAGACTATCCCTTGGAAATCTTCTTAAGCCACTCTGATGAAGGCCGCTCAATCTCTTGGCGCCTCTATGACGTACATGATGGCCAATTGATAAAGGGCATGAAATGTCACAAGAGAGGGCAGCAGATGCACGGCTATGCCGATAATCTAGCAGACGAGCTTTGGCCCGTATTAACGAAGCAAGCAAGTTCATTTTCTTCCAAGATCGCCTATGTAAAGAGGAAAAAAACGACATCCAAGCGGCAACGGCAAGTGGTCTGCATTGCCCATACGGATGGATCTAATGAGCGTGAAATTATTAAGACTCCTGGGACATACGTTTCTCTCTATTGGCACCATGACAAAAAGTATCCCTGTATCTTTTGCTCTGAGTTTACCCGATACAATGTTCGACTCATTTCTGCAAATCTCACAGGTAAAAAAAAGATTGTGCTGAATCTCAAGGGTACCTGCGTAGGAATTTCGGTAGCTCATGATAATGCACGCGCAGTCTATTGCCGATCAGGAACAATTTGGCATTATGCATTCGATCCTGCACAGAAGAAAGGTGTACATGCTTCATTAATTAAAAATGAGGGAAAGAATGTTTCTCCGACACTTCTTGATAATGGCGATATCATATTTTGTTCTGATGCATTTTCTCTTCGTAAAAACCACCCAAAAGCTACTGGGCCGCAAATCTGTTATTATAAAGCGTCAGATAAGACTATTACCCTCTTATCTCGAGATGGGTACTGTGTAGGTCCGAGCTACAGCGCACATAATAAAAAAGTAGCATACTCAAAGAAGATACATGGAGTGATGCAGCTCTGTGTGTACGATCTTAAGACAAAAGAGCATGCTCAGCTGACGTTTGATGAGGGAAATAAAATTGACTGCTGCTGGTCGCCATGTGGGAATTTCTTGGTATTTTGCTACCAATCGGGGGAAGAGAGTCGCATTGCGGTTATGCATGTAGTTATGCGTAAACGCTCTTTTTTAACGCCACGAGGAGCGTACTGCACATCTCCATCTTGGTCGCCGGTTTTTGAATAGCGAGCATTGATAAATTTTTGAAGATATGGGGCCAAAAGGCCCCAGTAATTACTTGCTTTTAGGCGCCGGTGGAACCTTATCACCTTTTTTACGTGCCTCTGAAAGCCCTATTGCTATTGCCTGTTTAGGATTAGTAACTTTTTTGCCACTGCGGCCGCTTTTGAGCGTACCTTTTTTCATTTCATGCATCTCTTCTTTTACTTGTTCTTGAGCTGCTTTAGAATAACGACGTGCCATAAAGACTCCTTTCTGTTACTCTGGAGGGGACAACCTGTCATTATTAATAGTACACAATCGGAGATTAAAAAGTCAATAAATGGGAAATTTTTTTCTGCGTGAATCAGTCGGGTAGTGAGAGATCGCATCTTCTACCTTTAGACAGGGCCATATTTTTACTGTATACTCAGAAAAAATAGTTACAATTTACCAAGCTCACGGGGAGTGAGCTCTTGTACATCGTAGGAGTAGCGCGATGAAAAAAATAAATATCAAACAGTTTAATGGGGGCCCGGGCAACGCATTTCTTGTTGCGCTGGTGCTGGCCTTGAGCTTTTTAGCTGTTTTGAAGTTAGCCGATTTTAGCCACAAGACAGAAAATATCTCTTATTCGACGTTCTTAAAGAAGCTTGAAACTGGGCAGATCCAGTCGGTTGAAGTTGGCTCAGGAAGCCGTACCGAAATAGGTTCAGGCATCCGTGGGCGCTATAAGACGGGTACTGGGTTTGAAACGATTGCGCCTGTTACCCCTAAGATGTGGGAGCAGTTAAAAGAATATGGTGTAGAAACGAGCGTTGCTCGCGGAGCAATGAGTCTCTGGCAGTTTATTTATCTCTTGCCCCTCTTATTTGCACTTGCAGGAGTCTGGTTTGTTTTCCGTCAATCCCGTAATTCAGGGGGCAATGGTGGCAATATTTTTACGATGAGCAAGAGCAAAGCAAAGATGTTCATGCCATCACAGATAAAAGTTAATTTTGATTCAGTGGCTGGAGCTACGGAAGCAAAAGAAGAGCTGATGGATGTTATCGATTATTTAAGAAATCCTGAGAAATTTAAGCGACTGGGTGCAAAACTGACACGCGGCGTACTCCTTATTGGGGAGCCGGGTAATGGCAAAACATTACTTGCAAAGGCGGTTGCTGGAGAAGCAAATTGTCCATTCTTTAGTGTGAGCGGTTCCGATTTTATGGAGGTATTTGTCGGTGTTGGTGCTGCACGTGTGAGAGACCTCTTTATTCAAGCTCGTCGACATAGCCCAAGCATTATCTTTATCGATGAAATTGATGCAGTAGGTAAACAACGGGGTGTTGGGCTTGGTGGTGGACACGATGAACGTGAGCAGACACTTAACCAGCTTCTCACCGAAATGGATGGGTTTGAAACGTTCGATTCTGCGGTAATTGTGATGGCCGCAACAAATAGGCCCGACGTGCTTGATAAGGCACTCCTTCGTCCAGGACGTTTTGATAGACGTGTTCATGTGCCGTATCCTGATGTTACCAGCAGAGAAGCAATTCTCAAGGTGCATTCTCAGGGTGTCAAAATTGATAAAGAGATTGATCTAAAAAAAATAGCACGAGGAACCCCAGGCTTTACAGGGGCAGACTTAGCAAGCCTTATTAATGAGGCAGCTATTAATGCGACGCGAGCTGGACAGCAGTCAGTTATGGTCTCAGATTTCGAAGAAGCGCGGGATAAGATATTGCTTGGCAAAGAGCTCAAAACGATCATTTTAACCGATCAAGAAAGAAAGGTTACAGCGTACCACGAAGCGGGCCATGCGTTGGTTAACCTCCTTATGCCATGCGACACTGATCCGCTGCATAAGGTGACGATTGTTCCTCGAGGAAGAGCATTGGGGGTTACCCACTCATTACCAGAGCGAGAGAAACACACGATTTCAAAAGAGGAAATGGTTGCTCGCATTATGGTGGCGCTTGGAGGTCGTGCAGCTGAAGAATTAGTCTTTAATCGTCTTGAGAGCGGTGCTGCGAGCGATTTTGCTCGTGCAACGGAAATAGTACGGGATATGGTATGCTCGTATGGCATGTCAAAAGAGCTTGGACCATTGGTTTACAAGAATGAGCCGGGTGAGATGCTCTACTCTCAAGAAACAGCACGAAAAATCGACGAAGAAATGCGGTTGATTATGGATATGAGCTATGAGCAAGTAAAAGTACTCTTAACGGAGAATAGAGGTAAGCTCGATACTCTTGCACAAGCGCTTCTTGAAAAAGAAACCCTCTTTGCTGGCGAGATTTATCAGCTTCTTGGTATCGAATCGCGGGAAGAACATCTTTTTCATTGATAAATGCAGTATTTTTAGTATACTAGAACAACTGAAAGAAAATTCGCCTTGGGCGATTGGCATAGTGAAAGGTCGAAATAATGGCACGTATATGTGCGGTATGTGGTAAGAGACCGCAGGTGGCAAACATCGTGAGCCACGCAAATAATAGAACAAAAAAGTGGGTATATCCAAACGTACATAAGATGCGTTATACCACGTCAGATTGTCCAAATAAGGTTCATGCTGGCAAGGTGTGCACAAAGTGCGTGAAGGCTCAAAAGGTACAAAAAGTCATTTAATCAAGGTGAAGAATGGCAAATACGTCATCAGCTAAAAAAGCAGCAAAACAAAATGAAAAAAGACGCGTACGTAATCTTGCGCGCAGAACAGCTATTAAAACTTCCATTAAGAAAGCGATTGTTACAATTCAGGCTGAGGATTTTGATCATCTAGCGGCCGAAAAGCAATTGCAAGACGTGGCTGCAAAGCTTGCACGTGCAAAGAGTAAGGGTGTTCTTCATCCTAATACCGCAGCACGTAAATTAAGCAGATTAGCAAAAAAGCTGCATAAACAAGCTCATCCAACTGGTTAATACTACTAAGAAACTAATATAAAGGGCGCTTTCGGGGCGCCCTTTGTGCGTCTGCGAATTTCTTCCGATGAACCGTGGCATTGCGTAGGCGCACTCGGGATTTTTAAAGTGGCATTGGGCTGCTAGCCTTCGCCAAGAGGCTTCCGACTTCGCCTAAAGGCTACGCGGGAGGAGCCAGGGCGGACAGGTCCAGGCTTCGCGGGTGAAACCACGAGCAAGCTGGAATGAGCCTTGAACGAAGGCCGCGCGCAACAAAAAAGATTGACAGAGATCACTGCTTATGAGAATCAGTAGACTGCGCAAATTTCTTAAGAAATTCCCGTGCATACTTGATAGCGACGCGTGATGAGCCGGCGTGCTCAATAAAAATAACGAGCGTATATGGCTTTCCATTTTTATACTGGAAATGGCTTGCAAAGTACCCATGAGGGAGATTCGCCTTTGATAGTACTTTTTTATCGAGTGATTGCACCTGTGCCGTTCCGCTTTTGCCCCATAGCCTGAAATGGGAGAGGCTCTTGAGGGTTGATCCCGTTCCATAGGTAATAACTGAGCTGAGACATTGACGTAAGAATGCTTGTGTTTCTTTTTTAAGGTCGAGTGGCTCCTGAGAAACTATCTCTTCTGCAAGGATGCGCGGCCGTACTTTAAACCCTGTGCATAATGCATTGAGCATAACGGCGATTTGCATCGGTGTTACCAACAGCGAGCTTTGCCCAATAACTGCCGAAAGAGTCTCTCCCGGCCACCATGGCTCATGTTTCACACGCCGTTTCCATGCAGTGGTTGGTATGAGACCAGCCTTTTCTGGGAAGATAACGCCCGTTTTTGTTCCCAAGCCGCATCTATGGGCATATTGAGCAAGTGTATCGATTTTAATTCGCTTACCGATCTCGTAAAATGGCGTGTTACACGATTGGGCAAGAGCGGACTCTGTTGAGAGCACGCCATGTGCTTTTTTATCATTGCAATGATAGTCTCTTCCTTTAAAACTGACATGACCAATACAGTGCCACCGCATATCTTTACTCATAATGCCGGTTTCAAGAGCGGCTGCAAGACTAACGAGCTTAAAGAGCGATGCAGGAGGATAGCAGGCACTCAAAGAGCGATTGAGAAAGCGCTGCTTTTCTTGCAATTCTTTCCATTGCGTTACGCTGAGTGGCTCAAGAAACATAGATGGATCAAATGATGGCCGTGACACTATTACCTCAAGCGCACCCATTTCATCCATAAGAATACAACAGCCCTCGTAATCCTTGGGAAATAATTCTTCAGCAGATCGTTGTAATGAAGCATTGAGCGTGGTTTTTAACGTTTTTCCAGCCAAGGCATGACGTGCTTGATGCGCTTGAATATGATGGCCGATGGCATTAATAATCTTAATGATTTTGCCCGGATGCCCTTTGAGATTTTTCTGGCAAATCCTTTCAAGCCCCATCTTTCCATCGGCATTGTCGTCAAGTCCAAGATATCCAACGGTATGGCATGCAAGATTTCGATGTGGATAGCAGCGCTTAAAGCGCTTTTCAAGATGAATGTTTGGGTCCTGTGGATACCGCTCGATTAATTTGGTGAGCTGAGCAAAAGGGACATTTGGTACTATCAGAAGCCGGCTTCTGCGTCGTTCTGCTTTTTGTAGAAGTCCTGCCGTACTTGGTGGCAGAGAAAACAATGTTGAGAGGGCCTTAATAAGCTCATGTTGATGTGTTGTGAATGCTCGATTGCCGCACCCTTGCCAATAGAGGGTATACTGCGGCGTGCTCGTGACGAGCAGTTCTCCTTGATTATCAACGATATTCCCCCTTGCGGATACGATTGCTTCTTGCCGCATGAAATTATGCTGACTCATGCGATAGAACTGTTGCATATTTCGAATTTGAAGATGGAAAAGATAGATCGCGATACAGCCCAGGGCGAGGCAAATGACAAAAAGAACAAAGCGCAAGCGAAGGGAGAGCAAACGAAGTACAGGCATGGCACTCTTATCTTTGTGGGCTTATTTCAAATTAAACTCTTGGCATCTGCGATTGACCGAAGATCGATTTACACCCAATAGTGTAGCAATTTTATTTTGATTTCTAAACTTATTCCATAATATTGCCATAATTTGAGGATCTTTCAATGCCTTTTTACCAAGTCTTACAGCATGCGCAATATCGGGATCTCCCACATTGTAGGCTGGATCAAATTCGCTGACCTCAGCTATATTGTTTCTGGTTGACTTGGTCACGAGAAGCTGATGGACCTTTTCTCTGAGCTCTTTCAAGCTGAGGGGCCTTTCTTGCGAAAGACGCGCACGATCCTTCTCGCTTAATGCAAGAAGATTTTTGTAGGTTTGGGATGATACCATCTGATCAGCAAAACCTTGCGCAAGTGCTTCAACCTCAGCAGCAGAAAGTTCGTGCAGGGCTGGCATCGCAACGGAGGTCTTTTGTAGTTCATTATAGAGTGCTTTCGAAAACTTTTCTTGATTGACGAGTTCTAAAAGGTCTTTCGTTGTAGAGCAGATAATGCGAACGTTACTAAAAATTTTGTGGTCACTTTTGTACTTATTGAAGTACCCAAATGAAATATATTCGGCAAGATATTCTTGAGTTGTGAGATTGAGATACTCAATATTTTGAATAAAAAGAGTCCCAATATTATCTAATTTTTCAAGCAGGCCAGGGCTTGCATCTTTTTGCATCAGTGGATTAAGACCAAAAAGTTTAATTGCGGCCTCATCCTGTTTTTCAGGGGCGATAAGCTTCATAGAGTGAAGCGATTCTCTCAAGCTTATAGTATGCAGTATCTCTACAGTTGGCATGATATCAGCTTCAGGAAGCTCAAGGAGCGTAGCTTTCTTGCTTAACGCGGTGGACAACAGGTCTATTTTAAATGAGAGTAGTTTTTCTCCAGTGCTCGGGATAAGTTCATTGATAAGGCGACCTGATTGAGTTGTTTCGAGATATAGGGTATAATCCCAGGTCGATGGATCTTTTAATTGATCAAGTTGCGATCGTATAATATCGGAGATTTCTGGGTAATATACTAACAGTATTGGTGCATTTTCTTCTAAGCTGGGTACACCCGCTATAATTATTTTGTTGCCCAGGTTGTCTCGCGCTGCAGCAGATTGTGTTGTTTTATATTCGATTACTCTCCGGGCTACTGCGCGAAGTGACTGGGTGAGCGGATGGCCTTCCTGAGTGTTAGGATCGAAGCCAAGCAGCTGCTGTGCTGCCTCATTTGCTATGGTGAATTTGCGATACTTATAGAAGAGTATTCCAATTTTTCGTTCCTTGGTAGATCGTAAAAATGATCTGATGCTTTCTTTGTATTGGTTGATTTCTTGGTGCTTATGGTACAGCTCATCATTGAGCTGCTTATGCCGCTGATGCATGGCTTCGAGATTACTATATTTTAAGATGTTAATAATGTTGCTCAGATACGTAGTAAATACAAGCATCTCATCGCGATCTTTATTGGTAAAGAGTTGTTGTGGTCTCGAATCTCTTTCTACAATAATATAGGCCGTGATAGTATTTCTTTCATAGATAGGGAGAAATACGTCAGCGTTGATGAGCTCCATAAAGAGTAATATTTCTTTGCTTGTAGCGTCATTTTCATAGAAGTGTGTAAAGTGAATTTCATCCCGTATAAATATTTTTGATGTTCGTAACGCTCTTGTGATAAATTCATTTTCATGTTTCCCAATAAATTGTTCAACTTTTGCACCTACGTGGGCGATATCAAAGTAGCCAAAGTCATCCTTCTCTTGCTCCGCCTTTCTTATATAGAGCCGTGTGCGTCCAAGCGGAATGGCGAAAGCCGTATGAAAGAATGTTTGCGTGAGATGAGCGAGCTCTTTGAGAGCCGTTGCATAGCTTAACTGTTCGAGAATGTCGCGAAACTGGGAGAGAAAGTTGAATGTTTCAGGGGATTCCACCGTTGAACGAACGTTGAGAAATCGAAGTTTTAACATACGTTGGGTTATGTAATAGAGAGCATAGGTGCTCAGGAGGGTGGTGAGCGTATCAAATATTTCTCTAAATGCTTCGAGCCCTGGGAAATAAACCTGAATGAAGGGAAGAAGATTGTTCACAAAGGTTACAAAAAGATACGGTATAAAAAAGATGGTAAGATAGCGTATCTGGTGAGCAAGAATTCGGGGAGTTTCGTTATTGGATTGTGTTTTAAAGGCTCGGTAAAAAATTGGAATAAAAAGAATAGGAATATAAAAATTCATTACTTGAACAAGTCTGGATTCGAAGAGCAGCGTTTCATTGCTACTTGATGGAATGTGATACTTAAAGAACGCAAGATAGATAAATCCAGAAGAAATGATGATATTTATTAGACCATGTACTATATAACTCGGATGGAATTTGGAATTGCCCTGCATGGATTCAAGAAAGAGTGCCAAAGATTGATTCTGTGTAATATAGAGGGAGCACGTAATTCTGCAAAGAAACGCATAAAATTCAAACTCACCTTTATAGCCGAGTAATTCACAAAAAAGCCATGTTCCATTGATAAAATCAGTAAGTACCGAGCCCAAGAGAAAAAGAACGAGGAGTAAGCTTAAATTTCTTCGAGTGGGAGTTTTCAAGCTATAGTGCACAATCCCAAGGAGAATGAGCATTTTATAGAGAAAGGATATAAACATAACGGCGAGAAAGATCTGATTTGTACTCAGAATAACGCCAATTACATTAGTAAGATTACCCAAGGTATACATGTTAATTTTTTTGTTGACATTTACCAAAACTGTTGTAGACTACCCTACCAGTAGTGTATATATTAATTGAACTAATGCAAATTACCTGTGATTTTTTGACAGTAGTGGTAATGTTTAATCTCATATATTAGAAGGGGTAGCAATGGCTAAATATTTTTTTAGCGCATGTGCGGTGCTCAGTATGATGTTATGTGTATTCAGCGTAGTGAGTGCACAGGGACATCAAACCCAAAAGAAGATCGAGGTTCCGCTTGGAGGCGGACCACCGTGGATTATTGGGCGCTGATAGCTTCAGAGTGAAAGATTAAGACTAAACTCGCACGTGTAGGTGCGAGTTTTTTTTGTCTTTTTTTATATATTTTTGTTGACTTTTGCTTAATCTCTTATATCTTACTCATTGAGATGATGTTTAAGAGGGGGTTGGACCTCTCTGCGTAGAGTTGCATCATTGTTTTTTGATTTTTCTAAAGTAGTGGTACAGGTATCTTACAAGAAGGAGTAGCGATGGCTAAATACTTTTTTAGTGCATGCGTGGTTCTTAGTATGATGTTGTGCGCATTCAGCATAGTGAATGCAGAAGATCAGCATCAGTTATTTCATAAAAAAATTGAAAATAACATAGGCGGCGGACCCCCGTGGATTATTGGGCGCTAATGAGTAAAAGATCGAGACTAAACTCGCACGTGTAGGTGCGGGTTTTTTTTTGCCATTCTTTAGAGAAGACCATATTCATGGCAGCGGCGATTCACTGATGAACGATTTACTCTCAGAAGCTGTGCGATCTTATTTTGGTTCTTAAATTTACTCCACAAGAGAGCCATTATCTGAGGATCTTTAAGAGCTCTCTTGCCCATGCGCACCGCCTGCGCAATTGCTGGATTAGGCTCATTATAGGCGGGGTCAAGGTTCGTACACTCGGTGATACTAAGTTTGTCTGATTTTTCATGAAGAATATCATAGACGCGGTTTTTAAATTCTGCAAAACTAGTTGGGCGATCTTCGCTCAGTTGGGTTGCATCCTTTGCCGTTAACGTCAAAAGATGGTTGTAGCTTGTCGCAGGAATGATATGTTCTGCGAAGCCTTGCGCAAGCTCTTGCATCTCCAGTTCAGAAAGATCATGCACTGATGGCATACTCAGAATTGTTTTTTCTAAGGCATTATAGAGCTCTCTGGAGAAGCTTCCTTCGCGTACAAGCTCTTTCAGATCATATTTTGAAGAGCACAGGATGCGAGCATTACTGCTGATGCTTTGATTACTTTTGAGCTTTTCAAATGTTCCAGAATAAATGAAGCGTGCAAGGAGCTCCTGAGTCGAAAGGGAGATGTTTTCTATGTTTTGGATGAAAAGGGTTCCTTCATTGAGCTTTTCAAGAAGAGGTTGATTTGATGCACCCATGAGGGCATTGAGTCCAAACAGTTCTAGTGCATATGCATCATGCTGTTCGGGTGATGTTACTTTCATGATATGAAGTTTTTCTCGCATGCTAATAGCGTGAAGTATCTCGACGGTAGCGACCAGATCTTCTTCATTCATAAGAAGAATTGCCGCTTTTTTATTCAGTGCTGCAGCAAGGAGTTCAATTTTAAACGTGAGAATTTTCTCTGAGCGACCGGGAAGTAAGGCATCGACCAATTTACCAGATTTTGTTGTTTCAAGATAGAGCAGATAATCCCAACGAGATGGATCTTTTAGATTGGCAAGCTGGTCTCTTAAAATATCTGCAATCTCTGGGTAATACATGAGTAAAATCACCGAGCGCTCGGCGCTGAGTAATCCCGATATGACTATTTTATTGCCCAAAGAATCTGTTGAGAATCCCACTTGGGCAGTTTTATACTCTTCAACGCGACGTGCAATAGATTTGAGTGTTTGTACAAGCGGATGGCCGTCCTGCACATTGAGATCAAAACCGGTTAAGTCTCGGCCTGCTTCATTTGCAATCGTGAAGCGACGATTTTTGTAATACAGAATGCCGATCTTCCTCTCTTTATGTGCACGTAAGAACGAACGAATACTCTCTTTATATTGATTAATTTCTTGATGTTTATGGAAAAGTTCATCAGCGAGCTGTTTCCGCTCAAAGAGCAATTCTTCAAAAGTTCTGTTTTTGAGCATAATGAGAATATTGCTGACATATGTGGTAAATACGAGCATCTCATCTCGCTCACTGCCGGTAAAGAGTTGGCGAGATCGAGCATCCCGTGCAATAATGATATACGCAATAATAGATGAACGCTCATAAATTGGCAGAAAAATCGACGCATTAATAGTATCTAAGAATGCAAGGATGGCTGCGCTTTGAGGATCCTCATTATAGTGATAGTTAAATTCCAGCTCATCTCGGATAAACAGCTTGCGTACATCTAACGCATGGAGGAGTTCCGATTTTTCTTGCAACTGTTTTTCGACAATGGTATACGTACTGAGAGGATCGTGCAGCTCGGTTACTTCTGCTGGGCAGGAGTCTTGATGCTGTGATTCATTGCGAATGTATAAGGTGACATGGCGTCTTGGGACATCAAACGCGGAGTGAAAGAACGTCTGTGTTAGATGAGCAAGCTCTTTAACGGCTGTAGCATACCGTAAGGTATCAAGAATATCAGCGCAACGGGTAAGAAGATCAAAAGTTGTCTTTGAGGCAACATCACTGCGCATATTTAAAAAGCGTAATCCAAGCATTTTCTTGCCAATAATATAGAGACCGCATGTGCTTATAAGCGCTGCCAGCGCTTGAAAACCTTCGGTTTCCTTGCCAAAGAATGGTAGCCAGGATGCAGCGAAGGAGTAGCGGCTATTTATGAGACCCAGAAATACAAAAGGTATAACGTAGATCAGGGTTGTCTTAATTTGATGGCGAATGATGCTTGGAAGCCTCTTATTCTTGAATCGGGTATAGAGCATATAGGCAGGCTGGATAAAAAGCAGTGGTGCTAGTATATGTATCCATTTAACGAGCAGGATCTCAAAGGGTAAAGTTATCGGGCTTGACGAAAGAACAGAGTATTTAAAGATTGCGAGATATAAAAAGCTTGAAGAGATCACTATATTTGCCACAATTGAGCTCAATTGCACAAAACCAAGATAGATTCTCTTTGTAGTAAGATGTTCTATGAATAAGGCCAATGCGTGATATTGGCTAAGCTTGAATGCCTGGCCTAAACGGCATATGAAAGTATACAGTGGGATCTCTCCCCGTAAAGAAGTGCAGGTTGAGCCAAAGAGGTATAAGAAGTTTGCACATTCCTCGATGAGACAGCCGGTTAAGAAAAGCATCACAAAGAAGATGGGTTGTTGATAGCCGGTTTTCTTTGTTAAGAATCGGATACAGATTCCCATTAAAAAGAGTTTAGCCAGGAATGATGTAAACATGGCCAACAAAAGCAATGTATCGCTTGTAAAGAGTGATGCTACAGTCATTGAGTCCCTTCAACTAATTATATAGCTTGTATATGTGCGGTGGCGGTTATTATTTTTAAAAGTATATGATAACCACAGTACAAGTAGAAGTATAATTTATTTGCAAAAATTGTCAAGCTGAATTCATGGATCGTCATTTATTTATTATTCTTAATTCTTTTTCTTTTTTCGCCCTCGGGGCAGGCCAAGGCTGAGCCTTGTCTGCCCCCTTGGATCCCCGACACCGGCTTGCATCCCCTGACGCCCCGGCCGCGTAGGCCGAGTACGATAAAAAAATACAAAAAAAGTAGCTTCTATCGATAATTGCTTGCACTCAAGCTCAAACGCTATATATTTGTATATTATGGTTAAGCAAGAAATAGTACACCGCGTTCTCGATCTTCTTAAAGAGGCAACGAAACACTTGCCACCGCCCATGTCGGTAGCATTAGTAAAAGAATATGGGCGAGATCCCTTTTTAGTACTGATCTCCTGCCTATTGAGCCTGCGGGCACGTGATGTTGTTACGTATGGTATAAGTAAGAAGCTCTATGAAAGGGCTCGAACACCACAAGAGCTTGTAAAAATTGATATAAAAGAGCTCGAGCAACTCTTTCACCCATTAGGCTTTTATCGCAGGAAGGCTCTGTCAGTCCATGACGTATGCCAAACTCTTCTTGACCGGTTCGGAGGTAAAGTTCCCCATACTGAAGAAGAGCTTCTTTCCATTAAAGGGGTAGGGCGAAAGACAGCCAATTTGGTCTTAGGTATTGGTTTTGGAATTCCAGCCATTTGTGTGGATACACATGTGCATCGGATTTCGAATCGATTAGGCTGGGTTGAAACGACAAATCCAGATGATACAGAGTTTGCCCTTCAAAAAATTGTTCCACGCGAGCGATGGATTGAATTGAACAATCTGTTTGTTATGTGGGGGCAAAATGTGTGCGTGCCCATTTCTCCTTGGTGCACGCGCTGTATAATAAGCCCTCTGTGCCCCAAAAAAGGCGTTACGCGTCGAAGGTAAATGCCCATCCCAGGGCCGCTGGAAGGTAGTGGGCAGGAGGTGAATTTGACAAAAAACTTTTTTCGCAGTAGTATAAGAAGTAGCATTTACTTCAACTCTTCTGGTCTGAATCTTGCTGCGTAATATGAGTCTTTTTTATCAGAAGTTGAACGATATAAAAAAGTCTTGAATGTATCCGTAACCCAATAAGAGGTATCTTTAATGAAACTATATGTAGGAAACCTTCCACGTGTCT
The DNA here is from genome assembly GCA_963695365.1 of uncultured bacterium. Classification (GTDB taxonomy): domain Bacteria; phylum Babelota; class Babeliae; order Babelales; family Babelaceae; genus PRDV01. Next base: position 1,179,311 of record OY968766.1, read on the forward strand.
CGTCTGAAGACGCTGTAAGGGCTGCTTTCGAGCAGTTTGGTCAGGTTGCTTCTGTCAAGATTATTCTTGATAGAGAAACACGCGAATCACGAGGATTTGCATTTGTCGATATGCCTGACACGAGTGAAGCGCAAAAGGCTATGGAAGCGCTCAATGGTCAAGATTTTGAAGGACGTCGTTTGACAGTCAACGAAGCTCGCGAGCCTGAAAGACGTCCAGGCGGAAACGGCGGCTTTGATCGCAGTGGTCCACGTAGCCCACGCTCAAATAATGGCGGCGGATTCCGTAGCAGATTCTAATAAGGAATAGACTAGAAGAGCATGGTCGTAGACCGTGCTCTTTTTTTTGCCCTCGATACCCAGCCTTTTAAGCTTCGATGGCAACATCACCCTGAATCAATTTTTTATAATACGTGGATTTCTGTATAAGCTCATCCCGTGTATAGAAAATAATGTCCTTTTCAACATCCAATAAAGAAAAATCGACAATACCGACTGCATCATCGAGTGTTTTGAGTCTGTGCGCAATGACGAGGGTCAACGCACGTTCTGCAAGCTGACTAATCATCGAAGTAATTGCTCGTTCACTCACCTCATCAAGACTACTTGTTGGCTCATCTATCAAAATTAAGACCGGTTTATAATACTGAGCACGAAGAAACAAGCTCGCAAAATTGAGACGCTGCCTCTGGCCCCCAGAAATGGTGAGTCCCGATTCGCCTACTAGCGTATCAAGCCCCTCTTTTTCTTCAAAAATCGGCCAGATTCCGACCTGTTTGAGCACGGTGATAATTTCCTCATCGCTATAGGGACTTTCGTGATTTTGCGGTAAGCCGAGTAAGAGATTGCGCCGCACCGTTCCACTTAAACTGCTAGCAATCTGGCCCTGCATTGCGATGAGACTTCTTCGAACCGCATCATCCACGTCGTAGATGGAAATGCCATTGAGCCTGATTATACCAGCATCAGGTTTGAGTTGTCCTCCCAAAAGGGAGAGGAGAGTTGTTTTCCCCATTCCAGATGGCCCGATAATTCCGTAGAGTTTGTTTTTATGATCTTTGTTAACCTCAAGTGTGAGATTATGTCCTTCGAATATAACCGCTTTGGGATTGTAATCAAAATGTAAGCCACGTGCTACAAGGGAAATAACTCCCTCTTCTTTTGGGATAGCAGGTTCTTCAGCCATACAAAGCACCGGAAACGTTTGCTTGCCAAAACCGCGAATGAACTGAAAGAGATCATTGATGCGGGTAACTGATTTATTTAGTTTGCGTAATCGCTGGCCGATACGAATGATTTCATAGGTACCGTTAATATAGGTATAGATGAGAGCCATGCCCGTTTCAACGGAGATTTGCCCTTGCATTATATATGAGATGATGAGCAATCCAAGAACAATAATGCTTACGACGTAAAAAAAACGAGAAACAGCGGTCGATGCTGCAAACGCAAGCCAACCGGTTCCTTCAGTAAACATGAGATTTTCACTATTTTTTCTGCCAAGCGCCGTTATTTCATCGGTGGCAAATGATGAGCGGATGAGTTGGGCCTGTGTGAGACTTTCAACATGCAATCCCTTTACTGAATCATCGGCGTGAATGAGGCGCTTTTCAAATGCAAAACTCGTGAGTAAATTAAGCGTAACGTTTGCTATCGCAATAAACAGGAGAAGAAAGAGCGCGACGATACCTAACGTATATTGAGCAACAAAAAGTGATGAGATAACAGCAATGAGACTCACGATCATCGGGAGGATATCCCATAAAATGATATCGAGAAAATCTTCGTAGGAGCGAGCGCATCGTTCTATCTTAGCGTAAAGTTTGCCACTCGTTTTCATGGTGTGATGAATGGGATCGACGGTGAGAAAGAATTTAAATGCGTTAAATTGAATGCTATTTATGCTTTGAATTTCAAGAAGCGCGCTGAAATAAACCGAGATAAATTCAAGCACGTTTACAAAAAGCCAGAAGGCCATTAAGCAGGAGAAATAATAAAATTTATGAGAGCTTTGAAAGGCCGCGGTAATGAAGAGGGGATATAGAGCGTAAAACGTTTGGACAATTGTTTCACAGGCCAACGTGATAGCGAGGTACAGCTTTTGCGCCATCAATACATGTATCCAGTGATTCGAAAAATTGACGCACAACAGCCGCGCCTTCTTTTTTAGATTCACATGGGTGACCCAAAAGGAATAGTAGGTGTCTGGTAACCGTTTAAAAAATGAAAACATATGCATTCTCGTTTAAAATAATGTATAACTACTATAAGCTTTTAAATTTCTCTCCAGTATACTATGAAATGATCTCAGGAGTATAGAGATGTACTATTTTAAAGAAACGCTTGTATCCTCATGGCAGGAATCGATCGCTCTTTTGAGACCGCGCGCGTTGGGTTTGTTATTATTTATCTCGCTTCGCTCACTTGTGCGAGTATATCAAGGGCTTCTTGCCGCATGGTTTCTTCCCATTATCTATGGGTTGGGAATTGTCGGATTGATTTATCTTGAGCGGCTGTTCTTGTACCATTCAGTTCCTAAAAATATCACGGAGCTTTCTCAAGCAGTTATGGTCATTATGCGTTATGGTTCAGCACTGGTTTATTTATTGCTGAGCGTTTTATATATCGCATTGCTTGCTCGTGCTGCGCGCCCATCAATCGATTATAAAAGTGTTCAGTATTGGAGTAAGCGTGAGCTGACGCCCTGGATTCTTTTTGGGACGCTCGTACTGCTTATAATTCTTCCCCATCTGCTGAGTTTAACGCTCGTTCCAGTTTGGATTATCTATATTATTTCTTTTATTACCGGTAAAGTGCTATTGCTTGATGTGCATACCTGGATGCCAAGCTCCGAGGGATTGCGGATCGTCATTACCGTTCTCTCGCCATTTGTGATACTCTTCTCTCTTTTTATGTATGACGCGCAGCAAACGTTCTGGCAGTATTTTCTCTCCTTCTGGCGATCGATTGGCATGTTGCTCTATAATTATCCGGCGTTTCTTGGCATCTACGAGCTCATGCGACTTGGCCTTGCTGCAATCTATTTTCTCTCCAGGCCCATCGCTTCATCGCATCCCTGGGTGCATGTCATAGGATGGATTGTGCTCTTTTGGGTTATTATTCCATATTATGTATGCGTATTAACAAACATCTATACAAAGCGATTGCATGAGCAGTTCTCCCTTTATTATCGAGGGTAGTCTCGTGAAAAGTAAGCAGAATTTATAGCTATATTTTCCCAGTCATTGTTGTTTGCTTACTCTGTCCAATAGAATGAGCCGGTTACTACTAATTCTTTACCGCCTACGTTTTGTTTAAATATAAAAAATGTATGATATGCAAAATGCAAGCTCATGCGGTTGAAATATTTTCAAAAAAAGTTGCAAATTGAAAACCGTCTATGCTATTCTTATAAAAAGAAGACTATTTTAATGATAATTTTGATTCCCATATTTTTATTGATAAGGAGATGACATGCAAAAGAAATATATAGCTCTATTCCTCGGCTTTGCAACAATAATCGGTGCCAGCTGCTTTGCGATGAAAGGACCGGCAGCGGTCTCGAAGAAGCCTGCTGTTGAAAAGAAAGCACCAGCAGCCGAAACTACGCAGCCAGCTGAAAAGAAAGATTACTTTTTCCGAACTATATCAGCGATTAAGAATGGTGAAGATGCCCTCGTGCGAAAAAACGTACTTGCCGACCTCGAGATGGTAAAGCGGCAAGATAGTGCCGGTATAACGCTTCTTGGTTGGGCTGTTCAGATGGGTTCTCTCGATCTCGTGAAATTTTTAGTTGAAAACGGCGCTGATGTTAATACTCCTGATAATAAAATGACGACGCCACTTGCCAAGGCAATCGTCATGAAAGGCAACGAGGACATACGCAATAAGATTATCGATTATCTGGTCAGTGAAAAGGGCGCAGTTTATGCAAAAGTTGATGTCATGTTTGCACCTCCTCATGCCTATCGTTACAATCTGACAACGAGAAAAATGGCCGGTAGCCCACCTGAAGCTCTTCTCTATCTGCCTGAATCGATGCGCAATAAGGTTATGCCAATAGAAGATCAAGATGTGCATATGTCTCTCATCTATCTTTCTATACCAATACGGTACTATACACAGGAAGGTGCCAAATATACTGATCAGGTGAAAGAGATTGTTGAAAAAATTACCAAGTCCGTGCGAGAGGCAGCATTCAAGAAGAAAATTTTTGCTCTGAAAAAGGGGGAGTTTAAAAGACAAGCTATAAAAGTTCTTGGTGCTTTTGTTGTTGCTTCATATTCAGAATCTCCTCAACTAAGTAAGATGATCAATGATGAGTACATAAGCCTCCTGCAATTGTTTCCCTATTCGCGAGCGACGTATACAAAAGAAGAAGCGAATCCGCATATGAGTATAGCACGGCTCATGAAAGGCCAAAAATTTGATCCTGAGGAAAAGATTGCCCAAGAAGAGTTTCTTAAAAAGGCAAAAATCGATGAGGGGCTTATTGGCAATTCGATTGATGATATATCAATTATGGTTTCTGCAAGGGTTCCATCTCGATTTGCAGCCGACGGTTTTATCGCGTGCAGCGGCTCGCCTGCCCAATGTAAATAAATGAGAGTAAATACTATATAATACGGTGAAACTTTTTTCACAACCAATGAAAGGTCTTTATGAAAAAATATGTACTGAGTCTTTTGGTATTGGTCTCGCAAGTCTACTTAAGAGCGATGGAACCGTTACCAAAGCAGTACGCGCTGAGCCCTGGAACACGTTCCAATGCGATAAAGAGGCAGGCGACACTGCTTCTCAGAGAAGCGATTGCCGAAAATGATTCTGAAGCTGTGAAAAGTGCGTTAGATAATGGGGCTGATATTAATGCAAAAGAGGGCAATTCAGAAAATACCCCACTTCTTCAGGCTATATTCCGTAACCGGTCTGCTATTGTTAAAATATTACTTGAAAGAGGAGCTCGGATTGACTTGACCGATCGCTTTGGAGACAGCCCTCTCAAAACGGCGCTGAAAGAGTACTCTGTAAATAAACCCGCGACGAAAGAAATAGTTGAGCTTCTTATAAAGCATAGTATGACTCAACCCAATAGGATTGATTTGATCGATGAGTTGGTTGGAGAGAATAAAACGCCACTTCTTTATGCAGCGATTGACACAGGTGACAAACAGATTGTGCATCTATTTATGGAGGCTGGTGCTTCGCCTTTTGCTACCGGATTATCATGGCAAACGCCTCTCGAACATGCTGCAGAGATAGAAAATACGCCTGTCTGTACAGAGCTTTTGAGAGGAATGCTGCTCTATCCACTCAGAAGTAAAATGCTCGAGCACGCACCAGCAGGTGGCACAAATCTGGATGTATGCAAAAAATCATTGACGACCTTGTTGGGTTTGGCGTCAAAAGGTCGATGCCCGAAGGATGTGAGAGATTTTCAATTAATGTTTAGCGATTGCGCCCTCTATTTATTCTACAACAGGTACATGGCTGGAAAAGAGTTGTGTCCTTTTTATAAAGATAATCTCGTGACTAGATTTTCTCAATTAGTTTTAGAAACGGCCCAGCTCGATACCATTAAAGAAGAAATGGAAAGAGCATCTGAAAGGGCAAATGATGCAAGTATTAAAGAGCTTTTTGACTCCACTACTTTAGAAAGCCGTATCGATAAAATTCTATTTTAGTCACCGGTTTTCGTCAATAATAATGATTGCGCTTGGCTGATTAATATGGTACAACTTATGGAACCAATGATAAATATAGAGGAGTTCCATGAGTTTCAAGAAATGTCTCATCTCAAGCGTTAATCTTACTATTTTTTTAACAGGGCATGCGATTGTAGCCCAGCAAGGGCCGGGCATTACCCCGAGTGTAATTCAAGGTACCTGTGCAGTCTGTCGTTCAACGACCTGTGTGAGTTGTCCAAAATTCACAACCGAGTTAACGCTGCAAAAAGGGGAATCTCAAGCTGATCTGTGTAAGCGCTGCTCAAACCAGGATCCTTTTTGTTCTCCTGATTGTCGAGTAAGCACTGTTTTTATTCCCCGTTCACAAGGTGCTAATACGGCACGTGAGTTGGCGGGCTGGGAAGAGTTCATTCACCAATTTGATGTGGGTGACTACTATCTTACAACCGGCCATGTGCTCGGTTATTCCCACTCATTTCGACCTCAACGCATTGCGCGGTCTCTCTTTGGACGCTCTGCTTTGCATTTTGCAGGCAGCCAGGTAAAAGACCGTGGCCGGTGCGATCTGCTGGCAGATAATTTCGGGTTGTCCCCGAATTTTAAGGGCTCAGTTTTTATTCATCCGACGATAGAAAATGTTATTTTTGACAATCAATTTTTCTTGGGTCTTGATCCGTGGGCATGCGGACTTTATATGCGCTTCCACGCGCCGATAGTTTACTCCCGCTGGAGCTTGGGCATGCACGATAAGGTCGAATCGAGTCGTGCAGAATGTACCGATTTTCCTGCCTGTTATATGGGACCTGATGCTGCACCAGCTCTCTGTGATCCAATCGTAGCACTCAATGGTCAGTTCACGTTTGGCGAGATGCAAACTCCTTGGAAGTTCGGTCGTTTTAGACGAGGTAGTCATGCGCTGACGCGCCTTGCCGATATCGATATCATTCTCGGGTATAACATCTGGCAATGGGATACGTATCATGCCGGTTTTTATGCGCAGGTAGTTGCTCCAACAGGGAATAAACCCGATGGAAGGTATATATTTCCTCCTATCGTTGGTAATGCAAAGCACTGGGAACTCGGGCTAGGATTTAGCGGTCATCTTGTGCTCTGGGAACGGGATACTAATCAAAATCTTGCAATCTGGCTTGAAGGAAATGCGACGCACATGTTTAGGAACCAACAGATTCGCTCCTTTGATTTTTGTCACGAGGGCCCATTAAGCAGATACATGCTCTTAAAAGAGTTTACCAAAGAAAATGATACATTAACCTATACTGGCAATCTTGTCCCTGGTATTAATCTTGCCACTCGACCTGTTCATGTGAGCGTAGCAATAAAGGGTGATGTAAGTGCAAAAGTGAGCTATCGTTCGCCCTGCATTATTTTTGACTTGGGCTATAACTTCTATGGCAAAACGAAAGAAAGGCTCTCGTTTATCGATGAAGAAAAGAAATCGAATAAGCTTTATGCAATTAAGGGGACTGAAGGAGTGTGTGCACTCGATTATGCAACAACTGGTACTGTGCCGCCCATCCAATTTGGGCAGCTTGTCGACAAAATACCCCTTAACTCAACGCAATCGCGATCAACCATTCGCTGCATAGAACCGACCGATAATCCTATTGCAGTTCAGCCCACTAATCCAACAGATATCGTGGTGTCGGCATTTAGCAGACAAGAAGGTCCCATCGAAGGTCCTGATGTGTTCAGAGCGTTTGACTCAAATAAGCCAGTGCTTTTGTCAGTCGATTCTCTTGATAAGAAATCAGGCACCATGCGAGCAGAAGCGACGCATAAACTCTTTGCTTACTTAGGCTATAATTTTTATGAGCACGATTGGTGCTATAATCCGTATCTTGGCTTAGGTGGAGAACTTGAAGTTGATGCCCGATCGTGTGTGGAACGTACTGCGCTTAATCAGTGGTCAATTTGGGTTAAAGGTGGTTTCGAGTTTTAAAAAAGAATACATTACATTAGCGAGCAATCTAATTATCCCTCCGTAACAAAATATGATTCGAAAACTTACATCATTTGTTTTTGGCGCGAGCCTCCTGCTCTGCACTGGGTGTGTTCACAAGCCGCTTGATGTCAATTTCTCTTGTAAAGAATTGGGCATGCGGCATAGCGAGCTGTCAGAAAAAATTTTACAGCATATCAAGCAGCAGCGCTTTGCCGGTGCCATATGGGGCATAAAAGTGGTATCACTTGATACGGGCGCTACGCTTTTTGAACATAATGCTGAAAAGTGTTTGACCCCAGGATCAACAGTGAAATTGTTTACCTGCGCTCTTGCACTGAGAGAGCTCGGTCCCGAGAGCACAATTAAGACGTCACTGTATGTCACTGCAAAACCGGCAGACGGCATTGTAAAAGGAGATCTTCTTGTGTATGGTCGAGGCGATCCAACCATTGGTGCTCGTTGTGAAGAAAGCGGCTTTGATAATTCTCTAGAAAAATTTGTAGATTGCGTCGACGCTGCTGGTATTAAGAAAATCGAGGGCGATCTTATTGGTGACGATAGTTTCTTTATAACAACGCCTTGGGCTTCTGGGGCGGAATGGAAAGATCTTCAGGAATACTATGGTGCAGAGTCTTCTGCGCTATCAGTCTATGAAAATTCGCTTGATATTATAGTTAAACCCGGTGTTTTAGTTGGAGAACCGTGTTCGATCACTACCGATCCCGCCACGAACTATATGCGCATTGTTAACAAAACAGTTACTACTTCTCAGGGCATGAAAACGCGCGTGAGGGTATATCGACCACTCGCAGAAAATACGGTATATGTTATCGGCTGCATGGCTATACAGAGCAATGAAACGCATAAGCGCTCTATTGCCGTACATAATCCGACGCGATATTTTATGACCGTTCTTAAGGATGCACTCGTAAGGCGAGGCATCGAGGTTACCGGCTCGATAAAAACAGTTGATCCCTATCGGGGTACTGATTCCTTACATGCTGATAAACTCATTGATATTGGAAACATCGAATCACCACCAATAAAAGATATCGTGAAAGCTACACTCAAGCGGACACAAAACATGTGCGCTCAGACGCTGTTACTGCTTGTGGGAGCTCGGGAAAAAGCCAGTGAAAAGAACGGGTTCAGTTTAACGAACATCTTAAAGACGGTGAGTAATTACTCAGACGTGAGAGCTCTGATTGCTGGTAAGCACGTTCAAACAAGACTGAAAGAAATTCGTGCTGAAGATCTCTTCCAAACGACTGAAGAACGCGGAATTGCACAGTTAACCGCATTTGTGAAAGAGATAGGGATACCTGATGGTGCTTTCTTTACTGAAGAGGGTGCAGGGCTTTCCCGTAAAAATTTAGTTACACCTGAAGCAGTCGTTACTCTGCTTACCTACATGCATGATCATGAATATGCAGGACTTTTTGAAGATGCACTTCCCGTTGCCGGCGTCGATGGTACGTTGAAAACTCGTATGAAAGATTCTGCAGCTGAAAAGAGGGTGCATGCAAAAACGGGTACTATGAGATTTGTGAGCGCTCTTTCAGGATATGTAACTACCGCGGCAGGTGAGCAGTTAGCATTCTCTATTTTGCTGAACAACTATTTCAATCCTGGTCGTGGAACTAACATCAGAGAAGATGTTGATGTGATTCCTGTTTGGATAGCAGAAAAGTGAGAGGCTACACATTGAACTTGATGTGAACCACGTCACCATCTCTGACAATATAATCTTGCCCTTCAGTGCGTAACTTACCAATCTCTTTGAGCTTGGCTTCACTGCCAGAGGTAAACAGATCCTCGCAGTTAAATATATCTGCGCAAATAAAGCCCCGTTCTAAATCTGAGTGAATTTCTCCCGCTGCTTGGCGAATAGTGATGCCTTTTTTGATAGGCCAGGCATGAATTTCTTTTGGTCCACACGTAAAAAAAGTAATAAGTCCCAAATGTTTATAAGCCTGTGAAATAATGGCGCTCATGCTATCGAACGTAATACCGAGCATGCTGCGCATCTCTTGTTTCTCGGCTTCATTGAGCAAGGAAAGCTCGTGTTCAAGACGGGCACTAACAGGGATGACCCTCTCAGCCCCGAATTTTTCAACAAGCTTTTGAAACCAAGCATTGTTCTTGTACTTGTCTCCCTCTAAATCGCTTTCAGCCATATTAGCAAGAATAAGAAAATCTTTATCAACCAGCAGCGGAACTTCAAGCACTGGTGATTCTTTTAGCAGCTTCTGGACTCTTGGCAAATCAAGTGCATTGAGGGCCGGTAAGAGTTTTGCAATAAGATCAGCCTCTGCCTGCAGCTCTTTAAGTGCTTGAGGATTGTTTTTTGTTGCTTTCATAAGCTGGCTATTTTTAACTGCTCGCTTTTCAACCGATTCAAGATCTTTCAGCATAAGCTCAGTTAAGATAATATCGTAATCCATAAGAGGATCGATTCCTTCTGCTCGCGTGATATTTGGATCTTCAAAGCAGCGCAGTACGTGGATAATAAGATGCACCTCTCTAATGTGACTTAAAAACTGGTTTCCCAGTCCTTCACCAGATGCTGCCCCTTTTACCAAACCGGCGATATCAACAAACTGCACAGATGAAGGAATCTGCTTTTGCGATTTATAGAGAGCCTGAAGCTTTCCCATTCTTTCATCAGGTACGATGGTACAGGCGAGATGCGGATCGATGGTACAAAATGGATAGTTTTCTGCAGGCACCGACGAGCGAGTGATCGCATTAAAGAGAGTTGATTTGCCAACGTTTGGAAGTCCGACAAGCCCAGCACTAATATTCATTGAGAAGCCTTTTCTAGTGGTAATATGATCTGAGTGACGCTTCTAGATTATCACGATTCTTACTTTTGGCCAAGGAGCTTCATAAAGAGGGCCGCATTCGCGGCCCGTTCTATTCACGCATTCATGTTTTACTTTGATTCACCTTCAACGTCAATTGGTCCTTGATCCTGCTGAGACTGCTCTGCAGATCCTTGAGCTCCGGCCTTTTCTTGTTCAGCCTTATAGAGGAACTCGGCTACTTTATGAGACGCTTTTAAGAGCTCTTCAGTAGCTTTTTGCAGCTCATCGCCATTTTCAGGATGTTCAGCAAATGTTTTCTTTGCAGCTTCAAGCGCAGTGCGCGTTGTGGTCACATCCTCAGCTGGAAGCTTTTCGACATTTTCATTGACCGTTTTTTCGATGTCATGAATCAAGCCATCAAGCTTATTACGCTTTTCGACCGTATCGCGCATCGTACGATCTTCTGCTTCATGAGAGGCAGCCTCTTTTACCATGCGATCGACCTCTTCTTTTGAAAGTCCACCGCTGCTGGTGATCGTAATCTTCTGCTCCTTGCTCGTTGCTCGGTCTTTTGCAGAAACATTGACGATGCCGTTGGCATCGATATCAAATGTTACTTCAATTTGCGGCATCCCACGCGGAGCTGCTGGAATTCCCTCAAGTCTGAACTGACCTAAGAACTTATTATCCTTTGCAAACTCACGTTCACCTTGCACGACGCGAATATCGACAGCTGTTTGGTTATCTTCTGCAGTGCTAAACACTTGAGATTTGCGCGTTGGGATCGTTGTATTGCGCTCAATTAAGCGTGTCGCAACGCCACCCATTGTTTCAATTCCGAGCGAGAGGGGAGTAACGTCAAGAAGAAGTACGTCTGTGACTTCTCCTGCAAGAATTGCCCCTTGAACCGCAGCACCGATTGCTACCACTTCATCAGGGTTAACTGATTTGTTTGGTTCTTTACCAAAGAAATCTTTAACTAATTGCTGGACCTTTGGCATACGGGTAGAACCACCAACTAAAAGTACCTCATCGATCTGATCTTTCTTTGTTTGTGCGTCTTCCATTGCTTTCTTGCATGGGGTGAGCAGTCGTTCAAAAATGTCGCTACAGAGCGATTCAAGCTTTGCGCGGGATAGCTTCATGACGAGATGCTTTGGTCCGGATGCATCGGCCGTTATATACGGAAGATTAATTTCGGTTTCGTGTAAGGTTGAGAGCTCGACCTTTGCCTTTTCTGCAGCTTCACGTAAGCGTTGCAGTGCCATGCGATCATTTTTTAGATCGATGCCCTGATCTTTCTTGAACTCTTCGATAAAATAGGCCGTTATCTTTTGGTCAATGTCATCACCACCTAAATGGGTGTCACCATTAGTTGATTTAACTTCAATAACACCATCATGAATTTCTAAGATGGAGATATCGAATGTACCACCACCAAAGTCAAAGACTGCGATGGTGCCGTTTTTCTTTTTATCAAGGCCATAGGCGAGAGCGGCTGCTGTTGGCTCGTTAATAATACGCATTACTTCGAGGCCAGCGATGGTCCCAGCATCTTTAGTCGCTTGACGCTGAGCATCATTAAAATAGGCGGGTACTGTAATAACTGCCTGTGTAACCGGATGGCCTAAATAGGATTCAGCCGATTGCTTGAGTTTGCTTAATACCGCGGCTGAGATCTCTTGCGGCGTATATTCCTTGCCCTGAGCAACAATCGCAAGATCTCCATTGCTTTTTTTAGCGATCTTATAGGGCACGTAATGTGATTCTTTTACACCTTCTTCATACGTGTGGCCGATGAAGCGCTTTGCCGAGAAGATCGTGTTTTCTGGATTAGTCACGGCTTGGCGCTTTGCAATAACACCCACAAGACGTTTACCATCTTTGGTAAATGCTACAACCGATGGGGTAGTATTTTGCCCTTCTTCGTTGGGAATGACTTTGGGGGAACCTGCCTCCATAACTGCTACGACAGAGTTAGTGGTACCAAGATCGATACCTATGATTTTACGCATGCTATTCCTTTCTTTTTTGTTGTCTTTACTAGTCAAAACTGTATACTATTTATACAGCAAATTTCAACATATGTCAAAGCTTTTACTCACATTATTTTAGTCACTTACACTCAACTTTTATTACAGGAAAATAAAAAGGGTTTTTTAGGATGAGTCGTATGATCGTTCTTATTGGCGCCGTTGCTCTTATTGGATTGATGATTGCGGCCGGTCTTTATCTCTGGTTTTCGCATAGGGCTTTCAAGACGATACAGAGGGATCGAGGAGGCTATGCCAGAGAGCGCACGTCGGAATTGTCTGCGAAGGGCAATAATGGGGCTGAGCGACTTGTGGCTGCCTATCCTCAGCATCTCAAGTCTGTTCAAGGTAATCTCATCCGATGGAAGGATGGAAGCGTCATGCGGTATGATGATGGCAAGCATGATAAGTCATTTGTGCAATTCCTCAATGAGCCATCATTAAAAGATCAGATGACCATGGCATATAGCAAGGGAGCGAAGTATCCTCGTCAGAAAAATTTCGATCCGGGTCGCGCCCGATATGAGCCGTTCTTTCGAAAGATGTATGGCTCAACGGAGGCTGAAGTGCGTGGAAAGTTGAAGCCAGTTTACTGGTTAAGGGGGAGTGTTAATAGTCAACTGCTCGTTACCTCGGTTAATGACGTTCATAAAAAGCTACAGGCAATTTCTGATGAGATTGATGCATTGCCGGCCGATATTCAAAAACATGCAAGTAAGGGCGTCAGTACATACAAATGGCGACCAATCGCCGGTACAAATAGGTTAAGCCCCCATAGTTTCGGCATAGCCATCGATTTAAATGGGGATGATGCTCAATATTGGTATTGGGATAATCCAAAGGCAGAAGGGGAGTTGAAGCCGAAGCATCAGATGCCGCAGGAGATTGTGGATATATTTGAAAAGCATGGTTTTATTTGGGGTGGTAAATTTTATCATTATGATACGATGCATTTCGAATACCGGCCAGAGCTTCTTATTGACCATGATCACAGTAATTAATCTTCGCTCATCTCGAACTGTAGCCGTATTTTTTTTAATTTTACCCGGCCTTGTGACCGTTCTTTAATGCGCTACCCGCGGGGGATGTATTTTTTTATTTTACTGGGCCTGCCCGGGAGGGCAAAAGAAATTATGGCTGCCCGCAGGGCGAAAGAAGAAATCAAAATATATACTAGTCTCACAGTAGAAGAGATGGAGGATGATCTTCGATACGCCCTTGAGAAATTACTAATTTGTATTATGATTAAAAGTATCAGTTACGAGTGGTAGTATGTAAAGCTACACCTGTTAATAAAAAATAAGGTAAAAATTTGATATTCCCCGGTATCGTACTATGCTTAGGATAGTGACGGTATCTGCTACATCTCTTTTAAGACTAAAGGAGTACACCATGTCATACAAATCGTTGATAGCAGTAATTTTCTGTGGTCTTTATCTTACATGTGCTGCGTCAGAACAAAAACTACTACAGCCGGTTTCACCGAGAACAAAAGCACTTCCCGCGCTGCCCCGATCAAAGGGCCAGCAAACAGCTGGACTTGAAAAATCAAAGAATGCGTCAACCACGAATGATCGTAGAGGGCAGGAGGTTGAACAGGTCCGCTTATCAGTTTTGTTAAGGAATTTGGAAAGTTCAAGTGATCCTGAGGAAACTGAGCAGGGCGATGAAGGAAATAATCGACTTTTCGTCCGTGAGAGGCCAGAGTCTGTTATGATCGCTACTGAAGAATTCCAAGAGCTCGAGGTCGGGTTGAATACAGCACTGCCGGAGGGGAGAAAAATAGAGCCAAAAATTAATAAAGCGCCCGCTACATCGATTCAAACGTACGGATTTATAGGAAAAGCTGGGCCTTTAGTTGTTGATAATCGAGGTAAATCCCCAGCAGCTCCTCGTTCACCAAGACCTGCTATGCAGCCTTCACAACCGGCTTCGCGTCCGGTGGTTAAACGGAAAACAGAGACACAGTCACGCATCCCGGCTTCGCTTGCAGCACGCCCATCGTATGATGAAGAATCAATGGCTTCGGCATTTGATGAAGAGGAAGAAAGAAACCATGCTGCCGTTTGTTGCGCTGCGGATGAAGAGTTAGCAAGCGATGATGACGACATGTTGTATTCTCAGACACTTCAGGATATTCCAGTCCGGGAAGAAGATCGTAAGACACGTCCAAAACTAAAAGTTCGAGATGCAGATATGAGTGAATTTGCTGCAATAGCCGATTTACCTGGAAGTAGTCAACCAGTTCCCTCTGTAAGTGCTCCCGTGGTAAAAAAGACGTTTAGAATGCTTCCTGCGGAAGATCCTGTTTCAAGTTTTCAAAAGACATTCTTGCAATTTATTACCACCCTACGAGGCCTTTGCGTCGACCGTATTATGTTAGCTGCGCTAGAAGGGCAAGACCGAATAGATGAGCAAGTTGGCGAGATAACTAGTCGCCAATGTATGCTTCTTTTCGGAGAGCAGCGGGCGGAGGCTCGCGTACGATTGAAAGGTCAGGTTGATTCGTTTCTTAAGGGTATTAATAGGTCTGATTTGGAAATTGCGATAGAAACGAGAAAGACCCTCGCAGAAATTGATTTTGAGTGGGCAAAAGCAAAGAGGGCAGCAGCGAATAATGGAACGGCTCTCGCTGAGGTAAATAGCGATTTCAGTCAAGCGAGAAGCACTATCTTGATGGGCTATGCCGAGGCAGTCAAAAAAGAATCCTCTCGTCAAGCGATTGACAAGGCGTACAGCCAAATTCAGAGGGCTGTACAAGAGCTTGTTCTGTGCGAGACCGACTGGACAACCGTCTGGGATAAATTTGTCAGCGGAAAAAAAGCAGATTTCGAACATGATGAAGAGTTGTATGATCAGAAGCAAAAGCGCGCACTCGTAGGAAGATTTCGTGTCTGGCTACAATCGATCCATGGCTTATATTAAAGAGGAAACGAAAGATCGAAAATCGTGGGAGGGGGACTGGGTTCAGATATTTTAGCTGAGCTCATACGCATGCCAAGAGGGCACAAAAATAGATACATACTACTTTAATGATGCCATATCGATAACATATCGATAACGTACTTTCTTCTCGATAACATTTTCGAAAGCCTCGTTAATTTTTTGCATAGGAATAAGCTCTATATCAGCTACGATACCATTCTCCTCACAAAATCTGAGCATTTCTGCGGTTTCCTCAATTCCTCCGATAAGCGAACCAGCGACCGATCTTCGACGATTTATGAGCAGATGAGCGTACAAGCCGCTGTGGGGTGATGAAGGGATCCCTACTAAGCACAGCGTGCCATCCAACTTCAAGAGCGGAACATACAGACTTAAATCTAAAGCGACTGGAGCGGTATTAATGATAAAATCAAAGCTATCTTCATGCTTACTCAGTAACTTATTGGCATCGGTCGATACGATAGATTCATCGGCGCCGAGCCTGTGCGCATCTTCAAGCTTTTCTGGAGTGCTTGTTATAGCGACAACATGGGCGCCCAGAGCATGTGCTATTTTTACGGCAAGATGACCGAGCCCTCCAATACCGATGACCCCAACTTTTTGACCTTTTTTCACACCCCAGTGTTTGAGCGGTGAGTATACGGTTATCCCGGCACATAAAAGCGGAGCAACTGCTGCCAAATTTTTTTGCAATGCATCAGGTATATGCAGAACAAACTTTTCATCGACAACGATATTTTTTGAGTACCCACCATACGTTACTTCATGAGTATGTTGATTGACGCTATTAAACGTCATAGTAAACTCTTGTTGGCAGTACTGCTCAAGATGCCGTTTACACTCAGGGCACACCCCGCATGAATCGACAATGGTTCCTACAGCGGCAGCATCGCCGATCTTCCAACCGGTAACTTTTTCACCGATCGCTGCAACTCTGCCAACTATTTCATGACCAGGAACAACGGGATATCCGGTTTGGAGCCATTCATTTCTTGCAAAATGTATATCGCTGTGGCAGACACCGCAATATTCTATATCTATTAAAATATCATGGGGGCCGACATCCCGGCGCTCAAATGCCCACCGCTCGAGCGGAGTTGTGGCTGAAAGCGCTGCGTAGCCGACTGTTTTTATCATGGGCGTTTCTCTCTTTCGGTGCGGTAACTAAAAATGTCTCTTGCGAAGGTATCATGAATGCACGAAGGAGCACAAGTTTTTTTATTAAAAATGACCTCAATACCACAGGCTTGTCAAGCCAGCTTTTAAGCAGGTGAGGGTCAATAAAATAGTGGCTTTCAAAACTTATAACCGATGTTTATGTCGATCCAATAGGAATATTTGTTCTGAATGCCGCTGAGGTGCTGAACAACGGGAGCTGCTACTCCAGCTTGGATAATCCATTTCTTTGACGATGCCCAAAATGAGGGGCCGATCCAAAATGTATTTCCGCCTGAGTTTTTATCAAGCTTTTCCTGCATCCTATCTTTGTGCTCATACAAACCTAACCCTTCTATCATCCAGGCTAACAGCCACCCCTTCTGCGCATAAAAGCACCATTCAAAGCCTGTTTGATAAAGAAATTTGTTGCCAAATTTGGTACCATGATGTTTCGATGTGAGAATCGCTCCGCCCTGAACCCACGCTAACCACAATCGGGTAGTATAGCTAAATGTCGCGCCTAAGAGGATGCTCGGAGATCCAAATCCCGTACTAGGAATTTTTTTGGCAGATCCGGTTGGCAAAAAGAGAGCGCCTATGACTGTTGCTTGGGTCGCTGTGCTTTTGGTTTTTTTGTCGACGTATGCATATTCTAGCTGCATCAATATATCACTTATGCCATGCGATCGACTGCAGCCATCACGAGATTTTGTAATGATAGGGAAAAAAATAAAAAGCGAGAGATCATCACGTATGCCGTACAGAAAGCCGGGGAATAGAATGGAGAGGCTCCGCTGTCTTCCTTGAAAGAGATTGTAGTTGAGAAATACTTGTTTGTCGCCCTTATCGACTATATTTTGCCCAAACCCGAAAAGTGGACCTGCTTGTTGTGAGCTCGGTAATAGAAAGTTGCCAATCTTTTCTGGCTCATCTATTTTTGCGCTCATCTGGAGTGCGATAGTATACATTAACAGAAGGCTCACTGAACGCGAAAACTGACTCATTGTTCCCTGCTTCATTGTTCCTTGCGCTTGATTGCGCTCTGCTGCTGATGGCCTTTTTTTGAGAGCAGGATGCCCGTTACCGTCCGCCTGCTTTCTCATTGGATTCCGGACCAAGTATGTTCTATTGTTCGAAAATTGCAAGTTTGTGAATTATGATGCTCCTGGCTCGATGGATAGCCCTTGTATGTATTGCGCGATTTTCTTGAATTCCCTTACTATATTTTGGTACTATCATTTCATGGCAGACAAAGATGCCGTCCTCAACCGGCAGGATCCTCGCTACATAATGAGAATACTATGAAGAAAAATGAACTATTTTCAGATATATCAGCTGAGGCGCAAAAGAAGATGAAGCGCATAGCGGAACCGACTTTTGTTGATCCAATGCTTGCAGTGTTAACAAACAATTATTTCTCCAGCAATGAATGGATTTTTGAGCATAAATTTGATGGAGAGCGCTGTCTTGTTTTTAAGAAGGATGGGAAAGTAACGCTCAAATCACGCAATGATAAGATTAAAAACGTTGAATATCCGGAGTTGGTTAAAGCTTTTGAGCAGCAAAATGCCGATAATTTTATCGTTGATGGCGAGATCATATCAAAATCGAAGGCTGGTGGGTCTGATTTTCAGCTTTTGCAAAGACGGATTAATCTCACACAAGAGACGGAGATACAAAAACTTGAGAAAGCGGTAAAAATAGAGTTTTGTATTTTTGATGTTATGTATGCTGATGGTTATGATGTTCGCGATCTTCCACTGCTTGCGAGGAAATCGATTCTTAAAAACTTACTTGATTATAATGATCTTCTCGTATATACAGAGCATCAAACGGGAGATGGCCTCACTTTTTTTAAAAGGGCATGTGCTTTACACTGGGAGGGGCTTATAGCCAAGAAAAGTGATAGCACGTATGTTGGCGTCCGATCTCCTCATTGGCTCAAATTTAAGTGTATTATGAAGCAGGAATTAGTTATTGCTGGGTACACCGATCCTCAGCGATCTCGCACAGGATTTGGTGCTTTGTTGGTTGGGTATTACGACGGAACTAAGCTCACCTATGCTGGTAAAGTGGGAACCGGGTATACGGAAGATGTTCTTTTGATGCTCAGTAAAAAATTAAAAAAGTTAGAGATAAAGCGCTGTCCTTTTTCCTCGTATGAAGAGTCAAGTGCAGGAGTCCATTGGGTAAAACCAGAGCTTGTTGCTGAATTCCAGTTTGCTAACTGGACCACAGCGGGGAGGCTCCGTGTCGGTCGCTATAAAGGATTGCGTGATGATAAGGCTGCCAAGGATGTGGTAAGAGAAAAGCCTAAATCTGTCGGCCCTTAAACTCTAAAAAAGTATGATGTTTAAAGATCGTTACGATGCTGGAAGACAGTTAGCAGCTAGGCTCCAGGAATACAAAGATAGCAAGGATACGATCATTCTAGCTATTCCCCGTGGTTCGCTCGAAATTGGTTACGAGTTGGGTAAAGAGCTTCATCTTCCTCTCGATGTGATATTTACCAAAAAGATCTCAGCCCCGGGAATCCCTGAGATGGCTATCGGCACGGTGAGTATGGATAAAGTAGTAATAGCCCCCGAATACTCCCATGAAAAATGGCTGACCAGTTATGTCGATCACCACGTTAAAGCGATAAGAGAACTTCTTGCAGAACGTATAAAAAAATATCGCGCTGTGCAGCCGCAGCTGGACATTCATAATAAGACGGTCATTCTAATCGATGACGGAGTCGCAACGGGACAAACAATGCTTCTGGCAATAATGCTTGTAAAGGAGCACCATCCTAAAAAACTTATTGTAGCTCTGCCGGTGGGACCAGCAGATACAATCGAGATTATAAGAAAGCAGGTTGATCAGCTTATCTGTCTTCAGTCAGTACGGACATACTTTTTTGGGGTGGGGCAATTTTATCATCGCTTTGAGCAGGTTGAAGATGATAGAGCGATAGAGCTTCTCAAGGAGGCGAATTCATGAAAATGTTTTCTACGCTGGCAAGTAGGTATCTTGCCCAACAGCTTGGTATTGCTCAGGGTGTATGCACGATTAAGCAGTTTAAAGACACAGAATGGCATGTCATGGTTCAAGATGATGTGTATCAAAAGCCTGTCTGGGTACTTGCTCAAACAGGGGCTCCAGCTGATAATCTCATCCAACTATTTCTGCTCTGTGATGCTCTTAAACGCGCTGGAGCTCGATTGAATATATGCATTAGCTATTTTGGATACGCACGTCAGGATCGAATACTGCCGGGCGAAGCGCTTGCGTCTGAAGTTATGTGCTCAATCATCAATCTCTTCAAGCCAGAACGGGTTGAGGTTGTACATCTTCATAACCCAACGATCTGCCATCCGCTATTGACCAGTCATATTCCATTTTCTTTTTTCTTTGAGTGCATTGGCGATGCTGATGTCATCGTTTCGCCCGATAAAGGAGCCCGATTTCTTGCAACTACTATTGCAGATACGAAGAATAAAGAGCTTATTATGCTTGAAAAGCATCGTCCTGAGCCGGAAAAAGCGACCATTGCTTTTCAGGGCGATGTCACCGGGAAAAATGTGTTGATTGTGGACGATATGATCACCACCGGTGGTACTATTATGCAGGCAGCACAGCTTATGTTCGATCATGGAGCACGCTCAGTACGCGTGGCGGCAACACACTGCGTTTTTGCAGAAGGGGCTCTGGAAGCACTTGAAGGGTCCCTGATTGAGCAGGTCACGGTAACGAACACGCTCCCGCAGAAAGCATCCTCAGATAAGCTTAAGATCGTTAACATTGCGCCATTTATTAAGGAGATAATGAGCCGATAGCCTGAATGCCGGCATTATTAAGAATGGTCTCACGTGTATAATCACCATTTTTTAACTAAGCGTATTATGAAAAACGGGCCCCGGCAATTGTCTTTTCACGCTCAGGGGAATGAATTTTTCTTCGAATGATATATACTGGTATGCATTATCTGATGAGCATATTTTCAAAACCTCTTTTTTTAGGAGCACTCTATGGATCTCCGTGCCGCTGTGCAGAATTATTATACAGTACTCTCCCAAGGCTTTCAGACCGGCTCTCTTGATGCATCAAAGCTACATTTTGCCGATACTGTGCTTATTGAAGGGCCAGGTGAACGATTTGAAGGTCGGGAGGTCGTGGAAAAGATGTTTCAGGGTTTCGTCAGCCTTATAAGCAGGTGTGAAATAAAGAAGCAGTATTTTGATGCTGATTCCGCATGTACCATTATTAACTTTGTTTCCAAAGATGGTAAGCATTCGATTTTGGCTGCGGAAGTTATTACCGTGAAAAATGGCAAGATCCAGCACGTGGATGCTATCTTTGATAATAAGCAGTGGGCCAAGTTTATTCCCAACTAATAATACGAAATGTCTTGTTAACCTTAAGAACATGGTCAATTACATTATCCTATCTTTTAGCTAAACAGAGGTAGGGTGATAGCTCTGGATCAATTGCTTCAAGTAGCTGTTCAAATTTTTCTAGACTCGGCATGTGTTTACCCTGTTCATATTGAGCATACTCGTTAATCGATTTTGCGCCCAACTGTTGTGCAACGTCCTCAAGCCTCAAGCGCCTCCTTTGACGTTGCCTTTTTAAGATGAGGGCAGCAAGCTTTTTAGGATCATTTGGTTCTATAAGTACAGCATCATCTTTTACTACAACATTGGCTTTGAAATCTTGATCCTGCAGGAGCGATGATATAAGATCCTTCGTCATCTCAGCAATTTCATTTTGGGAAGAAGCTTGAGTAGTCGCGTCTAGCAGAGGTATCTCAATAATCCAAAAAGTATCTTCTTTACTTTTCCAGCAACTTCCCATAATTTTCATTGATTTTCCTTATCGATGCAGCATGCACCGTTTTTAGAATCTTCTT
This sequence comes from uncultured bacterium, assembly GCA_963695365.1. Classification (GTDB taxonomy): domain Bacteria; phylum Babelota; class Babeliae; order Babelales; family Babelaceae; genus PRDV01. The sequence goes on from OY968766.1 coordinate 1,200,792, forward strand.
TGCCGTGTATTCATTTATTTCCTTATGCCTCGGAATCGCTTCCTGGTCTTCGCCCAGTTCGAATGTCATGCCTTCTTCATGCCATGAGAGCCACCATCCAGCATTTCTCAGTTCTCTTTCTAAGTCTCTTCTCTTCATTGGGCTACCTTTATTATGTACCAAATTACATAAACTTATGCAACTATTTTTTAGAGTACTACCTCTTACCTGAGTAGGTTAGCCTGAAAGCATAGCTTTGCTTGCAAAAAAATCAAATTAAAAAATCGAAGACATACTAAAATGGTGCTCAGCTCACTGATAAGGCCCTCTATAGTTTGCTACTGAAGAGAGCGTGATAAAGGCTTATGCCATGCTGCAGAAAAAAATTTGCAAAACCTGACGCATCTGTTATGCTTTCTCCGAGTAAATTTTATTAATTTATTTTTGCGACTTCAAAGGATATGCGTATGATACTGTTTGGTCAGCTTTGGAAGATAGATGATGGCCCTGGATGGATAGCAGAAGTTCCTCTCCTTAATATGGTGGCACAAGCGGATACAAAAGAGGAAATTCCTCACGCGTTTGAAGAGGCGATTAAGATGCTTCTTCAAGATTCATCGATTGAAGTATTTGTCAAAATTGATGAGGATTGCCTTTTGATTACGGCTAATGATCCCGAAAAATTGGTTCCTTTGCTTATTGAGAGCTACTGTGCTCGGGAAGAAGTGCAATCGCACCGTTAAATAAAAAATTATTTTGACAACCAGATTGACAAGAAAGAGATTAGTTAAAATTCATTTTAAGGGAGAGCTCCTATGATACAAATATCCCAAAACAATGCAGCGAATAGCGTGTTCAAGAATATGCCAGGCCTGCTGCAACTAGGAAGTTTGAAAGAGCAGGAAAGCAGAAAGCTTGTAACGATCCGACAAATCATTGCGTTGGATCGTATTCCTGGGGCAGATACTATCGACGTAGCAACTATCGATGGATGGAAGGTTGTTGTAAAGAAAGGTGAATTCGTCGTCGGGGAGGATTGCCTTTATTTTGAAATAGATAGCTTCTTACCTGAAAGCGATCCGCGTTACAGATTCCTTATGAAGAGCTCTCGTATGTTTGAGGGTGTTCGCGGCCACAAGCTGAGAACTATTAAGCTTCGTGGCCAAATGAGCCAAGGGCTTGCGCTCCCTCTTGATGCATTTCCTGAACTTATGATTCCAGCAAGCTTAGAAGAGAGAGCCTTGCTTCGGGATTTAGATTTCGCAGAGGCTCTCGGTATTAAGAAGTTTGAACTCCCGATACCTGCATCGCTTGCTGGAGAAGTGAAAGGGCTCTTTCCGAGCTTTATTCGCAAGACTGATCAAGAACGATGCCAAAATCTCATCGAAGAGATTTTCACACAGAATAAGGATGCGAAGTATGAGATCACCATCAAGCTCGATGGCACCAGCGTAACGTACTACTTTTTTAAAGGGGATCGGGGTGCATGTAGCCGCAATCTTGAGCTGATGATTAATGATGCGAACAAAGATAATACGATTGTGAAATTGTTTAAAGAAAGCGGGTTGATAGAGAGCGGGTGCCAGGATTTCGCTATCCAAGGAGAGCTCATGGGGCCTGGTATTCAGTGTAACCGCGAGAGTCTGAAAACTCATTGCTTCTATGTGTTCGATGTCCAAAATTTGGTTACTGGTGAGTATTTAAGCCCCGCTGAACGTGCAGCATTCATGGAAAGCCTCTACGTGACCGGTCACGTTAATAAAGAGATGGTGCTGCATATACCAGTGCTCAACCGTAATGTCTCGCTGATAGAGCTTGGCATTATGAACACCGAGGACTTGCTCGATTTTGCGGAAGGGCCTAGCTTGAACAGTAAGGTACGTGAGGGAGTTGTATTTCGGCGGGAGGATGGGCGGTTCAGTTTTAAGGCGATTAGTAATGCTTTTTTGGAACACCAAGATGACTGAGTGTCTGATTTAAAATTAAATGCCGGTTAGAGTATTTGTTCCCTTATATACGGCAAATAATCAAAGCACGCGGAGAACGGTAGCCTTTTAGGCAATCCATCACAAAACCATAGTCGATTATTTCAGTAGGCGCACGCGATCGCAAAATAGCCATGGCAGAATTCATAATATACGCCCTTATATCTTTATATGAACTATTTTAGCTCAAGCTGTCAAAATTATAAGTAAAATTGACACGTATGTATCAAATTTGCATACATACGTGTCAATTTTAGAAAAACTCTGGCGATTTATATTCCTTATATGCTTGCTTGCGCCCTGAAAGTGCACGATTGCGCAGAAGATTCTGGCATTTTTATCTACCTATAGTATAGTGTTTTAATAGGCAGACCGTAAAAACCACCCAACGAGAGGATTTACCATGGTACACATCTCTAAAAAACATTTTATGACCTTAAGCTTGCTTTTCAGCTATTCTCTTGGCGCGATGGAAGGCAGCGTGGCAGTTATTGTACCTCAGGAGAGCATGCAAGCAGAAGCAAGCCTTTCTCTGACACAGATCCTGAAATTGGATCAGGAATTTCATGCAAAAAAGCGAGCCGAGTTTGATGCTCAGAGCAATAAGAAGTGTCGTGGTGTAGCTGATATCGAACCAGATGAAATAGATATGATGCAAAAAGAAGCTCCAGAGCTTCAGGACCGTTTAAATTTTGGATATACCTTTCAGCCAGAGGGCAGCGATTTTGACGGTTGGTTCATCCGAGCGTGTGATCGCAAAAATAGATACGAAAATTGGCAAAAGAATCAAGCATGGGCGACGCTCACAGCAAAAACTAATTTTTGTGCTGACTTTGAGCAACGGTATGAAGCTGGGATCTTAGAGGAGTCTTTTGTTGAGCCATTGGAGGACTGGTTGTTGCCACCAGCAGCTGAATCGGCCAAAATGCGAGCGATGCGTTTGACGTTTTATAACATGATAGCAAAGTTTATACAGAATGGATTTGGTAACAACTTACAAAGATATCTTGCTATTATGATCGAACTCACAGAGTACGAACCAAGTGAAGAAAAACAACTAGCGGCCCTCAAAAAGGCCATCAGAACGATTTTAGCTGCACGAGCCGCAGTTAAGGGTGTGTCAGAAATTGAAATGACTGCGTTAGACGAACACTATGTGTCCCTATGGGAAAAGTTTCTCGAAAAGAAGTAAACTATAGCTTTTTATTGATTTTTATTTTTTTTAGGGGTATTAAAGATGGTAGTGCGTTAGAAGTTTCTTCATGCAAAAAGAAAGGATACCATCATGAAAAAACTCATGCTTCTCTTACTCCTCTCCACCGCGCCTCTTGTGGCTGATTGGCTTGATGATATAGTCGATATGGTAGATAAAGAGAACTGCTTTAACTACCGAAAGGCTCATAAAATCATAGACAAATATATAACCGCTGATAAGGAGCGCATACAAGAGCTGGAGGATCATAATCAAAAGAGTACCAATAAAACCACGCTTGAAAAAGTCGTGGACGCAACCACGGATACTGCACAGCTTCTTGCAACACGCACGGCTCTCAAATATCATGAGGGAGTTGCGGACTATTTAAAGCGGCTTGCTCAAAACAAAGAACAGCGCGATGATTTTGTATGTTCTTGTCAGGACTTAGCAAAGCTAAGCTGTAAATTGGCAAAATTAGAGGTTCAGTATGCGAGACAAAAAAGGCATAGAGATAAGGCTTCTTTAATTGCACAAATCGGTCTTACTAAGGCTGAGATTGCAACAAAGAAGGCTTATTTAAAAGCGGTAAAACCGTAACAAGCGAACAGATATATGAAGATAGCAGCTTATAGAAACGAAGAAACTTCACGCAATCATAAAGCCCTCCTTTTAGGGGGGCTTTTTTAGAGAGTTAGGAGAATGAGCTCTATTTTTCATTCTGATGTTTTAGTTGTTACTCTCAGTTTTACTGCAAGACAAGTACCCGCCTTTTTTCCAGAACTTTTATCATTTTCATGTGCTCTGCAAAAGGTGTTTTATCAAGAGAAAGTGTGTACAGTGAGTGCATAAAATTTATTGTCGATACGGGTATTGTGCTTATCGGATTTCCATCGAGCGCAAGCGTTCTTAATGCTGCAAGAAGATGAAGATCGTCGGGAATTTCCTTTACACGATTGTTATTAAGGTAGAGTAGGCGAAGCCTGCTGCACTGCAAAAGAGTTGGGCAAAGGCTTGCTATCTTATTATTATTTGCGTGGAGTTCCTCGAGTTCAGGTAAAGCACTCATAGTAGTCGGTAATTCTTCTAATGCATTATCGCTTATGCGCAACTCGTTGAGCTTCGTTAACTGGGCTATCTCATCAGGGATATGAGTAAGCTTATTAGATGACAGATTAAGCAAAGTCAAGGCCACTAAGCGAAAGAGCGCAGGTGAGACCTTCGTGAGCTGATTTCCTGCAAGTACCAGCTGCGTAAGCTGCACGTGATTACCTAAGCAGTCGGGGAATTCCTGTAGTTGTATAGCTTCTGCGCGAAATACAGTCAGATTGACGAGCGCAAGCAGTGGAAAGGTGCGAAGAGGGTTGCGGGAAATGTCAAGATCGGTAAGCGAAGTATGAGTGCAAACTTCAGGGGGAATTTCGTGAAAGTTATTATCCCATAATGTAAGTTCCTGTAATTGAGTGAGATCGCTAAATCCGGCAGGAAGCTCGGTAAGTGCATTGGAACTTAAACTTAGTTTCTTAAGGGAGGTGAGAGATATGATACCATTATGTTTCGTCTGGCATTGAACAGTGGCGAGATTAATTCTTCCTGCATGCTCCACACCCAGTGGTAAACGACCATCAAACAATCTGAGAATCATTTGACTCGCGGGCGCCTTTTTTTGATCGGGATCAACTTTGGCCCGTTTTGTACCCTCCATACCGTGGAGGCTAGAAGATAAGGACATAAAGAAGCAAAAATTAAAAAAGAGTTTTGACATAGAGACTCCTCAATACATGAAAGTTTTGTTATTTATTGTGCTTGAGAAAAATAGCATGATCTTCGCAAAAAGTCGACCTGAAATATTTGTTACATTCGTCCGTATCAGGAGTGAGCTCGGCAATGAGCTCCTTCTTTTTATGGTATACTTGAGCAGAATTCTTTCAAAAAATGGAACCCTTAAGAAAGGAACAGTATGCAACTAGGAGCATTCTCTGTAAGCCTCGCCGTTAAAGACATTGAGGCATCAAAACTCTTTTATGAAAAATTGGGCTTTACTGTTTTTGCAGGCAATAAGTCCCAGAATTGGCTTATTATGAAAAATCAAGATTGTGTCTTGGGCTTGTTTCAAGGCATGTTTGATCGTAATGTTTTGACCTTCTGCCCCGGTTGGAATAATAACGCTGAGCAGCTCGACAAATTCACCGATGTAAGAACGCTCCAGAATCACCTAAAAAAATGTGGGATTCCTCTCGCCTTAGAAGTAGATACCAGCAGCACAGGCCCAGGCTCTTGCATGGTTTTTGATCCCGATGGCAACCCAATTTTACTCGATCAGCACGTGTAAATCAGGAAGTGCTTGTGATTGTAAAAACAGCCCTTTTAGCATCCGAAAGATGACTCTCGTCACAATTGTGACCTGAAAGCATAGACATTACCTGAGTGCGCGAAAGCGGTTTATGGCCCGGCGTGCTTCTTTTTCATGCTGAAGCATTGGGGCTGGATATGACCCCAAACGATCGCATGATAGTGCTTGTTTGTGAATCAGCTTGGCGTCATATGCTCGCAGTTCAGGTATCCAACGCTTTATATAGATACAATCAGGATCGAACTTCTTTTGCTGGAGCCAGGGATTAAAAACACGAAAGTACGGCTGGTGATCACAGCCTGTTGAAGCTACCCACTGCCAGTTTCCATTATTGACCGCTGGATCATAGTCTTCAAGTTTCTGAGCAAAGTATCTCTCACCCCAAAGCCAATTGATATGAAGGTCTTTTACGAGAAAGGAGCCAACTATCATTCTCACCCGATTATGCATGAAGCCTGTCTCGTTTAGTTGTCGCATCCCCGCATCGACGAGGGGAAATCCGGTTTCTCCCTCACACCAGCGCTTAAAGTGGTTCTCATTCTCGCTCCATGTAAGGTGCTCATACGTAGGATTAAACGGGTGCCCAAAAACATGCGGATAAAACCACGCACTATGGTAAAAGAAATCGCGCCAGAAGAGCTGCCGTATAAGGGGATGAGCATGCCCGAGAGTCTTTTGAATAGCATGATATACTTCACGAATCGAGACGGTGCCGAATTTATTATGGGCTGATAGATCTGACGTGGGAACGGATGGGATATCATGCGTTTGAGCATAATTGGCAAGCGCAGGTAATCTTTTTAAGAGCTGGATTGCTGATGATCTTCCGCCCGCCGTATGCAGTATTACTGGTGAATCAATAAGCGTATCTAAAAATGTGTGATCCTTTTCCCCTGCAATCGGCCTACGTACAAGTCTTCCATGGAGCTCATGATACGAAGATTCCTTCCTCTGTATTTCTTGTGGAATCCCGATGAGTGCCGAGCTATTTTTCTTAAAGAACGGTGTAAATATCTGATAGGCCTTACCCGCCGTGCTTACCCCTTTTGCCGGCTCGATAAGCAAAGCATCTGCGTGGCTATGCCATGCAACGCTCGAGCGAGCACATACGCTTTCAAGACGTGCATCACGGTCGCGGCTATAGGGTGTATAATCTGTATTTACAGAGACTAAAGAGATTTTCTCTTGGCTGATAAGGCGCTCGACGATCTCTTCAGGCTTGCCATAAAAGAGGTACAGTTTACCTCCATGCGAGCGTAGATTGTCGTCAAGCTCTTTGAGTGATTCGATCATGAACTGTAAAGCATGCGCGCCTCGATAAGGGTTTGTACTTCCTACCTGTGCAGGATCTATGATGAAGCAAGGAATAACAGGGAGACCTGACGACATTGCCGCCAGCAAACCCGTGTTATCCTGATATCGCAGATCGCGTCGGAAAATAAAGAGCGCATTCATAGTATGCCCAATCATCTAAACTAAGGTATTGTTTCAGTCTACTCAATTTTGGTAATTAGCAAAGTGTGTTGCTGTGGATGGACGATGTGCTTAAAGCCTCATAGGAGCAAAGAAAAATCGCAGTTCAGAGAATTAAGGCTCAATTTTGTTGACAGTTCTATTTGAAAATATTTATACTAAAACTAAGGGAGATTTTTTCACTAAATGAAACAAAAAATTGTGGAGGTAGGTATGAAGAAGAAAAGTTTGGTGATCATGTGGGGTATGACGATATTTGGAGTGATGGGAGCAACATTCCTCAATGCCAATCGGAAAACGAGGGGCGATCGATCAACGAGTTTCAGTAAGAGAAATCCATCATTAAATCGAGCATATCAGTATAAGGCGAATCGCCCGAGCGATCTCAGAGATCGATATCAAGATTCAACGTCACCGAACGTTATGACATCGAGGCCTGCTCAAGGGTCATTATATGGTGAAGAAATTCAAAGAAGGCTCGACGAGCTTGGTTTAAGTTCTGGGCCTGCTGCCCAGGCGGCTCCCGCAGACTCAGGCTCGTCAATGTATCAAGCCGCAGCCCTCTATGGACCGACACTGTACGAGATGGGAAAGAAGTATCTACCGAGTCTTTTCCAAACAGAGGCTCCTCAGGGGCAGCCAAGCACGACGGCACGTTCGACTTCCCAGCTGGCTACCCAGCCAAAAGCTGTCATTAACGGCATTATTCAAAAAACAAAACCGTTCAAGGGTATTAATCCGTATCACACATATACGGCTGAACAGCTGCAAAATCAGAAGACCTTTTTTGAAGGCACTTTCGAGGGACACCCGTGGAGTTGGTGGTTTGATAACTATTTTAGTTACTTTATGGGCACGTTCCCCTTTCTATTTCATGTACAATATAAATATTATCCGGCTCTCTATTACGACTATTTTGATATAGTGGGAGAATATCCAAAGCCGATAGATCATTTTGACGAGTACGTAGCTAAAACAAAGCCGTGGCCTGTTCCCGATCTCCAAGCAGGATCGGTAACGAGTAAAGCTCCTCAGAATGGATGGAGTAGCTACTTGCGCGGGCTCTTTCAATAAGCATGAATATCGAGCCCCTTTACATTCAGCGCGAACGCCGTAGTTACAATTCTTGAGGATTTCTTGAAATACATGCCCAAAATCGGATAGCATAAGAAGCATATAACCATATGAAGGGGTTCCCTGTGCAAAATGTACGGTTCTCGGTCGCCATGCTTTCTTTATTTGTTACCGATCTACAATCACTTGATAAGAAGCCAAAACCCAAACCACCAGGAATGGTCTTTATTAAGGGTGGCGACTTTAGCATGGGTGCCAAGAAGAATGACCCGGATGCGCTTGATGATGAAAAACCGGCGCATCAGGTCCGAATTTCAAGTTTCTATCTCGATGAAACACCGGTTACTAATGCGCAATTCAAAGAATTCGTACAGCGAACCGGTTATGTTACCACGGCTGAAAAAGCTCCTAAACTAGAAGATATTCGAAAACAGCTACCACCCGGAACTCCCGATCCCGCTCCTGAGACCTTGGTAGCCGGATCGCTTGTTTTTAGAAAGCCTTTAGGCAGAGCTCGGTCTTGGCACGATTGGTGGCAATGGACGCCTGGTGCTAACTGGCGGAAGCCTCAAGGGCCGGGAAGTTCCATAGAGGGAAAAGATGATCATCCCGTTGTTCACATTTCTTGGGACGATGCTCTTGCCTATGCATTATGGGCTGGTAAGCGATTGCCTACTGAAGCAGAATGGGAGTACGCAGCTCATGGAGGAAAAAATACCCGCTATGTGTGGGGCGATGAAGAGTTCTCATCGAAACATCCCCAGGCAAATATATGGCGGGGAACGTTTCCGACGGTAAGCATTAATCCTCAAGGATATGTGGGAACTACTCCGGTAAAAAAGTACCCAGCAAATGGCCATAGGCTCTACGATATGGCCGGAAATGTATGGCAATGGTGTTCCGATTATTACCACAGAAACTATTACGTAGGAGAGGCAGCAAAAAAACTTTCATGCGATCCTAAAGGGCCCCCATCAAGTTGGGATCCGAGTGAACCATATGCAAAAAAACGTGTACATAAAGGTGGATCTTTTTTATGTAGCCCTTCTTATTGTAAGGGATATCGGATAACAGCCCGCATGAGAACTTCACCCGATACGAGCTTATGCCATCTTGGGTTTCGATGTGCTCGATCGGTATCTTAGCTTTTTCAGCCACCTTTGACTGTTAGCCTTCGCTAACGCTATCGTGAAATGTATTTGACGGCGACCAGGCTAAGGGGGTAGCGCTACTCACTTGCCTGATTATTACGTTGACCTTTCTGAAGGAAGAGAGATTTGTCCTTATCATTCAAAGGCGACTCACGCAGCTGAATTGTGAGATCATTGATCTTGCCTTTGAAGCAGAACGGTGCTGAGTATTCTGCATCGTTAACCGAAGTTCCGCTATCTATACCAACATCGAATGTTTCGTCCCACTGGAGAATAAACGGAATCGTTTTTTGCATGCGGCGTCGAGCTACTTCCTTGCCGTCTACTTTTAACACGCCTAAACCTCCTCTGCCTAAGCCATCTCCGTCATACGTAAAATCAAAAGTTAACGTGTGCTTGCCCGCTGTAAGCGGTTTGTTTCCGCGCCAGTTAATACGTTGAAGGTCGAGCAGATTCCAGGTAAAGATGGGAACGCCCTTTACAAGGTAGAAGCCATAGCCACCAAAGCGGCCTCCCTGTTTAACAAGCATTCCGTGAGCATTGTGAGGAACTTCGACAGTAGCCGTAATGGTATATGATGTATTTAAAAGATTTGGTGCGGCTCCATGAGGAATGCCGGCTACCGTGCCCGAATACGAGAATGTATTTCTTCCGTGGGCAGGACTTGGACGTTCAGCAGCAAACTGTTTGAGCGTTCCGTTATTGAGCGGAAAGACCTGATATTTAGAAGCTTCCGCTGTGAACAGCTCTTTCATAAATCGTAGTTTATCTGGCAGTTTGGTAGCAAGATCCGTATACTGAGTTGGATCCTTATGCAGATTATAAAGTTCCCATGCATAGCCATTCATAACATCGGTTGGAAGATTCTGACTAAATAACCATGGAACCTGAGGCGGGGTAGTTGATGCTATCCAGCCATCATGAAATATCGCTCGATTTCCCAGCATTTCAAAATACTGTGTTTTACGATGTGATGGTAGCTTCGCGTTTTTCTTATCCCAGCTATACGCCATACTTGTCCCTTCAATTGGTTTTTGAGCAACACCATTTACCATATACGGTGCTGGTATATGCGTAGCCTCAAGAATGGTCGGGGCAATATCGATTACATGATGGAACTGGGTTCGGATGCCGCCAGCATCTTTAATTCTGCGAGGCCATGAGATTGCTAACCCCTGGCGTGTTCCCCCAAAATGGGATGCTATCTGCTTTGTCCATTTAAAAGGGGTGTCGAAGGCCCAGGCCCAGCCAACTGCCATGTGGGGGTACGTTTTATCGCTCCCCCATTCATCATAGAATTTCATCTGCTCTTTTACGGGGATCGTTACACCATTAAATATAGCTATCTCATTAGGAGTTCCGGTAAGCGTCCCTTCCGGGCTGCAGCCGTTATCGCCACTTATATAGATAATCAAGGTATCTTCAAGTTTGCCCATTTTTTCAATTGAATCGATAACACGGCCGATTTCATGGTCTGTATACGCGAGGTAGGCCGCATAAACCTCGGCTTGGCGTGCAAAAAGCTTTTTCTCTTCTTGAGATAATATATCCCACTTTGGTATCGAGTCCGGCCAAGGTGTCAGCTGAGCATGAGCAGGGATAACCCCCAGTTTTTTTTGTCGAGCAAAGATTCGTTCACGCTCTACATTCCATCCATGATCAAACTTACCTTTAAACTTTTTAATCCATTCAGGAGTAGGGTGGTGAGGCGCATGAGTACCTCCTGGAGCATAGTATACAAAAAATGATTTGGAAGGATCGATTGCGTGTAAGGTTTTTATGTGTTGAATCGCATCATCAGCCATCGCGGTTGTCAGGTTCCAGCCCCGTTTCCCTGCATAGGGCTCAATGGGTGTAGTATTACGAAAAAGATGCGGATGCCACTGACTGGTATCGCCGCCTAAAAACCCATAGAAATACTCAAAGCCATAGCCAACGGGCCAATTATCAAAAGGGCCGGCCTGGCTTGCCATCCAGTCTGGTGTATTATGGTTCTTTCCAAACCACGAAGTGGCATACCCATTTTGTTTTAGAATTTCTCCAAGGGTCGCCGTATCTTTTCCAATGATGCTATCGTAGCCAGGAAAGCCGCTTGCGATTTCTTGAATCACCCCTGAGTGAGCGGAATGATGGTTCCGACCGGTAATGAGTGCCGCTCGCGTCGGAGAACAGAGCGCGGTCGAATGAAATTGAGTATAGCGCAATCCCATGTGCGCTACTCTATCAAGGGCAAGCGTGGGTATGCTCCCACCAAAGGTGCTGGGGGCTCCGTACCCAACATCGTCAGTCATGATAAGTAAAATGTTAGGAGCTCCCGCAGGGGGCACAATCGAAGGATGCCAATAGGACTTTGAATTGCTCACGTTAAAGTTGATTATCCCCTTAAATGTACCTGGAATCTGCGGAAGATAGCGTGTATGGAGTGACTCGGTTGCAAAAGGGGATCCGGGCTGCGCGAGAGTATAGAGTCCGGTAAGTAAAGAAAAAGCTAGAATGACTATTTTCATAAAAAAGTGCCTCACGTAAGAATCATTACTTTCAGTATAGAAAATAGAGCTTGCTACTTTCAAGAAAAACAATGATTAGTACTCTGCGGGCTGAGAAATCGTGATAGCAGAAACGAAATAACTCTTCAGGGCTTTTTACAATGTGCCTTGTGTGAGGGCCAGTGTCCTTTTTGGCATTCTGTGGAGCAATAGGCTGCCTGTTTGCACCCACTACATTTCTGTAACTTTAAATTGACCACGATCTCACTGCTCCTACCACATTGATCACATCTCTTTGCAACCGATGCGCTCCTCTGCACCGTGGGCTTGCTTTTTTCGGTTACAATCTGCTTTTCAAATGCAATTTGCAATGGATGATTGAGAAGGGCCTTATTCCATAAAGGGGGCGCTAATTTTTGTGCGGAAATATCTTTTAAAATCCCAAAGTAGAACGGATTTCTTTTCAATCTATTGCTTACAATATAAGATTCAGTAACATACGCTTCAAATGCCTCTCTATTTTTATGAGCAAGCGCCATTAGCAGTTTTTCTGAATGGAGCTCTGAGTTATAGAAAGTCATGGGTTGCAACCCATGTTGCGCAAGAAAAATGTACATGAGCATTCTTGCAAGACGCTTACTTCCTTCTTCAAAAGGGTGAATAGCTACGGCCTCAAGGTGAACGAAGCTCGCGGCATTTAACAAGCGAGCTACCCTTTCTTCGGTCATGACGGGATTTGCTTTTAATAAGGACACGATTCTTTTTACATCTTCCAAGAACTGCTCCAGTCTTGCTGGAATGGTCTCAGAACGTACAAAAAAATAAAAGAACCTTTGCAGAAAAGCTGCATCATCCTTCGTGATCTCTGCATCTTCTAGAGCGTCTATTTTAGTGAGTCTTTCTTGGTCTTCAGGACTTATATCGGTTTTAATTGGCCATTTAGACTCATGGGAACGAAAACAGCCAGGATTTTGAGCAGTCAATCGGGTTAGCCATGATGCCATATGCCGAATATCATCGACCGCCAACGTGTCGATAGGCTTACAGAGAAGCTCTTTTTGTACCATATGCAAGGCATACATCCAATCAAGCCTTACCCGCTCAATTTCTGGCATATGTTGCTCATTAGCAGTTTCTCTGGTAACAGTAAGAGCCTTCTTCAGCTGAGCATCTACCCATTCTTGGGTTTCATCAGGCCTTCCAACCAAAGCTGGAAATGCTTCGCCAAATAAAAAGAGGGGCCATTTGGTTATCGCTCGAGCGCCCGTTTTCGGAGCAGCGGTCTCTCCGGGATGAGCAGCTACGTCCATTGGATGGAGATTCCCTATGTAAGAGAGAAGAAGAATGACTAAAAAAACCATATGTTTCCTTCACTTTTTGTAATCAGTTTTATGCCGGCATAGGAGCAGTACTGTTTGTATTATACATTGATCCTACCACGTACAGCCGAAAAGAGTGAGAATCTCCGCAAGGCTATAAATAGTACATGACGTCTCTGAGAAATGGTTTCATGATTGGAACCGTTTTTGTATGAGCAATAAAACAAAATCGCTTTTATTTGCGTACCTCGGGTTTTAACTTTGTGCTACAATATTTTTTGTGAAACGCCCACGCTCGTTTTTGGCATTCTCTATCGCAAAAATAAGCTTGTATACACGCTGCACACTTCTGCATTTGACCGATTTTAAAGCAATGGAAACATTGCATTTGGTCTTCCTTTGCTGATGTCAGCACTTGTTGATGTGCAAGGAATTCTTTTAACGTGGTAAGTAATCTTCCGTTATAATTCGGATCTAATGTATGTAACATCTTTAGAGGAATACGAGCGAGCTTCGTTTCTTCCTTAAGAACCTCAAAATGTAGTTTTTTAAGTAGTGGCATTAAGTTCTTTACGTGCGCATCTCCCATAATAACTGTTACTATATTATTACGCGAAAGAGCCATCATTATAGTATCTAAAAGATACAGTTCGATGTGAAGAAAATCGGTTTGAAATATAAAAAGATTTTCAATTTTTACAAATATATCCATTGCCTCGCCCCACGTTTTGCAATCAAAGAAAAGTCGCGCGAAAGCATCAGCAAAAAAGGTTTCCCGAGGAATATGGCTTGTCATTTTTTTTATGAGAACGAGAGACTGATCAAATTTTTCTATCTGCTCGTGTATTACTTGTACAACTTCAGCATTCTCTGCTTTTTGCTTATACGTTTCTTCAATTTTCTTCAGATCGCTACTGCACTGTTCAAGATAGGCTATATATGACTTCAGTGAAATGACGAGTGCCGGCTTATTAAATTTAAATTTCTTGAGAAAAGTGACGAAGGATGCGCATGATTTTTTTAGAGGCCGCCCCTCTGAATGTGCCGTAATTTCTTCAGAAGAAAGATGAGATTCTATTTGGCCTGACACCCAGAGATACATCATCGTTACAAAATCGCTTGTTTCTTTTCGGGGATCTACGGGTCTTATCATGAATGGACTTTTGCCTGCTTCAAGATCTTCTCTGTGTGCATTTACTAATTTCGCAAATAACGGGGCGAGGTTTCCGGCACGTTCTCCATGAATAAAGTAATTTTGAGAAATTTCGGCAATAACAGGCAGCCTGCGCTCCATTGGTAGATTTTTTAAAAGACCGATAACCCGATCATACATTGAATCCGATGCTGCCTGCACAACTGCCCGTACATCTTGATCGCTGTCATGGGTATCGCCAAGAAGTAAAACCCGTCCATGTGGTCCTTGAAGATCAGCAAAAGAGGTTATATCAGCACCCTGCATATTGCCTACTGATTGACTGGCACTATCCATCGCACAGAGGCGAGTTCCGAGAAATAACAGTAAAAAGCTTAAAATGACTTTATTATTCACAATTAGTACCTATGTAATCAGATATGATTTTTCTTGTCTCTATCTTAAAATATGCCAATATACAGGGATAAATCAAACGGGGCGGTGCAGGATAGTTTTCAGTATCCATACCTTATGATACCTACAAGATATGTGTAATGCGGTTCTTCTCTTTTATCGAGAGTGAGTGTATGCTTTATAGCAGGCAAACCTAAGAAGCTAAGAAATGTGCGAACTGTCGAGCATCAGCCGTCGCCGAACTAAGTTAGGACTCGTAAGAAAGAGCAAAACCAAAACAAGTCACACACTTAAATCTTTTCAGGAGTGAAGATGTTGAAAAATTTAATGGCGTTATATATCGTATTTTCAGGTTTCACTTTAACAGCTATGCATGTGGAGGTGGAAACTTGTTTTTATGACAAAGCAACAAGCGCCCAAAAAATAGTTGCTCAACTCGATTTTTTATTTCGAAAATTAAACATACGCGACGAAGTCATATTAAGTAAAGTTCAAATGTCATTACAAACTCAGCAAAAACAGGATATTCTTAAAGATCCTCTCTATGATGACGAAGAACGTCGTATTTTATTAATAGCTGTTAAAAACATTCTTTATGATGATGACGCACGAGAAGTGCTCGAACTGTATTTAGAAGCTATGAAACGATTTAAGGCTTGTGCAAATTTACTCGAAGAAAATCAAGATGTAGATGTATGCATGTGCGGTCTCGCCATGAAAGACTATACACCTCAAAAACATCGGCTAAAGCATTCTCGAGAAAATCAGGAAGAGTACCAAAGAAAAAATAAAGTTTCATTTGAACAGGATTATGCTCAAATAAAAGGGTTTGAAGAACTATATAATCAAGAAAAAAAGAGAGCCACCGCCGTACATAATGAAGAAAAAAAGAAGACTGGTGCTAAATAACTCATAATAAACTGTTACACCAATGGACTGACGATATTTTTGCCATCATTGGAGGAAGCTCATGGACGTGCGTTCCATTGTTAGCGATTATTATAAGGAAGGTGTTTTTAATGGCGCTAAGTAAGCAGCACTAATTTTTCAGGGGCTACTGCTATTCGCTGAGCGATACGTAGTATGATGCTATAGTACACGCGTGCAAAAAAACTAGTGTGCCCGTTTATCTCAAATTGTACTGCGAGAGCCATTCTTAATTGCTCTTGAAGCCGCTGCCACACACCGTTCTGATCGAAGATAGTAGCGATTGATTTTTGCCTATTCTTGGCGCGCTCTTTTCGATCTTTTAATTGCTGTTGAAAATAGCTCTCTTTGAGATTTCTGTAGGTCTCCATGCTCTTCTTCATATGGGTGCAATCGATTTTGAGCTCTGCTGCTATCTGGCAAGCTTTTGTCCAGGCAGGATCGCTCAGAATCTTATCGAGATGGGTGATTAGCTTATCATGTGAAAGTTTGAAAAACGGACTTTCCATAAAGTCCGATCCAGGAGTCGTTAAATAAAACATGAGCTGGCAAAGGGTGCCTATTTGTGAAAGTAAGAGAGGATCTTTTCTTGCTAAATCTGTTTTTGTCAAGAGTTTCCAAAACGTGGGTGACTTTTCCTTCATCTGCGTCTCAACAAAGCAACGTGTACAACATGTGCAGCCCGCATTGTTTAACACGACCCGCGCACCGCTCTCTTTTGCTTGTTTTGCACAGCTGCTGCAGATAAAGGTTTTATCTTTTTCGTTGAGATCTAATGGAAAAAGCTGCAGAGCTTCATTTGTCGGCTCCTCCTTTATCACTCTAGCCTGAGCAGCTTCTTCGTCGGTTTCAATAAGCTCCTCTTGAATGGCGCGTGGCTGAGAAAATTGTGCGGTTAAAAATGCGACGATTTGATCATTATCAAAGAGCTGTGCACAAGGTTGAGCAAAAGGGGCGTAATAGGTGAACGGTATCGGCCCTGCGGAATGGACCGCATAACCTGACTTTGCAAGCATCACTAAAAGATGATCCATTCTCTCAAAGGGATGAAGAACGACGAGATTGCGACTCTTTGAAGCTGTTTCGAGAACTGCAAGATGGTTGACAACGTTAGTAAACTGAAAAAGGGGGACTACTAAGTTCGTTTGAAACTCTATGCATCCAGCTGCGAGGGAACGCTGTGCCCTTATTATGGTTACTAGTGCATCAAGAAGGGTCATGTTTAGATCGGCAATGCCATAGGCTTTGAGGAAGGAAATTTGTTCATCCTGCGCATTTGAAAGGTCTTGTGAAAGCTCTTGAATTAGCTGCGCATGCTGGGGATGGTCAAGGGTACGGGTATGGGCGAGCATTTCGGCAAGCAGCTGTCGATACTCTCCAATCTTTTTAAGCTCAAATCGGTGCAAACGGCTCCGGGTCTTAATGCAGTCAACAAAGGTTTGTAAGTCACCCTCATCTAAGAAGAAACCGCTTTGCTGCGCAACGCTTTTTAGCATATTAGCGCGGTCTACTTGCTGCGCGCTCTGCCACTCAAGCCCTGCCTGCTGAGCCAAAAAGGGAAGCTGCTCCTGGCTAAAATAAAGAGTAGGATTCCAGTGGGCCTCGCTATACCCTTGCCAGGGCCGTGAAGGAATAATCTCAATATTATTTGTTCTATAGTTGTTCTCATGACTGATCACGCCTATTAAAGCATGCATGGGCAGGTAGAAGCTCGGCGAGCCTTTCTCCTTCTGATTGAGCTGGTGAAAATGCTGACATGCTTCACGAGAGTCGGGGATCAAAAAGGATATAGGTCTTTCTTGGCCGCCCCAGTGAGCAAAAGCCCTAAGAATTACATCTTTTGCCCGATGATCTGCTCTTGATAACGAGCAGCTATAAAAAGAATCGCAGCGCGCATGACCGATAATACAAATCTGCGTGGTACCCTCCAAAGGGTCGTTCTTTTGTGCGCAGGCGATGGCCTGAATGCCGCCGCATTGAATACCCTGTTTTTGTATGACTCTTTCAACACCCTCGAGCGATAGCACTTTAAAACTAGCTGCATCCATGGCTATGGTTGGTGAGCATATGCTGAATGCCACCAAGAGCGAAATACCTATTGCGATTCTCTTTTTCATGGGAGCTCCTAAAGAATAGATTTTTTACGCGTTTACGTCCATCATAACGAAGGTATCGTTTCATGGCAAGGGTTTGTGCTGATCCATTAATAGCAAAAAAATTATTAATAAAGTTTTTGTGCGCACTGGCTGACGGGTAGTTTATTCATGACTGCGGTATGCGCGAAAGCAGATGATCAAATGATTGAATCAGAAAATGCTTTTTGTATCAGATGTAGTATAGTAAAGAAACTATCTTATTACAAAACAGAAGTAAACTATGGTTTATGAGGCTCTTCGCTTTATCAAGCTCGTTACGAGTGGCTACGTGGCATTCATAGCCCTTGATACTCTTTTTCTGGGTTATATGATGAGAGGCATCTATCAATCTGAGATTGGCAGTATTGCGCGGAGCCAAAACAACCAGATGAAGATTTTGCTTATTCCTGGATTACTCGTGTGGGCTCTGCTTGTTATAGGAGCGGTCGTCCTTGTGCTTCCCCGATGCCAGGGACTCCCCCTTACCCAGAGTTTCCTGTGGGGCGCCTTCTATGGGCTCATTGTCTATGGGGTGTATGATCTTACCAATTACGCCGTTCTCGCCCGATGGTCGCTCTTTATTACGTTCATTGACATTGCGTGGGGTATGTTTGCAAATGGGCTCATAGTCGTGCTGCTCACGTGGCTTACACGATTCATCTGATTATAAAACTGAGAGAAGAACTATTAACAAAGAAGGACGATGCGTTATACTTTCGCCGCTTTAGCTGCTTCATTACTTTTCGCAAGCGGCACCATTGCAGCAAAAATGCTTGCTGATGATCTTCCCGCCTGTGCATTTACGCTCTTCCGTTACGGAATATCATCACTCTGCTTACTGCCTTTTCTCATTTTTCGTAAAGAAAGAGAACGGGTGAGAGTAAGTGACCTCCCTCTTCTTTTTTTTCTCGGTTTCACGGGAGTCTTCCTTTTTAATGCGCTCTACTTCACGGCACTTTCTTATGCTTCGGCAACTTCTATCTCCCTTATAGGCGCAGTGGTACCGGTGATGACAATGCTCGGCGCAGCTCTCCTGTTTAGACATATTCCAACCTCCTCTGAGCTGATAGCGATAATTCTGTCCTTTATAGGTGTTTCGTTCATTATTTCAAACGGTTCGTTCAGCTTTGCCTGCTTTGCTGGAAATCTGGGGGAATTTCTTATGCTGCTGGCTGTGGTCTGCGAAGCGCTCTATATCCTTGCCATTAAAAAAGTAAGCGGCCATTATTCTCCGCTCTTTTTATCATTCGTAACGGGGGTAACCGGGGTTATTTTTGTGCTGCCCTTTATAGTTAACTATTGCTTTGTATTAGCAATAGCAAAGCTCACCCTCTTTCAATGGGGGCTACTGGCCTATATTAGCTCCTTTGGAAGTGCTCTTGCGATTATCTTTTATTCGTCAGCGATAAAACAGATTGGACCGGGGCGTGTGAGTTTACTCGTATTTGGCAGTATGCCGGTCTTTGTCGCAATACTCGCCTTGGTATTGCTAGGAGAAAGGCTATCCGTATGGCAACTCCTTGGGGGAATAGTAGTGGTAACAGCCCTGTTCTTGGCAGAACGGAAAAGAGCTTAGAAGAAATATATCCGGGATTCCAATATAGCCGACAATATGTGCTGAAGATGGTTTTTGTTAATATTCTTGAAAGCAAAATGTCAGCCTCTCTGCCTGATCGTTAAGATTATGGCCATGAGCTCTATACTGGCTCAGCCAATGATTGACGCAATAATAAGTCAAGCCTTCCTTTTAAGAAGGATAATTTTTAGTCCCACTATCCTTCCAATAAGGATAGAATGGAATTTTTAATGGAAAAATGGTAAAAATATACGTGAAGTAGAGGAAATGTCCAAAAACCATCCTTGCAAGAAGGATAATTTCATGCTATATTTTCCTTTGTAGAAGGAAAATATCACAAAATCAAGTGGGTGTTGGCTATGAAAGAGGTTTTTAAAGAAATAATTCGAAAGTTTCATTCTTCTGAGATTCCTTTTCCGGTATCCCGAGATTTGGATTTTCCCTCATTACCTCATGGAGTGAGAAAAGCATGGGTTTTTATCGGTATGAGGCGGAGTGGAAAAACATACACCTTATATCAGATCATGCGGAGCTTACTTTCTCAAGATATAGATCTTACCAAAATCGTCTATATCAATTTTGAAGATGATAGGCTGTGTGATATGCAGGTCTCAGACTTTAAGGATATCTTGTCAGCCTACTTCGAGCTCTACCCACAGCATCTCAAAGCACATGATATACACTTTTTCTTTGACGAGATCCACGAAGTGCATGGTTGGGAGAAGTTTGTAAGAAGGCTTCTTGATTCAGAGTATATTTCGATTTATATCACTGGTTCTTCAAGTAAAATGTTAAGCAAGGAGATCGCGACCGGTCTGCGCGGACGAACCTGGACTTTTGAGATATTTCCTTTCAGCTTTAGAGAGTTTCTTAAAAAAGTGAACGTTACGATTCCTCAACATATTGTGGGTCGTGAGAAAACGGTTATTTTGCATCAGCTACAAAGGTTTCTCAAAATGGGTGGGTTTCCCGAGGTCATTGGTGGATCAGAAACCTATCATAGAGATCAGCTGCAAAGTTACATAACAACGGTGATCTATCGAGACATTATAGAACGCTACGGGGTTAATGGGGACAGTGTCCTGAGACATGTAATGGTTCATTCACTCAGAAATAGCGCTACTCTTTTTAGCATTTCAAAAATGTATGGAGCGCTTAAATCCATGGGGTATGAGGTTTCGAAGGATTCTTTATATTCTTATATGAACTATTTTGAAGATGCGTATAGCGTATTTTCCATAGAAAAGTATATGCTGTCTCAAAGAAAAGCGGCCTCAAGTATGAAGAAGGTTTTTGCAGTCGATCAAGGGCTTATTACCGCAGTGAGCTTAGCGAGCGAGTTCAATCTTAGTTCTCAACTCGAAACGGCTGTATTTGCTCATCTCCGGCGTCAAACAGAGAGCATTTATTACTATAGAACTGAATCGCAAAATGAGGTTGATTTCTTAAGTATATTGCCTGATCAAACCAAACAACTTTACCAAGTAAGTCTGTCACTTGATAAAGAGAGCACCCGAGCTCGAGAGGTGCGTGCACTACGTCAGGCAATGGATGAGCTCGAGCTTACTTCAGGAATGATTATAACTCTTGATGAAGAGGAAGAGATTCAAGTAGCAGAAGGAATGATTACCGTGATGCCGGTGTGGAAGGTCTTTCTGGGCAAACATTAATCAGATTATTCTACGCAAGATCTATCGCGCTAGTGTCAGCACGACTGCCATAAGTTCTAGGTACGTAAGGCAGTATATGATATGAACCACGAAAACACTCAGTGATCTATTCTCGTATATTACATTGATAAAACCGATTGTTGCTATGAAGCCAAGCCATAGGATACACCCAACAGAGAGCGCATCCACTACGCTTGTTACCTGCAGGGTGAGCAACATGACGTCGAGCACGTAGGCGAGGATGAGCATGATAGCTACGGCAACTGCATGAGTGGCGGGATTTTTTCGCCGCGCTGTCTCAGCTGGACTGCTTTTTGGAAGAATGCCATAGGATTCGAACCAGGGATTGCCAAAAAAGAGCGGTGAATACCAGATTGCCCCGAGCAAGAAGGCGAGGAACGTTGCGGCTATAATCGGGAGGTAGTTAACAGGCAGGACAAGTGGTATCATCGCGAGCTCCTTTGATTAGCTTATAATAGGTGCGGTTCATTATAGCTCCTCTCGCTAAGAAATCAAATGAGCTGCAAGCTAAGGCCATAATAAGAAAATACTGGTCTATTAATATTTTCTATTTGAATATTGACATTCTGACTCTCGCCAGTTTAAGATGATAAGAGGTGGCTTATCATAGAAACTAAGAAAAGAGGGGAATGGGATGAAGTATCATGTTTATAGAGGTATTGCAGTATTGATCGGCTTAGTAGTCTCTACAGGATCAGCACGCTCAGAGAGCGAAGCGCCACGACTAAAAAATTACGACTATACGTCGGCATTTGTCTTTATGTTTTTCCATAAAGACGACCGACCATTGTACGTACTTTTAGGCCGTCAAAGCTCAGGCCATGACAAGGGATTATATGATGATTTTGGAGGAAGACGGGATTCTGGTGAAAACCATCCTGCAGATACCGCTGCGCGCGAGTTTTCAGAAGAACTAAACTCTAAAAAGACAATGGGGCTTGATGCGGATGACATTCGTTCTTACATAGGAGCAAAAAAGGATCATACGAAAGATGTTATCGCCTCCCACAAGCGGGTGATCTATATGACCAGATTTGACGAAGACGTTATTAAGAATCTCAAACAAAACTTTTATAAGGATCATGGGATGGTTCTTGCACAAGATCATCTTGAAAAAGATCTACTTGCAGTAGTTAAGGTAGAAGATCTTATGCAAGCAATAAGGGATTCCGATGAAGATTCAGGGGTAATAGTTAAGGCACATATTGTTGATCCAAAGACTGGAAAAGATAAACCCGTCGAAGAATTGATACAGTTGCGCAAAAAATTTGTTCAGAAATTGCGCGGTCTTGCATCTGATGCTCCCTATACGCCGGGTAGAAACCCGAAAGTGCGATTCTATTAATACAAGCGGTTGAAAAGCTGTGTATAGCCGAGAATGGGGGGCGGTTAATTCTGTGGATTTTTGGTAAGGATACTAGGTGCACTTCTTTCTTAGGTGGAGAGAAAGTTGATACAAATATTTAATACATCTATTGCTTCGGACTGGAATTTCGTTTAAGATGAAAGCTAAAGATCAGAAAAATTCTCATTATTGGCTTCCATTATGAAACAGGATTCATTATTAAAAGATATTCTTTCAGCCCCTCAGACGGTCTTTTCGATTAATGAGCTCTATCTAAAATGGGGAAAATCTGAGCCTGGGCTTTTGCGGTCAAGGTTGAGTTATTATGTGCAGCGTGGCTATCTATATCATCTGCGCCGCGGACTCTATGCTAAAGTAAACGATTATAGTCGGTATGAGGTAGCAACAAGAATATTAGTCCCTTCATATATTAGTTTTGAAACTGTGCTGCTGCAAGCTGGTATTACATTCCAATGGTATGAGCGGATTTTTGTTGCGTCTTACCAAACGCGTACAATTGAATGTGATGGCCAGATTTACGATTTTAAGACCATAAAAAATTCGCTCTTAACAGATATACGTGGAATAAAAGTGGAACAGAATTATAGCATCGCAACCCCTGAACGCGCGTTTTTGGATATGATTTACTTACATAAGGAGTATTGGTTCGATAACGTAACCTCTTTAGACTGGGATAAGGTTTTTGAGCTGCTTGCAATGTATAAAAGTAAAAGAATGGAAGTAACGGTAAATAATCTTTTTAAGAGCATGAAGGAGCAGAAATGACAAAAAATGCTGCTTTTCACCGAGCAACTTTAATAAGCATACTGAAAGACATATTTAGAGATGAATCGCTTTCTCCTTTTTTGGGATTTAAGGGCGGAACAGCAGCCATGCTTTTTTATGAATTACCACGGTTTTCAGTAGATTTAGATTTTGATCTTCTGAATGACCATAATGTCGAAACTGTATCGCATAAAGTAAGAGAAATCCTAAAAAAATATGGGGCGCTAAAAAAGGCCGATAACAAGAGATATACGCTTTTCTTTCTTCTCGTGTACGATGGTAAGCAAGAGGGCGCCGCCAATATTAAAGTCGAAATTAATAAAAGAGCCTTTAATTCTGACTATGCATTCTAAGTTTTTTAGGCATTCCGATGCGCGTTATGGTGCAAAGAGATATGGCGGCACATAAACTGATGGCTATGTATAACAGGCTTGGCAAAGCTAATCGCGACATTTACGATGTGTGGTTTTTCCTCCAAAAGCAGTGGCCTATTAATAGTAATATCATTGAAACGCTCATGGATATGAGTTATCAAGATTTTCTTAATGAAGTAATAGAAGCTCTCGAAAAATATGATGATCGGGATATACTTACCGGCTTAGGCGAGCTGTTAACAGTTGATCAGCGAAAATGGGTTCAGAAGAATCTAAAAGCGGAAACACTATTTTTGCTTAAACTAGCGCAGTCGCAGATTGCTTAACATTCTTATCTTAACTCCTATCTAGTTCGTATGCCCGCCTGAGCCACAGAGCAACTTCGTCATCGATATCGCTGAGTGAATGGATTTCAATTCGATGAGTAATACGATCACCTTTGGTAAGACCACCAGCTTCTATGAGCCGTCCTGAGTGTTTTTCTGGCAAGCTTCGCAACGATAAGCCCAAATCAATTCTTGTTTTGGTGGAAGGTTTTATTTGTGCAATAACATGATTTCTATAAAGCGGGATAATGGTCTTACAGGGAGAGATTTTTATGTCAGGTTGAGATGAGAGTGCGAGGGTAATTAAAGCATCGTGCATAGGGCGCAAATGTGCTTTTCCTGCTGCGTACATCTCTTCAACATACTTATGAGCGGCTTTTAAGTAGTCCTCTTCGGTTGTTTCTACTTCTTCTCCCAATGCAATAAGTGCAATAAATTGCGCAGTGATCCCACCTATACCATGTTGCTTGAGCCACGCTACTTGCTCAGCTTTCGCTTTCAAACCTGACTGAGCGATGCTTTCCAGCCACTGATCTAAGCTTTTGCCGGTGGTTGTTGGTAGATTTCGAAGAATTGCTTGCAGGTGGGTAACACTTGGATGAACAGTATACATGCTTATATCCTCTCTTGAAAAATCTGAATCTCTCAGAATATACGATAACACATATGGTAATGAAGACAATCTATTCCAGATTATTCCAGATCGTTAGTACTCTCCTGGGCTCTCAGTGAGAAATCGTGATAGCAGAAAAAACGCTTCAGGGCTTTTTACAATGTGCCTAGTGCGAGGGCCAATGCGCTTTTTGACATTTTGTGGAGTAATGGACTGCCCGATAGAACGCGGTTCTCTTGTAAGATTGCCGCCGAAGTGCGACTTAAGAGAATCACGTTGCCAGCATCTTGTTCCATGCCAAAAACAGCTGAGCTCAAGAGGAGTGTGCCTGCTGAAAGGCCAGAGAGAGCTGTTGAATACCAGTTGCCCATCGTTTTCAAAAGGGCCATATTATTCTCCTACAGCTAGTTTTAAAAGTTTCAAAAAAAGCTCATCAAAATACTCTTCACAGTTGACTGGATTGAGAAGATTTCTTAATACAGCATGCTTTAACTCGCCGCAAGTGATGTAAGCTTGTTGCATTTTAGCTTTGAGAGCATCAATGTTGCCTTCTCCAAGAAGGTAGTAGAGCTGGTCTCTGGTAATTGCATGGTTAAGCTCATTTAAGCGGGGACGACAACAATAGGTATCATACCTACAAACTGTGTAATCATGCAAAAGGGGTTTGCTCTTTAAGATGAGATATATGAGTTCTTTATTAATGTTCCCTCTCTTTAACGTCATGATAGCGAATTGCATCCGCATTTTTCGCATATATAGATCCCCTCCTTCTGGATCGGCGTCTAAGAGTTGTTTGAGCAGTATATGTCTCAGAAGTAGTATACACACATTTCTATGGCCATTATTTGCCGCACAAGTAAGGGGGGTACACTCATACACATCATGTATCGCTTTGACGTCTGCTCCCCTATATACAAGAGCAAAACATACGTTTGCAAGGCCATTCCCCGCCGCTAACATGAGGAGGCTCAAACCATGCTTATCTGTAGCATTCAAGTCTGCACCCCTATCGATGAGAGCAATGATCTCATCAGAGGTTATACTTTTACTTTGAACAGCTTTCAAAAGCGCATCGGTTGCAGTCTTGTTACTTACTTTGGTAGTAGCTAATGAAATGCTCTGACTAGCATATATCGGGGCTATTGAGATTACGCTGAGTTGAAGAATAAAGAGAAGACTCATTATTTTATGCATATAATTCTCATATTGTTGGTTGTGAAGGCATATAGTTCAAAAAGAGCTCATCAAAATGCTCGTCAAAATTGATCGGATTGAGAAGATTTTTCAAAACAGTATGATAGCTAGTGCACGCATCGTAAGCATATTGCATGTTAGCTTTGAGCTCGTCAATGTTGTCTTGGCCAAGAAGGTCGGAGAGCTGTTCTTTGGTGATTGCATGATGATATTCATGTAGGAGGAAGCGGCAGCAGTATGTGTTATACCTACAAGCAGTGTAATCATACATAAGGGGTTTGCTCTTTATAATAAGAGCTATGAGATTTTTATTAAAGTTAATCCTCTTTAAGGCCATAATAGCACAGAGCATCCGCATTTTTCGTGTAGCAAGATTACCTTCTTCTGAATCGACGGTTAGGAGTTGTTGAAGTAGCATGTGTCTCAGCAGTAATATACATATGTCTCTCTTTTGATTACATGCTGCCCATATGACGGGGGTCCAGCCTTTCTCATCTATCGCATTGACGTTTGCGCCATTATTGATGAGAGCAAGGCATACGCCCACAAGGCCAGTGCCTGCTGCCCACATGAGGGGGGTGCTGCTATATTCATTTTTAGCATTGACATCTGAGCCTTGGCTGATGATAGTAAGGCATAAGTCTGCACGGCCCTTAGCTGCAGCCCAAACGAGGGGGGTATTGCCAGAGAGACCATCTTTAGCATTGATGTCTGCGCCTTTAGCGATGAGAGCAATGATATCATCAGAAGTTGTTCCTTTTCTTTGAAGAACTTCGAAAAGCTCATCAGTTACGGCTTTATTACTTGTTCCTGTAGTCGCTAAAAAAAAGCTCTGAGAGGCATATACTGGAGCTATTGAGATGACACTGAGTTGAAGTGTGAAGAAAAACTCCATCGTGATCAGCATCTTATTCTCATATTGTTGGTTTTAAGGGTATATGTTTCAAAAAGAGCTCATCAAAATGCTGGTCAAAGTTGACTGGATTGAGAAGATTTTTCAAAACAAGATTATCTCCATCGTAAGCATCGCAGGCATTTTGCATGTTAGCTTTGAGCGCATCAATGTTGCTTTGTCCCAGAAGATAGTAGAGCTGTTCTCTGGTAATTGCATGGTAATACTCTTTTAAGCGGGGGCGGCAACAGTATGTATCATACTTACATGCTATGTAATCATGCAGAAGGGGTTTGCCCTTTAAAATAAGAGTTATGAGGTGTTTATTAATGTTAGTCCTCTTTAATGTCATGATAGCGCATCGCATTCGCATTTTTCGTGTAGAAAGATCTTCCCCTTCTGCATAGGTGAGGAGTTGTTTGAGTAGTATGTGTCTTAGCAATACTATACACACGTCTCTATGCCCCTTCCTTGCGGCTGCCATGAGGGGGGTGTTGTCATAGATATCTTCAATATTGACGTCTGCTCCGTTATCGATGAGAGCAAGGCATACGTCTGCAAGGCCAATGTCTGCTGCCCACATGAGGGTAGACCAGTCATCGTTATCATCTTTAGCATTGACGTTTGCGCCCTGATCGATGAGAGCAATGATATCATCAGAGGTAGTTTCTTTTCTCCGAACAGCTTCTAAAAGCGCATCAGTTGCGGCTCTATTACGTGCTTTCGGGGTAGCTAATGAAATGCTTTGACAGGGATATACTGGTGCTACAGAGATTACGCTGAGTTGAAGTATAAAGAAAAGACCCATTATTGCACGCATCTTATTCCCCTCATGTCAGTTTTAAAGGCATATATTTCAATAAGCGCATCCCAAAACATTTGAAAAATTCTGTATATTCTTCAAGCACTGCAGGAGCTCCATTATCGATTACTGTATACCGCTCTTTGGCTAAAGGTACCATTATTTTTTTCCTATGTTTTCGTTCAAAGTATACTGGTGAATATAACAATGTCCAAGTGGTAAGATATTACGTTGGGATTCCCAATCAGGATATATGTTTGCCATATTCTAAAATGGTGCTATCTTCACTATAGGCTCTTCTTAATATTATCAGGTTACGCAAAAGGTATGCTATGCAAAACTGTCTTGGTTTTTGTTTATAAACATACTATTATTTGTTATTCGGGCCTCCTATCTTAGTTTTCTTGCAGCTTATAAGCATTGGCCTTTAGTACTCGAAGTTTTTATACAAGGAATCTCAACAAGAAGAGTTTGAGCGCTCATTGTAAGCATGAAAACAGAGCCGAAGCAATGTTTGCGAAGAATTGGTAGCCGAGGTTGCGGTGTTTGATGACTTATTCAAACAACTGCCTGTGTTTCGAAGGGAAGCATCATGAAAATAAATAGTAATAATCTTTTAGTGCAAGCCTTGCTTAGTGATCTTATAGTTATCACTTGTCTGCAGGGTATGGAAATCAATTCCATGCAACAAAATACTATTCTGCAAAGCTGGTGTCCTTTCTTTAATCATTTCTGCTACTGATTTATCTCCTTTAATCGCTGCCAATGCAACTTTAAGCTTAAAGGAATCACTATGCTTTTTGCGAATCTTGGCCATGGCTGTTCCTCCAAAATTGGGTCAACTTGTCTTAAGCTTACTGCTTAATATTTAACTTATATAGTTGTCCGAATTTGCTTACTATTGATTTAAG
The DNA here is from genome assembly GCA_963695365.1 of uncultured bacterium. GTDB lineage: Bacteria > Babelota > Babeliae > Babelales > Babelaceae > PRDV01. The sequence continues at coordinate 1,228,922 of OY968766.1, forward strand.
AGGGTTGTTATTCCTGTTCATCCCCATCAGCTTGATATTAAGTCTGCTTTTGATGTTAGTGCGGTGGATAACAGCGGTTCTACTGCCCTTCATATCGCTTGTGAAAAAGGCAATAGAAAAATGTTTCTGCTTTTACGTAAATTTGGCGCTGATTGGGACGCCGTTGATAATGATGGATTTACTGCTCTGGAGAGAGCACTGCAGGGCAATCATTTTAATGCTGTTCACTCAGAAACCAGCGTGGGTAAACAGCGCTCATGAGGACACAAGATGATTTGGCTGAGGTCAGACAGAATCAACATCAACTCCGGCCAGAAGTAATAATCCAACGCGAGAAAATTGTCGAATTACTCGCCTCGCAACATTCTAGCAAATAGCGTAACTTACTAAAAACGTTCGAAAAGCAATGATTCCAGAAAGCGGTAATTTCCCACTTTGCTCGTTGCCTAAATACTTCAATCTCGTAGCCAATAAGCAAATCTTTAATAATGGAAATCCAGTCAATTACGGTTGTACGACTAACAGCGCATGAAACATTAATTACTGCACCATGTGAAAAGCTAAGCGCTATGACACTAGTTCCGTCATTTTGCAAGTAAAAATGACGGAATCGCCGTCATTTCTTCATAATATCATGTAAAAATGCGACTGTGTGGCGAAATTGTGGATATTCCTTTAGATTAAGGTAAGCCACTGATTCTACCAGTGGGGCTAGAAGAGCTTTAAGAGCTACGTGAGTTTAGTAAAAATGATAAACTTTCCCAATAGAGATGCAGTCTGAGAAGTATCAAGAAATTATGATCTATTTATTTGAAAGTAGCTTGCTGGATTGTAGTCGTACAACAAGCTATGTTTTATAAGAGCAGTCACGATCTCTGCAGATTCTAATGCACCACCGAGACTGCTAAGTCCGGCGGTAACCGCCGCATACTCTCCAGCAAAATAGATAGATCCCGCTGGTTGGAAAAGACTATTTACCGCAATTCCTTCAATAAAACTAGGCTTCTTATACAATTCATGCTCAGGTTTAAACCCTGTGTATGATCCATTAATGTGAGGAAAGGACGGCCAATCTAAAATAAGCACGGCATTGCGCGGGTATTTTTTGATACTATGAGCCGCTTTAGCATCGTCCGGGCCAATCTTAATACAATTGGTTGGAGCAGGCCAGTTAAGCGCAGGTGAAAGCTCACGTAATTTTTCTAAGCAATATTTCTCTTCATAATGCCTCATCCAGCAGCTCAGATATGGGTCATTGGGGTTCATTAAGCCAACATATTCATCCCCGATAATGAATCCCTCTAACCAATTATGCGCGGCTGGAAGAAGGACTTTACTAACAGAACCTTTTTTTAACTTCCTTATTGCAGCCAATTGAGCGGCCGGCACGAGCCCTTCTTCTATTCTAATGTCGTTATAAGCCGAGGCAGGAACTGCAAACACAAGTGCATCAGTTTCGTAATATGAACCATCCTTGCACATCAGAACTATTTTTCCGAAAGATCCTTTTTTATGTATGCTCACCACGGGCTTATTAAATGTCAAAGAACTCTCAAGGTTCAATGCGAGTTTTTTGCTCAATAGATCGTTACCCCCCTCTATGGAAAGAAAGGTTTGCCCGCCAGCGGATTCATATTTATAGGTACTTGAGACGCCCCCGAAACAAAGCTGCATAAGATCGTCACTATAATAATATGCAGAAAGCTCACTGGCAGGCGTACCATGAAAACAGGCTATCGTGACTTCACATGCCTTTCTCAATAGTGGATTATCGCAATAAAATACGTCAAAAACATCTTGCGCCGTATCGGACAAACTTATTATTTTTTTCAGCTGAACGCGCGCGCGCTCCGGATCGTTACCAAGTGCACTTTGGAATCGTCCACTCAAATCAGTAAGCCGTCCATTTTCAAAGAACCAGGGCCTATATGATCGTTTCTTTTCGCTGAGCGTAAGTCCAAGTTCTAGAGTAAGCGATTTAATAAGTTGATGATTACCGCCGCGTGCCAAGTTCCACGCACCCCATTCAACTCCAAGAGATGCATCAGAGAACAAGCGCCCACCCACGCGAGAAGTTGCCTCCAATAGATGTACGTTTAATCCCGCTTTCTTTAATCGATAGGCAACCAAGAGCCCAGCAGCGCCGGCACCTATGATTGTAATTTTTAATGACCCCTGAACATTGGAACCAAGCAAAGTTTCGATCAACAACCTGCACCTCCACTAGAAGAAATAGAATTTCAATTTGCTACTTGCGTAATGCGCAATCTCTACTTTACCATCTTTGAAATTCTTAATCCACTCGAGGCGCAACAATCCCACCAGGTGGATAGTGTCAAACCAATGTAATTAGTTCCTCTGTGCTTAATTTGTTCTTTTGTTTGATACCTATCTTCTTATAGTTTAAACGGGTTTTTCGAATATATATTTCTATCGTGGAATCGAGGTGTTTCATGAATCATGACTACATTCCATTCTCTTCCTTCGCTTTCGGTGGGTTCTTATCTTACCTCTTCTTTTCCAATAACCCTCTGCAGTCATAAATAACCTTATAGTTTCAGCATGTACATCAATACCATAGATATCCCACAACTTATCCGAAGCAAACGTAGGTCCAAACCCCTCCCAATCTGTTTGTAATAGCGATAGAAGAAGCTCTCTATGTTCTTTTGGCCATCGTTTACTACTTGGATGACCCCTAATTAAAATAGGGGATTTTAAGATGAACATCTATAACGCTTCTTGATCTTCTTGTAACGATTATAAAGGCAAAGCTTTCTATGGATAAAGGATGTGGAGAATTTAAAGCTGTATTTATTCTTCCGTTTTTTAATTTTACTTCCGTTATCAACCATATTCAAGTACTTGAAGTAGCTGCAAAGCATAAAAATCTCCTGATTCTTCATCCCTATCAAAGAGTAGAGCATCTTCTTGCCTTGCTTGCTAAGTCAGGTTATGACGTGGAAGCCGCAGGGCATATACCGGCTAAAAATGCTGGGCTTTTTATTGAACCCCTTCCGTTCATCTTTTCTGACTTGCATACTTCTCTTCTTCTTGCCAGCCAGTTCCAAGAAATACAGTCGAAGCTACCGGTGGATGAGGAAGAATTAGCTGTTTGCTCCTTGGCCGGTGACGAATTACTTGGTAGCGTATCATCTGAAAGTTCGCTATGTAAGGAGAAGGTAGTGTCTAACGTATGGGATTCGCAAGCTTTTGCTACAGATGAGAAAAGCTTTGAGTGCTTCTCCTGTAAACATGCAGTGAAAGAAAGTAAAGCGCGTATTATTTACAAAACAGGAATGTGCGCATGTAGTATAAGCTGTTTTGTGAACATGAAGATAAAGGACAAGGCGCCCGCTTTGCATAAACTGCTTACAAAATCTGAGCTAGCAAAAAAAGATCCTCAACTGCTTATGCACGTAGGGCCCTTTGGCGGCTTATGTTTTGTATGATAGCTCCCAGCTCAAATTTTGTCGGATCAGAATTTTTTGAGTTGCCGCATGCTCGTTTGATCGAGTATTTTGAAAGAACATTAAGTAATTCAGCCTGGAATCCGGTGCGCAGTTTAGTTGCTACGCTCAAGATCGATGGTGAAAATATAAAAAATCGCTTAGGACTTTACCAGACGCTCAAGGCGAACTATCTCAAGAAGCTGCTAGCAGCTAAAAGTAAGGTCGGACGTAAGAACAATTCTGGACAATCGGCGGTTTTTGATGAAAATGGGTTGTGGCAAAGAATTCAAGAGCAGGAACAACGTGCTTTAGCACAATTTTTTGAGCTGGAAAATATAGAACTGAGCACGCTTGCGCGTATTTATTATGGCATCGTAGAACGCATTGCTCAACGTCTATCGGTTATTCCTGAAAAACTAGTATTACTATAAATGCAGACAACCCATTCATCGCCGGAACTATTCTGTCTTCCGCAGCGTACCTTCGCTCAAAACCGCAGAATACCTGCGCTGCAGAAATTATACCCAGTAGAAGAATATAGAGAAGGCTCATTATTTCTTGCATTAGATTCCCCATTTGTTAGTTTGCTAAGCTCCAGGAGCAGATGCTAAAAGGGCAGCGGTAGCTGTTGAGTGTACTAGGGTATTGTTAATGTTGTTGCCTAAAGATTCTTATAATAAACGGTTTCAAGAAAGCCTGTACTTCAGATGGCATTGTATCAAAATATTCTTGCAAAGAAGGGTATCCATTAAAATCAAATAGCATCTGAGAAGGTTGATAAAGCAATGGCTCTCGCCTCGAAAGTCCTAGACCAACAATCCGAGTTTCATAGATGCAATGGAGCAACAAAGCCTGCTCAAGAGGGCATCCTTCGAATATGCGCATGGATTTCCCTTCAAGCAAACAAGTTAGTGCCCAAAGTCTCCCAACATCCCATATCTTTGCGGTTTTATCAGCAGAAGCGGTGACTATTCTATTTCCTGCGCTATTAAACTGGGCAAAGTCCGATCATATATTAGTTTTTTTTAACTCTGCCGCTGCAAGCTGGTAATACATTTCAATGGTACGAGCGGATTTTTGTTGCGTCTCACCCAACGCGAACAATTGAATGTGATGGCCAGCTTTACGAATTTACGACGATAAAAAAATCTCTCTCAACAGATATACATTGTGCAACTTATCAAGTGTGCAAAGGGAACCCCGCAGCTTTAGCAACTATTCTGAGCTCGCGTATTCTGGTACTAGCAAAACCGTGGAGTGGTGAGTGCATGACGTAGACCTTTGATGACTGAATACTCGGTTGCCAACCATAGGTGCAATGAGAGATCTGCATGAAAAGTTGATACGAGCTTTTGCCTATAAAACAAACAACGGGAGGGTGATAGCTCTCGATTAGTTTTAGGATGCGAGTGATGCCCGGCAGAGCTTCGCTCTTTGAGAGCTCTGCAACCGTTCTGCTCGGTCGATATACGAGGGGAATAATACTGAGGTGATACTCCTGAGCGAATTTGCCATAATAGATCTGTTTTAATTGGGAAAGATCTTTGAGTTGCTCTTTGCTTTCTGAGATAAGCCCTGCATCACTCAATAGATACCAGAACGATTTATTATTTGAAAATGGCACTTCTTGTTCATACGTGTTCGGTGAAGGATTGGTGCCAATAAATAGAACTTTAACTCCTCGTGCGATCTGATATAGTATCTTTCGATATCGATTACTTTCTTTCATGTGGTCTGCTCTATCTTCTTAATTTTACCTTCTCATCTTTTATGTGAGAGCTTCTTATTGGTAAAACATAGCAAAGCGAATCTGCGAAACGCAAGAAATTACCTTACATTTACATGTTTGATTAATCTTTCATTCTTTCATCAGGCGATTGCTTCTGATGCCAGCAGCGTAGCTATTACCTTATCTAGAAGCCGATACGAAGACCAGCGGTGCAATGTTGTACAGGATCTGCATGTAAGAGACAACAAGCTAATTTAATGCTTGACTTTTAACTAATAGCAAGCGATTCTAGGTTCGTGGTGGAAATGTTTTTATCATAAAGAAAGGATCACCCATGAACAAACATATATTGCTCATTATTTCCATGCTATCGTGTGGTTTCGCTCAAGCGGGCGATTGGCTGGATGAAATTGTTGATGTGGTTGCGCATCATAATTCCTTTCATGCCAAGAAAGCCAATGCCATCATGGAGAAATATATCAATGAGGATAAATCCAAAATTGCGGCTTTAGAGAAGCAGCAAAAGCAGAATACCAGTGAAGGTGTTTTAGCAGGCACTCGTGATCTTACCTATAAAGGTGAGATGTTGACTCTTGAAACGAGTTTACGATATCATGAAGGCGTTGCAAAATATATCAAAGACCTCGCCGAAAACAAAAAAGATCGTGAATCTTTCGTCGAAGAATGCAAGAAGCTTAAGAAGCTTAATAATGAGCTCCACTCTTTGCAAAAGAAATATGATACTGCGACTGCAAGTGGAAAAGCCGTCATCGGTACCAAGATTGCAGCGAAAAAAACGCATATCGCTGCGATAAGAGCGCATATGAAAGCAATTAAGTTTTAAGGATTTAAGTCAGTGAGTATGAATAAAAACTTATCAGCCTGATAAAAATATGAAACCACATACGAGAAGCCTTCCTTTTGGAAGGCTTCTCTTTTCTAACCATTTCATGCAAGTCACAAACATACGTTGTGCCGTATTTATCGCAGCCGTTTGCTCTGTGCGAAAACGAATCATCTTATTATCGAAGAAAGTCCTGCCCCTTTAGAGTCAATTGGCCAAAAAAAATTCCCTCTTACTTGCCAATCATCCGCTTCACTGGCATACTAGTTCTTGACAAGACAGTTCTTAAACTCAAGGAGAAAGCGATGATACTTAGCTGGGTAGTTATTTTTCTTATTCTTGCTTTAGTAGCAGGGTTGTTAGGATTTGGCGGTCTTGCTGGTAGTTTTGCGGGAATTGCAAAAATCCTTTTCATCATTTTTATTGTAATAGTTATTCTGGCATTCTTAGGCCTTATTTTGTAACAATCATACATTTTGCATTTGCTTACAAAAAAACAGAAAACACTTTCTTCCGAACCTGCTTTTGACAGCGACATTCGGGGTAAAAATATTGGATTGATTGAGAAGGAATTATAATTTTCGACTAATTAATACGATACGAGAAAGGAATTCTATGAACCATCTGAAGAAAATGTTCTTTGCACTTATTATAATGACCTCTTTTGGAGCTACGCTCTTAGGCCAACATTTGCACAATGAGCTTGCAGCTATCAAAAATGGTGATACTAGAAAACTCGACCGCTTACTGCACGAAAGAAAATTTACCCAAGAAGAATATGGTCTGCTTGAAGACGTCGCAGAAAAAAATGTTGAGGATTCAAAAGGGTGGTGGATTGTTTCTTTACTGCTTATTCTTGCTGGGGCCATATTGGCCTTAAGAGCAGGTTTTGGAGGCATCCGTCTGGCCAGCCACGCAGCTAAATTAAGCAGATTACGGTTGCTCATGACAAGTGGTTTTCTGGCCGTCATAGGGGGTATCGGGCTTGTCGTAGCCCTTAAAGGATATCGAGATTATACCATCTATACGAAATCTCCTAAGATTCTAGAGCATATACGATTAGCACAAAAAATGGGACTTTACCAAATGCGCGCAACCCTCCATAAATAACCAGGAATTCGTTGTAATACCGGCTAGGTTCTTTGAAGGAGCGCTTTCAGTTCAGCATTCTTAATAAGGTCAATCGGAAAAAACCCTTCACTACTTTAACGCTGACCGTTATTACTTATTGCACGCGTTACATATGCTTCTCTTTTTTTTGTAGATAGGGGCCGTTTTGCTTTTTTGGATCGAGCTTTAGGAGCCTCATGTTTGACCGATGGCCGCACTTCGATTGTTTTAACCTTTTTCTTAAGATCCCCATGAATTTCTTCTAGTATTTCCGGCTCCGAAGGTTCATTTTGAATTTTTACCTCTTCGCCTGTAATAGTTTCTCGAATGGAATTAATTGCTTTGATTATGAAAAAAGCTGTAATGAACATAAAGAAAAAGTTGAGGGTAGCTTGCAACACTGCACCATACTGAAATACAGTATGCCCAACAGTAAAAGCGAGATTTGCCAACTTGGACTGCCCTATAAGTAAACCAACCGCAGGGCCTACCAGGTAAGTGATTATGGAATGTACTAATTGCGTAAATGCACTACCCATAACTACTGCGATTGCAACGTCCATCATATTCCCGCGTTTAACGAACACTTTGAATTCATCAAACATGGTTACTTTTTTTATTGCTTTTACCATGGTTACACCTCCAAAATAGGTAATGGATTAAGCAGATATCTAATCGATACGATAACAAAAATTTCATGCATAGAAAAGGGGAGCTAAAAAAAGCACTTCTTATTTTATGTGCAGATAGAGTTTATACCAGCACAGAACCCATCCTGGCCTTCAAGACTTATATCGGTTTTAGTAGGTCATATGGATCAATGATCACAGAGATTACCCGATGAAAAAGTTCCACTCCTTTATTCTTTTAAGTATCGATACTGCTTATGCGATGGATGTGGTAAAAATTGAAGAGCCGCAATGCTCTTTACAAGTTATTGAAGTCGGGCAGGGTAATGCATGAAGATGTTTGGTTGAGCATAAGGTACGGGCCAAAACAAATCTGATGTCTGTTCTGGTAAGCCATCTTGACACAGATGACTATAATTTGCTTGGTACTATTATTACCAACTTTATTATGGACCGTGGTAAATCGGCTAAACAAACTATCACTTTAACATGGCCTTAATTACATCATTTGCTGCTACTTCACGTGCAGTTTTTGAAGCTGCCGTTTTTGCTTCGGTATCTGCACCATTTTCTAACAACAGTGCAACCAGGGCTTGGCTGCCTTTTCGAGCCGCCTTATGAAGTGGAGTCCAGCCTTGTGGAGTAGCGATATTGAAATCCGCACCCCGAGAAAGCAGATACTCAACCGTTTCGACCGAGCCTGATTCTATGGCCAGAAAGAGCGGTGTTCTACCATCTTTGGTAAGAGCATTTATAGCTGCACCTCTGTCTAAGAGTACTTGCACAATGGCCTTTCTGCCATTTTGGGCCGCCACGTGCAACAGAGCCCAGCCGCCCCTATTCGTTTTATTAACATCTTTAACATCTGCGAGAAGGGTGATAACTACATCAGTAAGTCCTTTTTCAGTCGCTCTATAGAGAGCTGCTTTTATAGGAACAATTACATCTGCATCCATAGCATACAGAATCTGCGGGTAAATTATTCCCAGAATAAAAAATAATACGCCTTTTTTAAGATGCGAACACGCTCTTCTTAACATTATGAGTGTCTCCTTAGTTTTTCAATAATCAACACAATTGCACGCAGGTAGCATTATAGCAGTCGCACCGATTTTTAAAAGTGTGAATCGCAAGAAGGAAGATCTAGCTGCAAATCTGACCCTGCATGTCCGAAAAGCGCACATTGCAGACATGAAGTTTTAAAGACAAAAATGCTAACGGGCCGCCACGCAGCGATTCCAGCCGAGTTAAGGACTTTTATTAGCGATTATTTTTCTTCGCCCTACAGCCTCCTATAGCCTCTAAGTTTTCTGGTTTATACTTTAATTTTGTGAAACTCTTATTGAGCGGAAGTTTTTATTTTGCTCTTAATGAGGAAATTATCATTTTGCTCCAACATTACAAAATCAGGCCCTTGTTTTTTTTCTCCATTACTTATACAATCTGTTTGTTGAGATGGCGCTCATACTTCTCTATGTTGCTTTTCTATTTTGAAGGATACATTATATGCTCAGGTACTTTATTTTCATAATTCCATGTACGCTCATCATCAATTGCAATGGGATGTTGCAAACGAAGGATGCAAAAAAAGCAAAAGTTGATCCTGAAGCGAGGGCAGAGCGGGCGAGAGAAATAGTCGCCGAGGTACGCATTGTACTCTGTGATGAAGAAGTTGCAAAAATCCCCTCTTTTGGTGATTTTGTTTGCCCAGGTTTTCCCCTAACATTACGTAATTTAACCATACTGAGCTTAGAAGGAAGCAATCTTACCGCTTTTCCGCCAGGGTTTGGTGAGCTTAAAGCTCTTAGAAAGCTCTCACTACAGCACAACAAGTTAGCTGGGCTTTTTCCTGATGACTGTTCACCATTTCCCGTCCTTGAGGAGCTTGATATCTCTGATACTCAAGCCGGTACTAAAGAAGTTATATGGAGCGGTTTATATAGGCTCAAGAAGCTTGTCGCCAGGCGCGCGCAATTCAGAGAACTTGATGATACCATTGCCAATCTTCATTCTTTGACCTCAGTCGATTTCTCCCATAATAAATTAAGTACTATTAACTCGATGATCTATCTCCACGGGATTGTTGTATTTAATTTTTCGCAGAATAGGATCGGCAGTCTCTCTGCAGAGATTTCTAATTTTCGTGGTCTAGAAGAGCTCTATCTTGATGGAAATCGATTGCAAGAAATCCCTAAACATGTCGGCAGCTTTGAGAAACTTCTCGTCCTTTCTTTAAGCGATAATAAGCTGCAGACTATGCCTGAAGAATGCGCGCAACTCCTCGCTTTACGAGTCTTAAATCTTGCAAGAAACAGGCTTACTGAAAAGCCTGCCTTTATAAGCAAGCTCCCCGAGCTGCAGGAGGTTTATCTTGATACTCAGGAATAATGCTCAGAGTTTAGATTCAAAATTTCGAACAATATCATGTTTTTGCTTGAAAATCATTGCAAAGCGAAGCGCGCTTTTGCTATCTTCGTCATAGAAGAAGATTTTACAGGATGAACAAAAAACAGTTGATGCTCAAACTATGAACATTTCTCGATACTTATTGAAGCGTTTGCATGATCTTGGCTGTAAGCATCTGTTTGGTGTAGGCGGTGATTTTGTCTTGGGGTTTATGGAACCAATTCACAACAGCTCTGTAAAACAGATTAACTGCTGTAATGAACTTAATGCTGCATATGCTCTGATGGATATGCTCGGCTGCAGGGATCATGAGTATAGAAATGTTCTCTTACCGGATTTGCTTGACCAGATATATGTTCGATTTTGGCGAAATTCTCCAAAAAGCAGGCGCAGCGATGGCTAGAAGCAACAAGAAGAGTTTTTCGTAAGTTTAATGCAGTATCTTTTCGTTAATTGCTCGAACAAGTTTCCCTGTGAGCTGGCCAATGCGCTTTTTGACATGCTGCATCGCAATAGTAAGCAGCTTTGCACCGGCCACAGCGTTTCGCCTGTTCTATCTCTTTTTCGCAGGAAGCGCACCTTTTTATATGCTCGAGTGCCTTGATCGCGGCATACAGCTCGCTTACTTTCTCTTGATCTGGTTGCTCAATCTGGTTTGCGAGTTCAAGCTCAATTTTAATCCATGATGCCACTAATGGGGCAACTCTTGCAACAGTCAAATTCTCTGGATCGAGGAGCTGTGCCAGTTCTTTGTGTTTCATCTCTGGCGTTCTTTCAAAATAAAACTCCCCCTGTTCATGATGGCGCATCATACGTGCCCTTTGAGATGGTGTGCGGCCTCGCCCATCTTTGTAGCAGACTAGATCTAATAAGTGAACACTTACCATGGTGCAGACCAGACTTGATGCGCGAGCTACCCCAAGGCTTTCCGCAGCGTACGTGACGACATCATAAAAGAGTCTGGATCTGTCCGCTTTTGAGAATGCATAGTAAAGAGCTCTCCACCAAGCGGCTTTGAAAGCCTTCGCTTCGGAGGTGATTTCTTCAGTTTCGAGATCTGCAAGTACGGCATCAAGCGGCTTGGTCGGAGTTCTCCATTTAACCTCGAAAAAGAAGCGCAATAACTCTAGGCAAAATTCCATATTGCCTCTCGTGACGGCGGCATGTAAAATAGTTTGATCCTCGTTACAAAGGGCATCAATATCGGCTCCCGCTTCAGTAAGCAAAATTATCGCTTCCATATGACATTCTTGTGCTGCAAGGTGTAATCCCGTTCGGCCGAAGCAATCAGCTGCTGTCGCTTCAGCGCCATGGGTGAGCAACAGTCGCATTATTGCAGAATGACCCCGCTCTGCGGCTTCAAGAAGAGCATTATTTTTAGTACTTTGAGTTACCTGAGCACACACTTTTTCAGAAAGAAGAAGCTCCATGATCAAAAGCCGCCCTCTTTTAGCAGCAAAACAGACTGCCTCTTCCTCATCTGCTAGGCTTAATCCTTTAGAAATTAAAAGAGCAACGACTGCCGGTTCACCCCTTTTTACCGCCAACTTTAAAACGCTCTCTCCTTGAGGTGTTCTTGCTGTAAGATCTGCTCCGGCATCACACAGGTTCTCGATTTGAAAGATAGTGCCTTTTTCAAGAGCATCGTGGAGGGCTGTACGGGGATTGGTTGCCATCTGCTTATTCTGCTCGTCGGCAGCTTCGAGTGCTCGAGCAATATGTGAAAGCTTATCTTCCGTAATACCCCGCTTTTGAATTTTAGGAGCAATAATTTTTGCGATCACTTCCTCTGGACTCATTTTTTCGCGAATCTTTGATCCCAAGAAATTAACTATTTCTTCATGACCTCGCCTGAATGCGAGATGGAGTGCGGTATCACCAACTTCATTGACGGCTGTGACATCAATGCCTGCCGCCACGAGGGCAGCGATGACCTTTAAATGACCCTTTTTCGCCGCATGATGAAGGGCACTGTTGCCCTTAACATCGCGAGCATCAAGTTCTGCACCTGATGCTAGCAACTGTTTCACTTTTCCAAGATCGCCCTTCTTTGCTTCTGTAAGCAGTTGAGCATTTAAAGCTGCTTTTGCAGCAAGCTTCTCACCGTGAGCATCTTTTACTTTAGCCTCGCTTGCAATAATGTCCATGGAGTAACAACTTAGCATCCAACAGAGCACCAAGCCGGCGCCAATAATTCTTTTCATGGGAATCCCTTTTTAGATAGAGAAAACGTAAGATTATGATCATTTTAAGATAGTACCCCGAGGGTATTTGTCAAGCGATGTTTCTCTTGCAGCATTCCTCTATTGTCAATCTGAGATGAAATAATAAAAATCGGGAGCAATTGCGGATGAAATTCAGATCGCTAACCGGAAAAGGTGACTAAACCTCTTGCAAAATGAAATGTTTCGTTATCCAGAGTAAAACAACGCCTCCGCCGACGGCAACCATGTAACCATATACCGGCTTGCGGGGAAATAGGTAGGTTTCAAGAAGCTTTTCAATGCCCCAGCTTGCCGTGATAACACCGATCGCTACGATGATCGCAAAGAGGAGCTGGTGATGATCCTGAAATGTATGTAATTTTTGCCATAGTGTGTTAAACATGGGGGTAGCCTTTTGCCTTTACCTGCTTACTAACTATAATTTAGCTTACAGCATTGAAATTGAAAAAAGCAAATATTTACGCTTTTTTTCGTTCGCAAGACAGCCCTTAGTTCGTAAAGAACAGCTTTTTTTCTCTGAAAACGAGCGCCATGGCCGCAATCCATAACAGAATCATAAACAGTATCTTGGTCCCCGGTTGTATTTGAAAGAGAGCCAAAGAAATGTTCATACTCGCATGCATGAGTATTGCCATCAGAATGCTCCGATTATTTTTAACGTATGCCCAATTAATGATAAACGTAACCGGGATAAAGGTTAGAAAATAGGTAACGGCATAGAGCAGGCCAAGATTCCATACCTCTAATTGGAAATAACCATTCTTGATGAAGATCGCTGGAACATCCCATAAGGTCCATATCATCCCAAAAATCCAGGAGGTATTCCAGAGATTGTATGAGAGCTTTGAGCGAGATGGATAGAATTTTGCTCTCGATGCTCATTGGTACTCTCGGTTAATTACCTAATACAGCAAACGTGATGCGAGCAATTTGTAAAGCATATAAAGAATTCTCTCAAATTTTTGCACTAATGATCGGTGTTCTGCCTGCTGAGCTGTTGTCTGAGCTCTCACCAGACGTTCGCGCATTTATTGCGGAATTGGAAAAGAGTTCGCTTGAAAATTCTCAGGATAAAGATCAACAATAAGCACGTAACATACTATCGATACGCCGCCGCTGGTTTCATTCGTATCAGCGGCGTTTTTTTTGGCCATCAATGCTTTGTCGGAAAGCAGTTACATTAAGTAACAAAGAGTCGCAGGTAATCACGCTGTGACTCTCGCACCATTTCTGCGATAAACTCAATAAAATCTTTATCATCGGTATGCGCTTTTTCTAAAGCAGCAATATAGCGGGCTCTGGTAATTGGCGGAATTATCGCTATCGTGTATCCTTCCTGCAAGAGGATGAGATTCATAATGAGCCTTGCCACCCTGCCGTTACCATCAATAAAGGGATGGATAAAGACAAAATCTTTATGAGTTAATGCGGCAAAAACAACGGGATGAAGCTCTTTGCGTTGATCTTTTGCAATTTCTATCCATTCAGCCATGAGATAGGGGACGTCTTTTGGGTCCGGCAACGGATAATGAGAACCGGTCAAAAAAACTTTCTTTTTTCGGTATTGCCCTGCCTCAGCTTCATCGATACGATAATAAAAAAGGTAATGGAACTGCTTAATCATCTGCTCCGTAAAAGCTTTTTGTTCGTAAGATGTATAGAGAAAATTGTAAGCATCGCTCATACCCAATGCTTCAAGGTGGTCGTTCAAAGGCTTACCGCCTATGGTAATGCCCTCTTCGAGAACAATCTTGGTCTCTGACTCGGTTAGCGTATTTCCTTCGAGAGCATTACTCGTGTACGTCAATCCAATGCGGTAATATTCTCTAATCTGCTTAAGAAGTCCGGGATGAAAAGGACGCCGTACATCAATCTCTTTCTTGAGAAGATCGATTTCGTTGAGTAGCGAGGCAAGAGATGGCATGCGAGTCCTTTTTTCAACAAATGGGGCTCTCATCAGCATTTATAATCAAGTATACTTGCTTTCTAGTCAGTAATCAATTGCAAAGCAACCGTAGAAGCTTTTATTATGCAAAGTTTGATTATGCATCGATAGGCTACCATTAGTTTCGCGGTTTTTCTAGTATCTCTTTGAGAGCAACGGCATTACTATGCTCTTCATATTGGACTCCATAGAAGTTAAGACAGGCTTTCTCTTGCGGGCTTCCAGAATTTGTCTTATTCTTACCCTTAAGTAGCGAGGACTCGACAAAAGGCTTTTATCTGTGAAGAGACTGATTCTGAAGCGTCACGTATCATAGGCGCGGCACAGCCTGAAACACCAAATTCTTCTATAAGAATGCTCTTTTGTGGGACTCGATTCTGTAAGTAATATCATCTTTTCATAGCATAAACGTTCTGGGCGTCTACATCTGTAGATCCAAACCCGGAATCAAGGTTGGATTGCCTTGTTTTTGCTAATTCATTAAGAATTTGATCAGCACCGAATACATTCAAGGTATTAGCCTCGATGGTTACCTGTATTTCTGACTGCTCGCAATCGGCTAACAAGCTAATTGCGTCCTTAACCATCTCAGGAATTTCCGCCTCGTTCTTTGCTTGAGTCATAAGATCGAGAGCCGGAATTTCTATTAACCAAAATTTGCTGTTTTTGCTTTTCCAGAAAATTCCTGTTATCAGCATGTTTATTCCTTTCATAAGTTCGCTGAGCATTTTTTACGATATCTTACAACCCTTCTGACAAAAAAGGACCTAGCCTCTAAAGAATTCACCTTTCTGAAATTAGTACAAACCGATACATGGTCTTGGGGATCTCTTTGTGATCATCTTCTTACTGGAGAAGCTACCGCTCGTGAACAGTTGAACGCGTTAGTTTTTTGCTTAGCTTATGAATCGGCATCTGAAGTGGAAGAGCTTGAAAGAACGGCACGAGCATCGAAGGTCTTGGCGGCTTTACCGTTGATCCCAAGCGCTGGAAAGATCGCGCGCGAACTGAAAAAAGAGCTCTTGCGCGACTCTTCGCTCGCTCTCGGCTGCGGAGGTGATTTTTGATATCACAAGAAAGGTTCTTCTCTTAAAAGACTCTGAACTTTGTGCTCAATGGGGTTTCAATCTAGCAAGAGCTTCAGGTAAGGGTCAAGTTACCGCTTGGGCAACCGGAATTGTTATTCGGCGGGTTGTGACAAGCGAAAAATGGACTCCTGACGCTAAAACGGTAGGCGGTGTATTTGCTGCTCTCGAACCAATGATCGGTTTTATTATTCGAGACTCAGGTATGGAAAGAGTTCCCTTGAAAATTCTCAGGATGAAGATCAACAATAAGCACGTAACATACTATCGATACGCCGCCGCTCGCTCATGAAACTCAGCGGCGGTCTTTTTTTTGTAATTAATTCTTCAAATTTTGCCAATGGGCTCGTTGCAACTTTGCTTATGGGTTAGCCAATGTTTACGCTGACAAACGGGATCACAATACTTTGCCTGCTTACATTTACCGCACGTCTTGGGAGTATCGAGCTTTTTTTGGCAGAACCAACATGAAAAATTCTGGGCAGGAACCGGCTGAGGTCCTCTGATAGCAGATCCTCCAATAAAAGAATAGATAACAGTAGCAGTAATAACAGGTACCACATCTTTTTTATAAGCGGTCACAAAAGCACTATGCACTTCGACTAAATTGCATTTGTGTTCTACGAGCCGATCAAGTGCCTCAAAGAAACTAACGAGATTCTCCCAATGCGCGTCTCCAACAATAGCACATACATGATTATTATTGTCCCCAGCCAAAGATTCTGACATTTTGTCGAAAAAACAAAAATCAAAGTAAAGGTAGGTCGTGTTATGGAGCAGGTTTTGGCACATACCTTCGATTATAGCTAATCTATTTGCGCCGCTGAACATATCGGCAAGATCAAAAAGCGATTCTTCAAGAGGTGAATTTGGATTTGTAAAAATTGAAAAAACAGAATTTTGCGCGGCGATGAAGCGATCAATACAAATACCCATCGCGGCATGAAGTTTTTGCTCATGGGCATATTTTGCCTGAATCGCCCGCATCTGCGCTAAACATTTTTCAAGATAATTCCTGCAATCGGCAACAGTTATCTCTTTGTTCAATTGTAGCTTAACATTTTCTAAACCAGTCTTCCATATTTCTTCATGTTCTGCGGATAAAGAATTGATTTTATCGTGGTCTCCTTCAAAAAAATCCCTTCGAGAACCTTCTGGAGTCGAGACTTCTATAAGACTTATGAGGGTATTCATGCTGGTTGTTAAACAAGAATTGATAATGTCAGTGCGTGGCTCATAATAGGTGAATGAACATTTTTCTTTAAGCTTTCCTTCATAAGATTCGATCAGCCCGAGTACATTTGCAATTATTCTTTTCTCTTCTGGCATATGACTAAGGTCGCCACGTTCCACAAGAAAATGAATTTTTTCCTTCAGATCTGCTTCCGAAATGCGATCAAGCAATCGAACGTATGGTTCTACAGATCCACAAAAATGAGTATCGCCTAGAAGCAGGACTCGCCGTAGTGTTTTACTTTTTAAAAGAGCGCAGCTATCCATACCGTATAGCTCAGCCATGCAGATGAGTGGAAGCAATAAAAGATAGATATATTTCATGTTGAGGCCCTCTATTATTAATTATTCGATGATAATTCGGTCATATAAGCTACCAGTACAGCCTATAGCAGCAATTGCCTATATTGTTTCAACATGTCATTATACGTCGTATCTAAAACCAACATCTTGTCAAGCGGTTCTTGAAATTTATCGGAGCTCGGCATATGCTTCCCCTGCTCACATTGAGCATATTCATTAAACGATTTCGCATCTAATTGCCTTGCGATATCTTATAACCGTAGATGATTTCTCTGCCATCTGAGCTCGCGCCAGAAGTTCGTAAATTCCTTGAAGACCTCGGGATTTGACTTTTCCTGCGCTTGTTTATAGAATAAGCTACATTATTACGCATTTTATAAGCAAAAGGAAGTATGGTGAGTCCCTTATTAGCTACGATTTCAAACATTAAGAAGAACTATGGCTCAAAAGAAGCACTGAAAGGCATTTCCTTTGATCTTCATAAAGGGGAACTTGTTAGTTTACTTGGCGTGAACGGCGCAGGAAAAACCACCCTTTCGACAATTATTGCAACACTGCATCCTCCAACAAGCGGCGATTTTTATTTCAAGACCATTCCATCTATAACGATCTTGCCTCATTTTCGGCAGCTCATAGGATATTGTACCCAAAAACCGAACCTCAATCCCCTTTTGACGGTACGAATGAATTTAGAATATGCAGGCGCTTATTATGGTATGAGTCCTGAGCATGTTGAAAAACGGCTCAATGAGCTCAATCTAAGTGAAATCTTTTAACTACCGATAAGAAAGGTATCTCAGCATGGTAAAAATATTTTTGATAGCGCTCGCTCTTGCCCTTGCGGCATATGGCGCTTATGTAATTTTTGGTGGCGGAAAAGTTGTAAGAGTGGAGCCGCCAAAAATTGCGGTTGAGCATGATAAGGATAAAGCTTCAGTAACTGTTGAAAAGCCACATGCAACTGTAGAGTAATAAAGTTATTCAACAAAAAACAAGGGAGCCCCGAAGGGCTCCCTTATTACACTTCTTTTCATCCAGCTAAAATCAAAATCCATATTATAGCTACATCACACTTTTCATTCTCTTGCCAATACCAATCAACCGCTCTTTGGGCTCATTAGAAAATACAAAGCGTACGTATTGCTCGGCTTGAGGCCCCCAGCCGACCATGGGAGTTGCCGCAATTTTGGCGTCGGTAAAGAGCTTTTGCGACATTTCAGGAGCGGTAAAACCAAGCTCGTGAGCATTCATAAGCATTGACCAGCCTCCATGTGGCGGAATAACGGGGAGGCCTTGAAACTCAGAAAGAAGAGTATCACGCCTCTCCTGCCAGATCTGAACAGCCCTGCTGAGACCATCATCTTGTGCATTAAGCCCTGCGGCCACTCCTGCCATGCTAATCCCCGTTTGGCACACGACATTCGAAATGCTTACCAAGCCAATCGCATTCATAATGCTCTCAGGACCAACTACCCAGCCGACACGCCAGCCGATCATACGCAGCTCCTTCGATGCGGCTCCTACTGTTATCGTGCGCTCTTTCATACCAGGATAGGATGCGGGATGTACTATCGAGCGGCCGTCATAGAGAATGCGCTCCATAGCAGCATCATAAAGTAACCAGGCATCAGCTTTTATCGCGGCATCTGCCACCACTTGCCATTCGGCATCGGTAAGAATATGGCCTGAGGGCATACCGGGGCTCATGACAATCATACGCGTGCGCGACGAAACAGCACGTTCAAGAGCTTCTGTATCGAGGCGCCAACCGTCAGGGCCAGGAACAAGTGGTACAAATATGGTAATGCCGCCGGCTATACGTATACGATTGATAATGCCTGCATAGACTGGATCGGTGACGATTACCTCATCACCCGGCTCAATCATGGCGAGTAAGCAGTTAAGAATACCCGACATGCCGCCAGCAGTAATGATACACTGGCTTCGCCAATCATAATCAATGCCACAAACAGATGAAACGCGGCGCGTCGCAGCCTTTCTCAGCTCATCTTGGCCTAAGAATGGTAGATAGCTGTTATTTTCATCAAGACCAACTCCTTGGCGTGTCACCTCTATGGCAACCGCCGGCGGTAGAATATCAGTATCCAGGTTTTCCAATCGTAGGATTTCAGGGTCGTGGGCAGCGTCAGCTGCGTTACCCATGCGATCGACACCAATACCTGGCACGCCTGCAAGGCGTGAAACTTTTGCAAGTCGCGACATATGCTATCCTTTCATGCAAATCTATTATGCAAAAAAAAGTATTTCCATTTCAACAGTGTCAGGATAACTCTCTCATGTATCTTTGTCAATTAGTTTAATATTGACAAAATGTCTAATTATGATAGAGTTCTAACATACCCTCGTCATTCATCAGTTTTTATCTTTAGGAGTTATCTATGCAAACATCATTTGACACGGTCTGGAAGCCATTTGAACCGATTATCGAGGCAATCGTCGAGCTCTTCCATCCTTTTGTAGAAGTAGCGGTCCATGATCTTGAGAAGGGAAAAATTGTGGCTCTCTATAATAATCTCTCGCGTCGCGCTGTTGGAGAGGCATCTCCCTCTAAAAGAGCTCAACGTAGAACGTGAAAAGTTCCCCCATTTTTTTTCTCCCTACTACAAGGAAAACTGGGATGGGCGTCAGCTTAAATGTACATCAATTACCTTAGAAAATGGAAAAGGGAAGCCCATAGGGCTTATATGCATTAATGCCGATGTAAGCTTTATGCTTGAAGCTCAGCGTGTTATTGAAACATTTTTACGCATAAAAGACTCTTCTGAGAATCCGATAGAACTGTTTGGAGGCCAGATGGAAATGCAGGTAAACAGTCTTATTGACAGATATCTGGAGGAAAAGAGCCTAAAACTAACCCATCTTAATCGGGAAGAGAAAAAGCTCCTTGTTCAGCATCTCTATCACAAGGGGGTATTTAACTATAAAAATGCCGCGCCCTACCTTGCAAAAAAACTTGAAAACTCCCGAGCGAGCATTTATAACTACATTAAACAGATTTAAAAAGGCCTCCACCTTCGGAAAAAATGGCGAAGAGTCGGCCCCTTTCAGTGTAGATTCAAATGTTTTTCGCAGCCTCTTGGCAGCTATTCTTATGAATTGGCTAATGATTACCCTGACAATTTTGATCACAATATTTTGCCTGCTTACATCTACCGCAATTCTTCGGCTGATCAAGTTTCTTTTGGCATACGAACGGCTTTGAGTTTGCACTGAGTCTTGCCGTTTCTTGCCTTGTCATTATTATTGGCGGGCCCGGTAAATTGGCAAGTTGCCATCCGACAGTCACTCCCTGACCTGATATGATCTAGGGTAGTTCGATGCTGCAAAGCACAAATGACGCTCTACAACAATTCAATGTCTGTTACAAGGGCTGCACGGTCCTTTCTCCGTACATTGATTGCAGATCGTGCTTCTAACGAAATCCAAAAGCGGATTACCTGTAAGATGGAAGTCTTTCGGCACGGTAAGAGTAATCTGTGCTGTATGGTTATCGGCATCCTGCACCGTAATAACGTAGGTTCCACTCACAAGGCAGTTGAAGACGTTCGACCTTTGTAATGGGCAATCATCAATCCCATAGAGATATGGAGGCGTCCCACCTGTTACCGTTACCGTAATGGAGCCAAGCGCACCTGTAATACAGTCTTGTGGCGTCACTGTCGCGGTAACTGCTAATGCTGGAGCCGTACCTATAACGCCGCACCCGACCGCCCCACTCCCGGTACAATCAGCACGAGGGAGTACCGCTAACTGATACGTTCCTGCTTCAAGCCCGGTAAAGAGAGGTGAATCCTGAAAAGGTCCTGCAATACCGTTAATAGAGTATTGCAAGCTCGTACGCGATTCAGCGATGATTCGCAGCGAACCATTTGCAAGCGAAGGATCCAACGTGACTACATCAACTGGCGTTGGAGAAACCGTTGCATTAGTGGTAATAATTGCGACAATTTCTGGGCTCGTCGGTTCAGATACGATAATTTGCTGAAACGGAGAGATACAGCCAAAACTATCCGTAATCATGACGTCATACACTCCGGCAGTAAGTGATGTAAATGGTTCCGTTATCGGTTGATTCACTCCGGTGCCTATATTCCACACGTAAGGAGGAGTTCCTCCATACACAACATTGATACTTATTTCGCCATCATCTCCCCCATTATTGGTAACCGGTTTTACTGCATATGAAGCATCAATGCGGGCTGACACAAGAACTGCTATCTGCTGCGGCATAGATGTACAACCACGAGAATCAGCTACAACAACCGTGTACGTCCCTGCGGCGAGATTGCTAAACGTTGCAGGAACCGCTACCGCTGGCTGACCATTAATACTTGCTTGGTAACCAGTGCCGCTCCCCCCTGAAGCAGCACTTACGGTAATAGAGCCCGTAGGAAGACCATTACACCCATTTTTTGATGTAGCGGTAAAGGTCACCTGACTTGGATTGGTAAGTGTTACCGTTTGTGCTGGGCCTCCTGTGCATGCGTTACTATCATGAAGGGCAATTGCGTAGGTTCCAGCTGGAACTGAGAGCGTAAGCGGATTAGGTAACAGGGGTGATGCCGGACCACCATTGAGACTGTATGTGTATAAGCCGGTACCTCCCTGAGCCGCAATGCGAATAGAGCCGTTGCCATTATGGCATAAGGGACTCGTAAAGGATGTTGTGAACGTTACCGGGGTTGGACTTACAATAGTAATAGTTTGTGTAGAGCCCGCTGCGCACCCAGTGCTATCTTCTACTGCGACTATAGAGGTACCTGCAGGAATCAAAGCAGTTATCGGGCTTGGCTGGGGGGATGAAAAAGGCCCTCCATTGATGCTGTAAGAGTATAATCCACTTCCCCCCTGAGCCATTATGATAATCTGGCCATTCTGACCACTACATAGAGGGTTTACCGATGTGGCGGTAAACGTTACGGGAACGAATGGCGGGATTGAGGTAAAGTCAAAAGGGGAAATCGAGTGTCCCGCAGAATCCTGCACTGTTACAATGTAACTATTAGCCGACAACGTGTAGTTAATATTTTCAAAGGTCCAGTGAGTTGCGTTTACCGGAGGTGAAGCGGGAACGTTTGGAACTGGCCTGCAGTCATCAACGTCAAACAACGAGCATATTGAATAGGTATATGGCGCAACCCCTCCTGAAATGGTCGCCGTAATATTACCGGTATTTGGGTTACTACACCCATTGTTAACTGCAACGATGGAAACAAACTGAAGCGGTTGATTCGCAAAGAGCAATTGGCATCCCATGCTCAGAATTGTCAGTAAAATGGTATAGTTCATACGTACTCTCTCTCGTTTCTCCCTTAAAGGGGTTTGTTATGATTATCATTCGCAAATCGGCAAAGTAGCATTCCCTTCACCTCTTTATGTTTTGAAATCTTACCAAAAACTGAAAGCGAAATGCAAGAAACATCAAGAGAAATATTGTCGCAGCATCAAATTACGCTATACTAAAACCAGCATTACCATTTACCATCAGAAAACAAGTGAGGTTCGATGACGCATATCATTACATCGCTCTTATATTTCATAGCGCCCTTTATGCTCGCCCTTAATCTCACCGCAATGCTACCGGACGAAAAAAGGATAAAGACTGAAGCTGGGGCAGGTCGTGAAGAAACAGTGCTAACCCAGCAGCTTGTGCACCCTGCTGCAGAAATTCGCCTTATTCTCAGTAATGATGACGCTGCACGCATTACCGCAATTGGGGACGTGATCTGTCAGGATTTTGCTATGCCTTTGCGTTTCGTGCGGGCGCTCAGCCTCCAGGGGAACAAGTTAAGAGCTCTTCCTGGGGGATTTCGAGCGCTTACTGCGCTTAAAAAACTTTCATTAGCAGACAATGAATTAACTAAGCTATTCCCAGGCGGCTGCTTATTGAGCGTGCTTGAAGAACTTGATATTTCCCATATCCATTTTGGAGGAACGTCAACTGAAGAAATGTCAGAAGAAATGCAGGAAGAAACGCTGATTATATGGAGCGGCCTTTTTCCAGCATGCCTTAGATTGCAAAATTTAAGTTTCTGCGGGAACTTTTGATCGATAGCAACCGCATTGAGGATATTCGTGATGATTTCTTTGATGAGTTAGCCCACCTTGCAAAGCTATCAATCGGTTATAACCCCTTGCAAAATCTAGAAGAAAAAGCTCAAAAGCTGAGAAAGACCATTAAGACGGTGCTCACTAATTGCTAAGCCTTATGATCCATATAATAATTACCATTTGACAGATTTCCCGAATGGAGATACAGTTTCATTGTATGTCTATTGACCTTTGTGCGCGGATAAAGCTGGAAACAAAAATAAGGAAATAACATGATTAAAAAGCTCTTTATCGGTGCCATCATAGTGGCACATGCCGGTTTGCTCGATGCTATGATCTCATACAGTCACACTGAAACGGATAACGGTGAGCAACTATTTGTAGTTGGTGATGTTCATAATCTCGATCAATATACTGAACCTGGTCTGAGCAAGCGGCTCATGCAGCCACTTGTACGTGTATTGGGAGAGATCACACCCCCTCACCGCCTACCGGTTATTCTCGAAATGAGCCATGAAGTATTGAAATCAGGAAGAGATTCTGTGGTTGCTCCTCTTTGCCAGGAGTTGTGCGGTTTATATAGGGCACTGCTCCAGAAATCGGAGAATCCGCTGTTTCTTAAACTTGTTGATGAACGCAGTATCGAATCAGATTTTTACCACGCCCTCTCAAGTAAGCTCAGTGATATTATTTTCAAGCATGTTTCTGAAAAACAGATTGACGTGTTCAGCACGCGGCCGCATAAGTTTAAGGAAAAAAAGGGTGTAGCGGCTACCTGTCTGGCCGAACTAAAACGATTTATGAAGCCAGCTGATGCGATCCCAAAAACAGACGCCTATGTTAGATCGCTCGACATACAGCAAAAAAAATTAGCATCGATTGCAGATAGATGGCAGACAAAACAAAAGGTGGCAGCCTATCTAGCAAAAGCTTTAGCGAGCCATAGGGAGGCGATTGAGCTCACAAGAAAGCATTTCGCACAGGTACCTGCTGATGCCCATCTTTGGGTAGCAATGCTGGCACCATTCTTCACGCAAACAACAACTCTCGGGATTTTAAAATGCTATGATGAGCTCGAATCTCTAAACAAAAAAACTAATTATCTTTTCCACGAGATATGCTTGCTTAATGCAATCCTTGAGTGCTTTGAAGAAGGGCATAAGGGGGTAGCGCTCTTTATTGGAGATGTCCATGCAGGTGAGCTCACGGCACTTTTTACACGTGAAACAGAGTTTGCATGGAAACGGGTAGCGCATAAAACATGCTTAGAGCCAAAAAGGGGCCTTGGGGTTGCCTACTCAATTGAGCGAGATTTTGAAGAGCAGATTGCGACGGCTGCCAGTACCTTTATCGACGCATACAAGAAACAAGAGAACTCAAAAGGTGCTTTTAAGAACCAGTGCTATCAGTGCTTTAGCAGCAGCGATTCACCTATGAATCTTTGTGGCGGATGCAAAAAGGCTATCTATTGCTGCAGAGACTGTCAGGTAAAGGATTGGCCACAGCATAAAGAGTTTTGTAGAGGTCAGTAGCTTGGAGATGTGATTGCTTCGACTGACTCTTTCTCGGAAATATCCAATTGACTTGTGGCCTGATGCTGTTTCGAATACTTAAAACCAGCTGTAATAAATTCATGCTTTCTCTTGCAAAGTACTTGCAATTTCTGCTAGCCTGAAAATGTTCCTCTACGAACGAAAGCTATCTATTCTTACCATACTCAAAAAAGGATTAAACATGATGCATTGTAATAAATCGCTCGTACCTATGATCGCTGCCAGCTTACTTCTCGGCTTAGCTGTTACCGAATCTTCATACGCACAAAAAACAAAACAACAGCGGATTGTCGGTGCGTGGAACTATACCGAAGGTCCTTTCGAAGGTGTATTACTGTTTAACGAAGATGGCACATGTATCGACTACAACTCGAGAGTGACAACTCAGGAAGCAGGAAGTTCACCTTTCCTCACCATTTCGCTCGGCCGCTGGGAAAAAATAGTCGACCATAGCTATAGCTTAATCTCCAGTGCAGTGATTCGAGATATCTATTGTACAGCGCTTGCTCCTGTCAATCAACCAGATAGTACAGAGCCGGCGTGCCCGTTCATACGCTGTAAACGTGAAGTTATCTTAACGATCGCGGAGGATTGCATGACGGCAAACGCGGTCACCATAACGAGCTTTCATCCCCTCGATGACTTGTCGATTTCCAAACCAGTACCGGCTCCATTTGGCCCAATTCCTGCGCAGACAGCAACTCTTACGGCGAGGAAATTTACGAAGTAGACAAGCTTTGATCAATGCGGGTCCCTAAAAATGAGCCAACATTTTTTTCGCTTTTCGTGCCGCTCTTGCATCAATTTTTTGTTCACTCGCGATGAGAAGATACTCTCTCGCTTCGTCAATTCTGTTTTTCATCTGTAGGATTTCCGAAAGTCTTACGAGGGCCCATTGATCGAAGTCTTGATTGCCGCGCCGTTTTACAACCCCCTCGAGCAGTTCTTGTGCTTTATTGAGGTCCTTGCTTACATGCCTTCCCAAGACATATTCTTGCGCAAGGTATACACATGAAATGCGTTGTGCCCTACTATTCAAACTCTGTTCTGCGGCCTTACTCAAGTAGGTAAACGCGGCTTTAGTATTTTGCGGAACGTCTTGAGATCCATTGAGCCATAGCTCACCCAGACGCCAGCATCCATCGGCCTGAACCACGAGATTATGGTTCTGTGTTGCCGCATATAAAAAACACTGTTCCGCCTTGCCACAATTTTCTTTGACACCAATACCTACGTGGTACATTTCACCAATAAGGAATCGCGCTGCCGCCTTAATACCAGGCATTTCATCTTGCTCGTCAACTTTCTTTAAAAGCACAAAAGCTCTTTCAAAATCTTCTTTTACAAACTGGCCCCAGAGAAACATCTGTCCTAATCGCAGCTGGGAATATGTTGTAGCAAAGAGATCTGCGTCGAGCGATACTGCTGTCTGAAAATGATGAAATGCTCTCTCATCATGATGCCGGATGTAAAAAATTTCACCAAGCGCCACATGGGCGCGTGCCTGATATTCCCGAGAATGTGCGTTTGAAGTTACGAGATTATAATAGTCTAATGCTTTATCTATATCCTTATCATCAGCATCTAGGGTGAAGAGTTGCTGTGCCAATGTATACCATTCGATAATTTGGTTAGACTCTGCCGCGCGAGACACCGTCTCCATTGCCTGAAGAGAATTGACACCCCAATTAAGAGCCAATAGAATGACTAGGCTGCATGCTGTTCTTTTGTTCATCAAACTCTCCTATAATAAATCATCTTTGTGTACCCGCGGAATCTCGACTCGACTTTCTCATAGTACCTTACTGACTAATTTTTGCTACAGTTCGACTTAAGGCTGAACAAAAGATTGCATTGACGATTATGGCAGCGTTACCCAAATAAGTAAGAAAGAGATAACGATTAATGGTAACACAATAAGAATAAAGCCGAACGCAGAGGTTTTAAAATTTTTAACTTTTGGGAGCTTGTTACGAACTTTTTTATAATCAATCGATGCTAGAACGATAAGAAGGCATCCCCATAGGATCAGCGTTTGACCAATCGTATGAGCAATTATTCTATGTAGGTCAGTTTTAAAGTGTAGTAATCTCAGAATGGCAAGCCCTCCTGCCATCGCTGCTAATGCCGTTCTTACCCAGGCGGAATATGTTCTTTCCAAAGCAAGCAAGGTGCGCTCTTCGGCTAGAACAGTAGCGCGTGTATCTTTTTTTATGGACATTTTCGATCTTTCAAATTCCTTCTATTTACCTCATATGCTCTAAGGTATCATGTCTTTTTCGCTAAAGTTCATGTTCATTTGCCAAATCTTAGATACAACCCCTCTATAATAAATAAAATTACTATCATTGCTAAAATTAGTCAAAAAGAAAACTCAATATTTTTCGTTGATAGCCAATGATCGTTGTTTTCAATCAGAATGGGGAGATTCAAAGAAGATTGAGGAGTATACAGAGCATAAAAATCTTTCAGCCAATCGTTTTAGGCTCAAAACTTCTTACTATATCATGATATTTTGCCCATGCTTGCCAGGCTGAACGATTCCAGGCATCAATCAGAATCCAATGCTCTTCTTGGGATTGCGCATTAATCACATCGGCGATAGTGATAGCTCCCAAATCCTCAGGCTGAACAAGGGGAAGATCTTCTAGTTTTGCGCCAGATTCCAGAAGCTGCTGCATTGCTTTAAATACGTCAATTAAGGGCATATCTTTTTCTAGCATGAGATGGAGAGCAAAAAGATGTACCCACACCGATTGCAAAGAAGCAGCAATAAATCGCTCCTCAATGCCAAGTTTCTTTTGCAACTCGATATGTGGCGGATGCTGTACGGCATAGGCCTGAGGGCTATGCTTATTAAAACAACCCTGCTCATATTCATATGCAATCAATTTTTCATAGGCTTCATTGCACTCAAATGAAGTAACACCATAGCGAAGAAACCCCTCACGCTTTTCAGGAACGTAAGCACTGCTCTTTGGAAATACTGCTTTGCATCCAGGGCACGTCGTGGTTTGTACATTCATAGGTCAGAGCGCTTTTCAAAAAACAGTTGCTTATCCCTCATAACCAGGAGCGCTGCTGTTATTGCCAAGAGAATCATAAAAATAATCTTAGTGAAAGGCTGAATTTGAAAGAGAGCGACGGAAAACTTCATGTTTCCATGCATGAGTATAGCGCTGATAATGCTACGATTATTTTTTACGTATGTCCAATTAATGATAAACGTAAGTGGGATGAGCGTCATAAAATAAGTAACAGCGAAGAGCGGAATCCAGACTTCTTGCTGGAAATAGCTGTTTGTAACGAAAAATGCTGGCAGATGCCAGAGAGACCATAATAGTGCAAAAATCCAAGAAGTTTTCCAGAGATTGTATCTGATATTTAAACTTTCGATACCGTAGCCTCTCCAGCCGATCTCTTCTAAACTGTGATATAAAATCCCCACAAGAAGAATCGCTAGCGGGCTTTTCCAGTCTAAAGTCCAGCCAGGTCCCGGTGAGCGGAGTGAAAATTGTTCAGAAGAAAACCCGAAAAATAATGAAATGGTTATTGCCAGCAGAACCATGCACGGCATGAAAAATAGTAAAAATGGTATTTGCCGTACCCGTATTTTGTCAGGACGTAATCTGTCACAAAAGTCAGCCCATAGCGACGAATTGTTTGCGTATGCAAAGAGAAGTAAAGCTGAAATAGTTGGGCTGCTCAAGCTGGCTAAAATGAGAGGGTAGAACCAATGCTGCAGTGACGGCTGATAGCTGACATAAGCGGCGGCAAGGCATGCGGCACTTGCCAATACCAAACTAGTTAGGAAAAAGACTGCGGGCTGATAAGCATATGATTGTTTCATAGACATCTTGCAACGCTTCGAGTATGCATCCCTGCTAGAAATAAAACTTTCACTCAAACAATGAAAGAATATCACTTTACTCTCATCCATGCAATGAAAGGTTAGTCAAAATCTTTCACTAAAAGGCACTTTAACTCAACAATATAGCGAGCACATTGAGCGCGACATTTTATGGCGACAACTTCAAATTTTAATTTCTGCTATACGTCTAACCAGAGGTATCGGCTATGGGCGTAAGCGCAGCGCGAATGGCCTTTGCGACTATTTCAAAATACTTCTGTTTTTGTACAGGACCGGCCTCAAGATAGCTTTTTTCCGGTCTTTGACTAAAAATAAAATCGACCACAAGAGATGCATCTATATCAGAACGCATGTCTCCTTGCTTTTGCAGCTGTTTGATTGCTCCTATCCATGCAGTAAACGATGGAAGATGTGGCGTGCCTTCCAAATGGGTTGCCTGGTCTTGTTCTAGCTTTTGCCAGGCAATCATTCGAGCCAGATCGGGATACTGTTCATAGAGATCAAAGCGGGCTCGTAGGGCGCTTTCTATAAAATATGGGAGCCCTTTTGTAGTGCATAGGTCAACTTTGTGTTCTCCCGCCCTGGTTATAATGGAACTTTTGACCATTTTCCATAGGTTCTGTTTACTCGCAAAATGATGAAAAATGAGACTCTTATTGACCTCAGCTGTTCGTGCTATATCATCCATTGATGCGCCAGAATAGCCACGCGCTAGAAAAATCTTCCGCGCAGCTTCTAGTATTTTAAGGCGCGTAGTATGCCCACTTTTCCGTTCTTTTTTCATGTTTTCACCCCGACGGCGATCAAACAGTCAACCTATGATATTTTAATAACTGACCAACTGGTTAAATAGTAAAGAAATTTTAATCACTTGTCCAGAAAATACACTGTGCCCTATAGTGTGCGCGCAAGATACAGATAAGTTTGTTATAACACCTATGAATCTAGGAAATATGTTCTTTTTTTGATGCGAGGCCAAAAAAATGTGCTGCTCAGGTAACATTGAAAAGCGTAACACTCCTTGGCGTGCCTCATCGTTTACACCCAAGAGGTCTATCTCAAATAGCGTAGAAGGCGTAGCATTTTGGGCTTTTGCTCTTGCTACTTCTGCACGCCGCATAAGAACACGGCCCCATCGATCGGGAGCCGAATCTCCAATCGCGCCAAAAATACGAACACCCTACGCGTATATCTTGACCCTCTAGTGAAATTGAGACAGTGACTTCCTTGCTATTCATGGCGGTCACCATTTTTTCTTACGGGTGTTCGGACTCTTTGCGGCAATTTTTCATCCTCAAGCCTGCGGCCCAGAAAATCATGACTACTATCAGCTAAATCATTCAAACGTTCGATCATCCCCAGAGCAAATAACATCGATGCGTAACACCAATTGATACTGTTGGATCACCCTTCTCAATCTTAAGAACTGTTGACCGTGATAGAGCTGCGCGCTCTGCTACTAGGTTAATAGTAATACGGCGGCGCCTTCTAGCGTCTTCAATGTCATTTCCTAGCTTTCGCAAGGCTTTTAATGCTGGGACGGGAATATTCGATGCATTTTTCATTTAAAGTTCCTTATAATATACCTAATTGATACTTAAGGACTATTATACGAAACTTTAACTCGAAAGTAATGTTGAGAATTCGTATCGGGTCTCCTTGAGATTGATCTTCTTTCTGTCATGGGAAAGCTCGTGAGAAACGCAATGAAAGTTTAGTCAAAATCTCTCACTAAATGGGAGAAATCGTGCTAGAACGGCCCTTAGAAATTCTAGGCTTTTGACAGTTGCAGGTCTGTCATTTACTCTTAAAATAGTCTAAGGTAATAATTTTAAAGGATGAATAATTTTCCCATGAAACAATACGTTCTTCTGCTTATACTGAGCAGCACAGCTCTATCTATCGAGGCTGGTACCTTTTTTAATAAAGCAGCTTTTAAAAAAACCGCAGCTGTTGTGGGTGGGACTGCTCTTGCATTTACTGGTCATTATCTATGTGAATTCATGAGCACCTTCTGTCACGAGCTGGGTCATGCGTCCGCTTGTAAATTGACTACCGGTAATTCTGCTCATATCCAGCTACAAAATGAGCTTAACCCTCTGGCTCCTTGGACTGGTTACACCGTCATGCCATCGTGTAATGCACAAAACAAGACGAAAGATGCTGCAATAACAGCAGCTGGCCCTTTAGCAGGCATAGGTACCACGCTTGCTCAAATTTATATACTACAAACCCTTGAGCACACATTCACGACTCGGAAGCAAAAGGATACCGCTCCTCCACCCCTATCCATAAGAGCTTATTTTAAGAATTTGTATGAAGCAGCGCATACAACAACCTCAACATTTGTGAAGGAAGGTAAAACTCCTGAGTTTTGTGAAAACCCGCTTCTCATCGCAAGTAAAATATTAACATTCTTGCGTTATTCCCGCATCGTGGGGGAAGGTTTATATGGATTTACACCCATATCGGTACCTCGAGTAGTGGGGGACGGCCAAAAATTATGGTCCATGCTCCTCAATAGCGACGAGCAGAGGACGATAATCTCTCATCATCTTGTAACAATAACAAGTGCGATTATGCTTTCCCCAATTCTTTTAGGCTTCTTAAAAGGCCTTACGAAATTCTGAAGCAGTGCAAAGCGGTGCACGACCTTGGCCACTCTCGACCGCTCCGTTAAGCCTCCAATTTTTTCTAAGGAGCTTCTTGAAGAAGCCGATTTTCTCATACATTGATTTTAGTGAATGCCTTATGCTACACTACACAAAACTCTCTTGAATAATGCACAGAACGCGTGGAGTGTGAAATCATGGATAATAAATCCTATAATGTATCTCAATATGTATTGAAACGTTTACATGACCTTGGCTCTCAGCAGTTATTTGGTGTTGGCGGTGATGTTGTGCTCGGGTTTATGGAACAAATTGCACACAGCCCGGTAGAACAAATCAATTGCTGTAATGAGTTGAATGCTGCGTACGCGGCTGACGGTTATGCCCGCATCCATGGATTGGGAACCGTTGTAACCACATTTAACGTTGGCTCTTTGAGTGCACTTAATGCAATTGGTGGCGCTTTTGTGGAAAATGTTCCGGTTGTTTTGATTTCTGGCGCACCAGAGCGTCGTCATGCCTTAGCTGGGATAAGGCTGCATCATACGCTAAGTCCGGATTATTCCGTTGCTGGTGAAATGTTTCGCAAGATAACAGTTGCGTGCGAGTATCTCGATGATCCTTCGAAAGCCCCTCAACAAATTGATAGCGCTTTGGCCAAATGTTTATTTTATAAAAAGCCGATCTATCTGGAATTACCAGCGGATATGGTTCTACAGCCCTGCCCTGCTCCTGAAAAATTCCCGTATTTGGAAAAAACGAGCTCCCCAGAAACACTTATTGAAGCGGCGAATGAAATTTGTTCTCTGCTGACAGCAGCTCAACGACCAGTGATTTTATTGGGGTGGGAAATTATTCGCCATGGCCTGCAAGAGAAAGTGAAAGCATTTATTGAAAAATCGGGCTACCCTTTTTGTGTTTTTCCTACGGCAAAAACCGCTCTATCAGAAGACCATTCACACTTCTCAGGCGTATATCAAGGTAGCTGGAGCCATGAAAACGTGAAAACGCTCGTTGAAACATCAGATTGTATTTTAATGCTCGGAGCTTTTTTTATCGATACTGACACGGGTGGTTTTACCGCTAAATTAGATGAAAATAGCTTAATTCAAGCTAATTTTTTACAGGCTAAAGTCAAACATCATGAATACCATGACATTTTACTTTCCGACTTACTCGATGTATTAATAAAGAATGTACCGTCCAAAAAATTGCCAGCAGGTTTTATGCCAGCTGTAGAGACACAGCGAGAAAAAAGCCCCTACGTTTCTGAGCCCAATGCCAAAATGACCGTGCATCGCTTTTTTAAACGGATGGCTTCGTTTTTGCGCCCAGATGACATTGTCGTAGCCGACGTCGGAGAGTGCTTGTATAGTACTTCTTATCTGTTGCTCCCAAGAAACGTAACGTACATCGCGCAAGCCTTTTATAATTCAATTGGTTATAGTGTGGGCGCATCTTTAGGAGCTAGCGTGCTGCAAAAACGTCGAACTCTCCTATTTGTGGGGGATGGCTCCTTGCAAATGGCTGCTCAAGAAGTTTCAACGATGATTAATTATGGCTGTAAGCCGATAATATTTCTACTCAATAATCATGGGTATGGCATTGAGCGCGCTATTCATGACGGTCGCTATAATGATGTATCTGCGTGGCACTATTATTTGTTGCCGCAAGCTTTCAGCGGTAAGCCTGGATTACTGGTCCAAACAGAAGGAGAGCTTGAAGAAGCTCTGCGGATTGCTGAAAATACAGACACGCTGACTTTCATTGAAATTCGGGTCGACAAATTTGATTTTGGAGAGATTCTTCGTAAAGCAGGTGCAGCTATGGCAGAAAGCAGCAAGCAAAGTTTTCCAGAGTAGGATGTGTTGCCAGTTCCACGAGGTCCGACTGGCATCAGAATAGCACTATCACGCAAGATTGCGACAAGCATTCGATCAAGGAGGAAAATTGTCTTTCTTGACATTTGAATGGCATCCTTTAGACTAAACACTACGTTTGATATTTCACCTTTTTGTGTTGTATGGTATTTTCATTAAAAAGTCCTTTCAATCGAGGAGTTAAAACTATGATAAAGACAGAGACCATTGTTACCGGTCGCCAAGCAGTCTAAGGCATCGTAGTTTTGCTCGATTCTCTTCTGTTCGATAGATTCTTCAATTCCGCTTTGCTTTTCGACCGCTTTCACCCCCTTTTCTAGTACA
Organism: uncultured bacterium; assembly: GCA_963695365.1. Lineage (GTDB taxonomy): Bacteria > Babelota > Babeliae > Babelales > Babelaceae > PRDV01. The sequence continues at coordinate 1,262,195 of OY968766.1, forward strand.
GTTCTTTACCTGTACCATTTTTTGTGCCTGTATAGATGCATACGTATATGAACAGAAGGAAGTACCATGAGTACCTCATTAATTACAATTTCGAACATTAAAAAGTTTTATGGTTCAAAGGAAGCGCTCAAAGGGGTATCGTTTGATCTCCTTAAGGGTGAACTCGTTAGTTTACTCGGCGTCAATGGTGCGGGTAAAACTACTCTCTCAACCCTTATCGCAACCCTGCATCCGCCAACTCAGGGAGATATTGTATATCAAGGTAGTTCTATTTATAAAGACCTTGCGTCATTTCGTCAGGTCATAGGATACTGTCCGCAAAAACCCAACTTAAATCCCTTGTTAACGGTCAGAAAGAACTTGGAGTTTGCGGGTGAGTATTATGGTATGACGCCTCATCAGGTTGCAAAACGACTTAACGAACTTCATCAAAGTCTCGGTATTAACGAATACCTTGATGCGAAGCCTACTGAATTATCCGGTGGTTGGAAGCAGCGCTATATGCTTGCTCGCACACTCATCCATTCGCCTCAGTTGGTCATTTTAGATGAGCCAACCGTTGCACTGGATCCTGATATTCGTAATCTTCTGTGGTACTATATTGAGCAGATTAAATCAGAAGGAGTAAGCGTATTATTGACCACCCATTACCTCGAAGAAGCTGAACGACTCTCTGATCGAGTTATTGTACTCCATGCAGGTGAAGTAAAGCTTATCGATACCCCTTCTAACCTCATGCGATCCTTTGAAAAAGGTCGCTTAGAAGATGTGTTTTTAGAATTAACGCGAGAACAAAAGGAGCTCCTATGATCAGTTCATATATGCCTCTTATGTGGAAACTGTTACGGACAGATCTTGAGATTTTTAAGCAAACGATTTGGGATAAGCTCATTGACCTGTTTATCTGGATCGTAACGATGGTACTTGTTACAACCTACCTGATGCCCGCTTTTGGGTTAGCTCCTGATTACACTGGGTTTTTAGTTGCGAGTCTTGTAGGAAGTGCTGGCCTATTCGAGCTCTATGCCAGTGTGACAAACCTCATTAGCGATTTTGAGGGAAATGATGTCACGTCTTACTACTTGACGCTGCCGATGCCTTCTTACTTAGTATTTATTGAGAAGATGGCCTACTATACTATCAATACGTCTACGATGAGCATACTTGTTTTGCCCATCAGTAAGCTCCTTGCCTGGAACAACTTAGATCTGTCGCAACTGAGCATCTTTAAGTTTTTGCTCATTTTTATGCTATCAAACATCTTTTATGCCGCATTTACCCTGTGGGTAACAAGCAGAGTATCAGGCATTGAGAAAATCGGCAGCGTATGGATGCGGTTTGTCTACCCTCTGTGGTTTTTGGGAGGATTCCAATACTCGTTTGAGGTACTCTACACCTTTAGCCCGCCTCTTGCCTATGCGAGCCTCTTAAACCCTATGATCTACGTCATGGAAGGCTGCCGGGCGGCAATTTTAGGGCAACCGGGATCGCTAAACTTTTGGTTTTGTTTAGGAATGCTTTTGCTATTCACGCTCATATGCACCTGGTTTGGGCTCAGGCAACTAAAACGCAGGTTGGATTTCATCTAGAGTTGAAAGATAAAAGCGCTTCCCAGGGAAGCAATAACCTCCTCTGGGAAGAGCATTGAATTTGAAGACATGGCTCAACCCAATCATGAGAGACCAATGCAATTGGAATTGCCTAAAATTATTTCAATAGAATAATTTCTTCTCAAAATTGTTGATTTTCGTAAGGATGGTTTGTTTATAGTGAGTCATGAAGAGTTACTATTAGTTTAACAAGCAACACCGTAGCCGGGGGGCCTACAGGGACTTTTTAATAAACATACCATACAATACAAAAAGGATTATTATGATGAAGAAACTTTCTATCTTAGCGATAGCATTATTCACAGTTGCCGGTGTTTCGGCAAAATATGCTCCAAGTTACGGAGCTACCATCAGTCTTGGTGGATCAACACTTGCTGCACCATACATGAATGCGGCAATTGCACTCTATAACTCAATTTTCCCATGCCCAACGTTTGTGTATCTCCAAACAACTCCTGGATTCGCAGGATCAGGAACTGGGCGCGCAGACGTCTATAACAGCACGCTTAATGCGTCTGTTTCAGATGCTCCAGCACCAGCAACAGAAACAGCGAATTTGCCAGACTGCTTCTTGCAAATTCCTTTCATTCTGTCTTCTGTGTCGATCATTATGAATCCACCAGCGACGATTACATTGTCTACGCTACCTGGGCCTGTGTTGACGACCTATACAGTGAATGCTGCCGACATCCGTTTGACCGCTTACGATCTTTGCGCAATCTATACGGCAAGCACAGCAGGAGCTGCAACACAGTGGGAAACGTATCTTGCAAAACCATATAACTCAGGGGCACTAACGGTTACTACTCCAACGGGTACGGTACCGACTACGACCCAGATCACTACCTTTGCACGTTCAGATTCAAGCGGAACCTCAGCAATATTCACCACATGGTTGAATATGTGCGCATCATGTGTCGGCCCTAACGGACCGATCCCTGCAAACAGCAACCGTCATATTCCCAAGTCCAGCACCAGCACCATCACCATATTTCCCTCTTGCAATGCGAGAAGGCACAACTCCAAATATGCTTGCTGCTGTAGCTGCAACCGCAAATTCAATGGGGTATGTTGGAACAGGTGACAACCTTAACCAGACAGCACCATTAGCAACAGCATTATTGGCTCAAGCAGGTACTGGAACGAACCCTCCTGCCTCAGACTTCGTGTCGGCAACAAACGCTAACGTAGTTGCTGCGCAAATTAATAACCCAAGCTGCACAAACTTGGTATGCCAAGCAGGTGCATATCCAATGGTTCAAGCTGAGTTATTCGATGTCTTTGGTACACAAACAACCAGCTGGATAGCTTGCAATATTTCCCAGTTCATCTTGTTCCTTCTTACCCAAGGACAAAAGCTTAACGTTCCAGGGTTTGTCAACATGACCCCAACATGTTTACAAGCAAGCTTGGTCTACTTGGATAGCATTTCACCTGCAATTTGCAATCCATGCATTCCTCAGTGCATACCTTGCGCAAGCCCAGCAGTGTGCCCAAGTCACCTGCCCAACTTGCCAAACCGCAACTCTTAGCTAAGGCCTTACAGGTCCAGTTGTTATTCTGATAGCAACTCTATTCATGCCGAGCCTCGTGCTCGGCATGTTTTTTTGGTGCTCTTTCGCTGTAGGTGGACGTAAAAGACTTCGGTATTTATTGCAGAAAATAATTGCTTTCTAAATAATTTCTGTTAATATTTCTTATTAAGATTATTGATTTTGAATAACGTGATCCTTTATACTGAGTAATGAGGAGTTAGTAGTTTAACAAGAATATACCGTAGCCGGGGGACCTACAGGGACTTTTTAATGAACATACCATACAACACAAAAAGGATTATTATGATGAAGAAACTTTCTATCTTAGCGATAGCATTACTCACCGTTGCCGGTGTTTCGGCAAAATATGCTCCAAATTATGGAGCAACCATCAATCTTGGTGGAGCGACACTTGCTGCACCATACATGAAAGCGGCAATTGCACTGTATAACTCAATCTTCCCATGCCCAACAGTCACGTACAAGCAAACTGCTTTATTCGCGGGATCAGGAAATGGCCGCGCAGCCGTCTATAACGGCACGCTTGATGCATCTGTTTCTGATGCTGTGGCACCAGCAACAGAAACAGCGAATTTGCCAGACTGCTTCTTGCAAATTCCTTTCATTCTATCTTCTGTTTCAATTATTATGAACCCACCAGCAACGGTTTTGGATTCGATGGGAAACACATTTACCGTAATTCCTGCAAACATTCGCTTGACAGGTGCTGATCTTTGCGCAATCTATACAGCAAATGACCTGGAAGATCCTGCAATTTATTGGGAAACCTATCTTGCACAACCATATAACGCAAACACCGCGCTCACAATGCCCGGTTATACGGCACCCCCAGAATATAATGCGACGCAAATCAATATCTTTGCACGTTTAGATAATAGCGGAACTTCAGCAATATTCACTACATATTTGAATACGTCCGGAGACTGTACAAGCGTGCCAGCAAATACTCAAACGATATTTACGGGAAACCCTCCAACTTCAACAATTTTCCCTTTAGCAAGTCCCGTAACGGGTAGTTCAGGGATGCTTTCTGCAGTGAATGCAACCCAAAATTCAATGGGGTATGTTGGAACAGGTGACAACCTTGCACAGACAGCACCATTACCAACAGCATTATTGGCGGTATCAAATGCTACACTGCCGACCCCTCCTACCTCAGACTTCGTGTCACCAACAAACATTAACGTAATGGCTGCGCAAATTAATAACCCAAGCTGCACAGACCTGGTAAGCCAACCAAATGCATATCCGATGGTTGAAGCTGAGTTATTCGATGTCTTTGGTACACAAGCAACGAGCTGGCTATCATGCAATATTTCCCAGTTCATCTTGTTCCTTCTCACGCAAGGACAAAAGCTTAACGTTCCAGGGTTTGTAACCATGACTCAAGCATGTTTAACTGCAAGCTTGCTCAACTTGGATAGCATTTCAACTGCGATTTGCAATCCCTGCGTTCCTCAGTGCATACCTTGCGCAAGCCCAGAAGTGTGCCCAGTCACATGCCCAACCTGCCCAAGTTGAGGTCATTTTCCAGCTCCCATTTGTTACTCCGATAGCAACTCTATTCATGCCGAGCCAATGCTCGGCATGTCTTTGAATACAATAATTCCCATAAGGCATCGATCCTGTATTGCGTGGTACATGTAACGCAGGCCAGTTCATAGTGCCTCCGGAGACCTGTGAGACCCAATAGAACCTGCTGATGCTCTTATAAGAAACTCGCGAAGGGTTCTGACAAATATTTCTTTAATTTCCTTGAAAAATGAATACACACCCCGCTACACTAGAGTGAGATAAATTTTTTATGGCCTTGCTTAAAGGGAGAAGTAATGAGGTGGCTCTACACACTATCAGTATTGAGTGTTTTCATAAGCGCTATAGCTAAAGAAGATACTAAGTTGAATATCATAAAAGGTGCCGGTTCATATCACCTTAAGGCATTTATTGAAAAAAATATTACACGCTATAACAAGATATACTGTTGTCCGTGCTTCAAGTATAAAGCTGACAAATGTCACGGTTCACGTGATGGCAGAGAAGCCTTGTATGCCAGTAAAGTTTCTTTTGCAGGTTCAGACATTCCTGCTCCTCTACACGAGCAGGAGATGCAGCCAGACGTGCTCTTGAATATACCAGTCGTGTTTTCTGCGCTTGCGCTCGTTTACAATCTTCCCAAGGATGATCCAGAGTGTTGCTTTCCACGAGATTTTGTTTTGAGCCTCACTGCACAAGATATTATCAATATCTTTATTAAGAAAGAAAAAGTTTCCTGGGCTTCTCTGTTGAATAAGCCGTATAATAATATACGTTATCGCGGGAGAGCATATATCCGCCCTATTGCTCCTGCGGCCTCGACTGGGTTGAGGGAACTACTCGCTTCTCTTATCTGCAAGGTCTTCCAGATCTTCCCTTCGCACATGCAAGAAGGAGAAAGTCAGCTGAGCATTACCTCATCAACTGATGTTTCTGAGCGTATTAAAGAAATTCCTGGTTCTCTGGGATATACGACGTTTCCTCAAGCACGTTATCATGAGGTAAAGATTGCCCAAATTCAAAGTAGTTGTGAGAGTACTCTTTTTATTGAACCTTCTCTTGAATCAATACAGAAAGCTGCTCATGAAGCATGTAGCCACCGGAGATGCCCAGAAGTACCTGATGCCTATCCTCTGGCCTTTACTGAATACCTGATTGTTTTTGCTCATCAGCCGTCTGAGTTTTTTGCTTGTAACCTCGCTCAATTCATCTACTTTGTGATCACTGAAGGACAAAAGTTTGCACGGTCACTCTGCCTGGTACCGCTGCCATGTGAATGTGTCCTAGAAAATTTACGACTTCTTGATAAAATTTGTTCGATTATTTGCCGTCCGTGCCTACCGCCGTGCAATCCCTGCGAGCCAAAAGTGATTGTAGAGTGCGCATGCCAAAAAAAGTGTGAGCCTGTGTGCAAAAAAAAGTGTGAACCTCCTATGTGCCAAAAAAAGAGTAAACTACCTGTGCGTAAAAAAAAGAGTGAACCTCCTGTACGCAAAAGTAAAAAAGCTGCTAAGAAAACCTAAATTGATTGGGAAAGATCTTCTTTTTGCAGCAACGAATGCATCACGCTGCCGCACATCTGAGGAATTTCGCCCGCTTTATTTTTGGCATGTTGATCAGCCCCTTTGCCAACGAGATACGCAGCAATTGTGCCATGCTCCTGACGCGCTGCACAATGGAGCGGTGTGTCAAGAAAGTAGCTGCGCGCATTAACATATGCCCCATTGCGAACACAATATTTCACCGTTTCAAGGTCCCCTTCAAAAGCAGCCCAGTGCAGTGCGGTCCAGCCCTGAAGATCCATCTCGTTAATGTAAGCATCACATTCATTATGAGAAAGCAAGATGTGCGCGAGATCGTAGCTACGAGAGCGAACAGCATAATAGAAAGCAGTAAGCCCCCAGCCATCACAGTATTCGGACACCTTTAACCCTCTTCTTACAAGAAGCTCAAGCACTTCTTTTTTGTCATGAGTAACCGCCGCATGCAGGAGGGATCTTCCTTGCGCATCGCGCGTATCCATTTTGGCTCCCTTTGAAATCAAATATGCAATAACATCACAATGTCCATTGCAAGAGGCAAGAAAAAGAGCGGTTCGATGGAGTACTTTTTTTTCAAGAATAGCAGCTGCGCCCAGCACAAATAACAACGCGAGCATGCGCAGAAATCCCTTTTTAGCTGCGTAATGAAGGGGGGATTCACCTCTTCTATTTACTTGATGAATATCATAGGGTCGCGGTTGTCTCAAGATTTGAGAGATTCTAATAATCTCTTTATGCCCATCAAGCCGACAAGCAGTAAGGCCTGCAACGCTTAGGAAATGATCCATCTTCTTGTCATCAGAAAGTCCCCCTTCCTGAAAGTAATAGAGCATGGCCAGTTTGAGTGCTGCCTCAGCACGAATTTCTAGATCGTGTTCTTGGGCCGCCGCCCTCTCGAGGTATTGGCATGCTTGCCGATAGTCAGGTTTATAACCTTCTTCTTCAAGAAGGCACACTTCTGCAAGCGCAAAGAGAGCTTTTGGAGCCATGTGCTGATTTTCGCACACTGAAGTGCTTTTTTTTGTGACGGCCTGCATCGAATACGTGAGATCAGTAAGACTTATAAGAGGAAAGAGTACTAGCAGTGCTTTATTCTGTAACATCATGTCGCAACGGCCTCTCTATTATTCTGTCCGCTCAACCTACAGGATTGCAAAAAGAAAGTCAATTCATAGTGAGAGGGGTATCTATACGAGTAAGCGATAATCGCCTTTATTTGAGTGTGCTTTAAAGAATGCGAAGAGATCCGCATTGATCAGGTCTGCATGCGTTGTACACATACCATGTGGGAAACCGGGATAGACTTTGAGCGTTGCATCTTTTACAATCTTTGCAGATTGTAAGGCCGCAGCCCCAATCGGAACGATTTGATCATCATCCCCATGCAGTATAAGCGTCGGTATATCAAATTTCTTGAGATCTTCGGTGAAATCGGTTTCTGAAAATGCCTTGATACAGTCATAATGAGCTTTTATAGCTCCTAGCATCCCCTGCAACCACCAATGATCCCGTATGCCTTGGGAAATTTTTGCACCTGGGCGGTTATACCCATAAAAAGGGAGCGTGAGATCTTGATAAAATTGTGATCGATTTCCTGCTACGCCAGCGCGCAGGGCATCGAATACTGCCATCGGGGATCCCCCAGGATTTTTATCAGTTTTGAGCATTAGAGGTGTAACAGCGCTTATAAGCACGGCGATAGCTAAGTGATCGGTGCCATGTCTGCCAATATAGCGAGCTACTTCTCCCCCACCGGTTGAATGACCGGCAAGTATGACATCCTTTAAATCAAGCTTTTCAATGAGCTCTGCAAGATCGTCAGCATAGGTATCCATATCGTTTTTATCCCATGTTCGTCCTGAACGTCCATGGCCTCTTCGATCATGTACTATCACACGATAGCCGCGCATGCCAAAGAAAAGCAGCTGCGAATCCCAGTCATCAGCACTTAATGGCCACCCATGGCTAAAAATCAGTGGCTGACCAGTCCCTCCATCTTTGTAAAAAATGGTCGTTCCGTCTTTTGTGGTAATCGTAGGCATTGCTTCTCCTTCTTGAGGTATCTTAGCATATTATGAGCGACCACCTAAGGCGATCTACAATTTCAATAGTAGCATACTGATACATTGATCTGCAAGAAAGAGCCAAAAAATGAGATCCGCCTCTTATCGGGCTATGCTTTTAATTTCTGGGTGGGAAAGATGCCATAACAGTTACTTCGGTTGAGCTTTCACGCAATCTTTCTTGTGAGTACCCCAGGCCAGCTTTAAGCAATCCCGATTGCAAAAAAATGCTTTTTGGCACTGACCGCACCGCTGTGACGCACCTTCTTTATTACATGCAAGGCATCGTTTGACCACCTTTGATTTTTGAGTACCCTTTTTAGGCTGATCATCATCTTTAAAAAAAGCAGCCGAATTTTCATTACAGCCATACTTTTTTTGCTCCCACAAAAGCCATGCGCGCACGGTGTTCGCGTTAAGGTTACAATCCTGAGAAACTACACAGGCCACCTCAGGAAATCTTTGCTCTGCTAGTTCTTGTGCAGTTTTATCATTAGCATCTCGCAATGCATGCGCTTTTGATAAGCATGATTGGGCGTACTCACAAAGCATCATGAGCGCACGAGAAGGACTACATATCGAGGTAGCCCGTTTTAACAAATTTTGATAAAAGCGTGGATACGTCAACCCAAACGCTGCCGCATGGAGCACATCTGTCCGCATCCTTAAAGTGCTGGAGAATATACATTCAAGAACTTCAGCCGGAAAACCGTTATCCTTTCTGATTTCAAAAACACAGTTATTCTTAAGAGCTTTAAAAAAGCTGCGGACCGTTTGGCTATTTTCGAGGGTGCTTTCACGAGATAGTTGCTGTCGAACTATCCATGGCTGCAACTGAAGACAGCACTCTTTCTGACCGCGGGCGGCTGCACAGTGAAGGAGTGTCCGCCCTTTTGCGCGCGTATCCCACGAGAATCCCGCTAACAGAAAGCACTCGACCACATCCCAAATCCCCATTGCTGCAGCATGATGAGCAGCAGTAAAGCCTGCCAAATCGGTCGCAAGCATATTGACCCCACGCTTAATCAAAAGGTCCACAATAGGTTTGTTGCCACATGCTGCCGCATACATGAGCGGTACATTTCCGGCAGCATCAGGAACCTCCTTTTCAGCCCCATGATCAAGAAGCAATCTAACCACGTCCAAATCACTCTTTTGGCAAGCTAGATGAAGCGGAGTCCAGCCCTCAGTAGTTTTCATATTCACTTTTGCACCTTTGCTAATGAGATAGGCAACCATTGCCTTATCACTCTTGTCTACTGCACAGACAAGAGGTGTGCAGCCCGCATCATTGGTAATTTCGAGATCCATATTCCCTTTTTCAATGAGCACCTTAGCTTCTGCAAGAAATCCAAGGCCGACAGCCGTATGTAAAGGGGTATTCCCATCACGCTCGCATTCAAGCGGATTCGCTCCAAGCTTAAGCAAATGTTCAATAAGGCCACCATCTCTCTGGCGCACTGCCATATGGAGCGCGGTATCATTGACACCCGGCTCAAACCTTGTTTGGTTGATATGATCTAATACTTCCTGCATGCCGAGTGCCTGGCCATTTGCAGGCGGAAGCACCGCGGTCACTTGAGCGGATTGCCTATTCCTATGAGCATTAAGATTAGCACCAGCTTTCGCAAGAACGGTAAGAATAGATTTTGCGCCAACGTATGTTGCATGATGTACTGCGGTGTTCTCATCTTCCGCCTCCGCGTCAACTTGAGCGCCGCTCGCGAGGAGCAGTTCGACAAATGAATCCCGTTTCTGTAGGATAGCAAGATGAAGGGCCGTAAGCTTTTCACTTTGTGCTTGAATATCTACGTCTGCTCCGCGTGCAATGAGAGTGCGAGCCGAAACTTGCTTGCCTGCGTCGATACTAATATGAAGAGCTGCATAGCCTGCGGGTGTTACCCGATCAACTTCTGCCCCAGCATCAATAAGGCGATTCATCGTTATAAAGTAGCCTGCATTAGCTGCATACTGTAGGGCTGAAAAGCCGTGCTCGTCGGCTTCATCCACAGGATAACATTGCATCGTGCATAAATAATGAACTACATCACGCAAATCAGCCCTGGCAGCGGCACGAAGGCCAGGAAAAAATTGTAAGATCTGAGGGGTAGGGCTCATCCGGGCTTTATGCATGAGGAGAGCCGCAATATTGTAATGCTTCCCTTTTTGAGCCTCAGCAATCGCTTCTGGTGTTGCTAACGCGCCATACTCAAGAAGTGTACGAACGCAGTCAAGAGATCCCTTTCCTACAGCTGCTCGCAAAGCGGTATATCCATTTGCGTTTTCTATGGCCCAGTTCGCGTTTCGCTCAAGCAATGCGCGTACCGTGTGCTCATGACCATTGGCTGCCGCGCAAATAAGCGGGGTAGATCCATTGAGGTTAGTTCCATCGACATCTGCCCCATGGGCCAGGAGCAGTTCTACCATTGCTGTTTTGCCAACGAGTGCAGCAACGTGAAGCGCAGTTGCCCCGCTTTGATTACGGCCATCAACTGCAGCTCCACGAGATAAGAGGAGCCGAGCAATCTCCGGATTACCTATATATGCAGCCCCTTGAAGTGCGTTATAGCCTGTCATACCGGACGCTTCGATTGCTACTTTTCGCGCGAGCATTCTACGTACCCCAGCAATATCACCTGATAGCGCGTACTGGGGTAATTTTTGATTAAGGGGAATCTGATCCTCAGATACGCCAATACGCAGCGGTGCATTCTCCATAGCATGAGCTACAATTGTTAGAAGACTGCAAACGGTTGTGAGTACTATTATTTTCTTCATGAAATGCGCCCTTTCTGCATGAGACTCTTTAATTTATACCGAGCATCAGAATAGCAAGTGGACGTAAGATTGCAAGTGGTGTAAGGTTGCAAGTGGATGTAAGATTGCAAGCAGACTTTAAAGACAAGCTCGCAAAATCTTGAGATTTGGTACCGCCTACGGGAACATAATTAAGAAAAAGCGCACACTAGAGCAGCAAGATGAAGAAATCCTTCTCGGATCATACTTGAAAGTTCTAATCGTTTGACGTTCTAAAAGTTTCAGCCACTTATAAAAATATAAGTGGCTGATTCGATTTACTCCAATTCAAAAGATACAATTAACGGCAGGATCCGCATGTATTGTTGCATGATGTTGCTACAGAACCTGAAGGAGTCACTGTTCTGGCAATACATCCTTGGCAGTATACATAGTTAATGTAACTCGGCAGATCGGTAATAAAGGATGTATTAAAAGGATTCAGTGGCACGCTAAGAACCGTGACCGCCGTTGTTCCGCTAAGGACGGCTACCGAGTATGTTCCCGTTGCCAATCCAGTATAGAGAAATGAGGTCGCGGTACTTGGTGTCTCCACACCGTTTAACACGTAGTCTGTCGGTGTTGCGCCAACGACGGAGATGTTAATTCTCCCGTTAGTGGCTTTCACGCAAGGCGCTACAAACGAGAAGCTTGCGCTCGTAAAGAGTTGAGGGGACACGCTCACAGCAAATGTGGTCGTAAGAGCTGGCGTACTGCTATCGGTAATAGTGATTGACGCAGTATCGTTCACTACTACTGGGAATGTAAAGCTTGCGGTATTACCAACGACCGTTGGTGTTACCACCGGGCTGGACGTAAACGTATACGGTGCTGTACCGCCAACGACCGTCACACTTACCGTTGTTGTGTTTGTTGTGGGGGCCATTGGTGCCGGATTCAATGTTATATTAGTTACTTGAAGCGACGCATACCCTGTGTTTGCGAAAAAGAGGGCCGTGAGCACTAATAATTGTTTCTTCATCGTTTTCTCCTAATTAGTTGTATATGGTATTAGCCAATCACCTCAGGTGCATAACCGCATGATGGGCCTTTTTTGCTGGCGACCTGTACCATAGCCTAAGTGCTACGTATCACTCACACTTCTGCAAGGTCGTCCTGAGTCTTCATTTTTATTCTACCAAAAAAGACATTCATTTTTCTAGAAAATTATATATTTTTTGTTTAAACCGCTCTTATAGTTTTCATGTGAATTTTTTTGTCGTCTAAAAATTTTAATAGACTTCTGCAAGAAAAAGGTGTGCAATCGCACAGATAGCTCTATTGGACATTTGATCGATATAATCTGATTCTGCAAGTGCTTTTGCTGCGGGTCTCAGATAAAAAAGGACCAGTCACTCAAGATACGAGCTGACGAAAGCACCGCGAGAAGCACGGTACCACTATTCGCTCATTCGATTACAAAACCCTTGAGAAATGAGCAAGCTCTACGGTAGTATACGTATAAGGAGTTATTATGATACAGACAATTGTAAAATCTAGTGGGGAGCGGGAGCCTTTTAGCAGCGAGAAGTTCAAGCGCTCTTTGTTGCGTGCAGGTGCTTCGCAAGATCAAGCTGAGACGCTAGCACAAGATGTTATAGCTCACCCGGAATTAGACACTACGTATAAAATATATCAGTATGCATTTAATAAGCTGCGATCGATTAACCGCACACTTGCTGCGCGCTATAGCCTGAAAAATGCGCTTTTTGATCTCGGGCCAGAAGGATTTTTGTTTGAGCGTTTTATGGCTGAGCTCTTTTGGGTTCAAGGATATACAACGCAGGTAGACCAAACGCTGCCAGGAAAGTGTGTTAATCATGAAATCGATATTGTGATGGAAAAAGATGGCAAGCGCTACATGGCAGAATGTAAATTCCATAATAGTCGCGGTCTTAAAACTGATGTGAAAGTTGCTCTCTATGTTAAAGCGCGCTACCTGGATCTTAGAGCGCAGTGGGAAGAGACCCGCCAGTCAGCGGTACGGTGCGATGGTTTTTGGTTACTTACCAACACCCAGCTAACATCCGAGGCTATTCAATATGGCGAATGTGCTGGCCTTCTTATGCTTGGCTGGGCCTATCCTGAGCAAGGAAGCATTGCCCAGCTGATTGATCAGTATGGTCTTCACCCTATTACGAGTCTGACAAGCTTAACGACACAACAAAAACACTTACTTCTTGGGCGTAGTATTCTTTTTGCATGGGAGATTGTGAAAAGACCAGATCTCTTAAAAGAGCTTGGTCTGAGTTCAACGCAGGAGCAAGAAATCATAGCTGACTCTCACGCTTTAAGTACCCGCGTTTAGAAGCTTCGATGCGTAGGTTTCATAAAACGTGCTAAATTCTTAGGAGCAAATCTGCCATACAGAATTTTTCACTCGCTTCTTGGTTAATTGATGCCAAGTCGTTGATCGAAGACCTTATTAATCCGCGCCCTTTCCAACTGATAGAGCTCGAGAGCCATGCGCTTTTTTTCGTCAATACTGCAAAGAGAGTAACGATGAAAGGCTTTAAGCCTCAACTCTTGGGATTTCTCAGCAAACTCGATAAATCCATCGATATTCGGACCGAAACCCTCCTCTGGGACAAATTCATAACTTTTATCGCCACAGAAATAGAAATCGAAAGCTGCTTGCTCTTTTGCTGAAAGCGACTCCTTTTTGGATAGTAATACTTCTTTCAGAGCTTTATCTGCTCGTGTACTCCATTCATCCTCGCTCACCGCAGAGTAGTGGTCTGGCGATAATCCATAATGACGCAGATTCGTCGATTGAGCTTGAGGAGAAGGGGCATGTGACGCAACGTGTTTTATGAAGTCGAACACCGTTACTGTTTCCAGGCGAGTACGCTGCGTATCATTGAGCGCATCTTGTTTTAAGGCATATAAGGCATCAATAAATTTCTCTCGACGATACGCCTCAAAACTGTCGCGAACTTTGGTCGCTTTGACACCAAGTTTTTCAAGAAAATCTCGCATTATGACTATAGGAGCGGCTCCTGAAATCTCTGTGCTCTCTTTCACATCGATCTGATCGCGATATATCACAGTGTCATTATTGAGGACCTGTCTCGCTTTGTAGGCAAAATATTCATCTGGATCTTCTCCTCGCTCAAGAGCTTGTTGTGCTTCATTGAGAGCGTTCAAAACAAAATTGCCAGCTATTACATAGATAGAAGCGACTGCCTCATCATGGCGCCGCTTTCGTTCACGCCATGCAATTTCCAGAAAAGCCAGCTTTACGTCGGTTAAACTACCGTAAAGTTCATCATAAGGCGCTAAGAGCGATTGCTGTATGCTGGTGGCCTCTTTCAAAATGCAATCTGATGCAGCGGAAAACTCGATGTTCATTTCGTGAACAAGTTGCTGGGCAATGTGCGGTAACATGCTGTCAAAGAAATTTTTTGCTTCAAGTACTTTATTACAGGTACTTTCAAGAAGATCTGCATCGAGTAACTCTTCCGTTTTGCCAGATTCAGGATATCTAAACGTTTTGGCAACTGCACGTAATTGGTCTAAAAGGCGCTGAAGACTTGTTACCTGCACAAGCTCGCTGAGCTCAAGCGCTTCACTTGCCTGAAGAGCGCCAAAATACTCAAGCATCTTCTTTCCAAAGCCCGCATTAATGCCCGATACAAGGGCGTTATAGGCACTCAATAGAACGGTATTATAGTCTATCTCTCGAATGGTCTCTGTTGGGATAGGCTCGCCGTTTTCTCGTGCGAGGCCTAGAGGCCCCAAGTTTACGAGAGACTCATCTAACGTTCCCTCATCGAATCGCTCTTCTATCGTTCTTAAAAGCTCTCGCGCCTCTTGCACGATTCTCACCTGCTCAGCTTTTGTGGACAGGCTTAATTGAGCAGCTTCCATAGAAAACATAGTGGGTTGTACGAAGATGGCAATCATCCCGAGGGTTAAGAGTCTGTAATAGCGCAACACGGAGGATTCCTTTCCAGTTTTTTAACAAATAGCTTCGCTGTACCAAAGGGAAAGCATGTAGAAACATACTCATGAACAAATGGCTCATCAATGTTATCTTAGCAGCCAATTTTCAAACCGCAAGTAGGAACTAAAAGATGTTATTTTTGTCTATGACATACCCTAAGTATCATTCTAGGAGTGATAGAATTTCATTTTTTTATCACTCCTGCAATGATACATTACGTAAGGCTACATTTCTAGTGAACTGAAAAGAGCTCGTTACTCGAGTACCTTACTAACCCGCGAGCCTTCCAACTGATAGAGCTCGAGAGCCATGCGCTTTTTTTCATCAAAGCTGCAAAGAGAATAAGGGTAAAATGCCCGAATCCTTAACTCTTGAGATCTCTCAGCAAACTCGATAAATCCTTCAACCTCTGGGCCATGACCGTACATTGGTGTGTAGAGATACGGTCTATCTTCCTTATATCTATAGTAGTTATAAGCCGCTTGTTCTCTATCTGCTACTGATGCTGTGGATGATTGCAATATCGCCTCACCATCTTTTGATATCTGAGCCCATTCTTCTGCGCTGACTCTTTGGATAGGATCCGGGCAAAGACCTACAGCGAGCGCATTCACCCTTTGGACTAGCTGGAAAAAGTCTGAGGAAACAACGCGCCTTATGAGATCAAAGACCGTTACCGTTGTTGAACGCTCTTTCTGGCGGCTGGAGAGGGTTTTTTGTGGTAAAGCTTCATCTAATTTTTCTGACCAATAGGCATCAAAACTAACGCCCAATTTTTCAGTATCGCCTGCAATTTTTTCAAGAAGATCTCGCATTTCGGTCAGAGGAACTGCCTGCGGTATATCCGTGCTATCTTTCACATCAAGCGTATCGGCGTAAATATGCGTATTGTTGCGTAAGACTTCATCTAGCTTGTATTCAAAATAGTGGTGAGGATCATGCCCCTGTTCGAGCGAGCGACGTGCGTCAAGAACTGCGCCGATAACACGGTCACACGCTTTTCTGTAGATCGAAGCAACCGCCTCATCGTACCGTCTTATTCGTTCATGTTGCCAAGCTTTAAGAAAAACCAGCCTTACGTCAGCAAGGAAGTCATCTTTTGCTTGCTGATTTGTAGAAATATCCTTTTCGATACGACGTAAAGCCGCAGAATGCACGAAAGTGAGATCATGAAAAAGTGCCTGAGCGATACGAGGTAACTTGCCGTCAAAGAAAGTCTTTGCTTCGAGAACCTTTTCACAGGCCTCCTTCAAATCTTGCTCGTCTTTAAAAGGAACTTTGCGAACATTTTCCGGCCATCTGAAAACGCTGCCCTCACTTTGCATACATGTTATAAATTCATGCAGAGAAGATAGTTGCATGAGTTCACTTAACTCAAAAGAATCGGTTTGTGAGAATGCCTTGAAGTAATCAAGCATTTTCTTTCCAAAACCTGCATTCAGAGATTCTACAAATACGTTATAGGCTGCCAATCCTGTAGCGCGGCTCGGCGCCTGAGTCAGTAGTCGTGCCGCCTCCGCTGCGAGGCTCGTATCGAGCGCCCCTTCGTCAAATCGCTGTTCGATTGTTTGGATGAGCTTTTGAGCAGCCTGAGCAGAAGCAACCTCTTCCTTGCTTATTTGAGCGCTTTCCATAGCAAAAATGCCCGATTGGGCTGTACTGGCAATCATGCTCAGAGTTAGTAATCTGTACAATAATGACATAGTATCCTTCCATAAAGTGTTCATTTTTAACGTTCTCAATATACATTTAAGACACATTTAAGTGTGGCATCCATGATGCTCTTTGTCAATTGCCCGGTTTCCTCAGTGAACTAGCATGTACGATGGCCTAGGGTGTTCACTGCTGTTTACCTCAAATCGAATAAAGCAACCTGACACAAGACAAGCTGCGTAATCATCCAAGGCTTGATATCTTTTGCACTCATTGATACCCTTAGAATAATATTTCTTACAGTAGCTTGGGAGGCTTTTCTATGCATAAACTATTTGTCCCGTTTAACGTTCTTCTGTGCATTTTTTTCATTAACCTGAAGGCAAGCTGGGTTGCGATAGATTTACCTCATCGCCACTTCTTACCTGAGGAGCAGGTAGCCGCCGATAGAGAACCCGGACCCTATTCCCTCACAATCCCTGTGGCGCCGACACTCTGGCATCAAACCCCTTGTTCTATACATCCAGAGGGGCATTCAACAGTAACAAGCAAGCGCTATGTCAGTAACCTTCTTACAGGCGTAAGCGGCTTTTCATTTAAAGGGTATGTACGAAAATTAACTGCAGGAAGTCCATTTGGTCACAAAAAAAATCGCTGTGCGATCTTCTTTAATCAAGGAGAATGCGAAAGCAGCGGGCCGGAATTTGGACTGTTTTTTCCTGATGATACTTCGAGCGCATTTTTCTACGCATCAACCGAAAGGAACCTCAAATCTGGCGGCAAAACCAAAAAGAAGAAAGAAAAGTGGTGGCAATGGCCAAAAAATTACGCGGAAGATTCTTGTAACAAGGAAAATAGCCCTGAAAATGCAGCCGCCTGCAGAGTCATAAAAAACTTCTTTCAGGATGCAAGTGCATACCGCTATTGGAACGTAAGAATTGTTGAAAGTGGTGATTTTCTTCTTGAAGTAATCGATCCCGATTCATTGCAGACCTCATCATATCAGCTCAAAAAGCCTGCATGGTTTCCAAATCTTTATAGAGCCTCGGGATATATAACAATAAGTGCCAAAAAGCAGTCTGATCGCGGCATGCTCCTCCCGGCAACGGTGATGCGCGTTGATGAAGTTAAGATTTGGAAAGAGTAAGCTATGATAACAAGCGCATTCATTTTCTTTGCAGCACTCGGATTTGGTCTTTCGCTTTATGCATTTTCAATTGAGCGCACGCTTCAAAAGAATCCAAATTATCGCCCTGCCTGCAATATCTCTGATCGCATTTCGTGTACCGCCCCCATAGTGAGCCCTTATGGTAAGCTATTTGGCTTTTCTAATGTGCTGCTCGGACTTGTGTTCTATCCATTTCTCGCTCTACTGGCAGTTACGGCTCCGCCAATTATTTTGCTGATTGCTACCTCAGGCCTCCTATTTTTTACGGTCTTTCTTGCCTATATTCTCTTTTTTAAAGTGAAAGCAATCTGCCCGATATGCATCGCACTCTATATGGTAAATATTTCACTGTTTCTCTTATCACGTGAATACGTAGGGTAAAACCGCGGCTAATCATTGCGTAGGCGTCTTCTTTTGCCAAGACTTAATAACAGCAAAAAGGCTTGGACCTTCCAAGCCTTTTTGAAAAAATCAGATAAATGAACCAGCTCAATCTCTTTTCTTACCTAAGAAGCGTAAAAGACTCAGAAAGAGGTTCAGGAAGTCTAAATAGAGCGTTAAGGCACCAAGAAGCGCGATCTTTAAACGCGATTCATGCATTTCTTCTTCCACGCTCAGCGTTTCTGCAAGTGCTCTTATTTTCTGGGTATCGTAGGCGATAAGGCCAGTAAATACGAGTACCCCGAGCGCCGAGAGTACAAAATCGAGCATTGTATTCTTGAGAAAAAGATTGACCAGCGATGCGATAATAAGCCCCAGAAGTGCCATGAGGCACAGATTCCCTATTGTAGATAAATCTCTCTGAGTAGTGTACCCGTACAAGCTCATGAGCGCAAATGTTGCTGCCGTTATTAAAAATGTCTCAACTATTGATACGGTCGTATATACCATAAAGATCGTAGAGAGCGTTGTTCCCACGGCCAGAGCATACGCAACATACATCAAAAAAGCCTGAAAAAAGCTTAAGCGGTGTATTGCAGCTGAAATTCCAAGAACCAGTGCTAATTGCAAGCCAACTAATCCATAAAAGAGGATAGGCGTCGTCAAAAGAGTATATACAAACGCTGGATTGCTTCCAATAACATAGGCTGTTACAGCAGTGAGGCTTAACCCAAAAAACATGTAGCCGTAAACTGCAGACCAAAATGAACTAATCGTTGATTCTTGAAGATGCTGATGATTCATGGAAGACCTCCTGCGATGTATTTTGGGATGCTACTCATGCTAGCTAGTGTACCATAAGCGATCTCAAGCGTCTAGAAAAAGAGAGCATGCCTGCGATGACACGCGGTATCATACAACTGCCCTATCATAGTCACTCAGAGGAACGCCAAGCAAAACCAAAAATGAAAATTCAGTGCAAACGTTTGAAAAAACCGAAACCCGAAGGACAAAACTTAGAGCTTGAGCTCAAGGCCATCGTATCCCACGATTATCTTGAGCTCATTCTTTTTTGCAAGCTGAGCAAATTTCTTGCGAGCCCCAGCGATGTCTTTATAAAACCAGGATCCAAAGTGCATAAAGATCATCGTCGAGGTATATGGCTTAAAGAGCGAAATAAGATCAGGTACTCCCGTATGGCCAAAGATTGCTCCGCTCATTTTATCTCGCCGTACGAGCCCGCCTTTGCGCATCCAGCTCGCCTCTGTGATAACAAAATCGAGCTTTTCAAAGAGAAAGTGATACTTTTTCTCAATCCAGATCATATCTCCGGTATAGAGAAAACGCTTATCTTTATATGCTATCAGATAGGCATTTGATTTCACCTTTAGACTATGGATAGTGGGAATTGGGGTTATATGATAGTTGCCGATAGTAAAGGGCTCATGCGTAAGGGTGATGGGCTCATCTTTGAACTTTTCAGGGGCATAGATGGGGCAGTCGATTTTTTTATACTGCCCGGAACGAACGAAAAAAGCGTGATCGGGATGCAAATGCGTTATGAGAATTGCGCGGGGATTATAGGCAAGAAAGCGCTCATCACCGCAATCGAGCAGCAACTCATCATTAATAAGCACTCCAGATTTTTTTGAGTGATAGGGAGCCGAATCATCGATCTCCCCTCTCGTACCCACAATAATAATTTTTAGCATGCCATTACCATTCTTCCGCTCTCGTTAAACTGCTCACTCAGGTAAGCATACCGAGAAAGTCTTGGTAAAGGCAAGAGCGTAAGTTTTTTTCCAATAGTTGACCGTCCGGTCAATCAATGCTATATTAATAATTGACCATATGGTTAATTTACTTAAAAAACACTTTTTGTATAGTTAGAGGTACCATGAACCTTGTAAAGATTCTAAAAACAACTCTCAAAGTTATTCTCCTGTTATTCGCCTCATATGGTGTGTATCATGCAGTTGTGCTTGCTTTGCTCGTTATGCCTGCGGGAGGCTCTCCTTCTGAAAAGATCGTAGGCGCTCAGAATGTAGTACCTGCAGTTATTATTGGCTCTGGACCAGCTGGGCTCGTTGCTGCAAAAACAATTCTTGAAGAAGGCATTCCTGTTATTATTCTTGAAGGAAAGCAGGCAGGAGGGCCTCTCAATGCATGGACACCCGTTGCAAACTGGTTAACCAAAGGAGTGACAAGTGGCAAGTTCATCATTTCCGATCTTCGTGCGCAAGTTCAAGCATTTCCACAGGCTCGCTTCATCGCGCGATCTGTTGAATCGGTAGATTTCTCAGGAAAGGAGCATCAGCTTCTTTTAGATAATGGGGAAAAGCTGCGGGCTCACACGGTGACCATTGCTATGGGAACGCGGGAACGGAAATTAACCATCTCCGGGGCTCAGGAATTTGCATCTGCGATCTCCTATGAACAGCGGCCACCAGCATGCCAAAAGAAGGGTCGATCGTTGGTAGTTGGCGGCGGCATCGATGCGATTCGCAAGGCACTATACCGAGCATACAGCGGAGCAACCGTAACACTCATCGTACGGGGCACGCACCTGCGTGGCGGACCAGAAAGAAAGCAGGCACTTAATGATCTGGTTAAGCAGGGTAAGCTACGTATCATGTATGCAAACGAAGTCACCGAGCTTTTGGGCAATAAAGGCACACTCACCGGCGCACGACTTTCCGATGGCACGGTTCTATCGATTGATCACGTAGCCGTCGGTATTGGGCGGGAACCGAATACAAAGCTTTTTGCCGGGCAACTCGACCTTGCAAAAGATCGATCTATAAATTTAAAAGGCCATACACAGGCAACAAATCGTCCGGGCATCTTTGCCGCAGGCGATATTACCGGCGGGGGATACGCGGAATGCCTCATTGCTGCCGGAGATGGTATGAAGGCAGGCAAGGATGTGATTGCATACCTCGCGGCCATCACACTATAGGCGAGTATTTTACAATAACGCATTTACCTGGTATAATTTTAATGACACAAATTTAACAAAATTATATAATGGAAATATTACATGAAGCTAAATCAAACTCTCTCTCGTAACAGCTTGAAACTTGTTCTCTCGCTTGCAATGCTTGCCGGAGCCCCCTGTTTAGCCAGCACCGGTTTTACCGCGTTCTCTTTATTAGAAAAGACTGCACAGGCTATCCCAACAATGCGAGACTATCATAAGAGAGACGCTCTTTCGGTCGCTGATTATGGTTTTAAAGATGCAACTCTTTACACGGAAAGTCGCATGATCGAAATTGATCCACTTGATCAAGCCCTCGATAGTTTTTTTGGCATGATGCAAGGACGTATCGAAAATCAAGCGTTATGGCGAGGCAAAACACTCAATCTTGAGACCCAGCTGGATATCACCGATAAAATATTCACTCCCTATGCTCAGAAATTAGTACTCAAGGAGAAAGACGTCTTTCTTTGTAAGGGAGATCTGCATGGAGACGTACATTCACTCATAGCGTTCATACGCCAACTCCAAGATTTCGGGTACACGAGCGAAGAAAACCCCTATAAGATTGTAGATCCGAATTTTTATCTGATATTTCTTGGTGATTATACCGATCGCGGTCTCTGGGGAACTGAAGTCATCTATCTTCTTCTCCAACTTGCCATCCATAATCCAGGGCAGGTCTTTCTCGTACGCGGCAACCATGAAGATCCTGCGGTGACGCAAATCTACGGATTTCAAAAGGAGTTTCTTAATAAGTTTAACGATGTACCTGATAAAAAGCGGAGTAGCGTTCTTAAGAAAATTGCGAAATTATATGAATTTTTGCCGGTGGTACTCTATGTCGGCGCACCAGCTTCCGTCATGAATAATAAAAGTCATGACAATGGATTGGCTCAAAGAAAAGCTAAAGCTCGCGATGGAGAATCGGAAAAAAAAGCAATCGAAGAAACAGCCGACGAGAAGGAATATGACTTTATACAGATGTGCCATGGTGGTATAGAAATGGGATGGAATCCCAAGAAACTTCTTGCCCATCCTACTGCACAGTTTGAAGAGATCCGTAAGATTAAACGCGCAACCGCTTGCAAAGATTGGCATCATATGGTTAAAGTGGAAGATCGAATAACAAAGCAGTCGAGGCTCTACAATATCGCAAAAATGTGTTCAGATTTTGAACCGGATAGTCCGTTGAGCCCAAGTCCGCTTGGATTCATGTGGCATGACTTTGTGGTCTTTGAGGAAGGATGCTGTGAATATAAAGAAGGACGTGGTTTTGCTTGTAATAAAGCAGTAACAGAAGCGGTACGTGCAGCGGCAAGTACAGAAAAGATAAGGCTTTCTGCGATTATTAGAGCACACCAACATAGTAATTCTAAAAGCGATCCTATGATGAACTTGCTTCTCAAATCGGATGGATGCGCGGTGTTGTGGTGGAAAGAATTAAAGCCAGAATTTTTAGCCCCTGGCATGGTAGTAACCTTGCTTCTTTCACCTGATAGTATGCTTGGGGTTCCCAATATTTCCGGAAATGGCTTTCTGGGGTTTGACTACGATACCAGCTTGTTTGTAACGGTCGGAGCAACGTTTACCCAATGGCAGATGCGCGTTATCAATAATACCATCTTTCAGAATCTCGTTGTTGAAGGTCTGCGACCAAGCACCCCATCTGTGAATAGTCCTTCGACAAAAATCATGTTACCACCGTTAAAGATAGAGGCTATCAAGGATGAATGAATAGGAATTTATTCGTCAAAAAGCCCTCTGCGAGCTTTTTTGCGCGCGCCGTGCACGTGCTTTTCTTTAAGACGAGCTTCTTTGACGCCTGTAGGGATCCTCGTTTTTTTGCGCTTCTTAGGAATACGCAATGCATCGCGCACTAGTTGAGCAAGATGTTTGAGCGCCTCTTCTTTATTTTGATGCTGGCTACGTAATGCGCCATAATGCACGATGATATCGCCTTCGGACGTAATAGAGGATGCGAGTTTCTGTGAGATACGCTCTTTTTGCTCAACGCTCAGGGCAGCCGAATGTGGCACGTTCCAACGAATGGAAATGCGCGTGCTTGTTTTATTGACATGCTGACCTCCTGGGCCGCTCGCCCTGCTGGCTGTTATCTCCAGCTCATGGGCAGGAATTACGATGCCTTCTTGAACATAGAGATCTTCCTTCATACATATGCTCCTTTTTACGATCCGCTCTCTTTATCTTAAAATTCCAAGAAAATAGAGGCCATCGCGCGTGCCATTCAGAACATTTTCTGGTGTTTTTTCAATATATTCACGTGCTTTAAGACGCGCCTCACCTGGTAAAGAACGAAGATACGACGCGGCATTTGCCCTATTGAATGGTTTACCAGTTTTATCATGGAAATTTCGTTGCAAGTCGGTCCAAATTACCGCATCAAAGCCATAATGAGAAGCCCATGCGATGATACCTTTTAGATAGGGAACCAGTTCGCGACGGATGCCACTACCATCAACAATGTCAACATCTGTAGCGATCCCTGATACAATATTAATTCCCCCGTTTATTTTTTTAACATCCCCGGTACGTGGATCTAATTCATTTATTTGAAACGTTTTGTCCGCAAGATTAACAAATCCAATATTTCCTCTCGTTGTTCCTTCCCGTTCCCGTAAATTATCTATTGCACCAGCGATCGATTGAAAGGATGATGTTGCATACCATGTTTCAACATCCCGGCCTGCGGGATTCTTAGGTTTACGATTCTCGGCATCACTTACTGGGTCGATAACCAGAGTCAATCGCCCATCTGAACTCACGCGAGAAAATGCGATAGGGAGTGTTGGCCCACCCTGCACAAAATCGCCCTCTTTTTTTAAAACTCCTGGATCCCAGATGAGTGATCCCCAGCCAAGGATGGCGACTCTATGGACGTCCATCGCCTCAAGAGTGCCCACGATGGCAGATACGATACAGAGAGACTTCAGGATATGACTGAAACTGCGTACTATTCTATTCATAGGAAACCTCCGATGCGGCCCCATGGCCATGTGTTTATTGTTTATGTAGAGTTATTATTTTAATTATAGCAACATTGGAATTATAATGTCAACTGATCTTTTCTTTTTGTAATGTTTTTCGCATAGGTCATTGTTCGGCAGTGCGCTGTTTTCGGCCTTACTCATCTGTACCATTAGGGGATGTCCATGTTTAGTCCCGTGGCACTTGAGAATGATTACATCGATCAAACCATTTGTACTAATGGTAATAGCTTGCTATGCTGAGAAGCAGTTAAAAAAGAATGTCACATTCATTAATCTATGTACCTAAGGTGAAACTATGATAGTACGGCATACATTTTTTCTTGCTCTCGCTCTAGGAAGCCCAATTATAGCCATGGAGGTTGATAGCACATTAATCGCATCATCTGCTTCAAGTGAGATATGTGTCTTTATTTTGTAAGACGCTTAAACGTCTTTATACTGAGGGCACACTGACAGAATCCTTCATTAAGCGTTTTCAATTTCTTTCGCCAACCTATGATTCCTTGAAAGAACACTCCAATGTTACCCGCGCACGATCTTTCTTTGATACCGAATTGCTATGCGATGTTCATAAATACCTTGAAGTTATGGCCTTAAGCGACGAGCAGGAGGCTTCTGAGAAAGAACAGATGCGTGCGCTTATGAGGTTCATGAAGCTTATTGGAAGATGGGATGCCTGCGAAGACTCTATTAAGCAGAAATTGGAGGCGCTTTTGGGTACAAAGCCCACAGAAGGCCTTCAAAAAAGTTCTGCTAGCAAAAACATCACATACACTCGGTCGGAAAGAATGGCGAACGCGCTCCTTATAAGCACACGTGGAGATGCCCTTGGAAGAGTGACAGAATTTATTCGCTCGACCGAAGCGATATTTGAACGCTATCCAAGCGGGGTCAGGAGCCCAGAGGATTTTAGGCAAAATGACTGGAACAAGCTTCCGGATAAGTTTTATGGTGGTCGCGTCGCCCCTTATACCGATGATACGCGTATGGCTGTTCTTGTGTGTAAAGCGCTTATTGAGTCCAAAGGATACAATTGGGATCTGGAAAGAACAATGAATGCTATTGCCCTCGAGTTTGTTGATGATTATAGCAACAAGCAGTATGGTTGGGCGGCCAGCTATCGCGTTCCTGGTAATTCCTGTCTTAAGGGCGCTCAGAGTGCAAGCGAAAAGATACGTAACGGAAAAAACATGGCACCTCGCTGGTGGGATGCAAAACGGGCAGATGGCATAGGCTGTGGCTCGGTTATGCGCGTATTCCCCTTTGGTTTGGCATTCTCCAACGATATCGAAAAAGCAAAAACATGGGCCGTTGAGCATTCAAAAATTACACATGGTAGCCCTATGGCATTGGCTGCATGTGCCGCAATGGCGGTTGGTGTAGCACACGCTCTAAACGGGCAGAAGAATCATGAAGACATCGCTCGGTGCATGATTACTGCCGCTCGGGAATATGATGAATCTACTGCTGGTAAAATGAGAGAGGCTCTTCTGTATGCAAAGAAGGCACGGGTCTTGCTGCACGCATTTTTTGAGCATAACATTCTGAGCGCATTATCCTCTCCAAAATTTCGAGCGTTACATGATGAGGTTTTTGGCAAATTCCAAGCATGGAATGCTGATGATGCCATTGCTGCCGCTTTGTATGTATGGATGGTATTTCCAGAAGATTATGAATCAGCACTCTATATGAGCATTCACACCCCAGGCGATAGCGATAGCATCGCTGCGATGGCTGGCGCTCTTGTTGGCGCTTACATGAAAACTGGAAAACCTATTGAAAGCAAAGATATTGAAGATGAACACGTATTGCAGGAGCTTGCACAGAGCCTTGCTTATTTTGATCAAACTGAAAAAAATTCATTCTAAGTTTGCAGGCTAAAAAAAGCCCCTTGGTCTTACACCAGGGGGCTTTTTCATTACTTTCTTATTACTAAATAGAGCTACCAAATCCAATGAACCCTTGGGTTGTGCTCCGCGTGTTACGTATGCCATGAATGTGCTCAACACCACAGGAGATATAGAATGTTCCCAAAACGAAGAATCGGTTAAGCCATTTAATTGCGGGCTTGTACTGCTCTCTGAAGTATTCGGATCTTGAAAATACTGACTCGCATATCTCATGATCTCTGAATGCAGAAATCTCTAATGTCGTCATCCACTTAAAACGATTCTTATAAATAACCCAGAAATCACCACCGATGCCAGGATCATCAGCGAAGAGACCAAAACGCACTGCGCCAATGCCTTCCCAATATTTCCCAAACTGCACATCAATGCCAACGCGTCTTAGATAACGAGAATTAACCCCGATTAAAGCTCCTAGCTTCACAAAAATGCCTCGCGGTAATTTAACGTATCCATCAAACGTAAACAGTCCACTCACAAGCGATCTCATGAGATTGTGATGGGTTTTATTGTTTGGATGATGCCAGATAAATCCATCAAAGCGATCTTCTATTGAGACGGGAAATGGGCTCTCATAGGGCGCAAACAGAACAGAATCGAGCTTATAGAGGGGATAATCACCCCACTGAGGCCTTTCTAAATACACAGGCTCAAGAGGTGATTTAGCTATGACGACAGCTGGCACTTCTTCTTGTATACCCTCAGGGGCCACCGGCACGAAGTCGTCTTCGTACATACCATATGGCTCAGATTCAACGGCGGGCACTGATGCATTGGTTATTCCGGTCAATAGTAGGATAGCGCAGAGAAGACGGAGTGGAAACATCATAGAAATCCTCCAGTTTTATTGTGTATATACTTCTTCGATGGCTAGATTGTAGCGCAAAATAGGCTGCATGGCAAGAAAAAAACACTGCAGTTGTCCTTTCGTATACTGATGAATTTGATACAGAGTTTAAATCCATTACCTATGAACGAAAGGTAATTCGCGCTGCTTCCCCGCCCATCCAAGGGAAACCTTCTTTTCCGAAACATCGATAAGCCCTTCAGATCTTAATTTTTTTGTCGTCGGGGATAGCGGTGAACCAATTAAACGGGTATTCAGTCGTGAAAACTTCCGGCAATTAAAGAATAGACTGCGCAAGAATGAGAAAAATTTGTAGAAGCCTGTGAAATCAGCTATAGTTACCGTTATGAATGCTTTTGGAGAGAACGGAATGCAGCCCACCTGCAGCTACTCGCAGAGATCACTAAACCCTGGATAATATGAAAAAGCAGTTATCAATAGACATGAGCACGTTTTCTCGCATCATACAAGTTTGAACAATGATTAGAACTATGTATAAAGAGCTCATCAAATTTTTCACATGCATAAGTGGCACTCATTGTCTCACTTGCCGCTTTCTGTGAGATTGACGCAATGAGGGCAGTTGCTATTGCTCAAATCGAGCGGCGGATGATAGAATGTGCAGAACGCGGTGAAACAAATCAACTTAGTGAGCTCCTTAAACAGTGGCCCCAAATTACTGCTAAGGACGAGCATGGGAGCTCTCTCCTTCATCTAGCAGCATGGAATGGTCATGACGGTACGGTAGCGATGCTTGTTGATTTTGGTGCAGATGTTCACGCGAAGGATGACGCTCAGGCAACTCCGCTTCATGATGCCGCTTGGAATGGTCATATTAATGTTGCGAAAATACTGGTCGCACATAATGGTCGCATTAACGAATTGAACAGTGACAGAAGAACTCCACTCCATTTAGCAGCTTTCAAAGGGGATAAAGCACTGGTAGAGTTCTTGATTGCCAGTGGTTCAGATGTTACCAGCGCAGATAAATTTGGCCACACAGCACTGCATCTGGCTGCCGACCATGGGAATGTGCCAACTCTAGAGCTTCTTGCGGATAATATTGACGTTAATGTAGCTAGTTTTCTTAGACGGACGCCTCTTCATCTGGCCTGCCAAAAGGGTAACGACGCGTGCGTAACCGCTCTATTCGCTCATGCTGCAAATCTTAATGCAATGGATAATCATAGCAATACGCCTCTTCGTTTAGCAATTTGGCATGGGCGTAAAGAAATGGTCGAGCTTCTGCTTAATCTGGGCGTAGATGCTAATGGAAACGATGGGAATGATGAAACACCTCTTTTATCTGCTGCCGCTCTGCCAAATGGTGACATTGTAAGGCTTTTGCTCGAACATTACGCTCATATTGTGAATATTTCAGCTGTCGAGAAAGTTTTGAGCTATGATGTGATAAAAAGTGATGCTACCCTCTATCGATCTTTGATTTTGAGCAGCTTTATCATTCCCCAATATGATAGGGCAAATATTGCGCAGATACGCTCGAAGATACGAGTCTCGCTTTGGTGCTTTAAGAAACGTGGTTTGCCAAGAGATCTTCATTACCCTATTCTTTTAAAGAATGAAACGGTAGTTACTGATATTCTTATTATTTTGTATGAGCTTGTAGAAAAGGGAATTAAGCAAAATCGTTTAAAACAATATATGTTGCATATACCGTTGCTGTTTAGGCCTGTTTTATTTCAGCGCACACTGGATAATACGGTTCAACAGATACATCAGTTATTGGAGCATGAAAGGTATGTCTCCTTTGATTTCGATTTTCTTGAGGAAGATGAATTGCGTAAGAATATTTCTGCATATTTAGGATTTTGATAATTGTTTATGATTATATTAAGAAACACCTTTAATGTTTCTGCGGCAGCGAACGGGTAGACATTTTAACATTGTTGCTAGACGCAGATTCGGTCACAAAAATAAATACTTCCTCTATTTGGTTTGTCAGAAAAAGGCGCGAAGGCCCGTACTCAATTTTTGTTTTCTTGCATGAGAGACTTTGCTTACAGTATTCTAGAAACGTGTATATGCGCAGATGAGTAAAAGCGAAAGTTGCAGTATGAAGGCGACGATCTATTGGATATTTAGCATTCTTTTGTATGGCATGGGCATTCTCATGCTTTCGTGGTCTTTGAGCATTTTTTTTTACCAATATATCATGGCTGCTGGTATGGCTCAAGAGGTTGTATCGTCATTTAGCAATCCATTGATGCTTAGTGCCTTATGGATAAGCGTATCGTCTTCTTTTGCAACCGCTTTTTTATCTATTCTTTTTGGTGTCCCACTCGCCTACCTTTTTGCCACGCGAAACTTTCCCGGACAAGCGGTGATTGAAACAATGACGATCGATGTTCCGCAAACATTTCCTCCCGTAGCAGAGGGAATTATTCTCTTTCTCATGTTGGGGCCGTCATCGCCTTTTCATATCAACCTCTCTTATACCTATTTTGCTGTGGTATTGGCAAAATTCTTTGTATGTGCACCATTCGTTATTGCGTTTACTGTTCGCAAATTCCGAGAGATACAATCCACAGGGCTTGATTTGACGGCAAAGACACTTGGAGCCAATGAGGTTCAGCTCTTTTGGACGATTCTGGTTCCACTATCGTTTAAGGATATTATTGCTGGCACGTCGTTAGCCTGGGCACGAGCTATGGGAGAACTTGGTGGCAGTTTGATTTTTGCAGGCATAATCCCTTATAAAACAGAGGACATCCCGCTCTATATCGCTACCAATTCATCCGAAACTGCATCATCATTGGCAGCAACCATTCTGGTTACTACTGCATCGATATTAGCGCTCTTAACCTTTAAAGCGATTACACGAGGAACGGGAAAATGGAAGGTCTTTCCTTAAAAAATATAACGGCTGCGTATGGAAAAACCATCGTGCTTAAGGGCTTATGTCTCGATGTTGCACCTCGAACAATTTTGGTACTCATGGGCCTTTCAGGCAGTGGAAAAACCACGCTCTTAAAAACCATCACCGGCATTATGCAGCCACAGCAGGGTTCTATATGGTTAGCAGGACGCGATATTACACAGCTCCCTATTGAAGAGCGAAGAATCGGATATCTTCCTCAGAATTATGGACTCTTTCCCCACCTGACTGTTGCTGAAAATATTGCCTACGGATTGCGCATCCAAGGGAAATCACAGGCGGAGCAACAAACGGCGGTGAAAGACCTTCTCCAGCTTATAGAACTTTCGGGCTTTGAAGAACGCGAAATAGACGAACTTTCAGGTGGTCAACAGCAACGCGTTGCCTTAGCCCGAGCAATAGCGGTAAAACCTGACCTCATATTGCTCGATGAACCACTTTCAAATATCGATCAGGCAACAAAATTTGATGTTGCATCAGAATTAAAAGCCCTCTTTGATACTTTGGATATACCGATTATTTTCGTTACCCATCAGTATGAAGATGCTCAATTTTTCAGTGCACGCGTTGCCGTGATGGTTGACGGCGCTATTGAGCAGCAGGGAAGCTATGATGAGCTTGTTACTTTCCCCAAAACCCCCTTCATAAAAAAATTGCTCGTTCCGTTTGCGAAATTTAAGGACAGTTAATATTCCGCTCACTCCCCCTTGAAGAGTTAGATATTTTTTTAACACGTAAAAACCGGAGCTCTGATGAACTCCGGTTTTCTTTTTCTATCTTCACTGATCCTCGTCATCAAGCGGTGGAGCACTCGGCACTGGTTCTGCCGGTGGAGCACTTGGTTCAGGATGCCCAGTAGAATCTTCATAGGTTACAGGCTGGTCATACCCTTTGATTTCAGCATATGATGGTGCTGACGGTTGACTCTCATACCTATTCGGGGTTGTCGGCGGCTGCTGTGCAGCATGGTAAAGTTGCGCTTCGCGCTCTCTTCTTTGAGCATCATGCGCACGCTGCTCCGCTTCATGAGCTCGGCGCTCACTTGCACTTGCCCGACGTTCACTTTCACGAGAGTGTTCTTGTGCTTCCTGCGCCAATCGTTCTCTTCTCTGACTTTCACGCGCAGTATTCTCAGCCTCGCGAGCCCGACGCTCGCTTTCACGAGCGCGCTCTTGCGCTTCTCTTTCTAACCTTTGTTGCAGTAGTTGTGCTTCCAGGGCTCTCCTTTGTGCCTCAAGGCGCGCCTCGCGTTCTCTTCGCTCAGCTTCCTTAATAGCCTCTTCTTGTTTGAATTCGCGACTCTGGAACACATAATCAGACAGTCTCTTCAACTTTGCGGTATAGCTTTCTAGCTGATCGGTAACCTCTTTTACTACATGATGATCGTGATGGGGCTGAATATTGAGCGTTTTGCAAAATGTGAGGGTCGATTTTACCGCTCTCAAGACAGTTACACAATTTTCATAATACTGGCTATAAGGAAACCTATTACCGCGAGCTTGGGCAGTCACTATTTTCTCGAGCTGATACTTTATTTCTCGTTCGTTATGAACGATATCACCCAAGGCAGACTCGCTTGAAAGCGCCTCGGAAAGACCGCTCTTTTGATAATCACAGCAGCAAACGTACGGGAGTTCCTGCTTACTGAAGGTTAACGCGGCGCTCAGCCCATCAATTTCTGCTATAACACTGTCAAGCTGACCACTGAGGAACTCTTTTGCTCTCTCTCCAGACCACTGCGCTTTCTTTTCGGCGAGATTTTTTCTATGCTCCCTGAGGGCAAGGATATCTCTTTCAAGAGAGTCGCTCACATGTACAAACCTTTGGTAAGCTTTATATAACCAGTGCCCACCTCTTAATGAACCCGATATCTGATTCGAGAGCACTGCGCCAATGGCATTACTTCGTTGTCGTCCGTCACGGGCGCTATTATAGGCACGTATCAAATCAGGATACGAAGAATAAATCTCCTGAACCATATCATAGGCATCAGAAATAATCTCCTGATCTTCAAAACGAGCCTTATGAGATCGATACTTCTTTGCGAAATACACCAACCCAATGCCGCTGGCCGATGCAGCAGCACCGAGTAGCCATTCTAATGTTGAAACACAGAGGGTTGCACTCTGGTAGCCTCCGATAAGAAGGAATAGGAAAAAAGCTTTTTTTGAAATTATTCGCGATATCATGCTAAATCTCCTTAGTTAATACTATCTGCGATGTCTTTGCGCACAGCATCTACTTGCGTTGCAGTGAACCGTAAAACCTCAATCACATAATTGAGCTCCCGTAATGCAATGGCAAGCTGAACAATGAGAAGCCCCTTTGATGCGTCGTCTGCCCAGAGAACTTTTTTTGCTTCAAGCTCCCGTTTTGCCTGCGCAAGATCCGCTAAGGTCCGTTCAAGCTTTGCTGAATCAAGGTTGAGACCCTTTAACTTTCCCTGCTCATGCTGCGCAGAATCCCACCGGCTTGCAAGGAGCGTTCTCATTTCATCAGCACGCTGACCAGAAGATTCATGCGCCTCATAGGCAACAAAAAAACTTTTAAATTCTGAATCCCTGACTGACTGTGCTAAGTCATAGGCATCCCTTACAAGAGCAAGCTCCTCAAATCGCTTATAATAGGCCGCATAGCGCAATTTATAGTACACTGCTCCGAGGAAAAACGTCCCCGTTGCAGCGCCTAAAACATATTCTATTGTGGAAAAACAAAACGCAGCCGATTGATAGCCACTGATAAGCAATGCTAGACAAAGCGCTTTATAAAAACGTGTAGATATCATAATAACCCCTTTATCGCTATTTTTAATCGTAATCTACTCATAACTATACCCAAAAAAGTGAAAGACACAAATGGTGCCATTGACCGTACCCTGGGTAAAATTTTTTACTGCATTTTCGTCAGTAACATGCGAATAAAAGCTACTTCGCTTGGCCTTGGAAAATGATCGAGCCACGACAGATCTTTTGTAGAAGCACCCTTTTCAAGCAGAGCGGTCAGCCCTGGATAAAATTGACCCTGGGCTGCAAGCATCAATGGAGTGAGGCCATCTGCCGTTGAAGCATCTGGAGATGCACCACACTCTAAAAGATGAGAAACTATATCTATTTTTTTCGCTATAAGCGCATAATGCAATAATGATCTTCCCGCGCTATCGAGTGCTCGTACTTTTTTGGCACCTTTTTGCTGGAGATGGCTTTTAACCGCATCAAGCCCTTCTGCAATCGCTTTCTCATATTCAGTCATCGGTTTGGAAGCATCCAACGAGCGGCGTAGCTGCTGTTGGAACGCAGGGTCTATAAAACCACCACTCTTTGATGCTGTTGCTGAGCGGGGTCTTTGCACTTCATCTTGACTCTGCGGATTGCCATCGCCGCTTGCGCTCAATGCGCTTACCGGCGAAAAGCTGCCTGATCGTGGCCGATTCCTCTTCTTTTCTGTGGTCTCAGGTGACTCCGATTTGCGGTTTTCTCGTTTATCTACCGCCCTTCTGAGTAAGGGTGAGCCTGAAGACCCCGCTTCAACTTGCTGCTTTGCCTTGCGCATCACGGTGTTATCAGTGGCTTCTGGCAGCTGCAAGCCCTCAGCACTTTCACCCGGCTGCGGCGTCACTTTTCTGGGCGAACCCTCGGTGCTACGTGGGGATTCTTGCGCACTACGTGGCGATCGGTGGGAACGAGGTGAATTTTTCTCACTGCGCGGGGATCGCGTTCCCAAAACGGTGCGGGTGCGCGGAGAACTTTGCGCGCTACGAGGCGATCTCAGGGGCGCTAAACCTGGTTCACCCATCGATGAGCGAAGTGAGATCCGCATTTCTAATGGCTGCTTGCCAGCAGCTTCTCCGCGAAGAAACGCACCATCTTCGGCATTAGAGGAATTCCGGGGGGATGGTGTGACAGAAGGTACTCTCGATGATTGATTCGAGCCTGCTCCATATGAAACCCGCAAACCAAGAGAGAGTTCTGGAGTATGACCCGGTGAAGTCTCTAATCGAGGAGATGCGGGTATCGAGTTGTGACCTGAAGCCGCTTGCGCATTTGCATATTTACCTCTATTTGAGCTGAGGAGTTCGATGACCGGATAGTGACGCTTTACCTGCGCTATCTGTAAGGCGGTCAAGCCACCATGAGCGGTTATCTTTGAAAGCGCTCCTCGACTGAGTAATATACTCACCGCAGCTTCGCTACCTTGGTAAGCAGCAAACATAAGCGCCGTCCAACCTTCTGTGGTCTGTGCATCTTTGTCGGCACCTTTATCAAGAAGTATTCCAATAAGATGCACGTGCCCCTGATGAGCCGCCCGGTGCAGCGCGGTTTTTTTTGTTTTGCTTTCTGCACGAGCATTTGCACCAGCTTCCAGCAGGTTGAGTGCTATGTCACCATATCCCCCCTGGGCTGCATAATGCAGCGGCGTACAGCCCTGTCCATCGAGAGGGTCGACTGCTGTTTGATACCCAAGAAGTTCCCCTACGATCTGCGTATGTCCATACTTCGCCGCCAGGTGGAGCGCCGTAAGCCCACTGATCGACTGCTTATTAACATCAAACGTAGAATGCTGGTGAAGCATTCTCAATCGTACAGTATCATTATATTTTGCCACAAGATGAATATCATCAAATCCTTCTCGCTTATCATCCTGGGCAGCAATAGAAAGAACGGTTTCGGGATCAAATCGATAGCCAACGTCCGCTAAATTACCGTCATCCGATTGGACGACTTGTGCGGTACCAACAGGATGCTCCATTGAGGATGGTTCCCTCTGCCGAGCCACCATAGCCCTGATAATATCCGCTGACTGATCAAGTCGTTTCTGCAGTTCCTTATCAACCGTAGTACTCTCCATAGAAAACAGGTGATTGGTAGTAAAGCAAAAAATACAATAGATGAGCCATGTCATACGCATTACCTAAACTCCTTTTAATCTGGTTACTCGGTTACTGGGAGCTCGCCTTCTCCTTCGCGAGAAGTATCGCCCTCACTATCATCACTATAATCATTTTCGCCACTTGATGTATACTCTCCGCCAGACGAACTTTCATGTTCACGGGCTTCTTGTAAAAAAGAAACGATGTTCTCATAACCAAGATACTGAGCGCATCGAAGAGGACTCCAATCAATCACATTCTCTGTTGAGACCATTGTTGCCTCACAGAAAAGCAGAAATTCCACACAGTCTCTGTGCCTGTACTCAAGCGCGTAGGTAAGCGCTGTTTTTCCCGCATCATCTGCTGCAAGCACATCTACTTTTCGCGTCCAAAGCTGTGTCAGAATTTCTAATGTTCCAGCAATCGCCGCCCGATGAAGAATAGTGCGACCCTGAGCATCTTGAGTTACGAGGCGAGCCCCTTCATTGAGAAGCACGATAACTGTATCTAGGTGACCCCTATCGACTGCAAGAAAAATGGGTGTTTCTCCAGCGCGGTTAATAGGTTCAACCGCTCCACCGCGCTTAAGAAGTTGATGGATGCAAGAGGTACAACCGCGTGATGCAAGTCCGTGCAATAATGACCAATCTGGCGGAAAATAGCTCTCGGGAATTAGTTGCGCTTCTTCGTATTGGCAAAGTACTTCAATGATAGCAAGATTCTCTTTTTCTACGGCCAGATCGAATGCCCTTTTTCCTTCGACCGTTTTTGCATCACGAGCTACCCCAAGTGACAGAAGATAGCGAACGCAAGGTTCTGCGCCATAAAATGCAGCATAATGAAGTGGCGTTTCATCCCTTATCGTGCGTGCATGAGGACTCGCTTTAAGTGCAACGATGCGCTGCGCAAGGTCACTATACCCCGCCCTCACTGCAAAATGAAGCGGTGTTACCCCAGCACAATTGGGCAGGGCAGCTGGCATGGTAACAACCGGAGTGCGGCGGCGGCGTATGCGTGCATGCTGAGCTTCTAAATGATCAAGAAGAAGAGCTGCACAATCATATGCGCCATGCGCTAACGCAAGATGGAGTGGAGTATTTTTATCGACGTCCACCAATGCCAAGACGTATTCACCCTTGTATAATACATAGATAAGCAGTTCTTTATTCTTGGTAGACGCAGCATAATGAATAAGATCTGCTTCTCCTGCGCAGCCAGCTTTTTTCATATAGAGTGCAACGAGGGTATGTATAATACGCTCGTTCCCTGTGCCCAAAGCAGACGCGAGAGGCGTCTTTCCTGCATATGATGCTTTCTCAAAATCCGCGCCATGAGAGCTTAACAGCGCACACATGTCATCATTACCTTCTAACACAGCTCGATGGAGCGGAGTCATTCCTGCGCTATCTTGCAAGTCGATAGCAGCTTTTTTTTGCTCTTCTGGAAGGTCCGTCGCCTGACCATCATGCGCAAGAAGGATTCTTATAATTTCCAAGCGAGCACGCTTTGCTCCATGGTGTAAAGCAGTCCAACCTTCTGCATCAGTTGTATTAATATGAGCGCCAGCTTCAAGGAGATACTCGCACATTTCAGGCGATCCACACACTACCGCTTTAATAAGCACCGGAGTAGGCCATGGACCATTGAGATTTACGCCGCTTTCTTTCAAAAATTGAACAGCAGCCTTATTTCCCGAAGCAACTGCTGCATGCAGCGCCGATTCACCCACTTTATCAATGACAGAAGCCTCAGCTCCTGCAGCAATGAGCATCTCCATTTTTTCTACTGAGCCGGCGCGAGCCGCGTATATAAGCGCAGTTTTACCATCTGCCGAAAGCCGGTGAACGTCATGTAAATACTTCCTCAGCTCATCAGTGTCTCCAAAGCGGGCAGCCGCGTGAAGGGGAGTAAGCCCGTCGGCATTTTGCACAGAGAGCGAAAGCGGTTTGAGCAGATAATCGCGTACGATCGGGTCGAGAGATTGAAACACTTCTTGAACCTGTTTATCCATGAGAGTTCTTTCGAAAGCCTGGGCTTTATGAGTTCCAGCTGATTGCTGCATTGCAACATCATGCAGTAGGCGCAGAACCCTTCGCAAAAAATAGGCCTGCTGGGGCGTTACGCTTTCAAGGTAGGCGCCTATATTGCCATTACTCACGTGCAGTAAGCGAAGAAAGGTTTCGCCTGTTGCGATGATACTTGACCCATCATGGCTAAAATAGTGCGATGTCAGTGGGCCGGGAGTATCAATATGGGCCAACTGTTGTCCAGTATTGCTATCTGCGAGCACTATTTTTGTCGCCCCAATGGCCAATGCAACGTGTATTCGATCGGGATGAAAGCAGCCAGATTGAACCGAAAGAGAGCATTCGATCGGTGCCCTAAAATCCTGGGATAGCACATCGTAGACCGCTGCAGTACGCCCTGCTGCGACAAGAAAGGCCGTTCCTGAGCCATCAAAACAGAGCCCTCGAAACTGACTTTTTTCGTACGGCCATCGATCGTGAACTACTGTTGTGCGTAAGCACTGATGAACATGTTCATGGGCAGCGTCCCCATTGCTCATATTCCAGTATGAAAGGTTGCCCAGTGCGTGAAAAATTGCACATTCACCCGATAGGAGCACGCGCCAGTAGAGTGGTTTATAGGCTGCAATCTCAGGAGAATTATCGATCGGCTTATAAGGATTCATCGGTAGAACCCTCTTGATAATTGAAAGCGGATGAAAACCGGCTTGTTGAGGTATATCTGCAAGTGTACTATCAGGCAGTTCTGCTGCAGGTCCGATTTTTTTAACTGCACCCAGTTCATAATGTATAGGGCCTAAGCCAGAGCTATCAATCGTACCTGGCAACAAAATACGTTGTAGACAAGAGTTTCCAAGGATAAACAGGCTATGTGCTGACCACTGGCATGCAAGGGGATGCGAATCTGAGAGCGTAAGAGCAAACTCTCGTAACAATTTTCTCGAAGGATCACATACAACGTATGCTTTTTGAAAGACGCCTACGATATGTGAATGGTCAGTATCCCATATCATTCCGAGGGTAGGAGAGCCGGGCGTCGATGCGCGCAGCTCAAAAGGATCCTGCGCGGGCGAATTGCTATACCATATATGATGCGCTGATCGGTAGAGAATATAACCAGATTCGAGCAGCTGAACCTCAATAATGGGCTCCTCAAAATGGTGAGAGGTCTCCTTGTACCCGAAAGGAAGTCCGTAAAAATCACAGTCGCCACCCGAATCGCTCACATACGAAACTGCGATATATCGAGCGAGCGGGCTTATACTGCTGCATAAAACGGTACGCTTATTTTGAATTTCAGTTACCAGGAGAGCACTCAGCGCACGCCGGTCATCAAGCGAGAGAAATGCTTTGAGATCAACGGGTTCTCCCAACGCCACATTCGCGAGTGCTTCAGGTAATTCTTGCGCATCAAGCCGTTCGCACAGTTCTGACACTGCTAGATGAATACCGGCGCTTATTGAAAGTACTGTTGCATTTTTGATGAGCTCTTGCAAGAGAGTGGTGTCAAGCGATTTTAATAATGTATACCGCAGCCCAAGGAGATCCCCTTTTTTTAGATAGGTCGACATATGAACCGCACATGTCTGCGCCGATTCAGAGATAGCTTGCTCCTGCGGCTTAGCAATCGAATCAATAGGGGTCATAACGAGACTTGCAGCGTCTGAGCATGTAAGCGCTCCCCACGGAGCACTCGCCGCAAGTAACAGTGCTCGAATTCGAAAGGTACTGAACACCATAGCTTTACTCCAGCAGTATTTCTATCATATCTTCATGTTTATCAAGCTCCCCGAGGGGAATGCCGTGCAAATAAGCGTATAGAGCACGGTTTTGCTCATCATCTGCCCAGGACCCGATAAGGTCTACCGGTTTACGACCACTCTGATCGATCAGCTCTCGATCGGCTCCCCGGTCACACAGGAGTTGTGCAAGCCCGAGATTACGTTTCATAACCGCAAAATGGAGTGGAGTTAATCCACTAATATCTCGCCTGCCAAGCGCTTCTTTTGCTCGCCTACTAAGCAGCAGTTCAACTATATCCCTATCTTCATAGAGAACGGCGCGATGAAGAGCCGTTTCCTCCTTTTTACCAGGGGTTGCCGCAGAAGCTCCTTTTTGAAAAAGCATCTGTACCATGCTGCGAGCACGTGCATCCCGCTCTTTACAAGCTCTTTCAACTGCATAGTGCAGAGCGGTATACTCATCGGTATCCTTTTCATCACACACCGCCATAAACTGCACCTTCTTTCGTATCAATTCAGGAAGGCATTCGTCTAAACCACGAAGAACCGCGTAATGAATAACCGTGCGACCAACTGCATCTTTTACCATAATGCTTGCACCATTGCAGTTTAAAAAAGTAATTATTGCTTTCTTTTGAGCAACAGCCAGCGTATCTGAGGTTATTGTCCAATGAAGAGCGGTCATCTTTTGTTTATTATCGACCAGGTTTGGGCAAGCCCTGCCCCGAATCAGAAGCTCTATTGCGCGCATGAGCCCCTTTGAACACGCGATGTGAAGCGGCGTCCGACCTGTAGCATCAAGAACATCGATCGTTACTTTGCCGGAATTAATGAGCGAGCAAGCAAAATGCTCATTTGAGTGCTCAAGCGCTCTATGCAAAGGAGTCTTACGATCGGCATCTTCTGCATTGAGGTTTGTTGCAGAGGGCGGCGTTTTTTCATTGCGCTCGTGTACCACTATAAAATGCATTGCCTCTTCCTCGTGCATCGCTGCATCATACGAGCGCAACTGTCGGAGTATATTGGTAGGCTCACTCACGATGAGCGATGCTTGTTCTTGAGTTTCAGCATGTGAAAGAAAAGCCTCCCGTATGGATCGTGCTCGATCATGATGGGCAGCTTGTTGCTCATCCTGCTGAGCCATCAGATCGGTAACTCTCATAGCTTCTAGAAGATGAAGCAAAACCATGTCATGGCCGGTCGTCCCCCCAACCGCGGCCAGGTGAAGCGGGGTCCGATCCTGATAATCACGGCAACTCGCATCAGCCCACTTTTCTTCGATCAGGTAGCGGGCCGCTTTAAAATGCCCTTTTTCATAGGCCTTGTGAAGCGGTGTTTGCCCTTTATTATCTCTCGCATCGGCATTCGATCCCCGCAGAAGTTGCATCACAGCCACATGATTTCCTTCAGCAGCAAGGTGAAGTGGGGTACTTTGCTGTGCATCTGTAACCGTGGTATTACTAAATCCGGCAAGTGCGAGAAAAATGCCAGGATCGATATAGCCTTGCAATATTGCGAATTTTACAAGTTCATAGCTGGTTAAGTCGAACTGACATGTTGCGTTATCGAAAGCTACTTGCGCTCGCACGTGCGCCTTATTAAGCTGCTCGCTATCCTCAGGATGCTTACCATTCTCTGAAACTTTCGCGAGATTAAGCGAATGATAAATCCACGATCTTACTTTATCACGATCTTTTTCATGACGAACAACCAACGGAGCCAAATCCTCAAGGTCTTCTTGACTCAATGCAGCGCGGGTCTGAGAAGTATCGGTGTTATGGGAAAGCAGATACTCAACGATCGCTGCATGCCCACCCTCACATGCGTAATGAAGAGGAAGTCGACCAAGATTATCTTTTTGCATGGTTTCAACCAGTCCAAACTTTCTCTGCTCACCATCCAGGTAAGGCTCCGTCAGTAGCTTTACAACCCCAAGATGGCCTTCACGAGAAGCATGATGAAGGGCCGTTTTGCCATCTTTATCTGCATGACCACGATCGTGCTCGCCAGATTGAAGAAGCCGTTTTACGAGAGCTCCATCTCCACTCTTCGCGGCTCGATGCAATGCGGTCATTCCATAGAGACCCTTCTGGGTACTCTCATGAGGTTCATCTACTGGCTCATACAGGTCACCGTTATTTTCCGTAGTAGTAACGATGGCGCTTGCCACCTCATAAGGCGCATTATGAGCTGTCTCGCAATTACACGGTCGACTTGCTTCAACAGGAACTATTACTCCGCTTACTAATACATACACTATAAAACGTGTAATCATGGGATCACCTTTAGGCTCCTAGTCGTATTCTCTTGCACTCTATTGCTACACTCAAAAGCTGCTCAATTGCTCTGCTTTACAAGCAATGCCGCCACCTCAGTATGCCCCCTCTTCTTTGCAATCTGATGGGCCGTCTGCTGAGTAGCATCATCAGTTTTTGCCTGAACATCAACCCCTTTGTCGAGCAGATATAACGCTAATTTTTGATTGCCTGTGTGGGCCGCCCAGTGAATGAGCTCCCAGCCCGCAGCCCATTCATGAGGGCTCATTTCATGCGCAACAAGGAGCTGGACAATAGCAAACGTCTTCAATTCAAGAGCTATAGTAAGTGGGGATCTTCCACGTGAATCTACAGCGCCAACCAAGCTGCCTTCTGTCAAAAGTAGCAGCTGAACACATTTTTCTTTTTCTAGCTGAACAGCAAGATGCAGCGGAGTGATGCCCTCGCCATCAGCAACTACCACATTCGCTTTACTATCGATAAGTAGTTTAACGAGATCTTCATTACCCGATAGTACTGCGCAGTGAAGCGGCGTCACCGCCCCCCGGTTAGCTGTTTTGTGATCTATTCCGGCCCGCTTACAACGTTGCGGATAGTCTTCCTTCCTCAGCTGAGCTTCCTGGGGCCAATAGTCAAGAACCCTCTGAGCAATCTCACACATTCCCGCTGCGCATGCACTATGAAGAGCAGTCTCCCCACTGAGCGTTCGAGCAGTTCGGGAGGCTCCTCTTTTTAACAAGAGCTCAACCGTTTCGACATATCCCCCGCTCACAGCAAAATGAAGCGGCGTCCAGCCTTCATTATTTGTCGATTCAATGCCAATACCACAATCTAAAAGATTTTCACATTCCCGTGTTAAACCCTTGCGCGCTGCGCTATGTAAAGCATTCGTGCCGTTACTGTCAACTGCCACCGGAATCTCTTCTAATCGAGACGCAGCGCTCTCTTCTTCCGTTGCACGGCCATCGGTATTTTTTTTCTGTTGAATAGTGCCTTTTATCTGTTGCTGCTCTTGCGCGCGTAAAGCAGTCATTTCTACCTCCATCGGTTTAAGCATGTCGGCAATTTTTTGGTGCCCATACTTCTGCGCTACCTCAAAAGGAAGCGTCCCCTGCGCTAAGATCAGTTTAGATACCCCATGCAAAATGAGTAACAGTACTACTCTTTCATAGCCTCTATAGGCAGCAAAATGAAGCGGTGTCCATCCATGCGTATCTACTTCACCTTGCACTATTTCTGATGCGCTCCCCATCTCGTGTTTAATGAGAAGCTCTGCAATGGTAACGTGACCCTGTTCCAATGCTCGGCAGGCGGGTGTAAGACCCCTGCTATCAAGGATACTTGGATCGGCACCAGCACGCAGGAGCGCTCCCACGATTTCCTGAGCGCCTTCTTGCGCTGCCCAATGCAGTGCGGTATAGCCAATGCTATCTTGAAGATTAAGAACCGGTAAAAGATTGTGCGGAGAAGCATTATTGTTGTTATTGTTCACATACCCATTACCATTGTTGCCATTGGAGGCATTATACGCACCGCTGCCTTCCAAAAAGAGCGCTATTAAGTGAGCACGGCCCTTCATTGCTGCCCGGTGCAAAGCAGTTCGTTTTAGTATACCGGCCAGATCTATTTTTGCCCCGTTTCGAAGAAGAGTTTTGGTAGCCTCATAATCGTTATTATCAACGGTTACGTCAAGCGCGGTACATTTCCGCTCATCAGTTGTCTGCGCATTGATGTCAGCGCCGCTGGCTAGAAGTGCTCCCAGAGCATCCGCATGCCCTTTCTCAGCAGCACAATGAAGGGCGGTTAATCCTGCTAAACTCTTTGCATTGATATGTGCACCACCCTGGAGGAGTATGCTTATCATTTCAACATCACCTTGCAATACTGCCTCATGCAGTGGTGTTAGTCCGCGCGAGTTTGGATCGTGCATTCCTCTTTTTTTTACGCCTGGTATTGCCAAACTAAGACGATCTTTTTTAGGCGACTGGCTGCGTGCTTTCTGCTCAGCCTCAAAAGCTGATTTTAGTAGCAGTCGCGCGCACTCATGCTGTCCATAGCTTGCAGCAAAATAGAGCGGCGAATCACCCGTATTTGTTCGATCAGTCAGTGATGCATTCCAGTCAATAAGCACCTGGAGTGTTGCTGTATCACCACGCTTCACAGCTGTGTGAACAGGAGTAAGTCGTTTGCTATCGCCTTCAGCAAAAACGTTAATCTGCGCATTTTTGCTTAAAAGAAGTCTTACGATCGCCGCTTGGCCATCATCAACGGTCCTTTGCAGCGGAGTAATGCCCTGAGCATCGCGCTCATCAACTGCATGTGCACGACTCTCAATGAGAAATGTAACAACATCCGCAAATTCTCGATGAACAGCATAATGCAGAACGTTCCAGGAAGCATACTCTCCAACCATCTGATGTCGCAAGAGAAGCGTGACGGTGCTCAGCTTACCAGCCTCCACGGCATAAGAAAGGGGCGTTTTTTGCTCGTCATCGAGGCTTGAGTGATCTGCACCTACCGCAAGCAATTCCTTAATAACCTCATCATGACCACCTGATGCAGCATAATGGAGAGCAGTACGTTTCTTTCGATCTTGTTGATCAGGACGCACATCGGCTTCGAGTAGTATGAGCACCAGGTTACAGCGGCCTGTCATCGCCGCCCAATGCAAGGCGGTCGTTCCGTCTTTATCAGGATATAATTCAGAAGCACCATGTTGGAGCAAAAAGCGTAGCACCGGCCCATCTCCGCTCTCGACAGCCTGGCGTAAGGACACAACTTCATGAAGATCTGCACCAAGCAATAAGCGCGTTACAACAGTGGGGCTCATGCGGCTCAGAAGTGATTGGGCATTGGGAAGCTGCAGAAGCCTGGTTAATTTTGTTTGCACCGATTCTTCCTTCTCTTCCGGCATCTGATCCAGTTCGCTCATGAGAAGCTCCAGATCAGCGGTAACAGGCTCGTCGTGGTTATCCAAATCACCTCTTTTCTCAGAAACCAACATAGAT
Source organism: uncultured bacterium (assembly GCA_963695365.1). Lineage (GTDB taxonomy): Bacteria > Babelota > Babeliae > Babelales > Babelaceae > PRDV01. The sequence continues at coordinate 1,306,000 of OY968766.1, forward strand.
CCATCATCGTGCATTGCACGTGCTTTAGCATTATCTCCCTGCCAACTGGCGCGAAGCTGAGAAAATACCGGCGCAACACGCGCAAATACTTTTGGCTCGTATGATGATTTACGCTTAACAATCGAGGCAATGATATGCAAAAATAGCGCTTGCTCAGCATTTTCTGTCTGAATGGCATCACGCAACATCGTATCATCGTGCCATAGGTGAATGGCCCCCTCATCCGTTTCTACGATAAACAGCGAGCCGCTCGCACTAAAGGCCAATGATTTACACGGAGAATCGAGGATGATGCGCCAGAGAGGTAATCGATCAATACTGTTCCACATGATACATTCTCTTTGAGAATCTACCACCGCTAGTTGTGGCTGCGTTGGATGAAAAGCTCCAAAAAGAAAGCGATGATGATGTATAAGCGTATGCTCTTGTACATCTTCAAGCAGATTGAGTATCGATCCTCCCTGCTCATGCGCACACAGAACTAAATAGCCCATCGGATGAATACATAAAAGGGGAGACCTAAGCTGCCACGTTTGCAAGACTTCTTCTTCACCACGTGAAATATCAACAAGCCGCATTGTACCCCAATTCGATTCGCGTGGTGAGATGTGACTGTCCTCAGATGCCGCCAAAACACACGAGTCTTCCACCCGACTCTGCTCAATTGTTATGCACAGATGAGGCGACACAGCACATACAGAAGGGGTACTCTTACGTATCACCTGCATCTCTTGAAGATGATCAACAACATGTTCATGAAGCTTCACACCAGCATCGGGATCCCAAAATTCTGCGACATACGTTCCATTCGGCTGCCGTCCCATAAGCGTTATTCTTGCGGCTTCATCTTCCTCTATTGACCATGCAACGAGCTCTCGAACAGAACGTAGCGTCGTAAAAAAATGGGGCAAAAGATCTTGAAAAATATTCTTCCGCAGTTCACTGAGCAAAAGATTCTTTAATTGCCGCTCTTGCGTAATCTCAGTGAGAACTTCCTTATGTGAACACAATTCTTCAGGATGAGAGGTAAGATAGCGAATAATATATTGAATAGCACACAATGAAATATGATAAGTCTCAAGATACTCGCTGCTCTTTGCTATATCAATGAGTTGTGGAAGGGTGTATAATTTCAGCCTATATTCTCGAACGAAGGTGGGCTGCTCCATCGCACAAAAGAAACCATAGAGAAGCTCAAACGACACTCTACTAAGCTGTACTCGGATTGCACCGACTTTTGTCGAGCCATTAGCATGGCATTGCTCACCCAGCTTGCTAATTTTTTCACTGGCGCGCATGAACGTCGGCGCGACCCGCACCGGCTCAAGGTCCGCCCCATTAAGAATGATGTCGGGACTATCTGGTCCACCGACAGGAAGTATGTAAAAATGCTCACGCTGAACGATGGCTTCTGATGCATGTACCCGAAAGCCTGGGAAGATCCCGATCAGGAGGAGAAGTAATGGGATGAACATGGCTTACGCAATTACAGAAGGGTACAACCCCATCCGCCACCACTTTCTTCCACACGCGCCGCCTCTACCGGCTCCTGCTGGTGAGCCTGAGGTTGCACTGCCACCGCAGGAAGACGCGATGCAACTGCCGCGCTTACAAGCTCTGGCTGTGTTTCTTTTATTTTCGCTAAATGATCAAATAATTCTCTCAGCACGGAACTCACCTCACCCTGTTTGCTTTCGAGCTCAGCGATTGTGGCACCTATCTCACCTATTTCAACATTTCGCTCATCAATATAGCGTTGTAATGTACTACATAAGCTCACAACACTTTGCGCAGCACCCATTCTTTCTTTTAAGATAGCTTCTTCTAACTTTGCACTTGAAGTATTTGCAGCCGGTGCAGATTGACTTACCACATGCCCCGTATCACTCCCAGTCACGCCCTGTTGGCCAAATGCTTTGCTCATCTCATCAACCTTGGCTTTCTCTGCCTCATGTTTTTCTTTAAGTTCCCCAAGCTTTCTCAGCTCCTCTTGCTTCTTATTCTTGAGCGAAGTAAGGGCCTGAGATATCTTCTGCTTTTCTGATAACTTATCCACAAGTGCGTCAGCAACCTGCTGGCTTATAACTCCGTCCCTCACCTTGCTAAAAAGTAAAACTGTTTGCGTAAGATCATCACCCTCAGCAACTTGGGCGACTTCCATCGCTATCGCCGTAATTGGAGAAAGAAGTAAATGAGCAAGAATTAATTTTTTCATGAGAGCTCCTTTTTTTATTTGCGCTTACTACTCCTGAGAGAATTTGTTTTCTCTACTCCGACAGAGTACTCTATATCGTTTTAAAAAACAAGTATAGAGAATCGCTTTTACGCCGCATTGCAGGCGTCTCGATTACGTTTTGGCAAAAGAAAATCTCGAGACTGCAAGAAAGGCGGCAGAAGAAGTTGCGCCTGCTTTCACCGATACTGAATTTTATCCCCGCGAGGCAATGGAGCATTGTATTACCAAAATAGAATCGTTTATTAAGGTCTAGTTCAGCATCACCATGCGTTGTAATGGGGCTATCTATTCGCCAACCAAGTTTCAATAAGACCTGGCAACTTTTCTTGGATGGTAAGATCATTGGTTAGTTCAGATAAAGCAAGCTGATTGCGTTCCTTCGCGATGTCTGTAATTCTCGAACTTCCCCATGCAAGAAATTTTTGGAGAACCGGGCCATATGAACTACATATATGCTTAATCATTATCTCCTTGGTAATGGGCTTTCCCAATTCAGAAGAAAAGCTCGAAAAACAAGTTCTTGGCCATTCAGTAGCGTGCCAAATAATAGTCTTGATGACGGGAGATGGAACTAAAAATTTCAATTGCTCTCCCCATTTTTTAAAAAGACAAAAAACTTTCGATGCCCAGACAGAGTATTTTTGATCTTCAATCATGAGTTTGCAACAAATTGATCTTAGCAATCCACAGGCGAGCTCCTCATTACCCGTAATTACCGCATATTCTAAAAGCGCCCTATTAGGATTACTCTTATCAGGGGGGAGAAATTGATCAGTATTATCGAGATCTTCATCGCTGGAAGATACCGCTACTTTGGGTATTTGTGCCCCATGAGCAAATAAATAACTAACACAACCCCATTTTCGTGCTATCGCAGCGCGATGTATTGGTCTTTGTCTATCATTATTTATAGCATTAATAGCAGCGCCATGATTCAAAAGACATTCAACCATATAGAGCATTCCCCTTTCGGCTGCATGATGTATACACGTGGCTCCTGAAAAATCACGATCCTCAATGCTAACCCCGTATTGCAAGAGGACTCCAACCACTTGCATATGTTGACATTCTTGCTTTGGCCTTGCAGGCGGTAAAGTGCGCTTAGCTAAGGGATCAATCTGTTCGACTATATGTTTATCATCACATGCCGCAGCCACGTGGATCGGAGTTCTGCCCCATACGTCTCGGCTTAAAATATTCGCTCCAAATTTTAACAAAGCAAGAAGTCTCTTGGGCTTGCCTTGACGCGCAGCTGCATGAGCAGGAGTAAAACCAAATTGATCAGCTTCATTGGGGTCCCTTCCTGACTTCAAAAGATAAGCAACCTCGAATTTATCACCATGCCTCATTGCTCTTATAAGCGGTGTATTAGCTTTTTGAGACGCTTTTTGATGATTCTTAGGATCCCGATTAATAAATAAAGGGCGATATGTATCAACCGATTCTATAGCCCCTAACTCTTTTGAAATTACCGAAGCATATTCTTCAAGCAACACTTTAAAGTCCTGACTAAAAGAGATAACAAAAAATACGTAAAGGATCTTTTCAATTGCGTGTAATAAAAGGGGTGGCTCATCACGCTTACTAAGCAATGCATCATGCATTTCTTCGAAGCTATCATTATAGTCACGCAGCAATTGAAGGAGAACGTACTCTTTAGCCAGTAAGAAGCAAATATTTTCATGACCGCTCATTTTTGCATAATCAAAGGCCGTATAACCATCAAAATCAAGATTATGAAAATCAATTCCTTCAGCAATAAGGACTCGAACTCTTTTTTCATCACCATCTTGTGCAGCATTCATAAGGTCATATTGAAAGGTACGCTGCTTAAGACAAAAGAGCTGCTGTTCATTCATAGCTTCAACCTGAAAAAAACATAGCATAATGCCTATAAATATCGTCGCAAGCATTACATGTCACCTTGAATAGTAATAATGCCGATACAATAATCCTTTCCGATTCCGATCCCCAGATTTCTCGACATTGTTGTTTCTACTTCTAATGCTACTATACTAAGTTAAAAAAGACACTCTTGTGCATTTTATACCATTTGCAAGGATGAAATAACACCGTGATTTTCAAAATAGTTGTAGGTGCTGCAATTCTTTTTATACGAGCATTGTGGGCAAAGAAAATGTGGTGGGAAGAACCCGCAGCAACCGCTGAAGCCGATCCGAAGAAGTCGAAATAAATTGCTTAGATGTTCCTAAAAATTCCTCAAGGGCACATCTCAAATTTTTTATTGCTCATTCTGAGAATATATAAGCAACTTCAAGTAAGTTTTAAGGAGCAGTTAAGTAGCCCCGTATCTTCGATCATCTCAAAAAACACGGGGCTCTCATTTTAAAAAGCACTATTAATAAGTCACGAACAACAAATTTTATTGCCGCATGCATCAACTTGATAGCATGTGCAGGTACCATCTATGCATGATGATATGCACTGATTTGCAGGGTCACCAATAATTGCTAACATGGCATTGGCAGGTGACTCCGTTCCGTCGGTAGGGTCCGCAACGTTCACCCCATCAAGGCCGTTAAAATTTAGTGATGAATCGACAATAGTGGTACGAAGCGACCCTTCAAGAAATACCCCATGCATCTTATTATATTGAATAAGATTTCCGCTCATCATGGTATCTTGAGCATTAACCACGTGTACCCCATGCCCACCATTAGGAAGCGGTTGCGCGCCTGTCTTATCTGTTCCAATTCTGTTATTCACAAACTGAACATTGGCAACAGGTGCTTCGCCTGGTTGACCCAGCTGCCAACCCGTTCCCGTTGTGCCAGAAACAAGGCAGCCCGTCACGAGAAGGCTTGGCTGACTTTCTAAAGAAGTTTCTGTTAATCTTAACGCAGCCGCAAAACTAAATCCACCAAGCACAGTAGCATCAGGATTGGAGGGGGCAGTCAGCCCGGTGTTTGCCGTACCCACCTGTACATTTTGCAGTACCGCGGCCGTTGTACTTTGTGTAACCACATTCGCCGTAGGAAAAGAAGCAATGGTAACCGTAGCTACTGGGGTTGTTGCTGGTGCCGCTGATGGTGTAACAGGTGGCGTTGGTACGACTGGCGTCGGCGTTGGGGTCCCAATTGTTGTGTTGGTTGTTTGGACTACAGCAACTCCCGCTACCGGTGGCGTTGGCGTGGTCGGTGGCGTTGGTAATGCTGCCGTGCCCGTCGCAGTCAACCCGACAGTCGTTTGCTGAACAGACGTATTTGATCCCAAAATAGTCACTGCACCTGATATAGGATGTGGGGGACATGGGTAGCTTGTGTTACCGTTCGGATCACGTTGAAAGCCAAGGCCGCCTATCACGTTACGATCAGACACGCTTGCAGTGCCTATGCAGGCACCATCTGAACCACAGGCAACAAGCACAGAAATGCTGTTAGGAATATGTGTTTCACCATCAGGTGCAACACCCAAGAAACACCCTTTCACGCAGCTGTTGTTCGATTGTATTTCCACACCGACAGGGAAGTTGGTAATAGAAAGCCCCTTTATTTGTGAGCCATCAGAACCTCCTCCAAGAAGAAGACCGCGTCGACCATCAAGCGGATCATCAGCTGTCAGACCTGGGCCACACAGTTCTATCTTAATGCTTGCATTGTCTGGTTGGTCAGCCTGATTGGTATTCGTAACTGCCTCACGCTGGGTATACCCATCAATAATCAATGGCACGGTAATGATCGGTAAATCATCGCTTACCATTATGCACCATGAATGAGTGTATTTATTATATCCAGGATCCCGCTTTGATATGTCGAAATTAATAACTGACGAATCGCCACTTAGGTTTGCAAGTGAAATGGCATCGCTGAGCGAGCCTGTACCACTATCACGCGTATTTGTTACGGTAATTGTGCGCGCAAACAATGCGGCGGGTGTAAGCACCGATGCAAGGCTCACCGCTAAGACCAATGAAATAATCGATTGATGGGATACAGATTTGAATGTATATGCTTTCATGATTTCCTCTTCTTTTTTTTAAGGGTTTATAACGATTCGAGCAAAAAGTCTGGAGTAACAAGGGCATTGCCTCCATTTCCCGTGCCCGTACATCCTTGTAAGAGAACGGCGTAACCACTGTCATCATGAGCTGGGCTGGAACTCTCGATTTTAATACCACCCTTTTCGTTAAAGTTGCTGTTGCACGTGGAAAGAACGGTTCCTGATGATCCCCTTTGATAAACACCATTATGAGTATTATACGCCAGCACACTTTGCTCCATCCAGGTACCAGTCGCATTCGCAATCAAAATTCCGTGAGTACCATTTGGCATCGCAGTTGTTCCGGTAATGTCAGTACCCGTGAAACTACTTCCTATATATGTCTGATCGACCGGGAAGAGATCTCCCTCTTGCCCAAGAATTATTCCGCTATCAGAATGCCCTGAAAATACTGAGTTCGTTATGGTATGGGTATAAAGAGTGCCCTGGGCACGAGCTTTCTTCACTCCAGTCTGATTGACAAAGCAAATACCGGATCCCCCACCAAGCGCAGTAAGACCGTCAGCTGAGGTACCAGCCAGCACGTTAGCAAAGGTGTCACCTACGGTATTATCAACATGAATGTTTGCATTCACATGGCCCGACACGACAACGCGCTGCGATGATTGAGGACCGCCAACAAGTGTTCCTTCATTTTCAATCGACACAATTCCGTACAATGCTCCGCTTGTAATGAGCGCATTACCCGCACGCGTTAAGTTCACCGTAGTTAATTGAATAGAACTTTGGGATCCAAAGATAGTGATAGCACCAAGGGTTTGTCCGGCAGCGGCCGTTACTGGAGATTGGCCTGTTCCTGCAATAAGATTGCGCTGTTTTGGCTTACATCCACCAACCTGTGTTCCCGTGGCGTTTTGCCCTATATACAAAGAAACCGTGTTTAATTTTGGGGTTACGCCATCCACGGCAACGCCAAGGAACATACCGCTTACACGAACATTATTTGACTCGATATCAAGACCGCGATCAAAGCCATTGATTGCAAGACCTCGAATGCAGGAACCATCAGAACCACTTCCAAAGGTAAGTCCTGAAAACGGACACACAGTCCCATTAGGGTCTGCTAACGCGCAGGAAATTTCTACTGCGATATGGGCATTATTTTCTTGGTCGATAGCAGCACTATTTGGCCAAGATCCCAACTGGGAAAAACCATTAATAAAAACAAGCTCTTGTATAACAGGCAGAGCGTTGGCAAGCACTATGCTCCAACTTTTCGTGGTACAGTTATACCCAGGATCTGATGTAGTCAGCGCAAAATTGATCGTCGTTTCGCAGCTCGATGCATTTGCTTTTTGTATCGCATCTCGTAACGATCCGTAACCAAAATCATTAGTCGTTGTAACGGTATAGGTCTTTGCAACCATGCTGCACGTTATGGATAGCAAAAAACTGAGAGCAAACAAAACGGCTACGCGTTGTGTAAAAACTTTATGCATAAGGACACCCCTTCGTGGTGAAATGTGAGTAAACATACTACTGCTATCCTCACACTACCAAAAAGGAGTGATAAAAAACAAGAATTTCGATTTTTTTGACAGGTTTTAGGTTTTACTCAGTATCGGCGTCATCAAATGAGTTAGCCTCACTTGTACCAGAATTTCTCACTTCTGGCTTCAAGATGTGGCTCCAATCCATTCCATGGAGCTCGACTTCATCTTCAGGAGCCTTCTCCAATGCTTGCCTCAAATTATCTGGGTTGAGCGTAACACCACGCCGATGACGTGCATCAGTAGCAGCCCTACGTTTTTCAATCTGAGTTGATCCTTCAAAATCTTCTCCTTGAGAACTGTTTACTACAGCCTCGGAGTCATCAATCCGGGAGGCATTCCCACTACGCGACGATGCGTACGATTCTGGCGTTGGTAACGCCTTGCGTGGGGGGCCTACTAGGCGCGGAGACTTTGTTGGTTTCGCATCACCTCGTACAGCGGGCGCTTCATTCCGATCTAGTGATGATGAGAACAATTCATTGGCGCTCCCCCCTGCGAGATCAGATTCGCTTATACCGCTCGTTGTGGGGCTAGCTTCAATGTCCGGTACACGCGGTTTCTCAGCAATACCTGATAGGGGTCGAAGAGGCTTAATCGTTTGGCGAGCCGCTCCAAAATCGGTTTGTATCAACCACTGCGGTAATCCTTCACAGAGTTCAGCATATTGAGAAGATTGCAATATGCGTTCTTTTCGTCTTTTTGAGAGCTCACTGAGCATATCAGCCTCTTCCTTGCCCTCATTAACTTCAGCAGCAAGCCCACTGGGTTTTTTACGCTCTCCAAAACGTGACCTCGTGCCTGTTGGCTCAGGAACCACCTGCTCTTCTTTTACAACCAAATCATTCGCTAGGATTTTGGATATGTCAATGTCTATCCCCATGGCAGTCATCCCTTCGATGGTGCATTGGAAAATTTTTCCCCTATTCGCAATCCTTAATTGCTTTGTATCTGCAACATTGAAAATGATCTTTTCGGCCAGGTAACCTCTCTTCACCTCTGGTTCTTTTAAACTATATATTTGTTGATGTGAAAAGCCAGTCAGACGTTGAATTCCATCCCTTTCCCCATACAATTTATCACCAGCATCAATTTCATAGTAATAGAACGACCATTCTTTGAGCATTCCCACGCATGGCTTGACAACGGCAAGACGGTAATACCCGTAACTCTCATCGAGTGCCTGGGCGACATTGCTCAGCTTTTCAAACATAACGTCTTCTACCTTTCCACAGGCTATACGTGCAAATGAAGCTAATAACGTTTCATTAGGAATATCGCCATTTTGCTCATTCAGAATCAGACGCAATCTGGAAAGAGCTTCCCCTTCGAGCTTTTCTTCCGAAGGACGATCCTGCTTTTCAGTATCTGCCTCAATAATAATATGACTCAACAGAACAAGAAGATCTTTGAGTATATTTTCATCCTCAGTTTCGACAGCCTTACGCAACATATCACATAGGGTAGTTTCGACGCCTGGTGCGTACGTAGCAATAGCGAGACGTAAAATTTCTGCGAGGTCTTCGTCAACCTCATATGGAATGAATCGATGCGTTTCTTCTTCAAGCTTTTTTGAATAAGCGTATACAATTTCAAGAAGACGCATGAAATATGATTTCGGGAGATTCCATTTTGGTTCAAACCAATGCTCTTTTTTATTTCTTTCTGATTTTAACTCATTGGCAAAATCGATCAAAACTTGCCCAGAGTCCTCCTTTTTTTCCACGCGAATTTCATGAAGAGCTTCGGCCGCTTTAGAAGTTGTCTTAACGGCTTTTTTACCATGTTCTAAGCATAAGAGCTGTGACATGGCAACAATGATTCTATTAAGCTGTTTTTTGTCACTCGCGTGGAGGGCGACATCCAAATTTTTTAGCAGCTCTGCTTCATTTTCTTTTGCATATTCCTGAATAACCCTTTTTATTGCGCGTGCTAAGCGACCTTCTGATTCATGACCTCTGTGTATACACGCAATGCCTGCAGTTTTCATATCCTCTTCATCGATGAGTGCTTCAAAGAGCTCGCGTACTTGAGATAACGTCACAATGTCTCGATTTTCACACACCCAGGTAATAAAAACATCAAACAGACCATCTTCTTTTGTTTTTTTAAGAAGAATAAGCCAACGCTTAGGTATAAGCGACTCACCGCGCTTCTTCCTGCATTTCAAACGCTCTTCTTCGAGCTCTTTTCGAAATGAGGCTTCAAGCTTTTTTCGTTTTCTTTTTGAAAGTTCTTTCCGTGTTGGTTTTCGGAGATTCTTATACCATCCCCTCTTGCCATCACTCTCTCTATCAAGCTGGCGCGGGCTCTTTTTGAGAGAACCATCTACAGGATTTTCATCAGATTCTGACTCACCACTTGCGTCTGTTCTCGTTTTAGCCAGCAACCGGACGACAGCTTTCACTAAGCTTTTTTTTTCTTCTATTGGTTGCTCCACGGAGCTCATTTCACCTGAAGAACCATCATCCCCCGAATCCTTTTTTGCCTTTTTTACTACTTCTTTCTTTTTTAAGTGCTCCTCACCAACGTCCTCATCAATCGAAACATAGTTATCGCTATCAACTTCCTCAGAAGCATGCAAGGTACTACTGTCATCACATTCTCCGGGCTTACGATCATTAAGCAGTTCCCTGAGCAGATCTCGCTTCTGCTTATCGAAATCGTCTATATCATCGCCTAAGATGCTTTGCATCCCTTCTCCCATTGCTTTTATATGCTCTTTCAGGAAAAAAATGCTTTGGCGACTCGTTTGAAAACACTCTTCTTCTCCAACAAAATCTTCACCAAATTGATTACTCCGCTCATCGGTACTACTAGCAAAATTTGCTGTATCGGTTACTGGCGGCTCAATCGGCTCACCAATTTCCCGGTGAAGCATTCGTACCATCTGTTTGCGGGTTGCAGCATCCGATCGGCGTTCGCCTTTTTTCTCCACTGCAGGAATTTTGCTTTGTAGGTTCATACCAAACACACTGCCCCCCAGCAGTATGATGATACTAAAAAGTAGTTTATTCATGAGATCGCTCCAGAACGTGGTATCTTAATATTTCGAACTATCGTCATCGCCGCTGTCTTGAATCCGTTGGCGACCACGGCCAGCGCCTGGGCTCGTCTCAGATGCAGATGCCTTTGACATCACTTTACCACGACCCCTTCCCGCGTACTTAACTGGCGTCTCGTCACTCCCTCTGGCCTGCGACTCCCCTGTTGCTTTCTTTACAGGCTGCTCAGGAAGTAGTTTACGTGGTACCGGGCTCACCGGGCTTCCTGGCGGAGTTCTCGATGCGATTCTTTGTGAGGAGGTAAGCGCTGCTTTTACAGCAGCTGTTCTCTGTGTTGTCGGCGATTCATCTAGCTGTACGTCTTCATCAACGGATGTAACAACTGCAGCCGGTCTTGCTGGAGCCCGCGGAGCTGCAGGAGCTTCGTCAAGAGGTTGAGGTTCAGTCATTTCAAACGAAAAGTTATCTCCACCATCAAACTGGTCTTCGTTCGTCCACGAAGGCGCAGGCTTGGTTCGCCTGCTTTCCTGAGTATGAGAACGGACGCTTTCATGAGCGCTCTCATCAAGGGTTGACTCAATCCGATCGCTCGCTTGGTACTCAGCGTAGGCTCGCTTAAATTCGCCGCTGGGCTGAACAAGCGCCTTACATACGCCACAATGGAGTATGTCTTCGGGATCGATTCTATGACAACAGTTCTTATGAATTTTGTGGGAACACTCTCGCCGCACATTGACACGTATTACATTTCTACCACGCAATTGCTCTTTGCACAGCCAACACACGGTACATGCATGCTCAGAGAGGGATGTATTTCGCACATCGTATTCTTCTCCACAGATCGCGCATCCATGCTCAAAGTCAGCGTCAATCTTTATATCGTTGTCATCAAAGCTATTTCTCTCAAGATCGCTCTTTAGTGCTTCCTTTTTTTCATCCTTCTTTTGATATTTTTGTAACAGCGCAGCTGCTTTGGCCTGAGCTGCACTCATTTTTGCTGATTTTGGGAGAGCATAGTCCTGCAGCATATCTCCTTTAGCTGCTTCGAAAACATTTGCATTATTTGTCCAGGTGCTTTCTTCATCTTTGGCATCTTTTCCCCGCTGAATACTTTCTTTAAGACCAGCTTTACTCTTTGGAGCAGCGGGTGCCACCGCAGATGTAACGCTCTCCCCTGTCTCTTGTTGTTGCTGAACCACAAATCTTTTCACTCGACTAATACCTAATGATTCGAGCGAAGAATGCTGTGCACCAGCATCTCCTTTTTCACCAACTATCTGATTAAAACAAAAGGACGTAAGGCAATGATCATGATCACCGAGTGCCCAAGTATGAAGAATCTGTATGCAGCTTTCATCCTTTTTCGCCTTCGATTTCCCATCAAGCTCACGCGCAAGAAGAAGGAGTTTATCATAAACTTCGCCTTCCACTTTCCCACCATATGCGATCACAAATGAAGCGAGAATCAGCTGATCCGGCAGCCCCTTATGTTTTTGAACCAGAGAACCTAGCGTTACTTTGTCGAGATTCGCGATTTTAATCTTCCCTGCATAGGCATTTTGCAAAATGCCCACCAACGTTTCACACAATTCTTTACGCGCATCCACAAAACTCTGCTCTGATTCTTCACTCACAGCATTCAAAGCGTTTCTCAACGTGCTACATAGTACTGTTTCTACCTTAGGTGGATAGCTCCCAACGGCGCTCACAATAATACCAGCAAGTTCCGAATAGTCTTCAGCGCCTATATTTTTACCAACGGGAAAAACCTTGCACGCAAATGCTTGAAGTTTCACCGAGTAGGTTTCGATGGTTTTAAGTAATTGTTGAATAAATTTCACATTCTCTTTAGCAGGTTTTAAAGATAATTTTTGAAAGATACTCTTGATGGTGCTCCTTTTTTCCGTAGCTGTCGTTAAACCAAGGGCACTGAAATCAACACCTGCTTCATCGATCAAAACATCGATAAAACCACGGAAACTCGCCAAACTAATGATAGCAGCTTTTTCATTAACCCACGATACAAAATAGTTCAAAAGATCCGATTCAAAGGCTTTCGTAAGAAGCTCTTGAAAATCTGTTTCAGTCAAGGGCTTGCTACTGCGGCTCATAAGATCCGCCTTGCAATCAGCCTGCATTTTTGCCAGTTCGTCTTTTTTTACTGAAGGACGCGGACTTCGAGGGCTTCTTCTTTCACCTGAATCTTCGAGCGCGTGTTGTGTATCCATTCCCATCTTTCTTCCCAAAGAGAGCGAACGCAAAAGTCTTGGTTTTGCAGCGGCACCCGTTCCATCATGTAATTTCTCAAGAGAACGGGACTCCACCATTGAAGACGCATTTTGAACACTTGGTCTTGGACTTATTGATGCAGCACTTGCTGCAAGCTTTCTAGACTCTTGAGGTGAGCGATCTACTGCTTTTGCGGCGGGGCCCTTTGCACTGCGTGAATCTGCAATCGAGCGTTGGGAAGAAGCCATGCCGGTTGAATCATAGCTCGGTAAAGAGTCGGGATCTGATGTTGTGGTACTCGCCCCGCCTGTATCGGTAAGCTCAGATTGATCGGTTCCTGAATTTCTCGCATCGGCTTCTGCCTGTTGCATAAGAACTTGCAGCACTCTAAGTCGCTCTGCCGCCGGCAATTTGTTCAAATCTTCTTGAGTTAAACTCTTTTGCTCCATTGCGTAACAGGGTATCGCTAATAAGATGCCAGAGCAGATGAGTAGTTTTTTCATAATGACCTCACTAGTAAGTGGTTTTACGCCTCTACAACGAAAGTTTTTTGGAGTACGCATTCGTACTCTAGCAAAAATTGATCAAGGCGCATCGTAAAAGGTGAACTATAATATGCTACTAGTCGTAGCATACGACTAAACATTAAATAATGCAATGATTCTTTTTTATGGGCCGTGACTGGCTGTGTTTTTACAGCCATAATGCTAAGAATTGTTCATAGATTCCTTCAAGCTGTGATATTATTTTTATTGATTTTACATATTTTCAGCATAACTGAATTAATTATTATTGCAACCAATATTTTTAGTAGTTGCCATTTGATACGTTCAGCAGGGCAATCCAGAGCCCTCGTCGCTCTTAATTCAATTTTTTTCTCATGTATCTTAATTTTTTTATCGTGCTTCAATATCTTGGACAAGAGTGGCATCCGCCTTTGCCAGAGCTTTTTTTTGTATCTTTTTATGCGCTACGCGCGCAGCGCCAAGGCGGGCGCTTGTCCGCCAAGGCCGAGTAAAATAAAAAAATACAAGCCGCGCGCCAGCGCCTTAAAGAAAATTGCGGAAGCCGAACATGTATTAATCGACAGCCACTAAAAGCATCTATATACTAATCTCAAAAAAATATTTCTCAAAAGAAAGTTATGAAGCAGCTACTAAGAAATTCACTTATAACACTCGCATTCTGTTACATCTCATCAATATCGAGCACATCCCTGGTATACAATCTGCGCATACGTCGCACTTTCGCCGGGTTGGGCACTTTTCTTCAACACGTCACTAAAGAAAAAAAGGCTCACTGGGTTACGAGCGCTGTACCAATCCTCTATGCCCGCACTGGTCATTTTACAAACGCAACCTTTGGTACTAACGTCCGCGAAAAACGGCTTGGCGGAGGAGCGATATTCAATGCTCGATATATCCCTTCACGTGCCTGGTGGGCAGAAGCAACGACTGCCATCCAAAAAGAGTCGGTCCATTCGCGCGGTACAGCAAACTTTGATGCCTCTCGCTTCGGACTTGATGATATTGTTTTAGCTGCAGGCCATAACGCATTTCCATCCGAAAGAAGCCAAATCACGCTGTATGCCCTCGCCGGGTTTCCCACAAGAAGGCGTGTAACGGCCCAAGAAGCACAAGATAGATTGGTAGGTACGCGATTTTACGGCCTCGGCGGTGGGCTTGAAGGATCATACAATTTTATTGATAAAGAAAAACAATCACTCGCTGGTATAGCACAGCTACGGGTGCTCTACTTCTTTCCCCGCTCTTGGAATGCTATCATTCCTGGAGGACGGATTCAGCCCGGATTTGCAACAGACATTCTTCTTGCCATTCGCTATCGCACCGGTTTCACTGCTGTAGAAGCGGGTTATAACCCAACGATTTTTACGGGCCAAGCGCTCATCGCTCCTACCGTTACCGTTCGCTCAAAACCAGCAACACGTCACGGGGGATTAATAAGCGTTATGCATCTTTGTAGACGGGTTACCATTGCCAACCATCCGGTTGCATTTGGAGCCGGTATTCTTTTCAGCCGGCTTGCCCGCTTTGATGCAAATTCAGTCTCGCCCTGGGTCAACGTGACGATCATCTTTTGACAGGTTAATGCAGCTCTTTTCTCCATCGCTTGAGAGACGGTATATCTTTGGTAAAAAACCGCGAAAAAACAGTTGGTATGTACATCTCGCTCATCTTCGATTGCACTTTCTGAACCATCTGCTCAACCGTTATCTCCGGTTCGGTAAATGTACCATTTTGATAGCAATGGCTGCAATATTCCTTCGTAACCGATCCGTCTGCTTCAGTACCGCCACCTTTGAGATCTTTCGATAGTGGCATGCCACAGCTTTGGCAAAATGGTCCTTTTGGTTTGAGCATGGCTTCTCCTCTAGACATAAGGATTTGATAGGACACACGACAACAGTCATATGCTACCATTTTTAAAAAGAGACTTCTAGTCTTTGTATCTCCTTGGAGCCTCTTTGTAACAACAAAATGAAACTATCCCCAAAAAGACCTCTGGCCTTTTGTTCTCGTTTCCTCAACTCATTAACAGTATGCATACTATGATTTTGGTAGACCCACTGCTCTTAATCAAATCAACTTTTCAAGCATTTTGATGAGCTCTTTTTGAAGCCTTTAAAACCGATACGGGGCGAGAATAAATTGATTTTATATCAGTGCTACTAGCCAAATAACCTCGCTCACATCTTCTTTCTAAATATTGCTTTCATAGCATCACTCCTTGCCAAATCTTTGGCCGTTAGCCCACTTTTATTTTTGAGCTCCGGGTCAGAGCCCTTAGCCAACAATATTCCCACAGTCTCCTCATGGCCATAATAAACAGCCAAATGAAGAGGGGTATGGCCATTCTTATCCGCCGCTTTGATATCAGCCCCCTTACTTACCAACACCTCGACTACCTCTCTACGCCCCATACATGCAGCCCAATGAAGAGGAGTACCGCCATCCGTACTTAGCACCTCGATCTCATCGCCTTGACTTACCAACAACTCGACTACCTCTCTATGACCATTATATGCAGCCCAATGCAGAGGAGTAGCGCCATTCCCATTCCGTGGCTGGGTATCAGCACCCTCAGCTAACAGCAGTTTTACTATTTCCCTACAATCATTATGAGCAGCTGCATGCATTGGAGTATCTCCATTCGCATCCAGCGCATTGATATCAGCACCGTTAGCTAACAACAGCCCTGCAATCTCTCTATGACCATTATATGCAGCGCAATGCAGGGGGGTAGCGCCATCCTTCTTTACCGCCTTGATATCAGAACCCCTATCTACCAACATCTTAACTATTTTTCTATGACCATTATAAGCAGCAAAATGCAGGGGGGTAGCACCATCAATATTCTGCGCCTCGATCTCAGCCCCCCTCCCTAACAACAGTTCAACAACTTCTCTATACCCTTTATAAGCAGCTAAGTGCAGTGGAGTGTTAAGATTCTTATCCAATGCCCTGATATCAGCACCCTTGGATACTAACATCTCAACTATTTTTCTATGACCATTATCAGCAGCAAAATGCAGGGCCGTAGAATAATTTCTCAAAGCATTGACCTCAGCACCTTGAGCTAATAAGGCCTCCACAGCCTCGCAATTGCCGCTATAAGCAGCATCATGCAACGAGGGAGAATCATTATTCTTCGTAGTCTTGCCCCGAGAGACTTTCGTTGATAAAAGCTCCATAACCTTGCTATGATCGTAAAAATAAGCTCTCTGCCATGCGGTATAGCCATCCTTATCTTCAGCTTTGATGTCTGCACCTTTAGCTAATAATAATTCCACAACTTCTTTATGACCATAAGCAGCAGCGAAATGCAAAGGAGTCCACTTATCCAAATCCACCGCTTTACTATCAGCACCTGCATGTATCAGTAACTCTACAACCTCTCTGTACCCCTTTTCTGCTGCTACATGAAGCGGTGTTTTGTTATTCATTCCACACGCATCTACAGGCACACCCCTCTCTATCAATATCTTTACCGCTCTCATAATCTTTCCAACTTTTACATTTTCCATACACACTGCTTCATACATCGATGTAATCTTTTCACGCAGCTTTACAAAAAAAAGGCCATCACCTGCCAATGAGAATTCTAGCTCAATTCCCAATAGATCCTCATGCTTTTTGCTGTCAGAGCCAAAATAACTCTGATAAACATACAATTCTTCTGCTTCACCATTAATACCCAGCGCAAGCGCCACTGACTCATTATACTTGTTCTCCAATGCTGAAAGTACTGAACCTATAGCCTCTTGCTGTTCATGAGTAAGTGTGATTTCCTGATCATGCTTATCGCCTCCATTGCTCGTTTGCAAAGAGGACTCCATGTTTATTGAGTGAGCCCACTCCTTTACAACTACTTCACAAGAAGGGAGCGTCCATGCATCACTTCTCATTATCTGCACTCGGCGTTTAAAATGTTCAGCGATGCTCTTCAGCAATTCCTTAAGAATAGTTGGCAGGGTACATTTCACCAGTTCATTGCCGCCCAAACTGCTATTACCCTTTTGAACCCATTCTCTAAGAGCTCTTTCAGAATCATTCTCAAACTCAAACATCACGAGCGTTGAATTAACATGCGGAAGAACTCTTTCAAAAGCTCTTATGAGAGATCCTCCGTTTTCAACAACCATGCGCACTATTGCTTTAGATTCCTCTGGAGAAATCTGCAAAAGAGTACTCAAAGAAATTTTCATCTGCTCGTTCTTTTGACTCTCCTCAAAGTGCTGATCGGGATCTGCTCTTACAACGAAGCTCCACACTTTTCCAAGCCATCGTGATACTAAAGATTGTTCAGCACGGTGAGCTCGCATTATACATGCTTCCTCGACCAAACTTCCAAGCCTTTCTATTTTTTGCGCGATTTTTTCAGCTGCTTGTCTTAAAAACTCCCCTACATCTCCATCTCGTTTTTTGGCATCCCTGACAACAGTATTCCACGCGTCAGGTAGATCTAATCCGATATTTTTCACAAATTCGATTATCTGATTATGAGTAATTACGCAAAATGGAGCAATACCAACCGTATAATTGTGAGGCAGCTCTTGCAACTCAGCATGTGATTCAAATAATTCCGCGAGCGCTAATTGAGCATTTTCTTCTTTTCCAAAACTCGTATTTCTTATTTCCTTTTCCTGGCTATTCACAGGTACAGGCACGCACTGATAAGCCTGCCCGATACATTCACTAATTCCTTGTTGAGGGCTCAGACAGACTTGTGTTTGCATGGGATACTGCATCACCGCAATTGAACTTGCTATCATAGCTGCAAAACACACTACCGCAATTCCCACCACAACGGGAGCTATAGAGCGGAGCCCCCCTCTAAAATTCGACAACCAAGAGCTTTGAACAACAGCCTTGCCAACAGAAACTTTCTGGGGCCTATTACCAGTAGCAGCGACTTGAAGTGATGCATCAATACCTTCCGTTTCAGGAAGAAGAGTGGCAGGTGTCTTATTGGTTCTATCACCTACATTAACCTTTGCTTGACTCTGTAATAACAATCCGACAACAGCTTCATGACCATTAGTAGCAGCAAAATGTAGAGGGCTCCCATCTGCAAAATCCGCAGCCGAAGCAATAGCAGCGCCTCCGTTATTTAACAATAGCTTTACAATCTCTCTGTGGCCATTGTGAGCCGCATAATACAGAGAAGAACAGCTGACTATATTCTCCACCTTACTATCCGCGTCACTTCGCGAGGCTAACAAGGCAAGCTCCATAGCCCTCAGAATGTTCACCGAGAAAAAAACTACCGCAGAAACTAAAATTATGCGTATACCAAACCGCATAGAATCCCCCGAAAAAAGTTTTTTATTACGCCAGATCTTCCAACAAACAGTTACACCCTGGAATCTCCCAGAATGCGCGCTCCATTGCCGAGACTTCTGGCACTGATGAATCGCAGAGCACCCTTTCTTTGATAATTGTGCAAAAGGCAGAGCATCTTCGGGATTCTAACGATCGGTTATTGAAAGGCACCTTAAGAAGTTTGGTCTATTAACTCGCTATTATTTGTAAAAATCTCGAATAACAGAGGAGAGAAACCTTCTATAGATCAGCAGCGCTACTTTACCGCTCAATTTCAAAAAGTGGGTATGATCGCTCAAAAAACTCCTCATAAGCATCTGGGCTCCTGTAACCAATCGAAGCTCGCTCACAGCTTTTTTCTCAATATGGCTTTCATAGCAGCACTTCTTGCCAAATTTGTGGCAGTTTGTCCACTATTACTTCTGAGCTCCACATCTGAGCCCTTAGCTAACAATATTCGCACAGCGCCCTCATGGCCAAAGTAAACAGCCAAATGAAGGGGTATATGGCCATTCCTATCCACCGCCTTTACATCCGCACCTTGAGCTAACAATTCTTCCACAATCTCGATATGACCATGATAAGCAGCACTATGCAAAGCGGTAGTGTCATCTTTACTTACAGCCTGTATATCTGCACGCTGAGCTAGCAAGAGCTTTACAACACCGCTATTGCCCTTCTTCTGAGCAGCCCAATGCAGAGCAGTAGTGCCATCTTTATGTACAGCCCGTAATATCTGCACGCTGATCTAACAATACCTCCACAATGTCCCCATGACCTTTGTAAGAAGCCAAATGAAGAGGGAGCCAGGTATCCGGAACAATTACCGCTGTACCAGCGCCCTGAGCTAACAATAATTCTACAACCTCTCTATGGCCATTATTAACAGCCACGAGCAGAGGGGTATGGCCATTCTTATCTACAGCCCTCACTTCAGCCCCGATAGCTATCAGAAATTCCACTATCACTGCCTTGCCGTGTTGAGAAGCCGAATGCAGAGGGGTAGCGCCATTAGTATCGACTGCCCGTACATCGAATCTTGGGTTTTTTAAAATATCCGCCAATTCCCCTATCTCTTCCAACCCTTTTAGCCCTTTACTTTGTTGTATAGCAAGCTCAGCATACTTTAAAGCCTTCTGCTCATCTCTTGTAACTCCCCATCCAAAATAGAACAACAGAGCCAGTCTCATGTGTGCCCATGCCTGAGTTTCTAAATCATCCAGCTGATCACATGCTTTCATCAAGTGCTCATGAGCTTGTACATAATCTTGCGGGCATCCATCTCCCTTTATCAATTTTTGAGCCAAGATCAGCTCCTCTCTGGGATGAGAAGCAACTTCATCGGAATTAGCCATAATTATAGCCGCCTGCATACCGGAAATTGGGAAACTCAACACAGTGCTTATTATAAAAACAACAACATTACGCCTACGATTCAAATTCATTGCATCTCCTTAATAAAAAAACTTAACTACCACCGCTTCATTCACACAGTATAGAACAACTACAATCGTTTCAAAACTTTTTTTAATCTTGCTGGGTCAATTCTTGTTCCATATTGAAGCTGCTCCCACCTATCATAAGAAAAGCACAAAAAAAATATATGGGAGCTGTCATCATTACTCTTCAACTTACCATAATCTCAGTAGCACCTGTACACGCCAATCAAACAGGAATATATTTCCACAAATTGACAGAGCAACAAAGAAGATCTATCGTTAGTTCACTGCCAACATGTTGCGTATGACAGTATTGCCGAACGTTTTGGAATGATGAACTCTTTTTGAAATACATACCATCAAAACAGACAATAGGATATAATATGCAGATAATAATGTGGCTTCTCTTTATTCTTCAACTTCCCATAATCTCAGTAGCACCGGTACACGCCAGTCAAAATATTTCATTAGCTACCACAAAAGCAAGCAATAAAACCGCAACCGATGCCCTTTTAGGAATTATAAAGAACAAAGAAACAACCTCTGATGAAATCATAGCTCTCATCGATAAGAATGCAGATATCAATGCAAAAGATGAGTATGGCAGGACCGCCCTTATCTGGGCTGCATGTAATGGACTTGAAGAAGTATGCATAACTCTCATGGATAAGGGCGCAGACGTCAATGCTAGTGATCGGGTTGGCTGGACTTCCCTCATCTTGGCTGCAGGTAAAGGCCCTACAGTCTTATGTATATTACTGCTAAGACACATGCTACTCAAACAACTCCTAGCCACAGATCCAGAAGGAGAATCTCTGTCTGCACGAAGAACGCGTATGCGATGCGCTATCTTAATATTAACAAGGAATAGCCTGAATAAAAACCTCATAACTCTTATTGTAACCAGTAAACCCCTTTTGCTGGATTACGCAGCTTGTGGGTATGATACATACTGCTGTCGTTCCCGCTTAAACAAGTATCCCCTTGCAATCACCAGAGATGAGCTCTACAACCTTCTTAGACAAAGCAACATTGATACGCTCAAAGCCGCCATGCAAGGCGCTTACTACACCTGCTTCAATGATCCTGTTTTGAAAAATCTTCTCAATCCAGCCAACTTTGACCAACATTTTGATGAGCTCTTTTTGAATCCTTTAAAACCAACTTTAAAACCAATAATGGGAGAATGACATGATGCTTATTATTATGGGGGTTTCTCTTTATTCTTCAACTCAGTGTAATCTCGGTAGCTCCAGCATATGCCAGCCAAAACATTTCATTAGCTACCACAAAAACAAGTAATAAAGCTGCAACCGATGAGCTTTTAGAAGCCATTCAGAGAGAAGAAGCAACCTCTTATGATATAATCGCTCTCTTTACGTAAGAACACTAAAAAAGTTTCGCAGAACTTTCCGACATAGACAGTCTAAAATTACAATTGGCCTTTCCGCATTTTTAGCTCAAAACTCTATGCTAACGGTAGTCGCAGATGTAAGGTTCGTTTCACTCGAAGAAGTTCTATTATTCCCATCCTCCATAGGAACCGTAGCAATTGGCGTTTGGCTGTCCCCCTCAGTAAGTGAATCTTCTAAGGCCCTGTCAGTGCGTAGAGATTCAGATGACTCTGATTCCCTTCTTGCAATTTTTTCGTCGTTTCCTTTTCCACCCATCTGTGTACCTTGGTCGCCACTAACTCGCGTCCACTTTAGATCATAACTATCTTCATCAATAATCCATTTTTCATTCAACCTACCACAACTTATTCTCACAGCTTAGGATCAGTAGGGGGTTGAAAACCGGCAATAAATGCATTCTTAAGAGATTTTTTTGAGGTGCTAGGCTGCCTATTACCGACATTCAATTCAGGTGATACACTCGATACACTCTGCCCAGGTTCTTTACGGTCTGTGTTTTTGTAAATCTGCTCAATACAATGGCGTGTTAAACATTCGTGCCCCTCGGCCATCACCCAGTTCTTTAATAATTCCATACAACACTCATCTTTTTTTGTGTGATCATAGCCTAACACCCGTGCCATCTCAAGTAATTTTTCACAGAGCTGATGTTCTAGCTTTCCGCCAAACCCGTATGCAAAAACGCCTACTATGTTCGCATTGTGACCTTTTGTTTGCATTGTCACAAGCCGCTCTAATGTGGCAAAAAGGGAATCTTCTTCTTCGAATATTTTCTCACTATATGCTTCTTTAAATAACGTAAAGAGACGCTCTGAAAGCATTTTTACCGCCGGCCCATTTGCATGTGAACTTTTCAAAATGTTACGCAATGATTCGCAAAGCTCAATTTCCACTTCCATTGGCCTTTTCTTTAACACCTCATAAAGTATGACGGTAAAATCTACATCCGCATAATCCATCGGGAAAACTGCCGTCGCGGTCAATTTCAATTTTTGAGAATATAGTTCCACTACTTCAAGAATTTGACCAAATAAAACTTTTAACTTTTCCTTCTCTTTTTCAAACATTGTTAACAACCACTTTCCCCGCGTCTTTTTTTGATCAGAAGTTTCAGCAATCATGCCTATGCCCTTAAAAGCAGTAATACCGTCATCTATCAATAGATCGAGAAGCGTACGAGCGCTATCAAGACTAATCATCGCTTGATTTTCTTTGATCCACGAAATGAAAATAGGCATTAGGTCTGATTTTTGAGCTTTTTTTAAAAGCTGTTGAAAACCAGTTTCACTCAATACGAGCCTTCTATTTTTGACCGTTGCTAGCATCAATATAAAATCGCTATTTTTTACCTCTATCTCTTCATTCACTAACTTCGACGGCACTCTTCCCGGTAAGTCCGTTTTAATAGGATCTTCCTTAAATTCACCCGATGATTCCAGTAATGACCGGGTGAATAAACCGCCTATCCGGCCAAGTGAACGGGAGAG
Source organism: uncultured bacterium (assembly GCA_963695365.1). Lineage (GTDB taxonomy): Bacteria > Babelota > Babeliae > Babelales > Babelaceae > PRDV01. The sequence continues at coordinate 1,329,164 of OY968766.1, forward strand.
CCCCGTTTTCTTTTTTGGCCTATTGCTTTGCGCATCTTTTTCGAATGATGAAGAGCTTTCAACATCGCCGTTGGTGAAAGACTTCTTTACTTCAAGGCTTTTACTTAAAGGCTCCGTACTTTTTTGCTCACGCCTGCCTGAATCGGGAGACGACCATGTACGAGGACTTTTTTGCTCACGCCTGCCTGAATTTGGTGCGGACCGTGCACCACTTTTTTTTCGCGACTCCTGCATATTTAACGATTCTGTCTCACGCCTCTCATGCAAAACCCATTCCTTGATCTTAGCACGCTGAGCAGGAGTTAACTTTTTTAAATCTTGCTGAGTCAATTCTACGTCCATGCATAAACTGCTTCCCTCTACCATAAGAAGCGCAGACAAAAAGACGACAGCAGCTTGTCTGTATAAAACCAAAAAAAGACCTAATATCAAACTCATAGTAAGCACCATTTTAGGAGACTCCGATTGACAGACCCACAATTTTATATATTTTACAATTCAATGACAGCATATCATTTCGCTCAGAAAATTATATGGACAACTAAGAAAATCATGTATCCACATACAAAGAATTATTACTGGTCCGCACATAATGGCATTAGAGATGTATTTCTCGTGGTTTCTTCAGAGCTCAAAATCATCGGTTGAAAATTTCGAGATACGTTTTGGATATGCATCTAAAAAACTGATAAACTGGGAATAATCAAGCACCATTATATTACTGATAGGGACAAGATGAACATACAGATTTCTCTCATGTTATCACTCATTACGCTAACTTTACTGACCCCAGCGGCATATGCCATGGAAACCGCAGTGGCAGCAGCCGCAAATCCACCGCAATCCCAACCAGCAGTTGCCGAGAAAACAGCTACCAAAACATGGCCACCATCATTCTACGATGAACCCTGGAATGGCGCCGAGCGAATGGCCCACACGCACGAAGAACTTCTCGCATTAAGAAAGAAAGCAACAAACTCAAAGAAAGATTCACCCGAGATTGCTTCACTTTCCCTCCCAGAAAAAATTCATCTTGACTGGATATTTACGCTTAATAGCACCGAAAATCATCTTATGTCCAAACCATTTGAAACATGGGATAGAAATGACATACGGCTCATCGCGTACCTTCTTGGAAGACTGTCGTTAGAAAAACCGGGCACCTATCGCACCTGCGAAACCGGAATTGCCATCATACCGCCAGACGAAGCAACCAAGATACGATTCGAAAAAGCACTTCGAATTGATGTAGAGAAAAGAACAGAAGAAGAGCATGCGCTCGTGCAAGAATATTTTCTGCTCTATCCACCATGTGACCAGGCAGAGCAGCTCATCGGCGAAGCTCTTGCACAAACCCAAGCTCAGTTGAAACTGGCCCTTGCAGAACCAGACCCAGAAACAAGACGCCATGCAATTATTGCGGTTGCTGTACGGATCCATTTTGAATTAGTTCGAATATCCCCTTTTGAAGACTGCTCTGCATCTGTCGACAATCTGCATAAGCGTTTAGGCCGATTGGTCATGACTATTCTGCTTCATCAGCATGATATCCCTCGTGCTATCTACTGGAATAGGCTAGAATATAACGGCATCATACTCGGCTGTATCAAGGCAAAGAGTGATGCAAATCTTCTTCTTTTTACCCTCCCGTGCATTCTAAGAACAGAAAAGAACCTGCTCGTCAGCACAAAATTAGAAAAGGATCCGCGATTAAAATTGCTTATAGATGAGATCCTCAACGGAACAAAAGAAGAAAAGAAAAAGGGAAAGAAAGGAAAAAAAGGGAAGAAAAAACAGAGTGAGCTTACAATTACCGATCTTTCCAAAAATGAAAAATATCAAGCACTGGTGGAGGAACTGACACCGATCGTCTGTGCCGGCTGTCAAAAAATGCAGCCCGATGGTATGCGATTTAAAACATGCAGTAGATGCAAGGCTATCTTTTACTGCTCGGATGCCTGCAACGAAACCAACTGGCCCAATCATAAAAGCACCTGTAAGCTAACTGAGGCTAAGTAACCCTGCGCTCATCTATCTTGCCGGAAATTCTTCTTGAGGTGGGCATCTCTTTCTGATGCTCCTGCATATGCATAAAAACTTTCCCTCTTTATTGGAGGCCCGCAAAATCATCTTGTTCAGATTCCTCCTCGCCATCAGATGAGCAATGTTACTAAATGCATGAGCACATATTCTATGTACGAGACCATTTCCGATTTTCCACATTTAATTGCATACTGCCTAACACATAAGTTCTCATCGTTTAGAATTGAGGTATCAGCTTTTCCTCGTATAAGAGTCGTGAGTACACCCGCCCTATCCTTATAGGCTGCAACATGAAGGGGTGTAAGACCTCCAATTGCTTTTACATTTACGTCTGCACCAGCCGCAATAAGAGCTTTACAGCCCTGCATGTCTCCTGTCCACGCTACCAGATGCAGAGCGGTTCTGCCTAATGAATCTTGCAAATTCATGTCCACACCCTCCTCTAGAAGATAGCAAACAACTTCTCTATGGCCTCCTTGTGTCGCAAGATGCAGCGGAGTTGAACCACAGGCTGCCTGTCTATTTTTATCGACATTTCTTTCAACAAGGGCCTTGACTACCTCTAAATGCCCATTTTGAGCCGCAGCATGCAATGCCGTATAGCCCAAGTCCGAAACCGTTTCAAAAGAAGCTCCACCCGCATTAAGAAGCAAAATCAGATCTGTATAACCAAAATAAGCTAGCCACATGAGGGCAGAGCCCTGCCTATCACAAAGACTAAGGTCGGGAATATTTGCCAGATATGTTTTTAAAATATAAATTCCTGCGGGACCATGAAGATTGGAACTACGACAGATGGTAATCAAATTTTTGCCGAGACTTCGGGGACTAGAGCCGCACACTTGCTCCGCTTTCATTGAATAGGAATCAGGAACAACAAATAATAGTATGTATACAAACAAGAACCAAAACATTTTTATCATTACATACCTCCTGTGCAACCTGATAGTAGTAAGTAGAGTTTATGGTGAAGATAGCACCATTTTACAATAAGGCAAACATATACCCTGTTTGAGAATCCCTGAGTAATACCTTACCACTTGGACATTATTGCTTCGTTCATCTCATCTAACTACTCGTAGCCGATAGCACAGAATATAACACCCCCATAATATCAGCTAGGTGCTTAGGTCGCGGCCGCCGCCGCTAAAGCTTTGGCGCGCCAGGCCCGCCCCCATTACCCGCCGGCCTGCCCGAGCAGGCTGGGAGGCAGGTCAAGCTGGCATAGGCAACCAATACACGAAAAAATTCTGCAAACTCTTGCAATATGAGCCTCACATTTAATATTCTAATAGTAGATACTATACAAATATAGTTAACGAATATTAATTGGGGGAAATTATGAAACACATATCCATCATAGCCATGTTCATGTTAGTGAGCACGGGAGCTACATTTCTGTCTGGCCAGCCTGCATGGGATACAAAGCTCGATTTCAAAGATATTGAGCATCGATTAAAAACTGAAAAAGTTACCAAAAAAACGTCGATACGCTCATTTCTCAAAAAACAGGGAAAAACTCCCACCGGTACGCATCCGGTCGATTTGGTAGAGCTCGAAAGCGGATTAAAGGCTGTCTTTAAGCGAGAAAAGGCCTGTTATGGCGAAGTCGCAGCCTATAAAATGTCTTGCGCAATGGGACTCAGACTTGTTCCACCAACCGTTCTTCGTAAAATAGATGACGTCCAAGGGAGTTTACAATTTTACGTGGAATCCCCTATTGATTTGATGAAAGGATCGGGAGCGCTCCGAAAAATCTCCCAAAAAGAGGCGAGCGACATGAACATCTTTTATTTCGTTGCTGGCCAGTGGGATGACCATAATGGTAACCAAATCGTTGCTAAAACTGATGAAGGTTTTTCGCTTGCTCTTATAGACAACGGCGGCATTCTGCGACGCCAATATGCTCTGTATGGCGGATCAACATTCCTTCAAAAGGGTTCGGTGCCTGACGAAATATCGTGCGCTCAAGGATCTGACTTCCCATTTCATAACGCCACACGGGTCGCACTCTATAATCCACGTCAAAGTCAGGAATTACGTACGCTCTTGCCTTCAGCGTATTTTCAAAAACTGAAATCACAGCGCCGCTTAGCAAGTTATGTATTGTGGAATGGGAATGTCTTTATAAAGCAGGTTAATCACGAGCCCGTTAAGACCTTTTATGCGTCTACAATTGATGCGCTCAAAAAACTAGACCGCACGGCATTGGAAGTCGTGTGGGCAGACCTCATGCCTGTTGACCCAGAGCGCTGCAATGATCTTATTGATCTTATGCTCTCACGTAAAGATCAAGTTATTGCAGCTGCCGAGAAATCAAATAAGATCGTAAGCAATAGGAAGTGATATGATCCGTAAGATTACGAACAAGGACAAATCCCTCGATACCCAGCCTTCGCCTTGCGGCTATGGCGGACATGCCCGGATGAGCGGAGAATCAGACTCTGGAGACAAGGCGCATGGATTGCTCGTGATCACCCCTAAGCACATCCGCAGCATTGCCATAGCTTTTTTCGCTCTCACAAGCACCTCTCTTTCACATCTAAAAGCTACAGAAACCAAACCATGTACAGCCTCGCTGAAAGCATCAGCACCCTGTGCGCCATGTACATTCGATGCCTGGGCAAAAAAAATTCACACACTTAAAGAACGCCCAGTACAGTATTCTACGTTACCGCATAAGAAGGCTTACCAAAAAAACATTCTTATGTTGCCCCATTTTATGGAAACACTTCAACAAGCGGTCGATGCGATCGCGAAGGATTCCAACAAAGACGCACATTGGCTTAACAAGCGATCTGTTCCCTGTCAATTTCCTGAGATCTTTCAGTTACAGCGCCCACATAAGGAGCCGATAGAAAACGTTGAGAATTATCTTTTTAAGCCATGGGCACAGCGACTCTGGCTTACCCCTGGCTCATCGGTCGTTTTTTTTGGCGATATTCATGGCTCTATTCATTCACTCATCAGAGATCTTGAAAAATTAAAAAGCCTTGGATATCTCGATAATAATTTTAAAATTGTTAAGAAGAACAGCTATATTATATTTTTGGGTGATTATATCGATCGGGGGATCTATGGTGTTGAAGTTATGTACACCCTTGCCAGGCTAAAAATCGCAAACCCGCATCACGTAATCATTATACGCGGAAATCATGAGGACTACGTGCTCGCTCCAGTATTTAGACTATCGCACGCAAAAGCTGAAGAAAAAGATATGGCGCCAAGCCTCATTGATGAACTGAAGTATAAATTTGATATGTCAGTCAAAGATAGCATCGCCATATTTCGCTTCTACGAAACATTGCCCGTTGTTCTGTATCTTGGCAGCGGTACGGCGACTCATCACGACTATATGCAATGCTGCCATGGCGGGCTCGAAATTGGTTACGATCCTTACCAGCTGCTGCATGCATCCCCGGAAATACGCTTTCAATTAATAGAGAAGCTCTGGCGCAAGAAACATTTCACGAGTAAACTATCCAAGGCATGTCAAAATGAGATAAAGACAGCTTTCGATCTTGATATTCTGTGCACCGATATACGAGACATATCACCGGACGCACCTATTTGGCAAGTACCGGGAACTGATCATACCTCTTATCTTGGATTTATGTGGAATGATTTTTATGTCGATCCAAAAAAGACGGTCGGCCAACGGGGTAAGAAATTCACCGGCTGGGTCTGCGGAAAAAAGCTTACCAACGATGTCCTTTCTTGGGGAAATTCACAAACGGTCACTCTTCAGGGAGTATTTAGGGCACATCAGCATAACAATGAAACAGGGGGCCCCATGTTGAATCTCTTATGCTGCTCCAAGGGCATGGCTCGCATCTGGGATAAAAACGTCTATACGTTCGTCTCAGCACCTGATTCCAAACTCGATGATACCGGTGAAAACTGCTTTACGTATGATTCATTTGTCATACTCAAAACTACCACTACATTTAATCGGTGGCACATGCACCACTACATCCAAGACGGAGGAATGGAAAAACCGAGCTGGAAAGTTATACCGGTTAGAACCTATTGATTCCCTGCCTCATCACGCTCATTCCAGTTCCACATTCAAGAAATAAAGCACGCAATGTCTTTTGGAAATCGATGCTGCGTCGAATTTTAAGCTTAGCTTAAGGCTTAGTTTCTTTCATCTGAAGAAACTTTGGTGATATTGTTTCTTTCACGAAGAGAAACTTTAAATCAATTTTCTACCATGCATTCTTGAAAAAATCAATCTCTATGGCTTCTGATAGGCATTATAAAGAGTTCACGATCCCAAAAGCATATCATCATTGTTTCCTTCACTCAAAGAAACAATCTCCCTATTCTTTCTCTATATAAAAGAAACGATTACGCTTTTTACTCATTGATATCATGATTAACTTATTAAAAGAATTAACTTTGGCTCGCCCAATTTTTGATCATACTCCAAGGGCATACCTGGAACATAAGATATACCAGAAGAATTAAGAATCAGTTGCTATATATCCCTGCTTGAGCTCTTCATGATAGAAGAGTACTAATCCCACACAGGCGAGTGCAAATGAAATAAAGAGCCGGGGCGGAAAAGTCTCTCCTAAAAAGAAATACCCCAGAAGGGCCGCAAAGAGCGGGCACATAAAGCCGGCAAATGAGAGAAACGTTGCTGTATACTTTTTAAGTAGAAAGCCGTAGAGATTATAAAAGATAATATTGGCGAGCACAACAATCAAAATGGTAGCTTGAATAAAGGGAATCCATTCCTTCACTGGATACGGAGCCCACGTTTCAGCTTTCAAAGATGTAAGCATTGCAATCGCCCCTCCAAAAACCATCCCAACTCCGTTAATGAGAATTGGCGAATACCCTTTTTTTACCAATGCACGCACTATGATCCAACCATACGATGCTGAAATGACCGCCAAGAGCGTTAATAATCGCGGCCAACTGTAGGCAAGTGGATTCTGTAGACCTGCGTGAAAAAGAAGCACCAACGACGAACCAAATCCAAGTCCCAGGCCGATCCATTTCTTGGGGGTCATTACTTCACCAAACCACGCGTATGAGAAAAGTGCTGCTATAAATGGTGATAAATTATAGATAAATGCAGATTCAACACTCGCTATATCCTTCAAAGCACATAAATCGCAAATGTAGGTAAGATAAATGTGAAAAAGCACGATCTGGGCAAAGAGCCACCAGTCGTTAAAGAACGCACGTATACCTGGCCCGGGAATTTTACGGAGTAATAGATACCCAAGCAAGAGCACCCCTGCCAGCAACATGCGCACTGCCACGAAAAAAATGGGCTCGCTGTAGGTTAATCCCCACTTGCTCACCGTAAACATGCTTGCGCATATGAAATAGAGAAATATAATTGAGAGCATCATTAATAATGCCGCTTTTCAGCAAACTCATCATGGGTATCAAGATGAATATCGCTATCTATAACTTTAATCAATTCGATCGACAGTGCTTTGCCCGATTCGGTATCGATGCGCACACACACCCCCGATAAAACAAGCGGCGGTGTTCCATCAACTTCAAACCGAATCGGCATCTGGGTAATCAAATGCTGAATAATCGGCTCTTTTTTCATACCTATCATCGAATTGAGTGATCCCGCCATGCCAAGATCGGTTATATAGGCAGTTCCACCAGGCAAGATACGTTCATCAGCAGTAAGCACATGCGTATGGGTTCCAACGACAGCGCTAACTTGCCCATCTAAAAAGTAAGCAAGGCCCATTTTCTCTGAAGAAGCCTCACCATGAAAATCTACAAGAATAACATTCGTCTTTGGCCTTAAATACGTGATCAGTGATTCTGCAGTACGAAACGGACAGTTTACAAACTCCCGCATGAATGTACGGGCCTGCAGGTTAATCACCCCAACCGTCACTCCACGCACCTCAAACGTCGTCACACCCACTCCCGGACAACCGGTTGGAAAATTAGCAGGTCGCAGCAAATCGCGATGCTCCTGCAAATACCCGTAGATCTCTTTTTGCGCCCAGATATGATTGCCCGATGTTATGACGTTCACACCGTGATGCTTAAAGAAATGCACGATACGGGAAGTAATACCCTTACCGGTCGAAGCGCTATTTTCGCCATTCACGATTACCGCATCTGCTTTATACTGCTCACGCAAACGAGCAATATGCTTTTGAAAGATCGCTCTTCCAGGGGCAGCGCATACATCACCAAGTAAGAGGACTGATAATACACTCATATATCACTTCGCATATTCAATCGAGCGTTTTTCCCGAATAACGTTGACTTTGATCTGACCTGGGAATGCCATTTCAGATTCCACTTTGCGTGCAATATCGCGCGCCAATGCCGCCGCTCTTTCATCATCAAGGAAATCCTCCTCGACGATTACCCGAACTTCACGACCTGCCTGAAGTGCGTACGCCTTTTTAATACCCTCAAAGGAGTAGGCTATTTCTTCCAGCTTTTCAAGCCGTTTTATATAGGCGGAAAGTGTTTCTCGACGTGCACCCGGACGGGATGCCGAGATCGTATCTGCGATCATGATAATAGGGCTATAAATCGAAATAAATGGCACCTCTTCATGGTGAGCAGCAATCGCATTAACGATGAGCGGATCTTCACCGCACCGTTTAGCAATATCAGCACCTATAAGCGCATGAGGACCTTCAACTTCAGCAGACACCGCTTTACCAATATCATGAAGGAGACCGCCACGTAAAGCAATTTCCGGATTGGGAAGACCAAGCTCTTCAGCAATCATACGTGCAAACGTAGCTACTTCGATGCTGTGCATCAAGACATTTTGAGAATAGCTTGTTCTAAATTGGAGCTTTCCAAGAAGAGAAACGATTTCAGGTTTAACTCCCTGTACATTAAAATCAAGAAGCACCTTCTTACCATACTCTTGAATCATCTCTTCAATTTCAGCTTCACATTGAGCTACCGTTTCTTCGATACGCGTCGGATTAATACGACCGTCAGCAATAAGTTTTTCAAGGGCGCGACGAGCAACCTCTCTTCGAATCGGGTTAAAGCCTGAAATTGTGATGAGCTCAGGTGTTTCACCGATAACAAATTCCATCCCGGTAGCGATTTCGAGTGCTTTTATGTTACGTCCCTCTTTACCGATAATACGTCCTTTCATCTCATCATTTGGTAACTGTACAGCACCAGATGAATGAGGAGGAACTTGCTCCGCCGTATACCGCTGCATCGCATTAACGACGATGCCTATAGCTTTCTCTTTTGCGAAAGTTCTCGCATCTTCTTCAACTTTTTGAATAAGCTTTTGGTTTGAAAGCGTCACTTCATTTTCTAACGCATCAAAGAGGGCTTTTCTTGCCTCATCCCTACTCATCGATCCGATCATCTCAAGTTTACCAACTAATTCTTGATAAAGACCGTTCAGTTTTTGCTCATGGGCGCGCTGCGCATCTGCAGTGCGGGAGAGATTTCTCTCTTTTTGTTGCAATTCCTTCGATTGTTCTTCAAATCGTTGTTCTTTGCTTTCGATTGCTTCGTATTTAGTATTTAATTTCAGCTGAAAGCGCTCAAGTTCTGCACGTTCACGCTTTATTTCCATCTCAAATTCGGTGCGCTTCTTATAGAGCTCATCTTTGAGTTTAATATGAGCTTCGCGTTTTTCTGCTTCGATATCTCTACGGGCGCTTTCCCACTTCGTTTGTGTTTCCGCCAGCATGCGCTCTGCGGCATACCGTATCCTCAATGCATATATAAGTACTATCAGCCCCCCGACGCCCGTAACGGTCGCCAGAACGACTCCCACTAATCCAATCATGTCATATTCCTCAGTTACTACAAGGCTTGCTCGGGATAAAAACACCGTTAAGCCAGATTCATTAATGTTACTACCAAGCTTTGCACGGGTAGTACCCGGCCGCTTGTCCTCAAGAGGCGTCGCTTACCAAAAGTTTTGTTCACGCGAGGCCTTCAATCAATCCACTTCTTCTGAACCATAAGCCTACGCTCAGGTTGGAAAGTGGGGGTGGTGCACGATGGCGCCTATTCTTTCATCAAGCGTCGAGTAATCTGCCAGCGAACTGACGAGCCTTACTCTCCGCTCATCCCGACCTGTCCGCCATAGCCGTTAGGCGACGGCTGGAGTGATTGGCGAGGCCAATATGCCGAGCCAATTGTATCGAGGGATCATGCCGCAGTCAACCGCGAAATCTCTTCAGCTATCATGCCTTCTAATTTCGCATTCTGTTCTTGATAGCTCTCTACAAGAGCGTTCGCAGCGACCATTTTGCTTGCGCACTGCAAAGCTATGAGCACCGCAATTCGCTTAGGATCGTCGGTAAAACCAGTATTAGCAAGCGTGCGCATCTGATCGTCTACCAAGCGAGCAACAGCTCGTACATGCTCTTCTGGTTCATCACTTACCAGGAAATAGCTTTCCCCCGCGATGGTGACTTTATAACGATTAACAGCTCGCGGTGCAGCTGTTTTTTCATCCAGCTGCTCTGGTAAAGTGGAAACTTTGTTCATATCATCCTCTGCTCACCCGAGCAATTGAAACTCGAGCCCGTCTTGGCTGAACTTTCCGACTTCGCCTAAAGGTTACGACAGATAGGTCGCCAGATAAGCCCGGCCTTCGCTAAAGCTTCCGTCCTTGCCTCTGCCACGCCGTACAGGTCATCGGGCAAGCCATCATCTATCAGATCACATCTATAAAGAAGCCGCCTCGTGCTCTTCAACAAGACGATCAATACTTTGTATGAGCTCATCTACCGCCATTTTAGTAAGCTGACGCTCAGAGTTGAGCTCTTCCATCGTACGCGAGTCTTTCAATAATGAATTCTCAAGAGACTCTAATCGCGCCGCAAGGTTTCTATTTTCTTCAATCAGACGACTATTGATTGCTCGTTCATTGCGCACCATCTCTATGAGAAGCGCTACTTTCTTTTCAAGATGGCTGACATTATCAAGCGAGTGTACCGATTCCATGGTTCTTCCTTACTTTGCTGCTTGTGCGACTTCAACCAACTGACCAAAGACGGCTGGATCATACACCGCTAATTGGCCCAACATTTTACGATTAAGACCAACTTGCGCCTTTTTCAATCCATGAATAAGCGTATTGTATTTAGCACCATGCTTCTCAGCCGCAGCTTTTATACGCATAATGAAGAGTCCGCGCATATCGCGTTTTCTCATTTTGCGTCCCTTAAAAGCAAATGCCATTGCTCGCATAAGGGTTTCTTTAGCGCGCTTAAAAATATTACTCCGCTGGCCCCAATAACCCTTCGTTTGCTTTAACAGCCTTTTATGCCTTTTCTTGATTACTATACCGCGTTTCACTCGTGTCATAGCACTATCCTTATCATCACTAAATGGTGTTACGTCCTATCATCCCAAACAGCAGCTCATGGTGTGCTGCTGCAACTCTTTTCATAGTTAATACGGCAAAAGCGGCGCTATATGATGGCGATCGCTCGTCCCTAAATAGAGTGCGCGTCTCATTTGGCGTTTTTTCTTTGCCGTCTTCTTTGTTAATAAATGGCGTCTAAATGGCTTTGATGCCTTTATCAGACCACTCTTTAATTTCTTGAATCTCTTTTTAGCCCCTGAATGGGTTTTTACTTTTGGCATAATCGTTCCTTACTTGCTTTTCAATAAATATACCCGGGACCAAAGCTGCCCCGCTTTTGCGTCTTTTTCAGCCATAATTTTGGTCAAGCCAGCTTCTTCAAAGCCTTGATCTATCTTCTTAAAAATTTCTTCGCCCCGCTCTTCTCGCATCGCCGCTTCTCGACCTTTAAACATGAGTGTAAACTTAACATGTTTACCCTCCTTTAAAAACTCGATAGCCTGATGCAGCTTCACGTTGAAATCATGCTCCCCAATTTTCGGGCGCATCTTAATCTCCTTTATCTGGATAACCTTCTGGCTTTTTTTGGCTTCAGCCTGCTGCTTTTTCTTCGCATACAATGCTTTACCAAAATCCATGATCTTTGCCAGCGGCACACCTTCGCTCCCAGCATCTGCGAGCAATACCAGGTCTAAATCTTCAGAGCGAGCTATGCGCAATGCTTCATCTCGGTTTATAATACCCAGATTCTTTCCATCATGCGTTATCACCTGCAATTTGTCAAAACGAATTCTTTCATTAATGAGCTGACTCGGCGCTCTTTCATCTCTTGGTTTCAATATCGTACACCTCGTTACTATACATACAGCTTACTACACTTCATTTACTATGCTGCTGGCTCTCCCTCGATACAATCTGCTCGGCACACGGGCCTCGCGGATCACTCGGGATGAGCGGGGAACATATTATTTCCCCTCAGCCTCATTTAACGGCTCACTTTTAGCTCTCCCTCACGCCGACGCCACGTCTATGGCGGCAAGCTGGGATGAGCGCGGGAACATACTATTTCTCAAGCCTCTATGACGGCTGAGCAACAAACTCTCCGCTCACATCAGGCTTCGCCGCTTCAACTGCCTTAATGGCAAGCGTATCGAGCACCTTCGTGCGAATCGCTGCAGCAAGTTCCTTATTTTCCTTTAAGAGTGCTCTGAGCTGATCTCTGCCTTGGGCAAGCTTTTCAGGACCATAGGAGAACCATGATCCGGATTGCTTAATAACACCACAGTCAACCCCAGCGTCAATGAGATCGAGTTCGCGAGAAATACCCTCGCCAAACATAAGATCAACTTCAACGCGCCTAAATGGCGGAGCCAACTTATTCTTAACAATTTTTACCGCAATCTTATTGCCTACATTAACGTCATCTTTCTTCAAGCTTTCAATACGACGAACGTCTAAACGTAGGGAGGCATAGAACTTGAGTGCATTACCGCCGGTTGTTACTTCCTTATTTGCAAATGCCATCGCATTAATGTTCTGACGAATCTGGTTGATGAAGATGAGAACCGTCTTTGACTTATGCACCACCGGCGTCAATTTACGCAATGCCTGACTCATAAGACGCGCCTGAAGTCCAACGTGTACATCGCCCATATCGCCTTCAAGCTCAGCCTTTGGCACCAGCGCTGCCACGGAGTCGACCACAATAATATCGAGGGCGCCTGAACGAATCAGCATTTCAGCGATATCGAGTGCCTGCTCACCGTAGTCTGGCTGAGACAGTAAGAGATCGTTGACATTAATTCCGAGCTTTGCCGCATACGCAGAATCAAGTGCGTGCTCAGCATCGATAATTGCGCAGATACCGCCCTGCCGTTGTGCTTGAGCAATCGCTTGCAGTGCGAGGGTCGTCTTACCCGATGCTTCTGGTCCATAAATTTCAACGACACGTCCACGCGGTAATCCATTGATTCCCAGCGCGGTATCTATACAGATCGACCCAGTTGAAATAACGTCAGCCAGCACAGCACTAGATTGGCCGAGCCGCATAACTGAACCTTTTCCATACTGCTTATCGATCTGAGCAAGAACGCCTTCAAGAACTTTGCTCTTTTGTGGGTCAACAGGCGTATTCAGTGATTCTTTCATTCGCTTATCGGGAGTCAACTTTTCGGGAGTCATGATCACGCTTTCTTTTTAGCTTTAAAACAGATACATACACCGTTTTCACTACGTATGGCTCAGTGTAGCAATTTTTAGGAAAGAAGCAAAATTACGCGCTATAATTGCCATTAATTTTTGATCGCTGGCACATCCCGTTATGTAGACATGCGGCCCTCTTTTTTCTGCTCAGTATGCCGATGATTCCAAAGCAATGCACCAATTGCCGCGGCGATAATGCTTGCAATAACAACATTTTTTGTGGTAAACAGACCTGACCACCAAAACGATCGCTCCGGAGAGCCACCATTTGCACCTTGTCCCTGCATTGGAGATGAGTCTTTCGTACCCGAACCCTTACCTGTATCAGCCTCTCCGCCTAGATGGTCATCATCGCCATCTTGAGAATGAACGCGAGTTATTTGCTCTTTATCATCGATAGATCCAGCTTCCGGTCTTTGATCGTCTTCATCATATCTTCGAGTTTCACCAGAGAAAGGATCACCATTCGATTGCTGGTCATTCTGCGATGTAAGCTCATGGGACGAACTGTTCGATTGATCAGCCCTGCTTTGTTCAAGAGGCTCCGGAACAATGCCATACAGTCCTTGAAAGTGAGCAATTAAATTTTCTACATCACCACTATCGAAAACATCGAAAATCCCAATAAGCCTGAGGAGTCGATCTTTCACAACAGGGGCGGTGTCATCATAGGGGACGGCCAATTTTTCAAGCCTTTCTTTTACCCTACCTCTAATGGACGAACCAACGGGAGAACAATCATCGAGTCTTATTTGGGCAAAATTCCGGACCATTGTGTTTGCAAGTTTGCGTTCAAATCTCTCATAACTCGCATCATCCCTATCTATATTAAGTAAGGCTATATAAATCTCTGCATTGCTGGAAAATTGATCTGATTCACCACTTTGATTGTCCATCGCAATCATAGAGCCCGCACCAGTTGCGCTTAATAAAACCGATATAATAAATTTTTTCATAGCCGCTTCCATTATAGTAAGCTTTCAATTTCTTCGATTTTTCCGCATTTACGCAGACTTGCCGCTTTTCCCGCCCTCTTTTTTCTGATCAGCATGACGGTTCCAAAGCAACGCACATATTGCCGCAGCAATAAAGCCTGCTATAACAACATTCTTTGTGGTAAACAGGCCTGACCACCAGGATGCTGTTTCTGATAATCTACCATTTTCAGGCGCTGTAACGGTATCTCGGTTCTCTTTGGAAGAAGAGGGAATAAGATCTGGCGCCTCCTCTTTCGGAGAATCCTTAACCTTTCCCGCATACGTTTGCAGAACTTCATCCTGACCAGACTCATAAGCTTTGATGATGGTATTCAATCTACCACAACGAGCAACACGCAGATTCGATTCCGCTGGATCCTCTTTAGTAAATGCAGTATTATACTTCAACCCCTGTACAAGACCGCGAAGACTGTATTGGCGCTGAGTAACAGAATCGCCAATACAGTCCAGATCAAGATTAAGTACCTGCGACGAATTTCTATTGCATAACAATTCAATCATGTGTTCCCCATGGAGCGTTTCGGCAAACCAGCGTTCAAAAGAGAGGTATGTCTCATCGCTCTCCCCAATGCTCGTAACAAGCCGATGACCTATGGTAAAAAGAAATTTAATTTGTCCTCCCTGGTCTGATGTTTTGTGAACATCCATAGCATGAAGTGACGTAAGCGTAACCCCGCTCCAGAGGGCCGTTAAAACAATATTTTTAAGCATTTTAATTTCCTCATAATAAATTTTGTCAAAATTCCAATCAATCTACTATTTAAAATATCATAAAAGAAATGTTTCTCAACACCTCTACAATTTAAGCGCGCTTTTTTGCTTCCTCTTTTTTCTGCTCAGTATGCCGATTCCAAAGCAATGCACCTATTGCCACAGCGATAACGCCTGCAATAGCAACATTTCTCTTAGTAAGCACTCCTGACCACCATGAGGTTGATTCTGAAGATCCATTGTTATTGTTATCCACCTTTGACTGTGCTTGATTTTTATCATCACCAGTCAGATCAGGCCGCGTCAGCGCATCGTTATCGACTAAAAGAGCATCAGGGGATGATTCTGAAGATCCATTGCTATTGTTATCTGCCTGTGACTGTGCTTGATTTTTATCATCACCAGTCAGACCAGGCCCCGTCAGCGCATCGTTATCGATTAAAAGAGCATCAGGGGATGATTCTGAAGATCCATTGCTATTGTTATCCACCTTTGACTGTGCATGATTTTTATTATTACCAGTCACATCAGGCTCCGTCACAGCTTCGTTATCAGCCAAAAGAGTATCGATTTCTGCATTAAAGTGAACTGAGTTTTTTTCAAGTTCAGCTAATTCGCATCCAAGAGTATGCCGGCATATGCTTTCCAGACGCCACGTCGCAATAGCACCACTCCTATTTTTTCGCGCCAAATAGACGAGATATCTATGCAAAGAATACCTTGCAGTGTATCGTTTAGAGTCTACCCTAATACCAAATTCATTACCCCATTCAATAGCTTTCGTAACTACAAAAACGTAGCTCACCTCATCCAAGAACTCTTTAAAGCCGCCGTCATCAACCAAATCATAATCTTCAACATGGTGTCTTATCGCTTCAGCCAGTTTCTGAAGCGCTTCTCTAGGATGCGATGCATCCTGCATCATGCTTGCTAAAGAAGCAGTACACTTCTCATCTGTCTCTTTTGACCGAGAAGAAGGCTTTTTCTCCACGGCGGAAGCATCAGAATGCTGTGCTTCTGGAGCATTCAAGCCCTTAGGCAAGTTACCCTCAGTCAGGACGTACTCAATAGCTCTGATATAATCGGGGTTTTCTTGTTCCAGCACAGTCAATTCATACCCCAAAAGTTTAAGACAAATGCTATTGATACGATTTATTGTACCGCCAATTCCTTTATTTTTTCGAGCTAAATAAATTAGATAAGCATCCAAATGCTGGCCTTGCGTCATGCGGTGCCCCGTGCTTCTTGAAAAGCTTATTTCAGCAGCCGATGCTTTCCACCTAATAGGTCGCTGTGTATTTATCATCTGAAGCTCTTCTACAAATTCAAAGAACTCACCTAATTCCACCTGAAGATGATCTTCTACGTGATGCCTTATCAATTCGGCCAAAATCTCATTATCTCGTTTAGCATTCGCGTCATTTGTACTATCATACGGTTCCTTATTAAGTCGCTCTAGATGATACATGCGCCGCGAATTTGTCTCTGGCGGTCGGGACGTCTTAAGCTCTTTGGCTGGCGCGCCACCGGCGCCTTCATCCATTGCGACCACTAATCCAGCAGAAAGCATGCTTAATAGTAACGATAACATAACTCTTTTCATACTAAATCCTGTCGATTTTTTGTTCATTGTTCTCCTATATACCTTCAATGGGCCGGGCTAGCAAACGTTTTTTCTAACCTGGGATGCTTATGGAGAGTCATCTTCCACTTAGTTACGCTAAACTGGTGGGATCTCTCCCACCAGTTTAATCGTATATACGCTCTTTATTTCTTATTTTGGTCCGAAGGCCCCATAATCCTTAGCGGGCCGCCACCCTGCATGCCACTTATTAAATCGGCATAGTACTGATCCTCAACTTCTTCATCGTGAGCTGGATGCGCAACAAGAAAACCTTCGTGCTCGTCTTCAAGCAGAAGCATGGGTTGCGCTGCACGCACGTGTTGAACGGGCGCATCATCATCTACTTCTGTAATTTTCGGACCCGCTGAAGCTGGAGCCGCATTTGAACCGCCCCATACTCCCCACCATGACGATGACTGCTGTGCGGAAGCAGCTGGTTGCGCGGGCCGCGAAGCCTGCCTTGGCTGCTCGTTCTGCTCAATCGGATCTTCAACTCTTTGAACATAATCTTGATACTTAAGTTCTGCAACAGCCGATTCTGTTTTCAATCGAGCTGCTTCAAGGATTGCTGTTATTTTTCGAATTCTACTTTCGCAATCGATATATCCTCTGCGCGAGTCGCTTTTAAGCGCTGCCATTTCCATGGTATCAAAGCGTATCCACAATCCCGGCAAATGCCTTAATTTGGGATAATTCACATGACGCTCTAAATCACCTAAGAACTTTATGAATGTATCTTCATCTGGTATCACGATGTATTTGCAACACGTTTCGAATAAATTCTTGTGCAGATCCTGCGCGTCGTAACGAGGTTCAGAAGGATCCACGAAGGAATCGCTATCAACGAGCACCCAACAAGCATTGGGCACCGACCACCGTTCCAAAGAACAATTATCACGCTTGTACGTTTGTACCGCTTTTTTTCCACCTGAATTTGCCTGATACGTTTGCCCCTGAATCTTCAATTGAGCAATGATTTGAACAAGTTCAGGCATTTCCCCGAGATACCTTTTTACAAGCTCTAAATAGCCAAGTAAGCTGTTTTCCTTGCATAAACCTGTCGCTGCAACAGCAGGAAATGCTCTAAACCATACGTCTCCTACTGGCCCATCACACCGCTTAATGAGCTCAGGCAACTTTTTTAAGAATTTGCCGGCTTTTGCGATTCTCTTTTTCTCATCTGGCTCTAAATCAAAGCACAAAATAAGGCGTGCATAAATTTCAACCGCAGCACAATGATGTTCTACTGGAAGCGCAGCATACAGACGATCATCTGGCTCAAGCACGGCAACAGACTGCACATTCCATGCTGGGCGGGAGCTTCTTGCAACTGCCGGTTGACTTTGTTGCGCTTGTTGATTGCTTGCATTACCCGCTGCCACCGTCTCATCGACTCTCTTTGCGCGAAAGAATTTCGATTCTTGGTGAAAAAGCACTGCAAGCATTTTTTGGTAAAAAGTAAGCGCGCGCGCGTGGGGAGAATTCGTATCAGCCTGACATGCTCCTATCAAGGCAGTCAAGCCGCTTCTAAACGCACCAGACTGGATGGTGTCATTAACTGACATCTCAATTTCACATGCGAGAATCGGTCCATCACACTGCACTATAAGCTCGGGCAATGCCGCCAAAAACTTCTCTGCACACACCTCAGCTTTTTCTGGATTTTTTACATACATGGCACCAATAACAAGCATGCGCTCTTTAAGCGCAAATGCCGCTGCAGTTGCATTCTTTGGGACATTTGACCAGAGTCTCTCATCATTCGCATCAATCGTCACATTATTCTTGTTATTACTGCCATTTCCTCTTTCCTGGGAATCGGTCAGCGGCCTTCTGCTCCCTGAAGCAGCTCCATAGGCTCCATCAGCATCCATCCCGCGGAGTGCTGCAGTCATACCCATAAGCATGACAATCGCTATACAATATCTTCTTATATTCATGTCTAAACCTTTCATCACATTTTTCTCAAATACTAAACTGCCGCCTTATCGGCGGCAGTACAACCTAACCATTTTTACTTTACAAGAGGCGCTTTCTTATCCTCGCCACCCTTTGTAATCGATTTTCCATACTTATTCTTCCAGAGCACCCATCCTATGATGACAGCCGCAGTGCATACACCAGTAACCCATACCATTTTGTTCCTCAGAAGCTGCGATAGTCTATTGCCACCGTCTCCTTGCTCATGAGGATTACTGTTTTGTGTAGGATTGTTATCTTGCGTCCTCTGGGGAGCTGGCTGAGAATTAGGTTGCTTTTGTGGAAGCAGCCCTCGTACTCTTTTTAGCCTCGCTATATATACCGGTCTATTTTTCTGAATACACCAGTCGTTGCTATTTACCGTATATGCCTTGCCAGTGTCGACAGCGTGCTTCCTTTCAGTTACTGCTATGAGATTGTTGAGCCAATAACGAAAAGAAAAGTAAGGTGCAGCCTTTCCCATACAGTCACAATCAACATCAAAGCATTGAACCATTTGGGAAAAATAGTCCTGCAGCAGACTATCAAATTTAGCGTCACGCCATCCTTATAAAACCTTCCTGGAGGATCGCACCCCTAACCTTCTCGGCTAAGCCTCTGTGATCAACTTCGGCACCGCCCCCGGCGCCGGCATCGCTCGCTTTAAGTGAAAAGAGAGAGAGCCCGCACAAGAGACCTGCTAAAACTATATTTTTCTTCATAATAATTTCCTTACTGTAGTTTTTTGTCACGATTTTAACGGTTTTCATTCTTTATCATAGCAGAGATGAAATTATCTTCAAACCCCATCTATTTTGGGGGCAGGCGTAGAAGCTAAACGATCGACTACATACAAACTGCCTGCAATAACAACACAAGCAGCAATAAGTTCAAGTGTCGTACGAATCCAACCAAAGCGCAGCTTTATGCTGTGCGAGGTAGCCTGCACATGCTTGGTAAGCACATTTTGTATCTCACTGCAATATACCACTATGAGGCTTGCATTCCCGCTCGGCTTTTGCTGATATTCTCTTATTTTCTGAGCTAGGTAATCATGCAGCGTCGCAGAAGAATCCGGTTTAATGTGCACATCCCCGATGCCGTATCGCACCGTTCCCTGCCCAGTTAGATAGGTTTTTGATTTTTTTATAAAGGATGTCCCACGCTCTATGCCCTCTTTAAGAAGCTTTTCCGCTTCTGGAGAGCTCCCTTTTTCTGCGGCCGCCACCGTCATCGAGATATCCTCAAAGAGCTCTTGTGCTTTTCTTATCGTTTCTGCATCGGCAGCACGCACATCAAAATATCCCTTGGTGATAAAGGACCCGATGAACGAGCATGCGATGACAACCTTGGCTCGCTCTACGTTTTGTTCTTTTGCATCTGCCTGTACCTGAGCAGCACCGAAAGCCTTCTGAGCCGCAGCCACACCTACTTTTGCTGCCTCTTCTATATTTTTGAAAAACCTATCTCGCTGCTCAATTTTGCGTAAAACCAAACGCTTAAGCTGCGCAATTCTCTGTTCACTCTCAGGATACCTAACAGCCAAAGTATCAAAGAGTGCTTCATCAAGCACGATGACCATTCCCCGATGCAAAATAGAGATGCTGGGTTCATGCTTTCCAACGCTTACTTCTACCCACGCGTCTAAAAGCTGATTAAGTGAATCGATTATTGAAACATATTCTTTATCGCCTACGTGCAGAATCTTTTCGATAAACTGATCCTGAGAAGACCATGGTTGCGGTGCTTCGCCATCCATCGCTGTCATCTGAGTCGTCATAAAGCAGACAGCTATGATCACTACCAGATTTCTGAGCATTACCATCATTACCTGCCCTGCTGTAAAGCCCATAAGTGGGCTGATTCCCTTTGGTGTCCTCTGAGTCGTTTTATGAGAGGCTACGAAGCGGTCCCTGTCTTCTTCTTATCGCCTAGCTTGAGCACTCCAGTTTTGACAAGAACGTAGCATGTTGGAATACCTACTGCTATAACAACCGCGCAATACGCTAAATACCATTTCCCTAACTTTTTAATGAAGGCAAAAGCCCCATTTTCATGTTGTCCCACCGCAGGTATTGCTGCCTCTGACTTCTGTGGTGACTTTTCATATGCACCTTCTCCCTCGCTCATTTGAGGGATTTGCTTTTGAGAAGTCTGCCTTGTTTCTGCACCTTGAGGCTGCTCTTTTTTCTCAGGAACCTTATCCCGACGATTACTACCTGATCCATTTTCATCCGATCGATCTGCCAGACTTGGAGCTTCTGAGTCTCCTAATCCAGATGTTCGCGTTGGATTCTTAAGCGATTCCAGATACACTTTCATATGAATGTGAACGAACCGTAACACCTCGCAATAGAGTGGATGAAAGCACTTTTCCTGAAGAGCATCAAAAAGCCTCTTCTCGACGTTGCTCACCGAGATACATTCGTATCCCAATGGAATAGAAAATTCACCTAAGAATGGTGGAAGGTTACGCAGAAATTTCTGTGTCTTTTCTTGGTAATTTTCCGGCGGCACTACCTCTGCTATTCTCTCAAGTCTCTCCCATACCTCTTGTGCAGCTTGCTTTCGATTTTCCGGAAAAGGCTTGCAACAGTCATCAATAACAGCGGTTATTCTTTCATCGTTTGACTTAACCTCTTGGTTCGACGTAAGTTTCATAGTTTCCCTACACTTTTTTTGGTGTTCGGGCCATTCTGCAACCTGGCAGTTTTTGCTGCAATACCAAGCTGCCTTGCAGTCGCTACAACGCATTAGTTGTGACATCTCCGCATTGCAATGATCACATTTCTTTCTCTCCAGCGATCCTGAAGCGCTGCTTGCACCAGCACCGGGAGAAAGCGGGTCCGATCCATATACCCATCCGGAGCTTAACGCCGTCAGCATCACTATAGCATATAAACGATTCATAGAAGGATTCCTCTCATATTAATTCGATTTTTGAGTAAATAAGTCTTTACTTGATGTGCTCCCTATATCCAAAACAGTTTCAGCCTGTATGGGCAACCGTTTTGCCAGCTTGCTTCGATCCACTCATTAGGTCATACCCAAAGTACACAGCTAATAATGTCATAATGCCTGCCCCAACGTACGTAATCGTCCGACCGGAAATCACCCACCCCCTATCACGTGGTTCCTCGCCCAATAAATCTTCTACCCGGGCCGGAGAGGGAGTTGAAGGTGCTGCGGTATCACGCTCATATGATGCGCCTTTATCTTCATGAGAAGGCATGGATCTGGACGTCGATCTCTTTTCGACCTCTTGAGACAAAATGGAAGGAACATCCCCAGCGATGATCTCCGCGCTCTTCTTTTCCACCGAGCCTGTAGGCTGCTGGGAAGAGAGAGTACTACTTGGGCTTGGCCCGGCAGTCGGAGTAACTGAGGCATCTGTAGAAGCACTTGAACTTGTCAATCTATCATCACAGTCCTTTCCGGAAGCGGCGATCGAGCTACCTAAACCCGGACCGCTCATAACTGTGCCAGCTGGTTTGTCCTTATCTATCGACTGAGCAGACTGCACAGCTCGCTCATCTCTGGCTTCTCTATCTTTTATTAAGATCTCTTCAACCCTCTCATAAAAACTCCTTCTTAACGAAAATTGCAATTCTGATTGACGATCAAAAACATCTCTTGAAGAAAAGTTGCTAGAAGTCCATTTAAACCATTTAACGATCTCTATGAGCGTCGTTTCGTTCGACTTCAGGAATTTCTGCTCTCCTAACGGCTCAGGATAAATTTTGATGAGCTCTGGTAAAATGTCAAAAAACTTCTTTAACTCGAATTCCCCATTTATTTCCCCTGCGATCTCGCCAAGCCTGTCCAATAATTCTTCAGCCGCTTCTAATGGCTTTTCACTTTTTAGCGGGAGACATTGCATCTTCAAGAATTCAGCTACCTGGTCGGCAGAGCATTCACTTTCTGATGTCTCTGTGGAGCCTAAAGCGCTACTGGCACCAGCGCCGGGAAAAAACGGGTCCGATCCACATACCCACCCAGCGCTTAACGCCGTCAGTATCACTACACCATATACACGATTCATTGAGGCATTCCTCTCATATTAGTTCAATTTTTGAATGATTAAGTCTTGACTCTATGTGCTCCTCTCAACCAAAACAGTTTCAGCCTGTATAGACAACCGTTTTGCCAGCTTTTTTCGATCCGCTCAATAAGTCATACCCAAAGTAGACAGCAAGTAGTGTCACTAGGCCTGCCCCAACATATGTAATCGCACGACCGGAAATCAACCGACCCCTATCACGTTGTCCCTCGGCCAACAAAGGCCCATCTTTTACCCAGGTCGGAGAGGGAGCTGAAGGAGCTGCAGTCGCGGCATCCTCTCTTTCTCCATCAGAAGACGTCGATCTAGACGTCAATATCTTTTGAGCATCTTGAGACAAAATGGAAGCAACATAGTTGTAGAAAAAGTAATGAGGCCAATTTTCCCCATTCTTTTTTGCAGCTACAACATGATCCTCGAGCGTCGCTTCTCGTGCGCTTTCGATTGTCACTGGTTGAGCACGAAATTTCTGCACGCCCAACGGGATAGAATATTTTGAAAGCATTGTCGGAAGTCTATCCAAAAATTCTTTCGCTTCGTCTTGCCCTTTATTCTTCGTTAAAAACTGTTCAAGCTGTTTAAGACGTCCCCACAATTCTTTCGCAGCTTCATTTGGACCAATCGCCGTAAGGGGCTTACTGGCGGCCTTTACAGCTGCAGCAATTTCTTCGGGACTCGGCTTCTTTTCCATTGATTCTGTTGGCTGGGAAGAGAGAGTACTGCTTGTCCCGGCAGAAGGAGAAGCTTTTGAACTTTGCCGCCGTTCAAGGTCTTTTTCTAAGATCTTTTCGACCTCCCGATAAAATGAAAAATAAGGTGAATCTAAGTTGCCTTTTAGATCATGCTCTGCAGCATCAACGTGCTTAATGAGCGTTCTCTCCTTCATAGGTTGACCATCCAAAGCGATTGCATTAAATTTCTGCTCCCCTAACGGGCTCGAATAATTTTTAATAAGCCCTTCAAGGTTATCCAGGAATTTTTGGGCTTCTTCTTTTGCTGAATAACCACGAGTTAATAGTCGTTCAAGCCGCTTAAGTCGTTCCCATAATTCTTTCGCAGCTCGATTTGAATCGATCGCTTTAAATGGCTTGCAGGCCTCCCTGACAGCGGCGGCAATAACGTCTTGGTTCGACGTAAGTTTCATAGTTTCGCTCAATCCTGATGCACTGGATTCACTACCAGAAGCACCTTCGTGAAAAGCTGTAGAGCTCACTTGAAAAGCTGCTTTTGACCGTTTATCCCTATCTGCTTTTAAGATCTTTTCTACCCCCCAATACAGATAGAAAGATGCTGCTGAACCAGAACCATCCTTAAAAGCAGCTGCTGCAGCATGCTCAATAAGCGTTGCTTCTTTCGTCTCCACGCTATATTTCTGCAGTCCTAATGGCTCAGAATAAACTTTAATGAGATCCGGCAAAGCGCCCAAGAACAGATTCAAATCAGGCGATTCACTCAAAATAATACCCTCACTGAATTGTTTTAAAACCTTCTCGAGGGCCTTAAGCCGCATCCACAATTCCATAGCTGCCCCTAAAGGGTCTTGGATAGCGAGCGGATGACATTGCATCTTTACAGAGTCAGTCACTTGCTGCGCAGTAAGGTCATTTTTCGAAGACTCTGTCAACCTTTGGGCACTACTAGCTTTTGCAGCCCCTGACGCAAGAAAATCCGATCCATGTACCCATGCCGAGCTTAATACGCTCAATATCACTACACCATATATACGATTCATAGAAGCATTCCTCTCATATTAATTCGATTTTTGAGTGACTAAGTCTTGACACTATGCGCTCCTCACAACCAAAGCAGTTTCAGCCTGCATAGGCAACCGTTTTACCAGCTTTCTTCGATCCACTCAATAGGTCATACCCAAAGTAGACAGCAAGTAATGTCATAATGCCTGCACCAACGTATGTAATCGTACGACCGGAAATCAACCGACCCTTATCATGTTGTCCCTCGCCTAACAAAGGCCCATCTTCTACCCAGGCCGGAGAGGGAGCTGAAGGAGCTCCGGTATCACTCTCATATGATGCGCTTCTTTCTCCATGAGAAGGCGTTGATCTAGACGTCGCTCTCTCTTGGAAATCTTGATCTAAGAGCGTTGATCCGGAGGTCGATCTCTCTTGGATTTCTTGATCTAAAGCCGGTGATATCGATGTCGATCTCTTTTGTTCCTCTTGATATAAAGACGTTGATCTAGGCTTCGATCTCTGTTGGATATCTTGATCTAAAATAGAAGCAACATCCTTGTAGAAATACCAATGAGGCCACCCACCGCCATTCTTTTTGGCAGCTACAACATGATCCGCGAGCGTCGCTTCTCGTGCGCTCTCAGTTGTCACTGGTTGCGCTTGAAATGTCTGCTCCCCTAACGGGCTCGAATAATTTTGAATAAGCCCTTCAAGCTTATCCAAGAACTCTTTGGCTTCTTCTTTGGCTGAATAACCAGGTGTCAAAACACCTTCAAGCCGTTTAAGTCGTCCCCACAATTCTTGTGCCGCTTCATTTGGACCAATCGCCGTAAGGGGTTTACTGGCGGCTTTTACCGCTACAGCGATTTCTTCGGAAGTAGGTTTCTTTTCAATCGAGTCTGCGGGCTGGGAAGAAAGAGTTCTGCTTGTTACAGCAGTCAGCGTAACTGAAGCATCAGCAAAAGGGATAGCTGCTGAACTTGCCCGCCGCTCAAGGTCTTTTTTTAAGATCAGTTCCACCTCCCGATAAAAATGAAAATGAGGTGAATCGAAACCTCCAGCAAGATTACGCTCAGCAGCGTCAACATGCTTAATCAGCGTCCTTTCCTCTGAAGCCTGTCCTTCCAAAGCGATTGTATTAAATTTCTGCTCCCCTAACGGGCTCGAATAATTTTGAAGAAGCCCTTCAAGCTTATCCAAGAACTCTTTGGCTTCTTCTTTGGCTGAATAACCGGGAGTTAAGACACGTTCAAGGTCCTTAAGACGGCCCCACAATTCTATCGCCTCTTCATTTGGACCAATTGCAGTAAGGGGTTTACTGGCGGCTTTTACCGCTGCAGCAATGATCTCAGGACTCTTCTTTTCCACCGAGCCTGTAGGCTGGGAAGAGAGAGTACTACTTGGACTTGGCCCGGCAGATAGAGTAACTGAGCCATCAGTAGAAGCACTTGAACTTGTCAATCTAGCATCACGTTTTTTATTTAAGATATCACGGTTTTTTTGTAAGACATCGCAGACCACACCATAAAAAGAATTATAAAGTGGGTTCACTCCGAGAACGTGTAAAATCAGCGTCCTTTCCTCTGAAGCCTGTCCTTCCAAAGCGATTGCATTAAATTTCTGCTCTCCTAACGGGCTCGAATAATTTTCAATAAGCCCTTCAAGCTTATCCAAAAATTCTAGGGCTTCATATCTGGCTGAATAATTAGGAGTTAATACTCGTTCAAGATTCTTAAAACGGCCCCACAATTCTTTCGCTGCCTCGTTTGCATCGATCGCTTGCAAAGGCTTGCAGGCCTCCTTGACAACTGCAGCAATTTCCTCGGGAGTCGATTCCTTTTTTAAGCTCCCTGAGTCCTCGCCAGTTTCTCGCTCCCCCCTTTTTGCAGTTCGCTCGTTCCTGGAACTTCCATTTGAATCACCCGCTTCAAAAGGCCGCGATCCCCATAACCATCCTGAACTTAACGCCGTCAGCATAACTACTGCATGTAAACGATTCATAGAAGCATTCCTCTCATATTGTTTCGATTTTTGAGTGATTAAGTCTTTACTTTATTTGCTCTATATCCAAAATAGCTTTAGCCCGTATAGGCAACCGTTTTGCCAGCTTTATTCGATCCGCTCAATAGGTCATACCCAAAGTAGACAACAAGTAATGTCACAATGCCCGCCCCAACGTATGTAATCGAACGACCGGAAATCAACCGACCACTATCAGGTCGTCCCTCGCCCAACAAAGGCCCATCTTCTACCCAGGCCGGAGAAGAAGCTGAAGGAGTCGCGGTATCACCATCATCATAAAGAAGAGGACTTTTTTCATGAACAATGGAAGGAACCTCCTGAGCGCTGATCTCAGGGCTCTTCTCTTTCACCGAGCCTGTAGGCTGGAAAGAAAGGGTACGGCTTGTCCCCGCCGACAGTGTATGTGAAGCATCGGCCAATGGAGTAGCTGCTGAACTTGCCCGCCGCTCAAGGTCTTTGTCTAAGATCTGTTCAACCGCCCAATAAAAAGTAAAATAAGATGAATTTGACTCTGCAGCATCAACGTGCTTAATCAGCGTCCTTTCCTCTGAAGTTTGTCCCTCTAAAGCAGTTGCGCTAAACTTCTGCTCCCCTAATGGGCTCGAATAATTTTTAATAAGCCCTTCGAGATTATCCAAAAATTCTTTGGCTTCCACTTTGGCTGAATGATCAGGAGTTAATACTCGTTCAAGCTTTTTCAGCCGCCTCCATAATTTTTTCGCCGCTTCCTTTGGATCGCTCGCTTTTAGAGGTTTGCTAGCAGCTTTTACTGCTGCAGCGATTTCTTCGGAAGTTGGATTCTTTTCCATTGAGCTTGCGGGCTGGGAAGAAAGAGTACTGCCTGTTACAGCAGTCAGCGTATGTGAAGCATCAGCCAAAGGAGAAGCTATCGAACTGTTCCGCTGCTCAGCGTCTTTTTCTAAGATCTTTTGGACCGCATAATAGAAGAGAGGAGCTCGATAACACATCGCTGAACCAACATGCTTAATCAACGTTCTTTCGCCCATACTGCCTGCTCCACCGAAAGCGGTTGCTTCGAATCTCTGCTCTCCTAACGGTTTCGAATAATTTTTAATAAGCCCTTCGAAATTACCCAAGAATTCTTTGGCTTCTCGATCTTCGCTCCCAGGGGTTAACGTACTTTCAAGCTCTTTTAGTCGTCCCCACAATTCTTTCGCTGCTTCATTTGGATCGCTCGCCGTAAGCGGTTTGCTGGCATCCCTAACTGCTGCGGCAATGATCTCAGGGCTCTTATTTTCCACCGAGCCTGTAGGCTCGGAAAACAGAGTACTACTTGGACTTGGCCCGGCAGATAGAGTAACTGAGGCATCAGTACAAGCACTTGAGCTTGTCAATCTATCAGCGCGGTCTTTTTCTAAGATCTTTTCGACCGCAAAATAGAAAGAAAAATAAGGTGAATTACACTCTGCAGCATCAACGTGCTTAATGAGCGTTCTCTCCTTCATAGGTTCTCCATCTAAAGCGATTGCATTAAATTTCTCCTCCCCTAACGGGCTTGAATAATTTTTAATAAGCCCTTCAAGCTTATTCAAGAATTCTTTGGCTTCCTCTTTTGCTGAATCAGGATTTAAGACACGCTGCAGGCTCTTAAGGCGTTCCCACAATTCTTTCGCTGCTTCGTTTGCATCGAACGCCTCTAGAGATTTACTGGCGGCTTTTACCGCCGCAGCGATTTCTCCGGAAGTCGGTTTCCGTTGCTCAGCGTCTTTTTCTAAGATCTTACCGACCGCATAATAGAAAGAAAGATGAGGTCCATCCGTTGCTGCTGAAACGTGCCACTTCAGCCTCGTTTCCTTTGAGGCGAGCCCTTTTGTAGCGATCGCATTAAATCTCTGCTCCCCTAACGGGCTCGAATAATTTTTAATAAGCCCTTCGAGCTTATCCAAAAATTCTTTGGCTTCATATATGGCTGAATAACCAAGAGTTAAGACACCCTCTAGACTTTTAAGGCGTTGCCACAATTCTTTCGCTGCCTCGTTTGGATCGATCGCTTGCAAAGGCTTGCAGGCCTCCTTGACGGCTGCAGCAATTTCCTCGGAAGTCGATGCCTTTTTTAAGCCCCCTGAGGCCTCGCCAGTTTCTCGCTCCCCCCTTTTTGCAGCTCGCTCGTTCCTGGAACTTCCATTTGAATCACCCGCTTCAAAAGGCCGCGATCCCCATAACCATCCTGAACTTAACGCCGTCAGCATAACTACAGCATGTAATACGATTCATAGAAGCATTCCTCTCAGATTAATTCGATTTTTGAGTGATTAAGTCTTTACTTTATTTGCTCCCTATATCCAATATAGCTTTAGCCCGTATAGGCAACCGTTTTGCCAGCTTTCTTCGATCCACTCAATAGGTCATACCCAAAGTAGACCGCAAGTAATGTCATAATGCCTGCACCAACGTACGTAATCATCCGACCGGAAATCAAGCGACCCCTATCACGTCGCCCCTCCCCCAACAAAGGCCCATCTTCTACCCAGGCCGGAGAGGGAGCTGAAGGAGCTCTGGTATCACTCTCATATGATGCGCTTCTTTCTCCATGAGAAGGCGTTGATCTAGACGTCGCTCTCTCTTGGAAGTCTTGATCTAAAGCCGGCAATCTCGACGTCGATCTCTCCTGGAGATCTTGATATAAAGACGTTGATCTAGGCTTCGATCTCTGTTGGATATCTTGATCTAAAATAGAAGCAACATCCTTGTAGAAATACCAATGAGGCCACCCACCGCCATTCTTTTTGGCAGCTACAACATGATCCGCGAGCGTCGCTTCTCGGGGGCTCTCAGTTGTCACTGGTTGCGCTTGAAATGTCTGCTCACCCAAAGGGGCAGAGAATTGTGAAAGCATCTCACGAAGTCTATCCAAAAATTCTTTGGCTTCATGATGTCCCTTTTCAGGTGTCAAAACACCTTCAAGCCGTTTAAGTCGTCCCCACAATTCTTGTGCAGCTCCATTTGGACCAATCGCCGTAAGGGGCTTACTGGCGGCTTCTACCGCTGCAGCGATTTCTTCGGAAGTAGGTTTCTTTTCAATCGAGTCTGCGGGCTGGGAAGAAAGAGTTCTGCTTGTTACAGCAGTCAGCGTAACTGAAGCATCAGCAAAAGGGATAGCTGCTGAACTTGCCCGCCGCTCAAGGTCTTTTTTTAAGATCAGTTCCACCTCCCGATAAAAATGAAAATGAGGTGAATCGAAACCTCCAGCAAGATTACGCTCAGCAGCGTCAACATGCTTAATCAGCGTCCTTTCCTCTGAAGCCTGTCCTTCCAAAGCGATTGTATTAAATTTCTGCTCCCCTAACGGGCTCGAATAATTTTGAAGAAGCCCTTCAAGCTTATCCAAGAACTCTTTGGCTTCTTCTTTGGCTGAATAACCAGGAGTTAAGACACGTTCAAGGTCCTTAAGACGGCCCCACAATTCTATCGCCTCTTCATTTGGACCAATTGCAGTAAGGGGTTTACTGGCGGCTTTTACAGCTGCAGCAATTTCTTCGGGACTCAGCTTCTTTTCCATTGATTCTGCCGGCTGGGAAGAGAGAGTACTACTTGGACTTGGCCCGGCAGAAGGAGAAGCAGTTGAACTTTCCCGCCGTTCAAGGTCTTTTTTTAAGCACTTTTCGACCGCATAATAGAAAGAAAAATAGGGTGAATCCAAACGTCCATCAAGAGTGTGCTCTGCGGCATCTACGTGCCTAATGAACGTTCTCTCCTCTACAGCTTGCCCATCTAACGCTATTGCGTTAAATTTTTGCTCACCCAAAGGGACAGAAAATTTTGAAAGCATTGTCGGAAGTCCATCCAAAAATTCTTTCGCTTCGTCTTGCCCTTTCTTCTTCGTTAAAAACTGTTCAAGCTGTTTAAGACGTCCCCACAATTCTTTCGCAGCTTCATTTGGACCAATCGCCGTAAGGGGTTTACTGGCGACTTTTACAGCTGCAGCAATTTCTTCGGGACTCAGCTTCTTTTCCATTGATTCTGCCGGCTGGGAAGAGAGAGTACTACTTGGACTTGGCCCGGCAGTCGGAGTAACTGAAACATCAGTAGAAGCACTTGAACTTGTCAATCTAGCATCACAGTCTTTATCTAAGATAGCGTAGACTGCATAATAAAAAGAATCATAAGGTCCCCTAACTTTAAGGGCATGCAAAATCAGCGGCATTTCCTCTGAGGCCTGTCCTTCTAAAGCGATTGCTTCGAATTTCTGCTTCCCTAAGGGGCTAGAATAATTTTTAATGAGCCCTTCAAGCCTACCCAAAAATTCTTTGGCTTCATCTGTGGCTTTATAACCAGGAGTTAAGACACACTCCAAACTCTTAAGGCGTTGCCACAATTCTTCAGCTGCTGCCTTGGGATCGCTTGCTTGCAAAGGCTTGCAGGCCTCCTTGACGGCTGCAGCAATTTCCTCGGGAGTCGATTTCTTTTTTAGGCTGCCCCCGGATCCGGAAAAGACGCTCCCGCTCCCTGAGTCCTCACCAGTTTCTCGCTCCCCCCTTTTTGCAGCTTGCTCGTTCCTGGAACTTCCATATGAATCACCCGCTACAAAAGGCTGAGATCCCCATAACCATCCTGAACTTAACGCCGTCAGCATAACTACAGCATGTAAACGATTCATAGAAGCATTCCTCTCATATTGTTTCGATTTTTGAGTATTCAAATCTTAACTTTATTTGATTCCCTAATTTCCAAAACAGCCTTAGCCTGTACAGGCAACCGTTTTGTCAGCTTTCTTCGATCCACTCAATAGGTCATACCCAAAGTAGACAGCAAGGAATATCATAATGCCTACCCCAATATATGTAATCGTCCGACCGGAAATCAAACGACCCCTCCCTATCACCTCGTCCCTCTCACAACAAATTGCCATCTTCTACCCAGGCCGGAGAGGAAGCTGCTGAAGTCGTGGCGATATCACTCTTGTATGATGCGCCCCTTTCTTCATGGGAAGACGTTGATCTAGGCTTCGCTCTCTCTTGGAGATCTTGATCTAAAAGCGTTGATCTAGACGTCGATCTCTCCTGGACCTCTTGATATGAAGACGTTGATCTCTTTTGGACATCTTGAGACAAAATGGAAGCAACATCATGAACAAGAAGACTTTCTTCATAAACAATGGAAGGAACATCCCGAGCGATGATCTCAGGGCTCTGCTTTTCCACCGAGCCTATAGGCTGAGAAGAAAGAATACTACTTGTCCCCGCCGACAGGGCACTTAAAACATCAGCCGAAGAAGAAGCTTTTGAACTTGTCCGCCGATCACGGTCATTTTTCAAGCGGCTTTCGACCGCATAATAGAAAAACCTATAAGGTGAATTTAACCCGTCAGCAA
Source organism: uncultured bacterium (assembly GCA_963695365.1). Classification (GTDB taxonomy): domain Bacteria; phylum Babelota; class Babeliae; order Babelales; family Babelaceae; genus PRDV01. The sequence goes on from OY968766.1 coordinate 1,361,119, forward strand.
GGTCATACATTGCTGCATCTACATGCTTAAATAGCGTTCTCTCCTGTGCATCTTGTCCTTCTAAAGCGATTGCTTCGAATTTCTGCTTCCCTAAGGGGCCCGAATAATTTTTAATGAGCCCTTCAAGCTTATCCAAGAATTCTTTGGCTTCTTCTTTTGCTGAAATAGGAGTTAAGACACGTTCAAGGTTCTTAAGGCGCCCCCACAATTCCTGAGCTGCTTCATTTGGATCGCTCGCCGAAAGCGGTTTACTGGCGGCCCTAACAGCTGCGGCAATGATCACTGAGCTCTTCTTTTCAACCGAGCCTGTAAGCTCGGAAGAAAGAGTACTGCTTGGTTCCGCCGTCAGCGTAACTGAAGCATCAGCCAAAGGAGTAGCTGCTGAACTTGCCGGCCGCGCAAGGTCTTTTTTTAAGATAGCGTAGACAGCGTCATAAAAAAAATAATAATAAAATAATCCCCCAGTAGGATTGCGCTCTGCGTCAAGAACATGTAAAATCAGCATTCTTTCACGTTCAACCTGCCCTTCCCAAGCGATTGCGCTAAAATACTGCTTCCCTAACGGGCTCGAATAATTTGTAATAAGCCCTTCAAGCTTATCCAAAAATTCTTTGGCTTCTTCTTTTGCTGAATCAGGAGTTAAGACACGTTCAAGACTCTTAAGGCGCACCCACAATTCTTTCGCTGCTTCGTTTGGATCGATCGCTTGCAAAGGCTTGCAGGCCTCCTTGACGGCCGCAGCAATTTCCTCGGGAGCCAATTCCTTTTTTAAGTTGCCCCCGGATCCGAAAGAGCCGCTCCCTGAGTCATCGCCAGATTTTCGCTCCCCCATCTTTGCGATTTGCTCGTTTCCGCGCCTTCCGTGTGAATCTGACGCCGAACCACCTGCTTCAAATGGCAACATTCCCCATAACCATTCTGAACTTAATACACTCAATACCACCACCACATAGATGCGATTCATAGGAGCATTCCTTTCTACACTGTGCAGTCAAGCTTGGCTTTATGTTTTCATCTTAGCTCTCTTCTCATGTCTGCTCAAGCGGTGGCAGATTTTAGCGACGTCCCACTTGACGAGCAAATTCATCATTGAGCTGTACTTTAGCTTTATTGCGTAATTCAAGGACAAACACAGGCACGAATGAGCTTTCTTCTTGCTTACGCACTTCATATTCAAGCCCAGCTCTTTTCTTTTCAAAATCAGCCTCATTGAATGGCTCAAGCTCACGCAGTTCGATAAGATACCCGTTCTTTGGCGTCACCACGGTATCGGTGTCATGCACCTTTACAAGACGCATAACCTTATCAACCGGAATACCCTGTTCTTGAATCTTCTTTAAGGTCTCACGATTACGAGGATCTAACCAATCGGTATTCTCCACAGAACCTTTAAAACTCTTTGCTACTGCATCGAGCGATTCACCTTTTGCAACTCTCTCTTTGGCAGCAGCTAAATCAGCCTCAAGCGCTTTAGTAGCCTGATCTTTATAATAGGCCTGAACAACCTTATCGCGCACTGCAGCAAGCGGCTGTAAGGTTGATGGAGTTATCGCAGTTAGTTCGATGATGTATCCCTTATCACCTTCAACATAAAATGCACGATCACCCGCTTTAGAAAGACCAAAGAGCTTGGTTGCTTGTTGCTTTTCAGATCGTGTTATCTGATCGAGGGAACTCTGCTGCCCTTTATGCTCAGATATAAACTTACCAAAAAGCTCGGGAGCCTCGGCCGCTTGGCTCATAATACGCGCTGCATTAGTAGAAAAGTCGGAACGCAACTTCTCATTCTTGAGCGATGAAAGAAGCTCAGTTTTTACTTTGTCGAGCGGCTTATAGACAGCCGGATTTTTGCCTACGAGTTTGATAATTTCAAAACCTTCGTTGGTTTCTATTACCGGCGATATATCGTTTACCTCAAGGTTGAAAACCTCTTTTTCAAGCCTCTTATCAGCACTGTTTTTCTTAACCGTCGCTTTAATCGCCTTATCTTTGGCTTTCGTTTTTTCAGCAGCAACTTTTTCAAATGTTTCCGGATGCGCTTTTACCTCATTGAATATAGTTTGTGCTGCTGCGCGAACTTCCACTTTATTTGCTTCGGTAAACGGAAATACAATATGCAGAATGTCTCGGCTTTCCGGCTTTTCTACATACGCCGCCTGCTTGCGCTTATGGTAGGCTGATTCAACATCTTTTTCAGGAATTGTTATGCCGTAGCCATCAGCATCGAACGTATAGAGCTTTGCTGAACGCTTTTCTGGAATCCGATATTCTTCCTTATGCCCTTCAAAGTATTTTTCAATAGCACCGTCGGTGGCTTTCTGAGCTTGAACACGCTTGAGATACTCTTCAAAAGACAGTGAAAGCAAGCTTACTTTTCTCTTTAAGAACTCAGTTGCATAGATATTTTTCAATTGAGAAGCTGAAACATACAATCCGCCTTCAACAAGCCGCTGAAAGAGAACTCGTTTCATCGCCTCATCAAGCGCTTCTTCAAATGCATCTTCCGTAATACCCTGACGATCAAGATTATATTTCAGCGCAACAGTGTCGATACCATTTTTCGTCACCGCAATATCAGGGACCAGTGTGCCAAGAAATTCGCGCACAAAGTACGGATCGCGCAATTTAGAATGCATATACTCCTTACTCACATGAGAACCGATGCTATTAGCCGCAGATTGCATTGCTTTTTCTCCAATGAGCCCTTCGAGTGCAAGTTCTTGTGGGTTTTTATCATAGCCCCACATTTTGAGAACCATATCAGCGTGCGGGCCGGACATTTTACGAATTTCTTGCATCATCTGCTGGATCTGGGCGAGCTTACGCCTATACTCCATAAAACCTATATCCTCACCATTTACTGTACCGATACTATCAGCACGACGCCTTCGTGAATATTGTAGCATCGAAGCAAACGAAGCGCCAGCAAGTGAAAAGAGCGTCAGCCACAATATCGTCTTTGCGATTTTCGATTTTAGATTTGCACGTATCATTTCAATCATCGGGAATCCCTTTCTTTTTTTTTGCGCACTCGATAACGACCGTAGGCACAATTCTTTGCATTATACGAGCTTTATACTCGATCTGTTGTTTCATTCCATACGTTGTTGCAAGCTGATAGAGCGTTCGCTGCATCCCAGCAACTGTTGTACTTTGTAACGGTACAATCTGCGTCGTAATTCCTAACGCAGTGAACCGTTCTTTAAAAGTACGGGCAGCTTCTACTGTACCAAAACCGGTGGCAACTGCATAGTACTCCTCGTCATTTTTTTCTCCAATCGGAGTTTCGGCCTCACCCGATGGCGTGTGATCGTCGCGCGTCTGCGCCGGCTCATGAGATACACTACCCCTATCATACAATGGCAACGGTTGTCCGCCAAAGCCTGCCCGATGGCGAGTAGAGCATGCCTCGTGAGTTACCGTGACGGAGGCCGCAACCACCGCTGATCGATCGGGCATTGAAAGATAGCCTGCTAAAAAGGAAAAGAATGCGATCATTAAAATCGCCGCTGCCAATAAACTTATCTGCTGTTGCGTAATTTCAAGAGGTTTATGATGATTTTCCATTGGCTCCACTTTCAAATACTTTCCAATCAATACCGTGAGTCACGTCAACATCAACAAGTCTTACATATTCATGGTGTGGATCGCATGCAGCAAATTTCCTTTTGAGCATCCGCCAATACGTCATTTGCCGCTTTGCATACGCTCTCGTTTTTACACAAACCGTTTCTTTCAATGCATTATACCCTTCAGGGGTCTGCTCTCCTTTCAGATAGTCTATAACATCATCATAGCCTATGAGCTTTTTTCGTTTCAGAAAGGACTGCCAAGAGCTATCAAGCTTGCCAACTTCTTGCACCCACCCTGCAGCAAACATCTCATCAACCCGAGCATCAATGCGCTTGATCAGATCGCCTCGCTCACGTGTTATACCGTACCACAAACATCTGCCGGGCGGATCAAAAAGAGGCAAACACCGCGAAGGTGCTATGCCACTATGATACCACAAAGAAAGCGCACGCTCAATGCGATAACGGTCACGGGGATGGATTGACTGAGCTCGTTCAGGGTCGATTGCGTGTAATAAGTTCCACAATTCATCTGTTTGCGCCGTCTCAAAAGAAACGAGCTCATTCTTTATTTTTTTATTGTCAAAGGTGCTTTGTATATCGAATGGGGGAAAAAAAAGAGAACTCACATAAAAGCCGGACCCACCAACAAGTAACGGCACTACCGATCGATTCCAAAGATCATGCATGAGCGTAAGCACTTTTTCACGATACTGTGCAACAGTTATATCAATAGGCTCATTAATAACGTCAAAGAGATGCTGCTTTACAGGACTGTGTACATAATCAGGCTTTGCTGTACCTATGGTGAGCGGCGTATACATCTGCCCAATGTCTGCATTAATAATTTCACAGGGATAGGAAAGATTTGAGCTGAGAGTTTCTGCTATGGCCGATTTACCAACGCCTGTAGGTCCAAATATAATGATAAAGAAAGGGAATTGCATCGCTAAACAGTTGTCTCTGAAGAACTTGCACGTTCGTGAGCAACCGTTGAACAGAGTGTTCGCAATTGTTCCATTGTTTTTTCCTGATTGAGCTCCTCCACAAGGGAAATCTCTTCTACCAACAGCGCTTCAATTTGCGAGAGCAAACTTTTTTCTCCAAAAGAAAGTTCTTTTTGAACCGCAATGCAATAGAGCTCGCGATACATATTAGAAAGTTCGCGCAGATCGCCAGCTTTGAGCTTTGTTTGGTATTCTTTATTTCGTCGATTCCAGTTACTCGCTGAAAATTCAGCATTACTTAAACGGCGTGCAGGCTCTGCGAGGGAAGAAAAGACATCCTGGATCGTTTTATGAGAACTTAAAGGGCGCAAGCCAACAGCACATGCTCCTTCGATTGGTACAAGCACCATCATATCTTTATTGAGAAAAACAAGCTCATAGAATGATGCAGACTGATCACCCACCGTTTTGGTGATGATTTGTGCCACACGGGCTACACCATACCCTGGATAGACAACTTTATCATCTATGGAAAACATAATGCGCCCCGAGGTTTTGAGCCTTAGCCATACACTTGTGACAAGAATTAGTATATCACCCAATTTGGTATTATACTAGCTACAGTTGCAAAGACGATGAAGGAGAGAACGCATGATCAATCAGCAACGCTCACAGATTCTGGACATTCCGTATCGTTCGCATTTTCGCATAGGCCTCATCTGGAACCTGTTTGATTCAGTGGGGAGTCAGGGTCTTGTCATTCTCTATCATATGCTCTTTCGCCTCTATTTTGGCACGATACTGCATGGCATCATGGGATGCCTTCTTTCACTTATGTATCTTGCAATTATCGTTGCCAATGTCGGGCTTGATTACTCAATTGCCCCTTTTTTCGAGCGCTATACCCATACTAAAAAGAGCTTTCGATCATTTCTATTCGCTCTCTTGATACCGCAGTTTCTTTTTCTTGTGCTCATTGCTACAATGCTCTATGTCGCTTACCCCATATTATCCCCGTGGCTCGGACTCGCTCACGCAGTTGCAAGCCATATGACCAATTCGCTTACTCTTCTTTTGGTGGTAGCCTTTGTCATTGAAAGTATGCGAAAAACGGTACGTTATTTTCTCAAGATTGCATTCTATACCCGCTTCACTGCTATCATCGAAGTAGCTGCAACCGCCTGTCTAGTTGCATATCTTATCATGCATTACTATTTTATCGGAAAGCTTTCTCTTTTGGCATGTTGGACAGTCTTTTTGGTTCTTGCGGCTCTACAACTTTTTCTTTTATTGGGTGGACTTTTTCACTTTTATAGGGAGCTCCCACCAGGGTCCGATGCTGACCATTTTCCTCTCGATCAACTCGCTGGGCGCATTTTTAAAACGCGACTCTTTGCCTGGGCAACCCAGTGCATGCATCAGATCTATTCAGGGAATTTCTTGGTGCCGATTTGCGCCTTAAAGTTTGGCCTTGAGCAAGCAAGCATAATGAAGGTTATCACGAGCATTTCATCATGGATCACCATTATAGGACAAAAGGTTTTCGGTATCACTGGCAACGCTCTTCTTGCGCACGTTAAATCTCGGTCACTCGAAACGCAGCAGCTTGCTTGGGATTACGTAACACACCTTCTCAATCAATCGCTCACAGCATTGCTCATTTTTTTGCTTATTAATGGTAAGAAGCTTCTTGTTTTACAGACGAAAATGCAAAGCTCTATAACCTGGCCGTTGCTTTATTTCATGCTCATCATCACTTTTATCGAAAGTCTCTTTATTTTATATGAGAAATGGTACATTCTCGAAGAGGAAGCAGGAATCTATTTTATCATGCAGGCTACAAGTCTTTCTTTCCTCTATAGCATGGTTGCGTACCTAGAATCACCCGTTATTATATTGATGACAATAGCATTATTGAGAATTTCAACGCTCGTACTTATCACAGTCTTCTCTTTCTATCGATGGAATATATGGCCATCTTTTGCTATACCCATCAAAACAGCAGTAGTTGCTCTTATTGTTTCGGGAATAACGTACGTGCTTTTGTAAATAATCAGTTTTTAAGAGCCAGGCTCAGCATAAAGCAGAATCTCTTTTGAAAACGAGTAAGCAAACCTTTCAACAACCATCTAATATTGCGCTTTTAAGAATGATCGCTATACTACCTGATATGTGTTGAGTTGTTTCACTTCATATTACCGAAAGGGTAGTCTATGATGAATATACCGTACCTCGCGCTTATTGTCGGCGCTGTTGCCTCATTCCTTCTGGGGATGTTATGGTATTCACCATTTCTTTTTGGGCCTACATGGGCACAAGCTCACGGGTTCTCCGAAGAAAAAATGAAAATGATGCATTCGGAGACATTTATGGCTCACATTATCGGGTTTATCACCGTTTTTGTAACAGGCTTTATTATCTGGCAGCTCTTGGGCATGATGAACATTCAAACTATTCAGAGCGCACTCTGGGTAGGATTCTTGCTCTGGCTCGGCTTTCCAGCAGCTCAAGGCCTTATGAGCACGCAGTATTCCGGAAAGCCTTTTAATGTCTTTTTAATAGACACCGGCTATCAACTAGCCTATATTCTTACGCTCTGCGCAGTGATATTTTATCTTAGACCTTAGATACGTAGATAGATTCGATTCTGTTCAAAGAAAGAGGCTCCGAGCGATTCGGAGCCTCTACATTTCTCAAACTATTTTATAGGTCGTTTTTGGGATTAAGCAGATAATCCAGCGAAAACGCGCTTTTTGTATCAAAAGGTTTTTCCCTGCCAGTAAAAAGCTCCCGTCTTACATGCATCAACATACGGCCTAAAAGGTTTTCACCGGAACCCTGCGGAATTCCATTTACGGGATTTCCGGCTCCAAAATAGCCATCTTGATACGAATCTTCGATAAGCACGTTTGGATGAGTCTTCAATAAGAGCGCGCCCAACTTCTTGTTCTGCTTAAACTTAGCTCGCAGAGCGTTAAGCATTCTATCCACATTCCGCTGCATCCCATCCGTTTTTGGGCCTACGTTAAACCAATCAGCACGTTGGTAGTTGGAAAACTTATGTGCGATATCAAAGGCCCATACACCCCATGTCACTTTGCGCGTTATATGGAATTGTGGCCATGCTCGATCATTTCCCGTTCTGATCAGATTTCTTATACTGTTATCGGTAAAGCGCCCGGCTTGATAGTATTGCTCGGTTGTAGGCCAATCAAAACCATCGATACGCAGCTTCTTCACTCTATAGAAATTCGTGAATTCATAATAGGGGCTGCCTGAATCATAAAAATAGATCGCACCCCGTTTTTGTAGACGCTTGTCGTACCAGGTGCCATGGGTATTTTGCCCTGGCTGTATATGCTGCGGGGAATTCCCGTTCATCTCTTTGACTGCCAGCACATGTAGGCCTAGCACTAATAGTATACATACTCGTTGAGTAGCTTTTCTGAAGTTCATTATCACTCCTATCATCATTATTTTGATTCAAACTTTTCTATTTGTATTGTATCATAAGTTAAGCGATTGCGCAACAACCATTCAAGGTTTGCCCTAGTTTTTTCTATTTGTGTCAAGCTGACAAGTAATATTGTACTAAAGTTCTCAATAGTTAAACCGCTGCAGCAGCCTCTCGTCTATGAACAGCACTCTTAATTGCGCCCTTAATCGCGGGTTTACATTGTCTAAATATAGATTTTGTAAGTCCGGAAAGCAGATCATACTGCTCAGGGGTATAATGGAAATTGCTTGTGGTGGTAAACTTCGCCACGGTCTCATCTGGATCAAAACCAGCAACCCTCATCTTCGCGTCTTTATGCCCTTTTAATTCTTCATCATACTTTTTATTACGCTTGGTTTTAATGTAGATGACAATCGGAGCACCGTCCTCAATAAATACTGAGCACACATCATTCTGCATCGTTTTTACTGTCGCTGCATGCGTATCGCTCGTAAAAATATGGGGAAATGGCAATCCAAGCCTTCTGGCTTCAAGCTCCGCAGCTCGCAAGTGCTTACACTCGCGATCAGTCTTTGGATCATGCGGATTATCACACATAATAAGTATATCAACACCTCGCGTCAGAGCGGGTATCGTTGCGAAATTGTGGCGGTAGCCGCCTTCCATGGCTATAGCTCCATCAACTAAATAGAGTTTGTTCGATCCACAAAGCCTATCTGGCAGCCCATCAATCCCATACCAAAAATTGGGCAAAGGGCGCACTGCAGCACGTTGGGAAGTCTGATCAGTTTCTTGCATCGGTTCTCCCCAGAACATAAGCCGGTAAGCATTGGCAAGACCAAGCCCAACACCAGGGAGTATTCGTGCCAACCAGCTCATAACTTTGCTTTCCTGAGCAATCTCTTCTGGCGTTACAGCAAACGCCGATCCCCAGATGCCCATAAGATAGGGTAATGGATGCTCAGGAGATCTATGTACCGGGCATCCGTTTTTAAAGGTGCATCCTTTAAGGGCAGCATCTATCCAACAACCTCCAGCCTCATGTGTGCCGCAGTAAAAGGGAGAAAATTCATACCATATTCGATCTTTTTGCTCCTTTCCTGGATCGATAGCAACACACACAGGTAATGGGCAGCTCGCCTCCGCTAAACGTTCTTGAATATCGGAGAAGGTGATATGATGAGCACCTTTATCGTTAATCTTTAAGCCATCAAGTAGCGCGGCTCCCAATGCATGACCATAAACACCGACCGGTCCATGATAATGGCCATAACGCGTTTCTATAAACCGCCGCTCAAGGTATCCATGACTTTTATTGATAAGATCAGATATAAGCGTATTGAGCCCACCACGCCCTACTTTCTCACGCTGTAGACTGCAATGCTCACACGGATGTAACCCGCTTGCTGCAAGTGTTGCTGCCGCCCAAGATGACCCTGAGCAACCCATAATATAGCTTAAACAATCATAGAGATTGCCACCTTCATTATTTGCTGCAGCAGCGAGCGTACCGTTTGTCGAGATCATCGATCGGTATCCCCCACCGGTGAATGCTAACGCAATCGTTGGTGGTTGATCATTCTTTCCAAGCAGCTCAAAACCGAATAATCCGTTAATCGCTTCACGCACAAGCCCAGATCTCTTTTTCATATACTGTTTTTCACGCTCAAGATTGTCTCGACCACGAATCACCGCGCCTCCTGACGGCAAAGACTGTTCGGAGGCTGCTATCAAAAATTGCTCAAATTGCTTTATCAATGCAGCTTCCCGCTCACCTGCTGCTTTTGTTAAGAGGTTTATGCGGGGTAAGAGTCCACTGCCAACGGGCAGAATTTGCAAATGATCCGGAGCTACCACATCAAAAAGAATGTCAAAATGATGGGTAAAATACCAATCAAGCGAAGAAAGGCCGCATGAAAACTGATGAATGTGTGGCGTCTCTTCGGCTATAGCGTCTTGTGCAAGTACATGCCGATTTTCTGCACGCGAGATACACAATATCATTTCATATGAATTTTTTTTCGGGTAACTCAGTTTCAATCCCATATGAGGCTTGATCGGACAAACAGCCCGAGGCTTACCCCACTTTTTTAGTCCGAGGCCTGTTTTATAAAATAAGGCTGCATAGAGTGTTTCATTCAGGGTGTTATGAATCTGGATTGCAGATATTTGTGATTCAAGAAGAGAATTACCGCTATATGATTGAAGATTGGCTGAATCGATCCCCTGATAAAGCGGTTTTAAATTTTCCTCATTGAAAAAATCGGGTACTTCGGCTGTAACGGCAGCAATGCTATGCCCCATAAGCACCAGCTGCACCGGTATGATAAGCTTAAACAAAACTTTTCGCATCATTGTATTACTTCCTAAATTATATTATTTTCTATTGTAGTTATATAATTTAGGATATGCTTTTTTTTTGTAAGCTCAACCGGTGAGCAGTATTGGCCGTTCGAAATCCTTCACTCAACCTGTCCGCCATAGCCCTTCCCGCTCATTCCGAGTGATCCCGAGGCCACTATGCCGAAGGGATTGTATCGAGGAACGGCTGGAATGATCTACGAGGCCGAACAAAATACAATTACGATACAAAGATCATCGTTGGACCACCTTCTTCTGGATATACTTCAGGCTGCTCCGAATAACCCGCTGATTCTTCAAAGGGTGGCTCTCCTTCTAGAGGAAGTCCCTCAGGTGGAAGTCCTTCAGGTAGCTCTCCGGGACCCTGTCCCTCAAATGGCCATGGCATTTCTCCCGAAACATATTGATCATAATTGTCGATAGGCTCTGGATATGCACCATATTGATCAAAGTAATCGTAATAAACATCCGGATAGACTCCGTTGTCAGCAAAATAAAGGAACGGGAATACCCCCATAAAGAATGGGAAATAGTTGCTGTACCACCAATTCCAACCGCGACCATGAAAGCCTCTATTCCAAAAATTTCCATTCACTCCACGATTCGGGTTACGAATGCCACGCCCTGGTTGACCCCTAAACTTACTCATCCCTTGTCCGAATTTTCCATTAGCCGGCCTGCCAGTACCCGGTCTTTGTCCCGGCCTTTGGCCTACTCCCTGTCCTGGTCTTTGGCCCGGTCGCGACACCCGCCGCTGGCCCTGTCCTGGTCTTGAGATGCCGCCCGTCCGCACCGCCCCTCCTGGTCTATACGGAAAGCCGCGATATGTCAGAGGACGGCTATAACCACTTGCACGAGGTCCGCTTGATCGAACGCCACTAGCTCCCGCACGAAAGCCACCGGATGAAAAGTTACGGCCACCAGCACCTAAGCTCCGACCTCCCCCTCCATAACCACGGGCACCGCGGCCAGAGCCACGGACTCCACCAGTTAGGGCAGTTAACTCAACAAGCGGCGCAAAAATCAGGCCTGCAACTAAGAGTGATGCTAATTTTAACTTCATGAGCTTCTCCTCGACACCTATGTATTTCGGCCCACAATTTTTCCGTGGGAAGTCTTTTCCCAGCCATAAGCACCAGCATCCCTGATCCTACTGCTCGCGGAGCCTGATTTATCCATCAAATAAAGTTTAGGAGCTAATTTACGCTGCTGCCGCTGCTGGAGCTGCCGCTGATGATGAGGCTGCTTCAGCTGATTGGGCTGCACTCGCCGCAGGTGATGCCGCAGATGCAGCTGACTGCCCTGCAGATTGTGCCGCACTCCCTGCTGATGGCGCTGCCGCTACCTGGCTTGCCGTAGATTGCGCCGTACCTAAACCCGATTGAGCTGTAGATGCAGGAGATGTACTTGTAGTTGCCGTTTGTGATGATGCTGTTTGTGATGACGCAGTTGAGCCGCTACCTTGGGCAGTTGTTCTTTGACCGTACGCACCGCGAGAGCTCGCCGCCAATCTTCTTGTTCTCTGCGCACCAACACCACGCGTACCTGCACCCCTCGCGTAACGACCCTGCCCATATGACGAACCAGAATATCTGCCGCCATAACTTGATCCGCCGGACGTGGCTCTACCACTTGAATAACTGGAACCGCGACCTGAATAGCCGCCATACGAGGAACCTCGATAAGCAAGAGTATCAACCACAGGTACCATCGCACAGAGCGTAAGAATCAATGCTTTAAATTTCATAGTAGTCTCCTTATAATGAATGAATTATTTTTGGAATAACACAAAAAATGATACAGTCTCTAGCATTATCTTACTATTTGCAATCATTAATAGTCAATAATTAATTAATTTTATCATTCAGAAATCATGATGTGCCTATCAGCTTTCCTCTTTTGCACGCTCTGCTATACTAAAAACCAGTCAGATTTTTAACCTTTTCACAACTGGCAGCCCATGGAAAACAGATTTATCATCGACCAGAAACCACTGTATAACATTCTCGCATCAATGCAGCCGATTGTTTCGAAGCGAACTGCGCTCGATGCAACATCATCTATCCTCTTTCAGGTAGGACCAAAAGAGATCATATTAAAAAGTACCGATCTGGAGATTAGTCTTCAAGCAACCTGCGCACTCATCGAGAGCGATTCTCTTGCTGAAGAGTCTTTTTTAGTCCCTGGCAAACGAATATTTGATATTGTGAAAGAGCTTGAAGGACCAATAACCTGTGTTCTTACACGACAGCAGCTCCATCTAGAGGCGGGCGATGTTCATCTTTCACTTCATATTAAGGAAGCGGAGGAGTTTCCTCCTTTCCCAGAGCGCATTGAAAACATCATGCAGTTGGATGCAACGCTCTTTCGTACGATGCTTGACAGCGTCGCCTTCCTCATCCCGCAAAGTAACGCCAATCCAGCTCTCAATGGACTTCTTTTAGAACTCACCAATGAATCTTTAACGATGACAACAACCGATGGCCATTGCCTAGCTCAAGTGCGCACCGACAAGACCCATTTTCATGAACCCAAAACGTGGTTATTGCCACGCCGTGCAATTTTCGAGCTTAAAAAAATTCTTGAAACGGTCCAAGACACAACGCTTTTTCTTGGCATCTGTGGCAATCAGCTCGTCTTTTCAGGAGAGCTCTTTAACTTCTTTACGCGGCTTCTAGCTGACCAGTTTCCTAACTATCGTACTATTCTTGATAAGAGTACTTTTGAAAAAGCAACCATTGAGCGTTCCCGCTTTATAAAAACGTTAAAACGCTCGGTATGTCTCTTGTCTAATCAGTTTGTTGCCACAACCTTTGCCTTCTCGGATGCACTGGTACATGTCACGATGAAAAATAAGGAAGTGGGTTCATTAGATGAGCATGTCTCATTTATAGGATCGAAAAAAACGCATATGGATATTCGTTTCTATGCTCCTTACCTTCTCAATGGTATTCAAGCATTCCATGATGATTCCCTTACGTTCTTTCTTAAGAACAGCACGAAACCAATTATCTTCGAATCACAAGCCGATGGCTATGCTATAACCTATTTGGTCATGCCGGTGTCGCCAACAATGGGGTAGTTACGTGCGCTTGTCCTCACTCATGCTTCGTAATTTCCGCTGTTTTGCCAAACTCGATCTTGAGTTTCATCAACCTGTCGTTCTTATCCACGGCCCGAATGGATCAGGCAAGACGTCGATTCTTGAGGCACTTCACTATGCGTGCTATCTGCGCTCATTTAAAACTCATCTTCCACGTGAGATTGCAACATCAGGGACGGGAGGCTTTGGCGTTGTACTTGGCATTGCATCAGAAGGCTACGATACACTCCACGTTATGATGCAAGGGAACAAAAAGACACTAAAGCTCAACGATAAGGCGATCGGATCATATAAAGAGCTCTATGATGCCTATAAGGTTGTCACCATTACCCAAGATGATTTACAGATGATCCAGGGAGGACCAGCTGTTCGACGAACATTTCTCGATCATATGGCACTTCTTCATAATCCTGAATATGTGGTTATTGGCAAGAAATATCGTATTGTTCTTGAGAATCGCAATGCCTTGCTTGCAGCTCGTAGACAAGATGATGAATCCTACCAGCTCTGGACCGATCAGCTTATCACCTATAGCCGCCTTATCTGGCAAGAACGGCAGAGAATGCTTGAACTTTTAAAAGAGGCATCCCTATCCCTGATGGGAGCTCTGTTTCTTTCCGATGATAGCGTATCTCTTTCTTATGAATTTGCGCGACCTTATAGTGAGATGGAATCTATTCATTCCACCAGCGACCTCCTTTCACGATATCCCTCAATCGTTGGTCACGAGATGGCTCAAAAGAGATCGCTCTTTGGAGCGCATCTCGATGATTTTTCAGTACTCTTTCAAGGAAAAGCTTCACGCTCCTACGCATCACGCGGTCAACAAAAGCTATTGGTGTTTTTGTTAAAATTAGCATCTATTAAGTGCTTGACGGTTACTACTTCTGGGGTTATCCTTCTTGTAGATGATTTTATGACCGATTTTGACGCTGAGCGAGCACAGTCACTCGTACCATTATTAACAAGCCTTCCTTCGCAGCTTATTGTAACAAGCCCGGTTGAGGCAATGGTAAAAGATGTTCTCCAGTCCTATACACCCCAGATTATCGACCTGCAGGTGGACATTCAAATTAACAAAAATAAGACAAATGGTCAGGAAGTCACGACATGATATGTCAGATAGTATTAAAATATTAAGAAGTGCCTTATTTTCAAGGGGTCAGATCAAAAAATAATTTGACATTCCTGAAAATTGAGTCATACTTATAAGTGTTGATGGGAAGAAATTCCTTGAAACACACTAAATGAGGCTTCATTACTACTCTCCTTTTTTCCCTCGCATTGGTTTTCATCAATGCGAGGGTTTTTTTTGCTTAGCAGACTTAATCCGCTCGGCATGCAGGCATCGCAGATTGCGAGAGATGATGCGGCTTAAAAAATAAGTCATGAAAGAATAAAGTTAAGATCTAAACAAAAAGATGACAGGCAAATTCTTGTCAACACCACTTTCTCTCAGACGCACCTCCATGATCTCAAACCATTGTGATCGTAAAAGCTCGGCAGTAGCGTCAATTACCAATAAATCATAATGGCACGCTACCGTCAACCAATGAGCACTATACTCTTCATCATTGCTTATAAGCTCATGCAAGACATTCTCATACGCAAAACAAGCGGTTCTCCCACCATCTGATGGCAAAACAGCCTTATCAAGCGATATAAGACCAACAGAGCGTAATCCCTTCATGCTTACAGCATCAAGAAATTCAGCAACTTCATGCTGATTAGAAACATGTTTATAATGATACCCGGGTCCAAAAAACCTCTCTTGAACCCTTAATGTGAAAAGCTCAACATCGAACGGATGCACGGCATAATGTTCATGCTGAGCTTGGTCTGTGTGCTTCATTCTTCTCTCCCTTCAGAATAAGCTCATACTTATCCTCCCAAAAAAATCGAGAAAAATCAAGCACTTTTTTTACAAGACCGCCTGAGCCGCGTAGGAGGGAGTTTCGCGCCATAAAGCGCACAAAGAAATGGCAAGCGCGTCGGTAATATCAAGTTTTTTTGGCATCTCAAGCCCCTGAAAAAGTCTGGTAATGACCCGAGCGACTTGCTGCTTATCGGCGGCCCCATAACCAGTCACCGCCATCTTGATTTCTCGAGGAGCAAATTCCCTCAGTAACGTACCATGCTGATGGGCAAGCAGATGAAGAATGCCCCGCAAGTAGCCAAGCTTAAGGAAGTTTTGAGCATTCTTCCCCAAAAAGGGCGTTTCTAGTGCAATAATATTAACATGCCAACGAGCTATCTTGTTATTAACAACCTCATAGAATTCATGAATGCGCTCAGAAAGAGCCGCTTCTCGGGATAATGTTAAGGCGCCATAATCCAGCAAACTGGTTTGACCTTTGTATTTTCGAAGCACCGCATATCCCGTGGTTGCAAACCCCGGATCTATACCTAAAATCGTGAGCCCGTCATCAGGTGCATATGATTGCGCGCCACTCGTTGCCGCCTGCACCGACATGCATATGCATGATTCCTCACACTCCGTGCACTCACACTCTTCAGCGGGTGTATCCACCTCTTCTTCAGCTATCTTGTTACTGTTTGCATCTCTCGATACCCAGCCTTCGCCAAATGCTTCCGACTTCGCCAAGGCTACAACAGACAGGTCGGCGAGGCAGGCTAATCCGTTGGACATAGTGGCCTCGAAATCACCCGGGATGAGCGGAAGAGGGCTATATCGGGCAGGTTGAGATGAACGAAGTGGCAAACTCTCTCTTGTACTACCAAGCATAGTGCGATCCATTAGTGCCCCCCATCGGGATCGACAAAGAGCGTCAAACTATTTTGGAACTGCAAGTAAACCGTTCCTGTTGGACCATTTCTCTGTTTCCCAATAATAAGCTCTGCCATTGAAGGATGCTCTGTATCGGGATGATAGATTACATCCCTATATAAAAACAAAATGACATCAGCATCTTGCTCAATAGCACCAGACTCTCTTAAATCAGAAAGCATTGGCCGTTTATCAACACGGCTATCGACAGCACGTGATAACTGCGATAACGCAATAATCGGCACATTCAGTTCCTTCGCAAGAGCCTTCAAGGACCTCGAAATTTCCGATACTTCCTGATGTCTATTTTCGTATTGCTTATGGCCATGCAGCAGCTGTAAGTAATCGATCACTAAATAACTGAGCTTGTGCTCCATCTTGAGTTTACGAGCCTTAGCACGTATATCCATGATGGTCTGCATCGGCGTATCATCGATAAACATCTTCATATTTCCAAATTGAGCTGCAACATGAGTTAGTTCCACCCATTCTTCCGAGCTAATATTGGCATTACGAATTTTTTGATGCGGAATTCCGGTTTCTGAAGAAAGAAGACGCAGCGTAAGCTGCTCTGCTGACATTTCAAGCGAGAAAAAACCAACACATTGCTCTTGCACAGCGGCATTACGCGCTAAGCTCAAAGCCAATGCCGTTTTCCCCATCGAAGGACGGGCAGCAAGAACTATAAAATCACCATTTTGAAAGCCGGATGTCATTTCGTCAAGCTTTTTATAGCCAGCAGCAACCCCGGTAATGTGTCCATCATGGGATTGAATGGTTGATAGATGCTGAAACGTCTTTTTCAGCCAGATATTGAGCTGCACAAAACTTTGCTGAGCCCGCTTTTGAGATATCTGAAAGATTATACGTTCTGCATCATCCAGAACGCTTTCGATCTCTTTATCATCTTGGCTATAGCAGTTGGTAATAATCTGCGTCGCCGATTGAATGAGTTCACGAAGAACGGCTTTCTCTTTGATAATACGGGCGTGCTGTTCGATAAGACCGACTGCTTGTATATCTTCTTGCAGTGACAATAAATAAACCAATCCACCTACCGCTTCCAGCTTGCCCATTTTATCAAGCTCATCCTGCAAGGTAATGATATCGAGCCGATGCTTGCGTTTACCAAGCTCAGCAACCGCTTCAAAAATTATCCTATGGGCGGGCGCATAAAAGTCGTTTGGCATGATGAGCTCAATAACGATATCAAGATAACTATCGTTAAGCAGTAGAGATCCTAATACCGCGCGCTCAGCATCAAGGCTAAAGGGAAGATTGCGACCTAATACTCTCTCAGCAAGGGCTGTGCCCTGTTGTTGCTGTTTCTTTTGCATGGTTCCACCGGCGCTGAGTAATTACTACTGTATGTTATGCCGCTGCTTCAGGAACTACTTTCACTTTCAGGGTCGGTTGAAGCTTTGAAGAAAGCTTGATAGTGACGGTATGAGGGCCCTTCGTCTTAATGGACTTATCCATGACGATCTGGCTGTTAGATACACTCACCCCTTGATGAGCAAGCTCATCCACAATCTCTTTCGCACTGATAGAGCCATAGAGCTGATCCCCATCGTGCACTTTGCGCTTGATGATCACTTCAAGACCTTTGATCTTTTCGGCAAGCATCGATGTTTTACTCTCGACCACCTCTTTGCGATGTTCGATCGTTTTTACACGATGTGCAAAACTTGCCTCATTGCGGGTCGTTACTTCGACACCGAATTTCTGGGGAATAAGGAAATTACGGGCAAAGCCATCAGCTGCCTTAATAATTTCCCCTGCTATACCAACTTTCTCAACATCTTTGAGTAAAAATACACGTACGTGTTTCATGAGATCCCTCTCGATAAATGCTATGGACAAGTTTTAGTATACATAAAATAAAAGGTGTTGGAAATCCAAAAGCCACATCCTGACGGCCAGAATTTTTGACAAAAAAAAGAGAGCCGAAGCTCTCTTTTTTGATAACTAAGTCATCTTAAACACGAGGCGAGAGACCCTCAAAAAGCTCTCTACATATACCAGGATTTGTTGGGTCAATCACCTCAATGCCTGCTTGCTGAAGGGCCTGAAATCCTCCCTTCACTGGGTCTCTAGACAGGAGAAAAACCGTATAACATATATCTTTTTCTCCTTTTGTTGCATTTTTGTCACGAACGACCTTTTGCTGCCCTTCTAGCTGCTCTAATACGTCGCGCCCATTCAAACTATTTTGGTTCTTACACTCCAGAATGAATCCATTTGTCAGAATTATGTCTGTTTCCTTTGAAAAGACACCTTTGCCGGATGGATACCACAAGAGCTTTCCCCATGACTTTAGCATCCCTCTCTCATGAAAGTGACACGCTACAATAATTTCCCATTCAGGTCCTTTAGCTGCAGCTACTTCCGAGCGCTTATAGTGATGCTTACTTACGCAATACTTGTGCAATTCCACGCAGAATTGATCTTTCAGCTTGCCTTGAAAGCTGTCGATGGACTTAAAGACGAGCTCCTTAAAAGGCGATTCTTCTTCCAGCGCAAAAACTGCCTCGATGAGAGAGTTGTCAATTCGCCCCAATGATGTATCAAGTTTTCGACACCCCCACAAGCAGCTCATTAAAAGAGTTTTTTCTTTAAACTCTCGAAGCGCCTTGTACAATTCATTAAGGAACCCGTTACGCATGCAAATGTTGCCTTTTAGAGAAGACAATTCCATTTGAATTTTGGCAGCTGAAATTTCTAATGAAACAAGCCTTTCTCGCGTATCATTCATCTTTCGAGCAAGCATTACCCTCGCATAGAGTCCCATTTCGTCTTTGAGCGATTTTGCCAGCGCTCGCAAATTTTCACGCTCCTTAAGGAAGACACTGGTGTTTTGTCGAAGCTCTTTGTACTTTTCATAATGGGTCTGTATCATATTGTGCCCGCGATGGTAAAAAGCATCAAAGGCCTTTTGAACATCACCTTTTAAAGCATGAGAACAGTTCGACAATACAGGCTTACAAGCACTCATTATATCGGCCATCCGCGGTATAGGATCATTCTCTTTAGAAGAATGTTCTCTCATGTTGGAGAGCGCCATACTCTCAAAAAGATCAATCAGCATCCTCTTCAAATCAGAAATGAATTGGGTCTGCACCTGCAATGATGCTACGACTTCCTTTTCAGTGGTCAGAGCAAGCAACACCTGATAAAGCATTTCTTGAACCTTTTTCCCTTCAGCCGATAGAAGACGTGCCGGATCGAACGTTTTGACTAAGTCTCTGAGGGTAGCAAGCTCAATCTCGTCGATACGCTGTTTAAGCCGCTTTGCAAATGAAAGGGAATCCTCTAACATCTCTCTTATCGGTTTCTGGCGTGTTTCTGTTCTTTTCGGGGCAAGCCCATATATCTGTTTTTTATTCGCCGGGCGCTTTGCATCGCTAGCATCAACCACGGTGCCCACGCCCATCATCATAAAAAATGCAATCAAAACTATTTTCATGTATCTATCCTTTCTAACTAATTCCTCATGCTCACAAGCAGACTTTTCTATTTTCTTTTATTTCAAATAGAATGTCAATTTGAAATAACAAGGCGGTTTCTTCTCTGTTTTAGAATTAATACACTGCTTGTAGGAAATTTTTATAGAAATTTAAGGCTCGTAGTTCAATTATTAACTGCGTCGCCCGCGAATCTGATACGCAGTTTTCTGGTCTTTACCAACCACCCCCCAATCTGCACAGGCTCCGCTGAGCATTTCGGTGATCGTCTTATCAAACTCCCTATATCTCACTGCGTTGTGGATGGGAAGATCTTCATCCTTTTCCCCTCTATTTACGTCGATTCTTTTATCCGCAAGTAACATTCTCACTATCTCGATTCTACTTTCTTTTAATTCTTTTCTTCGCGTAGCTTTTTCGGCTGTCTCACTACCCAAGCCCTCTTGCTCTAACATGTCTTCTATTTCTTCATCCGAGACGATTGCACGCCGCAGCGGGGTTCCACCGACAAGATCTTTTTTATTAGGAAGAATTGCAAAAGTATTTGCTATGAGAGGTACCTTCACATTTTGCATTACGTTTGGATCCGCACCATGAGCAAGAAGCAATCGAACCAAATCTGGCCTTAATTCAGCAACCGCTGCAAAGAGCGGGGTCCATCCACTAGCCCCTGGATACGGTCCCGTCCAGCGATGTTTATGATCGAATTCATGTGGAGGAATGTATTCTCCATAAGGGTTATGATCGGCCTTATCAGGATTTGCCCCAGCCTCAAGCAGAGCTTGAGCTGCTTTTCCTTTGTTGAATTCTACTGCCAATAGCAGCGCTGTTTTACCGAGATCTGTCACCGCGTTAATAAAATCCTCTCTTTCTCGTAAGATCCGTTTGGCAACACACTTAATTCGACCAATTTCATCTTGAGGATCTTTCTCATCAGGATCGGGGATCCTGCTTATCCTGCCAATGAGAGCCTCATCGGAAAGGAGAAGCCTGATCATCTCAGCCCGGTCATTGACTGCTGCAGACATCAGAACGGTAAAACGATCTTCCACATATCTTTTTTGAGGATCTACCCCTTGCTTTAATAGTGCTTTAACAGCGGCTGTATTGCCAAGCGAAACTGCCGCATCAAGCACCTCAAGAAGATCCCCTTCTGCAGCATCGAGTGCTGCAGTTGCAATAATAACTTTTTCTTGGGCTGCAAGAAGCTCCTTAAAGAGGAGGAGGCATGTCACGCTGCCATTACTTAAGGCCGCAGCGATCATTAATTTTGAATATTCTTTTTCATCAGTCTGTTCTTCAGCACACCAACTATACTCATCATCCTGTTTTTCTTTCCGCGTCAAAAGACTTATATGAACAACATCAAGCACCTGCTGAGCCCATTTTATGTTTTGTTGATTCTTCAATAAAACAAGTGCTGCTTCGATCTTTTCTTTGAATTCATAATAGGGATCAAGATATTTGCAAAGGATCATATCCTGAACGGACCGCGGAATCATGTCGAACGTAGCGGGCAAACTAAAATCGCGCACGCGAACAGAAGATTGCTCCATCCCGATTGTTGTGCAACTTATCCCCACTGCCCACAATAAAAATAGTTTCTTCATGATGTCCTTTATAGTATCGCGAATAATAGTGGCCTGCGGCCCGCCTAACGATTTAATCATAGCACTCCTTCCTAACTAAGCAACTGGTCGGATCACATTACAAAAAAAGGCAGGCTTGCCTTTTCTCTCATTCTATAACGACAGAAAATCTTCAGCTCGAATAGTGCTTTTTAGTCTGCTTTTTTAAAAGTTGCATTGTAGCATATGCATAATACTGCTGATCGAGCACTGGTACGAGCATGCTTATAGAAATGAGCATGAATGCGATACACATAAAGACGTTCACGAAACATCCTCCACTTTTGTGGCAATAAACACTTCAAGGGTCACATCGCTCTGATCACCAACTAATGCAGTTAATTGTATTCTCAAACCCACGAGAGAACCTGCACTATAATAGAAGGTGATGCGCATGCGAGCATGTTCTAGAAGAACGCTTGAAGATCTTTTGAGCCAACAATGCTGAACCCTATCAAAAATTCCTATCATCGAAAGAAGACGCCCATTCTCAACAACTATCCCTCGATCCCCCCGATCGGTTCGAAAAATAGCAGCTGATTCATTATTCAATTTCCATAGGCGTTTTTCACGAGGTGCAGCCTCAATTATTTTGCATATGCGGTCTAATGCAACTGCAAGCTCAACAAGTCGCTCATTGAGAAGCGCATGCCTCTTGGTTGAACGATGCAGCTCTAAAGTACACGTCCCCACGAGCGTTATAAAGAGTATTGAGCATGCCACATAGACTAACAGTTCCTGGAGCCCAAACCCTTTCATAGCTGCCCCTGCTTACGCAGCTGAGAATTATGACAGAGAATTCGCGCAGATAGTTCATAGGATGATCTCTTTATCGTAGAAAGCTTCTGCGTTACCCTGACTGTTACATCTCTATAATCAGGCATGCAAGACGGCACAGCTCTCAGCTCGATTGTATAGCTCTTATCGTGAGACTCTATTCTGCCAAAAGCTTTATACTCTTCAATACAGGAGCGAGTAAAAAAAAGCAGCCGCAGTTCATCGCGCGTTGCATACCGCATCTGAAAAAGATGAGAATGGACACACGCAATGGTTGTGCTCAGAATGCCGAGGATCACGAACGCGATACATAGCTCAATAAGGAGGAAGCCTTGGCAATACGAAAACGGGCGCATCATAATAATTGGCTTTTATGAGTATATTACGTTGGGTTATGAGTAGATACTGTACCTTTCTTCAATGAAAATAGCAAGTAAAAATGCAGAAAAACCGCGACCCATTGACTTTTTCGCCTCTTTTGGATAAAATTAAAAATAGACATATATATATTGGCATAATTCTTTCAAACCTATGCCATATGAAAGGATAGTATCGCAATGAATATTATTAATAGACTTATACAAACATATACATCTCTACACGCAAAAAAGACCGTACAAGCATTCATGGTGCTCGCAGGACTCTTTGTATTCACCTTAACGCCGCAGCTTCTTGCACCAGCTGATACGGCTTCTCAAGCATTTAAACTGACCGATGACGATCTAAAAGCACTCGGACTGCCCGAAACTGAAGCCGAGCAGCTCAAGCAGTTTGTTGAAGCACTCAATACGCTCAGTCCTGCTCAAAAAGCACAGCTGGAGGAAGAAGGCCGCCGCATCGAAAAAGAGATGCGCTCAAAAGGACTCGATCCGACTAATTTCGATGATATGATGAAATATATGGAAGATTCAGGAATGGCTCCCGGAGGAGCTGCAAAGCCACAGCAACCGGTCAAACGTGCCCCTGAGGCTTTGCCTATTGAACCTATCGCAGAAAAGGCGACAATTGTGGCTGTTGCCAGCCCGTCAAGTACAGCAGCAATGCTTGATGATATCCTCAAACATCTTTCATCGCTCAGGCAAAAAGCCGTTACCCGTCCGGCGATCGGAAAAAAACTGGAAAGCCTACAGCATGAGCTGAGCGAACTTGCGCACTACATCCCATTGTTAAAATCACAAGATCTCATTGTCCTTCTTTCAAGCAAAGAGTTTGTACAGCTTCATGAAACATTTGAGGCTCTTCATAAAGCACTCGCGACGTTCGAGCCTTCGATTATTGCAGGAAAATCTCAACTTTTTGATGAGAATGATCCGTATGATGTGCTTGGGGTACCCTACGAGGCTACAAAGGAAGAGATCCAAAAACGGTTTAACGAGCTTAAAGAGCAAAACTCTCCCAAGGCAATTGAGGCTCTCCTTAAGAAAGAAAAAGTTCCTGCCCGTACAATAAAAAAGCAGGTCAAGCGCGCCAGTATCGCCTTTGGCTCTCTAGAGCGGGCATATAAAATACTCAGCACACCAAAACTTCGTGCGGACGTCGATAAAAAGCTCCATAAGAAAATTCAAAAAGAGACCGCGCGCGAACGAACCTCTATGCGGGCTTTTACCGATCTCTATACTCAACTTTCTAGCATTTTGAAATCAAATCTCCTTATGTCGATCAAGCAACTTCTTGAGCGATACAAACCACAGGAACTTGCCCTTGCTCGAGCGCAGATGGAGAAAGAAAGAATGCAGTACGAGCGATCGAAGCAAGTCGTGAAAATTCCACACGTACCCCTTCGCGAAACAGGCGGCTTTGGTGGCCCTTATGAAGAGTTTTATCGCAAAATGGCCCAGGAAAGTTATATGCGGCCTCAGTATCCACAACAACGCCTTAATGGCGGTCTTGGTGGCGCACCAGGTGCCCAACCAACCGGAAAAGCTGGTGAAAAAGCGGCCGAAGGAGGCGCTGGCGGTAAAGGTAAAGGAAAAGAAGGTGGCAAGAAGGAAGGTGAAAAAGGTAAAGAAGGAGCCAAAAAAGAAGAAGGCAAAGGTGAAGAAAAGCAAAAAGAGGAAAAGAGGGATACCGCTCGCGAGCTTGCTATCTTTGAACTTGCTCAGATACTCGAAGATGCCGCAGGTCGGAAGAATGCAATTAAAGTTGGGCCATTAGTTCGAGAAGGACCGCTAGAGGGGGAAACAGAAGAAGCTCCTCAAACTCCCCGAACCATGACGCTTACCGAAATCATGCACAAACTTAACACCGATCTTAGTGCGGGACCTACCGTGCATAGAACTCCTGGGGCAAGACCAGCCGCGATAGAACCCCTTGATTCAGCAAGATATTTAGAGAACTTCTGGGAAGTAAACAGGATGAATATGATCTTAGATAAAATGAAGAAGCTTGCTCCTGGCCCAGGAAAGAAAATCGCTAATGAAGGGCTCAAAAAAGCATGGACTGAGCAAGTCTTTAAACCATATGGGGCCCTCATTCAAGAATGGCATCACGCGATTCACCATGAACTTGCCAAGCCACGCGCACAAACTGAGTATACGAAAATACATAATCTAGCTGCACCAAAGGTTGCACCAAACATTTGGGCAAAACCGACAAAAGAGGCACAGGCGAAACCGCAAGAAGGAGCTGCCGCTGGCGCTGCCGATCTTGGTAAAATTCGGCATGAAATGGACACACTATACCAATACTTTATGAATATAAATCAGGCCTTTGGTTTGGGGGCGGTCCCGCAGAAAACCCGTTAAGAGATACTGGTTTATTGAGAAAGCACTCGTTCGCAGCGGCGACAAAGATGATCGGGGTTGAGCGTCTCATCAAATTGCCAGCAGCGCGGGCACTTATTCCCAGCAGCATGCTCAACAAGAACTGCAATGCCCTCATCTGTTGAATGAGGCAGCCCTGTGCGTTCTGAAACAAGCGTAAACTGCGACACGATCAAAAATTCTTTAAAGAATGCGTTCATGTCATATCCCGCTTGCTTCATAGCTGCAAAGAGATCCACAAGCGAAGCAAACTCAGGCTTACTGAAATCGATAAACGCCGTCACCTGTGCTTCGAGTGAGTGTTTGATCACACCCTTTTCACGCTCAATCTCAAGCGCTTTGAGCAATACAGATCGGATTCCCTTGAGAGCTTCCCACTGCGTTACATAGGCCAGATTACGCTCTTCTACTTCAATATTCTCTTGGATATCGATAAAAAAGCCTGTCTTATATCTCGTTACCCCTGGCCATAATTTTTCAGGCGAAGGAGACCAGAACTCGCGCAATTTTGCAGGATCCGTAAACGTTTGTAGATGAATCGAATGCTCTTTATCTTTTTGATAGTAATCAGAGACTTGCTCTGCAGTCACCGAAAGTACCGGTGCAATGAGGCGCGTCAACGTGTCTAGAATATGCCAGAGCACCGTTTGCGTAGAACGGCGTGCGTGAGAATCTGCTCGCTCACAATAGAGACGGTCTTTTACAATATCAAGATAAAAAGCACTGAGCTCCACCGAACAATACTGGGCTAGTCCATGAAATACTGCCGTAAAATCAGCATCCATGTAAGCCTTTATCATGTCAGCATTGAGCTCACTTAGTTGCGTTAACGCATAATGGTCGATAGGCGTTAGTTTATCAGGCGTAACGCTATCAGTTTTAATATCAAAATCATACAAATTTGAAAGCAAGAATCGGCAGGTGTTGCGTATCTTACGATGCACTTCGGCAACGTTTTGAAGAAGCGTATCGGAAACAACGGGATCCGATTCATTACCGATACTAGCAACCCAAAGGCGCAGACCATCAAGGCCTATCTTTTTTTTGATATCATCGGGCGCAACAACATTGCCCAATGATTTAGACATCTTTTGACCTTTTGCATCGACAGTATATCCGTGAGACATAATCGTCTTCATACAGGCTTCACCTTCGATCACTATGCTCATAATCAATGAACTTTGGAACCACGCACGATGTTGATCAACACCCTCAAGGTACATATCTGCCGGAAACCCAAGCTCAGGGTTGTTATACAGCACTGCATAATGGCTGATACCGGACTCAAACCAAACGTCAAGAATATCATATTCTTTCGAAAACTGAGCGCCCTGGCAATCCGGGCATGAGAGGCCCGCACTCAATTCTTCAACCGATACTCGCTGCCAAAATTCGATTCCTTCTCGCTCAATACCTTCAACAGCTTTATCGATTACTGAGGTGAATAGATATGCTTTGTCGCACGGCTTGCATAAGAGCGCAGGAATTGGGGTTCCCCAAACTCGCTGACGAGAAACGCACCATTCCCAACGGTTTTCGATCGTTGCCGTTAAAAAGCTACGCGCCTGTGGCGGAATAAACTCTATTCCGTCGATTGCGGCAAGAACTCTTTGACGTATATTTTGCCTCTCAAGATCAAAAAACCATTGCGGCGTCGCCCTAAAGATAAGACCATTGCGGCACCGCCAACAATGTGGATAGCTGTGATTGATAGAGCCTTTATACACGAGCGTCTTCTGTTCAATCAGTTTCTTAATCACCCACCCTTGGCCATCAGTCACAGACATCCCTGCAAGCTCTTGTGGAACGATCAATGATGAATACTTTCCATCAGCGGTAATCGGTGAATAGATCTCGAGTCCATTTTTTACCCCGATTTCATAATCTATAGGACCACACCCAGGGGCACAGTGCACAAAGGCGGTTCCCTCATCGGTACCAACAGAATCATCAAAAATGACCGGCACGTCTTTATTTACAAAGGGGTGAAAAACGCGAAGCCCCTTCAGCTTCTCAGCTGAAAATGTTTTTAGTATCGTCCCGACAGGCCCGGTATGCTCAGTCGATTGGAGCATGCCAGCAACTTTATCCGCTACACCGGCCCCAACGATGACAGTACGATCAGAGGCACTCATTAACACATACTCGACACCCTGCTTTGCAAGAACTGCCTCGTTGAGTGGCAGCGTCCAGGGGGTTGTTGTCCAAACCAAGAGACTTACCTTTCCAGATACTTCAGGAAATAGGCTCGAGGCATCGGCCTCTTTAAGATCAAAGGCAGCATAAATTGACGGATCTTTTCGATCTTTATACTCGATTTCAGCCGTTGCAAGTACCGTTTGGCAGCTCATACACCAGGGTACCGTTTTATTCTTGCGCTCAATAAAGCCATGCTCTACCAGTATTTTAAATGCACGAACCGTCGCAGCTTCATAGGAAGTACTCATAGTTGTATACGGATTATCCCAATCCATAAGCACTCCCAGAGACCTAAACTCTGAGCGCTGAATATCGATCCACGAGTTTGCATAGGCTCTACAAGCCTCGATGAGTTCATCCCGTGCAAGGCCAGGCTTTTCCGATACTACCTTAAGCTCAATAGGCAGACCATGGCAATCCCATCCTGGTTTTACTGGCACATGATATCCCATCATGCGGCGCGATTTGGTCACAATATCTTTTAAGATTTTGTTATAGGCATGGCCCAAATGAATGTGGCCGTTTGAATAGGGGGGGCCATCATGCAATATAAATTTTGGATTACCTTCATGAGCTTCATAGGAAGTACGAAACAGATTCTGAGTTTCCCAACGAGCAATCATCGCGCTATCTTCAATTGCTGGCTGCGCGCGAATTGGAAAATCTGTCGTTGGTAAATTCAGGGTATGTTTATAACTCTTGGTTGTTTCGTCTTGCATACGTTCCTCACAGTATAAGTAGTATGGCTCCTATTATACCAGTTTCTCAATAAGAAGGCGAAGAGCCTTATTTTTTTGAACGAACAGCCACTTGATAGGCTTTTGTAAGCCATTGAGGGAGCTCATCTCGATTTTCAAGAATCGACTCTGGAACGTTCATATACGGCATAGTAACGGTCTTGTTTTTGACAGCAAAAACAAGGGGCTCTGCGTGGAGCTCTTCATAGTCAGGACGAGTTTGATTGTCAATTTTAAAATAAATCTGGTTTTCAACAATAACGCCAATAATTAAGCTATTCAAATAGATGCCATAACCACCAAACATAGCTCTGGCCGTCACGGGGGCATGCGGCTCAAGCGTGTCTAAAATGTAGGCAAGATACTGTTTCTTTAAGGCTTTTTCTTGTGGGTTCATGGTGTAGCTCGCAGCGATAATCCGAATGTAAGTACTTTTTCAGGATATCATTTTTCGTTCAGCTTTGAAATTCATGAGCATTAAACTCCAACATTATCATTATTGTCAGCGCCGGTCTTTGTATCATATCTGTAGGCCTTCATCACACCGATCAGAAGCTCGTCAGGTAGCTGGGCAAGGAGTCCACGATTTGCCGCGATTCTCAATGTCTTAAATACCATAATGCATCTATTATGAAAATCATTCAAAAGCTTTAAAGCGCTATCATCAGACTCTCCGTTTGCCTTCATACGAGCATTATGGCCTAGCTGGGCCAGATCCCAAATGTCCAGTCCTGAATCAGTTCTCGCAAAGACATCAACCTGAGGAAGACTCAGCAGCAGTTGGAACATTCCCAGACGACCATTATACGCTGCAAAATGGATTGCTCGCCATCCATTCCAAGTAGGGACATTAATAACATCTGCCTCGAGAAGTCTTGGATAGAGGTCAAAAATACCCGCCTCACCTTCGCCAGCAAGAATCATGCAAGGGGTAAGTCCAAATGAATCGCTTCCCATTAAGTCCACATTATTGCTTAAGAAAAGGTTGATAGCGCTCTGGACAATTACTAATTCAGTCGCCTCATCCAATGATTTATCCGGCAAGATGGTCAATAAGTATCGCGACAAAGCATCCTGGGGCTTGCCCGCATCCGAAGGCCCCACCGTAAGAATTTCTTCAGCCTCCACCAAAGAGGGCACCCCGCCAAAAATACAGATCAGGGGCCATATCACGCAGCCCATATGTTGACCATCAAGGCAACGAGAGAAAGGACTCTCATCATCTTTACCCTTAGCTTCAACACATAATCCCTTTTCTACAAGGTTAAAAAATGTCTGGCAAAGCATTGCATGATTACCCGAATGCTCATTTTGTTCTTCAACAGGTTTATCAAAATTTGTTCGCGAAGCGCATTTAAGAGCATCTAATGGGCGCAGATTGCATCCTCCAGCAAAGACATTTGGATCAACACCGTCAGTAGCGCTTAACGCATAGGCCGATGGCCACTCTCCATCTTCGAAAGCTTCATGCAATGGGGTTCTTCCCCCAAACCCTGCAGCGCTTACATCCAAAGAAGGAGTAAGCGTGCCCGCTTTATACCTCGCCAAAAAAAGTTTAAGGCACCCTGGCATACGAACCGCACAATGAAAGGCATTGCGATCATTATTATTAACAAGCATCACATTCGTTCGTGCATCTGCTAAAAGAAGAGTCACAACTCCAGGACGACCGAATGTAACAGCTATCATTAAAGGCGTAAATGAGCTAAATTTCATCGCCGCATACGGTAAACGATAATTCACATCCGTTGATTGATTTGTAAGCAGCTCCTTTACCTTCTGTTCATCACCGTTCATCGAAGCAAACCATAACTTTCTCCCAAGTATTTGAGAGATCTCGTTTTCTGCAGGAACATTTGCAAGAAGTTCTTCCTCGCTTTGCACAGATTTATCATCTTGCAGAAGCTTGACGTCCATCCCCTTGAGCCCCATGGGAAGTAACATGAGCCCTAGAAGAATGCTTTGTATATATATATGCATGCTTTAACCTTTCTACTCTTTGTGAAGACCTGCACGCATTCTGTGCATGAGCTTATAATTTTTAACTCTATGGTAACAAAATAAATGTATCACTCTCATACATATAAAGCAAAAGGCAGATAACTCAAGCCGTCCCTCGATACGCGGCCTTGCGTTTGCAAAAAGTCAGCAATTATGCCCCACTACTCAATCTGCAATGTTTGAGTATCTGTATCAAGATTTCGCTCGGAAGCTTGGGCAAAAGGCTGCGGCGACCAGCTATACTCAGTGTCTTAAAAACATAAATGCACTTATTATGATAATCACTCAACAGCTTTCGGATTGCATCATCCAATTCTCCATGAGCCTTAATTCGCGCTTTACAGCCAAGTTCTGAGACATCCCAGATAGTCAATCCTGAATCAGTTTTAGCCCAGACATCAACCTGCGGAAGGCTCAGTAAGAGCTGAAGTACTCCGACACGCCCATTATATGCGGCAAAATGGATAGCTCCCCACCCATTCCAGGTCTTCTCATTAATACTATCGGCCTCTAAGAGCCTTGGAAAGAGTTCAAAAATAGCTAACTCACCATGAGCTGCAACAATCATGCAGGGCGTAAATCCAGATGAATCCCTTCCCACTAAATCCGCATAAGGCATAAAATAATTTATCGCCCTCTTAGCATCTGCAAATTCATCTTCCATGCAAGAAGTTCTATCTGGCAAAACAGCCAATAAATAACGGGACAGAGCATCTTGAGGGTTGCGACCATGCGTTGGTCCCGCACTTAAAATACCTTCTGCCTCTCCTATAGTTGGCGATCCACCAAACATACACAAAAGAGGCCAAATAACACACCCCATATATTGCGCATCGAGACATGGACTAAAAATGCTTGAATCTTCTTTGGACTTGACCCCAATGGATAGCCCCTTTTCTATCAGATTAAAAAATGTTTTACAGAGCATAGCATGAATACCCGAATCGAAATACTCTACTTTTTCCAAAGCAGGATTATCATGATTTTTTCTGTAAGCGCGTTTAAGAGCATCTAAAGGGTACAAAGAAGAGCCAAATGCAAAAGCATTTGGATCAATCCCATCGATGCTGCTCAATTCATGCGCCGAACTCCAATTTCTTCCGCCAAAAGCTGAATGCAGGACAGTTCTACCCCCAAAACCAGGAGCAGTTATATCCAATGAAGGATTCAGAGCACCTGCCTTATGAGCCGCCAATAAAACGTCGAGGCATTCTGGCCGACGAACCGCAATATGCACGGCTGCGTTATCATTTTTATCACTTAGCGCTATATTCACTCGTACATCTTTCAAGAGAAGCGCTACAATTCCTTGCCTATTATATGCCATCGCAATCATGAGGGGAGTACTTGTCCCATATTTCCTCACTTTTTCGGGCAAGCGATAGTTGACGTCAGTCGATTGATTTTCCAGCAGCTCTTTTACTTTTTTTGCATCACCCCGCATCGAAGCAAACCACAATTCTCTACCAAGGCTTTGAGAAAGTTCCACTTCTGAGGGAAAGTCTGCAAGAAGTTCCTCCTCAATGAGCACCGAAAGCTCTTTCTGTGATTTCGCTTCCATCGCCTGAAGGCCGGGAACAATAAATAATAGCCCCAGAAAGATCGTTTCTATATACTTTTGCATTGTTATTCACTTTCTGATTACTCTGTGAAACTCTCAACATTTTTCCAAGAGTTTATCATTACCATCCATGTAAATCAAAGGGCGCTCGGCTGCTCGGCCTTCGCCGATAAACACAGGCCCTTTGCATTTATTAATACACCTGCCATACTTGGTGAAAAATGCCTGTGGAACACGTATGAAAATCAGTTATAACATAAAACTATCCCTCATCGCCTGCACACTCACATTCAACGCGATGTTCGGTGCAGGGCCCGTAGTGCACATCTATAGTGCCGAGCTCTTTTTTAAGTACTGCAAACAGACTTACACCCGAACTCAACAAGAAGCATTCATTCGTGGCACCCTCTTTCCCGATATCCGGTATATCGCACACCTTTCAAGAACCGCCACCCATAAACAAAAAGTCACTCTTACACAGGTATGTGCCGAAAAAGATCCATTTACTGCAGGGAAATTATTTCATTCCTACATCGATGATGCTCGAGCACAACGAAGCTGGAAAGCAGGAATGCACCGGTATGTATGTATGGATAATAAGAAGAACAGCCATCTGCAAAAGGTTGTCGAGGACGAGCTCGCTTATAAAAAAATCTGCGTCTGTAGAGCACTCGATGCTCTAAAAACCTATAATTGGAATGAGCTACACAACGATGTTAAATTGCGCCATACACTCCTCTATCAAAGCAATCTGCACGATTATCTTCGTCAATCGCCTTTAACACTCTTTAAAACAAGAACAGCCACCAAAAGAGGCTATTTAACACTCAGTTTGAAAGAAGTCCCAAAATGGAGCATAGTGATTGAAAATTATACAAAAGATGTTAAAGTAAAGTTGTACACCGAAAAACTCCTGTCCGATCTTGAAATGCTTATGAAAAATCATGCAAAAAAAAGTAGCTCGTACCCCTTTTTTTCGGAAACCTGTAACGAGTATTCAAGAAAAAAAATAAATTCGTAAAAAAAGCTTGACACTTACCTCACGTTATGGCTTATCATTCATTACAGTAAATTTTTTTTTGTTCCCCGCCCCCAATTGGCGGGGCGTTTGCCCTTTAAGTGAAGGAGCTTAAGAGCATGTGGTATGTGAAGGAACTGAGCAAGCTGACGAAAGTATCTATTCGTACGCTGCATTATTACGATAAAATCGGACTCCTCAAGCCGTCCGAGCGATTAAGTAACAGCTATCGCGTATATTCTGAGAGTGATTTACTTAAACTCGAACAGATCATAGCTCTCAAATTCTTTGGATTCACCCTCTCACATATAAAAGTTCTCCTTCAAAAAAATAAAGACATGCTCAGTTTTCTGAAAGCTCAATTAACCCTTCTTGAAGCAGAAATATCCCATCTACAAGGAACTCAGAAAGCACTCCTCGTTTCAGCAATTGCAGATCTTGAAAATCATAAATTGGTAAATTGGCATCAGATTGTTGAGCTCATCGAACTGTATGCCGACACCAAAGAGATGAAAAAGAACTGGGCTCGCCAAGCCTATCAAGCACTTACCGAAAACCACGATGGGGAATCTGATGACTCATCAAAGAAAAAGTGGAAAGAATCAGAAGGGGCCTTCTAATCAGGTAGGTCTATCAGCTTAATATCTCATCAATTTTCTTTTCAGGTGCCTGTTTAAGGCGATTAATATTGTGAGCGTAAATAAGCGTTGTGTTAATGTCAGCATGTCTTGCCATAACACGGGCCTCCTGTGCCGTTGCACCTGCAAGAAGGCTTAACGTAATCGCCGTATGGCGAAGGCTATGAGCAGTCAAACGCGCGTCATCTAAGTTATATCCCTTCAGTCTATTTTTTACAATACGCGATACCGAACGGGTGGTAAGCCCTTTGCCAAAGTTTTTGGTGCTATGGGAAGCAAAGAGAGGATCCTCGTCCTTTACAGATCCACGTGCTGCTATGTATGCCATCAGCGGTTCGAGCGTCGCTGGCGTTAGAACCACCAACTCATCTTTTGCATCGCGACCTTTGCCGTGGATAAAGAGCACCGTTTCACCCCCCTGAGAACACATGTCTTCACGCAAAGCGCGCGCAATTTCGATTGTTCTGAGGCCAGTTCGAATCATAAGATTAATAAGTGCAAAGTCCCTTTTTCCAGTGAGCGATGACCTTTTTATGGAATTGAGCATCCCTTTTGCTTGCTCGACCGTCAGCGAATCCTTCTTAAAACCCCGTTTGCGAGTTGGCCCCTTCACTCCTCGAGCTACATTACGATGTGCCTGCTTCGTTTCAAGCCATTCAAAATAGCGACGAACAGCAGTTAAATAACCGCTCAAGGTGAAGGCTGCAAGCTGGCGATTTGTGCGTAAATACTCTTTATAACGAAGAATAAGCTCCCGGTCGTATGATGTGACTTTTTGCTCATCGCACCAGGCAAAGAATTCCTTGAGTTGTCTGCCGTACGTGCTTTTCGATGACGGCCTAATGTCCAGCGAAGCTAAGAAATCGGTGATCGAATGCTGCTTTTGAAGTTCCATGTCGTTGTCTCTTTTTGGCTATTGAGTGAATCGCGCTTATAGTAGCTTTTTTGGGGAGGATCTGTCAAGTTATTTTTTTGACCATGGCAGATCGTTCCAGCCGTCGCCTTACGGCTATGGCGGCTAGGTTGAAATGAATGAATTCGAAAGACTAATCGGCGAACAAGTTCCACTCGAAATGTCAAACCAAAGTTGGATGTAAAACTTTGATGCACAAACTCCTCCGACGGGCAAAGAATTCCATTTGAAAAAATTTTTGACAAATTGCTATTTTTGTTGTATGATAAAGCAACTTCTCGAGCCTTGAAACGATGGACACGGAAGAAAAAATTATTACGGAGTAATGATGAAAAACCATATCAGAGTATTAACAGCAATCTTTTTAACAACTGCTTCAATCCACTGGGATGGAACAAATGGCAGTTACAGCCGATCAACTGCAAACCAAACTATTTAAAGCGGCCAAGAATGGGAATCAGGAGCAAATCGCTCCACTTATTGCTGAGGGGACTCAGGTAGGTCATGTAAATGAGCGTGGCTATACAACATTGATTAAGGAGGCACAATACGGCCAGCTAGAATGCGTTCGTGTAATCATCGCCTCACACGCTCTGGTAAATCTCGGTGATGGTGACCGAGTATGGGAAGCAAACCGTCCAATAAGCGAAAAAATTCTATTTGGAAAAAAATTTGACTAGCGGCTAATTTTGCTGTATAATAAAACTAGTTCTCTATCTTGAAATAATACACATAGAGTCAAAATAATCACGGAGTAATCATTAAGAAGATCAAATTATTAACAGCAATCATCTCATTAACTACTTCAATCCATGGCATGCAACAAATCGCTACTAACGATCAACTACAAGCCCTACTGTTTCAAGCCGCAAGAGATGGCGATCGTCAGAAAATCGCGCCGCTCATCGCGGCAGGTGCTCAGGTAAATAGCGCTGACAAAGATGGCATCACAGCATTGATAATGGCGGCCACAAATGGCCATCTAAAATGTGTCTGTCTATTCATTGCCTATGAGGCTCGGGTAAATCTCGCTGATAATCGTGGCCTCACAGCATTGATGTATGCAGCAACCTTTGGCCATATAGACTGTGTTCAGGAGCTCATGGGCGCGGAAGTTCAGGAAAATAGCGCTGATCTTGTAGAAAAGCTGCTTTACGTTCCAAACGATGACCAGATAATGAGTATCATTACTACTCTGGGGTGCTTAAGCTTACGGCACCGACGACGTCGTGATGATGTAACGTCGATTTCTAGAGCTTTTAAAGGTGAAATCTATTTGTACAATAAAAGAAACATTCCACAATCAGTCGCTGGACAGGCGTTGGCCACCCTTCCAGAGGGAAAAATAAAGAAAAAGCTTCGAGAAATTTACAAAACACACGATAAAAAAAGAATTAAGATGTAATCATGAAAAACCATATCACGTTAGTGACAGCAATCATTTTAGTTACTGCTTCAATCTGTGGAATGGAACAAATACAAGTTACAGCCCATCGACTACAATCCCAACTATTTAAAGCTGCTCGAAATGGCGATCATCAGAAAATCGCTTCGCTGATCACCAAGGGAGCACTGGTAAATCTCGCAAATAAACATGGCACCACAGTATTAATTTGCGCAGCGGCAAATGGCAGCCCAGAGTGTATTCGTGTACTCATTTCCTCAGGAGCTCAGTTAAATAGCGCTGATAAACATGGCAACACTGCACTAAGGGTAGCGGCAATAAGAGGCCATCAGGAATGTGTTCGCCTACTCATCGCGGCAGGGGCTCAGTTAAATAGCGCTGATAGAGATGGTTACACAGCATTAATGGGGGCAATAATAAATGGTCTTCTAGAATGCTTTCGTGAACTTATCACAGCAAAGGCTGAGGTAAATTGCTACGATAACAACGGCAAGACAGCGTTGATGTTAGCGGCAGCGAGGGGGCGGCTAGAGATCTGCAAACTGCTTGTAGAAAGGCTCCTTTACGCTCCAAACCGAGGACAAGACCTAGGACAAATTTCGAGCATCTTTACAGCTCCAGGGTGCGTAACAGCTCTAGGGTGCTTACCATCTTTAGAGTGCTGGAAGGGCGGCTGTTCTCGTAACGATATTAAATCTTTGTTTTCTAG
The DNA here is from genome assembly GCA_963695365.1 of uncultured bacterium. Taxonomy (GTDB): domain Bacteria; phylum Babelota; class Babeliae; order Babelales; family Babelaceae; genus PRDV01. Next base: position 1,397,159 of record OY968766.1, read on the forward strand.
AGCTTTTAAAGATGCAATTTATTGTCACAATAGAAGAAACTTTGCACAATCAATCGCTGGACAGGCGGTAGCAAAACTTCCAGATGGAGAAATAAAGACAAAGCTTCTAGAAAAATACAGTGCATCGTCAAATACAATTCAGGGGTAATCATGAAAAACCATATCAAATTGGCAACAGCAATTATTTTAGCAACTGCTTCAATCCATGGCATGGAAGAAGTGACGGTTGCGGCTGATCAACTACAAACCCAACTACTTGAAGCTGCACGAAATGGCGACCATGAGCGAATCGCCCCACTCATCGCTGCTGGGGCCCACGTAAATAGCGCTGATAAAAATGGCACGACTGCTTTGATATGGGCAGGAGCACATGGCCATGTAGAATGCGTTCGTGAACTTATCTCCCATCGGGCTGAAGTAAATCTCGTTGACAAACGCGGCGACACAGTCTTGATGTTAGCAGTAGCATATGGCCATGTAGAATGTGTTCGGCTACTCATAAATGCAGGGGCTGAGGTAAATCGAGCTAATAAGCAAGACCACACAGCATTGATGTATGCAGCAAGGACAGGCAAGCTAGAATGTGTTCGTGAACTCATAACTGCAGGGGCTCAGGTAAATTACGCTGATACAATCATTCACGAATTGATAGATAGCTTACGGGGATTACCTTTACCCGAGGACAAAAGAAGACTTATGAAAGCCTTGATAGAAGGAGCATTTGGCCATGTGGAATGATGGGTTCGTGAGAGCGCATTTGTTTCTAGGATGGAGAGAAAGTTGTGCTACACAGCGTATTCTTCATCATTATTATATACAAAATTTATAATGAGCCCGAGCATAACGAGATTACAAAGAAGAGCAGAATTGCCATAGCTAATAAAAGGCAACCCAAGCCCTTTGGTAGGTAAGAGGCCCGTTGCTACAAAAAGATTGATAACCGCTTGCAAACTAGTCAGCAGCACATAACCCGTTGTGGTAAAGTAAGAAAAAGGGTCATGCAATTTACTTGCCAATCGCAAACCGGTATATAAGAATAATATAAAGAGTACAATTAAAATGCAGCCACCAATAAAGCCGGTCTCTTCGGCGATAATCGAGAAAATGAAATCGGTGTGCTGCATCGGCAAATAGAAGAACTTCTGTTTTGATTGTGCAATCCCAACCCCTGCAACATTTCCGGACCCTATTGCAATAAGCGATTGAATAATCTGAAACCCCGCCCCTTGAGGATCTTCCCACGGATTGAGAAACGTAAGCACGCGCTGTACACGATACGGCTTCATATAGATCAAGAATCCAATAATCGGCAGGACGCTACTCAAAGTCCACAATAGATGTTTCGTACGGCAGCGAGCAATGTAAAAAAGAAAGAATGAAGTCACGGTAAGCGTAACGGCTTGGCCAAAATCGGGCTGCTTGAGCAGCACAAGAACTGTCGCCCCTAATACTGTAAGCAGCGGGAGATATCCTTGCGTCAGCGACGTGAGCCGGTACTGCTTTTTAGCTAACAACCACGCCAGATAAACGATGAAAGCCATTTTAAGCGCTTCACTTGGTTGAAAGCCAAAGCCGGCAATATAAATCCATCTTTGCGAGCCATGAATCGACGTACCAAGCCCAGGAATGAACGTCATAACAGTAAGCATGAATGTAGCACAAAAAGCCCAGGGAACACATTTTTTTATAAACGAAAGCGGAAGATAGCGGACAATAAAAAGTCCGACCATGCCCAGCGCAAGGCCAGCAACCTGCTTTCGCAAGTAGTAATCAGGGCACCCAAGCCGCTCAAGCGCATACACCGAGCTTGACGAATAGATGAACACCATCCCAATAATCACACACATGATGATTACTGTGACAAACGTATAAAGAGTTGAATGATCTTGCGCTGTATTCATGTAGTTTCCCTTATATATGGTAACTCTACACTGAAAACGGCCTCATGGGAAGCATTTTTAAGCTTTTTCATCCCAATGAGTAACAAGATCCACAAGAAGTCGAATACCAAAACCGGTTGCACCGGGGCGAAGATAACTCATATCGGGCACGCCAAATGCCGTTCCTGCGATATCCAGATGTACCCATGGCACTGAGCCAACAAAATTCTGCAAGAAAAGCGCAGCCGTGATGGTACCAGCCTTATATTTAACACTGCCAACATTTTTTACATCGGCCACTTCGGAGACAATTGCAGGACTATAATCAGAATCGAATGGTAAACGCCACACTCTATCACCTGAACGCTCAGCCGCTTTCACAACCTTTGCGGTAAGTTTATCGTCCGGGCTGAGTAACGCTGCATAAAAAGAACCTAATGAATATGCAACTGCACCAGTCAGCGTCGCTAAATCAATCATCGCGTCTGGTTTATACTTATCTGCAGCATAGGCAAGTGCATCTGCAAGAATTAAGCGGCCTTCGGCATCGGTATCAACTACTTCTATTGTTTTACCATTAAATGTTTTCAAAATATCGCCTGGCTTTTGGGCAGATCCGCTTGGCATGTTTTCAACAAGAGGCGCAAGTGCAACAATATTAAGATTCGGCTCAAGCTGCGCCATGACTTTCATAACGGAGATCACAACCGCAGCGCCTGCCATATCATCTTTCATCGATTCCATACCGGCTGCCGGTTTAATACAAATACCACCAGTATCAAACGTTACGCCCTTGCCGACAATAGCAAGCGTTTGAGCATCCGGCTTCTTACTCTTGTATTCAAGAACGACCAATCGCGGTTCATGAATGGATCCGCGGCATACTCCTTCAATACCACCCATCCCCATCGAAAGAATGTCTTTCTTTTCAAAAATAGTTGCTTTCAAACCGTATTCTTTGGCAAGCTCACGTGCATGTTCCGCAAGAGACTCAGGGGTAAGTACCGAAGGCGGCAGATCGCACCAATAGCGTGCTGTATTAATCGCATCCGCTATTACCAAGCCCATATCAAGCCCCTTCTGAGCAACTGCTTGATACTGTTCGGGCACACCAAGTATCACCGTTTTATCCCACGTGAATTTACGATCTTCGCTCGTAATATAATCATTAAAGTGATACGAAGCTTTGTACATAATAGTAGCAGTCTCTTGGGCAAGACGCTCATAGGATAAGCTCAACCGAGCAGGATCGGGAAGATCGACCGTAAAGCTCGAAAGCTTATGGGTCTCGGCAATGCGCACCAGCTGCCCCATCGCACGACGAAATACTTCAACGTTCTTATAACCGCCTTTCAAATCACCGAGCCCCAAAAAGACCATATACACGCCACGGCAATTGTGGATGCCATTAAGAATCAATGAACTTCCCGCTTTGCCACTAAATCCGCGCTGTTTAACAGCCTGTTCATAATGGGGATATAACTCTTTTGCTGTGGCGCTGAGCTGCGCAAAATCAAAATCATGCTCTACAAGAAATACATACGCATCTGCAGTGCGAGCCAACAATGGCTGCGTAGAAAGTTTAAGTGATATCACTGCTTGTCTCCTTAATAATAGAAAATCGTCTACAATTACTATACAACAGCAGTAAAAATTATGCCACTCAAAACCCTACTGATCTTCTGCTCAACGTCGGCATCACACTTTTCTTGGTTGCAGTGAGATAGCAGAGAGGTCGATCACGTCTAATTTTTTCCCTCACTTTTTTTCGATAGGATTCATCGAGTACTTTTTCTATAAATCGATGCACTTTATAACAATAGCGATGCATTTGTCTGAAAATAGTATCAAAATGGCGGCGCCCCTCAGGATCGATCCAGCAGCGCTTAAACCCTTTTGCACCTTCATAGACGGAAAGCACAGCCTCTACCGGAGCTTTATCATCATTAACGCACGCAATAAAAAAGCAAGGAACGGTGACATACTTAATCGCTTCCTCCGGATACACCGGACTCATCATCGTATTAATCTCCGTCATCTCAATTTTAGTAAAGGCTCGAAACATCGCTTTTAAACATGATTGAACAAACGTATTATAGGCATAGTTTTTCATGAGCGATGCTCCCGGCATTTTTATCTGGTAACCAAAGAGGTTAATTTTTAACTGATCAATAGCACGATCGATAAGTTTATCACTTGAATCAAACGGACAATCTAAGATCATGGCGTCGAACAGATTGCTTTCACGCGCCTGAGCGATAATAGCAGCTACAGCTCCCATCGAAAATCCATAGACTATAAGCGGCAGATGCTTTAATTCAGGATGTTTCCTCATTGCCGATGCTGCTGCGACAACGTCATACGATTCATCCCTCCCAAACGTACAGCATTGGCCATCAATATCCTCACCATGAGCACGAAAATCAAACGTTAACGTATTGTAGTCTCTAAATATCATCTGGAGCAAGCTAATATCATACTTATCACACATAAAGCCGTGGCATATGAGCACTGTCGCTTTTGCCTGCGGCCTCTTTAAAAGAATTCCCTTGCGAGCAATTTTCCTGTCAGAATCGAGGCTTTCGCGCGCATAAAAAATGATCGACTCTTCAGTCGCATCATTAAAATGCTTGAGCGCTTTTGCATCCGGTGCCTTTTTACCTTCAGCACACAGGGCAAAAAAAACGCACCCGCTCAACAAGAAAAAAAATAATCGACGATTCATGGGGACTCCGGTTCGCTCACACTATTATTGATATTAGAGTACCATGAGCTTAATGCTCTTTGCAATAATTTTTCATTCTTCTTTTCATGTCCCCTTGTGGTGCTAGAGTGCATCACTTTATGCACCTTATTATTTCTCAAAACCTCTTCTACGTCACAAAAGCACACCCTTTTTACTTTTGACTAAATCTACGGTATTCTCGTATCATAATTATTACTAATCGAAAGTAGAAGATCCTCATGATAAGACAGTTTCTGACCTCATTCACCACATGCATACGTAAAACTCCTCGCCAATGGCAACAGCCGCTATTAGGGCTGTACATAGCAACTATGAGCATCGGCCGACTTTATCCTATGGAAATAAAGTCCCTATCGCTGAATACCTCCATGAAAATAGCCGCCAAGACATCTCAAAAATTACCCACCAAACAGTTGATCGTGTTTGCTCAACAGACTGAGGACCTCGTTATGGCCTGCCAAGCATTCATCGAGCTTGGCAATCGATATTATGTAGGCACCAATACGGAGCCACAGGACCAGGTTCGTGCCCTCTCTTATCTCAAACAGGGACGTGAACTATATAAAACATGCAGCCGGCATGAGGTTGAAGAAGCAGCACGCAAAAAAAGCCGTTCTGTAGCGAAAGAGCTTCGCACTCTCGTAAAAATCGGAACGCGAGACCAGCTCGCAGCCTTTTTTAACGATCATCATACTGTTGATGTCAATGAAGCATACGGTAATCGAAAAACTGCGCTCCATTGGGCAACTCGTAAGGGGAACATGGCTACTATGGCTTTTCTCATCGAGAACAGGGCTCATGTAGATGCCCAAGACTCAAAAGGAATGACTCCTGCACACTATGCGGCAGAAGATGGTCCTGAAAATGCTTTGCAGATGCTCATCGAAGCTCATGCCAGTATGAATGTTTCAGACTGCATGAGCATGAGACCAATAGATTACGCAATCCTCAATGGCCATGAGGACCTCGTTCGTTTCTTTATTAAGCACAACCTTCATGGTGGCATGAGAAAAGATGGCAAAACGGCACTACATTTCGCCGCATTACGGGGCACTAAAGAAGTTATCGCTCTCCTTATAACCGAGGGTGGATTTGATCCAAATGTTTGTGACGCACATGGAGTAACCCCACTTGGATATGCAGTTAAAAGCGGCAACACCTCACACGTAAGAGAACTTCTTCTTCGTGGTGCTAGCACCGACATCGGATATCCTAGGGCAGTTGGAGGAGCACGATACTACGAACAGCTTGAAACGATTGCAGCAAAGCGACGATACTTTATGATTGCCGAGATGCTTAAAATGCACAGAAGGACTAAACGCGATAACAACGCACTCGCCGACATCATGCCTCCTGAGCAGTCTGAAAGCCCAGAACCCACTATCCTTGAGTTATAATAGAGACCTACCCTGCTGCAGTCAGCCTGGGAACACACGCCAACCAAAAAAAATGGGCGCCGATATAAAAGCTGGACATTATTCACTAAAGAGTTGATTGAGAATGCCGTAGAGTTGGCGCTTTGTAAAGGACTGCTGGTCGTAGCGGGCGATCAGTTTACCCTGCTTAACGACAAGCATTGTTGGAATAGCCTTGAGGGCAAAACGTTTGACAAGTTCTTGGGGATCGTCCCCCAGATCAATTTGAGCAAAATGTGCCCGGTCACCAAATCGAGCAGCTACCGATTGCACAATAGGCATGAGCACCTTGCAACTCGAACAGTTATCTGCGCCAACCTCTAAAACGAGGTTGGCATATTTCTTGGATAGAGCATCAAAATCCTTACTCGTTTTAATCTTTGCAAGTGGCGGCATCACCATATCCGCATGCGGCTCATAGTAATTTTTCTCGATAGAAGCTGCAAAGGCGTCGGTATACCCGATTTCATGGAGGAAAGCAATCGCATCGAGGCCTGCCTTAATACCATCCCCTGCAGCCACTCCAGCTTGCCGATACACGCGATCTGCGACGTCTCCTGCTGCAAACAGTCCGCGAACAGATGTTTTTTGCGAACCTGAAACGAGGAGATAGCCTTCAGCATCAGTGGCAAGAGCACCCTTAAACACTTCGGTGTTCGGGCGATGACCAATAGCTAAGAAAACCCCATCCACACCTAAGGTGCGAATTTGAGCTGCTTTATCGGCTTTCGCTTCTTTGCTGGTACTTGCAAGTTTTATCCCTTGCACCTTCGTACCATCCCCAAAAATCTCTGTTGCCTCAGTTTCATAGAGTACGGTAATTTTTTTATCTCCTTTTAAGCGATCTTGCATAGCCGGAGCAGCGCGTAATCGTGAACCGCGAACGATCATAGTTACCGAATCAGCGTAGGAGGTAAGCAGAGTAGCCTGCTCGATGGCAGATTCTCCACCGCCAATAACCGCAACTTTTTTACCCTTGTAGAATGGAGCATCACAAACCGCGCAGGTGGTCACCCCATGTCCCCAATATTCCTTTTCACCCGGCACATCTCGCGTATCGTTCAGGAGCTTTGGATCAGCGCCTGTGGCAATAATGACTGTCATAGCAAAGAGCTCTTGCCCATCTTCTGTTTTGAGCTTATACGGCCACTGAGAGAAATCGACCTCGCTAATACTATCTTGGACGATATGCGCGCCAAATCGCTCTGCCTGCTGTTTATTAAGCTCAATCAACTGAGGACCCATCATTTTTGGTGTTCCCGGCCAGTTTTCGACATAGGTCGTGCTTGCCAGCTGTCCGCCAGGGTGTTTTCCAGCAAAGAGAACGGTATAGATTGCAGAACGAGCTGTATACAACGCTGCACTCAAGCCCGCTGGGCCTGAGCCAATAACCACAACTGGCACGATCGATTTTACCTGCGCAGCCTGTGAAAGATCAAAAGAAGGTACAGGCTTCCTCTGCTTGCTTGCAAACCAAATACCGACCGCTGTTGCCAGCAATATGCCTGCCAGCACCATCGCTCTTTTATGAAAAGTCATACGTTTTTCTCCTTAAGACGAAGGCCTACCATCTTTTGACCTGGGCACCCTTTTGACATTATACGGTAGTTGCCTAAACTGAATACATAGATTAAGTATACTATAGATACCTGAAAGGTTCAAAACCATGAACAAGAAACAATTAGCTCTATTTTCTCTTCTCATAACGGGTACGCTCGGTTTTCAAAGTACCATTGAGGCAAAGGAAACAGAAACGCGACGCAGAATCGCTGATCACCCACTCCTTGCTGTAGAGGCGCTATCGAAATCGGACAAGTATCTAGAAGAGATAACCGCAGTATCGCAATATCTTTTCCAAGTCTTGCAAAAAGGTGCTATAAAAGTACCTGATAAACGCCCACCTCAACGCTGGCTCATTAAGCTGCAGGATGCCGCTAAAAATCTTCAGCGCCCACATGAGGATGGAACGGAGCGAGCCCTCGGAGAAGTTCTCCATCACACAAACTTTTTAGGAAACTCATTACGGGAGGCGATGAATTCGCAATTCCAAACCCTTGCTAACCTTGACACTTCGCTTGTTGAAGTGCCCGCAGAAGTAAACGAGCCTGAACAAATCGATGAACTTGTCAAGAAAAATGGTGAGCTCGTACAAGTACTGCAAACGGAATCAACGACTGCCGGGCTTACCTGGTTAAACCGCTGGGCTCGTAAGGTCGATAATTTTAATAACAACTGGGGTGTTACCACCATTCTTGAAAATGCAATCCGCTTTGCTGGTGTTGCTGGCTTCGCTGTATATCTTATGCCAACTAGTTGGTTTACAAAAGTTGAAATGAGCCCTGGTAGAATAAAAGCAGCTGAGGAAAAAGCAAATAAAGATGGAGCGACCGGCATTGTGCCACAACCACGAGTTGAAGAATCTTCATTGCTCTCCGGATTGACAGGGGCGGCTTGGATGCAATCAAAGTTTGAAAATACTGCACCACTCTCCTATATTCCAGGAGCTGCTTGGCTCAAATCCAAAATCGGGACCACAGAATTTATCGATCCAGACGGCTTTTATATGCTCGAAGGAAAAGAAGCAAAACCGATAGAAAAGCATACCTTTGCAGGATTCGTAAATGGACCTGACTATAAAAGCATTAAGCATCTTGGTATCGGAGCCTTAGCGCTCTTATCAAATGAGATAACTGGCAGTGCTATAAACTCCATAAAGTCTTGGATTAGACCCTACTGGAATTCCCTCAAGGGGCACGACATGCCACGTTCAACGTATCGCGCACCTGACATCACTCTCGACGACCCACGACTTATAGGTGTCGATAGCCAAGTAACCGAAATGAAAAAAATTGTGGACTACATGATGAAACCGGAGCTCTATGATCGCGCATCAAGTGGCTTATCAAAAGCACTTCTTTTAACGGGTCCTTCCCGCACGGGCAAGACGCTTATCGCCGAAGCACTTGGTGGTTCGCTTAACGAGGCTATGCGTAACGCTGGCATTACGGGAAAAGTTGGATTCCGCGTTCTCTCGCCCAATGATCTTGAATGGAGCCGAAATGGCATTCAATCAGTGATAGAAGAAGCAAAGGCAAATGCGCCATGCGTTCTCTTTTTGGATGAAATTCATAACATTGGTGGTATGCAAACTAAGGAAACAGGGGCAGCTAATCAGCTTTACCATTTCTTGACAGGGATGGCAGAGGCATTAAAGTCAACCAACGTGCATGATACGGTCATTCTTCTTGCTGCAACAAATAGAGAATTCATGCTTGATGATGCACTCACAAAGCCAGGCCGCTTTATGCGCATAAACTTTGAGATGCCAACGGTCGTTACCCGCGAAAAGTTCTTTAAAGTAAACTGCGATTTAAACGGTATTGGCACCAATAATCTCAATATCGCATCACTGGCTCGTCAAACGGAAAACTGTTCATATGGTGATCTCGATCAGGTGTTTAAAGCTGCGCGCTTTGCAGCTCACTCCGCACGAAGAACCGTTACACAGACCGATTTAGAAGGCGAGATTATTAAGAAGATTTTCCGCATCCGCTCAGAATCTGAATTAGTACTTGCTCCGCACGCTCGCAAGCATATTGCAGCTTATCAGGCAGGTAGCGCGCTCATGCACTTACTGCATGCACAGGAGCTTCCAACGGTACTGGAAATTGCGACGATTCGCGGTAAATGGCGTAAGTCAAAAGAAATTCGCTGGATCGATAACGAGGCGGTAAAGAAAGAACAAGATAAAGAGAAGACGAAATACGGTCACATCGTAACCTCTCGTGTATCTGAGGCGATCGATTTTGACAGCAATCCTCGCTTGAGTGCGAAGATTCTTCTTGCAGGCGCAGTTGCTGAAAGTATTTTATATGGCTCAACAAATATGAAATACCGGCCACGGGATAAGCGCAAGGCACTTGATCTGCTTGAAAAAGTAGCGTTTAGAGGCCTCAGCAAAGAGGATTTTGCTCCACAAGAACTCGTCGAACCGATGATGAAGGCAAAGCAGGATCTATTTGCCTGCGAAGCAGAAGTGAGAGAGCTTTTAACACAGCATAAGAGAGCTCTTGAAGAAATCGCAAAAGCACTCGATGTGAAAACGCTCCTTAAAGCAGATGAGATAAAAGAGATCATACGCACCGTTACAGACAGCAAAGCCAAATAATATGTGCGGCATGCAAAAAACGGTAAATGATCAATAGATAAAAAAGTCGTACACGAAAGAATCTGATTGCTTGAGCTTTCGATTCTTTCGTGTATTATAAGGATCACGGTAATTTTTCTGTTTCACTGATTAAGGAGAACTTCATCGCTTCATAATAAGAGATTAGCAATCCGCTATGAGAGATTTGAAAAAACGATAATCACGGACAATTGAAGCAGTTGTGCAAAAAAAAATATGTCGTATAATAAAAAGGTAAAGTTTCACCTCTTTTATAAAGGAAAACCATGATGAACAATAAACTTATGTTGCTTGTAGCTATTTCGGCAAGTGTTATGGGTGCTCAAGCTCGAGTAGATGTGCTTGAAAAAGCAATCAACGCCAATGATCCCAAGCGAGTAAGAGCCATTAGAAACATGAACGAAAATCTTGGCATTAAGCTTTCACAAGCTGATAAAGATCGTTATGTTGAGCTTGCAAAGGCACAAGTAGAAAAGAAAAAGGAATGCTCACTTCAGCCGCAATGGAAAGCTCTTTTAAGTCTTGAAGGGCTTACGGGAACCGCGTCAGCTATTATGACCATCGGTGGCCTTGCATTGCTTGCGCACTCTTGGTCCTATGCTCGCAAAGTAACCAAGAAGGCTGGTCAACCTGATGAAGTTTCAGACGAATGGGTAGATACACCGGTGAAGGCATATGGTGCATTTATTCTTGGTGTAGGTCAAGGCTTAGGTGCAATTGCAGGTGCTTATAAGAACCTCTGGCAAACAGACAAAAAGAAAGAAACTCTCGAAAAAGCGGAAAAAATTCTTGAGCTTGTTGAAGCGCTTCCAGTAGCGTAAGAGCTTACTAAAGATTCAAGGGAAGAGATTGTGTCTCTTCCCTTTTTTTGTGTCCCACATCACATTTTATTTACGATCTATCATATCAAGCCGCTCCTGGTATCGGCCTCCTTTAAATCGAGCCGACAACCAGATAATAATAAGTTTTATAGCAAGCGCCTCATCAACAAAATCTGCAGGCAGCACGAGCACGTTGACATTATCGTCTTCTTTTGTCATGCGTGTGACACTTTCATTCCAAACCACCGCTGCATAGATCCCCGGAAATCGATTAGCCGCGATCGCTGCGCCAGCTCCCGAACCACACAGCAGAACACCAAGATCAGACGTTTCCGCCTGCATACTCTGTACCACTTTCTGAGAAAAGAGTGGATAATCAGTCCGATCAGGGGTATACGTGCCTTCATCAATCCACGTGATACCAAGATCTCCAAACTGGGCTGATTGCCTTATTGCTTCTTTGAGTGCAAAGCCTCGATGATCTGCTCCAATAGATATTTTGTAACGCATCCTCTTTCTCCTCCAAGTATTCTTCGCCTGGCACCTTTAGTATAGCTCTCACATCATCAAGCTCTTAATAACCTGGGCACCTGCCTCAGTTTGTAGTATACTCTAAGCATTCAGAAAATTTCTAGAAATTGATTATGTACCAAAGCCCGATCTCTGATGAAAATCACGTTGCCCTTCCCTCTTTTACTTGCTCTGCGTTTTATTCGTAGCTCATCCCAAGAACGAGCCCTGTCTTCTATGCTCACGGTCTGCCTTATTTCAATTATGCTTGGCACGGGAGGTCTTACTCTCGTCGCTGCTATTATGAAGGGATTTGAGCAAGCAACACATCAAAAACTACAGGGTATTCATGCTGATATTACAATCAGCAGCCATAATAGAAGTCTCGATTTTCCTAAATTAAAAAAAGTACTTACTCATGAGTTTGCTGATAAGATTGCAGCAGTGAGCCCTTCAAGTTTTTATCATGTCCTCGTAAAGCCTCAGCATAGTGATTCTGAAGGTAATATCTGTATTTTAAGAGTCGTTGATCCTGCAACAGAGCCTTTAGTAACATCCCTTGGGAAGCTGGTCAAATCATCGGCTCACGATCCCTGGAATCAGCTCACTGCCTCAACAATCTTTATCGGTGCGCCCCTCGCTGAGATGCTCAACGTCAGCGAAGGCTCTATCCTCACCCTGCTCTACCCCGAAGAAACAAGCAATCACAAGGCGCCCGTTATTGAGCAGCGAAACGTAAAGGTTGTCGGTATTTTCAAAACAGGAGTGGCCGATTTTGATGAGCGGGTCATTATAGGCTCACTTGCGCTTGCCAAAGAACTTGCATCTTCAAAAATTACCCATATTTCTATACACCTGAAAGATCCTCAGGAGGAGCAAACAGTAATAGCTGCTTTAAGAAAAAGACTCCCTCTTGAAGTATACTCCTGGAAAGAGCTCTATCCTCAGCTTTTATCTGCATTGACCCTTGAAAAATACGCCATGATTTTTATCTTAGGTCTTGTCGCCCTCATTGCGAGCATGAACATTATTTCTCTTCTGTTTATGTATGTCACCCATAAACGATTCGACATAGCGCTTTTAAAGGCGATGGGCATGACCCAAGCAAGCCTCACCCTGACGTTTATTATCATCTCATCGCTTCTCACGCTTGCAGCAACAATCCTTGGGATCATTGCTGCTGCTTTAGGGACCTTTCTCCTCCACCGATTTCCATTTATCAAGTTACCGGACGCCTATTTTGTTAGTCATCTGCCCGCACATCTAGATGGAAGCATTATTATTTCAGTTCTCCTGCTAGCTCTCGCCATAAGTATCATTGCTGCCTTACTTCCTGCGCGATCGATGAAAGCAATGAATGTATCTCATGTGTTACGAGGGTTGCCATGATTAAAAGTATAAAATCAAGTCTTTTAACGATGCACATCGAGGGAATGCGAGTATTTCTACGCGTGGATCTTAATGTTCCAATCCTTGATGGCAAGGTTGTCAGTGATTTCAAGCTCCTAGCAATTATACCTACACTCAATCTCTTGATAGCAAAGGGAGCGCGTGTTATTCTCGCTACGCACATTGATCGGCCACACGGTCATGATGAAGCACAATCTACAAAGCATCTCGTTTCATGGTTTACAACACGCGGCTACACTCTCGAGTGGGTACCAACCATTGGGGATGCCGCGGTGAAAAGCCAAACTATACAACCGGGAAGCATTCTATTACTTGAAAATCTGCGTTTCGATAATCGCGAACAACAAGAAGATATTCCTAACCGCTCATCCCGACCTGTCCGCCATAGCCGTAAGGCGACGGCTGGAGTGATCCGTGAGGCCCTTTGCCGAACGGATTGTATCGAGGGACCGCAGCTTCAGCATGAAGCTGCTGCTCATGATTATGCACAAGCATTGAGAAAGCTCGCAGATTTTTATGTAAATGACGCCTTTGGCCTCCTTCACCGACTTGATACATCTATCACGCTCCTTCCCGCCCTCTTTAAGCCCGAAGAACGCACAATCGGCCTTCTCGTCGAACGGGAAATTTATGAGCTCAATAGGCTACTCGGCCATAAACGCTTCCTTCTTATTCTTGCCGGAGGAAAGCCCAAAACAAAGCTCCCCTTTGTGGAGCAGCTTCTGAAATCACAAGAATTACTGGCATGTATTCTTCTGCCTGCAGTTGGATTCCCTGCCCTCCAAGCGCAAGGGATCGACCTAGGAAGTACTCAACGGGATAAGGATCTTATAGAAGAATCGAAGCATATTATACACACGGCTGAGAAGAATAAGATTCCTCTCATACTTCCGGTAGATTTTCTTATAGGTGAGGAAACAAATGCAGGGAATGAGACTCCTCATAGTTTTAAAAACATGATGTGGAAAACTGTAGATGCTGTACCTGCCAATGCAATGGTCGCCTCATGCGGCCCCAAAACAGTTGCAGCATGCACAACAGTAATTAAGAAAAGCTCCGCGATTTTTTTAAATGGAATATCTGGCTTTTTAGAAGAACCAGAGACTCTTCAACCATTTAAAGCACTGCTGCAATCCGTCGCCAAATCAGACGCCATAAGCATCGTTGGCGGGGGGGAATCGGTTGCAGCAGCATATTTGTATCATCTGGAACAGGATATCACTTTCTGTTCTACGGGTGGAGGCGCTTCCTTATACTACCTTGCCCATAAAAGCTTCCCTGCTCTCGATTATCTCTTATCTTGAGGGAACCATTTTTTACCAAAACGGCCACCATGAGGTATCGTTTGGGATTCAAGCGCCCTATCTTCCTTTGTAATGCGGACATGCTTAGGAAGTCCACCTTTCTTTTTTTTCTTCAGCTTCATTACTAGACTCCTTTTTTTCTACTTTAACTACTTTTAGACTAGCACACATTTTATTCTTATTGCAATATTTTATATTATTTATAATTTGTCAATGAAGATGGTGAATCTTTGCTTCTCTCAAACCTGTTTCTCATGAGGGCATCACAAGGCTAAGAAAACAAGAAGTCTAAAAACCCAAAAAAAATGCATAGGCGCAGAACTCTGCCCTCAAAACAATAATCGATCAGCATCAGATAAGAGGGTCAAGAGCGAAGCATGTCAAAATAAAGTTTGACATCGCGCTCAAGAAGTTTTATGGTAACTCCAGCGCCAAGAAAAAATGTAACTTCGTTGCTAGGAAGGCTTTTCTCGTCCTTGGTGCATTTCTTCTTGAAGCCGACTGGCAGCAAAATATAAGGGAGTCCCCATGAATCAACATTTCTATTTTACCCACCATTGCTTAATCCAATCGCATCGGCCCAAACTGCTTCTATTAGCAGTCAGTCTCCTGTTCATCCAAACACCACTTATTTCTATGGAAAGCATCTCCCTCACAACACTTGATGAGGGAATTGCGCAGTACAATGCTGGGCATTATTTTGCGGCTCGTAAAACTCTTCTGCGAATCCTTCAAGACGAAAACGCCGATCTTCAATCAAGGGCCACTGCGGCACGCCATGTAGCCTATATGTATCAGCGCGGATTTCTTAGAATAGCGTTAACAGATGAGAAGGCTGAAAGAGACCACGAACGTTCAGAGAGAGTTGAAGTACGCTTGGCTGAGGTATTTAACAAAATCGCCTGCAGTGCCGTTTCCCATACAGAAGAAACAACAATAAAAAAAGAGGCATCTATCAAGCTAGGAAAGCAGTTTTTTGAATCAGGACAGTATGAGAAAGCACGCCTCTGTTTCAAAACAGTCGCCGGAGGCAGATTTTCACCGAGTGACCAAAGAATTGCTTTTCTGTATCTTTCAAAAATTCACAGCGAAGGCCGGGGTTGCCCTCGAAATATAGAGGCCGCCCTTACCTGCATAAAGCAGACAGCATCCGTCAATCCCTCCGATACGTCCGGCAAAGGCCAGCCTGATAAACCCGTTTCTGCAGCTACTGCACCATCAAGCAAGGGGGAAGAAGCCGAGAAAGCCTCGCCAGAAGAGCAGGTTTTTATACATGAACTCATTTCCTGCTGCGCTCAATGGCAGGCACGCTTAGCCCAAAGCCAGCAAGGTCTTGATAAGTCAAACAAATCATCCCCTATCAGAATGACAAAAGATGCACGCAGAAGAGAGATAAGCTGGTTGGTCGAGCAAGCAACGATCATTGCCTTACTGTTTTCTTGTTTCGAGGCTCCCATAAGAAACGCTGTAGCAAAAAGCTGTCCAATCCTTGGTAAGCTCAATGGTGATTTTAGTAAGGAAGGGGCTTCTGTTGAATCACTTGATACAGTTTTTAACCATGCCATAACTGATATTACCCCTTTCGTTAAGCCAGCTGCGTACGCACTCATTCGCACTGCTATGCGAACTTTCAGAGCGGGGGACATTGGAAATGATCTTTTGGAGGCTTTTTTTTGTTTGCATTGTTCGCTAGAACCTGAGGAAGAGGTCGCAAAAGGTTTTAGAAATCTCGATCTCAATAAAGAGACTATTCTCGATGCTGCAACCGTTCTCATGAACAGAGTATTCGCGAAAATTTGGCAGACACCATACATGGTAAATCGCGAACATTTGACGCAGCAAATTACCCATTACAAGCTTCTTATGGCTGCCAAACCCGGCGATGTAATTGGCGACGCCCCTGCATCAGAAGAAACACGAGCCAATCTAAGCGATTACATTCTTGTTGAGTATGAACGGCTTGATGATGCCGAAAGAGCAGCGATTGATGGGCATTTCGCCGCTGAAGGAATATCTCTTGAGTCCTTAAGAAATAGAAGCAAAAATCTGGTTGATCTTCTTGAAAGAATCAATCGCTTAGCTCAGGGAAAATCGAAAGATATCAAATCTGCAATTCGAACTGTGTTGCGAAGGTGCCAAGACTTCTTCGCGAACAGAAACACGCACCACGTTCTTTTCTACAGTTCATTTTTCCTATTAGTTGAAAAGAGTGTCCTTGCTACCCAAGAGCAAGCGCGGTGGGCAGAAATAAAGCGAAAGACAGCGGCTTCCACTGATCAACAGCCTAAGCCTGTTGTAAAAGCACCAATTTCTGGAGAAGAAAAACCGAAAGAAGCTTCTTCAAAATCACACCCAGATGTTGTGACAGCGGTGGAAGCGCCTTCAGCAAGGGAAGAGGAAAAAGGGAATGATGATGTGATTCGATGGTTATTTGAGCTCTCGACTCTCATGGAAGAACTTTCCAAAGAAAAGGGTATGAGCCAACATGAATTTGACGTGATTTGCATGAGATTGCTTGAAAAAGCCTATGATGACAATACGGCGTATTGTGTTCTTGAAGATGAAGAATTTGTAGCCAGACTCAGCGATGCTCATATGAAACGACTTATTTCGATCGTTAAAAAATCTGAAGACAGGTACTTGCTCGCAACTCTGCGCGCAATCCTGGGCGCGAACGCTTTTAGTGAAATAGTATCAACGCGCAAAGATCTTAAGAACCTGGTCGCAAATCCAGCATCAATCAGAATAGACCTGCGCTTCAATCTTTCAGAAGAACAAAAGGATACGCTCATGACCTTTGTTCACTTGAGACAAGCAAAAGCCGAAAGAATCTCTGAGTTTATAAAGGCTCATAAAAAATAGGAGAAGAGCTTTTCCGGATCAAAACTTAAGGGCAGGGCACACCTGTCCTTTTTCTTATCCCCGACCCTGACACCTATAAAGATGTGCGATGATCACGTGTACGATCTTGACGTGCTTCAAGCATGTTAGGATTAACATAAAGCGTGACCGCTATCATGATCAATGCTACAACATGAACTAAATAGAAATAGGTTTTGATACGCATGAGACTCTCCTTCAAAAAGAACCGCAACACTACAACTCTACGCTTTTTGCTAACAGTTTAGTAACACTACCCTGCTTTTTTCGATGTATACGTTCTACGCTACGCACTCATCGAACTGGTGTGTAAACCTTCAAGCATGGTATACTTTTAACTTATCAGTGAGTACCACTTTATACAACTTTTTTTAAATGTCAATACAAAAAATTATCGGAAAATATCACTCTCTTATAGCACTCCCGTGACACATGAAAAATAAGCGGCGACAGCCATCTTACAAGAGATAGCTGCCATCTTGACTATTTCTAGACCTCAACTTACCGGACAAAAACCAAGAATTGAAAGGCCTTCAAGAAATTCTTGTTGCTGAGCATCATCAGGCCGCTGAAGTTCAAAAATGAGCAGACCATAGTTATCATGTTTTATTGTCCAGGTATGATAGATAGGATTAGTCATCCCCAAAATACCTGCTAGGTGATGCACATGGCGATCGTTTTCTTCTTTAAGACGACGTGGACTTGGAAAATTAAGACCGCGCACTTTTTTATTAAACGCGCAATTATCCATGTGTTCTTTAAAATCAGTACCTAGAACCGTATCACACGTATACGTCTCTTCTTCCTTGCTATAGCCAGCTACTCCCTTAAGACAATCGAAATCAGGATTATCGATAAAATAAGCTGCTTTTGAAAGATTAAGACATCCTTCCTCACAAAGTGAGTGCAACACATATTCGGTCATGTTTTCGGTGCCATTGAGTGACAGGATCTGCTGCGGTAAGTTTGTAAAACAGCGCAACAGTTTCTCATAACGAGGAGATGTCTCGTTTTGCTTCATTTCGTACCCCTTCTTCTTCGTACGCTTTTCATACTACACACCCAGCTTACCAAACATTGGGATAGAAATGCAAGCCCCCTTTTGCTCTAAAAAACGAGAAGGCTCTCTGAGAGATCTGCCCCCTTCATGATAAAAAAATTATTCCGATCTGAAGAGTTTTTTATGCATACTAGGCTCCGTAGGATGACTTTCCTACCTTCTTCTCAGGAATTTTTAAAAGCAAGCTCATGGGGGGTATTGAAATAACAGACATTTTCGAGTCACCTGAGCATTTCTTACAGTAACTCTTGTGCAGTGATGGCGAGTCATGGTATGATAGAAATACAGGGGGCACAACAATGCTAAAACATCACACGAGAAATACCCTTCTTTCTGCACTTATTATCGTTTCAAATGTATGCCTTGCGGGGCGCAGCCCATGGCGGCCACGCGATCCACTCATTCCTGAAATAAGTACCTGCTACGAAGGCGATTCAAAACGATATTATTTAAGAGATCACTATCTGGAACTCCATCCCATATTTAGCAAGTTTAAACGGGACGAGTTTATGAAACGACTCCTGCCCGATGAACAAATACCATATCGCAACGATCCCGAAAAAAAGGTAGCCGCTGCAGAGCTCAAAAAACAGATCGAGGTTCTCTTGCAAGAGCTCAAGAAGAAAAAAACAAAGTTTACCTACTTTACCGTGATCAAGCAATCAGATTACAACCCTCGGCTCATATCGGGGCTCATCATTGTAAAGTTTAAGCAGTATCCGCTTATTTTGAAACTCTTTCTTAAAACACCCGAAACGTTTATAAAACAGGCTGAAGGATTGATACCTAAATTTTTCTATCGCATGGGCGGTGGAACGAATCGTCATTTGACCGGGTTTACCAGAGTGCGGAATTTAGAGGAGGTCCAGAAGATAGTGCTGGAGAGTGAGAAATGGAATGGAAAAATCGACTTCCCAAGAAAGTGGTTTTGGTTACCAGCGCAGCCGCAATGGATCGAGATTAGAAGCAAGAATATTGGGCCTGCTGGCGAACAAAAGACGGTCATTCCCGCTATCTATGGTGTTCTCGCCGATGCAATCGAAGCCGATAACAGCTATAGCATGTTTAATGACGATAACCGGGAAACCGCTCTCGCATTTGCTCAATTTGTCGAAAATAGAGTCGATGCTCATGCTGATAACTTTATGATCGAAAAAAGTACTGGAAAAACGGTGCTCATTGATACAGAGCATTTTCCAAGCATGATTGGACTCAAAGAACCGATGAAGTATGATAGCTATAAATCGTGGTATTTTCAGTTGAGCTGTAAGTGCTTAAAAGACAATTTTTTAAGGTCAAAGCAGTTGAGAAGAGAGTTGCAAGCGAAGCCAAGAAGAGAGTTGTTTCCTGTTTAGTAAATGATTTTTTTAATGCCCTACGCGGGCAGCGCCAAGGCGGGCGCATGTCCGCCCCTTGGATCCCGACACCAACGTGCCGTTGGATCGCTAAAGCGGCGCTCAACTCGCTACTGCCCGCTCACCCCGAGTGATCTGCGAGGTCGGTATGCCGAGCAGATCGTATCGAGGGGCCAGGCGGACAGCAGCTCAAACACTCGCGCCTATCATAAAGTAGATAAGATAGCGTACCCGCTCATCCCGAGTAATCCCGAGGCCAATATGCCGAAAGGATTGTATCGAGGGAAGCGGGACAGGAGCTCAAACACTCGCGCCTATCAGAAAGTAGATACGATAGCGTACCCGCTCATCCCGAGTGATCCCGAGGCCAATATGCCGAAGGGATTGTATCGAGGGAAGCGGGACAGCAGCTCAAACGTTCGCGCTGATCGGAATATAGAGTAAGGGATCGATTAAACCAAACGGATCTGTTTTTCTAGAGTAGCCAACTCAGTCTTAAACGCATCGCACACAAGAAGCTTTTCAACTTTATGCATCGCGTGAATCACCGTCGCATGATCTTTACGACACCAGTAAGCCGCAATGTCGCGCAGAGAATGGGATGTCATCGTTTTCATAAAATACATAGCAACATGGCGCGCAAGAACGACATTTTCCTGCCGCTTACTAGAGCGAAGTTCTGTTAACGAGCAGCCATAATGGCGTGCAATATGATGCGCAATGTGCGGAAGTTCTG
Source organism: uncultured bacterium (assembly GCA_963695365.1). Lineage (GTDB taxonomy): Bacteria > Babelota > Babeliae > Babelales > Babelaceae > PRDV01. The sequence goes on from OY968766.1 coordinate 1,417,462, forward strand.
GTGCTAACCGTTTTATCTCAACAGGTGGAGGAAGTACCCGCTGAGCAAGATCGACCGTTAATACCTGGTGAGTAAACGTCGCAAATGCGAGAACACGAATAAGGAGCCCTTCGAGCTCGCGAATGTTTGAAGTCACGCGCGTCGCGATAAAATGCGCAACATCATCGGTGACTGCGCCGCTTTGTGCAATCGCTTTTTTATGTACAATCTCAATTTTGGTCTCAATAGTTGGTATTTGTATATCTGCGATGAGCGCTCCATCAAAACGGGCAGCCAGGCGACTATCAAGCCCCTCGATCTTTTGAGGTAGTGTATCACTTGCAAAGATAAGTTGCTTACCAGATTCGTAAAGCGCATTAAAAATATGCAAGAACGCTTCTTGCGTCTGTTCTTTATGTGCCATGCCTTGTATATCATCAACAAGCAGCACATCTGCCTCACGATACCGTTGCTCAAAAGCTTGAATGCGCTTGAGCCGAATGGCCGTCACAAATTCATAAACAAAACGTTCCGCACAAAGATAGACCACCCGTTTTTTCGGATGTTCTTGTTTAAAGGCATTGCCCACAGCTTGTAGTAAATGAGTCTTACCAAGGCCTGAACCAGCGTGGATATATAGTGGATTATAGATCCCTCCTGGGGTCTGAATAACCGAAAGTGCGGCACCAACTGCGACCGCGTTGTGCGGGCCAACCACGAGGTTATCAAAAAGATATCGAGGGTTCATGGTTGTTTTAATTGCAGGTTGTACGCTTGGCGCTGGTTGCTCGGCCACCCAAGCCTGCACCGATCTTTCTTGGCGTGCAACCTCGGTTTTGCTTTCATCAAGCACAATCAGTTTCGTCATCGTTTCATGGAGAAGACGATTGAGATGTGTACGGATGAAATCGCTGTACTGAGTCGCCACCCAGTCGCGAATAAACGCATTAGGAGCTTTAATGTAAATCGTTTTGGTTGCAGTTTCAAGGTGAGATAACGTCACCGCCTTGAACCATGTTTCTACCACTCGACTACCAACTTCCTGCGTAGCAATACGTAAAAAATCCTGCCAAATAGTTAGTTTATTCAAGATGCCACTGCTTATGTTAGAAAGGTTGTGACCTATACCGCCCCTGATTAGTACTGATACTCTATCAAAATTTCAGACTTTAGGAAGTCTTTTTTAAAACTTTTTTTGGTTGGAAATGCTGAATTCAAGCCATTATTTGATTATTGGGACTTTTAGGCATGGTCTGTTTTTTTCAGGTCCCTCTTAGTCGAAAATATGGCGGTTCTCCACCCTGCACACGCGCCCGCACTCCCCACAAAAGTAGAAGCCAAAAGCCCCAAAACCCGGCTGTTGGTCGATGTGGAATTTTGTACAAATGAATCGTGCCACACGCAGAAATCATTCTATTTGGCAAGTCAGCAATGGGCATAGTTACTGGGCCTTGGGATAAAAAAGCGGCTCGTTTTTTCAGTACCTCCCAGAATGGAATTTCTTGTTATTTTTCCATTGCACTTAATTTGCGCAGAGGCCTATTCTCACTGATATAATTAAAAAAACGCATAGAGGAATCATGCCTACGATCACTTCGCGACCTCCGATGAATATATCATCAATTTCTTGAAATAAGCAACGCGCATCCCGTATACTACTAGGCAGGGGGAGGGCTATGAACAGTAAACTGTTGGCCCTGATGGGGGCCTTTTACGCATTTTTTTTACAGGGGGCAAGGGACTGGCAAACACCAGCGGCACATGTGCCCTATCATGACGTGAGCTTTCTTACCGCTCATAACGCCTATGCGTCCATGGCGCACGGCTACCGCTATGCTCAACAGCGACTCTCACTGAAAGATCAGCTCAATGCCGGTGTTCGAGGTCTGATGCTCGATACCCATCTTGATAGCAGTGGCCGGGTTATCCTCTGTCATCGCAATGAAACCGTAAACCGATATTTCTGCGGCGTTAAAGAACCGATGCTCCTTGCAGAAGCCCTTGCTATCATAAAAAACTTTCTTGAGAATAACCCGACCGAGATTGTTACCATTTTTCTGGAAAATTATGTCATCACACGAAATGTTATCGATGAGCCATTTATACATGCTGGATTGCAATCGCTTATTTTAAGTCCGTCGGAATGGAATCCCACTGAACATGATGGATGGCCAACCATTGGTTGGATGCAAAAACAAAATAAGCGCTTGGTGATCTTTGACTCGCTGGGAGAAACAGATCTCGCCTACAATCAATGGCGAGAGGTCATCGAAAATCAATGGGGAGCTCTTTCAATACCTCAAGCATGCCGTGAACGATGGGAGTCAAAAATATACCGGCCCTATAAGCGGTATTTATACATCCTCAACTATTTTCCCAAACTCAAATTTAATTTCGGTAAAAGCTATGAGACGATTAACTCATCGATGCTGGAAGAGTTTTTAGAAAAAGCCTCTTCTAAAGGCCTCAAAGACGGTCTCTATACAATGAAACAGCCCAATTTTATAAGCATTGATTTTATCGACGAAGGATGTGGCATGAACCAGGTAATGGCTGTCAATAAACGATACCACAGTAAGGCAGAGAAAAAGAAGTTCTTTGAAAGCCAGAGCACCAAAGGTGCACGGTGAAGCTCTCAAGGGCTCCCTGGCTTACACGCAATCTTGCTGGATTTAGTCTCGCAAGTCTTTTTAGCGATTGCAGCCATGAAATGGTACCTCTTCTGCTCCCCACGCTCATTGTATCTCTTACCGGGGAAGGATCTGCGCCGAAATATGTTGGTCTTATTAGCGGTATTTCTGCGGCCGTTGCAAGCATTATCGTTGTATGGGCGGGATGGCTAAGCGATCGCTTGCCGTGTCGCAAACCACTGCTTATACTTGGTTACGGCTTAGCAGGCACGCTCGTCGGCCTCTTAGGCCTTGCCACTTCTTGGGTTACCGTACTTCTCTTAGTGACGTTCGCGTGGCTTGGCAGAGGTCTGGTAAGCGCTCCTCGCAATGCCCTCATCGCAGATTCTACCGATTCTCTCTATTACGGACATGCCTTCGGTTTTCGACAAACCTTCGATACCTTTGGTGCAATACTCGGGCCACTCATCGTTTATGCTGGCGCGGGGCTTTCCGTTGATAAACTCTTTTTTATCACTTTCATACCGGGCGTGCTTGCGCTGCTTTCTATTGTATTTTTAGTAAAGGAAGTCCCTCGAAAAGTCACATCACCCTCTTCACCAGCCGTCTCACTTTTGGCGCTCCCCATGAGCTTCTATCTTTTTTGTTTTGTTATGTTTGTTTTTGGTATCGGCAATTTTAATAGACCATTGCTTCTCCTGCATTTGCAAGAAACACTCAAAGGGACGATGAGCTCGGCAGCTATTCTTAGTTTGCTCACTCTTCTGTATATAGGAAGAAATATAGCACAAGCGGGCGCAGCCTATGCTATGGGAGCCTTGAGCGACACTCGGCTTGGAAGAAAAATTCCGCTCGGGTTTGGGTTTTTTCTTTTTGGCTGTATGACAGCTCTGCTTATATGGCCGTCAACAAGTATGGCGTATCTTATGACCGTCTTTCTGCTCTCGGGCATCAGCGCAGGTACGTATACCACACTTGAAAAATCATACGCAGCCGAGCTGCTACCAGAACATAAACGGGGAACTGGCTACGGCCTCCTGCTTACAATCGATAGTATCGGAGATCTTTTGTCGAGTATTATCGTGGGGTTTTTGTGGTCGTCGTTTTCGCCACAAATAGGTTTCTTATACGCAACCATCTTAAGTTTCCTCGCTGCGGTGCTTATGCTTGCACTTCCAAGAAAGCAAGCGGGTTCCCCACTCACTTGAGCCGCACTATTTACCCTAAGGATAATAGCTTCGCCGCCCGTGGCGTGAATTTGTCCTGCCCGGCAAATCAAGCTGCACCATGAAAGAAATTTTAGCTGCACCATATGCTATGTCACCATCGAAAAAAGAATAGTGTGAAAATAATCACGCGAAAAGATCCAGCCGTTGCTTGCTCTGACATTTCTGTTAGACTTCTAATCCCTAAAAGAACGCGCTCCATGACTGACGCATTAAAAAAGAGGCCCGGTTAAGGGCCTCTTGAAACTTTCATGCTACAGGTGTCTTAGCACTTACAGTCTGTTTCGCAATCGCAATCATCGCAATCACAGTTTGAGCTCTTTTTCTGAGCATCACAGCTGTCATCGCAATCCTTGGGTTCGCATTTTTCTGGACAGCACGTTTTTGGCTTCTTGCAGCTTCGAGCTTCAAGAAGTCCTGCCGTTCCTACTGATAGTGCAAAAACACCTGCTAAAAGCGCATATGATAGTTTCATATGAACACCTCCTTCCATTAAATTGTTAAACAATGATAATTCCGCAAGCGGAATTTTTTTCGCCATCGGACATTAGTTAACCACGAAAATTCTAGTTAGGCAACAGCCCGCCTTCGCCCTTTGGGCTACGGCGTGGCAGGCCCGCCCCATCATTAATCGAACTACCGGGCACGATCTCTGGTGCGCCCGACAGGATTTGAACCTGTGGCCTACAGATTAGGAATCTGTCGCTCTATCCAACTGAGCTACGGGCGCCACTGGCAAACTGGTGCGCCCGGAAGGACTCGAACCTTCAACCTACGGATTCGAAGTCCGGCGCTCTATCCTTTGAGCTACGGGCGCAGTTAGACTTCCAAGATATCAAAATTGCAAAAAATGGCGAGTCGACTACTAATCGACCATCATTGCGGCATCTCCAAAAAGATCTTTAAAGTCACCGACATGTCGTGGATCAACATAGTTAATAGCATTATCTCTAAAAATTTCTACAAATTCTTCTGAAACTGGCTGCTTTGATATGACAAAAAAATTCGTTGCGTACGATTTACTTTTCGCAATCTTAGCCTGATCTTTAAACTGAGCAATGAGTTTAACTTTTTTTTCTGGTGAAAGTCCATACCAATCAATATTTTTGCATTCGCATAAAAGCTTTTCGGTAACCATATCAAATTCACGAGAAAACTGCCTACCGTGCAAATTGACGTGCTGATTCATATTTTCAAGTCGACCAAATTTATTAACGCTGGTACCCCCTCTCATGAGAAACGCTGCAACAATCATTTCCCACATTCTTCCTTTTGCAAAGTATGTTCGCTCAGAATGAGATGCTTCAAGTACGTAATCATGAAGTACGGCGTTAAAAGCATCTGCTAAGTTGCGATTCTTTTTGCAAAGCGCGGCAGCCTCGTGTATGAGTGGTTTTTGAGGTGTATTCATAAGATTAGAAAAAACATACCATATAATGTCCATCGGTACACGATCAATCGGTAAAGGTTCAAGCTTATTATAAGCTGCCAAGCAGCCAACCATATCACATACCGCTGGAAGAGAACGATAAAGATCATCTTTTTCTTTCTTCGCTAAAGCTGGATCTGCTTGCACATCATCAGCCTCTTTGATCAAACCTTGCAGTAACCCAAAACGTCTAACCACCTCTGCAATATTGCTTGCCAATGTCGCATTCAAAAACTCAAGAGTTTTGGAAACAAGTAACCTCGTAACGCTCAACAATTTAGATTTTGCTTCTCTTTTTTCATGCGATACATCTTTCTTTTGCGATTGGCTTACACCCCGTAGCTTTACATTAAATACTACCACCCTTTCAGCAAGAAAGCATGCCATCCTGATTAACTCTTGGATCTTATTTTTTATTAATAAGGAAAATTTAATGGTCTCTTTTTCAATATCAGGATCCCAAAAAACTACTGAATCTTTCAGTGTAAATATGTCGCATAATTCTGCGTTGGGAGTTTTTTGAAGTTGGACCATCTGGCGCTGTTTCATTAATAAATAGCGTATTTCCTGCAACTTTAACTTGGAAAGGAGAGATAATTTAGTGCGCAATTGTTGGCCGTCACAACTTGTCGTCAATTCACTATTTTCAAGCACATAAAAAAGGCCTCTTTCACCCAATATTTGCAAAAGCTCAACAAATGAACTAAATATATCATCTATTCGATCCGGATCTTGTGCGAAACTACCATCCGCATCAATATAATGACAAAAGCAGGAGCCTCTAAATTGCTGTATCACAAGGTCTAACCGGAGCCCATCAAAATTTTGGAATAATAAGGGTTTAAGCGCTGTCAACTCTTTTAATGTACGGTCTTGTAAAGTGCCTTCGACCTCTGGAATGGCAGCTGTATCCATGCAATGATTTTGTATAGCAACCGATATTAAAATGCCGACTAATAAAGCTTTTTCTATATATTTCATCATGATCCCTTCCTATTATAACCTATTACATTATTTCTTTAATTTTTACTATCAAATATTGGGGATGCTTATTTATTGCACGGCACCACGATCAATAAGTTCCCATTTTAAATTATTGAAGCAGTGGTAATTAGCAGCGCTTAAGGCAGAAATTCCATTGATTCCGCGAGCGTTAAAATCGATTTTAGGGTGATTCATGAATAGTTTAATAACTTGAAGTGCTTTCCCTTCACGTTCTTTGTCATGTTCCCAAATTGGATCTGGCGACCACAGGGCATAATGATCAATCGCAGCTGCAAGCGCAGGCTGCCCATATATAAGAGAATTAGGATCTACACCTGCTTTAAACAGCAACTCAACCATTTCAGGGTTTGTTCTGACCATTGCCATCCTTAAAGGTGATTCCAATGATTCATTATGCGCAAATGTTGCTCCATATTCCAAGAGTTTACAGGCGACTACAGTTTCATCCTTCTCAACCGCAAAATAGAGAGCAGTTCTTCCTGCAAAATCCTTTGCATCAATTGCTTGCCTAGCTCCATTTTCAATAAGGAAGTCTAAGATATCTACATACCCTAAACAAGCAGCATTCATCAACGCATTTTGTCCTTGCGTATTAGTCCTAGTGACATCTGCACCGATTTTCACCAGCAGTACGACAGTCGCTAACGCATTACCACGCACTGCACTCATAAGAGGATTAAAAATCCCACCCGCATTATTCAAAATTTCAAGAAATTCAGCTTGAGTCATCCCTTCTTGAAGTTGTGAACAGTGCTCTGCAATCCAGGTATCGAACCTACCATATTTGTTCAAAAGACATGCCACTTCTAATAACGTAAAGTTGTCCGATTTGAGTACCTCATAAGCCGATTGCAAAATTATAAGAGCCCAGTCCCGCGTCGTAGCAAACGTAAGTGCATTATGTGCAGCCTCTATAAATGGATTCAGGTCCTTCCCTTTGCTTTTAATAAGCGCTTTAACTGCTACGGCTTTCATAGAGTGAGGATGCTTTTTGTTCCCACTCCTTCCTACTATCAGCTAGGTCCCAAAAGAGCTCCATTTGGGAAACCATCTCTTGCGTTTCGCTTGCTGCATTTTCCACCACACTAGAAGTCGGGGAGCCACCTTTGTCGCTCGAAGCCTCAATAGGTGAATGTGGCCTTTCAGTTCGAACGAGAGGTAAATATTGGCTACCTTCATTAAGATGATCTTTTGTGCCATTTTCTCCTACTGCTGATTTATCTATGGAGGCATTTTCCCTTACCATAGAAAGGGATTCCATACCAACAGCGGCTGGAACTACACTTATTACTAGTATAATATAGAGCATTTTCATGAGTATCCTCCTTAATAAAAAACATCTTTTGAAATTTCCAAAATCCTCACACGTTGTTCTACCATTAAGATATAACAAACAAAAAAAAATTCTATCCCTGGCTTGCAAAAAATCGATTTTAGAAGAATCCATCAAGTTATTACTGTTTCATAGATTTCTGCCGACCTTTGACTTTCATCAAGGCCATAGCGCCCGGCGTTGTTTCAAACTTATACTCTTGGGTCAGCCGCTTTTCGTCCTCAAGAAGTTCATCTAAGGTGATCGCGGTGACTACCTGATCTTTTGTTTTAATAACCACATAACCCGTTTTTGCACTTTCTTTAAGGGCTTCCCGTGCCTGCGCAAGCGTTTTTACCCGTTTTCCATTGATCTCCTTAAGGAGAGCTCCCTCATAAAAGCAGTTAATTTTTTCAAAAATCGATCGGGGCATAAGTCGTGTAATAATTAACACTTCCTTATGCTGATTTTTCTTAAGAGAATAGGGAAGCAGCGGCATAAGACCTTCAAAGAGCTTAATATGATTTTCCCGCAGTTGCATAATGCACATACCTCCAATGACCTCATAATCCGTTTCTTTCGGCTCATATTCTGCATAGATGGTTCTAATTGGATCCGGGTGTGCCGGCTCAAATGCGATACTAATATCTTTTTTGGCTCCATTTCTATATAAGGTAAGATTCAACGTGGTATGGGGCGCCTGTCGAATGAGATACTCTGCAAGCGTTACCTTGCGCGACGTTTTCCAGTTAACCGTTACATCACCATACGAATCAACTTCACAGTCGTTGATGGCATAGAGCATATCCCCTGCCCTAACGCCTGCCTTTGCTGCAAGTGAATTGTGTTCTACCGTATTGATATACACACCAGCCGGTTCAGGGTTTCCAAGAACTCGAGCATGGGCATCAGTTGTTTGGTTCACTCCCATTCCCAAGTAGGGCTTGCGGACGAGTTTTTTAGATTTGAGCTCTTTCATGAGAATTTGTGCATCATAAATAGGTATAATATAGCCAATATTTTTTGCCATCGCATGGCCGGCGCTATTAATACCCACAACTTCCCCATCGAGATTAAGGAGCGGACCACCGGAGTTGCCATGATTAATTGGTGCTGTTATATGCATGAATGATGCCCCAGAGATGTATTCTCTGCCCGCAATCACCCCAACAGTACTTTTTAAATATCTCTGCCCAAGCGGGTAGCCGAGGGCAAGCACCGGCTCCGTTGCAAAGAGTGCATCCGAATCGCCTAATTTTAAATAAGGAATCTTCTTTAACGCACTACGAATAGATTTCATCCCTGCATCACTTACCTTAATATAGGCAATATCAGCCTCAGGACAGGCACCCACGACAAATGCTTCAACAGGCTTTTGCCCCAGAGCGGGAATATACAGCTGCAACGTTGCCTGATCGATCACGTGGAAATTGGTCAACAAATAGCCCCTCTCATCGAGAAAAAAGGCAGTCCCGAAGCTTTGCGTCTTACGCGGCGCCTTGTATGGCTCGGCCCAATTGAATTCAGTATGAGCTGAATGAACCTGCACAACGGCATTTTCAGCCAATTCTTCCGCCTGTTTCCAATCAGTTCGGGTATTGCGCTCTACACCAACCATAATCGTTGTAAAGCTGAGAAATGTAGAAATACATACAAGGGATTTACGTAAAGGTACCATAGGAAGAACTCCTTAAGATTCTGGGCATTATATTACTTATTTATAGTATTAAGGGTACCAGAATTGAGAAATTATTCAACCAGTGTTTATGAAAGAATCAATTATACTCTTTATATACATATCGGAGATTTCCATAGTAGATTTCCTTAATTGTATAAGAGCACAAAGCAATTTCTATTCCCAATCAAAAAAAGCATCCATATCTCTTCTTAACTCGCCTACAACTAAGTCATACGCCGGTAGCGGAAAAACTACCTGTCCGAGCCAAATTTCCCAATTTTCCTTGACCACACCAAGAGCAACTGGATCAAAGAAACTAGTCGCATCTTTGAAAACATGCCCAAGCTTGTATTTTGCCAGCAATGTCTCTCTGATTGTCCGTTCATCTAATTGCTCTCTAAATGAACGCATAAGTCTCCAAAGATCAAAATAATCTCTCGCGCGAGATCGTGACCATCCCTGTTCATGAAGTTTTATCGCATTAAGATGCATCGCAAGAAGTTTTTCCGCAAAAATTTCGTTTAAGGTATACGTAAAGAGCTCTCCCCCAAAATCTTCAGGGTAACCGTGTATTATTCCTTTTAGCAACGGCGCGTTAACAAGACACTGATTGAAAGTAACTTCGATCATAACCCTTACGAATGGGCTGTTATGCCAAGGCAACCGCACCCTCACAACAAATGCCTCTTGCTCATTTGGATGAGGACGCTTTTCCGTATACCTTGCGCAAATTATTATTGGATTACTTATTCTCCTTGCAAGCTCCGCTTGAGCTTTTTCGCAAGCCAATCCTATATAAAGCTCTAATGCTTTCCCTTTGGGCGCATCTTCAAGTGCAGTAAAGTCAAGATCTTGAGAAAAACGATAATCCCCAAAATAAATCTTTTTGAGGGCCGTTCTCCCCTTAAAAACGAGCTTTCCTTTTAATTCGGCTGTGTGAGCAATCCCATATAAAAGCCAGGATAGAACATAGTCTTGCTCAATAATTCCCCACGCTATTTGTTGTCTCTTAGTTACATCTTGAAAAACTCTTCTTAACTGCATTAAAGATTCTCCACTATCCGCCAGCGCTTATTATATATACCTGCTTCTTTTCCTGATGGATCAAGTTTGACATACCCTTTTCTTGGAACCCCCTCCAAAACCTTTAAGTAAGCTCCAGTGTGCCCTGTCTTTTCAAGAACCCAACCAAGTCTCTTTGCAACTGCTGCATCAAGACGAAGAGCATAATCCAAAATTTTTTTTATATCAAATTTTCGAACAGTATATGAGTGAATCACTTCTCTTATACCACCACAATATTGCGGTTTGACTAGACCGTCTAGCAGAGTTCTCTCCAAATCTGTTATAGGTATCTTAGCCTCACCGACCCAAATATTTTCTGTTCCAAAAAAATGTTCTTTCTTAACTTGAACAAAACGATATCTTACACCTTGGTAGGTGAACAGAGTTGCATTATGCATTCTTGGATAAGCCGTTCCTGTCGGCGTCATTGCATACACGATGAGCGGTATCTGTTCGGTAAGTTCGTGTATATGAAAAGCACTATAATGACTAATAGCACTCGGCACGGCGAGGCGGGTTCCAATTTCAAACTCATGAATCGGTTGCTTTTCCAGAAAGACATTATCCAAAACATAAAGATTTCTTCTTATCTTATGAATCCATTGTCTCGATGTGAGAGAAAAAAGAGTTTGCTTTAAATTAGCAACTGCTCTCTTCTCTGAAAGAAGCAAAGTTCTCACGTCGCTTGCAGAAAAAAGTCGATAGCCATTTTCAGCAAGAAGTTTAACAAGCTGCAACGCGGTAATTGGGGTAGTCATTTTGGAATCAATCATATACTAATTATATGTAGAAGGTTTATTTTAGTCAAACCTTCTACATATAATTAGTACATCATTTTTAGGCGTCAGCTGTTTACTCTTATTTTATACCGCAACCCATTTTCAGTGATAAGTCTTTTGCTCAGGTATTCTTCATCTGCGAGAACTTCTCGTAATGCTGCCATCATCATAGCGCTTATAGGCTGGCAATAAGCAAACATTATCATTAAGCATAGTGGCGTTGCATCACTAAAAAACATACCCTCTCCTTTTAAAAAAAGTACCGACTTGATACACGCTATCATAGTACCAGATTTAGATTATTACTAGTGAGCAGCCATCTAAAATCATATCCGCTCAAAATAGGCAAGAAACTCTTTATTGCCTTCAGTGCCTTCTATTGGAGATTCAGTAACACCATGGCATATAAAACCGAAGGATTGGATTTCTTTGGTGACGCGTTCAATAACAGATTGGTGAACTGCCGGATCTCGCACGATACCACCCTTACCCACCTCGTAGCGGCCTGCTTCAAACTGTGGCTTAATAAGGGTTATAAGTTTACCAGTGGGTTTAAGAAGAGACGTTACAGAAGGCATAACTTTAATAAGCGAAATGAATGAAAGATCAAGCGTGATGAGATCCATGAGTTCCGGAAGTTTTTCAAGATAACGAAGGTTCGTTTTTTCCATCACAATAACCCGAGGATCTTGACGGATTTTTTCATGTACTTGGCCATACCCTACGTCGATCCCGTAAACTTATGCTGCTCCACGTTGTAGAAGACAATCGGTAAAGCCACCCGTTGATAGACCTGCGTCGAGGACGGTGAGGCCAGTTGGATCTATGTTGAAGTAATCGAGAGCATGAGCAAGTTTCCATCCCGCACGGCATACATATCGAGGCTCTTCATAATTCAGTGTAATGACTTCGTCGGTTCCGATGGCCGTGCCAGGTTTTGTTGCTACTTGACCATCGACAGTTACCTTACCCTGCATGATATAACTCTGTATCTGCGTTTTGCTTAATGCAGGGTAAAGCTCTTGAACTGCGTGATCTAGGCGCTTCTTTTGTTTAACCATTCATACCATCTTTTTTGCATTTTTTAACTTTTCTTCTTTAGTATATCTTTTTTGCGGTAAACTTTCTTTTTCGCTTCGCGGGGAGCCCTGCGGGCAGCCTTTCTTTGGCGCTGTGCGCGCCTGCAAGGCCCTCCGCGAATTGGGTTACAACTTTTGGTATCACTTCTCAACAATATGATACGTATAGACGCCTGTCCTTGGATGCACTATAATTAACCCGTAAGCAAACACCTTATGGAAAAACAGCATGCACATAGGCCCAATAAGCAAAGAATTCATCAAAACGCTTTTGCCCGAAAACCCAATCATCATAGAAGCTGGGGCACATATCGGGCGTGATACACTCAAAATGAGCAAACTCTGGCCTACTGGAACCATCTATGCATTTGAGCCGGTGCCCGAACTATACACCCAGCTCGTAGAACGAACAAAAGATGCCCACAATGTATTCTGTGATCCACAGGCTTTGAGTGCCAAAAACGGAACTGCTCAATTACATGTAAGCACCGGAGCCTCCACCGCTGCCAGCTCACTGTTTGAACCGCATGGCTACCGCTTACAAAGGCCCAACGTCCATTTTCATCCAATTACGATCAAAACGATAACACTCGATAGCTGGGCACAAGAAAAAAAAATACACCACATCGATTTTTTATGGCTCGATATGCAGGGAGCTGAACTTTCAGTTTTAAAATCCGCCCCTCACACACTCAAAACAGTCCGAGCAATTCTCATCGAGGTAAATCTTACTGAGCGATTTAAAAACAATCCCACCTACGATGAAGTTAAGAACTGGCTCGAAGCGAGCAACTTCAAACTCATTGCACAAGACATTCCGAAGCATGATAAGATTAATCTTCTTTTTGTAAGACCAGGAGTCACTAAGTAAAAAAATTGGCTAGGAGGTAACGTATCATGCCGGGCGCACAACAAAAACGGGGACCCCTTATAAGGGCCCTGTAAGTTTACTTAATCGAAATTCTACGAGTCGATCAAGCATAAAGGGCTTAATTTACACGAAGAGTTCAAAATTGGTCAACAACTTTAAAAACAGCTCCCGCAGAAGAAATTAAGAAGACTGCTACAACCTAGAGATAGAAAGCGTTATACAAAAATAAATTGTCTTAATTATCCTCACTCAAAGAACCCGCACCACCCTCAGGCAGAGACTTTTCACCAGTATATCTTATCAACAAGCTCTTCATTGCTTCCATCTTGGCAAGATCAGAAGCTTTTTTGCCTTTTTGTGTAACCCTTTGAGGATCTGCTCCTCCAAATTTTAATGCCATAGCAGGATCATCAGATTTATTGAACGAAGAATCTACTCGACCACGCAGCAAAGCTTCAGCCAGGCCATAATGCTCATTCATAACCGCAAGATGTAGTGAAGTATATTGCCCATCATCGGCATCACTTGTTACCATTTTACTTGGTACATTCGTATCAACATCGTGCAAGAAAATCAATTCGTGAGCAATGCGCTTTCTTACGTCTTCTCGATCGATAGATTTATGGTGACCAACAAAATGCAAAGGAGTAAAGCCATCTTCCTCACGCTCCTCATTCACATTGCACTTCCTTTCTAATAATATCGATTCATTTAACAACCTCAATATCATTAGCATAAAAAGCAGCTGGATGCAACAAATGCGTAGGAATCTCAATTTTGATTCCTTTTCTTCTCAGTACGTATGAATGATGGAGTAACAACACGACCTTCTCTTTCTGCTGATCTCTAATTGCAGAAACCAGCGGTACATAGAATGCTTTTTTATAGTTGTCCGATTTTAATTCGTCCTCAGTGCTTAACCCTCCTTTCAGGGCTTTCTTATTTTCTAACAGCAACATTGCAGTCATTCCTGCATCAACCAGCAATTTTATTATCTTAACATCATAGCCAGCAGCGTTTAGCGCAATCATTACGGGAGATTCACCATCAGAGTTAAGCTTTAAAACATCTGCACCGCGCTCTAAAAAGAGCTCAATTAATTCTCTAGTACCCTGACGCACTGCTAGATGAAGCCCTGTATCTCCATTATTTCGATCACCAATGGAATTTACCTCGATTCCTCGACGAATCAGCTCTTCAACTTTGCTAACACTCCCATTTTGTATAAGTAATCTTAGAAGAACACTATGGGAGCGGGAAGCACGACTTTCAGCTAAGCAACGTTTTGCGTCCTGTAAAATCCTGCCCACATCACTTTCTGGCCAAAGCAAATCAAATGCGGTCTTTCCACTGTCATCCAGTAAATCTATCTCAGCCCCCCGAGATAGCAATAATTCTACTACTTCTTTATGACCTGCGATAGCTGCCAAATGAAGAGCAGCGTAACCGTTTTCAACCAAGTTCACATCTACTCCTTCATCGAGCAATTTCTCCACTTGTTTTACCAATCCTGCCCTGGCAGCCGAGTGAAGCGTTGGAGCTAAGGCCTTAACCGCCGCAGCGTGAGATTTGATTTTTTCCAGATTTTCCTGACGAGCCGCTTTTTTGAGTTCTGCCGATGGTGAGGAAATACGTGCACCCTGACCTTGTTGAGCAGAAACTGCTGTAAACTTTCGAGTAGTAGCGGCGGAAGAATCTCCTTCACCATTTGACTGCAAATCCCGAGGCGATTCTGCCCCTCCCATGTTCTTTGGAGATTCCTGGCCATGTATAGCCATCTTTTGTGAAGCAGGCCCATTATTTGCAGCTTCTATCCACCGCTGCAAAATCTGTGCCGCCTCACTGTTTACGGGAGCCAACTGAAGTGCTGTTTGACCAAATGTATCTATGACATTTACGTTAACACCTCTGTTTAAAAGCAGCTCCACTGCTTCCGCACAACCTGCCTCAGCTGCCAAATGGAGAGCCGTCTGGCCGGAGTTGTTTAAGGCTTGTATATCAGCTCCATATCTATGTCCATTCTTTAACAAAAGGATCATCATCGCCCCAGTACCCCTACTTCCAACCATCGCAGCCAAATGAAGCACCCTATTACCAATTAATGGCCCAATTTGACATACGGCTTCCACATCTGCTCCTGCAGATAACAATAAATTGGCTACCCCCGCATGGCCTTTCAGCGTGGCTAGATGAAGAGCTTGAAGCCCTGCAGGCCCTACGATCGATACGTTTGCTCTCTCCTCTATCAAAAGCTCTACCACTTTTTCACAGCCTTGCCAGGCAGCAAAATGTAAAGCTGTACGACCAGAGTCATCAATTGCATCTATATTTACACCCTGAGCGAGCAATTGCTTCACATGCTGCAGACGACCCTCGTCAGTAGTTGCATGCAGCGAAGTATCGTTTACACTAGACGGTGTGTGCGAAACGGTCATATTATTTTGATTCTGCGCAGATACTGAGCCACTTAATCGATCCATAGCCAATTTTTTTGCTCTAATAATCGCTTTTGTCGCCCTGTCTCGCGAATCATCCTTAGCTGTTGATACTGAGCTTAATGTTCGCTGTTGAAGCTCGGGAGACTGCCGAGCCACAGTAGATGACTTTCGAGAAATTAACTCACGAGGCTCTGGCGATTCGACCCGCGCTGGAACAAGCACAGGCAAAGGCTTTTTTGGGGCTTCAGGAGATGCTGAGCCTTTTCGCGATGCTACTGCTCGAGGTGATTCTGCTCCCTGCCTTTTTGGAGATTCGTGACCACGTGTTGCCAATTTGGGAGAGGTGACTGCCGCACCGTGAGACAAGCCGGGAGATGGCAAAGGCCTTTTGGGAACATCTTGAGATTGTCGATCTTTCAATGAGGGCTCCACTCGAAGCGATTCTATCCCTCGCTTATCTTTTGGAGATTCATGACCGCTTGATGCAATTTTGGCAGAAGTCGCTAACGCCTTGGGTGGTGTTGGCGCTGTGCCTTTAAGGGATTGCAGCACTCTATCAGCCAAATCAGCATCCAAACCGGCCTCTAAATCAATCAACCATTTTTCATAATCAGGTAATTCATCATCGTAAGACTGTCTACTTCGTTGAGTTGGCGCTGGAAGCGGCCTTCCCACCGCAGGAAATTGAATACCCTTCGGTGATTGCATACCGCCTCGAGGCGATTCTGCCCCTTGCCGGTCACTTGAAGGCTCCTGATCTCGCACCAGCGCTTTTGGTGAAACTGCTCCGCTATCTTTGGAGATACGCGGTGGGGGGACAGGTGCAGACTTTTTTGGCAACACTGGAGACTGGTATCCTTTTGGTGATTGCATACCACCACGAGGTGATTCTATCCCTTGCTTACCCCTTGGAGACTCCTGATCTCGCACCCCCGCTTTTGGTGAAACTGCTCCGCTATCTTTGGAGATACGCAGTGGAGGGACAGGTGCAAGCTTTTTTGGAAACCCTGGAGACGGGTATCCTTTTGGTGATTGCATACCACCACGAGGTGATTCTATCCCTTGCTTACCCCTTGGAGACTCCTGATCTCGCACCCCCGCTTTTGGTGAAACTGCTCCGCTATCTTTGGAGATACGCAGTGGAGGGACGGGTGCAAGCTTTTTTGGAAACCCTGGAGACTGGTGCCCTTTTGGTGATTGCATACTGGCTCTAGGTGATTCAACCCCTTGCTTACCCCTTGGAGACTCCTGATCTCGCACCAGCGCTTTTGGTGAAACTGCTCCGCTATCTTTGGAGATACACAGCGGAGGGACAGGTGCAGGCTTTTTTGGAAACCCTGGAGATTGGTGCCCTTTTGGTGATTGCATACCGCCTCGGGGTAATTCTGCCACTTGATTGCCCGTTGGAGATTCCTTGCCAGTCAAACCATTTTTTGAAGAAACCGCTGTGTTATCTTGCGACAACCGACGTAATGGAGGCAAAGGTGGCTCAGGTAAATTTTCAGAAAACGTAGCATTGATCATTTCCCAAACCGTTCCTGTTTCCTCCATCCACCTTTTGACAAAATCAAATTTACTCTTTGTTAAGCGAATTCCAGAATTGCCATCTCTCTCTCGCTCCTTTATTACACCATTTGTGTGAATCCCTACAACAAGCGGACAAAGAATTCCCTCTATATCATCTGGAAATTGGAAGTATGCCCAAATGGGACTTCCACTTTGCTCACCAGACGTACTAATTTCATAGCATATTCTTTCTTCTTCCAATTTTATGAATGGCCCATCCATGGAATACATCCAGTGACCCGTGAACCTTTCATGATCCGTTTCATAAGGATACCCGGTAATGGTAAGGTTTTGCTTAAACATTATTTCACATCCCGATTGGGAAAAAAGGCAGCGAACATAACCAATATCATATCCTATTGGCCTGTCAAGCACTATCAATGCCACATCAAAATCTGCTTTATTCCCACTATGCGGATTAATAAATTCTTTTGGCGCATAAATACGAACCGCTTTGCATTCTATGTATTGAGACTCTCTCTCTTCGTATCCAAAATATATTGACAGCTAGTTATCCAGGTTTGCCTTCTTCTATCGTACACATTATGAGCAGCAGTCAACACATGACAGGGGTTAATAAGCACGCCCGTCCCAAAGCAGTATTTGGAGATGCGGATGGATACGTTGATATTTGACGACAAAAACAACACTGAGGATATCTATCATTGAGGCCGTACACTGTTTGCCGTCTATCAGTAGAAAATCCGGATTCTTCTTCGCCAACTAAGCTTGACTGCTGCGGGGCTCTTTCCACCCCCTTAAAATAACCAGACTTTGCATCAGCATCAAAGTGATGCTTCCGAACAGATGTATTAGACTCGTTAAACGTGGCAGTAGGGTCTAAAATTTTCACCCATGAATCGGCCAAATCTTGATGTATTCATCTACCTCGAGAGTTAGCATCGCACTTACTTGAGGAGATAACATCACCAATAAAATAATAGCCCTCAGAACGTTCGAAATACCGCTTTGAAAAAGCATACCTTACCCCAACATTATTTCCTATCCTTCAAGCCTCTCAATGCTTGCAACGCTCTTGTTTTAAGAGAAGTATACTCTTTAAATAACTCTAGAATCTCTTCGGTGTAATGAGCCAGATCAAGTGCATTCTTGTTATCGCTATCCTGTAGCTCCGGATCTGCCCCTCGCTCCATAAGCATCTTAATCACCTGCTTATGCCCATCATGGCCTCTTCCAGGAAGACGAAAAGCCCTAATAGCTGTATGTAGTGGTGTTCTTCCACCTGCTTGAGCACTGGTAACCGCATTTACAGTCGCATACTTTTCAAACAGTAATGCTACTACTTCAGGATATCCCTGCTCCGCAGCCAAATGAAGAGGTGTTATGCCAAACATATCCACACTATCAACCTGGGCACCGTGAGCTAAAAGCCTTCTTATTATTCCTATTTGATGCTTATGCTCTATATAATCGCGATTATCAGCTGACTGGTGCATTTTAACATCTATAAGTCGCGATACAGCAACGTGAAGTGGAGTGCGCCCCGATTCATCTCGAACATTTACGTTACTGGTTTTCGCTATTAAGAGCTTGATTATTCCTTCGTTTCCTAAATATGCCGCAGCATGCAATGTCGTCCAAAAAAGTTCACCAACTAACCCATTCCACCCATGTCGAATTTTTTCATCATCTTGAATACGAGCTCCGCGAGCAGTAAGCAAGTTAACAAGCACATGGGCACCTTTACACACGGCAATATAGAGAGCCGTTTTCCCATGCCTATCTATAGCCATAACATCAGCATGATGATCTATCAATAGCAGAACAATTTCATTTAAATTATCACTGACGGCACAGTGAAGAGGCGTCTGACCTTTGATATCAAAAACATCAACAGCAGCACCCTGCTCGAGCAATTCTCTCACCCTATCTGGCATATTATTCTTTATCGCCCTATGTAAAGCTGTTTTTCCTTCAGCATCCTGCTCATTTATCAGTGGATCAAGAACAGCTTGCTGCGGTTCTGTAACATTAAGAGGTAATGACGGAAGGGGTCTTCTGAGAAACCTGCCTTCTGGCGATTTTGGCTGCTCGTCAACTTTACCGCTCATAGCCATCCAATTCATAATCAACCTAAATTTATCCTCAGTAAGGAGAACGCCACTGTTGCCTTGCCCTTTTCTTGTTTCCCCATGAGTGTGCACCCCAATTATCATAGGCGTCAGGTTCTTCGAATTTTGACCTCTGTGCGTCAAATTAAAAAATGACCAGACTGGACTGCCACTTTGTCCAGGCGCAGTATCTATCTGGTAGTATATTTTATTGCCTTGTGCCTCAACAATTCGACCAGCTTGCGATTCTATGGCGCTTGCCATTGTCCACAATGTTTGTCCTTTCATATCAGCCGGATAGCCAGTAATATTCAGTGCTTGCTTATAGAGCGAAATGTCACTGGAAAACAGGCAGCCTAGAGCCCCAACTGTCGCATCAACTGGTTGATCAAGCACAATCAATGCGATATCAAATTCGTCGAAGTCTTTATCATACAGATATTCCTTAGGGATACAGAGACGTACTGCTTTGCGCTGGCCAAAGGGACGTTCATGCCCCTTGCGTCCACATGTTACAGTGAGCTCGGTGGCCCATTCCTTCATCGATTTTGAATAAACACAGTGAGCTGCCGTTAACACATGCTGGGGACCAATTAAAACACCAGTTCCACTTCCTCCGGAAGCCCGAAACCGCATCTCAAGATAGCAAAAGCATCGGTAGGGGTATTCTAGATTATCGTTCACCTGAGTTCGTCCATCGCACCCCTCAACAAGCCTCATGAGAACGGTTTCCTCATTACTGTCATTATTGCTATCATCTTCGATAACAAGAGCAGAACTACGACTTTCCGTGCCTGGCCCGCGTCCAATAAGATAGCCAGCGATACCACCAATAGAATTACTCTCAGGCTCTACGCGCAAGAATTCAACTGCGGGGTTTAAAATTTTCATAACAGACTCATTAAGATCCCTCACAGTCTGATCTTTTTGAAGCTTATGAGAACCGATAAAAACTCTCTCTTCGGTGTCCTCCTCAACTTCCATAGCGATTGTCTGGCAACCGAACTGAAGTGTTACAAGAAAGATCCAAAACTTACATTGAACGTTTCCCCTCTGAATCATAAATTCTCCTCTTCTTTAACATATACACTAAAGACTCTCGTAAGATGGAATGGTACCTTTATTCTATATGACATTACGAGGATCATACCAAGACAACCACGAATGTCAATTATCAATATTTTTTGGGTGCAAAAAAAAAGTGATAGGAAAGCTGCCCTACTAACTTCATATATATTTTGCACGTATCGGTAATCTTCTTATGACAATTTATATGGGAATGGCCTCAGGCCTACAAAGGTCCAACCCCGTATTCAGTCGCAAAAGAGGCGTTATTATTGCTATTGTAAGGGATTTTATCAAAGGCGCAAATCATTGAAATAAACTTGACAGCAATTTTAAAAAAAATTATTGTTAAAATCGAAGTAAATGTTTTAGCAACACTTGATTTTGTGTAAGCTAGCGCACCGAAAATTTAGGAGGTATATTGGAACAGTGTATTGAATTTGAGAACATGATGCAATAAAAAAGGCTATTTCTTAAAACTGGGGAGTCCGTCATGAAAAAAATGTATGTGTTTGCATTACTGTGTATTGTAAAACCGATGACTCTGCGAGGCATGGACGTAGTCCTGATAAGTCCTGGAGCCGAAGCGCTAGCCCAAGGAAAATATTTTCTGTCTTTAAATAAGCAAAGCGAGGCTTTGACTTTTTTTTTGGAAGCAAATGCGCGAGGCAATGATGCGGAACGCGAAATCGCTGGGAAATATATTCAGCGCCTTTTTCGTCTGCAAAAAAATAAAAGCTCAAGGATGAAGCAGCAGGTTTCTAAATCATCTATGCCTAATCAAGATAGTAACGAACAAAGAGAAAAAGAAGCAGAAGACGGCCTTTTAAAATTTTTAGATTCTTTGAAATTAGCAGATGAATCGGCGAACATGTCCGATGTTTCTGAATTTTTAGACAACGAATCCCTCTATGATGAACGCTTTTTAAGCTCAGGGATGTTTACGGCTGATTCAGATAGCATAGTTGTTCCTATGGCGCATGATGAAGAGACTCCTGATTCAGATACCTCAGTTGTTCCAATCTCGCACGATGAAGAAACTCCTGATTCTGATACCTCAGTTGTGCCTACGACGCAAGCGAGCAATCTTTACTGGGAACTAAGAGAACCCCTTCCAGCATCTCAACAAATTCCAGTTGTCCGGCAAGGAGGTTGGCTACACCCCGTTAGATCTAATACTGCCACGAAACTTGTTAATAGCAACTTTCCTAAACGACCTATGGGCGGCCTGAGGTCTCAAGTCAGTTCTGCTGCCGCCTCTTCACATAATTCGTCGACCGTTCATTGGAGGGATGAGGCTGGTTATACCCCTCTACATGCAGCTGCAGAAAGGGGGGATGCAAAGACTGTGGTAATGTTACTAGCGCAAGGCGCTGATATCGATATAGCTGATACCGCAGGGTATACTGCATTGCATTGTGCTGCTTATGCTGGTCAGAAAGAGGTAGTGGATTTTTTAGTAAACATCATTGTTGATTTGAATACCGTAACTAAAACTGGTGAGACGCCTCTCTATCTAGCTGCTGAAAAAGGTCATTTGGAGGTTGTGAAATTATTGTTAGATAAGAAAGCCACTATGAAGTCGGTGACTAATACGGGCATGACCGCTCTGCATGTTGCGAGTGAGAAAGGCCATAATAAGGTTGTCGAAGTATTATTAGATAGGGGCGCCGATATTAAAGCAGTGAACACTGACGGCATGACCGCATTGCACTGGGCTACACTCAAGGGACATGAGGACATTGTTAAAGAGTTGTTAGCAAAAGGTGCCGATATTAAGGCTACGACCAAGCTTGGCAATACACCCCTGCATTTGGCTTCTTTTAATGGCCATAAGGGACTGGTAGGGCTATTATTAAAAAAGGGCGCAGACATGCTAGCCGCAACTAATACTGGCATGACTCCTTTGCATGTGGCAGCCTGTTCGGGTCGTAAAGCGATTGTTAAGTTATTGCTGGTTAGAGGAGCTGATATCAAAGTAATAACTCACGCAGGTGATACTCTTTTGTATATAGCTGCGGAGAAAGGGCACGCAGACGTTGCGCAGCTATTATTAAATAAGGGCGCTGATATAAAAGTGGCAAATGAAGCTGGCTGGACCGCGCTGCATGTAGCAGCGTTTAATGGTCATAGAGATATGGTGAAGCTATTGCTGGACAAGGGCGCTGAAATCAAAACCGTCAATAAAAATGGCAGCACGCCTCTTCATTTAGCTACTTCAAAAGCTCATAAGGAAGTTGTGCTGTTACTGCTAGATAGAGGTTCAGACATACAAGCTGAGAATAAAGGTGGCTGGACGTCTCTGCATTTTGCTTCAGAGAATGGTTGCGGTGGAATTGTAGAGTTGTTGATAGATAGAGGGGCTGATATGAAAGCTAAGACTAAGCTTGGCAATACGCCTCTGCATTGGGCCGCTTCGAAAGGCCATGACGAGACCGTGAAGATTTTGTTAATAAAAGGTGCTGATATTAAGGCTGTGACTAAGCTTGGCAATACACCTCTGCATTTGGCTGCGGAGAAAGGTCATAGAAATGTGGCGGAAATATTGTTAGATAACCATGCAGATATTGAGATGGTAACAACTGATGGGCTGCATGTTGGTAATACCCCTTTGCATATGGCTGCTTACTATGGTCATAATGAGGTTGTCAAATTATTGCTAGAGAAGGGTGCTCATAGTGGTGCTGTAGATAGAAATGGAACTACACCACTACATTATGCTGTTGAGAAAGATCATATAAGTGTTGTGCGCCTGCTATTGACTAAAGGTGTTGATATCAATGCTGTAAATAGAGCCGGCAGTACTCCTCTGCATTGGGCTGTCATGTATAGTTGTAAGGGGATTGTTGAACTGTTATTGGATCATGGCGCCGATAGCAATGCTCAAGACGCTTTGGGAGAAACATCTCTGCACAGGGTAGCGGAGAAGGGTCTTAAAGAGATTATGAGCCTCTTATTAAATAAGGGCGGGAATATCGAGTTGGTAAATAAGAATGGTAAGACGCCTCTGCACATCGTGGTTACGAAAACTCAAGGGAGTCAAGCAGAGCTTGCCGAATTATTGTTAGCTAAGGGGGCAGATGTAAATGCCGTAGATAATGATGGTTCGACCGCTCTACATTATGCTGCTGGAAATGGTCTTAAAGAAGTAGTAGAATTATTGTTAGTTCACGGGGCCGATGTTAACGCTAAGAATAAACAAGAGCTGCTTGCTGAAGATCTGGCAAGACATCATAAAAGCATATTGGCAATTCTCAGGCAGGCAAAAGTTCGAAAATGAGAAACATAATACTTAATGAAAACGTGGCACACACCGCGCCATTTTATGCGACGCGCGCTGAGTAAGCGCCCTCTTGCTAGGAACCAAATAGTAATTACGTACGGCTACTTCCCCATTACCCCTTTCAAGTGCTTAAAGGATTGTGAAATGGGATAATGGTACGTTGCTGATAGCCGCTCTTCATCTTCAAGGATTTCTGATACTGGCAATGCAGCAAATTGATTATCGGTTGTTTTTATTGTTAGATAGCCGGATGAAGCCGCTTTCTGAACAGCATCGCGCAGCTCATCAAGCGTTTTTACCCTTTGCCCATTAACTTCTTTCACAATACCTCCGGCACCAATGGTGCGGGTACGCGATGCTGGAGAATTGAGCATTGCATGAGTAACGAGCACCGCAGGCTCTGTTTGCTTCTTAGGATCCGCATAGATCATAAGCTCAGGAGCATACTGGGCAAGCAATACCACATGATTAAGGCTGAGTGGCATAAAGACATAGCCACCTATCACCTCATAGTCGATTTTTTCGTATCCTGGGTACATCTGACGTATTGGTGCGTCGGTCGTTGTAAGCACAATCGATGCTTTCTTTGGTATCCCATTACGGTAGTAGTCTATTTTCAAGGTACTGCCCAACTTAAGACGTGAGACATAGTCTACAACCGAAATCCTATCCTCTTTACTCCACGGTACGGTCATTTCACCATAAATATCGACGGGGTAGCCATCAAATTTATAGAGCATATCCTGCGCTTTAATACCTGCTTTATCAAATGGACTGCCTTTGGTTACATCAACAACATAGAGACCACCAGGAGCCGGGTTTTTTAAAAACTCAGTCAGGTTATCGTTTCCATTATTGAAAAATACGCCAAGATACGGCTTTTTCATAAGCTTTGGGCCAGTGCCTTTTGCTGGCATAGTCTTAAGTTGTTCGAGAAACAGGCGCACGTCATTTATAGGTATGACGTACCCAACGTTCTGCGCTCGTATTATACCAGAAGAGTTAACCCCAATAACCCGTCCAACGCTATCAATAGAAGGCCCTCCTGAATTTCCCGGATTAATCGGCGCACTTATCTGAATGAGATGCTGCCCTGAAAGCGATTCACGTCCACTCACTACCCCCGTTGTGCTCTTAAGCCCTTGCTGTCCAAGTGGATAGCCAAGTGCCATAAGTTTATCACCTCGATGTACGGCATCCGAATCTCCCATCTTGAGATAATGGATGACATTATTTTTGAGCCCTTTCTTTAACGGCTCTATTTCATCTTTCTTAACTCGAAGGAGTGCTAAATCTCTATCAGGGCTCACGCCTAATACCTCAACCGTAAATCGACGTTTACCGTGCGCAGGAATCTGTATAGCTACATGCACTGCTTGATCAACAACATGCGCATTGGTTATAAGATCACCCTCACCATTAATAAAGAAGGCCGAACCGGTCTTTTCACCTTGTGAAGGAGTTTTATAAGGCTCTACCCAATTAAACTCGTTTGCTTGCACAAACACCTGAGCAACCGCATCTTTAAACTCAGATTGAAGTGCCGACCAACGCTGCCTCTTAACGGGCGTTTCTCCTGCCTCTTCTTCCTCTTCCCCAGCAACTTGTACAGGCTGCTCTAGCGCCTTCGGCTGAGTTGGGATAGCTTCACGAACGCGGCTAACTTCTTTATATAACCAGTACATGCCGCCACTAAGAGCAACAAGTATGACGAGTGCAACAATTGAAAGCAGTAGTTGAGGGGTTGTACGCATTCATTCTCCTATGTAATTGTTTTTAAAACTTTCTAAGTCGATCATGCCCTATAAGCACGGTGGAAAGGGAGTTACCCTTTCCACCTTTGTATGTTGCGAAACGCCCATAACTGTTCGAGGACGATATATCCCAAGATATTACTCATCCAAAGCTGGTGCACTTGGCTTTGGTTGCACATCGGAATTCTTTTGAGCAGGCTTGTGCTTAATTTCTTCACGCGTTGGTGCGCTTGCATTATTAATTTCCTGAGTCTGCGGCGCTGGTTGCTGATGTGCTGCAACCGTCGTTTCAAGAGTGTTAATTTTATCATGCGCTGCTTTTAACTTTTGTTCAGCCTCTTTTGCGCGACGTTCTGCTTCAGCATTACGCTGCTCTAAAACGAACTCATGTGAATTTTGAATATACGTTAGCAATGCACTCAAATCGATCAAACGACTTTTGAGTGTTGAGATAAGTGCTTCTTGATGAGGTTTTGCCGTCAAGCCTTTAAGTTTTGATATAACCCATTCCAGCCGGGCATGGGTTTTTTGTAGCTCTTCGTAATAAACGCAGTATGGATACTGCTCACCAACTGACGCGAATTTGCGCACATGAGCTTCAAGCCGATACTTGATCTCTTTATCATCGTTGAGCTGCAAGGCAAGAGCATGTTCCTCTTTGAGCAATCCAAAACTATCTTCAAACGCAAGGCATAAGCCATAAGGAAGTTCATCCTGAACAAGCTCTAGTGCAGGAATAATACGGGCCAAATCTCTTTG
This sequence comes from uncultured bacterium, assembly GCA_963695365.1. Lineage (GTDB taxonomy): Bacteria > Babelota > Babeliae > Babelales > Babelaceae > PRDV01. The sequence goes on from OY968766.1 coordinate 1,443,452, forward strand.
TACGATATCCATCTGAGGAACCATCAGCTCCTTCTTTGGGTCTGCTTTCCAAGCACTCGCCTTTGCATCAAGCTTTTTCTTGCTCTTCATTAATTCTTCAAGATGCAATGCGACACCAGTCTCGAGGGTTCCGTACGTTCTCTGTAGAACTTTAATCCAGTCATTATTGTATAAGAGCACTGCCAATTTACCATCGAACTCAACAAGATGTTTGGACAACTCAAGATCAATTGCCGAAAGTCTCGCTTGCAAGTCTCCAAAGTCATTGGCGTTGATATAATGCTGGTACTTCTTATGAACCACTTTTGCTTGTTCATAGACATCAAGCACCAGTTCAGCGTCTTTGAATCTCATTTTGTGCGCTAAAAAGCGTCGGTAATTAATTATCCAGCCCGCAACGCCTGCAACAGCACATGATCCAAAAACATAATCCCACATGCTTGCGCACAGTGTGATCGATTGATGTCCGCTGATGAGTAAAAGAAGCGCAAATGGTTTATAGATCTTCCCAAAGGTAGTTTTGGAAAACATAGTAATCCCTTTATTAAGAGGTTGTTTTACTTTCTTCTCTTAAGAATACACTATACAACAAAAAAAGTAACGCACAACAGCCTCCGTGGCCTGCCCGGAGGCCAAAAAGAAATGCAAAAAAATTAATATAATTGCCCGCATCATGAAAATTAACTATACTAACCATACTCACAATCAGAAATCAGCGCTTGGAGAACTATGTCCACATCATCACCTGTTACGTTAGAAAAAATTGTTGCTCTCTGTAAGAGAAGAGGTTTCGTCTATCCTACAGCCGAGATATATGGTGGCCTTAACGGTGTGTACGACACTGGCCCTTTAGGGACGTTGTTAAAAAATAACATACGCCAAGCATGGCTCAATTCGCTCAAAGCAACCGGTGAAGACATTCTCGTCATCGAAGGCTCATTGCTCGCTCCAAAAGCAGTATGGGAAGCCTCAGGCCATCTTGAAGGATTCCAGGATCCTATGGTTGACTGTATGATCTGTAAGCATCGCTATCGCGCCGACGACATTGATCTTTCAAAACCCTGTCCTCACTGTGGCAATACCTCGTGGACCGAAGTTCGCCAGTTCAACCTCATGTTTAAAACGCAGGTTGGCGCAACTGAAGATGCCGCATCGATTGCCTATTTAAGGCCGGAAACGGCACAATCTATTTTTGTGAATTTTAAGAATGTCATGTCAACCAATCGGGTTAAGATTCCTTTTGGAATAGCACAAATTGGCAAAGCATTTCGCAATGAAATCACGCCAAAGCAGTTTCTCTTTCGTATGCGAGAATTCGAACAGATGGAAATTGAATGGTTTTGTGAAGAAAGCACTGCAGAAAAGTTCTTCGCATTCTGGACAAAAACACGAGAACAGTTTTACGCCCACATCGGCATTCGTCCCGAAAACATTCGACTGCGCGCCCATGAAAAAGATGAGCTTTCTCACTATTCCAGCGCAACGTCTGATGTAGAATATAAATTCCCTTTTGGATGGAAAGAGCTTGAGGGAATTGCGTACCGAGGAAACTTCGATTTAAGCCGACACAGCCAATTTTCTGGAAAAGATCTCTCTGTTTTTGATGAAGAAACAAAAACTTCCTACATTCCGCATGTCGTTGAATGCTCGGTTGGTACCGATCGCCTTTTTTTAACGCTTCTCTTTGAAAGTTATTATGAAGATACGGTCGAAGGGGAAACACGTGTAGCTCTCAGACTCCATCCCCGCATTGCTCCCTACACTGCTGCTTTTATGCCGCTCAGTAAAGCTCAGCAAGAGCACATGGAAACACTCTATAAAGCGGTTAAAAAAGCAGGACTGTCAGTCACATTTGATCATACTGGCTCCATTGGCAAGCGCTATCGCCGTCAAGATGAAATCGGAACTCCACTCTGCTTTACCTATGATTTTGATACACCAAACGATCAAAAGGTAACGGTCCGTCATCGTGATTCCATGCAGCAAGAGCGCGTCGCACTCAGCGCAATTGAGGACTATATTCGATCGATCTTACAATAAGGATTAAGCGTGGCAATGAAGCGTCTCTATGAATGGCTCGGCAAACGTGTGCATTCGCCCTACGGGACGATTCTTTTTGGGATACTGGTTATTATCGAAGGTTTTTTCATTGTACCGGTCAGTACGCTCCTTGCATTTTACAGCTTAGAAAATAGAAAAAATGCCTTCCTCTATGCTACTATCGCTACGCTCATGTCAGGCGTTGGGGCAATGATTGGCTATGGATTCGGACTGCTTGCATGGAAAGCCGGAGGCAAAGATCTTATTCATTACTTAACTTCTCCCGAATCGTTTGAAAAAACTGTTACCCGTTTTACAAATTACCAAGCTTGGACAACATTCTTTGTCGCACTTACTCCGGTACCATTCAAACTTATAACCCTCACCGCTGGTTTTTTACAACTGCCAATCGTGCCCTTCCTAGGACTTTCTATGCTCGCGCGCGGATTACGTTTTTATGCTATTGCAGGATCAATTGCATTATGGGGAGAAAAGGTACAGTATGTTATTAATGAGTATTTTTACTATGTAGCTGCAGCCTGTATCGCCCTTTTTGCCTTATCTTGGTATCTGGTGCATTAGATAAAAAACAGCTCAATTCCCCAATAACATAGCTAACATAGCTACATTGGCCGCCTCTCCTCATTGTGCTTTACTGTGCATTTCACCAAAGGTAGCCACTAAAATCGAAACGAGATATTTTAAGTTTGATTCCGGCGTCTGCTCAGCATTCAAATCGGGTTTAGTAAACACAGGCAAATCAGCAAACCCTTCGAGGGAGGCCCCCCGTGAAATAAGAAAGTCGGCACATTGTACCGCTTCCCACTGCGGGTTTTCTTTTTTTTTATAAGCATCTAAAATTTCTTTCAACAAAATGTGTAGGGCAGTCTTACCGGCATTACCACTCGGCTGATCAACTTTTGCTTCGATCTTTGCACCATGATCCAAAAGAATTTTCATTGGAATAATCTGATGACATTGAGCCGCTCGATGGAGGGCAGTATAGCCTCGCAAATCCACTCCTTCTGTACTTGCATTGAGCCTTTCAAGCAACAGTGTCATCATGTTGCCATAATTGTACATAGCCGCCCGAGCAAGCAGTGTACGTCTTTGAGAGGGTTCGCCAAAATAATCATTTTTCCCCCCTTCATCTATATAATTTGCATCAGCAGGATCCACCTGCTCATCACGGTACCCTCGGTTTACTTTATAAGCACGTGCCTTTTTACTCGCGTCAGAATTTTCAGTTTGCAACTGCCCTATGGTAAGAAAGAGCTCTGAGCTTGCGTAGATAGAATCATCATGCGCGACTTCCTTATGTGATCGATAGAGCCCTTCGTATGGCAGCGATGATGCCATCGCCCAGTCATTTGCATTCTGATCTGAGATAGCATGATACCAATAGGTTGCACTATTTTGAGCAAAAAAAGGGGGTTGGCGAACCTTAAAGGATAAATTCTCGTCTTTTAATTTCTTTTTTCGCTCTATTTCAGCTAAATGTCCCATAAAATAGAAACCTACCGCGCGAACCGCCAAAATATCACCATGTGGGCTGGGCAGGTCCAAGAGAGCGCAAAATTGCTCATGAGCGTTTTTTAGCGAGCGCTCGACATTCGGCGATAAGAAATTACCTAAGTCCGCTATTTCTACCAAACTATAGTCAGTATCTGCAAGTCCAGATTCTCTAAAATATATACCTCCTAAGTACGCCAGTGCGCCAGCAAACAAGCATCGATTATCGGTACTAGTTTGCACAAGCGATTTTAATGTACTTTTAAGAGAGTGATCATCAACGGGTAGCTTTTGCAGCTCGCCAGAAACAAACATTGAATTAATTGCCCAATAGAGATATGGCCTCGCTGCATTGCTCTCGTACTTGCCAAGCCCGTCGCAATGCTTCTCTCGAAGGAGGTTGCTGAACCTTATAGCTTGCTCCAATCTCTTATCAATCAACCACCCCAGAGGATTCCCATTTGGATAGATAACTGCGTTTTCTCGGGATTTAAAATGTGGAACAAAAGTTTGATCGTGACGGGGAATTGTCAGCACAATTGGTGCTAGATTGGCATCTTCTTGATTTTTATCATGTACCACCCTTGCCCATGTTTCTTGACGCAAACCTAAATCAAACGATACTTTTACTCTTTGATATAATCCCTTCCCAAAAAGATCGCTCGCTTTTTTGTTATCGGGACCCTCTACAAAGGGTGTAAGCACTATCCTGCAATTGTCATCATATGAAATAATCAAGAAACCGATTTCTGCATCATCCTTGCGCCAACCACGTTGATCGACAATTGGGATAAACAGTTTTTTACCATCACAAATGATGACGGCTCTTTCCTGGAAACCAGCCAATTTTTCAGTATCATTTAATTCCCTGGAACCACAATATAAGCCGCGAACAGTTTCCCATAATGCAACGGGTACAGTTTCACTATTTTTCTTGCCATTTTTTCTAAGAAAAAATGGTTCAACATGAATAACCTCATGCCCTTCGTGTCCCTCCGGATTCCCGTATTTGACGCATTCTTCTGAGGCGTACTGGCGTGCAGGCATTTCTCCAATCGCGGGAATGCCATAGAACTTTTTTGCTAGCGCTGGCTTAGAAACAAACCGCCCATCAAAATACAGCCCTTTAAAGGGCACAGCCTTATCTTCCGATAGAACTGCATGCAGGACACGTTGGGGCCGCTCCATGAGTACAATAGTTTGTCCCTCATGGTTGGTCTCAAGAATAAGGGAAGCTTGAGTACTGTGACTTGCCCAATCATCTGCATCGAACCTCCATCTTCCACCAACATCCGCTGATTCAACGGAATTTGCTTTAAGATATGCTTTACCCAGTTGTGCATCCCCAAGAGGATTCGCAGGAGTGATTGCAGAAAGTTTCTGAGCATATAGTAGTACTCGAAAGTCATCTTTTGTTATCTGTTTCGATTCACTCGCGTTAAGGGAAAGTACTGAACTCAGTAGTGCGATTGCTAGAAATAGTAACATGAGCATCTCCTTAATATATTCTGTAATCAAACTTTAAAAAGCTATTCTCAATAGTTTTACAAGTTAGGCCAATCATCATACTTACCAGGATTGTATTGAGCATATATATTCTGATTTGAAGTCGCATAGGTTCCCTTTTTTGCTCCTAACTTGTAAAGATATGCAATAACTACATTTTTTTTTAAATAGACTGCGTAATCAAGGGGCGTAAAACCATTAAATAGTTTGTAGTGTGCCTCATCAGTTTTGGGGTGGGGGCTCAAAGGCGCATCAATATCTGCTCCAAATTCTACAAGCAATTTCACGGCATTGAGGTTTCCTGCAAAGATTGCGTGATGGATCGGTTCGAAACCTGCTGCATCACTTAGACGAACATTAGCTTGCAGATGTTCACATATAAATCTTAGTAAAGGCACAAGCCCCCTGTCTTCATCAAACTCGGCTGCTCGAGCAACGAGAGCACGTCTATGATGCTGATGTGCAGTCTCGTAGGCATTATCAACGTAATCGATCCCCTCATTCAAAAGACGTTGATAATCAATCCAGGGTATATCACCAAAAACCCTCGTCGAAAATTCTTGTCGCTCTCGCAAAACCTTTCTTGCAAAATCCTGCGACATGGGATTATGATTTTGCACTGCAGCAACACATAAGTATACCGCTCCCCAATTTTTCCTCTTTGCATATGGCGGCTTATCATTGTTATCTTTGCCGGAAATATACTGCATATACCCATTGAGAGGCATTGCGGCTGTAAAAGCCCACAGGTTGACATCTTGATTAAGCGCATTCTGCAGCGTTTGTCTAGCAGTAGTTTTTTTAGGGCTATCCCCTGCTTCCCACTCTTTCGGGGTTATGTCATTATAATACAATAGACCTAGACAATATTCTCCAGATGCCAGTATACAGCGAATGGCACATACGTCACTTGTAGAAAGTACCTTGCTCACCTCAATGAGAGATTCAAAATGTCTTTTAGCAGTTTCCTTTTCAAAGCGGTTATAGTTGAGATAGCCACGATAAAATTGAGCTGCTGCCGCAAGACATATGTTAGATGCGTCAGCAAGCCGACTGCCTTCCCTGAAAACAACATCTAAGATCCTTTCAAAAGTTGTAAAGCTTACTTTGTCATCCCCTGAGGATAAAAGCTCAATCGGTTCCCCAGTTGTAAAAAGACTGGTAATCGCAAAATGCAAGAGCCCCCAAGCGAGGTTTTCTTCCTGAATTTTTCTCGTTACGCAGCAACGGGAAAGGGCTCTGTCGATGCTTTTGTTCATGTCTTCCTTGATAAATTCGCTACAATAGTTCCATGTAAAAAGAGCGCTCTTCCGAAAGCTATTATGCAAAAACCATGCCTCAGCTGAAATAAAGTTAGGCAAAAATGATTGGTCATAACGAGAAACCTCTAACCAAAGATCGTGATCGGTATCAGCGCCGGAATTTTCACTATTACAAACGCGAACCCAATGTTCACGTCTAAAGCTATCATTAACATTTTCATCACTGACACGTTTATAAAGACCTTCCCTAAAAAAGCTTATAACTGTGTTAAGCAGCATCCCATTTTTATCAACTACTTTAATGCGATGATTAAGAGCAATACGCCAACTCTTATCCCATGAGACTATGACAAAGCCAACCTCTGCCCCAGTTTCTTTTTTTTGCCATGCACGTTGATCTACGTAAGGAAGAAAAAAATCATGTCCATCATAATAAACAAGCCCATCAGCAAGCCCGAGAGAAGATTTTTTTTCATCCTCACCAAGAAGCCTATTGCCACAGTAATACCCTACAAAATCTTTCGTCACCGGAGCATCTCGAATCACATCAAATGCTTCAAAATAAACAGGTATCCCCCGTTCAACAAATCTTTTTTCAGTTACAAGTTCAAAGCACGAGTACGACGAACCACTCCGGCGATTTACAGGAGGAATTGTGTAGAGCGCGTGGATTTGTTCAGGCAAGAATAAAGACTGACCATCAAAATATACACAACCCTGTTGCTGCGTTGGCAACCCAACAACTCGTCTCCCATGTCGGACCTCTTTACATAATACATCAGTCAATAATTGATTATTTGCTCTCAAGCGCAACGCTCTACGAGTTGTATGAGATGTAAAATCATCGACAGGGTCTCCCCAATCGCCGTACACCGGATGGCTGGGCATACCTCGCAAGAGCTCATCAGAACCCATAACATTGTTGTTGTTCAGTCTCGCTCTCACATCATACGCGAACCCCAAAACCGTTCGCGGCGAAAGACTACCTGAATAATCCACGCTTGCCATCGCCGCAACCGACAGAAGCGGTTTGAGTTTCCCTTCACTGGCAAAAGTACTGGTAAAACTGACACATTCAAGGACAAATATGAACAATAAAAAAAACTTCATCTCACTCCTTTGAAAAATGACATAATTCCCTACTTCAAAATTTGACTACCAAAGAAAACCAAAGGTGCCGCCAGTCTACCCAAAATAGCTCACTGCTGTCAACTCATTTTTTATCAAAGAATTACGTTTACGAGGCGTTGACTTTTAACCAAACCTTGATTATGGTTGAAGTCAACGTAACCAGTCTTTTAACAAAAGGAGAAGTCGATGAAAAACTTCATTCAATCGGTTATTCTGGCAATAACTTTTACACTATGCTACCGCGTTGAATGCATGGAGCCCTTAGTTAAGGAAGATGAGCACAAAGCTGTTTTAGTATATGGTACGGCGCCGAACGGGGCAAAAGTTGAGATCGCTGTTGAGGGCATTTATTACGTTCTGTCCCCAGAAAATAATAAGAACTGCTTTTTAAGCGCTGATTCCACGGGCTTACTCACGTTAGAACGCAATGAAGTTAACCCTCAAAATTATTTTATTTTTTCAAAAACAGTGGTAAAAAGTGGAAAGTCTAAAACCGATAAGGGAATGGAAGCTCATGGCAAAAAGCCCATTATAATGGTTCCGGACGCAGAGAATCCATCCGTCATAAGACTTGCTTTTAAGGACGACCCGCACGATAAAGAGGCCTGGGCTCTTCGAAGCCTTGCAGACCACAAAGTGATAATTGGAGCGCCGGAAGAGGGAGATTGTGATGTATGGCTTTTACAGCCCGCATTTAACATGAGCACCATTCAAAAAGTTGATGCTAAAACACGCTTATTTAAAATTCAGAAAGATCTCTTATGTGCCTCCCGAGAGGCAATTCCGCCAGTAACTGCGCTATTGGAGCTTCTAAAAAGTCAACGAGTTCAGAAAGTTGATCATCTTCGTCTCGTGGGTCAGCAGGAAAATTATCTATATTTTACTACGCATGATTCAGAATACTCAAAGGGCATATATATTTCTGGTGACTGTGCCTTAAAAATATTTAGTATTAATGAAGGAGCAGAGATCGGAGAAGGAAAAAGCTTTCAAGAAGCATCAGAACATAAGGTTCGGGCAACAAGAGCAATTGATGTCAAAGATCTTAGCCTCGGAAATATCATCTTCATAAAACCACCACTCGATAAACCCTTCCCCCTTGGAGATATAAGAGTAGCGGTTGCGAACAGTTCCATTTGGTCATGTTGGAGCCGTTCTACTCATGGAAAGCCATATAGCATAAGCCGGATTTACGAGGATGGTAACATCGAAAGTCCTGATGGTGTTTTAGAGTTTGATGATAACATAATCTTTTTTATTTACACCAATCGTTTGAATCCGGGTATGGTGTCTTACCTCGCTGAACGGAAAATAAAAAATGCACAACAAGCGATGAGTACTGTTATCGATGAAGGCCGCTCTGCCGGTGAACAGCTGCTAGTCAGATTTGACGATACTGTAGCTAAATTTGGAACTGACATTGTTAAAGCAAGTCGGAATATTAACGAAGCTGTGCTAGGGGCATCCAATGCCATGGTAGAAAGCACAAAAGAAGCTTCTGCGAGTATGCGCTTTGTCGCTGTGTCGTTAAACAGCACTATTATTCATGCCGCCACGGTCTTTAATAACGCAATCGTTTTGCTTTCTGAAACAGGAAATAAGGTTTCAGTAGACATGAAAGAAAACGTCAACATGCTTACAGATGAAGCAGCAAACTTAGGCAAAACACTCAATGAGATTTCCCGAAGAGTTATCGACGGAGCTGAGCGTATCGCGGCACAAGCCGGTCAGGATGCTAAAGATATAACAAAGCAAGTAGGCAATGATGCTAAAGATATAACAAAGCAGATAGGCAAGGATGCTAAAGAAATAGCTGGAACAATAGCAGAAACAGCTAAAGAAGCGACACGCAACTTTAATGTAGCGTTCAAGGAGCTCGCTAGCGCGATGGAAGGCTCTTCAAAGAACATTGGCAATTCAATAAAGGATGCCAGCAGTAAATTCGTTCAAGGGGTAGAACAACTTAAAGCTGCTGCAGAATCTCTAAAAAATATCAATGTCGATGTCAATACATATTCCAAAGTGGACCTCTGTACCATTGCCTAGGAGATAAAAGATGCAAATGAAATGTATAAACTTTCAGCGATTAACCTTATTTTGCCTGCTGCTACCCGGTGTAACTAAAGCAATGGAGACGTATACAAAGCCTGCTGAAAGGGGGAAGGAGAATTTGGAGCTTATTAAAAAAATCGATGCAAAAATTGAGCATGACCACAGAAAGGCTTTGGAGGCCAACGTAAAGCAGGCGGTAATTATTCTTGGCGGTCAGCAGGAAGGAAAAAGCGCCGCAATCAATTTTCTGGCTGGTAAGCAATTTATAACAAGGGTCAATTTTGACGACACAATAGTGGAGGTAGAATTTCCTCTCGAAGGCATGGAAATAAGCAATTCTAAGCCTTCTAAAGCAAATCTACCATATTCCTATATTGATCCACACTCTGGATGCATATTCTTTGATGTTCCACAATTCCTCGAAGGAGAAATCAACCTTATAAGCGGACATGTTGTGCAAAAAATCTCTCAGACCTTTATGGGCTGCAAAATACTATTTGCGATTTCTCAATATTCGATTAATAAACAAACAAGAGCCAGAACTTATGCAAACAACTTGCTTGATCGATGTGTGGGAAAAAATACGGCCTTGTTGAGATCGGTGGCAGCGCTCATAACAAAGCAGGAAACTTCCGATTATGAAGATGTAAGAAAACTTTTTTTAGAGGCAGTTGCATCTAACGACGAAGCAGCGGCGATTATAAAGGAGCTTCCGGTGGCAAGCTTTCCAGCCGCTCCGCATCTGTGTTTTTCGGATAAAGATGAAGCGCTTAAAGTACGAACATTAATTTTTGAAGCATTAAACAAAGCACAATCCGCCCTGCCCAAACCACCGCCGGTAAACGTTGCTGATCTTAGCGAATTGATTGAAAGCATCGCGTCAGAGATAGATTCTTTTTTGGCAACCGAGCTCGAGATAGGTTTAGTCCGATTTTATGCTAATCGTGAAGTAGATACAGCAGAACTATTTAATACCATAAAAAGAATAAATTCGACCGACCTCGAACCATTTTTGCAGGGGTTAAAAAGTCTTTTCAAGGCCTTGGCAGTTGATGACTCGGCTTATGATGATTTGTTTTACGCTAAAATTAGACTTATGCAATCTTTCTTAATAAATACTCGAGAGGTAACGACAAGTAAGTATATAAAAAAATGGCTGCAAACTATGAATGAGCTAGCACGCTCATTAGACAAAATTCAACAACTAAAACTCCGTCTAGTGGCATTCGCCCCAAAAGCCATTATAGAGAAGGGACGTCAAGCTTTGCAAGAGGCCATCTTCTTTGCTGATGGTTCCGGAAACCTTTTTATTCCTTTAGTTAAAAGTGGAAAATCGGTTACAACGTTCTTGTCCAGTGAAAGGGGCAAAGTAATGCTTCATCCAGCTACCAGAGCATCTGCAGACATTTTCAACTCGCACCTACAAATAGCTCAGGGAATCTATAAGAGAATTCAGATTGAAGATAACCGGGGCTTACGCATAGAAACCTGGATAAAGCTTGGAGAAAAAGGATTCGATGAAACAACTATTTTTGAATTGGAATCACCGAGCAATGAAAGTACTTTCAAAATTGCAGATAATACTCAGCTCACTATGCAAGACAGCTACGGTCAGGCTATAGCAGGGTCCAAAATCCTTCGCGGCCAATAAAGTAAATTATTTGAAGCAAAACACACGTAGTCTTCATTCTCAAGCTTGAGCTTCAGCGAGATGCTCAGCAATATTATATTTCTTGGGCGGTTGAAAGACGCGGTGGATAGATTTATTGAGACCGCATCACCCAAGGTGCCTTCTACAGAAAGCAGCAAACTATTGTCAAGTTTTCTTATATCTTGATTCCTCACCCTTCTATTATTGGATTTGAGATGAAACTTGTGGTACGCTACTACTATGTGACACTTTTACATTTACATTGGAGAGAGTAATGTATCGCAAATATATTGTTGAAGCAATCGGAACATTCTTTTTAGTTTACACTATAGGCTGCTCGGCAACCATTGGAGTAAACGTCTTTTTCGCTGCCGCTGCTATCTTAGCAGGCATGGTCTATGCTGGAGGCCCTATTTCCGGCGCACATTATAATCCAGCAATATCGCTTGCTGTCTGGATCAGAGGAAAACTTCCACAAGAGCAGCTATTACCATATATATTTTCCCAATGTGTTGGAGCCCTCCTTGCTGCTGGCGCAATGCGGATAACGGTCTGGCATACACCCCTTTATGGTGATCTTCTCCATGGACGCTATGCAACCCCGTTTTATTTTTCGCCATTTCCTGCCTTACTTGCAGAGTTTCTTTTTACCTTTGCACTCATTTTTGTTGTATTACACGTTGCGACTTCACGAGCTGTAGCAGGAAACTCATATTATGGCATTGCGATCGGCTTTACATTGCTTTCGGGAATATTAGCCATCGGTTCGCTTTCAGGTGCTGCCTTCAATCCAGCAGTTGCGATAAGCTTGCCTTTGATGGGCTTGAGTATATGGAAAAACATATGGGTGTACATACTCAGCACGTTTCTTGCAGGGGCGGCAGCAGGCTATACTTTCCGAGCGCTTAATCCTGAGGATGTATAAAAAGATAAAAACACATGAATAGCAAAACTCTGTTACTCACGATACTTATGGCAAACACACTTGATGCGAAATTAACACTCACGTCACCCGACTTTAAAGAAGGCCACCCAATCGCCTTAAAACACACGTGGAAAGACAAAAACAAATCTCCTATCTTACAGTGGACAGGTGCTCCAAAAGGCACCCAATCATTTGCGCTCATCTGTGATGACCCTGATGCACCTAAAAAAACGTGGGTACACTGGGTAGTGTATAACATCCCAGCTTCATATAAAGAATTAATGCCTCTACCGAAAACAGCGGCCCTCCCCAATGATATTAAGCAGGGTATCAATGACTTTAAAGAAATAGGGTATGATGGACCCTACCCACCGGCTGGTAAAGTACATCATTACCATTTCAAACTCTATGCGATCGATGCGGTCCTCAACCTTCCAGAAAAAGCTACGAAGAGTCAATTGGAAAAAGCGATGAAGGGCCATATTCTACAAGAAGCTTCTCTCATGGGAACGTACGTCAGAAAGGCCTACGCTAAAGGTTCATAGGGCTATTGCAACTCCATAAAAAAAATGTACTCTTACTATAAGTAGTATAACCCTCATGAAAGGACCTTATGAAAACAAAATTTCTCGCAATTACCCTTTGCGTCGCGCTTATCGTGCAAAACACCGCCCATGCTGGTTGGGGATGGTTTAGTTTATCATCTCACAAGGGGCCTGAGGTAGGCATTGCAGGCGGGATACCGCTACCGACCGGCAATTTGAGCAATGGACAAAAAAATCTTGTAGCTGGAATAGCCTATGGCGCAGCAGTTCCAGCAATTTTTGCTCTCGGTTATCGTCCGATTAAAGCATGGTACAATAAGAAAGATAAATCTCTTGAAGAGAAGCTTCTAGGAATAGCTGGTATCGGACTGACATCAGCTGCCACGCTCTTTTTCGCTCTTTCGAGCATCAATAGCTTCCGAAGTACCGCTCACGATTAATGACCTAACAAACGGCCTTGGCACACCTCTTAGCAACCAAGGCCGTTTTTCTGTACGGATTATTCTTTCTTACGCCAAACCACCATACAAGCTCAATTAAGGTCCTTCAGCAAACAGGCAAACTCGGCAATGCCATTGAGCTGGCGCTATTGAGATTGTTGACAGATCTTCGATCGCCTAGTACATTGTCCCTATGAGTAATCGAACAAAAAAGCAGAAAAATCTCTATTCTATAGATGACCAGTTTCTTGAGCATGAACCTATCCATGATTATGAGATAGCAACACAGTTGGCAACCCCCAGCGCGCTCAGTCACTTTACTGCATTTCATATCCATGAGCTTACCGATCAGATACCGCTGAGAGTGTTTGTAACGGCACCAACAAATGCGATTCGTCCGCCTCTTTCAAAAAATAAGATATTCACCTATCTCGGTACACAGTTTAAATACCTCTATGTAAAAGAGCATCACTTCTTTGGTATCGAGAACAGGTGGCGAGGTGAGGTAAAAATACCGGTCACCGATCTTGAACGAACGTTGCTCGATGGGCTCACACGGCCACAGTATTGCGGTGGGATGCGCGAGGTCATCCATGCTTTTACTATACGTACATTCTCGATCGAAAAAATTATCGATTATGCATTGAGGCTTGGTAAGACCGTTTCGCAACGATTAGGGTGGGTTCTTGAACATACTGGCTATGAAGGGGAATTATTAGGAAAGCTAGAAAATTCAATTAAAAGTTATGTTAAGCTTGATCCATCGGGGAAAGCAATTGGAAAGCGCAATAAGCGCTGGAAGATTATTGAAAATGCCTGAAAAATCCCTCGATACAATCTGCTCGGCAAATGGCCTCGCAGATCACTCCAGCCGTCCCTCGATACAATCCCGTCGGCACATTGGCCTCGGGATCACTCGGGATGAGCGGGAGGAGCTATGGGGGACAGGTCGGGATGAGCGATGCTTAAGCGGCCGAAGGCCAAAACTAGGGTAGTAAGCACAATCACATGAACCAGGGGCACGGTCATGGAGTTACGCGCAATTTTTAAGCAAAAATCTCTCAATAGGGGCTTAGCCTGGCGTGTCATTGAACAGGACTACATACTCTCTTGGGTGCTCTACGGCATTGCTTATACACCTGAACTGCAAACGACACTCGCCTTTAAAGGTGGGACAGCACTCAAAAAAATGTACTTTGGTGATTATCGATTTTCTCAAGATCTCGATTTTACAGCGCTTGAAGGCGCGCCCAAAGGGAGCGACCTAGAAGCAGCAGTTTTGCATGCCTGCTCAATCGCCCAAAATGCCTTAAGTGATCGCATACCCGATCCGGTTATTACCTGTGAGCGCTATCGAGAAAAAAATCCTCACCCTTTTGAACAAGAAGCATTTGTCATTCGCGCTCAGCTTCCGTGGCAGGGGTATCCCTATGTGCGGGTACTATTAGAAATTACCCGCAATCAGCGTGTTATTATTCCACCATCTCCACGCAAAGTTATTCATGATTACCATCCTGAAGAATGTCATGCAAACATACTGACATTTTCACTGAATGAGATTTTTGCCGAAAAGCTACTTGCTATGTATGAAAACACAATTAAAGTGCATGAAAAGGCATGGTGTCGCTCTCGTGTACGTGACTACTATGATCTCTGGCGGCTTTTGGGAGCCTATAGGCATGTACTTGATGAAGCAGTAATCAGAGATGTGCTGCAGCGAAAATCAACGCATACCCACCTATTCACCAGTAGCGATGACTTTTTTGACGATCTCTTACTTGAGAAAGTACAGATCGATTGGAATGAATGGCTGCGTGAAATTGTCTGCCCGCTCCCGCCCTATGAGGAGATTGTGCCGGATCTGATAGCGCAATTAAGAAGCTTTTTTAACTGGTCATCTTAACACTAGACTTTTTCATATCCATTAGTGTAATCTAAGATAACTGCTCATAGCACCCCATAGTAAGAAACATATGAAATTACAAAAATTCCTGGCCCAATCACCCGGCCGAACAGTACTCTTTTCGATTATCGTCACGATTCTCTCTGGCGCAGGCCTTCTCATGCTTCCGGCTGCTCAGCACCATCCCATTTCATTCATAGATTGCCTCTTTACTGCAACATCAGCCACCTGCGTTACGGGAGTACTAACAATTCCGTTTGATTCATTCACGCTGTTTGGCAAATGCATCATTCTTGGTCTTATTCAAATCGGCGGCATCGGGCTCATTACACTCTGGCTCTTTTTGGTTGCCCTCTTTGTTAATTTAGGTATCTCAACTCACTACATGCTCAGTCAGATTCTTGAGCTCTCTACGCTTAAAAATCCCCGCTCAATTTTATTCTTTATCATAAAAGTAACATTGCTTGTCGAAGCCCTGGGCGCAGTTGCGATTTACGCGTTAATTTATCGTCACTATCCAACCCATGAAGCAATCTTTCATGCAATTTTTCACAGCATTTCGTCATTTTGCAATGCAGGATTAAGTACATTTGGGCAGCATAGCCTCGTACCATTTCAGACTAATATTCCGATGCTTGCTGTCACTGCTTTGCTCATTTTGGCCGGTGGCATTGGCTTTGTAACCTTTCGTGAACTCATCGACTATCTTCGGGCAAAATGGCAGCACCGACGATTTCAGTTTTCTCTTACCACTCGAGTAATTGGCACGATGACCATTCTGCTTATCGGCGGAGCAACAGCTCTTCTTCTCCTTCTGGAAGGAGCAACCCATTTCCCTCATGGACCGTGGTGGCTCACAGGCAGCAATATGCTCTTTAACGCAATTGCCTATCGCAGTACAGGGCTTACAACCATCGAACTATCGTCGATGCAAACCGCGACCGTATTTATGATTATCATGTATAGCTTTATTGGGTCATCACCTGTTTCAACAGGCTCAGGAATTAAGGTAACCACCTTCGCCCTCTTTCTCGCGACAATACGAGCCGTTATTAAGGGACGCATGACGGTGGAGATTAAAGGACGTCGCATACCGCAAGATCAGATCTTTAAAGCGGTTGCTGTTCTTACACTCAGCTTCTCTTGGATTATTATCAGCACTTTCCTGCTTGCTCTTTTTGAGCATCACAGCGATTTCATCTCGGTCTTTTTTGAAGCAGTATCATCATTTACTAATCTTGGACTTGCTACCGAAATCACACCTATGCTTTCCATCCCCGGAAAACTGCTCGTCATCTGTAATATGTGTGCCGGCCGTGTTGGCAGTTTGACGCTTCTGCTTGCTTTGAGCATGTACCGGGAGCGTGTGGAATACCAGTACCCTGAAGAGCGCATTATGATGGGCTAAACCCTCGACTCTCGTCTTCGCTGAAGCTTCGTCGGGCAGGCCAATCTGCAGGTCATACTGGCCTCGCGGATTACTCAAGCCATCCCTCGATACCCGCCTTCGCTAAAAGCTTCGGCGCGGCAGGCAATCATTCGGCCTGCACCGCCATAGCAATGCAATTGCGACGGCGTGGATGAGCGGAGGGGCTATGGCAGGACAGGTCCCAGTCTTCGCCAAGACTTCGACGAGCAAGCTGGGATGAGCGATGGTTGCTATCTAGCAATCCAACATAGGCGCACCGGGGGCGCCAGCCCCGATTACCGCCGCTCAAGCGGCCGTAGGCCAAAGCATTAAAAAACACAAAATTAGTTTTAGTTTAGCTTATTCCACCTTTAATAAACTCTCTTATACCCCGCCGTTTCGCATACCAGAAATCCAAATACGCCATAAAAACGCCTTTTTCTTGGTGCGAAAGTGCACGAGCATATGTATCATTTATCAGCAAGAATGACGGATCAGCCAACAGCTGATTAACATGAAGAGGATTCATCATGAGCTTATTAGTTACCGTTTCACTATTCAAGAGCGTACCGACGAGTTGAATTAAATATTCTTTTTCCGCCATGAGCGTAATATTAGCTAATTCAGCTCGCAGCCCGCCATTGAGATACTTCACAAACGGCTTTGCATCAAGAAGCTTATAGAGCGCGTGTGAATTATCCACATGGGCAACCAGCAATTTGATATACTGCTTATCGCTCAAGGAGAAACGACTTTCGCAAACCATTCCGATCAGATCCTTTAAAGATTGTCGCCAGCGGAATGTCTTGACCGCTTCTGTAGCCCATTGACCAGC
This sequence comes from uncultured bacterium, assembly GCA_963695365.1. Classification (GTDB taxonomy): domain Bacteria; phylum Babelota; class Babeliae; order Babelales; family Babelaceae; genus PRDV01. The sequence goes on from OY968766.1 coordinate 1,460,662, forward strand.
TGTCGGTTTCGCTTGTGACTCTGAACGTCCAAATTGTGCCTTTGGTGTCGGTTGTGCCTTTGGCGTCGGTTTTGCATCTGAGCGTCGTGATTGTGGCTGTGGCTGAGGAGCTGGTTTTTGCTGTGCCTGCGGCTGCCGTGCCGGCTGAGGTGCCGGTTTCGCCTGCGGAGTAGGCCGTGTGTTTTCTTTTTGAGCACGTGGCTGTGGTCGCGAACTTGGTTGTGGTTGTGGTTTAGACTGCGGCTGTGGCGCTGGTGTTGGCCGCCGCTGTGTCGGTTGCGGACGCACATTCTCTTTATAAAACTGTTGAGGCTGCGTAGGCGCCTGTCTATTCGACCGTGGTGTATGAATGTTAAAGAGCGGATTTAATTTATCAATAGGCATCGGGCTTGACACATACCCATCCACCCACTCATCTTTATAATAGTAGCAGCTGCTCTCTTCATAATGATAGATCTCACGAAAGCCCCGTCGAAGCAAATATTTACGAATATTGCTACAATGCGCTCCACCCGCACAGAGAATAACCCGCCGTTTATCTGATCCAAGAATGGTAGAGATCATCTCAGCGTCGGCCATCGCATGCCAGGTATCATTGAGATAAAAATATTGCTTCCAAAACGGCGAAAGCTCGCCATCACAGCGAACCCCGTTGTTATAATAGCGCATAAAATAGTCTTTAACATCTTTGCTTACGCCTGCTGCATATGATTGAAATGCCTTTAAGGCGGGATTTCCCGCATTCACGGATATCCGATTATACACACTCTGATGAATCGGCAGAGGATTGTGAATGGTAGAACCATAATGGATAGCTCCGTATCTAAAAAATAGATTTGCAAAGTCATGACGCCAGGTATCACTGTGCTTAAACACCAGACGATCAAAGCGCCTTTCTAAAAACCTGTCACAGCTGATTAATTTATTGACAGGATACACCGGCCGTTTAGGCGAAGATTCCCAAGCAAGATCGATCGGGCACGGACTGGTTCTATTGAGCACTTCAAATGCCTGAAGGACTCTCTGTTCCCCTGGCCACATTTTCTGCTTAGTCTGCTCGTACGATAGCCGATCACTCGCAAAGCAGCAGTTTTGAACTTTTGCAATGTGCGTATCCCAGATTATGTCAACCCACGTGTCCGATGGATCATCGTATAATTGAGTAAGTCCTGTTGGATATGCCTGAACGCTTTCATGCAAAGCTGCAATCGAAAGGCATGCAAAAAGCGCACGCAGTTTAAACCTTTTCATAGTAAATTCCTATATCAATTATTATTCTTATTTTCTATTAGAACTTTAACATGGATGGCTGCTTCTGTCAAAAGGGTCCTGGTTGCTTGAAACTTTCCCAGAGCTTGTTACCCTAAGAATGAGAATTAACAAACCGATTCATCAAATATGTGAGGAACATTTCAATGAAAAAATTTCTACTTCTTCTTTGCATAGCCGCAACCAACATGCTCATCAGCATGGAAACACTCATGCAGAAACAAGAAGCTGAATCTTCTCTTGCACAATTAATTAATTTTCCCTTTGACAAAGCAATTTCGCACTATGAAAATATGACGGATGTTTTAAAAACAGCAGCAACAGAAGGTATTAAGGCTGCATACCAAGAGCACCTTTCGACCCTTTGCGGAGCATTTCACCAAAAACTTGAGGGACATAGGGACACCAATGGCGGTCTTATCAATACTGTAGCTTTCAGCCCAGAAGGCAATTTTGCAGCATCTGGTGGAGCAGACTGTAATGTTATACTCTGGAATCTCAAGCAAGGGGGAACCATCGCTCAGAGACTCACACTCCATACCAGTTCGGTTGAAGCGTTGACCTTCTCCCCCAGCGGGAAAAAGCTCTTTTCTGGTTCTTCCGATGGCACGATCCTTTTCTGGGATCTCACTAACCCCATAGCTGCCCTTTCTCTAAGGGGACATACTGGCCGTGTACATGCATTAGCTATGAGTCCTGATGGAAAATTCCTTCTTTCCGGGTCTAGCGACAAAACCCTCAGGCTCTGGGATCTTTCACAGCGCCCCATTACTTCCCTCATACTCCATGGGAGCGCTCAACATTCCGCCTCGGTCGCAAGCATCTCTTTTGGCTCATGCGGAACATTTGCCCTCTCTGGAGATAAAGACGGCAGAATAATTCGCTGGGATATTACTGGTCAACAGATTACCTCCAGTTTTATTGACGAAAAGGACGTTTTTATCAATTGTGCCGCTATACACCCACAAAGAACGCATGCCTTGGTCGGATCATTCTCTGGATTGAGACTCCTGCATCTCGCGCACCAGAGCTTAACGTCGAAGGTAATTGAGAAAAATGTGCAAACACACGCAGTAGCATTTAGCCCAGACGGCCGTAATGCTCTTTCTGCAACAACGGAACTTAAGTTTTGGAATATAGATCAGGAATTCCCAACAAAACAAGTTCTCACTTGGCAGCGGCCCGATCGGGAAATCACGTATCAGAAAAACATTCCTTGCGACATGATGTTACTAGAGACTGAGGGAACGATCACCGAAAAAACTCGCGGCAGCAATTACCCGATAAAATGTCTCGCTTTTAGCCCTGATGGTAATCAAGCCCTATCTGGCTCACATCAACTCATTTGGTGGCAGCTTTTTCCAGGCCCACTTGAAGCTTTACTTATTCTCAGACTCTTAAACGGGGATAAGAGCCTTGCAAGCAGTGATAAAGCACATGGAATTTTCAAGAAGCTTCCTGCAGCTCTCCAGAACCGTTGGAAATCGTTAATGTCCTAGCCACCACCGAATCCCCCGGGGGAGTTTTAGCGCAGGAGGGCTGCTCCCCAGCTTGCCCATCGGCCGTGTCCGTCGTAGCCCTGGCGAAGTCGGAAGGCTTGGCGAAGACTGAGATCGGTCCGTCATAGCCCCCCTCATCCCGACCTGTCCACCATAGCCGTAAGGCGACGGCTGGAGTGATCCCGAGGCCACTATGCCGAAGGGATGAGCCTGCCGAGCGAAGTTTTAGCGAATACGGGCGTCAAGAAACCACCAGCAAGCACATCGCCGAAGCTTCTAGCGAAAGACCTGAAGGCCACGAAGTTCGCTTTACACTCAAACGACGAACTGGTAGATTAAGAAGTTATCAAGCTTATAACGGAGAAAAAAATGAAATTTTGTGTAATTGGCGTCGGCCGCTTTGGCTACAATGTAGCAACAACACTTGCTGATAATGGCATGGAAGTGCTAGCCGTTGATAGTAATGAATCGATCATCGCATCAGTGCGAGATAAAGTTTCACAAGCCATCTGTATGCGCGTTACCGACGAGGAGGCGCTGCGCAGCATTGGAGCAGAGGATATGGATACCGTTATCGTTGCCATGGGTGAAAACTTCGCTCAATCAATCCTGGTAACTGCCCTTTTAAAACATCGCCTAAACGTAAAAAACGTTGTCACTCGTTCAATCAGTGAAATTCATCGCGAAATACTACAGCTTATCGGGGCTGACGAGGTCGTTTTGCCTGAGCGAGAATCGGGTAGGCGGCTCGCCGATGCGCTGAGCCTTCCTTTTAAGGTTCTCTTTCGCCTATCTCAAGACTATTGTATTGCGGCCATTGAAGCTCCTGAAAAGTTCACCCAAAAAACCTTACCTGCTTTAGATTTCCCTGCCCATTATAATGTTACTTGTCTTGGCAAACGCGTCGGAGAAGAGCTTGTGCCATTCGAGGAAAATGATCTTGTTGCACCAAACGACGTGCTTGTTCTTGCCGGCACAGTCAAAGATGTGGGACGAGTGGCCAAATTATGAACTCAAGATCTTAATCCTTAGAAACTACCCCTTGGCCATTTTTTCTCTATTTGGAACACGCGATTGTCCCCTAAGGCCGTTCAATTACTATGTATAGTTCTGTCGTTCTTTCTGATAAGAATCGTAAGTGATACGATATTTTCTAATTCTTACTGGTCTTAATTTTTGAAAGATATATACTTTTATGGCTATTCAAAACCAATCGCCCAAAAAATAAAAGGGGGCCAAGACTCAAGAGAACAGTTGCGACTAAATTTGTTGAAGTGGCTTTCCTCCATTTCATAATCGAAAGATACTATGAAAACTTCTGCCCTTCAAAAATGGACGTTTGCTACTGCATTCATTTTGTTCCATACACCCATTATGGGCATGTTCGCAAAAAAGAAAACGTCGTCAACAGCTTATACAAATCAACCAGCTATATCTCCTCCTCACGATGCCCCAGCCACTATAGCGCCATCACCCCTCGTTAGATCGACAAGCATGACCCGCCTTTCCGATTGGCCAACCGCTGCGCGTAACAACCTTCTTCGGCAAGTATGCGAATTTCTTCAAGACGGAAAAACTAAAATCGATGTTACAACTTCTGATGGTTATACTGCTCTTCATTGGGCAGCCCGCAATGGGCATCAGGAAGTGGTGGCCATTCTTTTAGCTTATAATGCTGATCCGACGATCACGACCCCACAAGGTAAAACTGCCATGCAATTGGCACAAGAAAAAAGCCATAATGCAATTGTTTCGATTCTTCTTAAGCATCATCAACAGAATCAATCAATACCTGCTGCCTTAATCTTAGAAGAGGGCTATTTTGATATTGAACCACAGCCAGTAAAAGTCACTCTTAAGCGGGAAATAAAAAATGGCGATCAAGCTCGTGCAAGAAAGGATAAAAATCTCATCAACCAAAGCAAGCGAAAAGGTGATACACAACTGCATAAAGCGATACGAGCCCAAAGAACAGATGTTGTTCGAGATTTGTTGCAGCGCGGAGCACATATAGATGCGCGCGGTAAGCTTGATCAAACCCCCCTTCGTGCCGCACTCGAAGTGGACTGTGTAGAATTGGTGGAGCTTCTCATTGCTTATGGAGCAAATATTGAATTAAGCCATCCCCTACATTGGGCGGCAGTGCGAAATCGTATTGCTTCAGTAAAGATTCTTATTAGAGCCGGAGCCGATTTGCAAGCAAAAGCATCGTATGGAGGTAGGTTACAATGCGTACTTGAACTTGTCCGTTCTGCCAACAGAGGGGGGCAGGATAATCGTCTTGCAGCTATGGAACAATTTTTGGTTGATCAAGGGGCCGATTGCAGTAATCCCACAAAAGTTCACGTTTTCCTGCATTTCAAAGAGGCAAAAGGAATAGTACTTAAGGCGGTGACCGAACATCATAAAGCTACCGTTGAACAGGTACTTCAGTACGATGGAACAGATAAAGAAGAAATAGAAAGGCGAGATGAATATGGGCAAACTCCGCTTCTCCTTGCAGCAGAATGTTGCATGGAAGGCATAGCGTTGATGCTCATCACCTTTAAAGCTAATGTTACGGCTCAGGATGACGAGGGAGGTACCGCTCTCCATTATGCCGCGTCGGAGGGGAACCAGACAAGGCTCATTGAGGCGCTTATCAAGGCTGAAGCGAATGTAAATGCACAAAATACGCATGGAGAAACGGCGCTTCATATGTCGGCACAAAGAAAAGTGGTCGATGATAAGAAAGTTGCTAAAGAGCGTTTAAAAGTGGCCAAGTTGCTTCTAAAAAAGGCTGATCAACTAGTAGATGAGCAAGGCAAAACAGCGCTCCATCACGCAGTGGAAGCTAACAATTTCCCCTTAGTAAAACTCCTTGCAAAAACTACACCATCGGTTCCTGATCATCAAGGGCAAACACCCCTGCTTTTAGCTACATCACGAGGGTATCATGATCTCGCCAAACTGCTGGGGAAAAAGAAATAGCGAATTGGACAAGTTTATAGAGTATAAACCCCAAAACAACCATACTTTCGAAAGATGACATGAAATATATGTTAATTAAAATATACCTCTTCATAGCGATGATTTTTTTGTCAGCTCAGCCTCTCATAGCTATGAAAGCGGTGAGATCGTTATTTATCCCAAAAGACGTACGACCTAAAGCTCAAATTGAGCAATCTCCAGCCGCCGTTACTGCAAGTTCAACACCCCTCGTTAGATCGACAAGCATGACCCGTCTTTCCGATTTACCGACTGCTGCGCGCAATAATCTCATTCGAGAGGTATGCATACTTCTTCAAGACAGAAGGACTAAAATTGATGGTGTAACTCCCGACGGTTATACTGCTCTCCATTGGGCAGCTCGCAACGGTCACCAGGAGGTGGTGGCCATACTTTTAGCTCATAAAGCTAATCCAACCATAACCACTCCGGAAGGCGAAACTGCCGTTCAGCTTGCCGAAGAAAAAAAGCATGATGCTATTGTTTCACTTTTGATTAAATATCAGCAGGAGTATCAAATTGGACCCGAAGCTTCCGTCGAACTGCTGTCGGCTGAGCCCTCTGCGCTTTCAATGCTGCAAGCCCTAGCAGGGGGAAACTTTGATTACAAGGATGTTCTCAGTCCAGCCGAATTAGCCAGGGCAAGAAAGGATAAAAATCACATCAACCTAAGAGATGCCCACGGTGCTACAGAACTCCATAAAGCGGTACAAGCCCAAAGAGCAGATCTTGTTCGAGATTTGTTGCAGCGCCGAGCACATATAGATGCGCGCGATTTTAAGGATCAAACTCCTCTTATTGTGGCTCTCAGTCAGGATAGTGTCGAATTAGTAGAGCTTCTCATAGCCTCTGGAGCAAACATTGAGGCAAGCCATCCACTGCATTGGACAGTAAAGCATAATCGTATAGCCCTAGCAAAAGTTCTTCTTAGATGCGGCGCAGATCTTCAAGCAAGAGCAATTACCTTCGGTGGGCGTGATGAATGCCCGCTCGAATATGTCAGCGGTTACAATAGGCGTAATAAAAATGGCCTTGGAACCATGGAACAGTTTTTGGTTGATCAAGGAGCCGATTATAGCGCTCCCAAAAAAGTTTATGTTTGTTCTCATTTTGAACATGGTCAAGGAATAGTACGTAAAGCGGTGATGGAGCATCATAAAGATACCGTTAAAAAGGTACTTCAGTATGCTGGCACAGCTAAGGAAGAAATAGAACTAAGAGATGAGTATGGGCAAACTCCGCTTTTACTCGCAGCCGAATGTTGCTTAGACGGCGTGGCGCGCACACTCATTGCCTTTAAAGCGGACGTTGCAGCTCAGGATGATGAGGGAGGTACAGCTTTGCATTATGCTGCATCTGAAGGGAATCAGACAAAGCTGATAGATGCGCTCATCGAGGTAGAAGCAGATGTAAATGCGCGAAATAAGCACGGAGAAACTGCGCTTCATCTGTGGGCGCAAAAAAAAGTAGTCGATGATAAGAAAGTTGCTAAAGAGCGATTAAGAATTGCTGAATTGCTCATAGCAAAAGCAGATCTAAGCCTAGTAGATGAACAAGGAAGAACGGCACTCCATTACGCAGTGGAAGCTAACAATCTTCCCTTAGTAAAACTTCTTGTAAAAAACACGCCATCAGTTCCCGATGGCAACGGGCAAACACCGCTGCTTTTAGCTACATCACTGGGACATAGTAAGATCGCTAAATTGCTGGGGAAAAAGAAGTAAGAACCGGTATTTTCACTTATACAAACAGAAGTTTCTGTTGAAAGGATAAAAAATGATACACATGAGAAAATTTTCATATATGAGAGCATGCTTAGTGCTTATGGTGCTCACCACAGTCCACATCCACGCTATGCAAGAAACACTTGAGCTTTCGACAGCAGCACGCAAAAATCTCATTCCGGAACTTCTTCAATTACTAAAAACTCCCGGATCTGACGTCAACAAACCTGGGCCTGAAGGTTTTACTGCTCTTCATTGGGCTGCACGCAATGGTCACTTGGAAGTGGTGGCCATTCTTTTAGCTTATAATGCTGATCCGACGATCACGACCCCACAAGGTAAAACTGCCATGCAATTGGCACAAGAAAAAAGCCATAATGCAATTGTTTCGATTCTTCTTAAGCATCATCAACAGAATCAATCAATACCTGCTGCCTTAATCTTAGAAGAGGGCTATTTTGATATTGAACCACAGCCAGTAAAAGTCACTCTTAAGCGGGAAATAAAAAATGGCGATCAAGCTCGTGCAAGAAAGGATAAAAATCTCATCAACCAAAGCAAGCGAAAAGGTGATACACAACTGCATAAAGCGATACGAGCCCAAAGAACAGATGTTGTTCGAGATTTGTTGCAGCGCGGAGCACATATAGATGCGCGCGGTAAGCTTGATCAAACCCCCCTTCGTGCCGCACTCGAAGTGGACTGTGTAGAATTGGTGGAGCTTCTCATTGCTTATGGAGCAAATATTGAATTAAGCCATCCCCTACATTGGGCGGCAGTGCGAAATCGTATTGCTTCAGTAAAGATTCTTATTAGAGCCGGAGCCGATTTGCAAGCAAAAGCATCGTATGGAGGTAGGTTACAATGCGTACTTGAACTTGTCCGTTCTGCCAACAGAGGGGGGCAGGATAATCGTCTTGCAGCTATGGAACAATTTTTGGTTGATCAAGGGGCCGATTGCAGTAATCCCACAAAAGTTCACGTTTTCCTGCATTTCAAAGAGGCAAAAGGAATAGTACTTAAGGCGGTGACCGAACATCATAAAGCTACCGTTGAACAGGTACTTCAGTACGATGGAACAGATAAAGAAGAAATAGAAAGGCGAGATGAATATGGGCAAACTCCGCTTCTCCTTGCAGCAGAATGTTGCATGGAAGGCATAGCGTTGATGCTCATCACCTTTAAAGCTAATGTTACGGCTCAGGATGACGAGGGAGGTACCGCTCTCCATTATGCCGCGTCGGAGGGGAACCAGACAAGGCTCATTGAGGCGCTTATCAAGGCTGAAGCGAATGTAAATGCACAAAATACGCATGGAGAAACGGCGCTTCATATGTCGGCACAAAGAAAAGTGGTCGATGATAAGAAAGTTGCTAAAGAGCGTTTAAAAGTGGCCAAGTTGCTTCTAAAAAAGGCTGATCAACTAGTAGATGAGCAAGGCAAAACAGCGCTCCATCACGCAGTGGAAGCTAACAATTTCCCCTTAGTAAAACTCCTTGCAAAAACTACACCATCGGTTCCTGATCATCAAGGGCAAACACCCCTGCTTTTAGCTACATCACGAGGGTATCATGATCTCGCCAAACTGCTGGGGAAAAAGAAATAGCGAATTGGACAAGTTTATAGAGTATAAACCCCAAAACAACCATACTTTCGAAAGATGACATGAAATATATGTTAATTAAAATATACCTCTTCATAGCGATGATTTTTTTGTCAGCTCAGCCTCTCATAGCTATGAAAGCGGTGAGATCGTTATTTATCCCAAAAGACGTACGACCTAAAGCTCAAATTGAGCAATCTCCAGCCGCCGTTACTGCAAGTTCAACACCCCTCGTTAGATCGACAAGCATGACCCGTCTTTCCGATTTACCGACTGCTGCGCGCAATAATCTCATTCGAGAGGTATGCATACTTCTTCAAGACAGAAGGACTAAAATTGATGGTGTAACTCCCGACGGTTATACTGCTCTCCATTGGGCAGCTCGCAACGGTCACCAGGAGGTGGTGGCCATACTTTTAGCTCATAAAGCTAATCCAACCATAACCACTCCGGAAGGCGAAACTGCCGTTCAGCTTGCCGAAGAAAAAAAGCATGATGCTATTGTTTCACTTTTGATTAAATATCAGCAGGAGTATCAAATTGGACCCGAAGCTTCCGTCGAACTGCTGTCGGCTGAGCCCTCTGCGCTTTCAATGCTGCAAGCCCTAGCAGGGGGAAACTTTGATTACAAGGATGTTCTCAGTCCAGCCGAATTAGCCAGGGCAAGAAAGGATAAAAATCACATCAACCTAAGAGATGCCCACGGTGCTACAGAACTCCATAAAGCGGTACAAGCCCAAAGAGCAGATCTTGTTCGAGATTTGTTGCAGCGCCGAGCACATATAGATGCGCGCGATTTTAAGGATCAAACTCCTCTTATTGTGGCTCTCAGTCAGGATAGTGTCGAATTAGTAGAGCTTCTCATAGCCTCTGGAGCAAACATTGAGGCAAGCCATCCACTGCATTGGACAGTAAAGCATAATCGTATAGCCCTAGCAAAAGTTCTTCTTAGATGCGGCGCAGATCTTCAAGCAAGAGCAATTACCTTCGGTGGGCGTGATGAATGCCCGCTCGAATATGTCAGCGGTTACAATAGGCGTAATAAAAATGGCCTTGGAACCATGGAACAGTTTTTGGTTGATCAAGGAGCCGATTATAGCGCTCCCAAAAAAGTTTATGTTTGTTCTCATTTTGAACATGGTCAAGGAATAGTACGTAAAGCGGTGATGGAGCATCATAAAGATACCGTTAAAAAGGTACTTCAGTATGCTGGCACAGCTAAGGAAGAAATAGAACTAAGAGATGAGTATGGGCAAACTCCGCTTTTACTCGCAGCCGAATGTTGCTTAGACGGCGTGGCGCGCACACTCATTGCCTTTAAAGCGGACGTTGCAGCTCAGGATGATGAGGGAGGTACAGCTTTGCATTATGCTGCATCTGAAGGGAATCAGACAAAGCTGATAGATGCGCTCATCGAGGTAGAAGCAGATGTAAATGCGCGAAATAAGCACGGAGAAACTGCGCTTCATCTGTGGGCGCAAAAAAAAGTAGTCGATGATAAGAAAGTTGCTAAAGAGCGATTAAGAATTGCTGAATTGCTCATAGCAAAAGCAGATCTAAGCCTAGTAGATGAACAAGGAAGAACGGCACTCCATTACGCAGTGGAAGCTAACAATCTTCCCTTAGTAAAACTTCTTGTAAAAAACACGCCATCAGTTCCCGATGGCAACGGGCAAACACCGCTGCTTTTAGCTACATCACTGGGACATAGTAAGATCGCTAAATTGCTGGGGAAAAAGAAGTAAGAACCGGTATTTTCACTTATACAAACAGAAGTTTCTGTTGAAAGGATAAAAAATGATACACATGAGAAAATTTTCATATATGAGAGCATGCTTAGTGCTTATGGTGCTCACCACAGTCCACATCCACGCTATGCAAGAAACACTTGAGCTTTCGACAGCAGCACGCAAAAATCTCATTCCGGAACTTCTTCAATTACTAAAAACTCCCGGATCTGACGTCAACAAACCTGGGCCTGAAGGTTTTACTGCTCTTCATTGGGCTGCACGCAATGGTCACTTGGAAGTGGTGGCCATTCTTTTAGCCCATAAAGCTAATCCGAACATAACCACGCCTGAAGGCGAAACTGCTGCTCAGTTTGCAGAAGAAAAAAAGCATAATGCCATTGTATCTCTACTGCTTAAATATCAGGGGGAGTATCAAAATGGACCGGCCGCTTTCGTCGAAAAGCTTCCAGCCGAGCCCTCTGAGCTTTCAAAGCTGCCAGCCGTTCAGGGGGGAAATTTTGATTACAAGGAAGTTCTCAGCCCAGCCGAGTTAGCCAGGGCGCGAAAAGATAAAAATCGGATAAATCAACCTGATGCTCATGGTCTCACTCAGCTGCATTATGCAGTGACCGCAAATGACGCTGACAAGACAAGGCAGCTAGTTCTGCGCGGTGCCCATATTGATGCACGTGTGGTGAAGGTTGGCACTAAGACTCCTTTCCTTGCTTCTCTTTTTGGCGAATCATTTAAGGCTCCTCTACATAGTGCTCTTTATGAAGATAATTCAGAGATGATGGAGCTTCTACTTACCCTGGGGGCAAATGTCGAACTAAAGGACGTATTAACGCCACTATGCTGGGCCGTGTACCGCGAACGCGTGGCTTTGGCGAAGATTCTCATTAAAGGAGGCGCTGATCTTCAAACCGAAGGGTACGTTGCGCCTACGGGGCTTGCGTACTGTGCGCTTTCATTAGCGCGACAGCAGCAAAGTCAGGTTATGATGCAATTTTTAACAGAACAAGGAGCTACTTTTGGCAAGCCAAAAGTGAAATCCTTTTTCATGCATTTCAAAGAAGCTGAAGGAATAGTACTCAAAGCCGTGGCCGGGCATCATAAACGTACCGTTGAAAAGGTACTTCAATGCGATGGCATAGGCAAAGAGGAAATAGAACGACGAGATAGGTATGGGCAAACCCCGCTTCTCCTTGCAGCAGAATGTTGTTTGGAAGAGATAGCGCTTACGCTTATTGCCTTTAAGGCTGATGTCACAGCTCAGGATAATGAGGGAGGTACAGCTCTCCATTATGCCGTATCTGAAGGAAATCAGGCAAAACTGGTAGAAGCACTCCTCAAGGCGCAAGCTGATGTGAATGTACAAAACAAGCGTGGAGAAACGCCGCTTCATGTAGCTGCGCAAAGGAAAGTGGTCGATTATGATGAAGATGCGAAAGTTGCTAAAGAGCGTTTAAAAGTTGCCAAATTGCTTCTAAAAAAAGCTGATCTAAGACTAGTAGATGAACAAGGCAGAACCTCACTCCATCACGCGGTTGAGGCTGACAACTACTCCTTAGTAAAACTCCTTGCAAAAAACACCCCATCAGTTCCCGATCATAAAGGACAAACACCCCTGCTTTTGGCTAACTCTTTAAAGATCGCTGATATAGCAAAACTGTTGGAGAAAAAGAAATAAGAACTGGTATTTTCACTCATACAAACAGAAGTATCTGTTGAAGGGATAAAAAATGATACACATGAGAAAATTTTCATACAGGAGAGCGTGCTTAGTACTGACGGTACTCACCACAGTCCATATCCACGCTATGCAAGAAACACTTGAACTGTCGACAGCGGCACGCAAAAATCTCATTCCGGAACTTCTTCAATTACTAAAAACTCCCGGATCTGACGTCAACAAACCTGGGCCTGAAGGGTATACAGCTCTTCATTGGGCTGCACGCAATGGTCACTTGGAGGTGGTGGCCATTCTTTTAGCCCATAAAGCTAATCCGACTGTAACTACCCCAGAAGGTGAAACTGCCGCTCAGTTTGCAGAAGAAAAAAAGCATGGTGCCATTGTTTCACTTTTGCTTAATTATCAGCAGGGGTATCAAAATGCAGCGGTCGCTTCAGTCGAACTGCTGCCAGCTAAGCCCTCTGAGCTTTCAAAGCTGCAAGCCGTTCAGGGGGGAAACTTTGATTACAAGGAAGTTCTCAGCCCAGCCGTGTTAGCCAGGGCGCGAAAAGATAAAAATCGGATAAATCAACCTAATGCGCATGGTCTCACTCAGCTACATTCTGCTGTGACAGAAAATGATACTGACAAGATAAGGAAGCTGGTTCAGCGCGGTGCCCATATTGATGCGCGCAAGGTAGAGGTTAAGGTTAAGGTTGATGATAAGACTACTCGTCGTTATGGTTTTTTTATTAATAAGACTCCTCTCTTTACTGCTCTTTATGAAGATAATTCAGAGGTGACAGAGCTCCTGCTTGCCTTGGGGGCAAATGTCGAGTTAAAGTGCTATTTTACTCCACTCTGCTGGGCCGCCTACCTTGACCGCGTGGCTTTGGCAAAGATTCTCATTGAAGGAGGCGCTGATCTTCAAACAGAAGGGTACTTTTTCAGGGGGCGTGGGCATTGCGCGCTTTCATTAGCGCAAATGGGGGAAAGAAGGCATGCTATGGTGCAATTTTTAACAGACCAAGGAGCCTCTTTTGGTAAGCCAAAAGCAAAACCCTTTTTCATGCATTTCAAAGAAGCTAAGGGAATAGTACTTAAGGCGGTGGCCGAGCATTATAAAGATACCGTTGAAAAGGTGCTTCAATGCAATGGAATAGGCAAAGAGGAAATAGAACGACGCGATGAGTATGGGCAGACTCCGCTTTTACTTGCAGCAGAATGTTGCTTGGAAGAGATAGCTCTTACGCTCATTGCATTTAAGGCTGATGTTACAGCTCAGGATGATGAAGGAGGTACGGCTCTCCATTACGCTGCATCTGAGGGGAATCAAATAAAACTCGTAGATGTGCTTATAAAGGCTGAAGCGAATGTAAACGCGCAAAATAAGCATGGAGAAACGGCGCTGCATATGGCGGCACAAAGAAAAGTGGCCGATGATAAGGAAGTTGCTAAAGAGCGATTAAGACTAGCCAAATTGCTTCTAAAAAAAGCTAATCTAAAACTAGTAGATGAACAAGGCAGAACGGCTTTCCATCAAGCGGTTGAGGCTCACAATAACCCCTTAGTAAAACTCCTTGCAAAAAACACCGCTTCGGTTCCCGACCATAAAGGACAAACCCTATTGCTTAAACATCCGGCAGAGTACCAAACAGTATCTGACGGCTCAGTTGAACTTCCGCCGAAAGAAGTCACCCTTCAGAGGGAACTCAAGGAAGTTCTCAGCCCAGCCGAGTTAGCCAGGGCGCGAAAAGATAAAAATCGAATAAATCAACCGGATGCTCAAGGTCTCACTCAGCTGCATTATGCGGTGAGCGCAGATGACACTGACAAGACAAGGCAGCTTGTTCTGCGTGGCGCGCATATAGATGCACGCGAGCGCGATCGGAAACGAATCGGAAGGACTCCTCTCTGGTCTGCTATTGGAGAAGATTATTCAGAGATGACAGAGCTCTTGGTTACCTTGGGTGCAAATGTTGAGCTAGAAGCCCCTTATACACCCCTTTGTTGGGCTGTTTCCCGTGACCGTGTGGCTTTAGCAAAGATTCTCATTAAAGGAGGCGCTGATCTTCAAACAAAAGACAGCTTTGGAAGATGCGCGCTTGAAGTAGCGCAACGAGGTGGAAGAAGGCCTGTAATGGAGCAATTTTTAACGGAACAAGGTGCCACTGGTGGCAAATCAAAATCAAGACGCTTTTACATGCATTTCAATGAAGCAAAAGGAATAATACTCCAGGCAGTGACCGAGCATAATAACGATACCCTTGAAAGGGTGCTTCGACAAGATGAGATAGGTAAAGAAGAAATAGAACGACGCGATGAATATGGGCAAACTCCGCTTCTTCTTGCAGCAGAGTGTTGCTTGGAAGACATAGCACATACCCTCATCGCCTTTAAAGCTGATGTTACGGCTCAGGATGATGAGGGAGGTACGGCTCTCCATTATGCTGCATCTGAGGGGGATCAGACAAAACTCGTTGAAGCGCTCATTAGGGCGGAAGCAAATGTAAATGCACAAAATAAACATGGAGAAACGGCGCTGCATATCGTGGCGCGAAGTCAAGTAGCTGATGATAAGAAAGTTGCTAACGCACGATTAAAAGTGGCGAAATTGCTTCTAAAACGGGCTGATCTAAAACGAGTAGATGAAGAAGGCAGAACGGCACTCCATCGCGCGGTTGAGGCTAACAATCTCCCCTTAGTAAAACTTCTTGCAAAAACTACACCATCGATTCCTGATCATAAAGGGCAAACACCCCTGCTCTTAGCCACATCACGAGGATATAGTGAGATCGCTCAATTGCTGGAGAAACGCAAATAGCGCATTGGACAAGTTTATACAGTATAAACCCCAAAAATTCATATTTTCGAAGGACGCCATGAAAAATATGTTACGTAAAAAATATCTCTTTATAGCGACAATTTTTTTTGCGGCTCCGCCTCTTAAGGCTATGAACAAAGGCTTGATAGGCAAAATCATAGCAGTTCAGAAGAGGGAAAGCCCACAACCTCGATCCTGGAATCCCAATGAGGAATCTCCAGCATCCATTCCTGCAAGTCCATCACCCCTTGTTAGATCAGCAAGCATGACTCGTCTTTCCGATTTGCCGACCGCTGCGCGCAATAATCTCATTCGGGAGGTATGCGCATTTCTTCAAGATAGAAGGACTAAAATTGATGCCGTAACTGCCGACGGTTACACTGCTCTCCATTGGGCAGCTCGCAACGGTCACCAGGAAGTGGTAGCCATTCTTTTAGCCTACAGGGCTAATCCGACCCTAACAACCCCTGAAGGCGAAACTGCCGTTCAGCTTGCAGAAGAAAAGAAACATGATGCTATTGTTTCACTTCTGATTAAGTATCAGCAGGAGTATCAAATTGGACCCGACGCTTCCGTCGAACTGCTGCAGCCTGAGTCCTCTGAGCTTTCAAAACTGCGAGCTCTCGCGGGAGAAAACTTTGATTACAAGGAAGTTCTTAGTCCAGCCGAGTTAGCCAGGGCGCGAAAAGATAAAAATCGAATAAGTCAACCTGATGAGCGCACTCAGGACTATGTTAATTATTATGAGGTATCAGAAATACGGGCTGTGATAAGAAATAACGCGGTCAAAATAGGACAGGTGAGAACGCGGGTCGGTAATACAGAGCTCCATAATGCCGTACGTGCCAAAAGAATCGATCTTGTTAAAGACTTGCTACGGCGCGGTGCACATATTGATGCGCGTGGTCCGAGTGATGATACTCCCCTTCTTGCAGCTCTCGAGAATGACTATGCTGAAATTGCTGAGCTTCTCATAGCTTCTGGGGCAAATATTGAGTTAAAGCATCCGCTACACTGGGCAGCAAGGAATAATCGTGTTGCTTTAGCTAAGCTTCTTATTAGAGCTGGCGCTGATCTTCAAGCAAAAGCATGGTATGGTGACCGTACCGGCAGCTTAAAATGTCTACTTGAATATGTCCGTACTATCAACAGAAGGTCCGACGATAATCGTCTCGCAACTATGGAACAATTTTTGGTTGATCAAGGAGCCGATCGCAGTGATTCTACAGAGGTTTACTTTTTCCTACATTTCAGAGAAGCAAAAGGAATACTACTCAAAGCAGTGACCGAGCACCATGAAGCTACCGTTGAAGTAATTCTTCAATACGCTGGAATAGGTAAAGAAGAAATAGAACGACGAGATGAGTATGGGCAAACTCCGCTTTTACTCGCAGCAGAATGTTGCTTAAAAAGCATAGCTCGTATACTCATCGCCTTTAAGGCTGATGTTACAGCTCAGGATGACGAGGGAGGTACAGCTCTCCATTATGCCGCATCTGAAGGAAATCAGACAAAACTGGTAGAAGCACTCCTCAGGGCAGAAGCAGATGTAAATGCACAAAATAAGCATGGAGAAACGCCGCTGCATTTGGCTGCGCAAAGAAAAGTGGTCGATGATAAGAAAGTTGCTAAAGAGCGTTTAAAAGTGGCCAAGTTGCTGCTGAAAAAGGCTGATCCAAAACTAGCTGACGAACAAGGAAAAACCGTACTCCATCACGCGGTGGAGGCTAACAATCTTTCCTTAGTAAAACTACTTGCAAAAACTACACCATCGGTTCCCGATGGCAAAGGGCAAACACCCCTGCTCTTAGCTACGTCACTGGGATATAGTGAGATCGCTCAATTGCTGGGGAAAAAGAAATAGCGCATTGGACGAGTTTATGGAGTATAAACCCCAAAAATTCATACTTTCGAAGGACGCCATGAAATATATGTCACTTAAAAAATACCTCTTTATAGCGACGATTTCCACTGCAACTCCTCTCGCGGCTATGAGAGCCATGAACGCAGTACTTTCTGGGGCTAGTGAGAAAAAGCGCGAACAACCTCAATTAGAGGAATCCCCAGCCGCCGTGCCTGCAAGTTCATCACCCCTTGTTAGATCTGCAAGCATGACCCGTCTTTCTGATTTGCCAACCGCTGCGCGTAATAACCTTATTCGGGAGGTATGCGCATTGCTCCAAGATGAAAGAACTAATATCGATGCTGCAACTACTGACGGTTTTACCGCTCTCCACTGGGCAGCTCGCAACGGTCACCAGGAGGTGGTGAGCATTCTTTTAGCTCATAAAGCTAATCCGATAATAACGACTCCTGAAGGTGAAACTGCAATGCAATTGGCACAAGAAAAAAACCGTAATGCAGTTGTTTCGCTACTGCTTAAACATCAGGGGGAGTATCAAAATGGACCGGGCGCGTCAGTCGAATTGCTACCAGCTCAACCCTCTGCGCTTTCGAAGCTGCCAGCCGTTCAGGGGGGAAATTTTGATTACAAGGAAGTTCTCAGCCCAGAGGAGCTAGCCCGAGCAAGAAAGGATAAGAATCGGATAAATCAACCTGATGCTCATGGTCTCACTCAGCTACATAATGCAGTGAAGGCAAATGACACTTTTAGGACAAGACAGTTGGTTCAGCGTGGCGCCCATATAGATGCACGTCGACTCGGACACATCGGCAATGGAGCAGTGTGGCTTCATACCACTCCTTTACTCGATGCCTTAGATGAAGATAATATAGAGATGACAGAGCTCTTGGTAGCCTTGGGGGCAAACCTTGAACTAGCAGCTCCTTACACTCCCCTTTTCTGGGCTGCTATCCATGACCGCGTGGCTGTGGCAAAGATCCTGATCAAAGGAGGCGCTGATCTTCAAACGGAAGGGCGCATTGGGTTCCAGGATGTTCAACCCAGGACTTTGTGTGCACTTGCAGCAGCTGAGGCGGGTAAAAAGTATGCTATGGTGCAATTTTTAACGGACCAAGGCGCCACTTTTGGCAAATCAAAATCAAGACGCTTTTTCATGCATTTCAAAGAAGCAAAAGGAATAGTACTCAAGGCGGTGACCGAGCATAATAAGGATACCCTTGAAAAGGTGCTTCGACTCGATGGGATAGGTAAGGATGAAATGGAACGACGAGATAAGTATGGGCAAACTCCGCTTCTCCTTGCAGTAGAATGTTGCTTGACAGAGATAGCGCTCATGCTCATTGCCTTTAAGGCTGATGTTACAGCTCAGGATGATGAGGGAGGTACAGCTCTCCATTATGCAGCATCTGAGGGGAATCAAATAAAACTGGTAAAGGCGCTCATAAAGGCACAAGTGGATGTAAATACACGAAATAAGCATGGAGAAACGGCGCTTCATGTGGCGGCACAAAGAAAAGTAAAGGATGACAAGAAAGTTGCTACAGCGCTATTAAAAGTAGTCACATTGCTCTTAACAAAAGCAGATGTAAAGTTAGTGGATAGTCAAGGGAAAACGGCGCTCCATCACGCGATTGAGGCTAACAATCTCCCCTTAGTAAAACTCCTTGCAAAAACAACACCGTCGATTCCTGATCATAAAGGGCAAACACCCCTGCTTTTAGCAAAATCACGAGGATATAATGAGATCGTTACGTTGCTGGGAAAAAAGTAATAGCGCATGGGACAAGTTTATAGAGTATAAACCCCCAAAATTCATACTTTCGAAGGACGCCATGAAATATATGTCACTTAAAAAATACCTCTTTATAGCGATGATTTCCACTGCAACTCCGCTCGCGGCTATGAGAGCCATGAACGCAGTACTTTCCGGGGCTACTGAGCAAAAGCGCGAACAACCTCAATTTGAGGAATCTCCAGCCGCCGTTACCGCAAGTTCATCACCCCTTCTTAGATCGGCAAACATGACCCGTATTTCAGATTTGCCGACCGCTGCGCGTAATAACCATATTCGGGAGGTATGCGCGTTGCTCCAAGATGGAAGAACTAAAATCGATGCTGCAACTACCGACGGTTTTACAGCCCTCCATTGGGCAGCTCGCAACGGTCACCAGGAGGTGGTGACCATTCTTTTAGCTCATAAAGCCGATCCTATGATAACGACTCCAGAAGGTGAAACTGCCATTCAATTGGCCCAAGAAAAGAGCCGTAATGCCATTGTTTCGCTGATGCTTGAACATCCGGGGGAGTATCAAAGTGGACCGAAGGCCTCAGTCGAACTGCTACCAGCTGAGCCCTCTGCTCTTTCAAAGCTGCAAGCCGTTCACGGGGGAAAATTTGATTACAAGGAAGTTCTCAGTCCAGCCGAGTTAGCCCGCGCAAGAAAGGATAAGAATCGGATAAATCAACCAGGTGATCATGGCCGGACTCAGCTGCATTCTGCGGTGTTGGCAAATGATACTTTTAAGACAAGGCAGCTGGTTCAGCGTGGTGCCCATATTGATGCATGGGGAATAATTGTGAGGGGGAGGGGCATGGCGCGGTGTATAGAGTCTCCTCTCCTGTCTGCTATTTGTGAAGATAATTCAGAGATGGCAGAGCTGTTGATTACCTTGGGGGCAAATGTTGAACTCATGGGAGCGTGGCACACGCCACTCCACTGTGTCGCTTCCGATAACCGTGTAGGTTTAGCAAAGATTCTCATTAAAGGGGGCGCGGATCTTCAAACAGTAAGCGTTGTCAGGGGTTCCTCCTATGGCTGTGCGCTTCAAACAGCGCAGCGTCTGGAAAGACATGCTATGGTGCAATTTTTAACAGAACAAGGAGCCACTTTTGGCAAATCAAAAACAAGACGCTTTTTCTTGCATTTCAAAGAATCACAGGGAATAGTACTTAAGGCAGTAACCGAGCATCATCAAGCTACCGTTGAACAGATACTTCGACATCGCTATTTTCAGGAATACCCTTCGATAGGTAAAGATGAACTGGAACGACGAGATAAGTATGGGCAAACTCCGCTTCTCCTTGCAGCAGAATGTTGTTTGGAAGACATAGCACTCACGCTCATCATCTTTAAAGCCGATGTCACGGCTCAGGATGATGAGGGAGGTACGGCTCTCCATTATGCAGCTTCTGAAGGGAATCAAATAAAACTGGTAAAGGCGCTCATAAAAGCAGAAGCTGATGTAAATGCACGAAATAAGCGAGGAGAAACAGCGCTGCATGCTGTGGCGCAAAGTCAAATGGCAAACGATAAGAAGATTGCTCTGAAGGTCACACGTGAACAAGGCAGAACGGCACGCCATTATCAAGTGGCAGATGATAAGAAGGTTTCGAATGCGCGATTAAAAGCGGCCAAGTTGCTTCTAAAAAAGGCTGATCTAAAACGAGTAGATGAACAAGGCAGAACGGCGCTCCATTACGCGGTGGAAGCTAACAATCTCCCCTTAGTAAAACTTCTTGAAAAGACTACACCCTCAATTCCTGATCATAAAGGGCAGACACCGCTGCTTTTCGCTACATCATTGGGACATAGTGAGATTGTTACACTGCTGGAGAAAAAGAAGTAAGAACTGGTATTTTCATTCATGCCAACGGCTGCAGCTATTGAAAGGATAAAAAGTGATGGCCATCAGAAAATTATCATGCATAAGGACATGCTTAGTACTTATGGTACCCGCCACAATCCACATCCATGCCATGCAAGAAACACTCGAATTACCGTCCGCAGCACGCAGAAATCTCATTCCGGAACTTCTGCAATTACTAAAAGCGCCTGGATCTGACGTTAATGAACCTGGGCCTGAAGGTTTTACTGCTCTTCATTGGGCTGCAAGTAACGGTCACCCCCAAGCCGTTACGCTCCTCTTAACGTATAATGCTCAGATAGATATAGAGACCCCAAGCGGACACAAGGCCTGGCAATTAGCTGAAGATAACGGTCATGCTAAAATTGTAAAAGCACTCAAGGCGCATGCTCAACTCCTTGAAGCTCTCGCTGAAACTGATAGCGATGACTCAAATGAGCCCGTTGCCCCAGCAATAATCGGATCCAGAAGTATGGATACAATAAAACCGATTGTTCCTACTTCGGTACAAATAACAAAAGAAGCCGAGGCAAAAAAAGTATCCAGCGCTTCTGCCGCTGTTTCAAGAAAAACAACGGAGCCGAGTGCACCTCCTATGCAAGAGGAACGTTATCAAAGCAATGAAAGAGACAAAAATGGTTATGGCCCTCAGCCTTGGGTATCAACTGAGGAGGCCAGATATCTTATTCAAAGCAGGGTGTACGGCAATCCTCGGCCTGGCTATAGAGGTTTTGAGGTTTCGGGTAGAGCTGCCGCTGTTGAAGTGGAGCTACAGTTAGCTAATAAGGTGACTGATAGTAATGCTCCGGATAATCAGGGCAGAACCCCTCTGCATTTAGCTGCTATAAATGGCATGAAAGGGTTAGCTGAGGCACTGTTAGCTAAAAGTGCTGATATTGAGGCTCGGGATAAGATGGGATGGACCCCTCTCCATTGGGCTGCTATGAAGGGCCATAGAGAGGTAGTAGTATTCCTAATCGATCAAGGGGCTCATATAGATGCAAAAGGTAACGGTGGCACCACTCCTTTAAAATTGGCTTCTAAAAAGGATATACGTAAGCTCCTCAAAAAAGCCTCTGCACAACAAAAAACGAATACATCAGAGGAAAGCAAAGAAACGAGCACACCGGAAAAAAAGAAATTTTTCGGTTCAAAAAAAAAATGATTGCTATGGTCGCCAAAACGCGATCCTCAAAATAAGGAAATTCATGCAAAAATATTTCTACCACTCCCTCTTGATAACCCTTGCGGCCATTAACTACCCGCAGATCGAACTCTGCGCCATGGAACAAGGGCTTATTGTAGAACTACCTATTGCTGCTCGCAAAAAAATGATACCTGAACTGAAGCAACTTCTTGAAAGCGGCATAGATGTTAATACCAGAACAAAAGATGGCTATACGGCTCTTCATTGGGCAGCAAATAATGGGCACCGCCAGGCCGTTGCCCTCCTCTTGACGTATAATGCTCAGGTAGATGCAGAAACCCCCAACGGGCAAAAGGCATGGCAATTAGCTGAAGATAATGGTCATGATAAGATTGTAAAAGTACTTAAGGCGCACGCTAAACTTCTTAAGGCTCTCGCTGAAGCTGATAGCGATGATTCTGATGAGCCGGTATCCAACCACCCTGGAATAACACTATCCAAAAGTATGGATAAAATAAAGCCCCAACCAAGCGCTCCGCCAGCGGAAAGAAGTTCTGGAGAACAGCAAGTGACAGAAATTGAGGAATGCGTCATTTGCTGTGACGTTTTGCATGATCCTGCTAAAAAGGTAGTACGCATTAGCGCTAACTGTAATCATCTTTTGCATAGTACCTGCAGGAGTGATCTCATGCGTAATAATAACGTCAATAAAGTATGCCCTATTTGCCGAAGATCAATCACGGGTTTTATAAATGAGGATCTTCAGGAACCAAAAAAAGTATCAACCGCTCCTGCAGCCGTTTCTCGAAAAACAATGGAGCCTGGTGCGCCTCCTCTGGAAGAGGAAGAACGTTATCAGGGGGGTGATATTAATGCAAGTGATCATTATGGCAGAACACCTCTGCATTGGGCTGCTATAAGTGGACTCAAAGAGTTAGCGAAGTCACTGTTAGTTAAAGGTGCTTTTAAAGAAGCTCGGGATAATGAGGGTAATACCCCTCTTCATTTGGCTTCTGAGAAAGGTTATATGGAGGTTGTTGAACTATTATTGGGTAATGGCCTTGATATAATGGCGGTGGCCCATGATGGCAGTACTCCTCTCCATGTTGCTGCTATGAATGGTTATAGGAAGGTTGTTGAGCTATTGTTAGCTAATGGGGCTGATATAGAAGCGGTGACTAATGTTGGCTCTACCCCACTGCATTGCGCTTCTAAGAAAGGCCATAGAGAGGTAGTAGGATTTCTTATCATTCAAGGGGCTAATGCATGTGCAGAAGATAAAAATGGCAACACTCCTTGGCAATGTACTTCTAACAAGGATATATATAGCCTCCTCAAAAAAGCCTCTGAACAGCAAAAAATGGATACATCGAAGGCAAGCAAAAAAACAAGCACATTCAAGCTAGTATTCGACCCTAGAATAAAACGATCCGAAAGCATGGATAAATTAAAGCCTCAACCAAGCGCTCCCCAAGATGGTGGTCTCATGGAAGCAAAAAAAGTATCAAGCGCACCTGCAGCCGTTTCTAGAAAAACGCTGCCTAGTGCACCCCCTATGGAAGCGGAAGAAAAAGGCCCCCGAAATCAAGCTGTCAGGATAGATCCAAAAGTTAATGAAAGAGATCGGTATGGTGATACCCCCCTTATTTGGGCGGTAAGGAAAGACCTTAAAGACGAATGTCTTGCTCTGATCGATAGAGGCGCAAACGTCAATGTTCCAGATAATAGGGGCAATAGCCCCCTGAGCTGGGCTGCAAAATATGGCCTGAGAGGGTTAATTGAGTTACTGTTAGCTAAAGGTGCTCATATTGAAGCTGTGGATAAGGCGGGTTATACAGCTCTACACTTGGCTGCTGAAAATGACCATAAGCGTGTTGTAGAATTATTGTTAGCTAGGGATGCTAATATAAAAGCGAAAACTGTCGTTGGGTCCACCCCTCTGCATATGGCTGCTGAGAATGGTCATAGGGATATTATTGAACTATTATTGGCTAACGGCCCTGGTATGATGGCGGTGACTAACGCTGGCTATACTCCTTTGCATTTGGCTGCTAAGAAAGGCCATAGGGGGGTTGTAGAACTATTATTGGATAGGAGCTCTTATATCATCAAGGCTGAGGATAATGATGGCTTAACCCCACTGCATTGGGCTTCTTTAGCAGGCCATAAAGATGTTGTAGAAGTATTATTAGCTCGGGCCGCTGATATTAATGCGGTGGATGCGCAAGGCAGCACTCCTCTGCATATAGCTGCAAAAAATAACCATAGAGAGTTAGTAGAATTCCTAATCGGTAAAGGGGCAAAATTACGTCCTAAAGATAAAAATGGCAAAACTCCTTTACAATTGGCTTCTGAAAAGGATATACGTAACCTCTTTAAAAAAACCCCTGCACAACAAAAAAAGAATACGTCAAAGGAAAGCAAAGAAACAAGCACACCGGAAAAAAAGAAATTTTTCGGTTCCAAAAAAAAATGATTGTTATGGTCACCAAAATGCGATCCTCTAAATAAGGAAATTCATGCAAAAATATTTTTACCAACTACCCTTGATAACTCTTGCAGCCATTAGCTACTTGCAGATTGAGCTGTGCGGCATGGAACAAGAGCTCATTGTAGAACTACCTATCGCTGCTCGCAAAAAAATGCTGCCCGAACTGAAGCTTCTTCTTGAAAGTGGCGTCGATGTTAATACCAGAACAAAAGATGGCTATACTGCTCTCCATTGGGCTGCAAATAATGGTCATCGCCAAGCCGTTGCCCTCCTCTTAACGTATAATGCTCAGGTAGATGCAGAGACGCCTAGCGGGCAAAAGGCGTGGCAATTAGCTGAAGATAATGGTCATGATAAGATTGTAAAAGTACTTAAGGCGCGCGCTAAACTTCTTAAGGCTCTCGCAGAAGCTGATAGCGATGATTCTGATGAGCCAGTATCCAACCACCCTGGAATAACACGATCCAAAAGTATGGATAAAGTAAAGCCCCAACCAAGCGCTCCGCCAGCGGAAAGAAGTTCTGGAGAACAGCAAGTGACAGAAATTGAGGAATGCGTCATTTGCTGTGACGTTTTGCATGATCCTGCTAAAAAGGTAGTACGCATTAGCGCTAACTGTAATCATCTTTTGCATAGTACCTGCAGGAGTGATCTCATGCGTAATAATAACGTCAATAAAGTATGCCCTATTTGCCGAAGATCAATCACGGGTTTTATAAATGAGGATCTTCAGGAACCAAAAAAAGTATCAACCGCTCCTGCAGCCGTTTCTCGAAAAACAATGGAGCCTGGTGCACCTCCTCTGGAAGAGGAAGAACGTTATCAGGGGGGTGATATTAATGCAAGTGATCATTATGGCAGAACACCTCTGCATTGGGCTGCTATAAGTGGCCTGAGAGAGTTAGCGAAATCACTGTTAGTTAAAGGTGCTTTCAAAGAAGCTCGGGATGATGAGGGCAATACCCCTCTGCATTTGGCTAGTAAGAATGGCCATACAGAGGTGGTAGAATTACTAATTGTTCAAGGGGCTTATCTAAAGGCAAAAAATAAAGAAGGCAAAACTTCTTTGGAATTGGCTTCTAAATTAAAATTAGCATCTAAAAAGGATATATGTGAACTTCTCAAAAGAGCCTCAGCAGAACAAAAAATGGCAGCAAAAAAACAAAAAATGGCGGCAAAAATGAAACAAGCCTCGTCAAGAATGAATCCGCGGTTCGTATATTCTGAGAATAAATCCGGGACAAGAAAGAAACGAGACTCATCAAGCTCGTCAAGTTCAGATTGACTCGTGTTGGCAGATCAGGCTGCTGCCGTAGCTTGCTGAGCAAGCTCGCTATGCAGTTCCATCAATGGCGAGAGCTCATGGGTGTACAGCTCAGATTCCGATGTATCAACAACTTCGTAGATTACCGTAAAACCATTAGCCTCTAAGAAATCACTGATATTGGCACAATGCCAGTTACCGGCATACAGAATAATGCGCCGTTTATTGGAAGAGAGAATGTGTGATAGCATTTCGATATCAGCAATCGCATCATATATATCATTATTTCGGATATGCGTATCCCAGAAATTATAGCCCCGCCGTTTTCTTGTAAAATGGGGCTTATAGTAATCCCTTGCTTCGCACTTTACACGCTCCCTCAATTCATTGAAAGCTTGCGTGACCGATGGTCCTACTTGATTCTTGATTAGTTGGTACGTCTTTGAACCTACAGGCACCGGGTTCTCTAGAGATACCCCATATCGTAGCTTTCTCCTTCTCAGAAAGAGATGTGCAAAATCGTCTCTCCAGGTATCAGCATGCTTAAAATGAATCCGAGAGAAGCGGTTTTTTACAATCCAGTCAGCCGATATAAGCATCGGCCTCCTTGATGGATCAGTTGGAGAAGATTCCCACACAAGATCGATCGGATGCGGTGAATAGTCATTGAGATACTCAAAGGCTTCAAGCGTCGTCTTTTCAGTTGCCCACAGGGCATTTTTAATATCTGCATACTCAAGCGAGCTGATCTCATCATACGTATGAGTCGGACTATCCTCGTGCGAATCAAAGATAACATCTATGATCGTTTTCGTTGCAGCGCCATAAAATTTTATATAGCCATTAACGTAGGCAGGGCTGGAGCTAACAGAGAAAAGGAGGACACCCGTCAGGCCTACAAGACGCAAAAGAGAGATGGTGTTCATCAGAAACCTCATACTAGTTATTTTGTACTTGTTATGAGATTACTGTAGCACAGCGGAAATATTTGGCAAAAGGGGGCGATGAGAATGTCAACGCATTGCCCACGAAGTAGACATAAAGAAGTAATGAAAGTGAGAGTTAATCAAGAAACTATGAAGGGATCTCAAGCTCCTGTTTTACCAATGAGCTCACATTGCCCGCTCTATCGGCAACGCTGATTGTTATGGTATGTTTTCCCGGTGCAAGCTGCTGACGTCGTGACGGGGTAAACGACCAGGCTCCTGTAGCGCTAGCCATCGTTCTGCCCAATGGCGCTTTCTTGCCATCAAGATAAAACGTGATCGTACTTAAGGGTTCTGCAACGCCCGAAAGAAGCCCCTTATCAGTCTGCGTTTTTTGAACAATCGCCGGCTTTGGTGGTTTTGTATCGATAACAAACTGAACTGGGTCTGAGGAAAGTTTTTCATCCGCTGTGGTTGCCACAAGCCGATACGATCCATCTTTTAAATTTTTTACTGAAGTCTTCCATCGACCCTGGGCATTCACTCTCACTTTCGCAACAATTTTATCGTTCAGTTTTACTACCACGAGCGACTTGGGCTTTCCTTCCCCTCCCACTACCTGAGTCTTTTTGTTGGAAATAAGCCTATTTTTTGGAACATCGATGCGGGGAGCACGGGATGTACCGATATCGATGGTGACAGTAACAACATCGGACGGCAGGCTACTGACTCCAGCCACATTTGTCGATATAGCAATAAGATTCAACGGGCCGTCTTCCAAGCGAGCTGTCTGTAATGACCAAAATCCCTTTGGAGAAACGGCCACACTTCCCAACAAGGCTGCCTGAGAAAAGACCGTTACCTGTGAGTTCGGCTCTGCCTTCCCTGTAATACTTATGGTAGCCTTTTTAATCGTTTCGCCATCATGAGGAGACTCAATAATTGGCGGCAGCGGAGCTTGGTTTGAAATAGTAAGTGATACTGGTAAGGATGCCAAACTGAGACCAGAAATCGGATCGGTCGCCAGAGCTGTAATAGTGTACGTTCCTTCCATGAGGGGAGGAATGACAAGCGTCCATGCACCTTCTACTGTTGCTGTTGTTGATGCGAAGGGAACATCTTGCACAAAGAGTGTGATAATAGCATTAGGAGAAGCAAGCCCACTCAATTGCGGCTGAAAATCGCTTGTGACTATCGGTCCAATGTGCGCGATCTCGGGAATAACCGGTAGCAGAGGCATACGAAGCGCTTCTAAAATGTCAGGATTCACAATCGCCGTTGGCCCTCCCAATAACGTAGGAGTGCCGTGCCCCAGGTTATTTTCTACAGGCAAAAACACCGTAAATGCGATACCCGGATAGGGGCCCGCGACGGCAAACCCAGTTGTGTTGAGGGCACCGTTAGTAAGATAGTTTGGCGTCGTAAAATTCGTCTGTTCATAGTAATTTGAAAAGCCAGTTGCAATAATGTCATTATTTGGCTGAATGACAACTGCTGTCCCCGTATTGTCATTTGTTGTCCCAACCTGCATTGACGGCGCTAGATTGATCGAAACGATGCCAGGAATTGGCTGCGTCGGTCCGAAGGTGGTATCAAGTATCCCCTGCGAAGTATAACGAGCCGTGGTAAAAATTTCATTAACTCCGGCGTTAACATATCCTGTCACCACAATGTTTTGATTATTGTCTACGGCAAGTCCAAGAAGCACGTCCTGATAACCAGTTATGCTTGTTACAACGACCCCATTGCCAAATCCATTCATTGGGATATTATTAAATGTTGGATCTAATAAGCCCGCTGGGGTAAATCGCAAAATTGCCCAGTCTGTTACAGGCCCAGTATTTGCAAGTGCCTGACTACTTTCACCACTTGTTGTCGATCCAGCAATCAGGACATTTCCAATGGCATCTAGTTGTATTGCAAACGCAGTATCCTGCCCAGATTGAAGATTTTCCATCACCACACCTGGAAACAAACCAAATCTGTTAAATGTCGGGTCGAGCGTTCCACTTTTTAACAGCTTAAAAACAAGAAAATCAACTGTTGTTGCATTCGTCGTCGAAAATGCACTTTCAATCGAACCACAAACGTAGATGTTATCTAAGGCATCAAGCGTTACCGCAGTTCCAGTCTCGTTTGTACCCATAACATCGATAATTGCAAGTCCTGGCTTAGTTCCTGTGGGATTAAGGGTGAGATCATAGGCTCCAGCATTCGTCAATCTTAAAACAGCAACTTCTGTATAGGTTCCATTATAAGATGTTCCTACCACAACAATATTCCCTTTTGAGTCAATTGCGATGCCCTGAGCAGCATTGGAAAATTGACTTATCTGAATAATGGCAATACCTGGCCCTCCCGGGAAAAAGGCACTCCCAGCATTAAATGTTTGATCAAGAGATCCATCAGTATTAAGACGTACAACGATAAATGCTGTGTTAAATCCTATTGTCGTAAACCCTGCAAGAACTATTCTATTTTCGGAATCGATCGCAACAGCATTAAAGCTTGCGTTACCCGAACTCTGGACCGATGCCTGCGCTGGTAGAAGGGCCTCACTCGCTGCAAGAAAATTAATGGCGATAACCCCAGGCTGGGAGCCATTTGGATTAAAGGTGAGATCTGGAGTACCATTTGGTAAGAGTCGAGCAACAGCCCCATCAGTAATTGGATCATTAGGATCGTCAGTCATACCTGCAATCACAATGTTGCCATTGGCATCAAGAGCCACAGCAGTAGCTGTAGAGTTTCCCGCCTCTACCAATGAAGAAAAGAAACTCATCAAAAGGAGAGCCCATAGTGGGTATCTCCACATTCTTTCCACCATAACAACCCCTTCTTTTACCTATTTTTATCATACACTATTCTATATGAAAAAATCTATGAATTTTTGATTATATGATATTTCATTAATGCCCCTTATTGCTGAACTGATTTATAACGCTCATCTCGAGTAATCTGCGAGGCGGGATTACCGAAGCCTCGGGAGAAGTCATTACTTTCTTGCCCTTGCGGGCGGCACAAGTATTATTTTTTTTAATTTTACGCGGCCTTCGCGGCCGAGGCGTAACGGGAGGTTGTCCATTCCTTCTTTTAACCATGGCGCCGGTGCGCGGCTTGTCTGAATTTTTATCTTACTCGGCCTCCGCGGCCGAAGGCGCCCAGGGATGCTTGCCCATCCCCGGGACCTAGGGCACCGGCATGCAGCCGGACCGCCGTCGGCGCCTAAACTCCCGCTGCCGCGCCCTTCTCACCTCAAGCAACTCATGAAACAATCTGTGGCAAGGGCGACGGACAGCTGGTCGGACATATGCGCCGATCAGACTTAATCTGCTCGGCATATAGGCCTCGCAGATTGCTACGATCAGTGATATACATTCATACTTGCGATGTTTGAAAATCCAAGCTTCTTGGCTTCGTCTAATAAAATAGAACTTATGTCGAAACTGAACCGCTGTCCGTCCCTTGCCTCAAGGCAAGTCGGCAGTGGTGAATTTGAGACAAGGCGGTCCGGCTGCAAGCCGGTGTCCGGGTTCCAAGGGGGCGGACAAGCGCCCCTTTGGCCTGCCTGGAGGGCAAAAAAAATTAATCCAGAAAAGCCGCGCGCAGCGCATAAGAACTGCACTTTAGTACGAGAAAGAAGCATCACCTGACGCGCCCGGCAGCGTAGGCCAAATAAATTAAATCCAGAAGCCGCGCAGCGCAATAGAAAGAATAAAGAAAAAAGGGCAATAATCTTAATCAGGAATCAAAGCTTGGAATGCAGCCTGAAATGCCTCATTAAATGTAGCAAGTACTTCTAAGAAAGCCTTCCGCTCCTCCTTTGAAAGAGAATCATACTTCTCTCTCAGCTCAGGATCATTCTCCAAAAGCTTTTCAAGATCGATAACTGACCCTTCAATATAATAAGGATCATTGACTGGATCATTGGTATATGAATCATCTGAATCATCAAGCTCATGTATCTGTAGCACCTGAGCTTTATCATCATCAGACGTAGTGGTTTGCGTTTCCAAAGGTTCAGAAGGCTCGACCCTCTTTTCAACCTCAGCAACAGAAGTAAAGACAAGAGAAATTGAGAGAAGAGCTATCACGAAACGTTTGTACATGATAGCCTCCTTTATTTACTAAATTGAATCGATTCTTACAACGGTTATTAGCTGGCGATGCCCTTGTTTACGCATCACCTTCTTACGCCTCTTAAACTTGAAGACGACGAGCTTAGGCCCCTTGGTATGTTTGACAACGGTAGCTTTTATCGGCGTTTTGAGATAGGGCGTGCCGATTTCAACATTGCCAGCGCCGGTTTTGCGCAAGAGAACAGTATCAAAGGTAACCGTTTCGCCCTCTTTGGCGTCTAACTTTTCAATACCAAGCGTCTTACCTTCAAGAGCTTGATACTGTTTGCCACCTGTTTGAAACAGGGCATATTTATCAAAAAGAGATTCTTTTGTGTGTGCCATACTTTTCCTTGCATTCAACATTTTAACCATACGACGGGGATATTAAAAGTATATCACAACTCTTAAAGGCGCACAATAACAACCAACATTACCTTTTTTTGCACCGCTGTGTAGCAGAATTCTTAAGATGTTTGCTTTGCCTTAGCATCTTACTAAAATTTAGGAAGCTGTGGTATACTGTTTTCGCTATGCAGCGTTAGGTGTCCGGTCTCTATTACTGCCTCTTACAACCTTCATATCGTTTTCACATTAACCCAAAGGGGCTCTCTCATGAAAATGCTTATACAACTTGAAGAACTAGCGATGTTCCTGTTAGCGCTCATTCTCTTTTTCCAGTTATCATACGCTTGGTGGGTATTTCCGTTTTTGCTTTTCATACCAGACATAGGCATGCTTGGATATTGTGCTGATAACAAAATCGGCGCTATAACCTACAATCTATTCCATTATAAAGGGATTGCAATCGCTTTATACATTGCCGGTATCTATTGGCAATCTGAAATCATCCAGCTAGCCGGAATTATTCTATTTGCTCATGCCAGCATGGACCGAGCCTTGGGTTATGGACTAAAGACATTCCAAGGATTTAGCTTTACGCATCTTGGAAAAATCAAAACACCATTTCAGAGCGATTCATAGTATTCATAATAAAATACCCTGATCAATCTGCAAAATATCAGCATCAAGAGCTTCGATGAATTCCCTATCATGGCTTGTGGTAATAATGGTTGTCCCCTGCTCATTGAGATCCCGCAGATAGTCAACAACCAGCTGCTTATTTTCTGTATCGAGTGCGGAGGTCGGTTCATCAAGACAAAGTACACTTGGTTCTGCAACCAAAGCACGTGCGATTGCAACCCGCTGCTTTTGACCACCAGAGAGTCTATCAGGACGTACGTCATAATACTCATCCATTGAGAAATACCTCAAGACCTCTCGAGCGCGTTCTTCAGCTTGCTGTGCAGGCTTCCCCTGCACTACACGCAATGGCTGAGCGCAGTTTTCACCAACTGTAAGCTGCGGAAACAGATTCCATTGCTGAAAAACAAACCCTATAAGCTGGGATCGCTCAGGAGCAGTCATATTTCTTAGATCTTTTCCATCGATCGCGATTGTACCCGCATATCGCTGCCGCAGCTGAGCAATACATTCTAAAAATGTCGATTTTCCAGCACCACTTCGTCCGACAATGCATGTGAGCGATCCTCGAGTGAGTGTTACGTTTATTCCGCGCAAAATAGGCGCCTTATTTAGAGTAAGTATAAGTTTATCTATAGTAAGCATGGTTATTCCTCAAATTTTGTGTCATGCGCTATACCGCCTTTCCACCATATTCCCGATCAGCGAAAATAGCGTATTAATAAGCAAATATATAAGAGCAATGCTCAAACAAACCTCCAGCGGTTTAAACGTGCGATACATAATGTTCATGCCAACCTTCGTGAGCTCAAGTGCACCGATACTTGCAACAATCGATGTACTTTTCAATACCATACTATATTCATTCATAAGAGCAGGCAGAGCGCGCGAAAGCGCCTGCGGTATAATTATATAGCGCAGTTGTTGCCACCGGCCGTAGCCAAGAACCTGGGCCGCCATCCACTGACCACCATCAATGCTATTAATCGCGCCTCGTATAATCTGGCATGCATAAGCCCCTGAACAAATCCCGAGCGTTAAGAATCCAGTTACAAAAGCGCTTAAAGAAATGCCAATTATTTGAGGTAATACAAAATAGGCTATCATAAGTTGAGCATAGAGCGGAACTCCGCGGATAATGAGCGTTACACCATCGCAGAGCGCTGACACAACAGGAATTCTTACCTGCTCACTCCGAACAATACCAACGAACAAACCTATCATAAAGCTTAAAAGCGATGAGAGCACCCACAGCATAACCGTCATCAAAGTTCCTTGCATGAGCAAAGGCAAGAATTCTTTCATGATTGATCCTTTACAAACCACCGCTGTTCTGCTTGTCCGAGATAGCCGGTTTTCTTAAGATCGCTTATAATCATGCTTATCTTTTCATACAACTCAGTATTGTTTTTTTGTACCCCGATACCGCAGCCCATTATCTGATCTTCCTTATTAATAGGAATCATAATCGCAACGAGCTCGGGATATTGCTTTTTCAAGTTAAGAAAAAGTTTCTTCTCAGAGATAGCCGCCAGTGCACGACCAAACTTCAACTCAAGAATTGAGGCAAGTGGATCACAATATTTCAGCTCCACATCACCGAGCTTCTTTATCATCTCCTCTTGGCTTGAGCCGGGTTCAACACAAACAACCGCTTTTCTGTTTTTGAGATCATCAAACGACTTAATCCCCTCAGGTACCTTTTTCCAGAATATAAGCGGCATTTCCGTCATCGGTTCACCCTGATAAGAAATCATCGCAATTCTTTTTAGTCGCTGTGAAGTAATATCAAGCCCCGTCATGATAAAGTCGACAGTTCCCTTTTCCAAAGCGGTAATAAGAGCAGCGGTATCCATGTCTTTGATCACCAGCTTTTTACCAAGTCGCCGCGCTATCTCTTGCGCGATCTCGATATCAAACCCTTCATACTCACCTTTCGTATTGAGGCTTACAAAAGGTGGCCACCCGCTCATAGTACCAAGGGTGAGCACTTCTTCATTCGCCGCCACCCCCTTCTGAATAAAAGCTACTACTGCTATAAGAGCGCATACACTCGCGCCAAAAAATAGTTTCTTAACCATACTGTATCCTTTCATGTTTAAACACGCACTACCTGTCCGCCATAGCCCCTTCCCGCTCATCCACGCCGTCGCAATTGCATTGCTATGGCGGTGCAGGCCGAATGATTGCCTGCCGCGCCGAAGCTTTTAGCGAAGGCGGGTATCGAGGGACTGGTGGAGAGATCCCGAGGCCAGGGTGCCAAAGGGATTAGCCTGCCACGCCCAAGCCTTGGTGAAAGCTGAGTATCGAGGGATCCTGCAATAGAAAAAAAAGAGTTAACGGTCTTGCCAGATTAATGGCAATGATGATGTGTGCAGCAGAGCGCTGCATGAATATGAGAAGATAATAGAAAATCTAAGTGTGCTAAATATCGCTGTTTAAGTAAATATCGCTGTTTCATAATACATTCCTCCACTATTATAGGTGTAGGCCCCACTATTGCCCTTCTTTTCCCAAACGATCAAGAATCTTTCGGTAGCCTTTATGTGGCTCTTCTTTTAAAAAACGGGCTACCCTGCCGATTGTTGCCAAACTTGCACCCGTTGCCTCGTGAATTGCCCTATACGAAAGCTCGCCTTTATCGAGCAATTGGCAGACCCGCCACCGTTCACTGAGTACCCGTATCTCTTGAGGAGTACATAAATCTGCCAAAAAGCTTTTACACTCTTCTTCAGTCTTCAGGGCAAGAAGCGCCTGGTATAGGCTTGTCATATATATTAGACCTCATTTCAAATTACCATTTTCTTTACCTATGTACTATCATACTAGCACAACAACGAGCCTGGGTCAATAGGTAGCCGACTGATTTCACCAAACTTCCACCGAGACTGTCGGACTGTCGGAGGGGACCACTCTCAGTGCCCCTAAACACTTTGTGCCCACCAAAAAAATCGCGGCGCCACATTTCTATGACACCGCGAAAAATAGAGTAATGATCTTTAGATCTTCAAACGAGCATCTTTAAACTTCTTTGCAAAAAACTTTTGTGCTTTTGCTTTTTGTTCATCGCTCATCACAACTTCTTGTGCAAGAGTTGCTCTTCTTTTTGGATTAGCTGAATTTGCACGCATCTTAAATTCGACCAATTTCTTCATCTTCTTACAAATCGAGAATGGGAACTTTTCAAATCTATTATGAGAAAGATTCGCTCTACGAAGCGTTTTTGCAAGCTGTCCCTTGCCAAAATTACGTGGCAGGTTCGTCAGTGAGTTATAGGCAGCCGAGAGGAATCGCAATGGCAAATTCCCGATTTCAGTAGGAAGACTTTCAAATTCGTTTCGCGAAAGATTCAGGGCAACAACCTCTGGATAATTCTTAGCAAGATCAGCAATTTCAGATGCATCCTTAAGATAGTTACGTGATATATCGATCTTTTGAACACCAGGGATTATCGGCAATCCTTTAATGCTCGTCAAACCGAGATTACGAAGATCGAGCACGATTAACTCTTTATTATTTCGTTTCCCAACAACCTTCTTAACTCTTTCAGCCACATTGAAACGCCCACTAGCAACAAGCTCACTCAACGTCCCTTGAGGCGCCGCCAATTGAGCCTGCGGAACCTCCATCGCAAGAGCTACGCTAGCGGATAAGAGAAAGCCGAAAGAAAGAAATAGTTTATTCATAAGAACTCCTTATAATTTAAGATGAGGCATTTATGTCTAATATTGATACTGTAGCAATTCTTGCCTTATTTGCAAATATCTTTAAAAACAACATGCTACTTCATATTGAAATATTTTTTTGCAAGGCTCTATCCGGCGCTCTGTACTAACAGCAAAAGCGCTAAGCCTGGAGCTATTATTCTGTATCATGACGTCTACTAGGCAACATTGCAAGCACTTCCCACCATTGACGGACTGCTTGCCAGAGGCTACCATTTGTGACCGTGTCTGAGCTTCTTGCAATGCAATGACTGATCCATCGATACCCGCCGACGCCAAGAAGGCTATAGCGGGGCAGGCCTATCCCTTCGTGATAGTGGCCGCGGGATCACTCCAGCCGTCCCTCGATACAATCCCTTCGGCACATTGGCCTCGGGATCACTCGGGATGAGCGGGAGAGGGAGCTCTACCTTTCAGCTACTAACAAATCACGGTATGAGCACATACGTTTGATACTGCTCACCTGAAAAAAGAAGAATCTCGGTTTGCTCAAATCGCAACTTTTTGGCACACTATCTCAAAGATACTTTGCTGAACTTTAAGGAGTTTTCATGGCAGAAATTACGTTAGAACTCATACAGCAGCTGCGTGAACGCACAGGCGTTGGTATGATGGATTGTAAAAAAGCGCTCACCGAAGCCGGGGGCGACATAGAAAAAGCAATCGAGCTCTTGCGCAAAAAAGGAGCCGCCGTTGCCGAAAAAAGGGCCGGTAATGTAACTGCTGAAGGTCTCGTGCATGCCTACATCCACCCAGGAGCACGCGTTGGCGTACTCGTTGAGCTCAATTGTGAAACAGATTTTGTAGCTCGCACCGAAGAAATGGCAAAATTCGCACAAGACATCGCCATGCAGATTGCTGCCTTTAGGCCGGTATGCGTCCAGTCAACGGAAGTCGATCCAGCGCTCATTGAAAAAGAGAAGAACATTTATCGTGAGCAGCTTGCAGGAAAACCTGCAAACATTATCGATCAGATAATCGAAGGTAAGCTTGCGAAGTATTATACTGAAATTTGTCTTTTGAATCAGCCGTTCCTCAAAGATGATAAGATCACGGTAGCGGACGTTTTAAAAGATCTCATTGCAAAAATGGGTGAAAGTATTAAGATCAAGCGTTTTGTACGATTTGAGGTAGGTACCTAACACTGGTTTGGTCTATCTGATTTAGCAACGCATAGGAGTATACGCGTATGAAGATTTCTCTTGTTGAAGGAGCCCCCACGAAACAGTTCGAAAAGGATATAGAGACCGAGATGGATTTGCATATGAAGCACTTTGAAAAAGAGCTTCTAAAAATTCGAACCGGCCGCGCCCATCCAAGTATGATAGAGGATGTTAAGGTTTCAAGCTATAATAGCTTTATGCCTCTCAAAGAAATCGCTGCTATCTCAGCACCAGATGCAGCATTACTTGTCGTACAGCCCTGGGATAAAGCAAATATCCCCGAAATAGAAAAAGCTCTTTCGGGCTCAGATCTTGGCCTTACGCCAATGAATGACGGGAACATCATTAGAATTCAGCTTCCCAAAATGAGCAGTAACCGACGTGAAGATTTGGTGAAAGCACTCTGTCAAAAACTAGAGGCATGCAAGGTGGCAGTCCGTAATGTACGAAAAGACGTGCACAACCTCATCCGAGAAACGGAAAAGAGCAAAAAAATCTCTGAAGATTATGCGCGCCGGCTCCAAGACTCGCTGCAAAAAGTCACCGATAAGTTTATACAGACATCCGACACTATTGCTCTTAAAAAAGAGACCGAAATTAAGGCGCTCTAGTTCTTCTGTTTATGAAAGACCTATGGTAAACTAGAAGAAATCAAACGGGGGCCGCTAGCTCAATTGGTAGAGCAACAGACTCTTAATCTGCAGGTTGATGGTTCGAGTCCATCGCGGCCCACCAAAAGATATGTGTGCAAGAGTGGCGAAATTGGCAGACGCGCTGGACTTAGGATCCAGTCCCGAAAGGGGTGGGGGTTCAAGTCCCTCCTCTTGCACCAGGAATACAAGTGATCACCCGATGGGATAACCATGGCGTGATTGCAAAAGGGAGAGAGAAATGGAACGACATCATTACGGTGCTCAGTTCGCTTTTAGCATGGTCGAAGAAAGTCCGCAAAAGCAGCGCGCACAGATAACTATCAGCCACGAGTTCGTGGACTCATTGTACCAAGAAGCGGTGCATTCTCAGAAAATGCAGCATGTGACGTTCGGGTTTCAAAAGGGAACGACGCCAGCTTCTTACATCGAACAGAACTTTCGCGCAAACATTATTTCGCACATTCAGGAGCTGCTTTTTACCCATTGCGTTCTTCATTTTCTCTATAGCTCACTCGATGAACGAAGTATGGTCATAGTCGGCGATCCTGAACTTATAGAGATGCAGGTCGTCCCTCAAGCAGATGCTATTTTTGTTTTTATGCTCAATACCGTAGCGGTAACGGGTGATCAGCGGTGGAAAAAAATCTCGATTAAGATGCACAGCCGTAAACAGTATAAAGACCTCGATCGTCAAGTACAATTATTCTTAATGGAAGAGGCTGAGCGAGAAAAAGTGGCAGACAAAGAATCTATAAGCTATGGAGATTGGGTACATTTTGACATGGCACTCCACACGAAGGATCACAACCCTCTCTTACAAGATCACGCCAATAGCCTTTGGGTTCATATTTCTCCACATGATGAAGAAAGCCCGCTTCATCGGCTCTTTATCGGCAAAAAACCGGGCGATAGCTTTTTTTCAGAAAGCTCCTATCTGCACGATTATGTAAGCCCAACTCAGGATCGCGAGTACAGCTTCTTTCTAACTATCAACGCACACATTCCTTCTCAGTACTTCTTAGTTGATCTTTTCAAGCACCATTTTATTTTAAAAGATGATAAGGACTCCGCAATAAAATTAATCGAAGTCTTTTCGTTTCGGCGAGACGTTAGCCTCCACCGAGAGATTGTTGATAGCGTGCTTAGGCAGCTCACCAAGCAGTATTTCTTTCAGATACCAACATCCATCGTCGACGTGCAAAGCGATGCGGTCATTCAAGCAGTGCAAGATAATCCCGATTATCACGTATACAAAGCCCAAGAAGATTTTGAGGATTATGTGAGAAAGCTCGCGCTCAAGCAACTCAAAGAGACCATCATTATCGATGCACTCAGTTTTCAAGAAAAAATTGCAGTCTCTGATCGAGATGTACATGCTTACTTGAGCCTTACATTCAGACAGCGTACGCGGCAATTCATCTACTTCAAACCACCCGTGCCAAAAAATCCACAGGGACAAGAATCACCCATCCCGCTTGAACTCATTAAACAGTCATGCAGGCGCGAAAAAACATTGAACCATATTATTCATACGCTCTCAAGGAAGCCTCGTTCATGAGTAATAAGAAATATAAGGTTGTCATTCTCGGCTCGGGGCCTGCCGGGCTTACCGCGGGAATTTATACCGGCCGCGCTGGACTTTCTCCACTCATTATCGATGGACATAAGCCGGGAGGCCAACTTATGACAACCTCCGCAGTTGAAAACTGGCCAGGCGATATCAGCATTCCTGGGCCGGCTCTGATGGAGAATATCAGAGAACATGCTAAGGCATGCGGTTCACTATTCCTTGATGCAACAGTTACGAAAGTCGATCTGAGCTCCCGTCCATTTACGCTCACAACAAATGCTCCTGACGAGATGCACATGCTCAAAGCAGAAAGCCTTATTATCGCTACAGGTGCGCAACCGAGAAAGCTTGGAGTGCCTGGAGAGGAAACCTACTGGGGACGAGGAGTGTCGACCTGTGCAGTCTGTGATGGTACTTTTTACCGAGACAAGCCTGTTGTCATCATTGGTGGAGGTGATACCGCTATGGAGAGTGCTTCGTTCATGACAAATTTTACTCATGATATTACTGTCGTACATTTACTACCGCAGCTTACTGCAACGCACGCGATGCAACAGCGAGTTATTAATCATCCGAAAATAAAGATTATCTATGAGAGCACCGCTACTGAAATTCATGGATCGGCTGAAGACTCGCACAAGAAACCCTCAGGAGATCAGAAAGTTGCGATCAAAGGACCTGTTCATGTAACCGGGGTTACGATAAAGAATCAAAAAACAGGAAAAGAATCGATCCTCCCTGCCGCGGGTGTTTTTATTGCCATCGGCATTATTCCCAGTACAAGCCTCTTTAAAGGCCAACTTGAGCTAACTCCGTATGGGCATATCGTAGTTAAGGCGCATACCCAGACATCAATTCCGGGGGTTTTTGCTGCAGGCGATGTGGCTGATAGCCGGTATCGCCAAGCAGTCACAGGTGCAGGACATGGCTGCGCAGCCGCAATTGATGCCGAGAGATTTCTCAGTGAACATGCATAGGTGGTTTAGAACCTCTGCTCTATTATATAAATCTAATAAAAGCTGATAAAAACAAAAAGTGCCTGGCTGCCTTTGAGTAGCCAGGCACTCGTTTATCCCAAGATTGTTATTTAAAGCTGTCTTCTATAGGCCGGATTCCTTTAGTAAACCTACTTCGCAATGGCAGGTATCCATTTCCTATCGGCCGATCATCCTTTACCTCGGGCCACTTAGGCGAAAAATAGGTAACCTTTGCACGCCCTTTT
Source organism: uncultured bacterium (assembly GCA_963695365.1). Lineage (GTDB taxonomy): Bacteria > Babelota > Babeliae > Babelales > Babelaceae > PRDV01. Next base: position 1,500,742 of record OY968766.1, read on the forward strand.
TTCCCGTCTTTAACGTAATCTTCTTCAAAGGTAAGTGCATACTCAAAAGGATGCTGTAAGCGTACGCGTAGCCATTCAACAAAATACCTTTCTTTTTCGTCCTCATACCCTTTTTTGAATTGGCAAGCCAAACCACGCCAGAACTTGTCTCGTTCTGTAGCCACGTGAAGCGGAGTGAACCCTTCTGCGTTAAGAGCCTGGGGATCGGCCCCTCTCATAAGAAGCTCAGAAATAACATCCGCCAGATTTTCTCCTACAAAAACAGCACGATGCAACGCTGTATCACCCTTGGCATCTTTCGCTTTCGGATCAATAGACCACGTCCCCAGAAGCTGCATTGCTCTCTTTTCATCATTTCGGTCTATCGCATCGAAGAAGGCATGCTGGGCACCAAGAAGCCCCACAGCTTCGATATCTCGTTTTGCCAATGCCAAAGCCCATGTTTTAGCATCAGCACATGCACCAAACTTAAGGGTATATGCTATATCGTACTTTCTTTGAGGGCCTTCCTTGCGAACCAATACAAAAAGCGGTGATTCACCAGCTTTATTAATCACATTAGGGTCAGCAAAATCCTTCTCGCGCCCCAATAAATTACCCATCACATCCAAGTCAGGGTACTCTTTCAGAAGCTCTCGTAATAAAGCGGTATTTCCAAGATGGTCTCGCTTAGTTGGATCCTGATTTAAAAGATCTTTTTGGCTAACCGTCTCTGCCGCATTATTTCCAGAATAGCTCAGTATTTCTCGCATGTTTGGGCCAAGAATAAGCTTGAAAAGCCTTTCAAGGGCCGCCAATAGGAGCTTCTCGTTCGGCTCGCAATCAGTTGTATCGCCTATAGCATCCAGCCATTCACCTATAGAAAGACCAAATCCGTCATGAAAGAGTGCAGAAAGGGCATAGACCATATCTTCTGCAGATCCTTTTGCCTCTTCGAGTGATTGGATGTCCTTTTCACAAAGCGTTCCTGTATCAAAATTCTTTCGAATGGTCTCAAATATCGGCATCGCTTTTATAATGGCACGTCCTCGCTGAAGTGCATCGTAATTCATGACAATCTGTACAGTGTGGAAAGATTGCACCTTAGGAGATCGTTGAATGGGAAAAGCAACACGCGATTGCGCACCATACAGTGCTCCTGAGGAGACTGCTATAAGAGCTAATAATAGTCTCAGTATTTTATTCATTTTCTTCATAGTATCACCATTTTTCTGTTTGATTATTAAAATTCTACACATGGTAGCCCTCATACCATATAAGAGCTACAATCCCTATAATGACATAAGCAAGCACAATGTCCAGTGCCCAGTTACAACCCCCTTGGTTTCCAGTTGTTTGCGCATCGGCCAAGCAGATTGAAGCGATTAGTGATGTTTAAAATCACTCTAGCCTTCGCCTAATAAAATAATCTAATGTCGAATCTGAACCGCTGTCCGTCCCTTGCCTGGAGGCAAGGCGGCAGTGGTGATTATGAGACAAAGCTATCCAACGGCACGTCTAGTCGCGCCATAGCCGCAAGGCGACGGCGGATGGTGCCCTGGTGCAGGGATGCTTGCCCATCCCTGCCGCTTCGGCCGCGGAGGCCGAGTAAAATTAATAAAAATGAACGCCGCGCAGCGCACAACAAACTAATAAAGTACACCCATAAACAATGCACCCAATAATAGCTGATGCGACCAATTGACATACCGAAAGCCTCTCACTATGATGAAAGAAGTAAAAAACAACCCGATTAGGAACATAGTGAAGAAAAAAATATTATTTTTAACCTGCCTCACAAGCCTTTGTTCGACACACCTCCTCGGGTCTCGGGGCACAACTCCACCGCACCTGCCAGGGCGCCAAGCAACAGGAAATGGATTTTCAAGCCATAATCCAGCAATAGATGTCTATGAAGCCCTTGGAGTTTATGAACATACCGATCCGCAAAAGATTCAGGAAGCCTACGAACAAAAATCGAGCTTCTATAGTCTCAACAGGGAACTCACGGATCAAGAAAAAGCAAAAGTAATCCACATTCGAGTAGCTTTCGCCATTCTTTCCGATCCCCAAAAAAAGAAGGTCTGCGATGACTTTATGGATATGATGCACAGAAAAGCGGTATCGCCTCTGCAAAACCTTCCTGCTGATGATTACTTAGATGCAGGCGGAGATTATGCGCTAAGATATGCTGAGCACTACAATCAGCATCGCAGCTCACATAAACCTAAGGTAACGCTCGCAAATGATCAGAACATAGAGCGTGAGTTCAAAACCCTGCTGGAAACTGAACAGAACAAACAGCAGGACGTCTTCTATAAGAAAGACTATCAACCTCATGAGAAAGAAGAGCGTCTCGCCGCAGCCACATTTACAAGAAATCTCTGGATCACCGGAGGAATTGCAACGGCATGTCTCTCGATACTTCTTTACCATCGCTTTTATGGTCAAAAGAAGAAACCGGTACGCACAGGAGTAGCTGCTCTTTAGGAACCTGATACGAGCGCTCTCTTTTTGTACTTTGAAAAAAATCAGTATTGCTTTATACTAGGATCTAAGTAACAAAATCTATCCGTAAGGAAAAGCTATGTCAGTCACGTTTAAACTCAAAAGAAAAAAAAGAAACAGAAAGCACGGATTTTTAATGCGCATGGCCACCCATGATGGCAGAAAGATTATCAATCGACGTCGCGCCAAAGGCAGAAAGCGTCTTGCCGTGCATGCATAAGTCTCTTGCACGTTCAATAAGTCTATGGAGCGCAGCCGAGCGGCGCATGGCACTAAAACAAGCCCGCACCATTTTGCGCTCTGAAAGCCTCGATATAAGGGCCATGCCTGCGCATGGCATGGGGAAAATCCTCATCATAGCCCCGCGAAAAATCGGCTCAGCTCCCCAAAGAAACCTCCTTAAAAGGCGCCTCAAGGCGCTTTTTTATGAAGAAAAGCTTTTTGAGCTCGGTATGCATATCATCGTCTATCTCAAGAAGCCAAGTGCCACATTAAGCTATACTTGCCTGAAAGAAATCATCGTTAAAGCAATGGGTAAGCATCCATGATAAGACGCTTACTCATCGCCTGTATTACCGCCATACGCCCCTTACTCGGCCCAGATGGAGCCTGTCGATACGCTTTGCCTTGCAGTGATTTTGCAAAAATGGAACTCAAAGACAAGCCGCTCTTTTTTGCCCTGCTTTCTATTAGCAAGCGGGTCATTTCCTGCAATCCGCTTACCTCGCTCATCATTCTCAAAAAGCGCTCTCCATGATCATTTTCGGAATTTCAATCTTGCATTATTAATTAATTGTAAAAAATTTGTTGCTTTTTGTTTGCAAAATTCATTATGATAATAAGTGAAGTACTAGTACACGACAATTTGAGTAACAACAGTATGGTTTCACCTATAACAAGAAAAAAGGGGAATTATGAAGAAGAAACTGATGGCTCTTGCCCTTCTTGCTTGCCTTGCAGAACAAGGTCTTGCATACGGCAGTGAGTACGTAACAACGGCAGTAGACAATAGCTGCTGCCCAGTAGCGCAGCCTGCATGCTGCCCTCAAAGAGGCGGTCGATGGAAAATGTTCAGCGCACGACCTTACCGAAGCAACTGCTGCCCAAAACGCCGCACCTGCAGACCAAAGCGCGTAAGAACATACAGAGCTAAGAGAAGCTGCTGCCCACGCGTTCGCTGCTGCAGACCAAAACCTGCATGCTGCCCAATGCCAGCACCGGTATGCGAAGCACAACCATGTGTAATGCCATGCGAAACAACAACATGCGGTCCTGAAGCAACCGTTGTTGAGCCAGCACCAATGGCACCTATAATGGAAGAACCAGCAGAGGTTATGCAAGAAGAAGAGGCAGTCGAAGAAGAAGTTGCCTAAAACAACACCAGAGATCAATTGAGTACGGACAGTCAGTGTCCGTACTTTCTTATTGTAAAGAAATTCTAAAAATTATTGACAGACTGAAATGATATGGGTTAGTCTAAAAATAGAAGGAACAATAGTATAACCCTCAAAAGAAAGGAATAACCATGAAAAAAGTTGTAATGGCTATTATCTTACTCGGTGCAGCAACAATCACTTCAAATGCAAGCGCGTTCTTCTGGAACCGTGGCGGATGCTGCGATAATTCATGTAACACCAGCTACAGCTGTGACACATGCGATACTTGTGAAGAAGTTTCTTACACAAGCTGCGGCGACTGCAATACGTGCTGCTAATAAGGCTTAATGTGCCCGCATATGCGTGTGGGCACAGCTTTTTCTCTAAAATTCACTTCATTAAAAACAAAACGATTCTTCACGTGGTGATCAAAGTGAGGGAAATCACATCATCTCAAGCAAAACAATAAATATTGGGAAAAATGGAAAAAAATATGGTGCCGAGAGACGGAATCGAACCATCGACGCAAAGCTCTTCAGGCTTTCGCTCTACCACTGAGCTACCTCGGCAAATTCAATACCAATAGAGTACCCTATTAGAGACGTTTGTCAACATCATCCGTTCAATTCGCTTCCCACCCCCGTTGAATGCTTCGCCAATCAATTTCAATTGCCAATTGACGAAGCCTCTGCTACGCTAGAGAAAATTCAGATGGGACGATCGCAAATATTCAACGTACTATGAAAGATCTTATTAATCAAATTGAAGCATATAAGCAGCGTTTTCTGCACGAGCTTTCGGCCGTAAAAACGGAAACCGATCTCGAAGCATTTCGTGTTGCTCATTTAAGCCGGCATGGAGCACTGAGCTCCCTCATGAAGGAAGTATCTACCCTTTCGCTTGAAGAAAAAAAGACGATAGGGCCGCTTTTTAATGCCCTTAAAGACGAACTCCAAAACGTTTTTAAAGGAAGAGAGCTCGCGTTTGAAAAAGCTCGTTTTGAAGCTGAACAACGTAAGACGATCCATTTTGATGTTACTGCCTATAAGCCGCAGCAACCAGAAGGATCTCTCCATCCCTACACGCATGTTATCGAGCTCATTCAAGATGTTTTTATTAGTATGGGCTTCGAGATCATCGATGGTCCGGAACTTGAAGAAGATTTTTACAATTTCGAGGCGCTTAATATACCTCCTGATCATCCAGCCCGAGACATGCAAGATACATTTTGGCTTACCCTACCCGGCCGCCTGATGCGAACACACACCTCATCGGTTGAGATTCACGCGATGCTTAAAAAGAAACCGCCTCTGGCGATTGTGGTGCCAGGACGCGCATACCGCAATGAAGCAACCGACGCCTCTCATGATTTTCAATTTATGCAGCTTGAAGGCCTCTTGGTTGATAAGAATGTATCACTCTCAAATTTACTGGCTACGATGAAATCATTTTTGCAGACTTTCTTTGAGCGAAAAGATTTAACTCTCAGGATCAGGCCAGGCTATTTTCCATTTGTCGAACCTGGAATTGAGATCGACATGTCCTGTCCATTTTGCACCCAAGGCTGCGCAGTCTGCAAAAGAACCCGGTGGATCGAAGTAGCCCCTGCCGGGCTTACTCATCCGGCAGTTCTCAAAGCTTGTTCTATCGATCCCACTGAATACAGCGGCTTCGCTTTCGGTATGGGACTAACAAGGCTCGTCATGCTTAAATACGGAATTACCGATATTCGGTTACTCCATAGTAATAAAGTTGAATTTTTACAACAGTTTTCATAAGGAGCTGGAGAAGCATTGTATGGATATTTCAAAAATCGTTATCCCGGCGGCGGGGCTGAGTAGTCGTTTTCTTCCTTTTGCCAAAACAATAAGTCGCGAACTGCTTCCTATTTTGCAAAAGCCCGCCATTCAACACCTTGTTGAAGAAGCATTCCTCTCCGATCTACGCACCATGATCATGATCACCGGAAAAAATCAGGATCAGATTGCTCACCATTTTGATCGAACAGCCATCGATCCGTTGCTCAAGGAAGCCGATAGAAATGGATCGCTCACCTCGCTTGAAAAACTCAGCACAGCAGCTGAATTTACCTATATTAAGCAGGCGGAGCCGCTTGGCTTAGGCCATGCAGTGTGGCTTGCTCGCCATTCCATACAAAAAGAATATTTTGCAATTGGACTACCAGACGATCTCATTATTGCCAAGCAACCGGCTTTGCAACAACTTATACGTATTGCCCGTCAAGAAAAAGCGAGTGTTATTGCTGTACAGGAAGTCCCGCTTGAATGTATAAACTCTTATGGCATTATCGGTATTAAAAAAGTAATCACACCGCAACTCTTTCATGTCTCACATGCGATCGAAAAACCCCATCCAAAAGATGCTCCTTCACAACTAGCGATTGTTGGAAGGTATATTCTTTCGTCAAAAATTTTTCAAACTCTCGATTCCATGGCAGCGTATAATGCAACCGATTTACCGCTCACCGATGCTATCAACCTTATGATGCAGAACAATGAACGGGTATATGCATATAAAGTGCCCGGAACACGCTATGATTTAGGAACGCCGCTTGGGTATACTAAAGCGGTTATCGGCTCTGCTCTGCAGGATCCAGAACTCGGACCCGCAGTAAAGAAATTTATTACAGACGTAGATTCAACCGAGTCGTTTTTATACAATCCGGCCAAAATCCTTGAACATACGCTATGAAGTATATCAAACCATTTTCTGAGATCAGCATTCATGACATTCCCAGCGTCGGAGGGAAAACGGCGTCGCTTGGGGAAATGATTCGTCATCTCTCCCCTCTTGGTATAAAAATTCCCTATGGGTTTGCCATTACCGTTGATGGCTATTGGAAGCACCTTAAAGAAAATGGTCTACTCGAGCCGATGAAAAAAAGCATGGCCCATCTTTCTAACCAAGCACCAGTTACAATATCTGATGTACAGGAAGTCGGTCGGACTATTCGAGAACTCATAGAAAAAGCGCCGCTACCACAAGCTCTCGCTCAAGAAATTGCTCAAGGGTATCAAGAACTCTGTAAGCGCTATGACGTAAAAGACTTGGATGTGGCTGTACGGTCTTCGGCAACAGCAGAAGATCTTCCCCATGCGTCATTTGCCGGTCAACAAGAGACCTACTTAAATATACGAGGGGTTGATGCGCTCCTTGAAGCAACTAAAAAATGCATGGCATCTCTTTTTACCGATCGTGCAATCGTCTATCGCATCGAACAAAAATTTGATCATTTCAAGATAGGGCTCTCCGTTGCCGTTCAAAAAATGGTTCGCTCCGATAAAGCAAGCGCAGGGGTTTCATTTTCCCTTGATACCGAAACTGGGTATAAAGAGGTTGTTGTAATAACCTCCTCGTACGGACTTGGAGAAAATGTCGTCAAAGGGGTTGTTAATCCTGATGAATTTCATGTCCATAAGCCGACGCTCGCCCAAGGATTTCGTCCGATAATAAAAAAGTATCTGGGAAGCAAAGAGCTCAAACTGGTCTATCAAGATAACCCCGACAAACCGCTCATTAATATTCGCGTTTCAGATGCAGATCAACATCGATTCTCACTCTCCGATGATATGATTCTGCTTATCGCCGAGCAAACGGCTCAGATCGAGGAGTACTATTCGAAGCTTAAAGAGGCCTGGTGCCCGATGGACGTTGAATGGGCAATAGACGGCATCGAAAGTGAGCTCTATATAGTCCAAGCTCGACCTGAAACGGTCTATAGTCAACAAAAGTGGAACGATGAGCTCATCCACTACCAGCTCACAGAAAAACCAGAGGAAAGTGACATTATTACCACCGGATTAAGCATTGGTCAAAAGATTGCCCATGGCACCGTGCGCGTTCTTAAAAACATTCACGATCATCACACCTTTAATCAAGGCGACATCCTGATAACCACCATGACAGACCCCGACTGGGTGCCGATTATGAAAAAGGCCTCCGCCATTGTTACCGATAAAGGTGGCAGAACATGTCATGCAGCGATCGTGAGTAGGGAACTTGGCATCCCTGCAATTATAGGAACAACCGATGCAACTCAGAAAATTCGTAATGACGAAGCTATCACCGTCGATTGCAGCAGAGGTTCAGTTGGCTATGTCTATGCAGGTTCTTATGATTTCGAGATACAAAAAACGATACTCACCTCGCTACCAAAACCACGTGTCCCTCTCTTGCTTAATATCGCAGATCCTGACCGTGCATATAAACTTTCATTCCTTCCAGTATCAGGGGTTGGCCTTGCACGAGTTGAATTCATTATAACGAATGCTATCAAAGTTCATCCGATGGCAGTCTGCTTTCCAGACAAAATCTCCAATCCTCATGTCAGAATGGCAATTGATGAGTTGGCACTTCCGTACGGGTCTGCACGCGAGTTTTATATCAGCACTCTTGCTCAAGGCATTGGGCAAATAGCAGCCGCTTTTTATCCACGGGAAGTGATAGTTCGTCTCTCGGATTTTAAAAGCAATGAGTATCGTAATTTACTTGCAGGAGAGGATTTCGAGCCGGTCGAGGAAAATCCTATGCTCGGGTTTCGCGGAGCGGTACGCTACTGCGATCCACGGTATGAACCAGCATTCGAGCTTGAATGTGCAGCAATAAAAAGAGCGCGTACTGTCATGGGATTTACCAATATCAAATTACTCATCCCTTTTGTGCGTAACCTCCATGAAGCTGGCTGCACCTTAGCGGCACTCGAGCAAAAAGATATTAAAAGAGGCGAGAATGAGTTGAAGATTCTCATGATGTGTGAAATTCCTTCCAACGTCGTCTTGCTAGAAAAGTTTAGCCCGTTTTTTGATGGGTTTTCTATTGGCTCTAACGATCTCACGCAGTTTACGCTTGCAGTCGATCGTGATTCTGCCTTACTCACCCCTCTTTTTAATGAGCAAGATCCTGCAGCGCTTCAAATGTTCAAACTCGCGCTCGAAGGAGCAAAGCGCGCCGGTGCCTATATGAGTATCTGCGGACAAGCCCCATCAGATTTTCCTGAAGTCGCAGACTTTCTTATCGAAAATGGCATCGATGCCATCTCACTTAATCCCGATTCAGTTATCCCCTTTCTGATGAAAGAGGGGAAGTAAATTGTTTTACTTGCATCTTAACAGAAGCTTCCGGTCCACTATTCTCCTTTCAAACCAATTCTTAGCATAATATGCTTTCGAATCATGACTCCAAACTCTTCATCGATTTTCTGAGGATCTAGAAGTACCTTTATTTCGGGACTCAACTCAAGTCTCCTTATTTCTTGAACAAGACGGCTTAATTCACTTATTGTATAATTATAAATTATCTGCAAAATTTTTTGTAGAAGTACCTTGGATAATTGAGCTTCTTTGATTTTCGATAGGATGGTAATTCCGTTATCAACATTAGTAAAATTATCATCCCAATAATTTTTAATAAGGCCCTCATTTTTTTTATCGGTCTCACTTTGTGAAAAGAGATCTGAAAATGTATCATTATTACACACCTGGCTCTGCGTTGGGACAAAAATCGCACCCTGAATGATTTCTTTACAAATTTTACTATAATTATTAAGAGCCGCTAAATGGAGAGGGGTATGTTTATCTTTATCGTACAATTGAGAGCATTTTACCAATATTCCATCCTGCAATAAGCGCTTGCAAGCATCTAGTAATCCGCTAGCTACTACACAATGCAAAATTTCCTGTCCTAAGTAATTCTTTCCGCCAAATTTTGAGCCATGTTCATAGAGAAGACAAAAGACTCGCTCATCCGATGTTAAAAATATAGGAATATTTCCTTGCCAGTTTCTTTCATTAACTAGCTCAGTCGGTCCCATTTTATCTTCTGGATCGGCAGAGTCAATTGCCAATTTACCTGTCTCAATAAGATCATTCAAGTACTCATTATAAACAATAAGCAAATGACTTGAATCAAAGTCGTTTACTCGTACAGATGCGTGCAATGGAGTTTCCTCATATTCATTACACATATTTACAGCCAATAATGTTAAAATGCGGAATATTTCGATGTTGGTACCTTCATGCCCTATTAGGTTTTGCATTCTTTTCTCTACCTCCTCATCCGAAACAGGTCTTATTGGTAACTTGCGAGAAGTATGTTGCATCTTCTTCAAAAATTTTTCCTCATCAAGCGATCTATCAACCGACCTAAGGAGTCTAATATCTTCTAACGGGGCCGATTGTAAGAAACATCTCACAAACTCCTTCTTCTGAATATCTTCAAGAACGATCTCTTTATTATTAACAAATCTTCTCGCAAAATTTAACATTGCGACTACTACGTCGGTCGATCGCCTACTGCAAGCTTCAAAAATAGGTGTTTTCCCACTGTTATCCATTGAAAAAAGAGTCGCTCCGAAACTTAAAAGAAGATGACAACTCTCAACATCATTCAACTCCGCTGCATAATGTAACGGAGTTTTTCCCTGACTATCTCGAGCTAGAGGAGAAAAACCCTTTTCAATCAATAATTTCACTAAATGAACGTTTCCCCATTTAACAGCTAAGTGAACTGGACTGAGCCCTTCTCTAGACGTATATTTCAAACCAATTGCACTGATGAGTAAATCTACAATTCTCTTAGCCCTAAATCCTTTATTGTTGAGCGAAAAGCGAATACCCTCCAATTGCCTCGCTGCATAATATAATGCAGGGTACCCATCCTCATCCGTAAGACTAGCACAATCCGCTCGATCCACTAGCAATACCTGCACAATCTCATCCCGACAATAATCACATGCATAATGAAGAGCTGTTTTACGAGATGCATCCACCATGGATAGATCAGCATTCTTCGAAAGTGCCTCCCTAACTAATATAATATCTCCAGTAAGAACGGCCAAATGAAGTAATCTTCGTCTATGTTGGTCCACTTCTGTATTAATGTTCTTTACCGTAGCATCCTTCAAAAGCTCCTCCAAGTCTTTCCTATTTACTCCAACTCTTTCACTATTTTGTCCAAAAGCATCTATTTGAAGTGGAGCCTCTTCATCATTTGCTGCATTTTGGTTAGGATATCCCGAAAAACGTGATCCAGCCGGAATCCTGTTAGCAACTTGCATTCCAATTCCAAACTTTAGTTCTTCCCCAACACTTTTTTTTTCAATCCCCTTTGAATCGTTAATCCACTCTACTAAGCGCTTAAATTTATTTTCCGTTAATCGCACACCCGAATTTCCACTACCCAGCTTGCTCTCCCCATGCGTATGAATACCAACAACGACGGGCTTATTCCCCTCATCAGTTACAATAGTAAGCCAAACAGGACTTCCGCTATTTCCTCCAGCCGTAGGAATCAAATAACGAATCTTTTCGCCTTCAATACTTTTGGCCTTATTTGCCATGGTCCATAAGTGCTTAAAATTTTTATCTTTTTCTCCCCCCGGGTATCCTGTCACATGAATATCATTCTTACTAAACATTGTGTCGCCCTTAGTAAACAAACAGCCAAGCCAACCGATATCTAACCTATAGATCTATCCAAGACTAATAAGGCAATATCATAATCTTCATTATCTACATTCTTTTCTCGCATATACTGTTCAGGCACATACACACGAACAGCTCGAGCCACATCAAAAGGCGCTGAATCTCCATTAAGACCACAATACATAAGAATATTTGTTCTCCAAGTCCCTGTTTTTAAATTATAAGCATTGTGAGCTGCGGTCAATGCGTGATGAGGTCCAACAAGCACCGCCGATCCACCAAAGACCTCAGCGCCATTATAACATTCCAGCTGACCAAAGCATCGAAAGGGATAGCGCAATGTGTCTGTTACTTTCTCGCGCTTATCCTCTCCCATCACTAATGTTTCACGTACAGGCTTTGGCGAACCGTTATATTTTCGTCCCGATTGCTTAGGCGCGATATTTCGCTCTTCCCCGTATGATATTCCGACATCATGCAATAACATCCATTTCAGAACATTTGTACCTGCTTTAATAAATGTAACACATGAATCAAAATCATGAATAACCGTATCAGTAAGACAAGTCTCTTTTTCAAGCAATTGAACAACATCCATTGCTTGGATCAGCGGCATAAGCAGTATCCCTAAAAAGAAAAATATAAATAATCTCATAATCTACTCCTCTTCCTTCATTTCATCTTTACCGCTCCCAATAATTTCTTCATTTCTAAATCATGAGTAGATCTGCAGGATTTTTTTCAGATCATTCCTCCCATCTGGATCTGCCCCCTTCTTGAGCAATAGTTCAACAACATCTTTATGGCCTTTATAAACGGCGAAATGAAGAGCGGTGTTTCCATTAAAACCAACTGAATTCACATCTACTCCCTTGCCTAGAATCATTTCTACGATCTCCCGATAACTTTTTCATCAGCAACAAATAATGCCATTGCCGGCGTATCTTTAACAGTATAAAGTACATCTGCACCAACTTCAATCAGTAATTTTACCATCTCAAGATCGCCTCTCGTACATGCCAAAAAAAGAGGAGTCACTTTTATTTCACACCCTACCCAAAAATTTACTTGAGCTTTTCTTTTAATCAAAAACTCAACCATTACTTTATTCCCTTAATCAACGCAGTAATGAAGAGGAGTCCAGAACTGATAATCAATCCCATTAATATTGTCACCCTTTTCTAAAAGTAGCATAGCTACCTCTTCCAGCCCTTCTTGAGCAGCTATATGTAATAGAGTATTCCTAAATTTATCTTTGCCATCTATCACATCTACAGCCTTGGTTGTATTCAATTCTCGTACTACCTCACAAAGCTCTTCCATAATTACATTTCCGTTAGCTAAAGTAGCAACTTCTGCACAAAAGTCATATAATTTCCCTGGATTTTTTTCAACACCATACCCAAAGTAGTACATTTTTGCAAGATACATGCAGCCCCAGGCTTTTTTTACTAAATCTGAATCTTGTTCAGCTAATTTTGTAAAACAGGCAAACGCAAACTCATAATTTTTTGACTGATAAACAGCTTTGCCCAAATGAAGCACTTCATAAAAATCAATGGTACGCTCTGGAAGCTCGAGAACCACTTTCGTATCAATCTCTTTCGTATCATTCACACTAAAAGCCGCCTAAACTTATCTTCTGTTAACCGCACTCCCGAATTTCCACCACTTTTGCCTTCACCATGAGTATGAATACCTACAACCACCGGCTTCTTCCCATCTTGATTTGCCACATGCAACCACACAGGGCTCCCCCTACTACCACCCGCTGTATGGATCTCATATTATAGATCTTTTCTCCTTCAACGGTCTTCGCTTTATTTGTCATCGTCCATAAATGCTTAAACTTTTTATCCGGCGCGCCTCCTGTATACCCGGTCACATGTATATCTTCCTGGCTAAACATTGCATCCCCTTTTGAAAACATATAACCCAACTAGCCTATTTGCAAATCTATTGGTCTTTCCAAAACTAACAGCGCGAGATCGTAATCTTCATTCTTATCCCTCACATATTCTTCTGGTACATATACACGAACTACTTGTACATTATCATATGGCGCTACATGCCCATTAAGACCACAATACATACAAATGCTTGTCCTCCAGCTTCCAGAATCTAAATCATACGCATTATGCGCAGCTGTCAACGCGTGATGAGGCCCCACAAGTACTGCAGATCCACCATAGATTTTTGAATCCCTCTGACATTCAAGTTGACCAAAACATCGATACGGATAGGTCTGAGTATCCGTTACTTTTCCCGCTTATCCTCTCCCATTACTAACGTCTCTCTTACCGGCTTAGGTGAACCGGTGTACTTTCGTCCTGATTGTTTCGAGGCTTTATTGTACTCTTCACCAAAAGATATTCCAACATCATGTAATAACGTCCATTTTAGGATATTCTTGCCGACTTTAATAAAACTCACTCACTCTACAAAATTTCTAACAATAGTCCCGTGCATATTGCCGGTTTTTTCATCGTCTAAAGATATTACTGCTCCCATTCCTCTAACTTGAGAAAAAATCAGGAATCATCATGTAAAGTATAAATAATCTAATGTTATCTCCCATGTTGAATTCATTTGTGACAACTGCGCAGTTATATTTTCAATCCTATCAAATCGGTCAAATGACAGTATGGATCACCACCACTGTTATCTGTTACTTTTTTTGCTTTAACTTGTCTAGGAAATTCTTTTTCACGTAACCATTCAAAAGCTCTTCCATTGCTGCATCTTGTGCAAGATCCAGTGCAGATTTCTCTTCATGGTTCTTTTTCTTAGGATTTGCACCTTTTTCTAGCAGCATTTTTGCAATATCATGGCTTTTAAGCATCACAGCATAATGCAATGCGGTATTATCATTTACTTGAAAATAATCGTAAGACTTACCTGTTGATAGCTCTATTATATCAGCCCGATTTACAAACGCCCTTGAACAGAGCTTATTGTTTAAAATAAGCTCTACTATTTGCAGATGACGTCGCGTACCGCCAGATGCAATACAGTACAACCGCTGCTGTCTACTATGGCACGAAGCTTAGCGCCCTTCTGCAAGAGTAGGATCATTATATCAAAGTAGCCTCCTGCAGCAGCACAATGGAGAGATGTACCTTTATCAGATTTTTTTTTAACGTCAGCTCCATAATGAATAAGTAATTCAACCATTTCCTTATGCCCAAGGCCGGAAGCAATCATCAATGGAACTTGGTCATCTACACTATTCGGATCAGCTCCCTTCTCAAGCAGCATTCTAGCAATTCCTAAGAACCTATTCTTGACTGCACAATGAAGTGGCATTCTCCGCCCTTTTTCATTAGGATTAGCACGATGAAAAGTAGAAAGTTTACGCACTCTAAAACACCTTTCTCAACCGCAGCATACAGAGGCGTAATCTGAAATGAACTGTCCTTCATATTCACGTAAGAACCTCGCTCAACAAGTAATTTAATTACCTCATTACAACCGCTCATTGCTGCCCAGTGAAGAGGGGTGGGATAATCACCACCACAGCTACTATTGGGATCAGCGCGATTTCTTAAAAGCATCCTCACTATTTCTTGAGAACCTTTCCCTGCTGCGCAATGCAGCGGCATTTCACCGCCCAGCGGTACATTGGGATCAGCTTGTGCAAAGAAACAACCCAACAGCTTTCACATTATTGTTATTCACCGCTATCCAAAGTGGAGTGTGTTTCGATTTATCAACGGCATTTATGTCAGGTCTCGTATTCAGTAAAAAGTCCACTTGTCTCTGTTTTTTCTGCAAGCTAAAAAACGAGCCGATTGCCGTATATCAGTGGTATTCCCATCAACTCTTCCATTAAGTAAGAAGTCGATGATTTCGAGGTGATTAAGAAGAGTTGCGACATGCAGAGGTGTTTGTCCAAACCAATTTGTTGCATTAATCTTTGCACCACATAAGAGAAGAAGATTCACCGTTACTAGTAAGCCACTCTCGACAGCGAGATAGAGGAGTTGCGTCTTTGCTATCAGTGGCATTAACATTGGCTGTTCTTGCAATGAGCAATGCTACAACACTAGTTTTTCCAAATCTTAGCGGCTAGATGCAGCGGTGTGCGCCTCGATTGTAGAATAATACTTTCTATATTACAGTGATTTTCCAGCAAGATTTCTACTACTTCGCAAAACCCTTGCTGAGCTGCCCAATGAATACAATGTGCACCTGAAGAATCCACAGCTTCAAGTGAAGCTCCTTCCCTAATTAATAGTTTCACTAGTTCGCTTCTTCCAGCTTTTGCAGCTTCAATAAGAGGCGTAGTGGTATACTGTAACTTCGATTTACCTATATGAGCACCTTTGGCAATTAACAACTTGACCACATGAATATAACCGCGAGATGCTGCATCACATATCCTTGTTCGACCGTCAATTTCCGTATCAACAGGAACATCACTCCTCAATATGCTAACAACTTCAATAAGTTCATTCATTCCTTCTCTTCCTTCAGCAAAATACAAAGCACTATCACCGTACTCAAAGGCCTTTTCCTTATCAGGCAGTACACCACGCCCAAGAAAAAATATCTCGGCACAATAAAGACATGCCCAGGCCTTTTCTACCTCAGTACCTGAACGGCAAACCATCTCAAAACAAGCAAGAGCTTGTTCATAATTTTCCGCGTCATACTCTTTTTGCCCTAACCTAAGGAGTTCAAGAGAATAAACTCTTGTTTTGCCCCTTTAATTAGCTTCACACCGCCAGCTTCCTTATTTTTGATAATAATCCCGCTTGAATCATTAATCCACGCCATGAGCCTTTTAAACTTATCTTCAGTAAGCCTCACTCCCGAATTACCACTACCTAATGTGTCTCACCATGGGTATGAATTCCGACTACCACCGGCTGCTTTCCATTTTGATTTCGACATACAACCATACAGGACTACCACTATTGCCTCCTGCTGTATGAATCATGTACCATATTTTTATTCCTTCTACTTTCGCAGCCTTGTTTGCCATAGTCCAAAGATGCTTAAAGTTTTTACCTTCTTCTCCCCCAGGATATCCCGTTACATGAATTTCTCTCCGACTAAACATGGTATCACCCTTCGTAAACATGCAGCCAACCCACCCTAAATTTAATCCAAGAGGACTTTCTAATACAAGTAAAGCGATATCAAAATTTTCATTCTTATCGCGTACATATTCTTCTGGAACATACGCTCGCACGACCCGAATTTCATCAAATGGCGCTATATCTCCATCTAATCCGCAATATAAATATAGCGCAGTTCGCCATTCCCCGCTTTCTAAGTGATACACATTATGTGCAGCTGTTAACGCATGGTTAGGCCCGATGAGCACAGCTGATCCTCCATACACTTTCGCTTTATCTCCTTCGTTAGCTGCTTGATGACACTCAAGTTGACCAAAGCATCTAAAAGGGTACCTTAAAGTATTGCTTACCAGCTTACGCGTATCTTCCCCCATCACTATGGTTTCCCTCAGTGGCTTTGGTGAACCCATGTACTTTAAAGCAGACTGTTTCGGAGCACTATCACCTTCCATTCCATGCGAAATCCCCACTTCATCAACAAGAGTCCAATTAAGAGCATTTTTGCCTACCTGAGCAAGTGTTACGCCTTCGAGTAAATTTCTTACTATAGTTGCCGTAAGATCGCTCGAATTTTGCTTTGATTGAACGTCCATTGCATAAATATCCGCAGCGATCAATCCTAGCGTAAAAAAAATAAATAATATCATGCGGCGTCTCCCCAATAGGAACTGGCGTAATCAAATTTATCTTGAGGCCTGCCTGCAGTTTAATATAAATAAGCTAATCTCCAGTCCAACCCTAATCTCTGCATAATATGCTCTTTAATTTCAACTCCAAAGAGTTTCTCTATTGTTTCGGGATTGAGTAACGCGCGCACTGGCGCTTGCAAATCTAATTTGCATAGTTCTTTCGCAAGACTAATGAGTTCTTCTAAGGTATTGCGATATATTATTTCTAAGACGCGCAAATAAACTGTTCCTCTAAAATCTGCCTTCTTAACCTTTGATAATATATCTATGCCTTCAATCGGACTCATAAAGTTATCATCCCAGTATTTTTTAATCAGATTATCATTCACTTCATCCTCTGTTTCTTGTTTTCTAACAACGACATAAAATAAATCAGCAAGAGGCGAGAACATACTTTTGTAACACATCTGACCCTGCGTCGGAACGAAAATAGTATATGCAATTAACATTCTACAAATGTCTATATGCCCTTTTAAAGCGGCAAGATGAAGAGGTGTATGTCCTTTTTTATCACTCAATCTACCGCACCTCACTAGCATCCCCGACCTTAGTAAATTACCGCAAACTATCCCTAATCCATTAAGACTAGCAATATGTAAAATTCCCTGATCGAGCAAGTTGACTCCGTCAACCTTAGCACCGTGCTCACGTAAGAGATAATACACTTCATAATCTGATGTTAAAAATATCGGCGGATTATGATCAAAATTCGTTTTATTGACCAGCCGTTTGCCACTTGAATTCAATAAAAATAGACTTGGAGAATCATTACTCTTTACACGCTCACCGAAAAACTCTTCATATTCGATAAGCAAAGCGCACGAAACAAAGTCATTTTTTTTCGAAGAAACGTGCAAAGCGGTATTTTTGTCTTGATTATCAGCATGAACAGCTATTAGCGAACAACTACCGTACATGAGAACGGCATCTCGCGATCTCAAAAAAGAACTTTCTTTTGTAATGCAAGAGTCGACGTCACCTTGGGAAATAGGTCCATATTTGCGAGGATATCCAATCAAACTGTATCCAACTCTTTCAAAAAGGTCATATGACGCTCCAAAAAACCCTAGGTAAATACAATATCTTATCAGCTCTTTTTTTTGAGCATCATTCAATTGAAGAGCATCTCCATTCAAAAATTCCTTTGCAAGATCCAAAAGCACCCTTAATGCATCGTGCGATCCCCATGATGAAGCCTCAAGGAAGGCAGTTTCTCCTTGATAATCCACCGAAAACAGAGCTGCGCCGCCTTTTTTTACGAGAAAATGGCATATGTCCGCGCAATTTAATCTGGCAGCAATATGTAACGCAGTCTTCCCTTCTTTTTCGCGTAGATGCGGGGATATACCCTTATCGAGCAATAAATAAACCAATTGAGAATTACGCCATTGAGCAGCCATATGCAAAAGACTCAATCCACCACTATCGCTCCAATCGATACCAACTTTGCTAACGAGCAAATCAACAATTTTTCTAGCATGAAGACTTTTCGCTACTACTTCATCCTCTGACCTATCTTCATGAGCTAACTGCCTAACAACTACTAAATGTTTAGCAGCATAATAGAGGGCCGAATTTCCGTCTTTATCCAAGACCATTGCATAATCGGGACGAGATGATAACAGTAAGTCCACCACGTCTTCCCAAGAATAATCACACGCGTAATGAAGAGCTGTTTTGCCAAATATATCTGACAGAGCCAGATTGCCACCCTTTGAAAGCACCAATCGCAGAAGGGCAAGATTTCCAATCCGAGCTACGACATGAATGAGTCTTCGATCCTGTTTGTCTACGGCTGTATTAATAGAAGCAAAAGTTGCTTCCCCTACCAGGCGCTCAAGTAAAGAAAGGTCATTACCAGAAGAAAGAATTTCATCAAACGCATCTTGCATATTAATCTGCAGAGGATTTTTTAAAGAATCTTTAGAAAAAATATGCTTATCGGGCGGTATTTGGAATTCTTTGTGTGTCCTACCCATTCAACAAGGCGCCTGAACTTATACTCCGTTAACCGCACACCCGAATTGCCACTACCTAATTTGCTCTCACCATGTGTATGAATGCCAACAACAACAGGCTTATTACCCTCATCAGTTATAATAGTAAGCCAAACGGGACTTCCGCTGTTCCCTCCAGCTGTAGGAATCATATAACGAATCTTTTCGCCTTCGATACTTTTGGCCTTATTTGCCATGGTCCATAAGTGCTTAAAATTTTTACCTTCTTCTCCCCCGGGGTATCCCGTCACATGAATATCATTCTGGCTAAGTATTGTGTCGCCCTTAGTAAACAAACAGCCAAGCCAGCCAATGTGTAACCCTATAGATCGATTTAAGATTAATAAAGCAATATCATAATCTTCATTTTTTTCTCGCACATACTGTACAGGCATATAAACTCTAACAGCACGGACCTCATCAAAAGGCGCTAAATCTCCATTAAGCCCACAATGCATAAGAATATTTGTTCTCCAAGTCCCTGTTTCTAAATCATAAGCATTATGAGCTGCAGTCAATGCATGATGAGGTCCAACAAGCACCGCCGATCCACCAAAGAACTTATCGCCATTATAACATTCCAGCTGCCCAAAGCATCTAAAGGGATAGCGCAATGTATCTGTTACCTTCTCACGCTTATCCTCGCCCATTACTAATGTTTCTCGTAAAGGCTTTGGCGCACCGTTATATTTTCGCCCCAATTGCTTAGGCGCTATATTTCGCTCTTCCCCGTAAGATATCCCTACATCATCTATTAACATCCATTTCAGACCATTCGCACCAGCTTTAACGAATGTGACACTTGGATCAAATTCATACACAATCGTATCTGCAAGAGTTATTTCCTTTGGATTGGATTGATCCATTGCATGAATGCTTATAATAAAGATGAGATGCAAAAGAAGACCAGCTAGAACGTTCATTATTGCTCCTTATCCTCGAGTTCACTTTACTGTTAGTATTTTTCTTACCAAAGATAGTCTAAAAAAAAAGAGTACAAGAGTAAAGTTAATTTCGATTGAGTCATAAGAAGAAAGCAATCAATAAATAACTTGCCACGGCAATAATATCTACTATAATTGAGAAAGTAAAATTTCAATCAGTCACACAAGGCAAGCAAAGGGCAGCGATATACTTAAAAGAAAGGAGAGAAAGACGCTAACCAGGCAAATATCTAAGCTCAGAACGCTAACGGTTATACGAAAGGAGCAATGCACTAAGAACAAAAGTCAACATTTAGCAAACGTAAGAATACCTTACATCTTTTCATTCAAGGAGTTATGAAGATGCAAAATCAACATCAATACACAACACCATTATTGCATGTGGCGCTACTTCTCCCAACACTATTCACTTCTTCAGCATTAGCCAGCGAAGCAGCGGTATTACAATTTACTTATCAACCAGCTAAAAGCACCTCATCAAAAAAGTTCTACCCACATGCCTTAAAGCTTCAACAATTAGAAGATAAGAGCGGCGAATATTTTGCGGGTATGCAGGCATCGGGATTAGAAGTGGCAGAGGCACCTGCATTAGCACCCGAAGAAAACATATTACGAAATCCCATTCTGCCAATAAAGGTAAAAGAAACAGTTTTAATGATTGCAATTCCCGGGCAAGATGGAAGATCACGCATAACCACAACCACCGAATATCCTTATCGCTGTTTCGTTCACCTTGACTTGTTTTTTCCCCACGGCTCCGGCGGGGGTACTGGTACGATGATCGGTCAACATCATCTTCTTACCGCTGCACACTGCGTTTATGATTCCGACACTAAACGTTGGGCCGATAATGTCGTTGCCTATTGTGGTCTTAATGATGACATCAAACCCTTTAAACCAGTCAAGGCCATACATATGTATGTACCAAGCACGTATATAGAAAAAGGTGATAAGAATTTTGATTTTGCGCTCGTTGTTTTAGAAGAACCAATAGGATTAAAAACGGGCTGGCTCGGTTATTTATACACAAACTCCGACACGCTGTTAAAAGATAGCAAAATTACCGTTACCGGTTATCCAGCAGATAAAGGTTTAAAACAGATGTGGACCATGACCCACACAGCCAAAAAGGTTGAAGCTGATAGAGTGAGCTATGATCTTGATACCTACGGCGGCCAAAGTGGAAGCGCAATATATATACCCTATAAAATTTCCGAAAACACAGTACCTATAATCGTAGGGTGCCACACAAAACCGTGGAGATTGGTCAAGCGGAAATTCGGGTACGCGATTAACCCAGCAAAAAGTAAAGGAACTTTTCAAATACGTAAGCGAAAGCTGGTCGACTGTCGAAGAGGTATCTCATGGACCAAGGGAAACTTCCGAGATGGGAAATGGTGACTTATACTTTTTTGGGATAGGCGTTGCACAAGATTTCGCAACAGCACTCAGGCGCTATGAAGGAACAGCACCAATGGCGGCGATAAGAAGGAGCTTGGAAATGCATTTAGACGTCGCGGAGAGATCTTTCATTTTGGTTACGGCGTAGCAGCAGATGCAGCAAAAGCGCGTGAGCACTATCAAATGCAATCAAAATTGAATACTAACCAAGTAGCAAAAGCTTGGGCTTGGAAACTGCTAGGCGACCTACTTCTCTTTTTGGAGGAAAGGGCGTAGATCAAAATTATGATGAAGCATATAAGAATTATGATCTAGCAGCAAAACAAAGCGATAGTTTAGAAGCTCGCAAATGGGCAGAGTTGCGTTTAGGGGAGATGTACTATTTTGGTCACGGCGTTAAGCAAGACTATAAACAAGCAGTCGATCTTTTTGCCCAAGCAGCCATAAAAATTACTGGCGATGCCGATCAAAAGCTAGAGTGCTGTACAAATACAACACACCAAAAAATGGTTCCGTCGGATGCATTTCGAAGGAAATGGCGTTGATAAAAATCTGCTCATCGCTCGCCTCTGTTTTGAGCTGGTGGCAAAAGAAACGAATAATCATACTGAAAGAGCTGAAGCTTATAAGCATTTAGCTTCGATATACAGCACCTTGAGCAATAGATGATTCGCTAACATTGATTATAGATGAGCGCGGGATCGTCACTACGATTCCGCGCTCATCTAAATTTTGAAGTGGCCTGGCGTGCTTAGCCATGTACTCCGGCTACTTCTTCTTGAGAAAAATTTTTTCAAGGATAAAGCAAAAAAAATTGCAAATCTTTATTGTATTTAGATGATAGATCCTCAGCAGTTTTTTCTCAATATTTTTTAGTTTCGGATACGCCCCTTTTGCCAATAGTAATTCGCTACCTCTGCATAACTCAGAACTGCTTCCTGGAGGGGAGTATTGCCCTCCCTAACATGCCAAGAAATCGAGGCCCCTTAATCACCATTTTCACGTTCACTTCAACACCTTTTTCCACCAGAAACTCAACAATCTTTTTATACCCTAGTGTAGCTCCTATATGAGAAGGTGCTATACCATACTCCCTCTAGCTTCTCTGTTTCCACATCTGCGTTTAAGAAAAATTCCATCTTCTCTAAAGATGTACTGCCGACACACATGAGGAAGAGGTAAACATTGTTTAAAAGGCGGGACGTTGCGAGTTTTCCAAAAAAAATTCTTACCGCATTAAACTCTCGAGCTTACTTTTTATATTATCATGTTTTTGACAAATTTAGTGTAGGAAAAAATAGTTCCTAAAACACAAAAATAATATGGATGGAATCGAGTGAACGGAAAGTTTCGCTAATCGCTTGCCATGGAAATAAAAACAACTATAATGAATAGAGCAAATTTTCAATCAGACATGGTACATACTACTGGCTTATGAGATATAGGGATAAAATATCACTGTTTTGCCATATGGCCATAACCTGTAAAGCGCGATTGGAGTAGAGGCAATAAGAAAAAAACAAACGCTATCAAAAAACGACGACCTTTGTCTAATTGAAGGAGAAACATGAAGAACCTAATATTCTATATCAATGCTATCATACTTTTCTACACTCATCACACTCATCGCTTATAGCAATGGATGCAAAGACATTATTTCTAGAACAACCGATTGGCAATAACAATTCAATAAAATTTGTTGCAGGCGCTCTTACACTTTCTCAACTCCACAATAATACTGGAGAGTATTTTTCTGGAATGGAAGCAACTGAAACCAAAGCCGAAAAGAGAACTAAAACTGACACCTTTGAAACTGCAACGTGCACCACCCCAATCATAAGGGACACAAGAGAAACAAGACTTTTACCGCGTGGGAAATACCTGGTATTGACGGACGCAAGCCGGTAGAAATTCCGACTCAACACCCTTATCGTTGTATTGCTCATTTAGATATCTTTTTTTCTTCAAAATCTGGTGGCGGCACTTGGTACAATGATTATGGGTCGCCAACATTTATTAACCGCTGCTCATTGCGTATACGACCTTAATACCAGAGAATGGGCGAATAATATCGTTGGCTATTGTGGCCTAAATGACGATGTGGAGCCATTCTCAGGAGTTAAAGCAGTACGTGCATACGTACCTGCTGGCTACATAGAAAAAGGGGACATTAATCTGGATTTTGCCGTGCTCATTTTTAGAAGAAGCCATCGGCATGAAAACAGGCTGGCTTGGCTATATGTGTACCAAATCTTTCTACCCTTTTTACCGAAAATAAGATTAATGTAACCGGTTATCCATTGGACAAAGGCCTAAAACAGATGTGGACCATGGGCCACAATGCTAAAACAGTTTATGATGATCGAGTGTTCTATGAACTCGATACTGGAGTGGGTCAAAGCGGTAGCCCTATCTGGCTCGAATATAAGCAATCTGAGCAGGATGCTCGAAACACCCCGATGATTGTAGGTGTGCACACCTATGGAGAAGGAATCTGGGGAACTGGAAACTCCGGCACACGCTTAACGCAACTAAAGGTAATCTCAATTTTCAACTATGTGAAAGAAAACTGGATCACAGAAGATAGAATTCAACTACCCCCAGCCGAATTTGGAGCCATCGAGTACGGGGATCAGTATTATTTGGGCCAAGGAGTAGAACAAAATTTGCAAAGAGCTTATATATGCTATTCAAATACCCCTCCCACTGATTCTCAAGAAACTGCAAATGCAAGCAGACGCCTCGGAGAAATGCACCATTTTGGACGTGGCGCAAATTTAGATGGCACCAAGGCGGTAGAATATTATGAAAAAGCCGCAAACCAACATGCAAATCCCAATGCTTATGCATGGGCTCTACGTGGACTTGGAGATCTCTACTATTTTGGAGCACCTGGGATACAACCGGATTATGTAAAGGCTTTAGATTATTATTTACGCGCAAAGAATAACCCAACGAGAAAGCAAAGCTGTTCGCGCATGGGCCCTCCTTCAGCCTCGGTAAAATCTATTACCTTCAACATCCGGACTACACAAAACTCTCGAGAAGCGCTTAACTATTTTGAGCTAAGAGCGGCCGATCAAGCAGATGACAAAAATGTACGAACAACTTCAAGAAAGTGGCTGGGTATACTCTATGCAGCTGGCGGTGAGGGCGTTGTAAAAATATTGGAAATTTCTCGCCACTGTCCTAGAACTAGTAGCCAATGAAACGATTAATGGTAAAGAACGTGCTGAAGCACGTAAACTTTTAAGCGATATATATAAGGCTCTTAGTGAAGCCAAATGAGGTATTAACCGCGCACTAAAAGAAATCTCTAATACATCAGGATAATAAATACCCTAATGTACTAGAGATTTCATAGAAAAACGATCATTGTGAAGGATAGCGATGAAGAAAAGACAACTCATTTTTATACCCGTGATCATTAATTGTTTTCTTTTATACGCTGAGCTTTCGGGAATGGAAGCCGCTATGTGCGAGGAAGAGCTCTTATTTGAGAGCCATCAATTACAAGAAATTGAATTTTCTCATCAGCCACTCAAGTGGTATCCTGTGGCCAAAGGAAAGGGAGAATATACAACCGGCTACGCAGAAGCAGAATCAAACCATGAGAGAATTCATGATAGGCGATCTCACCAATACGAACACATTACACATAGTCAAACGGATAATTCACAGGAAGCAATTCTAAAGCGAATCGTCTTAAAGCATGACAGTCGTAAGCCGGTACTTGACGTAAAACAATACCCTTATCGTTGTTTTGCTTTAGCCGAATTTAAACTTCTTCAACTTGGTCAGCGGGTGTATGGTTCTGGTGTACTTATAGGCCCCCAGCATTTCCTCACAGCAGCACACAACGTCTACATCGATGGCTTCTGGGTTGATACGTTCGCAATTTCTTCCTGGTAGACAAAATAATACCATCCCTTTTGGACAGTTAAATGCAGCAAGTATTCATGTGCCAAAACCGTATATTGATAGTAATTGTAGAAACAAAGATTGTGATATCGCGTTAGTAGTACTTGATAAGCCTTTAGGACTCCTAACTGGATGGCTTGGCATGTTATTTACTCGTGGCGCACATTTATTCGATGAAATAAAAGTCTCTATTAGCGGATATCCAGGTGATAAAAGGCACAATGAGATGTGGACAATGAGTGGGGAGATAAAAAGAGTGGAAGGTGATAGAATCTACTACGATATAAATACTGACGTGGGACAAAGTGGCAGCCCAATCTGGCTTCACTTTGAACCGGGCGAAATTGAAGAGATTCTCAAAAAACGAATGCCATGGTAATCGGTATTCATACCCATGCAGAGGAAACACAGAATTAGAGGGGATTCGGGAACGCGCTTAACAGAAGCTAAAGCAAAGGCAATCGGCAAAATTATTGAAAAAACGAGTACATTCGTTTTTGATCCAGCTAACGTTTTTGATCCCGCTAATAAGAGGAGTGGTTTAGTAAAGTGGATCTTAACACAAGTAAGCTCTTGCAAAATAAACATGACCCCCCGAGAAATTGTAAGTCAGTTCCCACCAGCTCTCCAGGAAATCTACGAGAATGGAACAATTTAGTCAATAATCAAACAGATATTTGTGGGCATTTGAATGATTTCTTCCTTGCAGTTGAATTTTGCATTGACTCAATTAAATCAGGCGGTAAAGGAATTTCAGAAGAATGTTTGGTCATGAATCCAAGTAATCTGAGGAATTTGGAGATATATTTTTTTACGGCATCGAGTCGCCAAAGATTTTCAAAAGGCACTCTTTCTTTATGAGAAGCTGGCTTGTGAAACAAAGAATGAAGAAACGCGCGCAAGAGCCGAAAAGAAAATAGGGGATATCTATTACTTTGGACTTGGCCTGTTGCAAGATTACAAAAAGGCGATCATGTATTATCTGAAAGCTGCTTCTCTGGAAAACCTCACTCGTTATTCCGGAATTGAAAAAAATCAGGAAGAACCCTTGCAAGCGATTAACCTGTATTTTCAAGTGAGACATAGTAGTAATAGTCGTCCAATTTCCGAGGCAGGGCTTATGGCAAAAAGAAGGTTAGGAGACATTTTTATTTTGGTAACGGAGTCGAAAAAAATTATGCGATAGCAATGTGCTTTTATCAAGATGTGGTTGATAGTAATACTGTTAAGTATCATGAAATTCAAGCTTGGGCCTTAAAAGGTTTAGGAGATCTCTACTTTTTCGGCGGATTTGGTATAGAAAGAAGTCTGATAAAAGCAGAAGAGTATTACCTTAGAATTCTTGATCGGCACAGCGGATTTTATAATGATTCGAATGTTCAAGCATGGATTTGGTTACGATTAGGTGACATATATTTTCTAGGCCACCAAGACGATAGAAAACGCATAGAGGGCCCTCTTTTACGAGAAGGCAATTAGCCGAGACAGTAAATGTAACCGCAGCAAACGAAGCACGTGAAAGAGTGCGAGAAATTATTCAGCAAAGCAAATAAACAAAAGGAGCAAACAATGAAGAGAAGTAATACAATCATCGTTATGGTATTTTTTTCTAGTAATTGGTTAAGTGGAATGGAAAGCATTTCAGACTCTGCTGTTAAACCAGAAAGTCCTAGAAAAACCGTATTAGAATTTGATTCTCAGATACTCCTTGATAAAGTTAAATTTGCTAACGAAAAAGTAATGTGGTTTAAGTTGCAAGAAAACGAAGGCGCATATACTACGGGCTATGTTTCACCAAAATATTCTAAAATTACAAAGGATACAAAAGTTAATGAAGAAAGCTTAGCCATTCCAGAAGAGGAAACCGAAGAAGGTGTTTTATATCGAATAGTACCTAACAAAGATGGAAGGGAGTGTATAAAAAAACCCAGCAATATCCGTATTGTTGTTTTGGACAAATCGAATCTACTTTTGGCAACGAGGGGGTGGTTTTCGGCTCAGGTGTTCTTATTGGACCACAGCATTTTCTAACTGCGGCACACAATGTCGTCCAAGATTTGTGTAGGCAAAAAAAATGGGCCTCTTCTTGTTCAATATATTGTGGCCGCGATGGAGATATTTATCCTAGTGGAGAAGCCATCGCAGTTAGTATTCATGTGCCAAAACAATATCTTGCTGCTTCGAATAAAGATTACGACATGGCTTTACTGGTGCTAGATAAACCAATTGGATTGCATATTGGGTGGCTTGGCTTTCTATTCACTCGTAAGCCCGATTTCTTTGCTGGTCGCCAAATTTCTGTAACCGGGTATCCCAATATTGCACCCACAAATACCAATGCCGCGGAACTAAAAAAAACGGGAGATATATTACAAATAAAGGCACAAAAAGATTTTGGGCATATGTGGACAATGAGCTATGCCCCCAAGGAAATAGCCCGTGAGCTGATATATTATGATCACGATACTTCTGAGGGGCATAGCGGAAGTCCAATATGGTTATTCTTTGAGCCAGGAAATCTGAATGATCCATCAGAAATTTCAAACCCGATGGTTGTTGGAATTCATACGCATGGGGAAAATGTAGATAAAAAAGGTAACTGGGGAACTCGTTTAACTGAAGGAAAGGCATTAGCACTTGCTCAAATAATTGAATCAACCAAAAAATTCGAAATAAACATCACAAACCTTTTACCTACCGTAAGTGATGAAAAAGAGTGCATCAAAAGAGGAGACTCTTTTTATCATGGGGCTAAACAGGAAGATTGTAGCCTGGCAAGACAATATTATGAAATGGCTCTATGGCTGTTATCTAAGAAAAAAATCGATCTTAAGGATACGGAGCCAAGATTAGCAAAACTTTGGGTTCGATTGGGCGAAATTTATTTTCAAGGCTGGAACACTGAAAAAGATTTTGAAAAATCTAGAAATTACTATGAAAATATTGTCACCAAAACGAGCTGTCTATCTGAGAAATCGTTGGCGTTTAAAAGATTGGGAGATATTGACTATTTTGGTTTTGGAGTTGTCAAAAATATTGATAGAGCAGAGGTTTATTATAAAAAAGCGGTACAATGTCAGCAGGACCCTTATGCTCATCTCGCGCAGATTCAACTAGCACAGCTATATTTTGAAAGAAAAGAGTACGTTAAGGCATTCCATTGTTTCGAGCAAGCGAAGGTTCATAAAAAAGTTTCCGTTCAGGCATGGAAAGGTTTAGGGGATATATATCTTTTCGGATCAGTAGACGACAAAGATTCTAAAAAAGCTATAACCTGTTATCAGACTGCACTTGACCTGTTAAAAGATAGTGATGATGTAAACGCACGTGCTTGGATTTGGCTACGATTAGGTGACTTGCATTATCAGAGCTCTTCCCCAAATGATAAATTGACGGGACTGCTCTACTATGAAAAAGCATTTAGCCAGACGGATAATATTCAGGCACAAGCAGAAGCCCAAAAAAAAGCATGGTTTATTATTATGCAGGGCGGCAGCCCTCTTTGGGAAAAATTATTACCTCTTCATTCGATGGAGCTTGTATACATGCACCAAATCGTCGGGGAGGATGAGTCTAGTAATTGGAAAAAGATCAAAGCAGCAATTGCGAAGGCAAAAGAGTCACATTTGAAGGAAAAATAGCAGGGTTCTCATTCGACCGAATCCTCAGGCTTATATTTTCTATGAACAATATGTTGGGGTATGCCCTTTTTACATGAGGCCTATGGGACCTGGGTCATTTGCCTATCCGGGCACTCTAGAATAAGGGCTCCCCCAGCTTACTTATTTCGCTGATAGATCTTCTTTTTTAACGAGAATTTTCTTTCCCCTGCATCCAATGCCAAAAGCGGCAATTTTTTTGATACCGCGATCCCGCAGCTCTTGGGCATACTGTTTATTTCGTATCTGATCAAGCGCTTTCTTTGCTGCAGTTGCCAACGTTTCACCAGTTGAACTCGATACTTTCTTAAACTCCATGACAATACCCCACTGCTTTTTATCGTGGGGAATGAGCATAATATCATAGCGCCCATATCCACTCTCCCTATTAGACTTGAGCTCATAGCTTTCTTCTAGCAGAACGAGGACTCCTAACACAAAAGTATGATAGCTTCGCTCTGGCTCATTTTCAGGAATGTCAAAGGAGCTCATACTCTTAATGACAAAAGCCTGTAAGAGCTCATTCAATTCACCTTCGTCAGGTTGTGCAAGCATCGCTTTCAAATGACGCATATTAGCTGAACCTATGGTTGCTTCAAAAATGCTCGTTATAAGCTCTCTATAGAGCAGCTTAATCTCTTCATTAGGAAGAACAAGCGTATAATATGCTTTACCTTTTTGTCTTCTTACTTTGCTAAATGTGAGATATCCTGTAAAAAGCAGCAAACTCCACAGTGCTTTTTGGTTGTTTTCGATGCCTGGTAAAATAAGCCCGGTATCAATTTCTTTAACAACCGGTGTCCCTTCAAGGAGCAATTCAAGATCAGTTTTAACGGTCTCATCGGCTTGAGCAATAAGCTTTCTAATGAGCTCATTATCGCTCGTGTTAGCCCAGTAAGATTCGATTTTTCCTTTATGGTCTATGCACTCCAATAACGACCAGGGATTATAGATCTTTATTTTCCCACTGGTATACCCGTTATACCAATCTTTAATAAGAGCACTCTTTTTTTGCAAATGAGCATGAGAAAGCAACTCGTCAACTTCTTCCGTTGTAAACCCAAACTTATCCGCAAATTTCTCTTCGAGCAGCGTAAAAACACGCAAATTGTTGAGTCCGGAGAAAATGCCTTCTTTCGCAGTACGTAAGATACCGGTAAGGACGCCACGCTCAAGAGAGCTATTGTCCTTTAATACAGCCGTCAACAAGGATCGCATGAAATCAACCATCTCCTTATAATATCCGTAATTATAGGCGGCATGAATTGGCGCATCATACTCATCAATAAAAACCATCACTCTCTTTTTATACGAGCGGTGAAGAAGCTGAGAAAGAAAAGCGAGGCTATTGGTGTACAGCGTTTGGCTGGCTGTACGGTTAATAATAGCATCATAATCAGCTCGTTCGTGGGGCTTAAGGGTAGGTCTCAATCGATCGACATGCCGTCTAAACTCTTGAGTTATCACGTCAATCATGTCAGAATAGACCTTTTGCCAGGTTCGGTCTTTACAACTTTTGAACGTCAAAAAAATGACAGGATATGCGCCCTGCATTTTACGAAATTTTTCTTGTCCCCAGATGAGGGTATCTTCAAACAGATATGTATGCGATGCGCTCTTTTTTCTCAAAAAAGTACTGCAGCATCGAGAGATTAAGCGTTTTACCAAATCGACGCGGACGAGGAATAAGGATTACTTCGCCATTTGTTCGTTTTAGCTCTTCAACTAAGAGTGTTTTATCAGCATAATAAAAACCACCCTCACGCAGTTTTTTATAATCGCTTATACCAATAGGGAGTTTCATTGCACGCTCAATTTTTAGCCCATATTTCTCAGACAGTTTCGAATTAAGCGTATCAGAGTACGATAAAAGTTCAATCTAGACGTAATCCCTCACACTAACATAGTTCGCTCTTCAAAAAATAATAAGCAAAAGATCCCAAAGTGCTAACAATAACTTCCCCGGGATCGTATTAGAAAGGCTCAATTATGGATTCGGGTTTGTTTCAAAGCCGTACTTATACACGAGATAGCTAACACCCGCGATGACTCCGATGCCAAGGCAGACTGCAAGAATCTTTTTCCATGACCATCCAAGCGACGGCTCTATAAAGTCTTGATGCAGCTTTTGATCCCTTTTGCGTTCAGCATCTCGCTCAGCATCTCTCGTTGCGCTCTTTGCTCGCTTAGCATCTCTCGCTGTGCTCGCGGCTAGTTCAGCAGCTTGTGCTGCACGCTCTACACGCTGAGCATCTCGACATACACATTGCGCAGTACCATCTGAAAGAATAACGCCCATAGCAACTAACGCAGTATGCTCCTCAAGAAGAGCAATATCCGCAGCAAGGGCTCTCGAATATTTCTTATAACCAACACGGGCACCAATGAGGGCTCCAACGAGAGATGCGATAATATCGGATTGACCAGCTGATTGTGATGCTTCAATGATAGCAGCTTTGAGGTTATCAGCATTGCGCACAAATATGAACACCATCGCAGCAACTGCTTCATCCGCCTCATATCCAAGAAGATAGCCCCGTTGGGAGCGATTATTATCCTGCTTTTTGCTCGTGTCGCCCAGAATATCGCGTGGGGACGCGCCAACTTTTGCCATAATTGCAGCATAGCGAATCATATCGCTAGTAAACATCGCATTTTGAGAAATTAAAGTTCGCTTAAAGCCTTTGCCTGAGCATATTTTTACAGCATGCTTCTTATAAACCCTTTCAGCACGATCATACTGCTCAGCAGAATATACCATCCGCTTAACGATTTCATCAACCGATTCACCTCTCAGCGCATAGGTCATCCCAGCGACGATCGCTGCCGACGCTGCAATCGCTGTCGGATGACGGTGCGTAACTTCCGTTACCACTTTAGAAATTTGTCGAGCCGCTAGTGGATCATCAGCGTAGACGATCCCTATAGGCCAGGCCCGGGCAAGAACAGATGATCCTGCTTCTTGAGAGATTGTTCTATCGCGACACTCGCGATAAGTAGGGCGTATCCACCAATCAGAAGTGGTTTTATGCTCAATCATTTTTGCTAATCGCTCTACACTACGCATCGTTTCGACACGTCTATTGCGTGTACTATCTTGAACGTCAAGATCGGTGCAGCCAAAATTTGTTAACGCCAGAAGACCGCGGGCGGTAACATCGCCGTATTGTTCTGGAGTAAGGTTTCTTTTACGCCCCTCCACGAGAATAGTACTTTGTGCATTTGAAAAAAGAGTATTATCGGTCCAAGGCACATACCGGTCACCCTTGGAATCATAGAGCCAATCAGTAGCCTCAAATTGACTAAAAGAGGTCAGCCCATGCGGCCCATAGACCCTAAACATCTCCTGAGTTGTATCAAAGCGGCTCGTTACAGCGCCGAAGGCATCGCCCAGGGCTCCTCCCACCAATGCCCCTTGGATACGATCCTTTAACTCACAATAATCAGGAAGTTCGACAGCAGTAAGTCCTGAAACTACACTAAGCGATAATAATACATACAAAGCAAACATTGCCTCTCCCTCAAGAAATCCGAACAATTTACAACGTATCAGAGAAATAGCATATTGGCATAAACGAAGTCAATAAAAAAGGGGGGGCACTTTTTATTAATATTTATCGGTGATATACTGAGAAAAAATGAAGACACTCTATACGTCACTACTCATCATCAGTGTTTATCGACATAACACGTACTGGAGGATATTATGATTCTAAGAAGAACACTTCTTCTCGCTGTAACTGCGTTAACTGCAGTAATACCGATCTGCGCAAAAAAGGATGATCTTACAGGGCCCATCGAGCCAGAAGTGAGAATGCAAGAAGAAATCAATCAGACAGGCCAAAAACAGCCATCTTTCAATGGGGGCTCTCAACCAATAGACTCTCCAATTGAGACACCAGTTCATAAAAAAATAGGTGGCGCTCACTACCATCAATACCCGGTAGCATCATATATATCCACTACAACCAACTCAGGGCTCACTGCGGATGAGGATGCTGATAGCTTATCAGGATACGATGCATTCAAAAACTTAGTCGTCGTCGCGCCACTCCTTTACAGCAACGAGACGCAACAAGACAGAATTCAAAAAAAGCTTATCGATCCCGATTTTAATAAAAAGCTCTACACACTGTTTTCACCGCTGGTAAGTGCTAGCAGACAGGTTATGTTTGCAGCGGATTACATTGAAGATACACTCTATGTATCGCTTAAAAGCGCACGAAAAGTAACCATTGAGCAATGGGGCATGTCATCGATGGATGTTTCGCCGCTCAACCTCGATGAACAACATATAGTCTCCTACGACAACTATACATTGGGCACCCCTCAAGAAAAGCGGATTACTCAGCACCTGGTGAAGCTGACCAAAGACGTTGCGAAACAGCTTGCCACCACCTATTGTACTGTTCAAACTGAAATGCAGGGAATGAATTATCCCGCAAGCGAGCCAATTTCTCGTGCTGCAATTTTTGAAGCATATCTCAATGAAGCAAAAAAGGCAGGTTTCACCGGAATTGATCAGGCGACACTCTCTGAAAATTTTCCAACACTACAGGAAATAACCATCAATTTGGAACAGCGAGAGCCAAACGTCCTTGAGCTTGGAAAAGGTGGTACCACCGTACATACAAAACGATATGGCCCTGAAGGTAAGCAAGTATTTGGACCATCAGGCGATGGCAGATGGCTCGCAGAAACCGATTTTAAGAATTTGAATGAGATACTCGAAAATGACCCCGCATGGCTTCTTGCCACAGATAGCCTCGATGCAGCTGACAAAGACGCTGCTTTATCACATATACCTATTTTAAAGACACCACTTCATGTCATAGATTTTTCAGCAGAACAACAGGAATCCGTGTCATTATTTAGATGCCGAATGTTCCTGATGAAAGACCTCTTAAAACATAAGGCATGTCAGCTCTACATCAAGCAAGGTGAGCATTGGTATTCATGCTGTCTTCAACAAAAAGGGGAGGAGCTGCATCTCACGATAACCGATTCTCGTAATAAAGATCGCAGCAATGATAAAGAGATCACTTTTATTGCCAAGATACTCAATGAAGAACTCAAAAGGAATACTGAGCCTAAAAAAACAGCTGAGCAAAAGAGAAAAGAGGATACAGACCTTCTCAACTCCCTCCTTGAGCCAAAAAACAAACAAGCAGAAGAAAAATCTAAGAGTGATGAAACTACAACTAATTATGATGCACCCTATGCACACATAAGTCTCGAAGATTTACCAAAACTCGAAGACCTGTTTGGTGATGAAGTCCCGAATGCGGTAAAATTGAGATTAGAGCAACTTAAGCACCCTCGGTCTTCAGAAAAGCCAGGCACGAAACTAAAAAATGCTTTGCTTATTTATGGTCCTCCAGGAACCGGAAAAAGTACATTCGCTCAGGTGCTTGCACGATCCGCTGGGCTCGAGGTCGCTTTTGCAAATGGTGCTGACTTTAGAACCGCCTATCAAGGATCAAGCCGAGCAAAGCTTGAAGAGCTCGTTGCCCACGCAGAAAAGGTCTTTGCTAGAACAGGTAAGCGCGTTGCTATCATCATCGATGAAATAGATGGAACCAGTTCAAAGATTGGCGATCGTAACAGTACCGATGAAGATAATCGTGCGATCAAAGCGCTTATCGGAATTCTCGATCAATACAGATTAAATCCGAAATTTTATTTTATCGGAACAACCAATTATCCGGATCGACTCGATCCAGCAATTCTGCGAAGGTTCGAAAGACTGGAAATTCCATTGCCAGATACTCCTCTTCGAAAGAAGATCATTAAGTATTATTGCAAGCTCAATGGTATTGAAATAGAAAATGAAAAAGCCGATACCGAAAAGGTTGCTGACGAAACAATAGCACAACTTGCTAAAATGTCCGCTGATTTCTTTGATAACCTCGTCATCGCCACAGAAGGTTTAAGCGGTGATGCGATTTCTGAAATTATCAATAATGCGGTCGCTGAGCATGATTATCAATTCAAACCCGAATCGGGAGTCCCGTTGAACTTTAGATGCGGTATCGATTTTAGCAATCGTAGTATCGTACAGAATATAGGGGCGTTGGTAGCTTCGCCATTTATAATGGCCGGCCACTATCTACATCTCTATTGCCATACCGAGATCGAAAGGCATATTGCTTCTCAGGTGTCAAAGCAATGGAAGACCAAGAATCAGATCGATATGCTTGAAGCTGAAAACGATCCCTTGTTTAAATCGGAAAAGCTTCGTGCTCGAAGAGAATCGATATTCCAACGTTGGGGAACGGCTGCGGGGCACATGATCGCTGGTGGCTTCTTAGGAGGCGTTGGCGGTACGCTTTGCACCATCGCGTTGGGCTATTTGGCAATGAAGTATAGCGGCCTTGGGCTTAGTGGGACGCTCTCAGCAGCACGCGGTGCGGGTGCGTAACCAATAATTCGAATTAAATACATTTTAACTGTTAAAAAAGCCTCGGGAATGTAAACCCGGGGCTTTTTTAATGAGATGAATAGATTTTTTAGGCGCTGTGCGCGCCAGCAACCCCTCGACCCCAGGACACCATCCGCCGTCGCCGAAAGCTATGGCGTGACTTGACGGCTTGCCGTGCCGTAGCTTTACGCGAAGGCGGGCGTATAACTCGCACTGCCACGCCCCGCTCACCCCGAGTGATTTGCGAGGCAGGTATGCCGAGCAGATTGGCCTGCCCGCCGAAGCCTTGGCGAAGGCTGGGTATCGAGGGCCGCCTGACAGTGCTCAGACAGATACGCCAATTTGATAACAGAACAAGGTAGTGAGGCATTATCGATGCCCATGACTTCGAAGATTAATTGTAAAACCCAAGTAATTTTTTCCTCTTTGCTCCCAATTAATAATTTCCGCTTTTTTTGAATATATTCATTAGAAGCCTCCTCTCCAGGTAGGTTGTCGTATATATGGCTTTGAACGCAAGATTCCGTTATTCCACTTGGGACTTTTTGATGAAACAACTCTTTGTTTTTGGCTTATTATTTTCCCCTTTAACGGCTTTTCTGGACGTTGCGATAGCTCTTCATAATCAAGCTTATTGCCTCTAATAGACAATATGAGCTCATCACTTAGCTTCTTACTTATGGTAATCGAGTCTTTAGGTTTATACCGAATGCTTTTTTGATCGGCGATTTGGAGAATTCGTTTTTGTATATGATTGTATAGTCATTTTGCAGAACCCTTGTAGTACGTATAACGAATATTTCATCAAGATTGGCATTGATCGGTCTATGAGCATTTCCTTTTTCAGCCGGCTCTACCGCAAACTTAGCATTATGTTTTTCCATGTAGGATTGAAGATACTCATTAGCATCTTCTTTTGTTGTTATCTTTGCCAATCGCACGTCTTTTACTAATCTATCTTGATGAGTTCTATTCGATCGTTCTACACGACCCTTTGCCTGTGGACTGCGTGCATGAATTATCTCAACTCCAAGCTCCTTCATCGCTCTTTCATATTGAGTAAGCCTTACTCGCTCTTTATTATTTACATTTACGCTGAATACACTCCCATAATCAACATAAAGGGATAATGGTATTCCATGCTTCTTCATGTAGCTCATTGTTGCCTTCATTACATCTTCAACAGATTCACCTTTAACCAATTCGAGCCATGCAAGCTTGCTTGTAGCATCATCGATAAACACAAGAAGGGTACATTCTGGATATTCCTCACCAAACCAGTGATGGGGGGACCCATCAAGCTGAGTCATGACACCAAAAATACTTCTTCGTTCTCGACGCCGTCTCTTTTTAACCCTTTTCTGCTTTGGTTTCCACAAACCATGCTTAACCATTGCCTATCGAACTGTTTCAATGCCGACATGTATATTTCTTTGCTCCAATTGCTCAGATGCATACGTAGGCCCAACCTCAAGTGCTGCCAATTCATCTTTTATAAACTTAATTGCTTCAGCTTCTTTATCCCATCGCTTGTTGCTTGGCTTTCCTCTATTTTTATGAATTAAGCTCTTTGGACCATCCTTCTTATATGATCCCAACTTATTTCTTACCTGCCTTGTTGTTAAATTAAGACTTCTAGAAGCTTCTTGTTGTGATATTTCTTTTCTTAAAAGCATCTCAAAAATTGATATTTGCTTTTCTTCTCTTTTAAGCATGATAAACTTCTCCATAGTACCTTCCGCGTTTTGGGGGATTGAAATGGGCAACTTCAATTTACCCAAACCGGAAGTTTTTATTTAGCACTTAAAGAGGAAAATATCACTTAGCAGTAACAGAATAGGTAGAAAGACCCTAGACATTTTAGCAAAATATATATACCAT
The DNA here is from genome assembly GCA_963695365.1 of uncultured bacterium. Taxonomy (GTDB): domain Bacteria; phylum Babelota; class Babeliae; order Babelales; family Babelaceae; genus PRDV01. The sequence goes on from OY968766.1 coordinate 1,538,044, forward strand.
TCAGTGAAAAGCCGCTATCTTTACAAAAGAACCTAGCAATAACCTCATTATGGATACACTATGTGGTCGAAGAATGGCATTTTTGGCATATTTTTTGTTTTGCCCGTCCCCATCTCCTGCATGGATATGGCCCGAGCTGAGGAGACTGTTCAATCGTATCCGACAGTGATAGCAGCTCAAGCTATAATAGCGCATAAAGATGTTGGCGCTATCATTGCGCAATACATGCTTAAACCTGAGATAAGAGCTTTTGTCATGAAAAGACTCTCAGTGCCTGAGATCAGACTTGAGAGATACTCATGTGAGCAGGTTATTCCATTCATTGACGGGATAATAGGCCTCGTCGCATCTCAAAAAGTGCAGCTATGGTCAACAAAATCTGTTGAAAGAATGGGAATTCTTGAGCCTGAAATGGGAGACCAATTATGCGTTATACCTAATAAAAAAGGAGACAAAGCACTCATCACCAATCAAAAAACAAGAAATTATCGCGGGCCCACCGTGCAGATCTGGTCAGTTACTGATGGGGTATGCATCCGCGTAATATATCTGAATAAGGATGAAGAATACAGATACATTGGATTCTGCAATAATGAAGACGATGAAATGTTAGTCGCTGCATCTTCTAAGTCGGTACAAAAATGGTCGATTGAAACGGGCGCTCTTTTGACGCGCTTTGAAGATCCTCAAGCTAAGATTATTTATGCCGAAGTGGACCCTCGTGGAATGTATGCGTTCATTGTTCTTCAAGGGGAACATCCCTTCCTGTGGAGTCTAGAGGAAAACAAAAAGGTACATATCTTCACGAAGTTACAACCCTGGGCGCCGGTGAGAGGATACTTTTCACCAAACGGTGCAATACTCATCGCCAGTACGAATTTGGATATACAACTCTATTCTGTACCATCAGGTGCTGATATCGCTATCATCAGCAATCGTCTCAATTCAGCCACCAAAATTGCTTGGAGCGCTGACTCAAAGGTCATATCAATTGTTGCTGAGCACATTTCAGCTCTCTGGAAATTCGACGCCCCACGCGGAGCATTTTCAGAGCACTTTCTCCTTTGCGGAGGTAAAACTGCTCAGAAAGCAGTATTTAATAAAAGGGGCAATAAGATAATCGTTGCTTTTAAAAATTCGGCAAGCATACAAAATCTACAAACAACGAAACGGGAAGAAAGGTATCTCGTTGGGCATAAAACCACTATAGAGTCGCTGGGCTTCAGTGACGATGGTAGTCGCGCTTACACACTTTCTGCTAACGGTAATGCGAGAATGTGGGATGTGGAAACGGGGCTCTGCTTATGTACACTCTCTAAAGCTCATCAGTGCTTACTTTGTGAAGATACTATAGTTTCTTGCAATAGTGCCGGCGCGTACCTGCATAACATTTCTGAACTCGATCTATTGTTTCAAGGCCTCACTTTTGAACAAGCCTTCATTCTTAATGCTATCTACGAAATTATTATCTTGAGGCGTTTAGCTATCATTCGTGCCACTGCCCTGGCATACCATAGACTTATTGACAATGAACATCTACAAGCATTACAAAAAGCAAGAACTACTTCTTTCTCCAAAAAAATTACTGCGCTCAGACGGGAGTTAGACGATGTCTTTTCTGAGATTAAGGGAAAACCTCGGGACATCATAACACAAGACGGTACCGTACTGCAGAAGGACACTTTTATTTTAGATTTTACTACAAAACCTCAAAATCTCTTAGCCGCCTATCTTGCGCTCAAAGAGCCGATACGAGCAGTACTCGAACTTTTTGTAAAGCTACCTGGGACGGTAGTCACAAGGCACGATGATGACTCATCATCAATAACCAAAGCTTCTGATGACGACGCTATGGAGAGTAACCAAAGCGAAACTCAAGACAGCGAAGAAGTCTCTACTCTCAGCAGTGATGGTTGAGCGCCCTTGACTTAAAAGCCGGTGATTCCAGCTTCACTGAGCAAGCCAATGTGTCCGCAGCCCTATTCTACACTTACAATAAACAATCACAAGAAATAGATACACCCCCAGAGTTACTCATAAGTTCAGTTCTATAAGATGATTTTTTTGCCCTTCGTGGGCAGCGCAAGGGCATGCTAGTATATGACTCTTACGAGCTCAGAAAAGCTAATAGTCCCGCTATGGACCTTATCAAGCCCATCATGTGAAAGAGGCTTCATTTCCTCAGAGAGGGCAAAGCTAGAAAGCTTGTCATAAGACGGACGCTGCATCGTAAGCTTAATAAGAGCAGGAGTCATCTCCATCAGCTGAAAGATACCAATCCGACCTTTATACCCTGTACCACGGCAATCACTGCAACCTGAAGCTGTCCAAGTGCGGTCTAGTCGAAGCCCGAGGTGATGGGCAGTCGTACGCTCTTCTGGAAGAAGCTCGCCCTCATAACGACACTGTTCGCACAAACGGCGAGCAAGCCGCTGGGCTAAGAGCGCCTTCAGCGCAGCAGTGAGCAAGAACGGCTCGACGCCCATATCAAGCAGCCGTAGCAACGCTTGAGGTGCATCAGCGGTATGGAGAGTACTAAAAAGCAGATGACCGGTCAGCGCTGCTTGAATTGCAATGTGCGCTGTCTCACGATCGCGAATTTCTCCAAGCATAATAATGTCCGGATCCTGGCGAAGGAGCGATCGTAATGCCCGCTCAAATGTAAAGCCGATGGCGGGTGAAATCTGTGTTTGAGTGATCCCTGACATACTATATTCAACAGGATCTTCAAGAGTAACCACATTTTTTTCAGGCGAAGTGCTGCGGGCAAGCATAGCATGTAACGTGGTGGTCTTGCCAGAACCGGTCGGCCCCGTAACCAGAAAAAATCCTTGGGAAAAACGGCAGATTGTTTCGAGGCGATGGTAAAATAACGATGAAAGCCCAAGTTCTGAAAGTTCCTTGGCTTTACCAGTACGATCAAGTAACCGTAGGACAACTTTCTCACCGTGAATAGAGGGAAAAGTCGCCACACGAATATCATAGGTCCCGAGCGAATCGATCGCAAGTGCACCATCCTGCGGAATACGTTTATCAGCACTATTGAGATTGGCAAGTACTTTAAGCCTAGAAATGAGAGCCGCACCAATAGCGCTCTCAAAAGATTCACCCATCTGATAAAGAAGCCCATCTATGCGAAAGCGCACACGCACGCGGGTAACTTGACGCGCATCACTCGATTCATGAAATGGTTCAAGATGCACGTCAGAAGCGCGTGCCTCTATGGCTGCCGCCAAAACGTTATCCAGTAGCTCTGGAATGCTCATAACGAACCCCGGGTTTATTTAGCACTATTATTATCGGAGGTTACTGTATAAGACTCTTAAAAAGGCCCTTGGGGGGGCTGCCCCCACTCTCGCCAGAGGTCGCACAGCGACCGTAGGCCAAAAGTAGGATATCACTGCCTCAATCACATGAAATTTACGCGAACTTCCACGCAAGAATAAAACCAAACAATGCCGCCAAGCTCTCAATAACATGTGATGTAAGCCACGAGACGGAAAGCTGCATCACCTCTTGCATCGTTGTTTCAGCCGATAACCCTAAAAGCGTTTTTGCTACCGTCACATGAATCGTGATGATGTGAAAGAAGTCGAGCGCCCACAAGGCAAGAGCTGCACCAAGAATGAGCAGGAAGAAGGTCTTTCCTGCGTGTTTAAGCAAGAATCCTAGTATGAAGCCCGCAATAAGAAATCCCGCAAGTTCAAGATACCAGCTAGCCGGCCTATCAAAACTTTCTTTAAATGAATCAATAAATCCTTTTTCAGTTGCCATCGTCTTCTCCCATGAGATTGAAAAGAAGGCGCCTTGTTTCCATGGCGCCCTCTTTTAGTTTCAATACCTGTCTTACGCAGCTACTAAATCGCGAAGCGCTTTGCCTGGCTTAAATTTAGCAACTTTCTTAGCAGGGATTTGCATCTTCTTGCCTGTAGCAGGATTAATACCTACACGAGCTTTTCTTTTCATCATTGCAAATGTGCCAAATCCGGTAAGAACAACTGATTTACCGGTTTTGAGGCTTCCGCCAACTGACTTAATAAAAGATTCAAGAACCTTTTTGCAGGTAGCTTTTGGAAGTTTCGACATTTTGGACATTTGTTCGATCAATTTTGCCTTGTTCATAATCTTCCTTTGTAGATTAAACATGGTTTTACTGGTGCCGAGAGCCGGACTCGAACCGGCACGGGCATAGCCCGAAGGATTTTAAGTCCTTTGCGTCTACCGATTCCGCCACCTCGGCGTTTTTCACACTCATATCAATTCGGTTTCACCGCCGTGCGATGATCCCTGGAGGCGGCACCCGGATTTGAACCGGGGATGGGGGATTTGCAGTCCCCTGCCTTACCACTTGGCTATGCCGCCATCTCTTTACTTCTTCGCTTCTTCAACAAGCTTACTTAAGTCTTCAGCGCTGATGGTGCGAGTACCTTCTGGTGCGGCTTCTTTAGCTACTTCTTTTTGGAAGTGTTCTGCTTTAGCTGAGCCTTCATATGGATAAGCCGCTTTATTTTCCTTAGCGAGTTTTACCCATTCATGAACGCCACCTTGATAAACGCGTACATCCTTGAAGCCTAATTCAGTAAGCTTCTTAGCAGCGCTATCGCTGGCGCGGCACTTATAATCGCTGCAATACACAACGACAGGTGTTTCTTTGTTCCAATCTTTTGCAGTTTCCCCAACGCGATCTACAGACGTATGTATCGCTCCAGGAATATGTGCATCGGCGTACACTTCTTCAGTGTTAACATCGACAAGACGGAGTTTTGGCTCTTGAGCCTCTTTTACTTCAGCAGCTGCTTCTGGCGCTTTTTTCTTGAACCAGTCACATGCTGGTACCGCAAGCACTACAAGAAGTAATAAGCTCAAAGCACTAAACATAGTATTTTTCATACTCTATTTTCCCATTAGAAAAAAGTACAAACTAATTTTAACAAACCAACAACATTAAGAACGTTATGTGACCATCATCATAGGCACCTCCAGGTTATGAAACGGGCTGACAACAACGACGCCAGCGAATTTTTTTCCAAAACGCCAGCGGATTTTTCAATAAATCAATAATCCACCAAGATTCGGTGCTATCCATTGACCAAATACGGAAGATAATTCTTCCATGAATAAGCTTACCGTCCAGAATGCCCCATTCACGCGAGTCGGAACTTCCAAGACGATTATCACCCATGACCCAGTACTGATTCTTACCTAAGGTGATATCAAAAATGTCTTTTCCGCCAGGATGTAAAGAACCAGGCTCCAGTATAGATTGTGGCTCAAGCGTATGAGGATTGGTAATAATCATATGAGGATTTATACGATAGAAGGGCTGAGCATCCCAGGCCACGGAAGGATCAAATGATCGGTAGTCATATTCCCTATCTTGCGGCGAGCGATTAAATTCGTATGGCGGCTTTTTCCAGAGCAAAATCAGCGGGTATTTGTTAAGATACGCTTTCTCATCAAGTTTTTTATCATTCACATAGATAACAGGATGACCATCTTCAATAACACCTCGAACTCTGTCTCCTGGTACTCCAATCACACGTTTAGTAAGATTCAAGACGTTCCATGAAACATACCGTTGCCACCAATTAACCAGCGGGTTTTGTGAGTACGTAATGTTTGGATCATTAAACGCTATTATTTCACCACGTCGCGGCGCACGAAACCAATAAGTTGCTTTATCTGCAAAGAATCGTTCCCCCACAAGAAAGGTAGTTTCCATAGACCCGGTAGGAACTTGATAGAGACCAAAACCTACCGTTCGTATAATAAAAGCAATAGGTATAATAACAAAAATAAGTTCAAAGGGGATGCGAATGGCTGGTATATCGTACCAACTACCTAAAATCTTTTGCACAAGTTTCATCTCACTTACCTTTCTTAACGTTTGAAAAAGCCTTTATTTTACGATACAAGCTTCCCTCGAACCTAATGTTTACCCTCAATAATCTTTCAAACGCACTGCTCATATTACCCACAATTTTTTGATATTGCAATAGTCTTGAAAAATGATTATACCGCTCCTGTAAAACTTACGCAAGGAAATAAAACGGATTCTTTGCCTTTCCGTAGGCATACACCTCAAAATGAAGATGCGAACCGGAGCTACCCCACCTACTTTTACGTACAAAACCGGTTGCTCCTACCCTGCCAATGTAGTCTCCAGACTTCACGATCTGCCCAACTCTAACCAAAATTTTATCAAGGTGGGCATATCGTGTCTGATACTTCTTACTATGCTCAATAAGGATATAGTTCCCATACCCCGAAGAATAGGTTGCCTTAATGACTTTGCCTTCTCGCGCCGCCCGCACGGGGGTTCCCCGCGCTGCCGCGAGATCCACTCCCGTATGCAATCCCCACGTGCCATTTTGCTTCTTACGAGGCCCAAAAAGAGAGCTCACCCAAAAATGCAACGGGTCTAAAGGCCATGAGAAAATTGGATGCTGACGAACTTTTTTCCAGGCATCCATCGCCGTTTGAGGCTTAATTTTGGCACCTGGGGCAATCGGCTTTAGATTCACGAGGGTAGGAAATGCACCCCCCGCTTGATTCTTTCGATTGCGCAAACGGGAATACCGCGCCCCTATATACCTCGAGGCAACCTGGGTAGCCTGTTTTCGTTGATCGATTCGTTTGGCTTTAGTCGACTGACTTTTATTGCCTATTGTGCTCGTTTTGAAGGTTGATATCTTATTTTTCGCTCGCCCCGCCTGTTTTCGGTACGAGCTGCTCTTGCCACACGACGTCTTGGATCGATTCGTTCCTCCCGATGAGCAGACCGTTTTTGCCATCGGAACAATTGTATCACATTGCTGAGCCTTATCCTTGCCAAGATTCCATTGAGAATCATCATGCTGATTTTTTTGCACTAATAGCGTGTGCCGAAAGCCTTGAGCATGGTGCGATGCGTATTCCTGAATTATTTCATACGTTTCTCGCCCGTATTCATCATCAAATGATTCACTTTTTTCGGCATTTCTGAGATGCCCTTGTTTAAGTATTTGTTGGCGCACATGCTCAGGAAGGGGTATATAATCAAAACTTCTATATGGTGCTGATTGGTCAAATGATATCGAGGAGACCGTGGGAGCAACTCTCTCATGCTTTGCCCCCAAAGAAATATCCAGGGACCCTTCATTTTGAAAGAACCCAAGGGCTCGATATATTTGCGATGTATCATTATCAGGGGAAAAGGCAGATTGAAAGGTGTAAGATGGTGGGGTGCCCTTCATGGGACGGAAGAAGCGCTCATCAAGTACTGTGATACCACCGATACCAAGCAGAAGCGAGCTCCATAACCCGAACAAAAATTTCTTTACATGAAGAATTTCCACGCTTGCCGCCTCTTATCTTCGAAGAGCTTGTCGCTGTACACCTACGCTTTGTCATTGACAACGATTCATCATAGCATTGTCGAGGGGGTTACGCAAGTCCACTCTAAAAAAAGGCACACTTTAAGCTTGCTTAGCCGGGGACACATGGTATGTATAGGCGCATTATCGAGATCGATCGGCTTTTTCTTTACACAACTATCTGCTATACTAGTTCTTACGAAAAAAGACACGTTTAGTTTTCAAGATGTATGTGTCACATCAGCTCTTTACAACTGCTAGGGGTATACTCACATGATTCTACTCAGCCTCATGAGCTTTATGCTTTTCTTGGTCTTCGCGATTGCCATCCTTAGTGTGTTACGCATAGGATTTGCGCTAGCCATTGGCTCATTCCTACTCATCACTTTGGTTTTAGCGCTCGGGCTTTTCGCATGCATGCTTGCTCTCGTTTTCTTACCACTTATTTTAGTTACGAGTATCCTTTTTACCATATTTCGACTTGCTATACTCATCCCCTTTGCAATTTTTGGGCTAATCTTTTATTTATTGTGCTGTAGATAGATTAACCTCACTTCATGTATCACCCTCGATCGCTATCTGCTCATTATTCATTTTGCAAAGCTATGATCAGCATTTCAACCAGGCTTCGATGCTTATGAGCAAGTGCCAGTGAGAGCGGTGTTTGCCCCTGCTTATCAGGCTTTTGATGACGATGCGCACCACTTTCCAGCAATGCACTGACAACTTCAAGTTTACCACTTTCGCATGCATAATGAAGCGCCGTCCTTCCTAGGTCATCAACAAGCTCAACCTTCGCACCATTGCTAAGTAAGAACCGCACAACTCCTTCCCAGTCTCGAGAAAAATAGATTTGAAAGAGCACAGGACCAAAAACTTCTTCAATGGGCATTTCTTTCTCGGTTGACGGCCATTCTTGATTATATACAGAAGAAGCACACATTAAAGCGGTTTTTCCAGATTTATCAGTAGCATCAACATTACATCCACGACCAATCAAAGCTTTAACAACCGTTGCGCTTCCTGCGAAGGCGCCAATAAAAATCATTTCATCAAGAAGGCTAGCGTCTTTTTCTATAAGCATTTTGGTACTATCTTCATCACCGCGTCTTATCGTCCATTCCAAAGGATTACATTTCTTGAATGGACGGAAATGTCTGTAGTTACTATTATGTTTGTAGCCAATTATAGCTTGCCTTTTTAGTAATGATTCTAACACCGAAAACACTCCTGCACGCGCAGCAAGATGTAGAGGGGTCCAATATTTATTTACATCATGCACATTAGAGACCCTTTCTATCAGAAAAGCCGCAACAGGTCCATTACCATTTCCAGCCGCGAGATGAAGGGCCGTCCACCCATCGGTGCTTTTCTCATCAACCTGAGCCCCTGACATCACCAAATACTCAGCACACCTTACCTGATCACTCAAGGCACACTTCAGCTGTTTTCCTGAAGCCAGCAAACAAGCCGCTGCTGCATAGTGAAGCGGAGTCCACCCTCCTTTTGTGCTCTTAGCTTGAGGTAATGATCCGAGAGTAAGCAGCTGCTTAACGATAGCAGGGTACCCGTAAGCACACGCCACGTGAAGAGCAGTTTCACCCGAGTTTGATACAATTGAAAAATCAGCTCTTTCTGCAATAAGTTCACGTACCACTCTATCGCACCCTCCCCGTGCTGCGAAATGAAGCGAACCCCGACCTTGTGCATCGGAAATACATACATCTGCTCGCTTGCTCAATAAGAGTATCACGACATCTACATGCCCATATTGAGCAGCAACATGGAGAGGCGTTAATGCGCTTTCTCCAGCAAACGTGGTCGCGGTGCGCACGTTAACATCGCCACCTCGCTCCAGAATCATGGCTACAATAGGTAAATTTCCGCTCTTAGCCGCTGCATGAAGAGGAGTCCAGCCATCTGAATACCTCGAACTTACTGCACAGGCCCCTTTTTCCAACATTTTTTTCACAAGCTCTTCATCGGCCAAATCGCACGCCTCAACAAGCGGAGCGCTTCCATTGAAGACTCCAACTGAGGCACCCGCATCAATTAAAGCCTTAACACTTTCGAAACTTCCAAGCTTCAACGCAAGCTCCAGTGGCCTTAGGTCATCAATAGGAGTATTAATATCGATACTTTCATTCTCTAAGAACTCGCGCGTCTGATAATTCAGGTTGGCCTCAGATAGAGTGCGAGCACCACTTAACAATTGGTCAAATGTAGCTCTATTTCGTTTACGGATAATCAAAGAAATCATGGCTGCATTGTTTCGCTCTATTGCGCGCTTAAATGGGCCCCAACCCTCATTATCACATAGTTTTATTGATGCATCGTGATCCAACAAGTCTGACGCTATTTGCCACTTATCTAGTTCTACCGCTAAAAGAAGTGGTGTCTTACCATTTTCCCTTTTTGCGTTAACATCAATTTCTCGAGATAATAGTAAAACATTTACAAGCTCTAAATAGCCTTTTTCAACTGCCAAATGCAGTAAATATTTACCCAATGGATCTTCTTTCAAAAAATTCTGTTCCAAAACTCCCCATCTGCTTAAAATAATCCTTAATTCAAGCAGTCCGGGAACTCGAAGTACGATCTCTCCAGCTTTTTCCAGAAGCTCAAACATTTTTTGGGTACTTTTTTGCACACCCAAACCCTGCTCATGCATCTTAGCTAAATAGTAGTAAGCCCATGCTCGTGTTCTCTCATCATTTCTCGGAAGAATGGCCTCATGTAATAGTCTTAACGCTTCTTCATACTTTTTATGTGCATGTTGAAAGCGAAACAAATTTAAAACCTCATCTTGAAAATGAGGGAATGGCTCAACTCGGCCATGAGAGGCATCATTTAGCATGGCTGCCGACAAAAAGTGAGCTGCCCTTTGGACCCGTCTGCTTTCCCGCTGATCCATGCCAAGAATAGCACTTACATAAGCACATAAAATTACAAGCATATGTACCTGTTGAAGCATCGATTTAAAAAAGAAAATCGTCAACTCAATTATATTTATTTTTCTATCCATAGCATAGCCTTCGTTGTAAATCCGCTGAACCCATAAAGAGCCCTGAGCTTACCATAGTGTATAATCACGTATTCAATAGAAGAGCAAGCTTTAAGTGCTCATTCTCTATTGCAATGTCATAGGGAGTTTGACCAAAGACGTTCTTAACAGTCTTAAAGCCTTGATCCACTCCCACCAAAATCATCGCTGCTTCAAGATTACCACAAAGGGCAGCAATATGAAGCAATGTTGATCCTGATGCATTTTGTTCGTCTACGCTTTCACCACTTTTTATGAGCTGCTCAATGATTTTTTTCTGATTTAAAAAAACAGCTAATTGCAAGGGACTCAAGCCACCAGTATCTTGGGGCCTAAACATACCAGCTTGTTTTAATCCTAAAAGCGTTTCAATGAGCTCGACATCAATTCTTCTTATGGCATCATGCAGCGCATCCGGCGCATATGTTACCGCTGGGATTATTCGTTGAGCTCGGGGTGGGATACCGGCTATCGCCCTGACAGGTGCTAGCTGCACGCGTGCTCGTGCTCCAGGAATAGCCCGTCCGCTTATCAGAACAGGATGATGATTAGCCAAGCCATTTTCAAAAATTGAGGAAATTTGGTTGGGATCGAATTGATTGTCTTGAGCGTAAAGACGCTCAAGGCGCTCTCCATGTTTTAAAAATAGATTCTTAAGCAACACGAGTGTCTCTCTTCTTTGCAGGTTATTCTCACACAATACTAGCTCCTTGAGAACAGAGTTCTTGTCCAGCTTCTGCAGCAGCTCAGTAACTTTTTTCCCCTCACCCCGTTGATCGCTATCATCCAGATCCAATCGCGAAAGATCAAGCATTGTAAGATTCGATATACTTACACAAGAGTAAGGATTTTGCAAAAGAGAGGCCAATAAGCAATCTTTTTCGGTCAGCCAATCAATTCTCTCATTTCCACCGGTGCGTCTATCTGCCCAGACCACGTGTGGTGCGACTATTTGCTCATCACCGGCGGACCATTTAAATCGCATCGTGCCCTGACCCAAAGTCCCATATATGGGTACATTTACAACACCCAACTCATAACCATTGTCGAAGGAGGCCTTTAAGCACGCCGCGTCGCATGGCAAACTTCCCGCAGGATCTTTTTTAGAAACACCCCAGTACAGGGGATGAAATCCCTTTTTCTCAACATGTCGTTCTTTTAAGCGTTTAAGTAGTCTGTTAATAACCCTTTTATGTGGATGACGGTACTTACCGTGGATACCCGAGCTTATCACAAAACATGGATCGATCGCGTGGCTGAGCAGGCTATCGTCATCGCAGTTATCTCCTGATCCATGATGACTTACTATGGATAACTTCACATCAGCAAAAAAATCATGCCGACCATGCACCTGAAAATCTGGGCATCCAAGAATGTGTCTTACTGTATTTTTATCAGCATCCGCCATGAGTAAACATGCGAGACGGCCATACGTCACCTTTACCACGAGACACCCCTGATTAACACCTTCTTTTGCTTTCCGTTGTAATGCAGGTAAAATCTCACATCGAAACAAATCATCTCTTGCTCTGGTCTCGACAACTGTAGTATTCCCGTCCCGCGTAAGAAACGTCATAACACAATGCGCTTCCTTTAAAAAAGCAAGCTGGTCTTTAAAATCTTGCTCAACATACAAGGATTCATCACAACCGAGAATGATCTCCCTTATTTTAATGCGCTTACCCTTCAGCTCTTCAAAAATACGGGCAAACCATTTGTAATGGTCTTGCTCAGGATGACTCACAATAATAATGAGTTCATTTGCACTTATTCCAAGCTCATCAATGCGCTTTATGATAACTTGTAGCTTGTTTACATCTAATTTTTTATCTGCATATTTAAAGGCTTTACTTCCGCAATCGATCAAAATAAGATGACGCCCGCATGCAACTAATGTACAGTTGCCCTGACCAACCTCAAACACTTCAACATGGCAAGCCTCAGCAGCCTCCATTGCATGAGACAAAAAATTCCAGCTGAGAATAATAACGCAGAGCAATGCGCCTTTTTTACTGACTGCCATGCTTCACCTTTTTAAGTAGAAATCGCAAACGCTCCTCTTTCTTTAGGAATTCCTCACGTTCTACTTCCTCGATAGGTAAATCACCTTGCTCATTCCTGCTTGCACATAACAAACGTTGCGAATAACCTGCCAATCCTGCCTTTTTAAAAGAATCAAGCGCTCTACTATAATTCACCTCCTGCAAAAGAAGCACACCTTGTTTTACGTAGCCTTGAAGCTCGCCCCAGCGTGCTTGCAATAAATATGCCTCTTGTGCCTCTCCCTTCTGATTATCCTTCAAGAGTATTTCGGCAACGCTATCAAATGCTTCTAAGATATGATGCTGAGCAGCTAGACAATAGTAGATATATGCTTGATCATTCAGTACGCTAGAACTTACAGAGCAGAGTATAGCAGCCTTTCTATAGCCCTCAGCAATCCCAGCTTTCCCAGCTGCCTCGTAATCGGCTACTCTTTGGACATCATGGTTTTCAACATTTTCTCCTTCGACAAATTTTGCAAGACCACTATGCAAAAGAGCTAGCTTTTCTTTGACCGAACGTCGCTCATCCTCATCGTGCAACTCTCGCACAAATCTATAAGTACTCCAAGGATCCTGGGCTTCGCATCCCGCCTTAAAACATGCTAATGCCCGTCGATAATTATTATTCATCGTATTGAGAAGACCACAAAAATAGTAAGGCCGACCTGCCAGAGCATTTTCATATTGCGCGGTATAATCATCAAACTGCCCCTGCGCATCTGCACCAAAATAATCCCCGAAAGGAGAAGAAACATGTTTCCTCTTTTGGGTTTGAATCTCATATGAGTCGCTCTCTTCTTGTTCATCTTCTTCATAAAGACCAATAATATCGACCATATGCCGTTGAGCTAGGGTATTTTTATACGATGCTGCTATCGCGAGTAAGTTTTGCATATGCTCTCGAAGCTGTAGGCCTTCTTGAACCTCAAAAAGAAATTCACATTGGACGGGAAAAAAGAGGTGGCCCATGAAAGCCTCAAATCTATTTTGATGAGGCCATCGGCATTTTTCAGCTGAATTCGACTGTTCGAGGGTTCCTTCCAACTTTTCTCTCCCTTCCACAAGAAATCTCTCAAAAAGATCCAACTCTTCCAGTGGCCATGGAAAGTAAGATACATACTCACGAGCATACTGCAACAGATTACATAACTCTTCATCCGATGAAGCCTTCAGCATGAGCTGTACAATATTTGAACCCCATTGACTTAACGATAGAAATTCCTGACATGAAGGATTTTGAGAAGCTGTACTATTAGAAAGACTTTCTGCCGCGGTAACCAGCTCTTTATCTGGTACCAGTTTTTTTAAAATAGAAAGCGAGGGGGTATACTCGGCGATACGCTTGCGCTCTGTTTTCAATTCTGTCCTCTTCACCTGTCCCTCCATACCTTTCAAAAAGGTAACAAAGTTCGTGGAAACTAGAAATAGCAAAATGTGGAAATGTATCGAACACATAATACTCCTTTCAAAATAGTATGTTTGGAGACTATCATGCAAATTTTTATTCTAAAAGTAAAGATCAGTAAAGAGGTTACAAATTTATCCGCACCTTCTCATTTTCATTCATTTTCAAAAACCAATCCCGCACTCTAGCAGTAAACTGCTCATCCGTTTCATCTTCTCTATAAAAAAAAGCCTCTCCAACAATAATCTTTATACTTCCTGGGTAGATATAAAAGCTTCCTGGCGGATAAATAATCCTGTTATGAGGCATGAAAGCAGGAATAACTGGCCGCGCTGTCTTTTTTGCAAGCATCGCAAATCCCTCAAAAAAAGGATGAATCTCCCCATCGATAAATCTGCCTCCCTCAGGAAATATTATAAGATGGCGCGGATGATCTTTAATAAAACGATAGACCTGCAGCAGTGAGCGAGCCGCTTTTCCAGCATGTGCACGATCAACAGGAATAAACATCCGTCGAACAAAAAATCCAAGTACCGGAGCGTCCACGTAGTAAGCAAGCACAAGCCACACGTGAGGAAAACCATTACAGAGCGACCCCATGACGGGAATATCCAGTGATGATTGGTGATTACCAACAAAAATTGAAGGGACTTTCGGTAAATTCTCTCTTCCTATCATAGTAACAGGGCGAAATGTCGCAAGAAATGTACACTTAAAATATATGTCAAGCAAACGGAAAAAGAGACGATTATCTAATCGCCAGCGCGCGGGCAAGCATGCTATGACAAAACAGGGCGGGATAAAGACGAACGTTATGATACCGATTATGGTATACGATGCAAGCGTACGAAGTAAAAGATAGAGTTTGTTCATAGCATTTATGTGGTATATGCTTCATGTATTATGCTTATATAATGCTTAATCAGCCAAACAATCAAAAAACTAAAAATCTTACAGCTGCCTGTTCTCATATTGATACACGAAACTGCTATGATAACTTAACAATCTCACGGTAATTAAATCAGCAACAAGCTCAGCTGATTCAAAGGCCGCGCCAACTGTTCCAGATGAGCTCTTAACACTTCCTGCTTCACCGGCAAAGTATATCGGCCCTGCGGGCTTAAACAGGCTATTTAACGTAACTCCATCAACCACGCAAGGCTCTAAAAACTGCTCATGTAAAGGAGTAAACGCACTGTTTGATCCGCCAATATAGGGCATATGAGGCCAATCTACCATAAGTACCGCATTTGCCGGATATTTCCTTCCTTCCCCACCCCTCACCGTGATGAACTCCCCGGGCATTGGCAACGCAAAAACAGAAGTCAACTCGTGTACCTTCCTACGAATGGCCTCCACATCAAACGGCTTATACCAATAACAGGAAAAAAACCGCCCATCTTCATCAAAAATACCGGCATAACTATCATCAATGATGGCGCCCTCTAACATGCTATTGCCTGCTGGTACTAAAATTTTCATGATAGACCCCAGTCGCAACTGTTTCAAGCCATGCAGTTGAGATTCGGGAATCAGACCCTGTTCAAAGTCAATTGTCTTGTAGGCTGAAACAGGTAAAGCAAGTACGAGCAAATCAGTTTCGCTCACTGCCCCATCTTGAAAGATAAGCTGAACTTTTCCATGAGTTCCTCTACGGATTGCCACCACCGGCTTATTCAATTCGAGATTATCGGCAAGATACTCACCAAGCGCTTTTGTCAGACGACCATTCCCCCCCTGAATATATAAATTTTTTTGGGTAGGTGCCCAATGCCTGTAAGTCCGAGAAACACCGCCCAAACAAAGCTCAATAAGATCTTTCCGACACACCCGTGCCGACAGCTCTGACGCAGGGGACCCATGATAGCACCACATTATGTGCTCACAGACCTTTTTAACAAATGCATTATCTTGATAAAACGCATCCAGAACGTCTTGTACTGTTTCTGATAAACTAATAATTCTTTTCAAACGATGCAGAGATTGTGCCGGATCATCATCGAGTGCTGTTTGAAAGCGCGGACCAACATCGATAAGTTTTTCGTTCTGAATTGCAAAGAAACTGAAAGAACGCTCTGCTTCTAGAGCGTTCAACCCTAATTCATGAGCTATTGCCTTAATCTGCTCACTATTGCCACCCTTTGATAAAGATTGAAAACCCCATTCAACACCAAGTGATTCATCTGAATAAATCCTTCCCCCAATGCGAGAACTCGCCTCGAGAAGTCGCACATAAAGACCCGCTTTCTTTAAGCGATACGCAGTTAAAAGGCCTGCAGAGCCTGCACCAACTATCGTTATTTTTAACGTTTCATGAGCGTGCGCCCCAAAAATCGTTTCAATCACAGCCCTCTCCTTATAACTCGCTATCTCGTTATAGTCTAGCATTTAATGTAGCATCTTTTGTGTAATATACTAGAGTTTTCAGAAAAAAAAATTATGCTATACTGACATTCCAAAAGAAAAAGCGATGTACCGAAAGTTAGTATGTTCAGTGTCGCCATAGCATTATTCTGTTCTTTCTTATGGGCAGGGGTAACCGTCGCAACTAAAATGCTTACAACGGTACTTCCCGACCTTCCCGCACCTGCATTTGCATTTATTCGCTACACACTCGTCACCCTCTTCCTCTTGCCAGCATTTGTTTTGCAGAAAGAGTATCTACACCTGAAAGCCGACGATATCCCTGGCTTTATGACCTTAGGGCTTTTGCTCGTGCTTATTTTTAATCTGCTTTTTTTTACAGCACTCTGGTATGCGCCTGCAACGTCAGTTGCGACGATCGGCGCAGTTAATCCGCTCTGCTTAATGCTTCTAGCCGCCCTTCTTGGACAATTTACCCCTACTCGCTTACAACTTTTTTCGTTCCTTCTCACTTTCATTGGCGTTGTACTCGTGGTAACTCACGGTAACTTAGGATATGCCGTATTTGCCGAATCTACAGGAGAGCTCTACACCTTAGCAGCTGTTGCCTGTCAAACAGTATACGCTATCGTATTGCGGAGAGTAAGCTTGTACTATTCAACACTCTTTGTCACATTTGGAACCGCATTCACCGGCATCCTCTATGTATTTCCCTTCGTCGCAAACGGAGCATTCATCGATATTCTCAGAACGCTATCCGCTATGGACTGGTTGCTTTTTGGCTTTATAAGCCTTTTTGGAAGTGCACTTGCAATATTTCTCTATGCCAACGCCATGAAGCAGCTGGGCCCTGTACGCAGCAGCCTCATTGTATTCACCACAATGCCAATTTTCGCAGCAATGCAATCTCACCTGCTCCTTGGCGAAATCCTCACTGGTTGGCAGCTCGTTGGAGGCTCACTCGTCATCGTTGCACTCGCTCTCGGCCTCAGGCAACCAGGGTGAACTCCGTCTCTTTTTATGGACACGTTTGTATGCGAAAATGCACAAACCGATAATGCTATACATGGTGCTTACCCCACGAGCACCAGGCGCTTAGAACGAGAACGTTCCTTTAAACCAGAAGCCCCACTGGTCGAGGCCATTAAGGAGCTTTCTACGCCCATCAAGCTCATACTCAAAACCAATACCCCATTGCGGTTCCCAGCAGGTATCAAGCGCGGTATAGCCAATATTAAAGAAGAATTTATGCGTCAACTGATGTGGAAGAGAACCACTCTTTAAATCGAGCGCATCGGTATCAATAATAATAGGGGGATTGGATGTCTGAGCGATAATAAGATTACCCGTTGTTGGACTATCCCACGTGATTGGTTTTAAGTCATCGGGTACATCAATTGCCGCAGGATTATCGATTGGCCCCGCTTGATATGCGGTCGAGCGGTTTGAGGTTGAATTGAGCGGTTCTTGAAGAATAATTCTGCCAGTGCTTGGCTGCAACACGCGATAGCAAACACCTTGGGTCCCTTTCACTCCTAAGCGACGGTTATTATATTCCGAAGGATACAAAGAATCGACAACCCTGAGATACTCTTTCGATTTAGCATAGAGGTTATACCCAAGATCAATGCCCCAGCGATCGTAGTAGTAGCTCAATTTTACTGCACCATCAAAACGGGTACTTCCGCCAACACGCGTTGCACGAGTACAAAAATCTATCGCATTAATCAGCGTATTGTCATAGACATTATTAGCATCAAATTCTTTCAGGAGCATATATCTACTAAACGGGCCATGACCAATAAGATCATAGGAACGAATTTGAAAGCGCTTAAATTGATGAGCAAGTACTGCTTCCCAATAGAGCGAAAGAATGTGGTATCCCGATCGAACAAAATCATAGTGACCGGTAATACCTGGTCCAAATTCCCAGTAGCGACCATTACCGATAATTGGTTGAAAAATATTTTGAGCATGCGGTACCGTTCCCGTCGGAATCAAGGTATATGCATAGATACCAGCATGAGCATGTTCGTTAACTATAAAGTTATATCCCCAAATAAGGTCGATTTGAGCGACACCCGTTCTGCGCTCACGACCGCAGGGGAAAGCACCAAACATAAGAGGCTGTTCCATATCACCAAAAATAAAGTTGCCAGAAAGTGCCTGTTTAATGCTTGTCGCAGTAGGCACCGGCTCTGGTGCCATGTAACAGGCTGGAAATACTGGAGCGTCTTGTGACGTGAGTGAATTCTTTTCGTTGCATCTGATACCAAGATCCCAGCGGGTTGTTACCACCTGCGCATTAATACGGGCAAACATACCGTAAAACCAGGAATCCAGACCTAAGTAATAATTGAAATCGAGAATGATATTATCGATGCGCGGCTTAAAAGCGATTGCTCCGCGAAATGTCGTTGGCAATCCAAAGTAGTCGGCAAGGAGCTCATCTGGTTTGCGATCAGTCACCTGACTTCCTGAAAATTTCAGCTGTGTGCTCCCAAAGAGATACTGGGCAATACGATCGCCATGAAATGATCGTTGATATGCAGCCGCAAGCGAAAGATTACCCCAGGCACGCTTATCACATCCAGGAGCATATTCTTTCCATCCAGCAAGATAGCGGGCCATATTATAACCCTGAGAACGAGGCAAATAGAGCGTACGAATTCCACACGGAGAAACACGCTTCTTCTCACAAGGTAACCGATCAACCTTATAGGTGATGCCATCGCACGTCTCTGCTAACAATGGCGACATCATCCCACCGCAAACAATGCTTACTACTACCCCAACACAATAATAACGAACCATCTCTGGCCTCCTGACCTCTAAAACTTCTTTGTGCTTTTTTCGCACATCAATAAGATGACTATTAAAACATTCGGCAGTATAATCTTAGAAAGCACCTTTTGTAAAGCTGATTTTTTTTGCCCATGGATAGTCTACTCTTTTTTTTCTGGAACCTGCATACCGTCTTTGAATCGCTGCCAATCAGCAGTTCAGCACATATGACGCTCCTATTTCGATTATTAAAAAAAGACGCGCACACAAAAAAGAGCATCGCAATTTACACCCGCCCAGATGTGCAAGAAAGTATGCATCTGACTACTGCGCTTGTTCTCATCCTTACTCTTGCTCTTTTCACTCCGTCACTGGTGGCATCAATAAGTCAGTCACCCTTTCATCTTTTCTTAGCAGTCGGTATCGCTGATTTTATAACTGGCATCACGTATGTCTTTATGCGCTACGTTTACCCACTCACTCTTCCCCTTCCCCTTGGAATTTTTATTTCGGCCCTCCTAGTGCTCTCTCTTACTCTGTGCCCTCTGGGCACCGCTCACAGCATTACTCCAATGCATGCTTTGCTCATCGGCCTGGCACAAGCCTGTGCTCTTTTACCCGGCATATCGCGCCTTGCAGCAACAATTGTTACAGCATCATGGCTCGGTATCGATCCATTAGTAAGCGCACTTTTCTCACTTGCTATCGAATTGCCGCTTATTCTTGCATCGCTTGCAAAAGCAGCAGTAAGCGATCGCACCGTCATCACTGAAACTCTGAAACCAACGCCCTTGCAAGCAGCAGTTCTCACCATCACCTGTATCGCCTCGACGGTCATTCTTGTGGGCGTAGTCATGATGCATATGCATCACCTGCTTTCCCTTTTTGGTTATTATTTGCTCGGACTCGCTCTCTTTCTCATGGTGAGATAGCTATTTAATATGTTTTGAAGTATACTTCCTCACGAAAACGGGCTAAAAATAAATAATAAGTTATTCATTCTTAAGGACTTTTGCTATGAATACAGTAACCGACAAGAAAAACACTCAAAAAAAAGTGCCTAAGGATCAGGGGCGCCCCTACGGAGCAATAATCGTCCTGCTCTCAACAACCATCTTTACCCTCATTTCTCTTGCCACCTATAATGCAACAGATCCATCATTCATCTACGATACGACCAACCCCGTTATACCATCCAATCTCCTTGGGACTCTCGGCGCACACTACGCAGCTCTGCTTCTTTACTACTTTGGCATGAGCGCCTGGCTTATACCCTTTACTCTCCTTTACACGACACGCATGATTCTTTTTAATCTTACCTGGCAGCGGGAGCGTGACCGCCTCATCACCCTTCCTCTTTTTACCATACTCATTGCTGTACTGTTTCACACCTATTCCATAGAATATTATCGAGGCATCACCGCAGGCGGTTTGCTCGGTTCAACGATAAGCACTCTCCTTTCTCACTCATTCTCACCGACAAATGGGGAGCTCTTTCTTTTTACTCTCTTTTGGGCTTTCGGTATCATCCTTGCTCGGTTTTCAAGTATTAGCTATCTCTATCCGGTTGGTGATTTTCTTAACCGCATTCCCTTTCAACGACTGCTTATTACCTTTCTTATCTCACTAAAAAATTTCATAACAACTCTCCCAACCTATCTTAAAAGTCGGTCATCCAAAGATCCTCTTTTAGATCAAGAATATCAGCTCTCAATTGAGCATCCCACACAACCTCCGCATCTTCCACCCTCAGCGAGCCCCATTGGCACCGATCATCAGTGGAACATGCCCGCTTCTCAAGAAAGAGCCTCTGATGCTGCGCCGGGCATAACACCAGCCTTTGAAGTTAAAGAAGGCGCTCAGCTTGAACTTATACCTGAGGATGATACACCACCAGTAAATACCCCATACTCACTCCCTCCGGTCTCTCTCTTACCAAGCCATAAAGAAACTACCGCTGATAAAGCATCCCACAGCGATGGTGAACAGCGGGCACAAACGCTCGAACAGAAATTGGAACGGTTTGGAATAAAAGGAAAGGTCGTTTCGATCACTCACGGACCTGCAGTCATGCTCTTTGAGTATCAACCATCAATTGACACAAAAATTAGCACTATCCTTGCACGTGAAGATGACTTAGCACTTGCCCTCCAAGCGATGAGCTTGCGTATTATTGCACCAATTCCTGGACGCTCCGTCATAGGATTTGAAGTTGCTCACAATCGCCGGAAACCGATTCTCTTTTCTCAACAACTCAAAAGTGAGGCCTGGACCTCCTGTACCTCGCCTCTCCCCTTAATACTGGGCAAAGACACACTTGGCCTCGATGTCGTTATCGACCTTGCAACGATGCCCCATTTACTTGTTGCCGGTTCTACTGGTTCAGGTAAATCGGTTGGCCTTCACACTATGATCATGAGTCTTCTCTGCAGCAAAAGTCCTGATGAAATTAAGTTCATACTCATAGATCCAAAAAGGCTCGAATTTGCTGCTTATGCCGACATTCCCCATCTGGTATTTCCCATCGTTACCGACCCTCGTCGTGCCATCGCAGCATTAAAATGGGCGGTGGAAACGATGGAAGATCGGTATGCACGTATGGCTCAAGCAGGAGTGCGTAATTGTGCTGAATACAATAGTAAATTCAAACCTGAAGATGAAGAATACCTTCCACTTTTAGTAGTAATTATCGATGAACTTGCTGATCTTATGATGACCGCAGGCAAAGACGTTGAACATTCTATCGCTCGCCTTGCTCAAATGGCACGAGCCGCAGGCATCCATCTTATAGCTGCGACACAGCGTCCCTCTGTAGACGTCATAACAGGCCTGATAAAAGTCAATTTCCCGAGCAGAATCGCCTATAAAGTAACATCAAAAGTAGACTCACGAACGATTCTTGATATGATGGGTGCCGAAAAGCTCCTGGGCAAAGGGGACATGCTTTTTCTTGATGTGAAGGGAGCGGTCCATCGCGTGCATGGTTCGTATGTAACTGATACCGAAATCCAAGCGGTTGTGCAGCATTGTAAGGCACAACGAGCAGTAGCATACCAAGAGCTCATCAGCTTTAAGAACGAATCTAACTCATCTGACGACAATGATGAACTCTTTCAAGAGGTCATCAACTATATTAAAAACAAAGATGAAATATCGATCTCACTTGTTCAACGCGTGTTTAGGATAGGCTATAACCGCTCTGCACGCATAATAGATCAACTCGAATCCTATGGCTATATCCTTCCTGCCGATGGCTCAAAAATGCGCAAAGTTTCAAAAGAGACCTGATGATATGTGCAACTCTATTATTTCTAACTAGATTTTTTTGGCTCTTTGGAAGCAGCTGAAATCAAAGGCGGATTGCTCGGATTTGTTGGAGGATTTTTCTTCTCAACTTTCTTTTGCCCTCGAAAATGGCTTATGCAGATAATAATGAAAGCAGCGATGCAGATCACAAGAGCAATGTTTCTGAGCGACACCCAATCGTTTTCTATCCAGGTTTTTGAGCGGGAAGTTGATGTCAGCTTATTTACCTCATGTGAGGGATTCACCTCTGAGCCATGGGTAGTTTCGTTCGTTGTAACTAATAACTTTTCAGGTGTAGCCTTTACGCCGACAGTGCGCATACCATGAGAATCCAATTTCGCCTTATTTGTTTCGTAAGTCGGGTTCCCATTACTGGTGTCGATAGTTTTGTTATCTATGATCAACGGTTCTGCCGTTACTGCTAATGCAGGAAGATCTAGCATAGGCACAAGAACCATTTCCCCCTTAAGGAGCTCAATGATCTCAGCAACTCGTCTATCTAACACACTAGGAAATCAAAAGCAATCGGTTAATTATTTATTTGATTTCCAAACAGAATTATTTGCTGGTCGTAAGAATAGCGCTACCGGCATGGATAATGGTCAGCAAAGAGGTTCTTAAATTCTTAGCATATGCGAGGGTCAGCGGAGTCTCTCCAAATCTATTTTTCGACTCTAGAAGTCTCGCATTAGCCCATAGGCAAAGCCTTATAAGTTTAGCATTTTTTGCAAGAACTGCACAATGGAGAGGATTATTACCATCCTTAGGATCAATGATATATTCAGATGCTAGGCCAGGGCTTTTCACGAATGCCATTGCTGCCATGAGGTGATTAAGATAGGTGCCGAGCGGTTTTTTTTCGTTTCCTCTCGTCTCCCAATGGGGCTCATCGGAAGATTGTAACACTAAATCAATAATGCGAGGCTTCAGTAAAAAAAACGGTTTCATTATGTTCTTAAAATTATAGCTATAATTTGTTCCGAGAGTGCCTTCATTAGGGTAATGACCTCCTTGGGTATGATCAACGCCATACTGGAGCAATAAAATCATTATATCCTTACGTTTTAATATAGCCGCGGCATTAAAAAGGCAACTGCTCGTTACAGGATTTGATTCAATTCGATCACGTAGTGTTGAATAGACTTGTATTATACAGGTACCTCTGCTCTTGAGGTTCAGAAGATCCAACTGTCCGGTTTTTTTGAGGGCTTCAACACCCCATCGAACCGTAACGATGTCATCACGCTTTATGGCTTCATGAAGACTTTCCCACATTTCTTCGTCTTCAAGACAGGCCATATCTCTCATCTCCCAAAGAACATCGGCAAAAATCACATCACTCCTTTTGCATGCCCTGGAAAATTGCACGTTCCAAGAGTCCATATCTGCTTTAATGACCGCCTCTAAATATGCTCTCATAAAAGGAATGTTGCCTGACCTACTTACCAAATTTATGATGCTTGGCTCCTCTGCTGACCCGCGCGTTAAAGCTTCAGATATACATTGCTCATATTTCTTTTCATGTATGAGTGGAGAAAAATGGGCCTCTAAATCGGCTTGCTGCTTTTTCCATTCATCAAGAAACGCATTAGGGGAGGATTGAACCAGCACTACCGATGCAAGGATGATTTCAGAGGTGAAAAAGAGATACATGGAAATCGCGTAAATTCGTGAAAAACTGCCCCACATGGCCATACTCCTTATGATGAGAGATACAAAGAAGTCATTCCTTTTAGGGTTAGTATAGATAAAATATAAGAATTTGAAACATTTTTTTGTCAGTGCAAATCCAAAAACGGAGCTGCCTCAGTAAATAAGAAAAACCTCTCTTTAGGTATGGGTATAAAAAGCGATAGAGTCCAGTAAGTTCAGATGATCTTGAATTCTTATTCGTTCAGTACCCGGGCATTGGGCTAAAAAAGATGGCGATGGGCCCCTATCTGTCGGCTACACAAGTTATGAAATAAAGTAAATCTTGCACTTATTATTATTGTAGTTCGCGGGCTCGCATTGCGCCATGGGCGATAAGAAGCTTTTTAATATCTTCTCTTTTACTATCAATAGCGATATCAAGGGGCGTTTCTTTTTCTCTATTAATGAGATTTACATCCGGCTTCTTTTTGGCATTAGGATCAAACAGAATTCTCACCACGTCGGGGTAATTCAATTTTGCAGCAACATGCAGCATCGTATCACCAATCGAATCTTGCACATTTGGATCAGCATCATCCATATCAGCGAACTTTTTTAAAATCTCCGCATGCCCATGCTCTGCAGCCCTAAACATAGGGGTCTTTCCCTCAAGATCTTTTGCGTTTTTATTAACATCCCGATTCTCAATAAGCAGTTTAACAAGATCTAATGGTCCGTTATCAGCGGCATAATGAAGTGGCGTCTCTTTTTGTTTATTACGTGCATTGGCTTCAGCTCCCTTACCAAAGAGAAATTTTGCCATAACTACATTGTGTTCCCTCGCTGCGGTATGCAAAGCAGTATCACCATAGCCGCCTCTTGCATTGATATCGGCCCCTTTTTCAAGAAGCTTTTCAGCGATCTCTTTGGAACTATCCTTAACTGCACGTTGTAGGGGCGTGAGCGAGCCCGGGCCGCTCGGTTTATTAATCGTACGTCTATCATGCTCATTTTCCAGAACTTTCAGAGCTTCTTCAACCCTGTCGATATTTTTGCTGCTGACAGCATTATAGAGGTCACTCCCCTCACCGGGCATTTTCACAGCCTTCAGTTGTGGGGTCTTCATAGCCTTCAGTTGTGTAGTCCCATATAGTCCACATAGTATAGCAATCCAAATCTTAAAAATATTCATGATAACAACCTCTTCCTTCAGTAAATTTTATAATTCTTACCTGTTCCTTACTTCTATTATACACAAATCGAATAGATACTTAAATAATTTTTATACTTAATTTCCACAAGGGCGCCATTCTTCAGGATATCTGCTAATATAAGGCTTTCTATAAAGTTTCCCACGGCAGATGGTATTGAGCTTTTAAAAGTTTCTGTAAGGTTGGTGAAAAACTTTGAAAAACGGCTTGCAATTCATCCATAATAACATGCACATGTTTATATTCTGGCTTTGATGGGTTATTTAATTCATTACACATGCTGGATGGAGCAACTTTCTGCCATTTCTCAACCACTGGATTGACCTCCAAACCTCTCACCGTTAGTCGCAAACCAAGACGCGAAATTATGCGCAGATATTGTAAAAACAGAATTCTTTCAAGAGCCCCCTTATCCGTATCTTTATCAAAAAATAACGGTAAAAATTGAGGCAGTCCATATAACTTAACATGGGCCTCACTCAGCGTAGTAAACTGAGTCCCTTGAGGATTTACACGTTGTTGAGAGGGCACAAAACCCCGCTCCCCCTTTATATCAAAATTGGGAGCCCGAAGCTCCTGAGCTCGAATCCATTTTCCTTTTTCTAAACGGTACCCTCTATCTTCATGGCGCCAAGCACGAGACTCATGGGGGTATTCGGCAAGAATAGCTCCCGTTTGTATATGATAGAGTTGCGAGGCATAGTTCCTCAGCACCAAAATACACTGAGAATTACACATGAAATGAGCATCTCTAAAATAACCTTGTGGACCGTCACCACTTTCACCCAGAGAAATCTCTTGGATAAGCTTACAAGAGCTCCTATCAAAAATCCTTATATTATCTTCCGAAAAATCTTGCCTATATCCCACTAAAAAAAGCGTTCCATCTTCATTAAAAGCTATACATTTTATTTTGATGCGGCAAGGATCAACGACCAAATCAAGAGTATGAGATTTCCACGAGTCTGTGTCGAATGAAAAGAATTGAAGACCATGAGGACTTATAAATGCAGCCATTGTGTCATTTAAACACATTTCTGTGGCACGTTCACAATCCTTACTGTACCCACAATCCGCACTACACGCACATGCCTCGTAAAATTGCTTCGGCGATTGATCGCCCGGATTACAAATAATCACGCTCCTACAACGTTTAATGATAATCAATCTACCGTGCCTATCATACTTGCTTAATATAAAATTCGATATTCTATAATCTTCTTTCACCCTAACCTCTCGTGAAAGTGCGTCTTGAAATTCATAATTATGAAGACTTCGCTCAATAATGCGATCATTTGCATTATCTATAAACGCTGCTTTAGAGCCATCAGCTGAAAATGCAACGCTGCTCATAGATCTATTGTCCCCGCACTCATACTTAGCAACGATGACGCCCGAAGCAAGGTTTATGAGAAGACACGTGTGGTTCAAAATAACTGCAATATGAGATCCATCCTCGCTCAAAGCAATTTCGCTCTTGAAAAGTTCACCGCCGGCAACAGTGTCATGAAGGCTTTCCATTTGCCATTCCCGTAAAGGTGTTCTCTCAAGGGATCCACAAAAACTCATAGGAATAAGCTTGCGCCTGATGTCAGAAGAAAGACCTTGGAGATTCCCCAATCCAAAGAATGTGTACAGAGAGTGTGGCGGATTGAGACGAGCAACTGGAGAAGACCCCTCAATTATTTTTTCGGAAGCCTTGATTAATTGAAGGGATGCATTCAAAACGGTACATGAAGACCATGAAAGAACTAAAAAAACTACTAATCGATCGAAACAAAGAAATCTAATCATCTGAACTCCAATTCACGGAGGAAAGTCAGTTGATTCCTTCTTGTACGCTTCCTACTAATATCCAGAATAGTAATTACACCAGGAGAAGTCAACCGGTCTGATACTGCATCTACTCCGTTCAGGGCCACAGTGCGGCAACACGCTCATCGGTGACAGAAATTATTTAACATTGATTGCTCTTTTATTAGCATCCCACAGCTTTGACTTACTATTCCAATTTGTCCAAAATTCCCTATAATGATCCCAAAGGATTGTTCTTCATCAACATCAGAGGAGTCACCCATGCTTATGATGAAGCAAATGTGCTTAGGTTTACTCTCCCTTCTTGCCCCAAATCAACAAAATAAAGTCACTGAAATTACGCCATCAACGGCTGCCGTAATAAAGTACAACAAAGAAATAATAGAACCCGAACGAAGAATTGATGCGGACGAGCTTCAAAAGGCGATCCAACATGGGAGGGATCTCGAAAATCACCCTCTTACTGAAGCACAAACGGCTTGGAAAAACCTTGTAATACTAAAAGAATACGATAAGGCAATTGAGTCGATGGCATCCGTTCCACTGGATGAATTACGGTTTAAAGGTTTAGTGCGTACGGTCTTACGTTCTTGCGATCCGGCATTAATCATAACTTATCTAACGCACACTAACCGATGCGGGCTTTGGGACTTTATGATGGCAGAAGGGCTTTTTACCTCGCTTCGTATTCAGTGGGACCTCATTCCAGATCATGCCCCAGTAATAAAAAATGATAGGACAATTTGCAAAAGCCTTTTATATGCTGCCACGCACGGTGATCTTGAACACGTTCGCTATTGCTTGAAAGAACTTCAAAAAAATAATGCCCTGCACCTGATAAATGATAATTCTTTCGTAAAAATGTACCGTACAAAATGGTGGCCCAAGGAGCATCGGCAGAAGACTCGAGAAGAAAGATTCTACAAGCTTCCAGTCGCAGCAGCCGCGGAAAATAATCATGTGGAGATCTTTCGATTGCTTATCAAACATGGAGCAGACCTTTCTCAAATAAATGATGAATGTGTTAAAGCTGACACATATAGATATATGTCATTTCCCTCAGACCCAATTGAAAGACGTATAGCATGCGAAAATATGTCAAAATTTCTGGATGTGCGTAGAATCATCTTATTTGGCATTACGAAATGGCTACAACTGCTTGATCATCCAGAAAAAAAGCGACGAAGTCTCATTAACTGTGCTCGTGCAGTATATCACTGTCCTGAAGCAATTTCTGAATATTTGGCTACCGGGTGCTCCAATCAGACACTCATCATAACTGGCCTTAATACAAATGGGTCGACTGTTCTCCATTGGGCTGTTCTTAAATCAAACCCGCTTCTGATTAGACTTTTCTTGGAAACAACCCCAGAGCTCATTATGGCTCGAGACGCTAATAACCTCACCCCCCTCCAGTTAGCCTACTCAAAAAATTTGTATGCCTCATTACATGCAATTCTTGATTGTTGTGATTTCCTAAGCAAGTAATTATAGTATAGCATTATATTTTCAAATAGACTATATAATAATTATACGGCTCTTGCTTGTTTCATTTTCCTATGCTATTCTATTTACGTAGTGGCAGAAAGGAAACAATGAAAATCATAATAAGAGCTCTTATCTTTGGGCTACTTACCTTATCAAAAATTGAAGCATCACAGTGTCTGCTTAAGCCCGCCGAGCTTCTGGAACATAAACTTCTTGTGCATGAAAAGGATAATCTTCTTCAAATAAGCGTAGCAAGTCAAGCGGTTCGCAGGGATGATATGCCAGAATCTGGAACAGATTGTGGTTATTATTCTCTCTTTAACGGTCTTACCCTTGCTGATCTCACAAAAGCTGCCGATAATGAAGAAAAAAGTCGGCTCCTCATTAAGTATCTCACAACATATGACGAAAAAGCTAAGCTTTTTGGGAACCTTGAATCCCACTGGAAAAGTTTGATACTGCGACAAAAGGCCGATGCTGAAGCTAGTTCTCGATTAGGTGATCTTCTTCATAAAAGCATTAGCATGGGAAAAATTGTTCAAAGCAAAATTACCTATGACGACAGTTCCTCCCCCGATGGAACAATCATCTCCTTTGCTCATTGCTCGGATGCCGATAGAAGAAACTGTACAACTTTAATGAATGCCATAAGAAATTGCACCCTGGCAGCTATAAAAGCTGCTGACATCGAGCAAAAGGGAGCCTCCTTTACCTATTATGTTGATGAAGGTGAGCTTACGAGACAATTAAGTGATAAGATTTATATAACTTCTCAAGAAAAAAAAGCAAAGCCAGGAGAACTCATAGAAAGACTAACGAGAACGGAAGCACAAGGGATCATTCAAAATTACTTGAAGCTGCCACAAAATATTCGGATATTGGCTCATGGAAGGAGCACATGGCTCGAATTATCAGATATAAGGCGTCTCTATGAAGATGCGGCGCACGCCGGCTTATGGCACCGCGGCCCGGCAACGAGTCTTTTTCTGTTTGGCGATCAAATAGCGTACAATGAACCCCTTGCTTACGACGAAAAGCTCCTAGAAGAACAATTTAAAAGATTTCAAGATGGTGTAAGAACACCAGGTAGCGACGCCAGCGCGATTGTTCTGCTCTACACGCATTTAAAAACCCCTGCCGAGCCCAATATTCTCTCGAGATTGTGGTCCGGGCTCTTTGAAACGCCAAAAACCGAAGCTCAAATAGCCAAAGAAAAAAATGCTGCGTCTTCCCATGGACACTGGTTCACACTTGTGGTAAATAGAGTTGCTGGCCAAAATCAGTTCATACTTGCCGATTCGTTAGGAAATACAGTGCGAACAGATCATCGGAGAGTAAACGAATTTATCAACATATTGCTGGGAGATCGAGAGCAGTCGCCACTACAAGAATCTGCAGCTCTTCTACCGGCGGCTAGCGGACTTCAAGAAAAAAATAACGCTCAAGAGGCCCTATTGGAGAACCAGCCAGTAGCAAAGGAGTCTCAAACAACAACTAACACCAATCAATCCACAATTATTGATCAGACAAGTGCTCCTGAAAGTCAAAAACCGCACTCTTTTGAAAATTCTGACACTGATGGAAGCTTCATGAAGAAAAGCTTCACAGAATGCTATACATTCGTAAAAGACAGTTGGACAGCAAAAATCTTACTCTCCGCCATTATCATTGTTATCGTTTGCCTACTCCTAAAGAAACAACTAAGGACGGACAATAAGAAAAAGTCGAACGAACCGCCACCATCGCCAAATGGTATACCGGCAGCAAGCGCAGCTAGTGAAAAAAAACCAGAATAATCTTTTGGATATACATCCCAGAGAAAATTAAAAATAGCTCAGTAAAACCCCCCTATTTTCATAAGCTGCTTAAGGAAATAGGGGGCAGAAACAATTTTTTTAGTATAAAACCAAGTGCAAAGCTCAGATTCTACAATTTCTAAACAAATTTTGACAAAATGAATTTTTTATATAAAATTACAAATATAAAACAAATAAGGGGCGGCCTTTAGATTCGCCATTACTAAACAACCATGAATGGGAGACATCATGAATTCAACAATAATCTGGCGCACAGCTTTAGGCTGTGCCACAATCTTTTTCACGCTGACCAATTTGCAAGCAAGCCAAGAGGCTCAACGAGCGCTTCTTGAACTCTGCACCGAGGGAACTCATATTTCAAAAGAATTGAAAACATATGAGCTTCTTTCCTCAGAAGGAACGGTCAAAGGCAGACAGACAGCTTTCAAGCAACCAAACCTAGTTTTTACCGTTGAAGACCTGGGAATGACCGAATATCTACGTTTACATGGTCCTCATGCGACAAAACTAATTGCACAATTCATAGGTGATGGAGCTAAGATCGATGCCTATGACATCTGGGGCTACACGCCGCTTCACGTCGCGGCTGAAAATGGGAATATAGATGTATGTTGCGCTCTAATCGCAAAAGGAGCCTTAGTAAACACACGATCTAAAACGGATGATCGCTATACCCCACTGCATTGCGCAGCAATGAAAGGACATTGGATGCTCTGCATTGAGCTCCTTAAAAGAGGCGCCGAAGTCCTTGCAAAGGACGCGGCCGGAAATACGGCTCTACACAAAGCTGCAGAAATTGGCTGCGCACAAACCATTACCGTTCTCGTACAGCAGGGGGCAACTATATATACAAAAAATGATCGGGAAAAGTTTCCTCATCAACTGGCTGAAGAAAATGGATATGATTATGCACAAACGTTTGGTAATGCACATAAAGCCAAAAAGAGAGAAACAAAAGCTTTGCAGACCCTTGTAAAAGGGAATGGCTCAATCAAGGAAATGCAAGCTCTTCTTGATAGAGGCGCAATGATGTTCGACAAGAATGGGCAAGATTCTGCATTATTAACGGATGCAGTGTTTTCGGGCCATACAGATGCTTGCAAGTTATTCTTCAAAAGAATCCGCTCGATTACACTTTCTGAAGCCTTCCAAACCTCTTTATCTATGCGATTTATGGGTCTAGTTGGTGAATTTAGGACATTTAAGATGCTGGTAAACCATCCCTTTAATAAAAGCGCAGAAGACGAAGACCAGCCTATAATCGATGACTTGTTTTTCGAATACTTAGAAGTAAGTGAATTGCTCTCCCTGGCCAAGCTCCCGATGACTATTTTCTATCGACATTTTGTACTTCAATCGTTAATTGGTGAAGAGTCACTTGAAAAGAGAAAAAATCGCGTATTCACCTCAATTCTTACTTTAAAGAGACTCCATGTAAGCAGAGATCTCATTCCAAAGATATTGCAAAGCAATCACTTTCTAGAAAGAGATCTTCTTACAGTACTCTATGATTTTTACTTCGTTTCCTCACAAGCCAAGGGGGCATGTCCCAATTTTCACCTTAATTTTATGAGGGCAAAAATTGCATCGCACGTTCCTAAAGTTCTACCGCGCATTCAGGCCATGCTTCCACTATCAAATTGTGAATTAGTGAGCGATAGAATGAATACTATCGATACCTTATTGTTTTCAGAGCTTCCAAGCGAACAATCAAGGATCGGTAATACATAACAAAATCGCTGCAGCGCACAATTTGGGTCAGCTGCAGCGTTAAATCATGCCTTTGGGCACGCATGTTTTGATCCGACTAACGTCGGGGAATTTAGCCGGATGTGGAGCCGAAAATTTGACAACCCTCTATCCCCCCGGTAAAGTAGAGACATGGAATAAATATTACTTTTTGAAAAAAAGATTCAGCAGCTTGGTCTATGACAAATATGATGTATTCCTCAAGTCCTCTTCTCCAGTTATTGCAAAACCTGAAAAAAAAGGTACTCTATAAAATACAAGTGGTCCTCACGGTATTTACTAATTTTTTGACAAATAATAAACATGCCATTACAGACATGAAGACACATACTATACACAAGGCGTGAGGTAAACAATGCGTTTTAGTCAACATTTTATTTCGTCCGTGCTACCTGAAGCCCGCTTCCAAGGTCCCGATATAGAAAATTTTCAAGGAGTCTCCGTAGATTCGCGAACTCTGGTAAAAGGCGAAATGTTCGTTGCAATTCCTGGTTCAATTACAGATGGTCATAATTTCCTTGCTGAAGCAGTTCAAAAAGGAGCCTCTGGCCTCTTTATTGAAGCCAAGCAAGAAGGAGCAATGAAAAAAATTGACGCCGCAAGCCTCAAGAAACTATTTGTCGTCATTGTACCAAACACCAAAGAAGCCATTATTCGCCTTGCAACTGCTTGGCGTTCCTTTTTTACTAAACCAATCATTGGCATCACTGGTTCAATCGGCAAAACGACGACTAAAGAGATGCTTGCCCATATTCTCCAACTTCACGGTCTGAAATGTACCATCTCTCGTGGCAATCAAAATACTTCATTAGGAGTAGCAATGAATATCCTTCGTCTTAAAACGGACGATGATATTGGGCTCTTTGAAATGGGCATCAGCAAACGGGGCGAAATGGCTCGAATGGCGGAGATCGCCAAACCAACCTGCGGGATCATCACTACCATTGGTCATAGTCATATGGAAGGACTTGGCTCGCTCGCTGATATAGCCAACGAAAAACGTGATATCTTTAAGTTCTTTAAGCCGGACAATATCGGTATTATTAACGGAGATCTGCCACTACTGGCAACAATTTCCTACAACCATCCGGTCGTAAAATTCGGTTTTAAGACCACCAATCAGGTGCAAGGCCGTAAAATACAGTCAAATAACGTACGCACTACCTTTGTGCTTAAACTGTACAAAGAGCGCTTGAAAGTCACGCTGGATACTAACCATACCGGCCGTGTTTTGAGTGCGCTTGCCTGTGCATCTGCTGCGTATTTACTCAATATTCCAAGCGCTACCATTGTTGCCGGTATTCAAAAGCCGCTGACGATCTCAGGCCGCTATGAGGCTACGAAGCTTAAAGCAGCAAAGGGAATCCTTATTAATGACTGCTACAATGCAAGCCCTGAAAGTATGAAAGCCGCTCTGTTGGCCTTTGAAAAAATAGAGTCAAAAGGACAAAAAATAGCGGTTCTTGGAGATATGCTTGAACTCGGGGTCAATAGCCCATTCTGGCACAGACAGCTCGGTAGATTACTCCGTAAAGTGCCATCACTTCACCATGTCGTGCTGGTAGGGAACC
Organism: uncultured bacterium; assembly: GCA_963695365.1. Classification (GTDB taxonomy): domain Bacteria; phylum Babelota; class Babeliae; order Babelales; family Babelaceae; genus PRDV01. Next base: position 1,571,629 of record OY968766.1, read on the forward strand.
ATGTAAAATATACAACGGCAACCGTTCCTATGGGCATTACCTATGAGCATGTACCATCATGGAAAGAAGCGGTTGAGGTACTCAAAAAACGACTCGATAAAGAAGCAGCTATTCTGGTAAAGGCATCCAACGGAATGCAGCTCTCAAATCTTGTTGTTGAACTCACTGAAAAATCTAATTAAGGAAGGGGGCTGCAAGCCCCCTTTTATCTGATATGCAGAGCCCCGATATTTCAAATTCGACCACCTATCATAAACCTGTACTCATTTCAGAAGTTGTAACCTATATGGCGTTAAAACCCGATGGGATCTATGTTGACGCCACCTTCGGGGGCGGAAGCCATAGTCGAGCACTCTTAGAAGCTGAGCCAAGCATCCGCCTCATCTCATTTGACTGGGATAAGACGGCAATTGAGCTGAACGGACCTGACCTTGAGGCTGAATTTGGTGAACGCTTTACGCTCTTATGGGGGAATTTTACACAGATAACACAGCTTCTTAAAAAGCAAAAGATTCATTCTGTGGATGGAATTCTGGCAGACTTTGGCACCTCCCAGTATCAATTGAGTTCTCAAGCAGGATTTTCTTTTTCTCACGACACCCCACTTGATATGCGTATGTCCCCCAGTCATATGAAAACGACTGCCGCCGATGTTGTTAATCTCGCATCAGAAGCAGAGCTCAGCGAAATTCTCTATACGCTTGGTGAAGAATATAGCGCTCGTAAGATCGCTCGCTTTATTGTAAGCGAGCGCGCAGCACACCCAATTGTGACAACAAAAGAGCTTGCTCAAATTGTCATGAAAGTGGTGCCGCCATACAGCCGTTCAGTACACCCTGCAACGAAAACATTTCAAGCACTTCGCATATTTGTTAATGATGAGCTGAATAACGTCAAATCGCTTCTGACGCAAGCGCTTACGCTCTTAAATACGGAAGGCCGTATCGTTTGTATTAGCTTCCACTCACTCGAAGATAGGATTGTAAAACAGTTTTTCAAGAATCATCCTGCCGAGCTTCACACGCTCACGAAGAAAGTGATAACGGCCACTCCTGAGGAATTGCAGACAAACCCGTCTTCTCGGAGCGCCAAATTGCGGGCAGCTGAGCGATTGTAACGATCAACGACTCGATACCGGCACGACAATGCTATGGCGGACAGGTCGGGATGATCAGATAAAAATAATATAAGATAGTGAAAAAGGCGCACAGGGCCCCCAGCCCCCATTTTCCGCCGTCCCTCGATACAATCTGCTTGGCATATGGGCCTCGCAGATTACTCGGGATGAGCGAGGCATCAACGGCCGAAGGCAAAATCATACCGTTGACATATATCCCCGTTAAGGTACAATAAAAGACAGTAAAATCATCCAAATAACAGTACTAAGAAGGGACAATTATGAAAATCACGAATGTGAAGGTGTATCCTTTTAGGCATAGCTATCCTTCAAAGGAGAATTGCAGACTAAAAGCATACGCCACTATTGTTTTTGAACATAGCTTTATCATTCATGATCTCAAACTGATCGAAGGTGATCGCGGACTTTTTGTCTGTATGCCATCAAAACGATTTGGAGATAGCTATAGGGATATCGTGCATCCGCTCAACGCTGAAACACGACAAGTCATTGAAAGCACTATTATAGATGAGTATGCTCGACTAGCAGCATAATCATATACTGGGGTGTAGCCAAGCGGTAAGGCACCTGGTTTTGGTCCAGGCATGCGGAGGTTCGAATCCTTCCACCCCAGCCAGACTTCGCTCCCCATGGAGCTACGTCTGGTCTTCGACCCTTTGAGGTAGCAACAAAGATATATTTAGAACATTAAAGAGCGAAGTCTGGCTGTCACGACGAAGCTCTGAAAGAGCGAAGGCGGACTTTTCTTAATGTGAACGCTCATGTATTACGTTTATCACATCCAATCCACAAAGTATCCTGATCGAATTTATGTTGGTTACACCAATGATTTAAAGGCAAGAATCGCTACCCATAATGCTGGAGGTTCCATTTACACAGTACTTTATAGGCCTTGGAAATTAATCGCTTATCATGCGTTTGCAGATGAATTGAAGGCGAGAAGGCTGGAGCAATATCTAAAAACACCATCCGGCAGGACCTTTGCCAAAAAACGACTATAGTTTTCTCTCCGGGCTCGAATACCAGATACAAAATTATCTCATATGCATCATTTGTTCATACATTGCACGTAAACGTGCAATACGCTGAGCCATCGGCGGGTGGGTTGAAAAAAGAGCTGAGAGTCCATGCCCTGAAAATGGTTTCACAATGAAGAGATGGGCAGTTGTGGCACGTGCTGTATCATTATCAGCAAAATGAACTTTCTGTGCACGAGCCTCAAGCTTTTCAAGGGCTGAAGCAAGCGCTAGCGGATCATGAGACAGTTCTGCCCCAGATTCATCGGCAAGATACTCACGTGAACGACTGATAGCAAGCTGAATAAGGGAAGCCGCAATAGGCATCAAAATAGCTATGACAATAAGAACGAGCGGATTAGAGCCACGCCGGTCATCACTGCTCCTTCCTCCCAATGAGCTAAAAAATGCCATATGCTGCATCATGTTTGCAAGAAATCCTATAGTTGATGCGATCGTAGCAGCAATACTGCTAATAAGAATATCTCTATTTTTTACATGAGAGAGCTCGTGGGCCAATACCCCTCGAAGTTCATGAGGCTCCAGTACCGAAAGAATCCCTGTTGTCACAGCGACCGATGCATGAGAAGGATTTCGCCCAGTAGCAAACGCATTTGCCATCGGTGTTTCAATTATCCACATGCTTGGCATCGGCATACCCTCTTTTTGCGCAAGTTCAGCAACGATATCATAAATCCATCCATACTGCTCTCTTGAAAGCGGCTGTGCATTATAACTTCGCAAAACCAGTTTATCAGAATAGAAATAGGCGAAAGCATTCATGGCCAGTGATATAAAAAAGAACAGGACCAGACCGCTCATGCCTCCTAACAATGAACCAATGATCATCAATAAGCCCGACAATGCCGCTAATAAAGCGGCCGTTTTTACTTGATTAAACCACATATTTTAATCCCTCTTACTTTTTTAATGCTCTACTCAGTCGGCAGTTTTTTGACCAACTCTTCCTTTTTCATACGCGAAAGTCGTGTTGCTGCTGACTTAATTATATCTTTACTCATCTCGGTCTCTTTTGTTAACTCATCCTGTGTTTCTTTAAAGAGCATATTCATCTCTCGCTGCATACGTTTAATCTGTTTTTGCAACCGCAATATCATCTCAACCCCCGCAAGATTAATGCCTAAGGTATGGGTAAGATGAATAATCTCTTCCAGCCTATTAACATCCTCCTCTGAAAAAAGACGCGTATTGCCTTCCGATCTCTTGGGAGAAATAAGCCCCTCTTTTTCATACAAGCGGATTGTCTGCTGATGCACCGAAAACATCTTAGCGACTGCAGAAATCGAGAAATAACCTTTTTTTCTTTTCATGCGACACAAAGGTAGTGAGTAAACATACAATTTCACGGATAGAGTTCAACGCAACATGGGAAGTATAGCATACATTCCCAAATAGTGCATATCCTTCACGGCAAAACAGGCAAAACAGGGGCGCCTGAGCGCCCCTGTTTTATAATTTCATAACGAAAGCTCATTATTCTGCAGCAGCTTCGTGAGCTTTTTTCTCGCGAGCAAGAATTCTTTTCTTGCGTTCTTGCTCCGCTTTGCGAAAAGCAGCCTCACTTTCAGCTTTGCTCTTACGAGCATCCTTGCGAGCACGGGCTTCTTCATCTGCGGCAGCTTCCTCGTTAATTACAACATCAGAAGCAGGCGCAGTTACCGTTTTTTGCTCTGAAACAGGAACAAGCACGTCTTGCGTATCACTTCTAGGAATGTTCACTGGCGCAGGTGCGACTGGTTGAACATTCACCGTTGGACGAGTACGTGTTGGCCGCGCACCAAAACCAGCCGGAGTGTCGGCTCGTGGCGTAGGCGCAGGATCCCCGACAGCCTTTACGGCACTGGGATTTACACTTGAAGCGCTTGCAGCAGTTGCTGAGCTTGAGGGGCTCGGACAGTACTTAGCTATAATGAACGAGTACAGAGTACTTGGTTGACTTGCGGAAAGACTCCCGCAGCTTATCGCTGCGAGAGCCATTCCTAATACTATTTTCATAGACTTCATCATACTACCTTTTTTAGTATTAGAGAGAGATCGTATTAGAAGCTGATTGCAGCTCTTCCAAATACACCCCAGTTTTCAAACGTTGAACGGCGTTTTTCACGGCTAGCAAATTCATAGCGGCCGCCGATGCTGAGATACCATGGATAGCAATTGCACCATACATCGTTGTAAGAAACCGCGCCTGCAATCGTGTTGCTGAACTGCGAGCATGCGCCACCAGAGCGAAGGTTTACGTCCGCTGGGGTAAGCTTAACAAACGTTGCATCATGAACACGTTCTGCTTGTGTTTGACAAACAGTAGCGGTGCTATTGGTTGTTGGAACAAATCCAGCTCCCGTTGGACATGAAAGATCTGCTATACCAAAGTCATCAAAATTGAAGTTTCCACCACAAATCTTTTCTCTGTTTTGGAAGAAGAGATTGTAGGAAAGTTCAAATCCGAAGTTACACCATTGGTAACGACCACCAAGCCACCACTCGAGTTGGCTACGTGGTTCTACACGTACACAAGATTCGAGGAGATTGTTAATCGCAACTGGATTAGCAGGATTGGTGCTGGTTGCGCCCAAAAGGAAGCGGGAAAGCGGACCATTTGCACAGAGGTCAAAGGAACGGTTTTCCTTATGATGTAATCTGTAGAGATATAACAATTCAGTCATAAGCACCGCTTCGCTGTTGTTCATTTCATCAGCCCAGAAGGTATAATCAGCTGTGACGTCAACACCAACTGCGCCATGCTTCGAACCAACGATTGGTTGGAACCATTTTGCATTGTTGAACTTCTTACCTGTTGGGATTACACCAACCAAGGAAAGCCCAACATGGTCATTCGCACAGTAGCTCCAGTCATATCCTAAACGAAGCATAACATCGTCAACACCGGTCTTTCTGCGGCACTCACCACGACGATTTGCTAAACCAATTGGCTCTGCAAACACGTCACGAGCATTAACACCGAGAGCTTCTGCAACGGTTGTTGCTTGCCCTGGGACGTTTCCTGCTTGTTCAACAGCTTCTCTAAAACGGAGTTTGTGACGCACGCTTTCTACAGCTAACGACACATCAAACCATAATCCTTGGCAGCACATGTCAAGATTGAAGACGAGCTGTGTTAAGTACGCAAAGACTTCTCTGCGTGGGCACAAGGAAACGGTTGACTGGAATCCATTACCAACGGTTGAACCCAAGCCGAGGTTGAGTGACTCAAAATCACCACCTGTTTCTGCAAAAACCACTGGGTTCTTACCAAAGAATCCTGCACCGAGGTCTCTTCCACGACGATTGCGTTCGTAAATGAAGGTTGAATCCCAGGTGAAGAAATTGCAACGAGCGTCATGGAATCTGTTATAGAAACCACCGCCGGTATTTCTGTAGGTAAGATCGGTTGTTATTGAACGAGGACGGACAAATGTGCTATGGCATCTTCTATTGTCACAGATGCTGCCACTGTTATTGCAATCATTACTGTTTCCGCAGTCGGATGAGCAGTCATTGCTAAAGCTGCAATCGTTGGTACCACAACTATTGGTACCGCATGAGTCAGCTTGCGCCGCGCCCATTCCTAATGATAGCAATAATACTATCGACAATTGTTTCATATTCATTGAGTAACCTTTTCTTTTATGGTTATACATACAATATTCTTCTTTTACTATCTACTTCGTGTATTTAATACATATTCCCCCTTTGCAAGTGTATATACATATTTTAGATCACGACTGATATATTTAGCAGATCTTCGATAATTAATCAACTTTTTTGCTTTCTTCTGTCTCCTTATTATTACTAAGCGTTAATGAAACGTACACTCTCGCTTTCCTCCTTTTCCCCTGCTTAATGATCTTCAGCACATATTTCATACCATATCCATTGTATTAATGCAATAGTTTTATGTTTTTCTCCCCATTTTTTTTTAAAATGGCTGTTCATCAGATTGCAAATAGCAGCCAAGAATCGCTCTTTTCATCATATGCACCAAGTCACTTCTTTTTTTGATTATTTCTTGATCTAGTGGCTCCACGCAACAGAAAATTGCTGCGTTATGCTATCTATGCTTGCACGCACCCTGCTCCATACAGACTGGAAGCGTGTACGTCTACGATCTTAGCTTTGCTCATTTCCTGAGTAAGCACATAGCAGCCATTTTGCTTACTAAGACACGCTAACTCAGCGCTTACTCTTTTTTGCTTACCCTCAATTGTATCATAAACATTTTTTAGCACTGATTTTTTTATTTTTGCCTGCCTAAGCGACCGAGGCGTAAGAGATGCTCTCCCATCCCAGGGCTCCATTCGCCGTCGCCTTGCGGCTATAGCGCGATTAGACGTGCCTACTCACAATAGCTTCAACACAGGTCGGGCCTGCCCTACGTCGCCTTGACGAAGTCGGGTCGAACAAACGTGCCGATCAGACTTAATTTAAACTGTTATCGAATAGGCGCGAGTGTTTGAGCTGCTGTCCGCCTGAAAGGCGGCAGTAGCGAGTTGAGCGCCGTTTATGGCGGTCCGGCTGCAAGCCGGTGTCGGGGATCCAAGGGGGCGGACAAGCGCCCGCCTTGGCCTGCCCGGAGGGCAAAAAGATATATTCAAAAAGATATATTTAAAATTGAATAGAGATTGTGATAATGAAGACATCCCTCGATACCCGCCTTCGCTAAAAGCTTCGGCGCGGCAGGCAATCCACTCGGCCTGCACCGCCATAGCAATACAATTGCGACGGCGTGGATGAGCGGGAGAAATCGAATTAAGAATGCATCTCTCGATACAATCTGCTCGGCACAGGGGCCTCGCAGATCACTCGGGATGAGCGGAAGAAGAAATATTTCCTTCGTTATTTACCAACTGATGATCACCGGCGATGAGCGACGGACTATGGACATAAACTATGGTTTCATATATAGTATGTTGCACGTGAGGAAAAAACAGATAGCACCTCACCATACATTAAGGGAGTTTTATGAAGCAGCTTTTCTATGCACTCAAAAAATACCAATTTCGCTTACTCGCAACTGCATGCTTTCTGAGTGTTTCGCTTACCTCAGAAATATATTCACACAACATTACGACTTTCATCCCTCGCTCACAAGGCGCAAATACTGCCCGCGAGCTCGCAGGCTGGCAGCGGTTGCTCTACCGGCCCTACCAGGAAAATTATGCTGCTATTCAGCTCACCACGGAATATACACATTCACGTGACACTCGATGCCTCGCACAAAAACTTTTTTCAACAGATAGATTAACATTCGCTGGGAGTCAATACGCGCCATTGCCAGGAACAGAGCTTCCTCCGCGCCAGGCTACAGATATCATTGCAGACTATTTTGGATTAGGCACACAATTTCATGGCACGCTCCTGATCAGGCCGAAAATAGAAAACGTCATCATCGATCTCAACTTCTATTTTGGACTCAATGACTGGTTTCCAGGACTTTACTTTAGGATACATACCCCTATCACACACACTCGTTGGTCACTCGGGCTTGATGACTGCCGTTCTTGCGGCGACAAATACAGAGATTGTACTGTATTTCCTCAATGCTATATGTACTCCGGCCAACCACCAATGGGTGAAGCCGTTTGTAATCTTGCAGGCCCTACAGAATGCCCAACAGTAGCGCTCCCTCGACGAACAGACCCCTACTGCTGCCCGATAAACACGACCCTTAATCCGCAAAATCCCCAGCTCAATCTATCGACCAGTACAGCTTTTAATAGCAATGCTATATACCCCCAATTTAGAAATAATAACTGCACCACTCAAAGTCTTCGCGAAGCATTAGATGGAAACTTTACTTTTGGCGACATGGTCGAACCCTGGAAATTTGGCCGCTTCTCTTTTTGTCCTCGCTCAAAATCTGGACTCGCTGACATCGACTGTATTGTTGGCCTCAATATGGCTGAAGGAGGCTATGGCCATTTCGGGCTCTTTGGCATTGCCGTTTTTCCAACGGGCAGCCGCGTCACAGGACGCTGGATTTTCGAACCGATAGTTGGTAACGGGCGTCACTGGGAAGCCGGCATTGGGCTTTCTACCCATCTTTCATTATGTGACTATATGTCTCCTAATAATATAGGATTCTATATTGAGGGATACGCCTCATACATGTTTAAGGCGCATCAGATTCGTTCATTCGATTTTAAAAACAATGGTCTTTTAAGTCGGTATATGCTTTTAAAAGAATACGACACTTCAGGAAACTATATGCAGAGGATGATCAGCGCTATCAACTTCGCAACAAGAAAGTGTGAAGTTAAAATTGGCCTACAAGCAGATGTATCTGCAAAAGTCTTTGCTGTCAGCAATTGCTGGGAATTCGAAGCTGGGTATAACTTCTACTTTAGAGATCGTGAAAAAATCTGCATTAAGACTGATTGCCCCTGCGCAATTGATTCTCGCCGCTTTGGTATTAAGGGCCTTCAAGGGGTCTGTTGCATACAATACAACGTCAATGCAGATAATCTGGTGGTCGGCCCATCTCAAGGTACAGTACCGCTCAATGCAACACAAAATGATGCAACTATGTTTTCCGATACATTCCCACCAAGCGCACCAGCAGTTGCCGGGGATTGTGAGGCTCCTGCAACGGGAGACTGCATCTGTTTAACATGGAACAGTCCTACTCTTGCAGCAGGAGAATCGATTAATCTTAACGGTCTTATAAATGCAGGATATACTGTTGCCGATAACACAACTCCGGCAACGATCATTAGCTGTGCTGACTTAGATCCATGCTCTGCAGCTCAAGGACGCATGATGACCCACAAAATATTTTTTAATATTGGGTACTCATTTAGAAATTCGTGCTATGAACCTTTCTTTGCCGTTGGTGGTGAAATAGAATTTGATGGATATAAGCATAATGCACTTCCACAATGGGGGGCCTGGCTGAAAACTGGCCTGATGTTCTAATTGCCCTTAAAAGTAAGCATAATATTGCTTGCAAGTGCGCTTACTTTTCATTACATTAAAGAGAAATTGAAGAATTTTGAATCAAACGACAAGCAGTTTCAGAAGGAGAAACAATGAATAGAAGAAGCGCGTTTGCTCTCATAAGCGGCGCCCTCATGGCAAGCAGCGCACTGGTAGCACAAAGCGGTTCCTGCAATACCGAGTGCAATACCAATTGCTTTAGGAGCCTTAGAACAACAGTCCATTATCGATCGCAAGGTGCTAACACAGCCCGCGAACTCGTCGGCTGGCAGTGGGAGATCAATAAGCCAGACATGTGCGAAAACTATGGATGCGCATATCTCGCTTTTGAATATCAAAGATCCTTTAGAGAAAAGCAGTTAGCGGAAGCTTTGTTTGGCGATTCTTGCCTTCGCTTTGCGGGAAGCGCTGTGACTGATCGTCAACCAAACGAACTCCTTGCTGACTATTTTGGTCTTGCAACTGACTTTCGCGGACGAATCTGTTTTAAGCCCCGTATTGAAAACTATATCGTTGACCTGGGCTTATATATAGGTCTTGATTCCTGGACCCAGGGCTTATACCTTCGTTTCCATGCACCATTCGTACACGCGCGGTGGACTCTTGATACCTGCAATGGTAGAAGAACTTTCATTGAATCGGGCTCATTTAATCCAGATGGAAGTATCAAGCAATTCGCTCCGTGCTATATGGCTAATGATGCAGTCAATACCGCAGAATCGATTACACAGGCATTAAGCGGCCGCTTCCTTTTCGGCAATATGCAGATGCCATGGTGTGCTGGTCAGTTCGATTTCTGCCGGCAAACACTCAACGGCCTTGCAGATATCGATGTCATTCTTGGCTATAATTTCATTAATGATGACTGCTATCACTTCGGCCTCTATGCGCAGGCCGTCCTTCCAACTGGTAAGAAACAAAAAGATCTCTTTGTCTTCAGCCCCGTCGTTGGTAACGGACGATTCTTTGAACTCGGCGCAGGTATTTCAGCTCATACGGTGCTCTGGAGCGGAGAAGATTCCAACGTAGCCCTCTTTCTAGAAGGTAACGTTACGCACTTCTTTAATTCGCGCCAATGCCGTCTCTTTGATCTCAAAGATAACGGCCCATTCAGCCGATATATGCTTCTTAAAGAATTCGATACCAATGGAACAACCTTCTCCTATGCAGGAAATCTCATCAGCGCAACCTGTTTTACCAATCGTAAGGTAAAGGTGAACATTCCGGTTAAAGGAGATGCTTCTTTGAAGCTCGCCTATCGTTGGTGTGGTCTAGGCATCGACATTGGGTATAACATTTATGGTCAAAGCCATGAAAAAATCAAAGTGCCGTGTGATTCCTGCCCTGTCGGTATCGATCGCAGAAAATTTGCAATAAAGGGAACCGAAGGTACCTGCTGCTTTGATTATCTCATCGCGAATGTTCCTTCTGATGGTTCTACGACGGCAACCATCTTCCCAGATGGCACAACCTTCCCAGCTAGTGCAACCGCGCCTACAGGCTGCGAAGCACTTCCTGATGATATGATCTCAGTTGTTACGAAATTACCAAATAATGGCGGCCAGCCAAATGCTACGGCATTCCAAGCAGGAACACCCGTCAACATGATGCTACCTGCAAATGCATGCGACGCTTGCATAAATACACCAATTACATCGCCAACACCGGTAAGCGATCTTTCACCTGCTAATGGATTCTATGTTAAGAATGGTGCACAGCCTCGCTTACTTTCAGTAAACGATCTTAATATACGATCTGGAGAAGCACATTCGCTTGTTACCCATAAGCTCTTTGTCTTCTTCAGCTATACGTGGATGGATGAATGTGGTTGGAATCCATCACTTGGCGTTGGCGGAGAATTTGAATTTGACGGCAATCATTTCCGCAGCAGCTGTGAGCGTACTGGTGCATCCCAGTGGGGCGTCTTAGTAAAAGGAAACATTTCTTTCTAAGGTTATGAGAAAAAACTCTTTGAGGGGGGCATCTGCCCCTCTTTTCATGAAGCAACTATCATGAATTCGGTTTCAGACTGGCTATTGGGTAAAAGTAACAAACTATGCTTACGAAATAACAGTATGCGCTTACAAACATTCTATACTATCGCTGTCTCACTTCTGGTACCAGTCGTATTACTTGGCACCGGGTTGAGATTATTACTCCTTCCGGCTTTTCTAGAAATGGAATATCGAATGCCTGGCTTTCCCGCAGATCCGTATGGATTTTCACAAGCCGATCGCTTACGCTATGGAAAGGAAACAGTAAGCTTTCTTACGAGCAACCAAACTATAGACTTTTTTGTAAATAAGCACCTACCGAATGGCAGGCCTCTCTATAATAATCGGGAGCTCGCTCATATGAGCGATGTAAAACAGATCATCACGCTTTCTTTACATCTTTGGCTTCTGGCGCTCTTTGCTCTTTTAGTACTGTTAGGTGTTGGACTAAAAATGGCGCCCCTTGAACGCTATCTAGCTGCACTTACCAGAGGAGCGTGGCTTACGATAGCCCTTGTTAGCACACTCATATTAGTAAGCGTTGTGGCATTTGGTATCTTTTTTGATTACTTCCACAAGGTCTTATTTACGCCAGGAACCTGGACATTTCTTGAAAGCGATACATTTATCCGGTTGTTTCCAGAGAGGTTCTGGCAAGACGCATTCCTCTGGGGAGGAGCCTTGGTACTATTTCAAGCGATCGGAATCCTTCTGGTTGCATCACGCATAAGGAAGCTTCTGTTTCTTAATCAATGAGATTATGCGGGAATTATCTGCAATAAGGCAAAAAGGAAAGGGGTTTGTATACCCCTTTCCTTTTTGTAAATTTCGATAGGTTTTAGTTACCGCTCGCGGCTTCTTTCGCTTGATTCTGAACAAGCCAGTACACCAACGCGCCAATCGCTCCACCAGCAGCCAAAAGTACCAGTTTCTCACCGGCGCTCGAACCTTTTACTACCACATGCGTGCCTGTGTTAATCGGCTTATCCCAAGTAATACCCATGGGTTTTGCCGAATTCGCTGCCATACCACCTTGGCCATCGGTAACATGAGGATTTGCGCCTCTTCTAAGGAGGGCACTGGCAGCATACAATCTACCTGAAGCGGCAAGAGAGAAAGCCGTGCGGCCCTCTTTTGTCATTGCCTCAATCGCTGCGCCATTTTCAACAAGCGCTTGTACCGATTCAACTCGTTCTCGTATTGCAGCAACATGTAATGGAGTCATGCCTTTTGAATCCGTAGGATCTATTGCGGCCCCTGCTTCCAGGAGCAGAGTGATAGCTTCGACGCAGCCAACCTGAGCCGCTATATGCATAGGCGTTCTGCCTGCATTATCCTGTAGTTCGACATTGATTCCCTTCACATCCAGAAGCGCTTTTACCGCTTCAAGAGCTGAATCTTCTTCCTCAGCAGGAACAGCCCCAACCCATCTGCTCAAAGCATAATGTAAAGCACTTTGACCCAACCCATCTACGCCATTAACATTTGCTCCACTCTCCACGAGGTAGTTAACGATACCGCGACAATTTTGTGATGCAAGTGCCGCTAAGTGGAGCGAAGGAACGTTTTGTATTTTCACCTGAGTAACTTTGCCTTCATCATCTTCGACTTCCTCAGTTAAACAAAATACGGCGTCTATGCGGGCACCGTCCTCGAGACATCTCCCTGCGGCTTCAAGGTCTCCGTTTTGAATCGCAGCCGATAGCTCACTATTTTTCTGTGTGTTCTGCACAGAAACGCCCTCGGCTACACCAGAAAGACTTTGCGCTTCACTGGCTAGAAGATTAAGAAAATTACAACACAAGACAATTGCAAGAAATTGTGTAAGCATTATTACTCCTGTGGTTACACGGTTATTATGACTGCCTGTAAGTATAAATACTTTTTTGCAGAACGCAAGGTTTTATACACTTTCTGAATTGTTCAAAAATCATAATCTCTCAATAGCTGTTCTCAGGAATGCCATTGACGTTCAGAAAGCACTTTAAAAAATTATGCTTTATTTTTTTTCTGAGCGATGTATACTGGTGCCACGAAGATCTCAAAACGCAAATCAACAAACAAAGAGGTATCTTTATTATGAAACAACAAACAATCAATCAAAAACAGATGAAAGCAATAATTTTTGCTCTTTTTGCAGGAGTTCTCTCAAACGCAGGCATGGCTATTGCCTCTGACGCTACATCCGCGGGTGGAGAAAAACCAGTTGAGATCGAGGTAGCAGCGAGAAGAGGACAAAGAAAACCCGCACAAAAAAGAAAACCCGTCGTTGAGGTCCAACAGATCCAACAAATCGTACAAGCCGCGGTTGCTCAAGAAATCCCGCAAGGTAGTACAGTAACCACAGACCAAGTGCAGTTACTATTTCCCACCGCAACTAAAGGCGACGCGCAAGAGCTTGCTGCTGAGGCGGCGAAAAATACTGCTGTCAATGATGCAATTATACAACATGATTTAAAGACGCTTGGTAAAGAAGCAAATAAACAGGGCGATGCATCTCCCTTTAAGAAAGCCATTGAACAAGTAGTTGCAGGTGAACAAAAAGTCGATCAAGACTCATACGCATACACCAAAGCTCTCTTGAAAAATGTACCCCAAGAATCCCCCCTCAGAGAATCTGTAACAGCAGCAGTACTAGAGATATTTACTCCAAAAACAAAAACCGCTTCCGTTCATAGGCCAGATGCAAAAAAAGGCCACGTCGAAGACGGAGCTCAGACCTTTGATCGAAATCAGTATTACTCCGATCCACTACCTCGTGCAAAGAGAGCTCTCAATTTTGGACGTGATGATATAATTAAAACGCTCAAAGAGACCCGTACAGAACTCAAGGAGATTAAAGGAAAAGCAGATGCCCATGAAGCTAAACTTTCTCAACTCGAAGCTGAGAAAAAAGGTTTAGAAGGAAAACAAGCAGCATTGCCTGAGCCACAGGATGAAAGGCTCAAAATGCTCGAGAATACAGTTAATGATCTCAAGGGGAGTAGGGATAAAGCAGCTGCACTTGAAGCTAAAGTTGCTCAACTCGAAGCTGAAAAAAAGGCTTTGGAAGGAAAACAAGTAGTGTTACCTGAAGCGGCATCTCTGTTCAGCACGCTTCGTAACTACCTATTAACCGGCGTAGTAGCAGCGGGTTGCGTGTATCTATTCCTAAAATATAATCCTCAGAAGGCCTCCACAAAACCGGCTAAGACTGCATAAGAAATACGAAACTAAAAACGCCCCGGGAGTTTATTCCTGGGGCGTTTTTTATTGTCTGAATTAATTTCTACCAACCAAATGTAAGATACCAAAGCCATCCACAACTGGATGCCTACCTGGACCCTTCTCAGCTGGTAGGTCGCTTTTATGCCGAAGGCTTTGGCCTGAGAGCCTGCGCTATATAGTCTACGGTCTCACCAACTGTGGAAAGCTTCTCAGCCTCTTCATCATTGATCTCGATCGAGAAAGCCTCCTCGAGTTCCATGATAAATTCAACACGGTTGAGCGAATCAGCTCCGAGGCTTTCCAGATTCGATTGCTCATGAATATTCTCTTTACTTATCTTGAGAATATGAGCGATAATCGATACGACCTTGTCATATATTTCTGATCGGTCCACGAACTTTCCTTTCTTTGTATAATCACTTCCACCTGAGGCTCATACCTGTGGCTGTCAGACAGCACACGGTTCGAATTCACACTCGCAGTTCTCAGCCGCTTTAAGATGTTTTCCAAGTGCCGCTAGATCAGCCATGGTATCAATACCCAGAATGATCTTATCTGGATACAGTGCTTCTAGCTCAGCAACAAGTGCTTTTGATGGAGCGGGCACCAAAATCATATCCAGGTCTGCAAACTGCTTTAAGACGCTACTCCAGTGAATTGCTTGCACAATTTGACGGATAATAGCATCTTGTGCCTTCTTTGCATGATAGACCAGTTTTCCGTTAATGCCTGTTACTATCGGCATCTGCGGATCTTTAAAATCAACTTTAGTCAGGTACGTCTTAAGCTGCTTTGCAACCTCATCTAATAAGGGAGTATGAAGCGCATCTTCAAGGCCTACCTCTTTTACCTTTACCTTCGCAGATGTTGCATCATTTGCACTATCTGCAAGTGCATCAACCACCTCAGATGTACCTGATACAATATGCTCAGTCTTCGTTTCATAGACCGCGATATGAGCTGATCCCTCTGATGCGCTCAGCTCTTCACATAATGCTTCAAGCTGACGTGCGGTCAATCCATGCACGGTCACCGATTTTGCATCAAGATCTTCTCTCATCGTTCCATAAAACTGAGATAATTTACTCAATAAATAAAGCCCATCGGGAAGAGAAAGCACAGATGCCGCACTCAGCGCACTGTATTCACCTACCCCATGCCCAGCAACGCATACAATCTGCATATTTGGAAAGAGCTCTTTAATCATTGCTGCGGTCGAAGCTCCAACCAGATATAATGCCGGATAGGCATTTGGTATCTTGGAAAGTTCAGCATCGGAGGACGCAAAACATAGCTTTACAAAGTTAATGCTAAGACAGTTCGACGCTTCTTCATAATACTCTTGAACTACTCGTGAGTTATCATATAAATCCTTACCCATGCCAACAAATTGGCTCGGGTATCCAGGAAATAGCATACCAATTTTCATATCAATCTTTCGTTGGGTTAAACACCCAATTCATTTTCATTGGTTAACGCTTCATCCCCTTTTTTAGATAGTCACTATAATACGATATACGATGAACCACTTCATCGCAGCCCATTAATGACAGTAACGATGCAACACCAGGGCTTGATGTAGCACCCGTCAGCGCACGCCGAACCGGCTGCGCAATCTGCGGCATAGAAGCGCCTAATGTTCGACACACTTCCTTTATCATACTGTCGAGTGCCTCTCGTGAAAAATCTTTCTGATGCAACAATGCATCATTGATGGCTGAAAGATATGACAGTTCGGCAGCAGGATCTAAGCCTGGCTCAGTTGTAAAGGTTTGTGGTCGATCATGAACGGTTCTCAGCTGATCAATCAGCTCCCGCAATGTTCTTACACGTTCCTTATAGAGATCGATCATTGAGAGCAGAACCGGCGTACTCCAATTTGCAAAGGAGCTCATAAACTGCGAATCAACATCTCGCTCAATAAGAAAACGTATCTCCTGGGCTGGTAGTGAACGCATCACCATGCCATTTACCCATTCTAATTTTTTTTCATCGAAGATCGCTTGCTTTTTATGCATATGGTCAAGCGTAAAATACTGTACCAAATCATCTCTTGTAAACAGCTCTTGGTCACCATGCGACCATCCAAGTCGCACTAAATAAGTACAGAGAGCCCATGCCAAAAATCCTCGTTCTTTAAAATCGAGCACTGCTGTTGCCCCGTGCCGCTTGCTCAATCTATGACCATCCGAGCCTAATATAAGTGAAAAATGACCGAATGCTGGAGGTGTAAATCCGCAGGCTTCGTAGAGAAGAATCTGCTTAGGAGTATTGGAAATATGATCTTCGCCACGCAAAACATGGGTAATCTTCATATCTGCATCGTCAACAACCACGACAAAATTATACATAGGTGAACCATCTGAGCGAACAATAATAAAGTCATCAAGCTGATCACGCTCAAAAGAAATGGGTCCCCGAATTAAATCGGTAAACCCAATAGATTGAATGTCGGGAAGCTTAAAGCGGAGTGCAAAAGATTTTGAGGTATCGATTGTGGTAAGATTGCGGCATTTGCCATCGTACCGCGTATAGCTTCCCTCCTGAGCAGCGCTTTCACCCAGACGCTCTCTAAGCTCTTCAGCCGTACAATAACAGCGATAAAGTTTTCCTTCATCAAGAAGACGCTGAGCAATTTGTTTATGCCTATCGATACGAGCTGATTGGATAACAATCGGTTCATCAGGCCCCATACCAGCCCAGGCTAGTGAAGCCATAATAGATTCTGTGTATTCTGGCTTTGATCGCTCAAGATCGGTATCTTCGATACGAACAAGAAACGCTCCACCATTATGGCGCGCAAAAAGCCAGTTATACAGAGAGGTTCGCAGTGAACCTATATGGAGATGGCCCGTTGGTGAGGGCGCATACCGAACGCGAACTGAATTCATATGCTCTGCTTATCCTTATATTGAGCAGCGAGCGTATGCACAGGGTTCTTAACATCTTGAGCAAGTGAAGCCAGCTCTTGCTGACCTTGCTTGCGCAAAGCATCATCGTTAGAATCAATTTTTACTAAGGCCCGTTTTAGTGCATATATCGAATGTAATGGCTGCTGTGTATTAATGTTTGAAACAACCGTATCAAGTATCTGGGCAGCATCTTTAAGCTTGCCCTGTTGAATTAAAGCTTCTGCCTTGTAGGCAAGAAAATAGGGATATAATTTCGTTGAAGCATGTCGTTCAGACCCCGCTTGGGCTGCTCGCTCAACGTCATTCCATTTTTGAGTTCCTGTATCGAGGCTATGCGCTTTGACATACCCATCGATCAACTCTGATAAATCTTTATAGGCCGCCTGCTCTTTTGTTGCTGTATAATAGGAGTATCCATACCATCCTGCTGCGGCAACTGCCACAACCAGAAGGAGACCTATTGCGTACGAGTAGCGCCAATCATTTACTGCCATTGTTTGTGCCATATCATAACTCCTTATCTTCTACCTTTTTTCTTTAAATTTTTTCGTTGAATTTTTCAACTTTTCGTATTCAACTTTTTTCGTACTCATAATAAGGGCTCATTCACTTTCGTGTTTGAGCCCTTCAATTTCTCTTATTTTATTTCTCGTGAGCCGGTTCGCCGCCTTCGGTATGACCACCCGCTCCCGCCGCATGAGCCGCCTGCGTTCGCATCTTGGCTTTTTGGGCCACCTCAGTCCGCTTGAGCGTCCTTTCCAGTTTCGTTGTCATTATCTTTCTGCCTTTATAAAAGCCACAGTCAGGGCATACCATGTGCGGGCTCACCGGATGGGAGCATTGTGCACAGGCTGTTACGGCCTTGGGACGAATAAATTTACACGCCGAGCGACTATCTCTTCTGGCTTTACTATGTTTTCTTTTAGGAACTGGCATTGTTGAAACTCCTTGGAATTTTTCGTAGCATGCGTCGTGCGTATTTGTATACATATATCTCTATATACCTGCAATGCTACATTCAGTACTTTATAGTGTAGCCTAAAAATTGGCAAATGGCAATCCTACCATATAATCTTTTTAATGGGGGCTTTCAAAAGATAGCGAGGCCATAGTGCTTTTTTAAGCGGATTACAGAGACATGGCATAAAGGCATTACTCATCCCCACCGTCTGTATACGATACATTTTTCCGGCCTCCGCGGCCGAAGCGGCAGGGATGCTTGCCCATCCCTGCACGAGGGCACCAGCTTGCAGCTGGACCGCCAAAGCGTCGCTCAACTCGCTACTGCCGCCTTTCAGGCGGACAGCAGCTCAAACATTCGCGCCGATCAGAGAACATAATTATGGACGGCACTACATCGTACATCTATGTCCATTGCCACAGGCCGACAATAGATTGGGAAACTTTGCCTTCAAGCATCAAACCCCACAGGAACTCTTGGACAGCTACTCCATTGAGCCCTGACTTTTCTATAATGTCGTCGAGGGATATTGGGGCAAAACAAAGATCATATACACGCTCACGATCAGTCTTCTCACGAGGAACGATCGTCATTTGAGATCCGTAAAATATATCTGATGAATTTCTTGATCCGGGACCCGCTTCTCCACCGAGAGTTTCGAGAATCGATGAGGCGCTACAGGCAATTATTGCGCCGTCCGCAATGAGCCTATGGCAACCTGCGCTGAGTGGATTATCAATGCGACCAGGAACTGCAAACACTTCTCGCCCAGCATTAAGCGCAAAACGAGCTGTGATGAGCGCTCCACTTTTCTCAGCTGCCTGCACCACCAAGCATCCCAGTGAAAGGCCGGCAATAATGCGATTACGAGCAGGGAAATTCCCTTGAAGCGGTGGCATTCTCAAGGGGAAAGTGCTCATGATGTACCCACCAGTATCGGCTATAGTCTTGAAAAGACTAATGTTGCTCACTGGATACGGATTCAGAAGCCCAGAGCCTAGAACAGCACCCGTACATCCTTTTGATTGGAGCGTAAGACGATGCGCTACCGTATCAATACCCCGCGCACCACCACTTACAATCGCCCAACCATTCGCAACAAATTCTGGTATATAGGACTCCAAAACTGTTTGGCCATAGTGATCACCTTTGCGAGAACCGACAATCGCCAATTGCCAATCTGAGCGATAATCACCCGAACCTTTAATATATAAAACAGGGGGCGGCATGTAGATATTTCTAAGCTGACTAGGATAGGTATCATCAAAGAGCGTTATCCATGAAATTGAATTACGCTCAGCAAGCTCCAGCTCTTCATCGAGAATCCTGTGACAGGCAAGCCCTTCGTGAATCCTTCTAGCCAAAGGCTCCTCAAGCTTACCATAGTGTATAAAATCTGATTTCGACAAATCATACAGTATCTCTAATGAGTTACCATATACGGTGCCGTTTTCGACAAGCTCTATCAGTCGAGAAATCGTGATTGCACCGACTTTATCGATGAGAGAAAGATGCAACAATACTGCGGATGCAGTAGGCTTTGTAGACATAATTGTTTCGCTCTTAGCTTTTAGGATTTTTATATTTTACGAGCTATGCAATCTTCGAATGGATTTCTCGATGCGCTGCTGGCGCATCACTTATATGTCTTCTGATCGACGCGTTTGTTCGACCAGCTGTCCGGCGCGTCCCTCGATACAATCTGCTCGCCATATTGGGCTCGCAGATCACTCGGGATGAGCGCCCGGCAGCGGGAGTTCACGCGTCGTTTGCGGTCCAGCTGCAAGCTGGCGTCTAGGATCCAAGGGGATGGACGAGCATCCCCTTGGCGCCACCCGCGCGTAGCGGGAAAAAAATGCCAGCGCGGAGCGCAAAAAACTATAGATTTCAATCAAAAATACTCAGAAATTATTAATCATCTTATGAAAGTGGAAGTTGAAACGACCTCGTCTTCCTCATCATCATCTTCAAGGTCTTCGTCATCCTCATCTTCATCTTCAAGATCTTCGTCATCCTCGTCTTCGTCCTCATCCCAATCTTCATCCTCATCTTCCTCTTCTTCTTCATCAGCACGAAGAGTCGGTTTTTCTACTTCTGCAATAGCAGCTCCTGGAACAGCCATGGTCAAGCTTCCTTCTGGTGCCGTATCAGCTTCCTCATCTTTCAAAGCAGCTGCCGCAACTTCATCGGCTACTACGGTGCCATCACCATTCCCATTATTGCCATTCTCACCATCGACACTTTGAATAACTGCCAATGCGGCAAGAACTCTATCTTCTTCAAGACGAATAAGTCTCACTCCTTTAGCCTGACGTCCCATCGTACGAATCTCCTTTGGCGATAAACGAATAATTTTCCCTTGTGTATCGATAAGCAGAGCTGTACTCATATCATCGACAACTGCCAATCCTATAACCATACCATTACGCTCCTCTGTTGGAATTGTTCTTACGCCGTAACCCCCTCTATGGGTGACGCGGAAATCTGCAACGCGCACACGCTTACCGTAGCCCCGCTGTGTAACGAACAGGATATCCTGATCCTCGCGTACAATTTCCATGCCAACGACGAAATCATGTTCATACAATCGAATTCCCATAACACCTGAGGCAGTTCTGCCCATGACACGAACTTCTCCCTCTTTAAAACGAATACCTTGTCCATGCGCCGTAGCAATAACAATGTTATCATTACCACTGCTGAGCGAACAAAATGCAAGCGAATCCCCTTCTCTGAGAGTAAGCGCGCGAATACCGGTGCTTCTAATTTTTGTAAATGCTGTTCCTTCAGTTCTCTTAATAACACCATGCTTGGTAACCATAACAAGATAGCGATCTTCAAGATCTCTTGTACATAATAACTTAACAACTACTTCATCAGGTGAAAGCGAGAGAATATTGACCACAGCACGCCCTTTTGCAATACGGGACCCTTCAGGTACCTGGAATACAGGAAGACTGTAGATTCGTCCAGTATTGGTAAAGAACAACAATTCGTCATGGGTTTTCGCAATAAAGAGATCTTGCAATACGTCATCAGACTCCTCAAGAGCGGCCATTCCCATTTTACCTTTACCACCACGATGTTGAACGTCGTACACATTTAACGGAACGCGCTTAATGTATCCTTTGCGCGTCAGTGTTACCACAACTTCTTCATCAGGGATGAGATCTACTTCTTGCAACAGATCAACTGGCCCCTCAATACGCGTTCGTCGAGGATCTGCAAAATCGGCCTTCAAAGCCTCCAGCTCCTTACGAACTTCAGCTTTTAAGAGATCCCGATCAGCCAAGATCGCCTTTAACTGTGCAATCAGCTTTTTAATATCTTCAAGCTCAGCAAAGATCTTCTCTTGCTCAAGCCCGGTTAAACGTTGCAAGCGTAAATCCAGGATCGCCTTGCACTGCTCAGGGGTCAGACTAAAACGAGCAGCAAGCTTTTGAGATGCCTGTTCACCGGATGCGGATGCCTTAATAAGAGCAACAACTTCATCGATATTGGCGAGGGCTATTCCAAAGCCAAGAAGAATATGCTCACGAGCAAGCGCTTTCTTTAAATCATATTCACTGCGTCGTGTAATAATAATTTCACGATGAACCAGAAATTCGCGAATAAGCTGACGGAGTGTAAAAACAAGCGGTCGATTATCGAGCAGCGCCAGCATTAAAATCCCTACGTTCGTCTGCAAAGCGGTAAATTTGTAGAGCTGGTTTAAAACAACCTGAGGAACTTCTCCTCGCTTCAATTCTATAACAAGCCTCATACCCGAACGATCCGATTCGTCTCGAATATTCGAGATTCCCTCGACAACCTTATTCTTAATCAGATCTGCCATCTTTATGATAAGCTCAGACTTATTAACCTGAAACGGAAGCTCTGTCACGATAATTGCAGAGCCCTTTTTTGTTTCTTCAACATCCACGACAGCACGAAGCACCAGGCTCCCTCGTCCTGTTGTATAGGCCCTTACAATACCTGCACGTCCACAAATAATGCCACCCGTCGGAAAATCAGGCGCTGGTACCAGTGCAAACAGTTTTTCATCAGGCAGGAATTCATCGGCGAGCATTGCAAGACATGCATTAACAACTTCACCTAAATTATGGGGAGGGATAGATGTCGCCATACCAACGGCGATCCCAGCCGTTCCATTGACCAGAAGATTTGGTAACCGGCTTGGCAAAATAACCGGCTCAACAGTCGATTCATCAAAATTGGGAACAAATTGAACTGTTTCACGATCTAAATCAGCTAATATTTCTTCAGAAATGCGCTGCATACGAACTTCGGTATAACGCGGAGCAGCTGCACTATCACCATCAACTGAGCCCCAGTTTCCCTGTCCATCAAGAAGTGGATACCTCTTCGAAAAATCCTGTACCATGCCGACCATCGTTTGATACACGGCAGCTTCACCATGCGGGTGATATTTACCAAGCACGTCACCCACCACGCGGATAGATTTTTTATAGGGGCGATTATAGTGCAAAGACAACTGCTGCATTGTATACAGGATACGACGGTGTACTGGCTTTAACCCGTCGCGCACATCAGGAATCGCACGACTTACCACTACCGACATCGCGTAGTCTAAAAATGATGTTTTAAGCTCTTCTTCAATCAGAACAGGCCTAATACGGGAAAGAGCGCCTTTTTCATACGTTGAATCCATCGACAAAACCTACTTTCGACAGCAAAATTACAGGACATGTAAGTAATGGAGTAAGTATAGTCTAAAAAAGGCGACTCGACAAGCTCCTTTCGACTTTTACAAGCCGCTCATATATACGCTTTCTGGCACTAGAATGGACCGTCGCCTAGACCCAGGCTTGACAAATTGGAAATATTAGCCAAATATGAACTCAAAGCTGCTTCAGCGACAAGAGTCCACCGCTTTCTTCGTGAGAAAGTCTGAAGAGTCTTGATGTACAAATAATGCTTTGAACCCGCACAAAGCGGAAGCACGCGTTAGGTCGCAGATCGCTGATGTAGGTCTTCTTTTAGTCTAACGCAGAAAAAAAATACTGAATCTATACTCGTGCAAAAGGCTCCATACCACGGTGTGTATGGAGCCTTAATGTAATAAACTGGTTAATGTGCAGGCTGAACGAGATATATCCCATTGCCATAGAGATCAAGTGCCATTGCAGAGATACCCCACGGCTCCTGGTTTGGCTCTTGAACAATTTTCACACCTTTTGATTTCAATGCCTCAACCGTAGCTTTGCAATCATCAACCGCTACGCACAGAAGTGGTCCTTCTGGCGTTTGCTTACCAACTAACGCTTTCGATTCAGGCTTAGTAGCGAGCATGAGCACAATTTCAAAATCTTGCTGCGTTGGCAAACTAAGCGTTAACCAGCGCATACCTTCAAAATTCGCATCTGTATGCACCTTAAACCCTAATTTATCGCGATAGAAGCCCAATGCTTCATCTTGGTTCGATACGTAAATCGTCAAGTGCGAAACTTTCGTTATAGCCATCGATTCTCCTCATGGTATAAAGGGATATAGGTTACACTTAGTGGTGAGTGTCCCAGCAATTCGCCACCAGTGGTCTAGTCTACACCAATGCGCCACGCATGGAAAGTCTAGGCTCTCTCAGCCCACAGACTCGCTTTACAGAAGGGAAGCTCTGGATACTTTCAAGCACACTACAAGCATATTTTACAATCGTGTGAATTTACAGTATACTACGTTCTAATCAATGCGTAGAAGGGAACCTAATAACCAATTTTCAACGAAAATAGTGCCGCACTCGCGGTTTTTTATTACCGAATCGCAAGAAAGACTATGGATCCAAAAAAAATAGAATTGCAGCACTATATCCCTGAGAGAATTAGAAATTTCTCAATTATTGCCCACATTGATCATGGCAAGTCGACGCTTGCAGATCGTCTTCTAGAAGTAACAGGTACGCTCTCAACGCGCCATAAGCATGAACAGTTTCTTGATAAGCTGCAAGTTGAAAAGGAGCGCGGCATAACAGTAAAAGCACAATCGGCGTCAATGTTTTATCATTACAAAGGAAACGAATACCTCTTAAATCTCATCGATACCCCAGGGCATGTCGATTTTAGTTACGAAGTTTCTCGCTCGCTCTATGCATGCCAGGGAGCACTCCTGGTTGTTGATGCGGCGCAAGGAGTTCAGGCCCAAACGATGGCTAATTTTTATCTCGCATTCGATGCAGATCTCGCAATTGTACCGATCATGAACAAGATAGATATGGCAAATGCCGATCCAGAAAGGGTCAGCAAAGAAATGAAACATCTCTTTGACTTTCAAGATGCAGAGATCATACGCGCTTCTGCGAAGATGGGCATCGGCATTCCTGAGATTTTGCAAGCAATCATTGAACGGATTCCCGCTCCTACTGGTTCGCTTGAAAACACATTTAAAGCTCTGCTCTTCGATTCCTGGTTTGACTCTTATAAAGGGGTCGTCTGCCTTATTGCTATACGAGATGGGGTCATCAGGAAAGGTGACAGAATTTCACTGTCGCAAGCAGGAACCGACTATGAGGTGCTTGAGCTCGGGCTTATGTACCCGGATGAAACACCGATGGAAAGTCTCTATGCAGGCCAAGTTGGCTATATCATTTGCGGGATGAAAACGGTGCAAGAGGCACGTGTAGGCGAAACACTCCATCTCTTTAAGAAGTCGGTCGTTCCTTTTCCAGGATTTAAACCTGCAAAGCCGATGGTATTTGCAGGGATCTTCCCCATCGACAATGAGGAATTCGACCTGTTGCGCGATTCGATAGAAAAGCTCACACTCAACGATGCGAGCGTGAAAGTGGAAAAGAAAAATTCAGCAGCACTCGGTCTCGGTTTTCGCTGTGGTTTCCTTGGACTTTTACATATGGATGTATTTAAGCAGCGTCTTGAGCAGGAATATGGGCTGAGCGTTATTATTACGGCGCCAAGTGTGCTCTATAAAGTCAAGATCCAACATACGGGAGAAACGCTTGATATTGAAAGTCCTTCCGATTTCCCAGATCCATCGCGCATTGAGGCTGTATTTGAACCGATCATTGATGCTACCATCCTCATGCCGAAAGAACATTTAGGAGCGATCATCAAACTATGTCAGGAAAAGCGCGGTGTACAACAAAATCTTGAATACCTCAACGAAGATCGCATCATTTTAAAATATCGTTTACCTCTCAATGAAGTTGCAACAGATTTTTATGATCAGCTCAAATCGCTCTCGTCAGGATATGCGAGTTTAGATTACGAAGAGGCCGGCTACCAGGAAGGTGATCTCGTTAAAATGGACATACTCATCAATGGCAAGCCCGTTGATGCACTTTCCATTATTGTGCATAGAGAAAATGCCTACCATCGAGGAAGGGAGCTTGCTGAGCGACTGCGTAAAGAAATTCCTCGACAGCTCTTTGAGATTATCATCCAGGCAGCAATTGGCGCAAAAATCATTGCACGAGAATCAATTTCAGCATTGCGCAAGAATGTCACAGCAAAATGCTATGGCGGCGATATCACCAGAAAGCGCAAATTGCTTGAAAAACAAAAAGAAGGAAAGAAGAAGATGAAACAAGTCGGAAATGTTGAAGTACCTCATGAAGCGTTCTTAAGCATTCTTAAAAAGGAATCGTGATGCCGAATAACAAAAAAGCCTCTCATCATATTTTTACGGGCAATATATTTATTTTCCACGCATTTGATGTCGGCGAAGACATAGATCTTGATGCTGTTAAGGATAAACAACTGCTCGTGCGACGACCGCTTATTCTTTCAAAGTACTTTAAAAACTATCATATTCCGCTTGCGGTTGAACTGCCCCATCCACATACAAGCACCAAGTGTCAAAGTGCAAAATTGCATAATTTTGGTGTGATTACGCTTGCCTATACTATTGCCTTTGAAGAATCACTTGAAGAATTGCGGACGCATCTTAACCAAGTTGATGATGAGTTTAGAGAACAAAGCGTTATCGATGCAGGAACGCTTTTTAAGCGGATTAAATCAGAAATAAAGCAGCCGAAATTTTTTCACATTCGTCGCTCTTATGTGCTCATTCAAATCGATCCAGATCCTTCGATCGATCTGATAAATTTAAAAGAAGAGTTTGGTAGTACCATCGCCTCTCTCTTACGGTTTGAAACGGAATTTCTTTCCGAATACCAAAAAAATGAAATTCTCGATTCTGCGATCGGTTACTATCGAGGCGATCTCATTATTATCGATACTGAAGCAGCATTTATGTATGATGATGAATATGAGGAAGTACTCGATCTTTTTGAGTTTGCTAACATGCAGCAACTTGAACTTCAATATTTCGATCGTCTGCTTGATCAACAGATGTCTGTTGTCTACGAACGTGAAATAAAAGCCCTTCCCATTCACTCCTACATCCCCTTTGTCGGGGCACTTAAAAGCGATCCGATTGGCGATCTGGGCAAACTGAAAGTTGACATTTCGGTCATTACCGAGCGGCTAGAAAATAGTATCAAGCTCGCAGGCGAAGCCTACTATTCTGAAATATACACCTTATTAGTAGAAAAGCTCGACATTAAAAACTGGAAAGAATCGATTAATCGGAAGCTCGCCATTATTCTTGATGTCAGAACAGTCTATCAAAATAAAGTGGATGCGCTGCGCGAGGATCTTCTTTCCGTTTTAATTATTGTGCTCATTTTTATTGAGACTGTTGTCGCTATTCTTGCGTACATTAAGTAGATTAGACGGCAAAAACTCCACTCTCACGACGTCGCTTCGTTTTTAATGGCGCTCGCTTCTTCTTAGAAGCAGCCTTGATCTTCTTAGTCTCTTCTTTTTTTGCGCCTTTCTTCTTTTGTGCGTTCTTTGTTGGCTTCTTATGTGCAGCCTTCTTTGCCGTCACTTTTCTCGACGTCATTTTGGCCTTATTTTGAGCTTTTGGGGTAACTTTTCTCTCAACGGCACCCTTTTTCTTACCTTCTACCCTTTTTTCTGTTGTGGCTTTCTTTTCCGGGGTTTTGACTGGATGAGAAACCTTTTTTTTCGTTTCGGCTTTTTTCACAGAAACCTCTTTCGCTTCCTTTTCTCGCTGAGCTTCTTTAGAACCACCCCATCCAAACAAAGCTGGCAAGCTCTTTATGCCCAGCTTTCCTTCCTGAAGGTGCTTAAGTCGTGTCTTTGATTTTTCACGTGCAGCGTGGACGCGAGCATATTCATGCGAATGAGGATCTAGTCTTTTTCCTCGTTCAAGCGCTGAAAGAATGGTTGTCCACTCTTCTACTGCTTGGCTATCTCCCGGAATAGAGCGGGCATGTTTCAGTGCACGTTCTGCACGTTGATAGGCAGGTGATTTCATGGAAAGTTGCTTACCCCGTTCAAGCGCAGTGAGAACTTCTGACCAATCACGCACAGATTCTTCTCTGCTGGCGATGAGCTCTTTCTTTGTCATTACTGCATCAAGCATGAAAGGGCTGCTCGAAATGAGAGCAAACGTTAATAAACGAATCATGTTCATGATGTATCTCCTTGATTTTATTACACTTTGACATCTCTTTTATTTTTAGTGTACAAAAACCAGGATTGGAAATGCAATAGTTCAGAGAGATTATTGTGCTACACTCACTTTTGCTGGCCTGAGAACACGGCCATGACGGATATACCCTTTTTGAAGAATTTCGACGATCTCACCCGTTGCATGAGTCTCAGAAGCAATTTGCATAACTGCATCATACTGTTCTGGATCGAACTCTTTTACGAGCGGAATTTCTTGAAGATCATATTCTGCTAGAAGTTTTGATAGACTCTTTGAGATAAGTTCAAGGCCGGCAGCGTGTGAAGCCATTTCAGGTGGCAACGTTTTAAAACCTTCACGCGCACGCTCCATATCATCTACAATAGGTAGAATTGAGAGTAAAACATCGTCTTGAGCAGATTCAGTCCACTGTGCCTTCTCTCGATCGATGCGTTTTTTGTAGTTATCAAACTCAGCATTGAGATACATGTAGCGGTCTTTTAGCTGCTGCAACTCTTTTTGACAGCCTGTGTGATCGGCTTCAGCCTGCTCGGTTTGCGTATGTGTATTTACTGATTCATTCTCGTCCATAAAATCCTCGTATCTTAGTTAGTAGTTAGATTTAGTATACCATGCGTATATAAATGAAACAAAATTTCTTGCCTCCGGGCGTAACATGTTCTTGGTCTTTTTTATAGGCATTCGAAATCCTTCACCTCAAGTGATCTGTGAGGCCGGCATGCCGAGCAGATTAAGTCTGATCGGCGCATTTGTCCGACCCGACTTCGCTAAGGCTACGTCGGGGCAGGCCCGACCTCTGTTGAGGCTAATATAAGTAGGCACGTCTAGTCGCGCCATAGCCGCAAGGCGACGGCGGATGGCGCCCTAGGTTAAGGGATGGGCGAGCATCCCCTTACGCCCGGCCGCGAAGGCCGAACAAAATACAAAAAAAGAATATGGAAATGCAAAAAGGATACCTAGCGCTATGCAGGGCACTCGTCTTCTTCAAACTGAAATTTTACGACACATACCATTGCCTTTGCGATACAAATTGTGCTACTGTAATAAAAGAAGGGTATTTAAGATCCCTTAATAATTAAACAAGCATATGAGAAACTAAGCTGCAACTCCTAAATAAGAATAAAACCAGTGCAGCTGAGGCGAAAGATAGAACTATGAATAGATATAACCCAATAGACGAGATAAGCGCAATTCTTACCGAACGTCATTACATCAGCTTCAATGAAGCACTCGCACTTCAGCAAGCTTTTGGTGAACGGGATGACATTACCTTCGAAGACTTTCTTATTGAAGAAGGGGTCGTAGACAAATCTGATCTTCTTGAAGCACTATCACAATACTATGGTGTACCACAATGCGATGTGGTAGGCATCTTCTTTGATCACTATCTTATGCGGCTTTTTCCCAAAGATATACTTCTTAATCACCTTATGATTCCCTATCAAAGAGAAGGCGATACGCTCTGGGTTGTTGCAGCGGAACCAAATGATCCTCATATCCTCGTCGTTCTTGGCAACTATATCAGTCATGATATCGCATTTATGGTGGGTATAGCACAAGATATTCGAGATGCCATTCGTGAATATTATGACCAGTCTGATAGATATCAACCTGATGATATCGCCAACCAGCAGATGGAAAGAAGCGCACAGGAAGTGCACACGCCAGATGAGCTTGATCCTCGTATCCCCCACATTGTGGAGGAAACGGTAGACGATTACGAAAGTAAATAAGATTATATTCACATTTTTTATAGAGTTGTATACTATACTAATTATTCTCATGTGATAATAACGGCATCCCTCAATACAATCCCTTCGGCATAGTGGCCTCGGGATCACTCGGGATGAGCGGGAGGGGCTATGGCGCACAGGTCGAAATGAGCGCTCGAGGCAACGTAATGCTCAAAAGTAAGTAATATGTATGGTATATAAACGTTTTTTACTGCTCTGCCTTATAGTGATCACAGGTTCAGCAGAGTCATTTAATCGAAGCCTTTTTTTCCGCACGTCTGCCTTCTGGGACGAGCCTCGTTTTGAGCGCCCTTGGCTCTTTACTGGAGAGCTCCAACTCATGGGCGGCTCAAATTCTTGCGGTCGCAATACCTGCTCAAAAGTCACCAATATACTTGACATCTATGGCCCAGAAAATGTGGCCGCTCTCTCCAATGCTCTTGGCATCCCGCTCAATCTTCCGGGCAATCCCAAAGAAATATTCTTACACGGCGTCGCAGATGTTTTTGAGGCCGATCTCAATCTCTACCAAAATTTTTGTCGTGGTTTTTTTCTTCATTTTCATTTTCCAGCTATCCTCGTTCACCTCTATCCCTCAGGATATCGCGAAACAATGTGCACGCTCAAAAAATGTAAATCCTGTCGATCAAAACGCTATAAGCCCTTATGGCAAACGGCCCAAGAGACCTTAAGAAATTTTCTTGAGCAAGCTGATCTTGCCATCGATCCCCGAAGAGAAGGCGGGGCGTCGGATTCAACCCTTTTTCTTGGTTGGACTCATTCATTTGAAAATACCCAATGGCTCGATTTTGTTGACGTTACCTTTAAATCCGGGGTGCTTTTCCCAACAGGCAAGAAGCGGGATCTCCTTCAAGTATTTGATATACCTTTCGGCTATGGCGGCTTTTGGGCGATTCCCCTCTCCGCTGATATCTCATGGGGCGCCTATGACTGGCTAACAGTAGGATTGCATGCAGACGCGCTTTTATTTTTTAAGAAGAAGCACCGTATCTCATTAAAAGGCCCTCTTGAAGCTCCGACAGGATTTATTACGCTCGGGCGTGGAGAAGCAGAAGTTCGACCTGGGGCGGTCTGGCGCACCGGCGCTTACATAAAAGCAGATCATTTCTATAACGGATTGTCTCTCCTTCTTGCAGGAGCATATGAACAACAAAATAGGTATCGCATCAAACCATGTGATTCTGGTTTCTCCGAATCGATTGTCAACCAAGATCAGCGCTATAAGAGCTGGTCACGGGCACTCATTCAACTGCTTATAGAATATGATTTTGCAACTGAAACGTCCTGGTACAGCCCACGCGTTGCCCTCTTTTATAATAGAGAGCTGACCGGCAGACGCGTATTTACTATTCATACGCTCGGTAGCTATGCTGGCATCGATGTTTCTTGGTGCTTTTAGGGCGCTTCTAAAAATAGTTTGAGCATCTCTCAAGCCAATTATCACACGACGCGCGAAAAATGTAGTTTATGGAAAGTCTTGAAGCAGAATCAGAAACAAAATGAGCCTCTTCTTACACTACCATATGCATAAGAAGAGGCTCATTGTTTTTTTACTCAGCGGAGTTACCCTTTAGAAAGGCAGATCGTCGGTAAATGGGGCTTCGTCTTTAAAAAGCGCATCGGTCACCGCATCATCTGTTTTCGTGGCAGGCACGGTTCCTCGAGATCCGAGAGAAATACCTTCTTCAGCTCCACCTTCAGCACGCGGCCCACCAAGGAATACCACGTTATCGGCAACGATAGAATGGCGCTGTTTTTGCAGACCTTCATTATCTTTCCATGAATCAAATTTTAAACGGCCTTCAACTAAAATTGGACGGCCTTTTGATAAATACTGGCGGCAGCTTTCTGCTTGCGGTCCCCAGACACTAATATCGATATAACAGACTTCCTGAGCCATAGTTCCGGTCTGTTTATTTCTAAATTGCCTGTTGGAAGCAATGCTTAATCGGCAAAGCGCTTGGCCTGATGGTTGTTGTTTATATTCCGGATCTCTCGTGAGGTTACCCATGAGAATAACGCGATTAAAATTAGCCACGACGAACCTTTCAGAAAAAGAAGAGATATGATAAGAACTGGTTTTCAGTATAGCAAAGTACAAAACAAAAAAAAGATGCAATTTTCTATGATGTGAGAAAGGTGCGCATGTCCTTGCTCAACTGCTCAACAAAATTTTTCTCCTTGATCTGGCGTTCTTTTTCATGACGAAGAAGCTTCGCCATCTTCAAAAGATCGGCATTCGAGACACGAGCGAACGCTGATTTTTTATCGCCACGGGCATAGGCGCGCAACGATGAACACAGCGTTCCCTGCAGACGAGCATGCGCTTGTACAAGATGGGCCTCTTGCTCGATAACATCACCCATGAGTTCCATTACTTCTTGCCTGAGCTGAGCAATCGTTCTTCGTGGAGCAGGCTTTTCTTCAACGATGAAATTCTCAGCAAAGCACCAAAATGCGGCCATCATCGATAATAAAAAAGTAATTTTTAACCACTGGTTCATCGAGAAATCCCCGGTAACGTATGAATTATATTTTTCTATTGAGTTTTACCTACTCACCGATTCTTTTTTAAAAAAGATGATCGCATAATCTATATAGGTGCATAAGCGGGAAACTACAACCAGCCCAAGCAGCAGCCAGAAAATACGACCGGGTAATACGCGTGTTACGCTGCACCAGAAAAGCCAGCCTAAGACAAGAACCTGACCAAAACTTGTGAGCTTGCCCAAACGGGTAGGCTTAATGACCATTGTTCGTTTAAAGACACCCCAATAAAAAGCTAATGCGACCAGCACAAGTTCGCTGACTATGATAAAAGCGAGAAACCAGAGCGGTATCGCCGATGCTTTATAGTAGAGAGCAAATCCGGTAAAACTGGAAATAAGAAGCAGTTTATCAGCTATAGGGTCTAAATAGGATCCAAAGAACGTTTCTTGACGCAAGTAGCGCGCCAGCGCTCCATCGATAAGATCGCTTACAGATGCAATTATGAAAAATATGCTCGCACTCAACCAATGGTTTGTCATCATACACGCAACAATCCACGGAATACACACAATGCGCACTAACGTTACAAGTGTTGGTATATTAACGAGTGACATACCAAACGCGAACCATGCCGACATACGCGAAACGATCATATAATAACTCCTCCACCGAGGCACTGCGTGCCATCATAAAAAACTGCATACTGACCGGGAGCTATTCCCTGATCGCGAGACGCCAAACAAATTTCATAGATTCCATCGCTCTGAGCAACAACCGATGCTTCATGAAAAGCTGGCCCATGGCGTAATTTTACGAGTAGCTGCTCACGCGTTGGTTTCGATTGAATCCAATTGCAATCACGTACCTTAAATGTATCACGCATTTTGTCTTGCGTATAGTAGGAGCGGGATATATACACCTCATTCTTGTGAGGATCTTTCGCGACCACATACCAGGGCCCGCCAGAAAGACCAAGGCCTTGCCGTTGACCGATCGTGTAATACCAAAACCCCTGATGAACCCCAAGAGGCTTTCCAGTCTCATATTCGATTAAAGCACCCTCTTTATCCCCAATATGATGGCGCACAAACTCTCGAAACTTAAGTTTGCCAAGAAAACAGATTCCTTGGCTATCTTTGCGATCTTTTGTTGGCAGATTATACTGATGAGCCAGGGCTCTGACATCAGTCTTTTGGAGTGCCCCAAGAGGAAAAATGGCACGTGACAGCTGTTCCTGTGTTACATGGGATAAGAAGTAGGTCTGATCTTTTATCGCATCGGGCGTTGTATAAAGGGCTGATCCCTCAGGACTATGCTCTACCCGTGCATAATGTCCGGTTGCTACATATTTAGCTTCAGGAGCTGTACGCAAAAAGGCACCAAATTTAATGCGTTGATTGCATAAAATATCTGGATTAGGCGTTCTTCCTGCCTTAATTTCGGCAATAGTATGAGCAACCACCTCATCCCAATACTCTTTTTGCAGAGATATGACCTCAAGCGGTACCCCTGTTTGCTTGCATACGGCTTCGGCATACGCAAGATCCTCCTGCCAGGGGCAGGTTCCCAAGTATGCAAGCTCATCTTCAAGCCAGATTTTAAGGTAATAGGCGGTCAGATGGTGTCCCTGCTCTTGTAGTAGTCGCAATGCGACCGAGCTATCAACACCGCCCGATAATAAAACTGCTATATCCATTGATTCTCAGACCTCATGTTATTATTAATCCCAGTATAACACAGGCCAAGGCTTAAGAGAATGCTGCCCTTCAAAGAGGCTGCGGAAGAGGATCGGAGGAGGTGGCCGTCGGGCGCAGCACAATATGAGGTACTTTTGTTGCAATTTCCCAACCAAGCACTTTCATAAGCGCTTCAAGAACATGGATTTCTAAAGGCTCAACTTCGTCCATAATGCGATCAAGCTTATCGAAAGAAATGCCCGATTCCCGGCTAAAGTATTCTAGCCCACCAAATGCATCAATTATATCATAAAAAGAAAGCAGAAGGACTCGATATTCACCGCCCTTTAGGGCTAAATTGATATAGGATAGAGCAAACTCATGATCTGAACGAATTTCCTCAAAAAGTTGTTCTCTATAATGCTTGTTGACAATCGCTTCTTTTCTTATTAACATAGCTCATCTCCATGTTATGGTTTACCCAATATTCACAGGCCTTTGTTATATCTCTAGACTGAGTTGATTTGATTCCGCCCCAGAGTATGACTACAGTAATATTATCAGCCTTGCCGTAATATATCCTGATTCCCCCGCCAAAGGTACATTTCAATTCCCAGACGCCATGACTATTTACTATGGGACTACAATCACCAAACAATCCCAATCTAATATAGCCTAACCGATCCCTAATCCTACTTCTCGTTTGGAAATCAAGCTTCTTATACCAAGAGAAGTAAGGCTTTTTATCGCTATTTACGGGATAATAAACTATCTCTCTCACCTCTGCCATAATAACTCTGAAAAAATAAAACGTATCGTCCAAGAATTTCAGAGCGCTTATCGCAATAACACTGCATAATTAACGTAAGCATAAACTATAGATGAATAGGACTTGAACCAAAGCATATACCATGCGAAATAAAAAATCAATAATTTTTTAAAAAGATTCTGTCAGGGTCGGCACTATAAAAAGATTGCTCGCTTAAACGGGACAAAATCTACCTAATTAGATATTCCTCTAAACAGGGATTGCATAATCTTGAAGTTTGCACAACAATTCAGTACCCTTGATTATACACAATCAAACAAGGGAGCTACGCAACGATGAATATTCATAAAACCGGCCGCTGGATCGATTTCATTCCCCTCATTGTGTTCGCATGGTTTTCGCGCGTAGCTGCGTGCAAAACTGAAAATGCTTGGAATTACTCTTTCTATGCTGGCGCAGCACTCGCAATTCTTGTGCTTGCTTATGCCTGGTATCGAAAATCTGATGTGGATTATGTCGCCGTCGGCGCAGATGCCTTTCTTATCTATGGCTCTGCAGGATTTCTTGCTTTTCCCGTCTTGCTTGAACCATATTCATACTTTCAGCAATCGGTCATCTTTCTCTGGATCCTGATCGTGGGCATCAT
Organism: uncultured bacterium; assembly: GCA_963695365.1. Taxonomy (GTDB): domain Bacteria; phylum Babelota; class Babeliae; order Babelales; family Babelaceae; genus PRDV01. The sequence continues at coordinate 1,606,641 of OY968766.1, forward strand.
CACCACTTTTACGCGCCCTGAAGGATTTTTGCAACAAGAAACTCACCGCTATACCGAAAAATCCCTGCGCGGTTCGCTCATGCTCCTCGCACTCACGGCAGTCTGCTTTATAGTATCTTTTGCGCTTATTAAGTATTTTAATGTGGGAACAGCTCTCGGTACGATCGTGCCATTTGTTGCGCTTCTGTATGGCCGAAACTTTATCAAAGAAAGCCTCTAAATCGAGGGGGGTAGGGGATATGGGCAAGGACATTTTGGAATACACAACTTCCACACTCGCTCAGCTTGAAGCGGCATTCAAAACCTCTGCAAGCAGTGGATTACGCGCAGAACAAATAGCAGCGCTTAAAAAACAGTATGGCCCGAATGCACTCAAAGAGCATGAAACAAGCTGGGTAAGCCTTCTTATTCGCCAGTTTAATAACCCGCTCATGTACCTGCTCATAGGTGCTGCGACCGCATCATTTTTTCTTGAGAGTAAAACAAATTCTATCTTTATTCTTGCCATCGTATTTATCAATGGATTCTTAAGTTTTTTCCAAGAATTTCGTGCACATCAAACGTTAAAATTGCTCAAAAAGAATGTTACGCATACCGCTCACGTTATACGCGATGGAAAGAAGATCGAAATTGCAAGCAGTGAGCTGGTACCGGGTGATGTTATTATGTTGGCAACAGGAGATAAAGTTCCCGCCGATGTTCGTCTTATCACTGGTTCACTGGCGCTGGATGAATCTCTCCTCACGGGCGAATCTGCTCCGGTAAAAAAATTAAGCACTCCGCTTGCCCAAGCAACCGACGACCCCTATAAAGCGATAAACATCTGCTATCTTGCCACGACAGTTACTGCTGGATCTGCAACAGGCGTCGTACTCGCAACGGGCTCTCAGACACGCTTTGGAAATGTAAGCCGCTTAACGGTTGAAACCATGCACGTGAGTGGTTTTGAAGAGCGACTCTCCACGTTAAGTAAATTCATTCTCGCGATTATGGCCATTACGGTCATATGCCTTTTCGCGGTGCATCTCATCCTCAAGGGAAGCCAAGTCGATATCATTCAGCTCCTTCTTTTTTCCATCGCTCTCAGCCTCGGGCTTACTCCTGAAGCCCTTCCTGCTGTTACCACCTTTGCGCTCTCGCAGGGAGCACTCCTGTTAGCCAAGCACAACGTCGTTGTTAAGCGATTATCTGCAATAGAGGATCTGGGAGCGATTACTATATTATGCACCGATAAAACAGGGACGCTGACGGAAAATAAGATGTCGGTCGAACATGTTGCGTATGCCGATACTAACCTCACTCTCTACTCAGTGCTCGTTTCAAAAAGCACGCCACCATTAGACCCTTTTGACACCGCAACCTATGAGTACGCATCGGATGATATAAAAAAAGATGCCGCTACCTACCGGCGTCTGCAGGAAATCCCGTATGATCCTTTGGGAAAGCGCTCTTCGGTTCTTGTTTCAAAAGCCAATGAGACTGCGCTTATTGTGCGTGGTGCCATGGAAGTAATCGAGGAGCTGTGCACTCCCCTGCCAAATCGCACTGAGATCTACCAATGGATAGCAGATGAGGCAGAGCAAGGCAATCGCGTACTCGCCCTTGCCTACAAGAAAACAGCTGCCTCAACCATAGAAGATGCTGGCGAAAAGGGGCTTACGTTTGGCGGGCTTGTATCATTTCATGACCCAATAAAAGGCACATCGGTACAAGCAGTCACCAAGGCCCATGCGCTGGGAATCACCCTAAAAATGATTACGGGGGATAGCAAAGAAGTTGCCTGTGCTGTTGCTAAAAAAATTGGTCTTGCTCAAGGAGAATGTCTTGCAATCGCGGGAATTGAATTTTCGCAACTCTCACCAGCCCAAAAGGCACAGATAGTTAAAACATACAATGTATTTGCCCGATTTACCCCAGAACAAAAATTCGAGATCGTTAATCTTTTAAAGCTACATGGCGATACAGATCATTCTGGCGGTGAGGCTCGCTCGCCAGTCATCGGCTTTTTGGGCGATGGGATTAATGATGCACCGGCGCTCAAAGCTGCCCACGTTGCCCTTGCCGTGCAACACGCCAGCGATACCGCCCGGGATGCCGCCGATATTATTTTGCTCAAAAAGAGCCTGCTCGTTATTATTGATGGTATCTCTATCGGCCGCCAGGTATTTTCAAACACCATAAAATATATTACCGCCTCTATCTCTTCTTCGACCGGCAACTTTTATTCAATAGCAATTGCTTCTCTTCTGATAGATTTTCTTCCGCTGCTGCCACTGCAGATTCTCTTGGTCAATCTTCTCTCAGATTTTCCGATGGTTGCTATTGCAACGGATACCGTAGATCCTGATGAGCTCCTCAAACCACATGAGCATAGTATGAAAGAGATCGCATTTATCACTATCACCCTCGGGGTCGTCAATTCGTTGTTTGATTTTATCTTTTTTGCATTCTTTATTCATAAGCAACCAGCAGTTCTTCAAACGAACTGGTTTATATTAAATATTTTGACTGAGCTCACACTCATCTATTCGATACGCACGCGTGGTCCTTTCTATAAAGCTCGTCGCCCATCACTTACACTCATGGGCCTGACACTTGCCGTTGCGTGTATTACGTTTGCACTGCCCTTCTCCTCGTGGGGCCGGGAGCTCTTCCAATTCATTCGTCCTAATGCACATAGCATCTTTATTGTGTGTATAATAACGGTTGCCTACTTCTTTACCACAGAAACTGTAAAGCTGCTCTATTACAGAATAACGGACAGTATCACATCTAAAGCATCATAAAATGATAAAATGCTTGGCAGCTCTTCATATTGAGTGAGTGGCATTGCTTTTACTTTCGAGGGAAGATATACTCGTCACGATAGTCAGATTATAAAAACGGAATCAAAAGAACCATGAAGAAAATCTTTCTTTTTGCCCTATTACTCCCGATTACATCCACACTAAAAGCGGAATCTCCTTTCTATACGCTTGGGAAATTCCTCAACCGAATGCTTCCATATCCTCCTGGGCAGCCTGTATGCCCAGAACTTGAAGAGCTAGCCCGCAGCGTTATTAAGGAAGTCGGTTGCAATCAGCCCATTAATATTTACTCTGGATTAAATACACCTGCCTTTGTTGTAGGAAATAATCTCTATTTAAGAGACATAGATCTTCCATTCTGGCGGAAATATCCTCATGCATTCAGATTCGTTGTTGCCCATGAAATTGGACACATTGAAAAATTTCATACGGTTAAACATTACTCTGGTAACATAGCCGTTTCAATCGCCGCAGCTGTTTTTTTTCCCATAACCTTTTTAGAAGCAGCCCCCCGCCCTGATAAAGAGGCGGATTTCGAGGGGCTTGCCAAAAAATTACTAAGCCGTTTAGCGCTAGCCGGCGCGGCATATGCGGCATCATACCTACTAAGACCCTGGAAACGTAGTCATGAATATGAAGCAGATTCATATGCTCTTCAATCTCTTGAAAAACACTATGGCAAAGAACCACTCGTGAGAGGAGCAGCACTCTTTTTCGCGCACTACGGTTCATTTAATCCCTATGGATGGCTGCACACTGTTTTTGGTACGCACCCCCATTCGATTAATCGATTACGTGAGATGGGCGTTGATCCCTTAAAAGCTGCCAAGGATTTTCCAACTATTTTAAATTGCTGGCTCACCCATCTTATTGAGTATGCCGCATATGAACGTAAAAACTGTCCCTCTGATAATTCAACACTTAAAAATCGCACACTGTATGAAAGCGAGAACCTTGATGCCGTCGCCATCATTGCATCGCTTGACCCTCTCGCAGCTACTATCGCAGCTCGGCACTTAGAAACGTGGAACTACCAGGATCTCATCCAAAAGAATAAAAATGTCTTCTTAAAAAAAAGAAGCTTTGATCTCAATCATGAGTTATTCATAAGCTTTATTGAGGAACTCACTCATACTATAAGAACCAAAGTCATCCCAACGTATCTAACGTTGTTGTGTGAAAAATAAGTTTTCGATGTAACTCGGAATGATTCCACAAATAGCGAAAAAATCATGTTTTAATAGTACTTCTACAAAAATTCTGTAAGGTGTTGACTTTGCTCACGCCTTTTTAGTACCTTGCTCACAAGGGGAGTACTCAAAGTGAGATGGCCTCATGTCTGAGCATTGTGCTCAAAAATTGAAAGGGTGAATTATGGTCCGTCAAAGATTGGCTATAGCATTATCGTTCGTAGCTCTCAGCACTTTGTGCGTGGAGGCGACAAAAAAGCAGAACACATACGATTATATAATCGTTGGGGGCGGCACTGCAGGCTGTGCACTCGCTGCAAAACTGTCTGACCCAGATCCGGTAACAGGCAAATTTTGCAATTCGGTATTAGTATTAGAAGCAGGTGAAAATGAAACACAAAATCCACTTGTTCTGGTGAACAATATTTTCGGTGCAGTAGCAAGCGCTAATAACCCAGAACTTTCAATGGTAAGTCTTTCTTACACTCAAACTGAAGCGGTAAACCCTTACAACCCAACCTATTACCTAGAAGGAAGGCAGTGGGGTGGAAGTTCCGGCCATTACTACTTACAATGCGTGCGCGGCACTCCCGACGTTTACAATCAATGGGCGGCGATATCGGGCGACCCACGTTGGAGCTATAACAACCTACTCAAAAATGTTATGATTCCGATGGAACACTACACCCCTGATGGCACAATACCAGATCCTACACAACGCGGTTTCACTGGCCCACTATTCATTACTCAAGAACCTCCACTGTATACTGATAAATTTATGCAAGCGGTTTCGGCTGCAACAGAAGCGCCGTTTGTTATGGATTATAATAACCCAAATGAGGGCTTCGTGGGTATTGCTGCAAATCAAGATTTTGTTACCCCGCCTTATCTTGGAGCAAATAGCTATCGATCATACTCAGCCAATGCCTATTTAACGGGTGAACCAGGATTTGGCGTTGCCCCTATTGTAGATGAAAATGGCAATGGCCTTGCTGGTAGAAAATTAAAGATTCTCTCTAATACTACCGTAAATCGTGTCATATTCTCAAAGCATAAAACCGCTAAAGCAGTAGAATACGTACATGCCACCGCAAAAGATGTTGCATTAACGGTGAATGCTTGTAAAGAAATTATCCTCTGCGCTGGCTCCTTTGAAGATCCTGCAATTTTGCAACGTTCTGGTATTGGCGATCCAACACTTCTCAATTCTCTTGGCATACCGGTCGTATTTGCCAATAGTAACGTTGGCGCAAATATGCAAAACCAATTTGGTATCCCGGCTATCATCGGCGATGTTACCACCACAGTAACTCCTCCCCGTTTCTCCACCAGTTTCATCGGTCTTCCTCAGACTCCTCAGGAACGGCAATTTGAGCTCATCGTGCTTGACTCGCTTGCCATCTTTCCTGCTGGAATCACCGGGGCCCTTGGAATAACAGAAGGAATCTTTCTCCTGGGAGTACAATTAGCACCAAAGAGTACCGGAACAGTTTCGATCATTAGTAAAGATCCATTCATTCAACCGCTTATTAATTTAGGCTACTTTACTGATGGAGCGCCAACGACTGCTGGTACTGACGCTAATATGGTTGTTCAGTTCTATGGGGTAGTGCAAAAAATTGCAACTCAATCTCTCGGAACGGTGCTCTATCCAACACCTGAGCAATATATTGAAGGACCAGACGCATTGTTTGCTGCGGCTTTCAATGCACCAACAGTATTTAATCATGCTTCAGGAACCTGTCGCATGGCAAAAACGGCGACTGATGGGGTTATTGATGGCCGATTAAACGTATTCGGTGTCAACAAATTGAAGGTTGCAAGTAATGCGTCAGTTCCATATATTAATAAAGGCAATACAGGCTATACAGCCTTCGTAGTTGGTCTTGAAGCTGCTCGTATTATTAGAGGGGCATAAGGTAAAGTCACGTAAACACAGCAATTATAGTTTTGACATATGTCAGCTCCGGGGGCGCAAAAGCGCCCCTGCTTATTTTGAGTAGGAAGCAACATCTGGTATGCTTTTTGAGAACTAATAATTAATGACGAGCTTTCTAGAAGAATAATACTCCACTTCTTGATTATGAGCATATTGCCAAAGCAGCTCACTTTGTTTTAATAACCTAAAAGATGCGATTGACGGGCCATTAAAATACTTTTATCATTCTATTATTATAGTGCATTACTCAAAACAGTAGGTTCAGAGTCAGCAAGTTCATCCGCACTATACTTACCAAACGATTGGATTATCTTGAAAAACACATTATTATTTATACTAATATTCTCTTCTGCGACAGCCCAATGGTTACTTGCGATGCAGACATCAAAAGTAGAAAACCTAGAATCAACCGACCTTGTATTGCTCTCTCCAAGCGAATACAGCATAGCTGTACCATTTTTTCTAGATCTTATTATCAATGAACCCCTGCTGTATGCAATTTTAGAACAGAGAAATCCTGGAAGAGTTTTTACAAACGACAGAAAAAATCCATCATATGTACTCGTCTATAGCCCTGCATCGTACACATATCTAGCAGGAAAGCTCGACCAATCATCACTGCAGAACATAGCGACTTACTTAAAGACCCTTCCCAAAATATCGTTAATATGCCCCTTAGAATGGGAGTATAGATCATTCTTCGAAGAAGCAGGCTTTATTGCTGTTGAAAGAATACAGCTTAGAAGGCCTGATAAGCCATTTCTGCTAGAGTCATGGAAGAAATGCCTTTCTGCTCATTATTCCGTAGAAGAGATCAGTCATAAGAATTTCGATCTCTGTGCTTGGAGAGCATTCATGCTGAATCTTTATGGTACTAAAGAGCACTTTTGCACTAACGAGAAAGGATTCTGCATAGTAGATCAAGAAAAGGTAATCAGTGAATCCTTTGCAATAATTGGTAAAGGAAAAGCAGAAATCGCAGTGATAACTCACGAAAACTATCGTGGGCAAAACCTAGGAACAATTATTAGTGCGTTCATGGTACATTACTGTCACCACCATGGCCTCGAGCCTTTATGGAGCTGCGATGCATCAAATCAAGCATCAGCATCGATAGCTAAGAAGCTCGGATTTGTGGAAGAATGCAGATATTTTTTCCTTAAACATCAACTTAATAAATAGGTTTATTATGACCTGTCGGTCATTTGTACTCGCCGCCTCCTCGCAGGCGGCCTTTTAAAATTCTATGCAAGGCGCATGTGTCATTTCAAGAAGAGCGCATCCATAGTCACCTCTTGATCAACATCCGCGAGAAAGTACTCATTATGTTTTGCTCCATACGTGGTTACAAGTGTTGTAAAGGCAGTTTTTTTCGTCTCGGTAATTTTTTCAAAACATTCCTTCTTCTTCCGAAGTTTCTGAGCATACTCTTTATCTATTACAAACTCTTCATTGTAATATTTCATCTCGCACAGATTTATGCATGAATCGGCACGCTCAATGACCAGATCAATCTCACAGGCCGATTCGCTTTTCGAGCCTTTTTCAGGAATATATCTCCATTTGGATGTCTGCGTTTGAACCGCTGCTAACCCTAAAGCTGCTTTTATTCCTTCAACATGTTTCAAGCATAAAGTTTCAAAAGCATGGCCCGTCCATGATCGCCAGACAGAGGTATTACGCTGTTTTAGCCAATAATCAGGCCCCATTTCTTGTAAATCGAGTGCGGAGATTTCTGCGCACCAGGTAAGGAAAAAGAGAGAATATTCATCAATCAGCACGTATCGGTAATCTTTTTCCCCCTTTCCAAAAAACGGCACCTCAATAATAAATCCCGATTGTTTGAGCTCCTCTAGCCTTTGGCTCAGCGTGCCTCCAGCCGGAAGTTTCGTTTTTTTCACAATTTCTTTGTACGTGAGCCCTGAGCGAACCTCTGCGAGTGCAGCAACGATGCTTTCGTGCTCCTCGTGCTTATTAAAAAGAGACCTATAGAGTTTATGAAATTCCGCTATTAAGGGTGCATTATACGTAAAACAGAGTTCACCAATTACTTGTGCAACTGATTTGCCTCTTTCAACATACGATAGATATTTTGCTACACCGCCCAAACACATGTAGAGTTCAAGAACTTGCTTGCGATCAAGCTGTATTCCCTTCTCATGCAAAAATTCTTCCGTTTCCTTCAATGAGAATGGTAACAGCCTCATTTCTCTGGTCACACGCCCATGTAAGCCACCCCTACTATTGATGATATTATCGATCATCCAGGATGCAGCTGAACCGCACACGATAAGAATCACGTTCGGCATAAATACGAGATACCTATTCCATAAATGCTCTAAGGCTTTTAAAAATGACGATCTAGGTGTTGAAAGCCAAGGTAGTTCATCAAGGAAAATAATCACTTTTGTTGTAGGCGATACTTTTTCTACCTCTTTTCTTAAGCCCTGAAATGCTTTGAACCAACTCTTTGGTGGATCGACTTCCTTCCCTTTTTCAAAATGATCAGAGAACTCTGCCGCAAAGTTCTCGAGCTGGGCTGCAAGAGAACCCTCTTGAATACCTGTAAGATGAAAGAACAGCCCCTTATCGGCAAAATAATTTTTCACAAGATAGGTTTTACCTATTCTTCGTCGCCCATAAACAGCCAAAAAGGAAGCCTCTTTTGACTCCATAACCTTATCAAAAATAGCTTGTTCTCTTTTTCTACCAATGATAGTTGGCATAATAGGCTCCTTGCATTAATGTAATATACTATATATAGCGCAGATATAAGAATTTTTCAAGTTTGCGCTGAATATGATAGTATATTTAGCGCAAAGATCAAAAAAAATGAATTTTGCGCTAGTTATAATATTATATTCAGCGCGAACTTTAAACTTCGGGGCGTATTACAATTATACGTATGCGTATTATAAAAATACGTATAATTTGTTTAATCTCTTTTTATGTACAACCACCAGTTGGCCCTCAGGCAGAGCGCAAAAATAAACAAACGTACTCTTGTAGAACATAGGGTCTAGGGGTAAATGCGCCCTTTTTTTAGCTCTATGCTCACCGAGTTACTCTAGCGCAAGGTTCAATCTCATGCTATCTTAGACAATAGATCTTAAAATACTATACACATGTGAAAATCTATGAATGTCATCCAAACAGTAGAAGTCTCGCTACAAGAAACAGCCAAAAAGCTTTTCCAGATATCTGATGCAACCTCTGCCCGCATAGAACTTACACTCAATACCGATGCAAGCAAACAGCAGTTTGGCGATCTGAGCTCTAACTGCGCTTTGATTCTGGCTAAAGAATTGGGCATGCAACCGCGCGTGGTTGCACAAAAGATTCAAGAGGCACTTGAGAATCAATTCATTGAGCGCATTGAGATAGCAGGTCCTGGGTTTATCAATATTTTCTTGACCCCGTCGGCGTATCAGCAACTGGCAAAAGAGCTCTTTACTCAGGGCGAGGGCTTTTTTAAGGATGCAAAATCACCCAAGCAGCACTACTCTATTGAATTTGTGAGCGCCAATCCAACGGGCCCTCTTCATATTGGGCATGGACGTGGAGGCATTATAGGTGATGTGCTTGCACGAATTCTCACGTTTCTTGAAAATAAAGTCACCAAAGAGTTTTATATCAATGATGCGGGAGCACAAATCGAGAAACTAGGCATTTCATTTAAGATACGTTGCCAGCAAATAGCTGGAATGAATGTGCAGCTACCAGAAGACGCCTATCATGGGGAGTATCTTATGCCCCTTGCCCAGGAGTGCTATAAGCAGTATGGAGCGGAATTACTTTCGCAGCCTGAAGAGTTTTTTGCTCAGTATGCAAAAAAGCATCTGCTTGCGCGCATTCAAGAAACGCTTGCAGCGTATGGTATTACGTTTGATACCTGGTTTAGCGAGAAGCAATTGCACACAAGCGGCGCAATAGAAAAGATTCTTCAGCAACTCGAAACCAATGGCTATCTCTATACACAAGATAATGCGCTCTGGTTTAAATCGACGCTCTTTGGCGACGATAAAGATCGAGTCGTTCGTAAAAATACTGGGGAGCTTACCTATATCGCTCCCGATTTTGCCTATGCTGAAAATAAAATAGAGCGCGGCCATGATCATCTCATTATGATTCTTGGCCAAGACCATCACAGCTATGTTACTCGCTTAAAAGCTGTCATGCAGGCGCTTGGGTATGATCCCAATCGATTGGATGTTATTATGTACCAGCTGGTTACCATTAAAGAAGGTGGTCAGATAATGAGACTTTCTAAACGAGCCGGCAGGATAATCACCCTCGAAGACATCATAGAAACCGTAGGGACCGATGTTGCTCGTTTCTTCTATCTTCATAAAAAAGCTGACGGGCATCTTGATTTTGATTTAGAGCTCGCCTTGAAGCATACTGATGAGAATCCAGTCTATTACATTCAGTACGCCTATGTGCGAACAAAGAGTATTATGGCCAAAGCTGCCGCAGAGCAGCCTCAGATGGGAAATATTGCTGCAGAGGATGCGCAGTTTGTCGGGGAACCTGAATATCTGCTGCTTAAGAAGATAGCATCGTTAAAAACGCTTCTTGAAAGCACAGCGAAGAATTATCAAACGCATCTCATCGCTTATTATGTGATCGAACTGGCGCAAACGTTCCATTCATATTATAGCCATCATACCGTCATCGACTCTGAGCACCTCGAACAAAGTCGGGGACGCTTGTTCACCATTCTGCTTATTCAGAGAACGCTCAAGACATGCTTTGATTTGCTTGGCATCAGCGCACCCGAGAGGATGTAAGCTGACAATCCCGTGCAAAATTTACTCTGACACTTGTGCTTTCGCCATGTAATGGGCTATACTTGCTGCTATGTAACAAGCATTAACCACAATAACTATAAGAAAGCAAGGGAGAAAGGCGATGGCACGCACTCTACATTATTCACTACACCTTCAACTGCTTTTTACGTGTCTCGGGGTTGCACTCAATAGCGAGGCACATTCATTTATGCTCGGTGCTTACGTACCCTACTGGAAAGTTGAATCAGGAATTCACACTATTAAAAAGTATTGTGATCTCTTTGACCAAATAAGCCCCTTCTCGTTTGAGATTAATAAGAATGGCTCCGTTCTCGATAAATTCAGACGTACCTATCCATACTGGCATGATATCCATAGTCATTGCAAAAAGAAGGGCGTTTTATTTGTGCCTACTATTTACTGGACAGATACAGAACAGATGCATGATGTATTATCCAATCCCAAAAAACGGGAGTTTCATATTCAAAGTATCATGGATACCGTTATTAAAAATACCTTCGATGGTATAAACATAAACTATGAGCGGGTGTGTAGCCACGACAGGAAAGGATATATTGCTTTTATGCGTACTCTCTCAAAGCGGCTCCATGCAAAAAATCTGGTGCTCTATACTAGCATCGGGTGTAGAACGGGAGACAGAACAATTGCATATGTGTATCCAGGCACCCCGCCAGCACCGCCCTTGAAGACAGCGAGTCACAAGACGCTCCAAGATCATGCAAATAAAAAGCCAAAAAAATCACACATTTCCCTCAATCCCGGGACTGGTGCCGAGGCAACGGAGTATAAGAGAATGCTTGCTGAATGTTGCGACCAGGTAAATATCATGGGGTATGATGAGTGGGGGAAGCCTTATTTGCATGGAAAAGAGCATTTAGCAAATAAGTATTATTTGTCTCACAGCTCAAATCAGTGGATTGAACAGAGCATACAGTACGCTTTATCTTTTATTCCTGCTCATAAAGTAGTTCTGGGGATTCCTTCATACGGATTGGAATTTTGCATTAGCGAAAAGAATGGTCATATCTCTATGAAAAAGAAACGGGCGGTGCTGTTTCCTACTGCGCATGATACGGCAAAGAGGCACAGAAAAAAGCCCAAAAGAACTGCTGGAGGGGAATTATCGTATATCTATCATACGTATGGCGATAAGCGGTATGTGTGTTATCTAGACGCCAACTGCATTAAGGAAAAGATTGCTATCGCCAAGAAGTATGGCATCAAAGGGCTGTATATCTTTACTATTACCGGTAATGAAGATCCAGCGATGTGGTCGATGCTCGAAAAAGAATTGCGATATAGTAAAGTACGTTAAATTGTTTTTTTTCCTAGCCACGCGTCTTAACCGTCATCGGCGAGGGTTATATGTTGCTTTTTCTTATGAAACCCGAGCGTTTAAAATTTGTAGCCCGTAGATTTTCTACATGTTTTCGCAGAATTGAGGTGAGCTTTTCTACCGTTAAGCTCGCGTAGATTCTTGGCCACTCGCCATCGCCTGAGACAGAGCTAAAAGGGATATGAAACGTCGTTGTAGAAATTTACCAGAACCCAAATTTTCATAAAATGATACACCACGATGATTTTTCTTGTAATAATTGTACTAAAGAGGCCGGCTGTCAAGGATCGTGACCGAAACTTCAGTTTTGGAATCTCAAAATTTTGACTTGCGTAAGGAACCTGCAAGGCTCTACAGATAAACCATAACAAGCATATTCACAAAATCTATCATACCCTGATATAGTAAGATGCTTATTGGCCAAAGGAGCTGATCCCCTACAACCCGACAATGCTGGAATTCCCCTACAACTAGTAAAAAATGGAAACGCTCGTGAAGTAAAACGACTATTAACCACAGCACGCAGTCTAAACATTCTGGGAGCATCTCGCAACTATACAACTCCCATTGCATGTTTTTGTTGCGGGATCATCATTAATGGTTATTTAGGCAAGAACTTACTTGTAAAAGGTGGCTCTAGAGAAAAAACATCAAAAATCAATCGTCTCCATGATAGAACTAAATGTGTTTTTTGATTGAGCCAAAGTAATGACTATTTAAATCCTAGAAACCGCTAACTGCTAGCAATACTATGCCTCCCCCTGAAATCATAATTAAAGCCGACCAAGGAAGCAGCTTATAAAAAATTTCCAGGCACCCACCATTTTTTATGTATTGCACAGAGTGATTCCCACATAATAACTCTGGATGCCCCTTAATTAGCTTCCATAGCAAGGGACGAATGTTTATTTCTTCTATAAGCGCATGCCCCAAGTGATTAAGGTCTTTACGGGCGCGGCCGTGATTAATGGCCTCTTCATACTGCGCCGTTAATATACCGCCTTCAACCATAACTTTCACAATGCAATCTAATTCACCCGAAGTGATGCTGTCCTTAGTAACATAGTGTTGCATGCAAGGACCAATCACATATTCCATAATGAGATTCGAATGATTTTTAAGAAACATGAGCGCTGCTTTCTTTTCTGCACAGGTAAGTAATACTTTTTTCCTATCCCTTCTCAAACTTCTTTCACGAGCATTTAACTCCAAAACATCGGCTGGCCCCCCAGTCAAAACAGTGCTGCACCAATTCCTATTAGCTGCCCTGAGCAAATCCAAATCACTGACTTTAATACGGGTAATGCCACCTATAAGAACATTTAAATGCTCACGTATTTCTCCAAATTCTTCCATCTCTATCAAAATGTTTACTATATCCAGACAATCTTCTATCTCCACAAAATACAGAGCAAAAATGCCTGCGTAATTAATTACGTGATTTGGATAATTTTTGATGAATTCTGCTGGAATTTCAAGGCGGGCTACTCCAGTTGCTTGATTTAAAATAATTCGGATACCAGAGGCAGCAAACAATTGGGGTTGGTCATTCTCAAATTGTTTTAGTAGTTCAGCAATGATAGGTTTTAACTCATTGCTAATAGATACACATCCTACCCCATACTTTACCATAGGTTCAACAACAGTTCCCCTGTAAAATTGTCTCGCAAGATCCATTCCGATTAGTTCCCTACTAAATAACAGAAATGTGCCATAGATAAATGCTTTTTTTGTCATCATCCCGATCTCGTTCCTTTTGCTTTCTTTTGTTTGAAAATCCTTCAGCTATACCATTCTCTTTTATAAGAAATAGACAAATATATCAAATTTTTTATCCTTCTAAACCGACAACCAATTGTCGCCCTCGCCGCAACCATTCTCATGAGTAAATAATAAGATCAACACCAAAGCCGCCGCAGCCATGATGGAACATAATTAGCAAGAGATCTCATCCAATTGATTGCAACCTGCTTCTGCGAAAAGATTATATTCTCGCCATCGTCTGTAGCATTTATTTTCCAGCGATCCGCCAATACTTTGGCAAATAACAATTTAGTCCTGGTGTCGCCCGGAGGAAGATTTAATTCAGACCATACCTGATTAAATGACCTGGTCGCCTCCTCAGGCGTCGCTACTCCTGGTAACGCTTGCAGAGGTGTGATTATTTTTTGGAAGAAATCCCAGTCTTCTTGGCGGGATATACTATCTATAGCAAGATTCATATTTACGTCACCCAAAGGACTTATTGCATCTACAATCGTTTGAGGATGGTATCTTAATGCATACAAGATCCTTGGCTCAACTAATTCGCTTCGAATCTGCCTTATCTCCCTTATTAATTGCACTATTCTTATAAATTCTTCGGTGGTCACTAAGAGTTCGTGTGGAGATCTCGCAGAATTATCGCCACGATATCGGGCCCATTTTTCTCTAAAAGTAGTTTCAATTAAAAAAATTCCCCCATCCCTCGTTTTAAAATGTATAAACTTATATTCTACATCCTTATAATCATTTGCCCTATCAATAATCCACATGCCTGTATCTAAAACGGACTTTGCAGTTCTTACCCTGCTTATAACCCTGAAAACGGTACCTAATAATGGGACAATATAATCTAAACCTGTCTGAATCACAATTTCTATTCCCCATTCAGCACCAAAACGAAGAATGCCAAGAACTACCTGTTTGTTATCGGTATTACATGCATCATAAAATTGATTATACCGTTCTTTGACATCTGAAGGCCATGTTGCAATAAGATTTTTATCTAAATTTCTATGCTTTTGCATAAGCGCATTCATCTGAGTACAAAGTAGATCATTAGGTATACGTAATACACAAATAACAAGCAAGAATGACAATCCTTGTTGAGGAGGATACCTCCTAAGTACCCTATTTGATTGGGCGATAAAATTTCTTCTAGCTTCTTGATTCGAAAAACAAGCTTGATGCATCCAATCCGTACTATTTGCATTTGAATCATTCCTAAGCATAGAATGAATCGCACACAAGTTCGCAATGTGCTCTACAAGTTCTGGACTTAAGGTGCGTACTGCTTCAATATATCGCGATTTATCTTCGGTAACGATCGTTGTATCTGTTCCAAAGGGCTTTTCAGGTAAAGCTAATCGATCTAAACTGAGACATCCATAAAGAGAGTGAAACCCAAGATCCAGTGATGCGAGAATAAATAATAATACGAGAGAAGAGTCGTAAATTCCATTCTTCATTACACCTCCTATAAATAGTTAGCAGTCAGATAAACATCATTCAATAGAAATGGTAAACAACGATGGTACTCCTCAGTGAGCGCCAAGAGCAACTAATAAGCTAATTATTGCCCGCAATTGCTCTCTATTTGAATCGTCCACTTCAGCCGCCAAAAGTTGTCTAGCTAAAGCAAGTGGGGTAACCACTAGATGATCATCATACGTATTAAGTTCAATAGAGAGATTAAAGCCAAATGCACGCATAACCCCTCCCGTTTTAGGGTCCCATCTCTTGAGGAGAACTTCAACCGATTCTTTGGAGAGAGATTGCCTGTTACTTAAACTATGGTGAGCAATGAGGAGATATTTCAGCACTTCTAATTTTTTTCTTCGGACAGCCAAATGAAGAGATGTCAATCCTTGATGCCCCTTGTAATTAATAACCTCGGGGCACGCATGAACAATATAGCCCATAATTGATTGGCACACATCGTCGTCAATCTTTGCACTTAGTACGATGTGCAACGGTGTATTATCCTGACTATCTCTCAAAGTAACTATTTCATTTAACCCGTCTAGAGACGACATCATACGCACCACGGCACCAATCTTCTTAGACCCATTATCTCCAGCAGCTACAGCAACATGAAGCGCTGTTCGCCTATCATTATTTATCCTTCTGACATCGGCTCCTTCCAGAATAAGCGTGCCGACTACTTCGGCAAATCCTTTTTTACAGGCAAGATGAAGTGCAGTATTTCTATCGCCGTCTGGAGCATTCAAGTCTATTATACACGACGGCCTAACACATTTCCAAAAAAAGTTTACAATTTCGCCGCAACCTCTTGATCCACAACATTCTTTTTTATTAGAGATTAACTTTTTTATTTTTACATCACAATCCCTATCGGACTTCTCGGTACCTGATCTCTCCGTATTAATAATGTCATGCAGAACCAATTCCTGATTCATTGCGCTCAAATTATAAAAGAAAAAAAGAACAACGCCCAACACTTTAATTGTCATAATACACCTCTCTTGTTAAACATGTATAATGTGTAAACCAAATTTTCAAAAAATAACATGCCGCAAAGAAAAATACTGAAAAGATAGATTCTTTGTATCATCATAGGTCCCTTCATTTTTTACTTTTTCTTTTTAAATAACATCATCTCAAGCAATACTTGCAGCTAAATAATACGAATGTAAGAAAAGCATAGAGTGCCAATTGACTTCGAGTAATCTCTAAACAAACATTACCATTCCTCAAGGCACGGATAGCGCGAACCACGTCTATATGATTTTTTTCACTTGCATAGTCAAAAGCGGTTTTATTAAAATTATCAGTTTTTAACTTCTCTGCACCCCAACTCAACAAAAATCTTACGGCATCAATGTTACCATGCATAGAAGCTTCATGCAGGGGAGTTCTCCCATACCTACCAGCCTGATTTATGCTGGCCCCGCCCTTTAAAAGAAGCAATAAAATTTTCACATCATTTTTTCTCGCCGCTTTACAAAGACAGCTGTCGCTTATTCGATTTGCAGCATTACAATTAGCACCTGCAGCTATCAATATCTCAGCAACCCCCGAATGGCCACAGTCAATGGATAAATGAAGAGGTGTTTCTTCATCAAGATTTAGAGGATCTCGATCGAAACCATTTTGAAGAAGAATTTCAACCTCATTTTGATCTCCTTTTGCAGCAGCTATATGAAGCAGAGTCCATCTTGATTTACTAGAAAAGCCACCTTTCATTTCTTCAAGAGTTATTTTCCCCGTTTCATAAGCAACTTGAAGTTCCCCGCTGGTCATTGAATATATATCCATTGAATACATTTCCACTGAAAAACCGATCCGAATCCCAAACAAACAAATCTTGGCAATTTGATTTATAACACATTGCTTTACCACGAAAAATCTCCTTAAAATACCTATAAATAGACTGAGCAGTGCCCTACAAGAACCTACAAATATGTATAGAAGAAAACCTAACCTCTGGCTATGAAAAATGTACCACGAGAATATGTGTATTGCAAATCTTTGAGCGTATTCCAGGCAACTAAACTTGACTTGCCCAAAAAATCTGCTAGCCTCCATTGAAGATAAAATGCCTATGGGATTAACCATATAAGTAATCTGTATTATTTTGCACTTACACTTAACAACGTAAAAATGACGACTTTCACTATTAATCTAAAGGGGAAAAACATGACTCATAGAGTACTCTTCAACGGATTAAAGGTACATTCTTTACCAAAAAAACTACTCATATTTCTATGCATTTTATGCCCCATAAACAAAACTTATACGTCATGTGCTGCTGAGAAGGCTGACATAAGCTACTTCAAATCATTACAAGTAAATCGCCTTTTTGGCGATCTTCTTCATGAGGTCATCTTGCATGGGAAAAAACTCAATGGAAAGTGCGATTCGCCTAGCGATGATGCATGGAATAGAAGATTAGAGATCGTCAAATTACTAATCAGAAAAGGCTCAGACATTAATGCTCGAAATAAACACCGCGATACCCTCTTGCATTGCGCCGCAGAAACGGGTCATATAGAAATCGTAGCCTTCTTAATTGAAAGCGAGGTGGATGTAAATGCAAAAAATTCTAGTAAAGAAACTCCACTTCATCGAGCAACTGCTTGCGGCCACAATGAGGTGGCATTGATGCTAATTGATAATGGAGCTCAGATCGATCCACTTAGTTCGAGTAAAGTGACGCCTCTTCACTATGCGGTTAGCAAATGTAGCTCTAAAGTCGTTGGAATTTTACTTAATAAAGGAGCTGACTATAATGCCGTGGACCATTACTCTGGCGGGACACCACTGTATTATGCAGCTGAGGCGGGTCACATTTATAACGTGAAAATTTTATTTGAAAACACTAGGTTCTTGCGGGGAATTGATGTAAATGCTGTTGCAAAAGAAGCGTACGGAGGAAATTTTTCCCCCCTTCATGCTGCGGTAGGAAATCAAGAACTTTGCTATGATCAGGTGGTCAAATTCCTTCTTGAGAAGGGAGCAGATACGCTCAGCCTTGATTTCTATAACAGAACCCCTCTTAGCGTTGCATTGGAAGTAGCTTGCAGAATGGAAAAAAAGAAAGATGATAAACAGTTGCTAGCTGCAGTCAATTTGTTATTAGAGAAACCGATTAATGTAGAAAAAAAAGATAACGGCGGGAATACGGTCTTTGAGCGGGCAGTCGACCTTGGAAATCCTGATGTAGTAAAAGCTTTACTAAGAAAAGGCGCTATGATTGATTCAACAATACTTCTTCGAGCAGCCAGACATGGCTCTTCCCGTGGCGGCCTCGTTGACGTCATGGACGTCTTAATTGAGAATGGCGCAAACCTATTTTGTGTTGACGATAGTGGTCGAACAGCTTTGCATCTAGCTGCTAAAAATGGAAATACAGATGCCGTAAGATTATTTTTAGCAAAAGGACTCAGTCCTAACGAGACTGATAAGGATGGCAAAACAGCCATCAATTATGCTATTAAAGAACGCAAATGGGATACCGCACGCGTTCTTGTGATTCCAAAACTAACGTCAACAAAGTATATTTTAGCATACGTTTGTTGCGGATTAATCATCATATTTATTTATTCAAACATTTAACATTAATAAGGTATCACAGGTCTATCAACTCAAACTCAATTCAATAAAAGGACCGCCATGATTATAAGAAAAATCTTTTTTTGCATATTAATAACAACTAATAGTACCATTTGGGGAATGTATAATCATACTTTGCACGCTAAGAATGCCCCACGAGAGAAGTTGCTTAAGGAGATTGATGACAACGCTCAAAGGCAAATCCTACTACTGAGTGCGCGGAGCGAGGAAATTATAAAGCTTCTTACTCCACCAGAGACAAAAGACGTTTTATGGGATGTTGTTTATAAATTTTGCACTAAACATACATGGAAAGCTATGTCTTATTCGCCTTCAGCCCTTATAGACTGGTGTTGGAGAGGTGATTTGGTAAATACTGGATTAACCTTCTTTCAAGCTTATCCTGATGACGCTATGGAAGATTTTGTTGGACCAGTTATAAGACATTATGTTGAGCACAACCTATATACAGAAGTAATAGAGACTCTACTTCAGATGAATAACAAATGTATTTATGAAAGTGCTTTGAAAAGTCTTCAAAATAATTTGAAGACCGAGCCAACACCAACAATCCTGATGCAAAGAATGGAAAAAGTTGCAATTCCCTCTTTTGCTAAATCAGCAGTGAAAAAAATAATCAAAAATGCGCCTATGCATATTATTCGCAAATACATCGGCCCTTATATGCGAATTTCGATGAAAAATGCAAATGCTGATCCTCAAAATTCAGAAGCCAATTTTACGCGAGCAGTAGAGGCCTTAAGTAATGTAGCATCGGAAGAAACGATTAAAGAACTTAAAAACCATTGCAACGAGGATGTAAAAAGAGTTCGTGATTTTCTTGCTCATAGAAGATTGTTGCCCGTATTAGCCAACTTTGCTGTAAACCATCCGATTGTTCTTGTAGCTTATGGTTTTATACCTTCTGCAACTGCCGTCTGTTCAGAAAATTTACCTATTTCGATAACACTATTTTTCATAGTAACGATATGTGTTTATGTTGGCATCAACCACTTATGATAGTAAAGGAGATTCTTATGGCAAAACACAATAGCACAACGAACGGCTATTTAGAGTAAGCACTCAAAGAACGCTTAAGGAGTTTTACAGAGATTGGAGACCTATTAGCAAAAAGGAGCACGATAAAACATGCAACAGTAGAAAAATTAATGAAATTCAGCTTTTTCTTATAAGGAGATTTTAATATGTCCATAAGACAAAATTTGCTAAAAAACTTTTCAACTTGGTTTCTGAAAACACATAGCAAATCTTTCATGATTAATGAGTTCTTTTTCTTAGTAATAATGCTTCTGTTAGTATATCCCATCAAAGCAATGGATGTACGAACAGTAGATGACCATATGAAAGAAGTAAAAACTACTAGAGAAAATATTGTAAGAATGATCGCTTTATACGAGAGTAGTAATGAAGAGTTGAAACAGGAGTTAACAAGCGAAATTGACAACGCCTTAAAAGAAGTAACCTGTATTTCAGGGGACAATATCTTAGGCTTACTTGAAGAACATGAAAAGGAAATAAAAAATGAATTCGACGGTTATGATTCATGCGAAACTAGTGATATTGAAGAGCATGATGGACTCGACCCTAAAACTCAGTGTGAAGAGTTTATCCTCCATCAAAGACTGGGAATAAGCCTTACAAAAAAATGTTGGTTGCTAAGATTAGCTGCCTTTAACGGCCGTACTGATGTAGTAAAAGTACTTCTTAAAAAAGGCGCTCAGTGCAAAGCAAATAGATATGGCTGGACCCCTCTTCATTATGCCGCATATAACGGTCATTTAGAAGTAATGAAAGTCCTTCTCAAGGATAAATATCCGATTTGTTTAAAGCTTAGACGATATAATAATGATTTGTCCTTTAATGATAATATTGAATCGCAAAAAAAATCGGATTGGATAAGAAATTCGATTGCCGATAAGCTCGGAAATTCTAATCCGATCATATGGCTATATGACGAGTGTCGCGAAAAACCAAGACTCTTAGAAGCACACAACGCGAACTCCTGTAGATTTTGCGAAAATCGCACTGCATATACACGCGACTTTCGAGAAAAAAAAATAAATGCAAAGTCTCTGATGGGACTATCGCCACTCCATTGTGCAATAATGAACAATCACCCTGATGCTGTCAAATGCTTATTAGCATCGCCTGTAAGTGAAGTAATTGTAGAAACAGATAGAGGCCTGGTCCCACCACTCCATTGGGCTGCTTGTAACGAAAGTGATGACATTATTAATGCATTGCTAGATTACGTTATCAGTGTTCAAAATCACAAGCATCAAGGATGGCTAAAAGAACATGGCCGTCATAATTTAGTAGAAGTTTTGGAGCCATTAGAGTTACAGAGAATAAATAGGTTCTTATTCAATCATTTAGTAAGCGCAAATGGAGGCTCCATTTGTTGGTTAGGGACAAACTCAGCTAAAAAGCTAAATACTCACCGAAATGAGAAGGGTAAAACAGTACTCTACGAGGCTGTGGAAAGCAATATGACAACTTTAGTAAAAGTACTCGCAGAAGGGGGAATGGATGTAAACTGTGTTAATACTAGCCTCCAAGAAACGCCTCTTCACGAAGCATCAGCGAGAGGCAATCCAGAAATTGTTGAAATTTTACTGGAAGCTGGAGCTGTTCCTGTGGGCAATTCTGAAGGAACAACTCCTTTACATAAAGTAGTCGTGAAAGCTTTGAGCTGCCGCCAAGATATAGATGCTCCTCTTATGAGACACAAATGCGTGCAGTGCATTACTAAGCTTATTGCTGCCCGCCGTAATCTAGTAAATAGCGCCGATAACAAAAAGAGCACCCCTCTTTTTAGAGCTGCAAGAGGATGCGACCTTGAAATAGTGCGACTTCTCCATGCTGCAGGAAGCAATCCACATACGTTAGGTGAGACCTATGATGGCAAGGACGATCAGTGGACATGCATAGAAATTGTCGAGAATAAAATTAGGAAACTCAAGAAAAAGCGAGATTCGTGGACTGAAACATTTACACTAGAAGACAAGGAAAGTTTAGATAATTACGAAAAAATTTGTTATTTACTCCGAAATCCTGCAGCGAGCAATCCAAGTACAGACGGCCCAGTTAATAACAATAATAATACAGAAGGCAAAAGCTTAAAAAAATAGCCTTAAAATTTTTTAGAAAGTGCAAAGAAAAATTGAAAGATGGAAGAAAAAATTAGAAACAATATTAGCCAAAAGATATTTAGAATCTTTAACAACATAAGAAAAGGAAAGCTTAGAAAACTATCAACAGCGTCGAGAAAAACTTGGAATCAAGATAAAGTATGAAGAAAATTTTGTTCGATTAGCAATAGGCCTGGCCTCATAATAATCAATAATCAAATCAGTCAGTAAAAAAAGAAAAAATAGACGCTACCACATTGACCTCAACTTAGTAAGAAAGGGATTTATTAATTCTTGTAAGAAACCCCAATCATTTGAGTTCGAAATGAAGTCTATCGAATGGGCCATATTTGCATCCTGCAGCGGACTTAAGCCGTCTAAGATTGTAGGGTGATACCTAAGCAAATAGACAATTTTAGATTCGTCTGACCTCTCATGAAGCTGTCTTAATTCCCTAATAAGTTGAATTATTCTTGCGAATTCTTCTTTATTCACTAACCGTTCATGAGGATCTTGCGAAGAATTTCGACCACGATATTGCATTTTTCTCTGAATGTTGTAGCAACAACGAAAATTCCACCATCCCTGGTTTTCTTTTGTCAGGCAATTTTCTTATGTGTAATCAGAAGAGCTTAAAGTGCCCGCTGGTGTTTGAACAGGGCAGGTAATTTCAGATGTTCTCAACCAACTTCTTCAAATAGCACATAATATCCAAAGCCTGTTTAGGCGTAATCTCATCAACATTGATACTCTCAAGTTCTGTAAGAATTCGCTGCGCGGCTTGAAATTCAGGCAAGACTGCGGTGGTGGGCGGGGCAGCTGAAAGAGCCTTTGCATCAACCGATGAGGCCAGTGGGGCGTTTGAGAGCGCTGCAATAATCTCGCGCGCACGCGATACAATGGGCGTTGGCAGGCGCGCCATCTGCGCCACTTCCAAGCCAAAGCTACCATCCGCGACACCCGGCGAGATTTTGTGCAGCAGTACAATTCCTTCAGCTGTTTTCATGCTTGCTGCATGGTAAGCTTTAATGCCAGGAAAAAGCGTACAAAGCTCCATAAGTTCATGATAGTGCGTTGCAAAGAGACAACGCGCTTTGAGCGCGGTATGAATATATTCAACAACCGCTTGTGCGATGGCTAATCCATCAAACGTGCTCGTACCTCGACCTACTTCATCAAGAATGACAAGGCTCTGACGTGTCGCCTGGCTGCATACAAGTGCCGTTTCTTCCATCTCAACGAGGAAGGTAGATTTACCTTCAGCAACATTATCAGCAGCTCCAATGCGCGTGAAAATGCGATCAACTATTGCGAGGCTCGCTTGAGATGCTGGTACAAATGACCCCATCTGGGCCATATGCACGATAAGTGCTACCTGACGGAGGAATGTTGACTTGCCACCCATATTAGGGCCTGTAATAAGCCAGAGAGGACCTTCGTCATTGAGTGTTACACTGTTGGGGATATATGCCGAAGGTGCATGTGTACGAACTGCCTGCGCTATCTCCTGAGAGCGATACGAACTATTATTTTCCGTCTGCAAGGAATCATAACGTTGCTGAACACCACGCTGCGAACGCATACGCGCTTCAACAACCGGATGACGGCCATCGCTAATCACAATCGCTTGCTCTTCGTTAAATGTCGGACGTACATATCCATATTCAGAAGCGACATCCGCAAGCGAGACGAGTGCATCGATCGAAGCAATGCTGTAAGAAAGCTTCTTGAGAGGCGCAATATAATTTTCTACGTTCGCTTTGAGCTGCTCAAAAAGTTCTTTCTCTATAAAAGATATTTCATTGTGCGCACGAGATAAGTCCCGCTCGAGATCTTTGAGCTGCTGCGTAGTAAACCGCTCACGATTAGCAAGCGTTTGTATCCGAAGATAGTCTGACGGAACAAGATGAAGATTCGGCTGCGTTACTTCTATACCATACCCATGCACCTGGTTGTACCGAATCTTAAGCGATGTGATACCAGTACGTTGCTGCTCTTTTGCTTCAAGTGCTGCAATTTCTTGAGCACCACCCTGCGCTAACGAGCGTAAGCGGTCCAATTCAGAATCGTGGCCTTCTTTAATAAGCCAATCTTTGTTTGGATCATCAGAAATCGCTGAGCACAACAATGAATGCAGCGGCTCGAGATCGTCTATTTTCTGTGCTAATGTGATGAGCAATGGAGACGATGTGGCTTTTTGAAGAAGAGTTGATCGAATGTCAGGAACGGCAGCAAGCGCATCTATAAGTGCTCGGTAATCATAAAGTCGCGCACGCTTGAGCGCTATGCGTCCCGCAATACGCTCAAGGTCGCCAATGGGATTGAGTGCTGCTTTGAGTAAACGCCTGAGCGCATGATCTTTTACACAGATTTCAACTGCCATCAGCCGCTCTTCGATACGTTCTCTTTTAATAAGTGGTCGCAATAACCATTTTTTGAGCATACGCGATCCCATTGCCGTCACTGCCTGATCCAGAACGGAAAAAAGCGTACTGGTGGATGATCCATCCTGCATGTTTTTCACCAGCTCAAGATTCTTAACAGTCGATGCGTCAAGCATGAGGTAATCTTCAGGTTTATAGACTGAAAACTGCTTCAGGTGTGTAAGCCCCTGTTCGTTATTACGCGAAAGATACGTATACAGAGTCGTCAATGCGCCGCTCATGCTATCGCTTGATATCGGCTGGTCTTTAAAGGCTGCAAGCGCTTGCTCTTTACGAGAAGCATTAAAAGGCTCATATGACACATGATATCCCTGAGCTTGAAAAGTATGCCCGAAGGTTTCACCGAGCTTTGTATGCGGAACAACGATTTCATCGGGCATAAAACGACTTAACTCTGCATCAAGCTTGACCGTAGAAAGATCTGAAAAAAGCGTCGCAAAAAGTTGCCCTGTTAAAAGCTCTGCGCAGAGCATAGCCCAAGCTGTTTCGGTCGGAAAGAAGATGCATAAGTAGGAGGCAGTCTTATCGTTGAGTAGTTTGGAATCGGTGAGCGTCCCTGGGGTAAGCACTTGTGTCACTTTACGATCAACGAGCTTTCCCGGTTTTGGTATCTCAAGCTGATCGCATAATGCGACTTTAAAGCCTGCACGTACGAGTTTACTTAAATAGTGATCGAGCACATGCAGCGGCACGCCACAGAGCGGTATCGGTTCGCCATTATACGTTCCACGTTTTGTTAACGCAATGCCGAGCACAGCAGCCGCCTTGAGCGCATCATCAAAAAATAGTTCATAAAAATCGCCGACTTGAAAGAGAAGAATGGTATCGGGATACTGGTCTTTTACCTCAAAATACTGCCGCATGAGCGGCGTCACCTGCTTTTCTACACTCATCATGACCTCGGAATTATGGGTATTTATTCACCTAGTCTACCTGGTTTTTAGAATTGCGTCAGTTTATTTTTTTCTCATGCAGATCCAAAAACTATATGCCAAAGATTATGAGTATCCCTGATTTTCGACCAAAACGTACCTCGATATACCTTGAATTTTGACCAAAATCTGTTAAATTTTATCCTGATTTTCGACCATAAATTTCCGATTATGATAAGTGATAAGATTTTTAAACACATCAGGAAACGGCAGCTTGCGATTATTCTTTAAAAGCAAACCTCTCAAATTTTATTTCTTGAAATACCCACTCAATCGACGATTCACAAATATCCTTGATTTTTGACCAAAACTTTGGTAAAATAGCTCTGATTTTTAACCAAGGAATTTTATGAAGCGAATTATAGACTATCATTTGCGTAAGTGGAAACAGGAATCTGATCGTAAAGTATTGATGCTCAGAGGACCGCGGCAAGTCGGAAAAACATATGCTGCCAGACAGCTCGGAAAAACATTTGAACGGTTTGTTGAGATTAACCTAGAAGAGCGCCCCGACCTACATGAAATTTTTGATTTAAACCTTGTACCTGACAGAATAGTACGCGAATTAACTCTGAAATTGGGCACACCTATTGTTCCAGGAGAGACATTGCTTTTTATTGATGAGATTCAAAGCGCTCCTAAAGCAATACTCGCCCTTCGCTATTTTTATGAAAAAATGCCTGAGCTCCATGTTATCGCTGCTGGCTCTCTGCTCGATTTTGCTATCGAGGAAGTAGGAATGCCGGTGGGACGCGTAGAATCACTGTATGTGTATCCCCTTTCATTTGCTGAATTTCTCGCAGCCCTCGGAAAAAACATCTTGTTAGATGAAATTCTCAGGCACGAACTTAATGAAGAAATGCCTGAAGCGGTTCATAAGCAGGCATTACGCTTTATTGGAGAATATATTGCTTTAGGCGGAATGCCAAAAATTGTAAATTGCTGGAAAAATACCAAAGATCCAGATCGTTGTTCTAAAGAACTTTCAACCATTATCATAAATTATCGACAAGATTTTAATAGCTACGCACGAGAAAAGCAAATAAAATACGTAGAGCAGGTATTTAAAGAGATTCCTCGACAACAGGGAACACGGTTTCGATTTAGCGAAATCGAAGGTGATTATAGAAAAAGAGAATTAGCCCCAGCTCTCGAGCTATTGCATACAGCTGGCATCGCCCACCTCATATACTATTGTTCAGGTTTTTTGCAGCCATCCGGGGCGAGCATCGATCCGTTAGACTACAAAGTAATCTTCTTGGATGTCGGCCTAGCCCAGTCATTGCTTACTTATAATCTCGATCAATGGTTTATAAACCCCTTAGCCGAATTTGCCACTAAAGGGCCTATGACGGAGGCATTCGTCGGCCAAGAAATGCTTGCCTATGATGTGCCCTATAAGAAATCACAGCTCCTCTTTTGGCATAGAAAGGAAAGAGGGAGCACAGCCGAAATAGATTATATACTGGAGCATAAAGAGCAAATTATTCCTGTCGAAGTTAAGGGCGGGGCCACAGGCAGGTTAAAAAGTATGCACGAGTTTTTGAACTCCCACCCGGGGTCAAAGTATGGTGTCAGGTTTTCTGCGCATAATTATAGCATTTCAGAAACATTACGATCATATCCTCTGTATGCCATAGTAAAGTTCAAGACGGATGCGCATGATGAGTTGCGGTATGCTGTTCATTCCCTTCTTGAAGAAGATTGACCCTCCAGGCTTAAAAGCACTTAAAAGCCCCGGGGGGTTAACCCGGGGCATCATAAAACATACGAAGCTATTTGTTATTATAACCCTACAACTTCTTTCCAATCAACAGCCGTTTCAAGAATCTCTTTCATTCTCTGTCCTTCTTCTGCCTTGATCTTATCTTCTTGTCGTTTTGGACTATGAGGCAATAAACCAGGTTTGACAAATTCCTTCCAGAAGGCAAAACGATCGCGAGGATCGAGGTCTGCGATTCCCACTGTGGAAACGACAGACTCAAAGCTTTCAAGATGGCAAATGACGCCAAAGAGCCTATCCTCGATGTTTCGAGAAAATGATCGACAATCAGCAACGCTTACATTTGATTGTAAGAATGCATTCGTATCTTCAACGAGCTCATCGACTTTTTCTATCAACAATCCAAGAGATGCCATTCCGATATCGCGCATTCTTCTATTTCGAATTATTTCATCCTGCGGGTCGATTTGAGCAATGATATATTGCATATATCCAAGAACCTTTTCCATCTCCCGGGCAAAAATTTCATCTGCTTGCCATACGTAGGCCTTGATCTTTGAAATGTCTTTCTCATGCAGAATAGCTTTTCCATCCCCAACTGCTTTTAACTGAACTGAAAGATTTTTCAGCCCAATAGCTGCGGTGTAGAACTCAGTATGATCATTTAAACACCAATGTAATGAACGCGCCTTAAAGAGGTAATCTACGGCCTGACCCGGATACGGGAAATATCCAAAGACGAAACGCCCGACCTCATGTGCAATACGAGATTTTACGAAAATAACGGGAAGCCAAAGCGCCCATCCCCCCATGCCCTTTATACCACCCACAAGCCACTCTCCCCAGCCCAGGTCTTTCGGAATCACCCGGGTTGTTGGATCAATTAAGCTTCTCATGAAATCTTCAAGCTGGGCCTTATTTACTTTTCCATCAGGACCAACAGTAACATCAATATCTTCTTTTTTCTTTTGTTCAGGTGTTGCGGGTGAAGAAGGGTCTGGTGCCGATGCAGGAGCTGGCGCTGGAACTACTCCACCTACAGAAGCATCAACAACTACTGGCTGACCCCCTTGAGCAGACTTTTCACTCGCAGCTTTTTCATCCTCTTCCATTTTTTTCTTAACTTTTTCGTATTCCTCCTTGCCAAGCTTCACCCTCATTTCTTCAAGTTTGACAGATTGTTCAGCAATATCATAAATCCGTCCGCCAAGAGCGCTTTTCGCATCAGCATCGGTATACCAACGGTATGCGCCCCAGAGTAACACAGCAGCCCCAAGAGCTCCTACCGCCTTTTGATACGTTCCGCGCGTTGCCTCAGAGGCCTGTAGCTCTCTACGAAATGCAACGACCGTATCTGGATCGATAGGCAAGACACGCAAGGCAGGATCAAAGACATACTCTTCCTGACTTTCCACAGTTTCTGTATTTTCACGTACATCCATTGCCCGCAGTCCTGTAAAACAGAGCAACAGAGCACTCAGTGTTATTAACTTTTTCATGGTTCTATTCCTTAAGATTCATAGTTACTAGTATATAAAGACCTTCTTTTTTTAAGAAAAGCCCATTCAATCAAACATCGTTATCATCATAGCTCAGTTTGGCACTTCTCTCAACTGGTCAGTGCCTTCTTGAGATAGGCTCCTGTAAAGCTTCCCGGCTGGTTTGCAATCTCACGAGGCGTACCCTGCGCTACAATAGTGCCACCAGATTCTCCGCCTTCAGGTCCTAAATCTATGATATAATCTGCAGTCTTGAGAACATCGAGATTATGCTCGATCACAATGAGGGAGTTACCCTTATCGACAAGATTCTGCAATACTTTCAATAATTTTTCAATGTCACTGGCATGTAAGCCGGTCGTTGGCTCATCCAAAATGTAAAGGGTATTAATCCCCCGCTTGGCAAGCTCGCTTGCAAGCTTTATCCGCTGAGCTTCGCCGCCCGATAAGCTCGTTGACGATTGCCCGAGCTTTACATAATCCAAACCAACATCGCACATAAGCGCAAGCTTTTTTTCAAGGAGCTTATGGGATTTAAAGAACTCTACTGCCTCGCCCGCTGTCATATCAAGCACATCAGCAATGTTCTTTCCCTTAAACAATATCTCTCGAGTCTGAGCATTATAGCGTGCCCCCTTACAGACAGTGCAGGTCATCGTCACATCGGCAAGAAAATGCATCGATACGGTAACGGTCCCTTCCCCAGCACACTGGGAACAGCGCCCTTCTGCAACGTTAAAGCTAAACCGCCCGACTTTGTATCCCCGAATCATCGCTTCAGGAAGTGAGGCAAAGATTGTCCGTATTTCATCAAATAAGCCTAAGTAGGTTGCAGGCGTTGAACGAGAGCTTCGTCCAATCGGGGTTTGATCAATAACTACTAAGTTATCGATCGCCTCAATCCCTTCGAGCGAATCATGCCCTTCAAACATCTCTTTCATCCATTCTGGAAGCACCCCTGGCACTTTTCGCAATCGATGAGCAATTGCAGGGACCAACTCCTGCATAATGAGCGTACTCTTTCCAGATCCTGAGACCCCTGAGATACCGCATAGTACTTTTAATGGGAATTTTACTGTCACATTTTTTAAGTTATTTGCTGATGCATTGCGCAACGTAAGATATCCTTGCGGCTTTCGCACCTTTGCTGGAGCCTTGATCGTGCGCCTTCCACTGAGATAATCTCCCGTCAGAGACAGTACATTTGCTTTAATCTCTTGCGGAGTACCAACAGCAACTACCGATCCACCATACATACCGGCCGCTGGGCCCATATCGATGATATAATCGGAACTCATCATCGTATCTGAGTCATGCTCGACCACAAGCACGGTATTACCTAAATCGCGTAATCTATGGAGTGTTTTAATCAATCGATCGTTATCTCGTTGATGAAGACCAATACTGGGTTCATCAAGAATATAGAGCACGCCACTTAACGCAGACCCTATTTGGGTTGCCAAACGAATCCGCTGACCCTCGCCACCTGATAAGGTACGTGCCGTACGATTTAATGATAAGTAATCGAGGCCTACATCACATAAGAATGAGAGCCGAGAACGAATTTCAGAAATAAGCCGATCTACCATAACCTGCTGATCATCGGTCAACTTAAGGGTATCAAAATACTGCAATAAAGATTTGACCGATAGTTGGCAGAGCTCATAGATATTTTTCCCACCAATGGTGATGGCAAGCGCAGCCTTATTAAGCCGCCTTCCCTCACAACCGGTACAGGCTATTTCTTGTACCGATTCGCTATAACGGTCTTCTTCACCGCCTGCATGGTAGTGTTCGTAGATTACTCCTAAGCCATGGCACTTTTTACATGCCCCAATAGGAGAATTAAATGAAAATAGACGTGGCTCAACTTCCGGAAATGAGTAGCCACACCGTAAACACATACGCGCCGCCGCGTACCAGTGCTCTTCTTCACCGACCATAACTTTACAGACGCCCTGCGCCAAAGCAAAGGCCTTTTGTACAGCATCTTGCACACGAGAAGCATCGTCTGTGGTTACCTCGAGAGAATCTAAGAGAACGTCAATAGTATGCCGTTCCGTTTTTTTGAGTTTAAGAAGTTGAATTTCCTCAATACGCCTGAAATTATACCGCTGACCATTGATCGTAAAGCGGTAATGGCCTGAAAGGAAGAGCTTTTCGAGATCATGGATAAATTCACCCTTCTTATAGATCGCAATTGGAGCAGCAATGAGAATCGTTTGCTTGTTAAACTGTTTGGTTAAAAGAGCTGCGATCTTATCTGGCTGCTCTGCCGATATCGGCACTGAACAGTCAGGACAGGCCAGTGTACCCATACGGGTAAAAAGTACCCGTACATAGTCATATATTTCGGTGATCGTTCCGACCGTTGATCGGGGATTATGCCCCACAGTCTTTTGATCAATAGCAATCGCCGGGCAGAGCCCGTCTATACGATCCACATCAGGCTTCTTTGGAAGCCCCAAAAATTGGCGTGCATATGATGACAGTGATTCAATATACCGCCTTTTACCCTCGGTATAGAGAATATCGAGCGCTAGGGAGCTCTTACCTGAGCCCGAAGGCCCGGTAATCACTGTTAATGAATCTTTTGGAATATCGATCGTGATATTCTTTAAGTTGTGTTCACGCGCACCAACAACGTGTATCCACTGATTTTTCTTCTTTTGTTCAATATCCATAAGTGTACCCCTCCTGAAGCAATATATTCAACCTGCCAAAATTTTTTAAAAATGTCAATGTGTAACATCGCATGCTTTGAAGTAGAATGACCTGAGGCTTATGGTTCGGTCTGCAATGCAAATAGAGACCCTTAAGAAGCTTATTCTCGACCCCAATTGACAGATATGGGTATTTTTGATAAATTTGTATCATAAATAATTAATTTAGGAAATAATAATACCTGAAGAGGAATCCTTATGAATAGAATTACAATGCTTATTTTGCTGGGCATCTTAAGCAACGCGCCATACGCGCTTCCCATGGACGCGGATGCATCAATTTTTTTTGAAGACCGCCACGATCAAAAACAGCAGGAAGAACTTCCTTTATTCATCAAAAATGATACTGCGTGGAAATTAGTTATTGAGTATAGCGTAGAAATGACGAAGGAAGAGGTTCTAGATAATTCAACTCTTGCTGATGATGAAGAAGAAGGATTCGAAACTAAAATATGGAAAGAAGACGGGCTAAAAAGAGTTATTGTGCCGGGCGAGACAATGATGATACCGAGCAACCTAGATGCTCAGACAACAGTAATCGTAACGCAAATAAAATTTTCTACCTATGGCAAATGGTTAGAGAATGCACCATTGGATCCTATTAACATCAGTAAAGAAGAATTAGAAGCATGCCGGAGCAAGGAAAGATGTACTAAGATACGCATTTTCCAACCGAACATCCAAGGGTGGACAGGGTTGTTAACAGCGGGTGCAACTATGGTTAAAAGTGCTTCCTGGGACTATGCTGACTTCATAGATGTCGCAGAGTATTGTGGTAATAAAGCAGATGAAAAGGCAAATGCATGGCGTCCATTTGAAAAAGAAATCCATGTAACTTTTCTCGATCAAGAAAGAGCAAATCTTATTAGATTCACGGATAATCCGTGCGATGCTTTCCCGGGTGTGAGGGACTTACGTAGAGTCGATCCTGTTGCAAAATTTCCTGATCACTATGTTTTGGGGCTTCCTGAACTCATTGAAGAATACAAAAGAGAAGAAAAGCCTATGACCGCTAAATCTATTTGGCTATCTCTAGCTCTCGCATACAAATCACATACTGACGTCTGGGATCACGCATCGAAAAGTTATCCTCAAGGATCTGCAGAAGCCAATTATATTGATGGAGTTTTGGGCGAATTGCAAACGGCGCGCAGCCACATCACTGGCGTTTTAGAAAAAATAATCCCAAAGACATAAGTAACCACATTTCGAATTTCAACAAACGAATCACTCAAGCAGAAGGCAAAAAAACTTCTGCTTTTTTTTGCACAATGAGAGCTGATAAAGCAAACGATCAAACCAAACTTTACATCCCTAGCAAGTTGATATAGGATACCGGTTGATGCACAGTAGTAAAGCAGGCACTCTTAATGCCTGAACTCGCATAATTGGAGATCGCCATGACGCTTGCGCACACAACCTATATTCTCGCATCGATAACCATCGCCTCTCTGCAAGTTTTTTTATTACATCCAATGGACATTATAACTGATGCTGAAATAGCAGCTATGAATGAGGCTGAACGTGAACTCTTCTTTCAGATTATAACAGCACCCGATATTAGAACAGTAGAGGAACTAAAACTGTGTCTTAGTAATATCGGGCATCACTGCACAGCGACTTTAGATTCATCGGTTCCCACGCTACAAACCCTTTGCGCAAGAGCAGTAAAACAGACGCTATGCGAAAAAAAAGATGCCGTTAGTAATGACAAGTCAGTAAAGCAAGTGACGTACAACGAGGGAGCCCTCACCGACCCTGTAAGAGAAGTCCTTGTTGAGAGCATTCATACGCCGCTTCTCAGGTCTCATGCTCTATTTTTTCACAAAATTTTTGGGGCTGCCTGTGGCAAAAAACAGACACTCCCCTTTATGCCCAAAGTGCTTAAGGATCGCACAGGTAAATACATGCTCGCTTATAAAGAAGGCAATAGCTCGAATTCTGAAGGCGAGAGAGAATTTTGGCTTTATTTACTTACCGAAACCGGAGCCCAGCCGCTCCTTAATAAAAGCGGATTCTTTACCTTGACATCAGACTTTTCTTTCATTTTTTTCGAAGAAAATGGGCAAATTATGGGCTTCAATGTAAACACGCGTGAAATAAACCCAACAGAAATCACAACTTCGATGTTAGAAAAAAAAGGTTGTTTTTTAATTGATGCGAATGGAAAAGCGATTCTTGAAGAAAGAGAGAATCCCAATGAAATCGATTCAAAGCTACGGAACCCTCGTTGCTTCCTTTATTTCGCTAAACCACCTCACTTTGTAGATCACCTCAAGATCCCCCCATTTTTCCCACCATCGATTCCACATGGATACCGCAAAGGCGAATTTAAATCACTGTTTCAACTGCAATTCTGTCGCCATCCTCAAATCCTGCTTTTTTGCGCAGAACTTGGATCACTGCCGGAAATATCTCCCCTTTTGAGAGAATATCCCAATATTATTGGCACGATTGTTGGAAGATTTCTAACATGGAATCAACGCGATCATCTGAAACACTGTGCATTGACACACAATAACAAATACCTTCTTGGAGAAACCGATAGAATAGGTAAACTGATACGCGTCGATCTCGAAAAATTAGGCGTTGGAGAAACAATAAAGTACTGTAAAATCCCTTGCGGTAACGTAAAAAACCTAGAAATCAGCCCTGATGGACGATATTGTCTGGCGCTATTAGAAATTTCCAAAAAAAAATCGTACAAAAAAAGAGCGCTCCTGGCAATGCCTGAATCCCAAAAACCTCCGCATGAGTGCTTCAGAAAAAAAGAACTATTTCTCATCGATCTGGAAACGGAAGAGTCTGTTGTCATCCTAAGAAAGCCAGCTATCATGAGTTTTGGGTTTATTCGATCTGGAGATTGTTTTTATGTATGGCATGCTCCTGGTAATTTTGAGGTGTATGATTTAAAAAATATATGTCAGGCGCTAACTTTCAAGGAACTATCGAAATTAGTAGAATTAGAGGCGATTTTGAAAACCAATGGGCGTAAGCCCCTCACTCCTGATCAATGCACATACCAAGAATGCCTTAAAGCGGCAACCGCAAGAACTGGAGACCTCGAGTTAGAACAAGAAGCCGCGCCCGTTAAGAAATTTTCTCCATTTAGCTGTGTAGTAGACGAAAAAGTTTGTGAGTTTGATGCCCATGATGTTTTGGGGATACCTGCAAATGCCTCGCCAGAAGAAGTTGAAAGAGCGTTTTCCGCAAGAAAAGAGAAATGGTTTTTATTAAGAGATAGCTGGTTTAGAACAGGAAGGCAAGCATACGTTGAAAAAAGCGGCAAGGCTTATATAGAAGTTTTCAGAAAAAAAGCAAAATATACCATTGAAGGCACAAATTATGAACTTGACCACATAAGAGAAACACATCGCGAACGAGTACTTAGCACGGATAATCATTGGACAAGCGGCCTAGAAGATAGAATTATTAGGCTTGAGAGGGCTTATAGAGCGATGCTTATGAAAGCAGATGAAGCCAATCAACAGTCCGTAGCTGCAAAACCCCTGCCCGATGGACCTCAAGATTTACAGAAAAAAAATATACAGAATAGCCTCGCAAAGTGGCTCAGGGGATTTGGCTCTCATGAAAAACAGGAAACGCATTTTATGACTTCAATCCCAGAGCGACCGCTCAGTCCACTTACCGCCTTTCCGTCAGCCTTTGCAAAAATTAAGAATGGAGTGAGCCCATTCCCAAGTGATTTTTTAGAGGTATCATGCAATGCGCCGCAGGAAACAGTTCATGTGGCTTGGAAAACAGTAAGAGCAGCGTGGGCAAGTAAGATCGAATCCGAACCTGCTCTCGCAGTCTACGAGGCCGAGGTCATTGGTCTTCTTGATTCAGCCTATTATACACTTACTGATGAAACTCAATCGATGCACCAATGGAAAGCAATGCAAGAATACAGGAAGACAAAAATCCAAACTATGCGCAACCGTGAGGAGAATGGGGATGCCACATTATCTGATTCCGCTTGCTGGCATGCGGAAGTACCTCAGACACTCTGTGCTTTTGCCGCAAAGCTCTTTATTCTTGAGATGAAATATTAACAACACTATAGTTAATTGTTCTATCCCATTTATGATCAGGCAGAAATGTGGGAAAGCATAAAGAAAAAGCATGTCGCAGGATCTCCTGCTGCGAGCACAATAGCTCAAATATTCGATATGCTGGAACAAGCACGTGCCAAACTCATATTACAGTTAAATATCGAAACTTTATCTCGAAAAAAGAAAAAAATTGGTTTGCTAACAATTATATTAATTATTGAAAAACAACTCTCGATAACGGGAACTGTTTTTTTTTAGCATTATTCGCAAAGGCTTTACTTTCATTGCGCATCCGATATATTTAAGCCCAGTTAGTAAAATATGGGAGATCTGCTATGAATCCTAAGAATTATGTAAACAAACACAATTACTCTCAAGTTCTGTACGTAGGAATATTTTTTTTCCTGCTATCACAATCTCTACAAGCAATGGATGCTGATATCATGAGGTCGGTCGAAACGCTCAAAACACTCGAGGGTGTAAAAAAATGCCTGGCGAATATTGGTTATATTTCACCTGATTCACCCGAAATTTCAGCAGTTCCCTCTCTTAAGACGTTAAGTGCCCACGCAGCGAAACAAATTCTATCGCATGAAAATGAAGCCAAACTCAGTCAAGACCTTAAAGAAGTAGTTGTCCAAGTTATGCATGTACCCTTGTTACAAGAAAATGCTTTGTCATTACATAAAATTTTTGGAAATAGCTGCAGCAAAAAACAATCCCTCCCTTTTATGCCGCATGCAAAGATAGACCGCGCTGGAAAATATATGTTAGCATATAAAGAAGGCAAATATGTCTTACCAGGTGAAGATGCGGAGTTTTTTCTGTATGAACTATCAGGGTCGGGTGCTGATCTGCTTCTTCATAAAACTGGTGCTTTTATGATAGCGTCAGATTTTTCATTCCTGCTGTTTAATGAAAATAGCGAAATTTTTAAATTTGACGTATCAAAAAGAACCACAGAATCAACGGGAGTTATGAGAGATGCGTTTGAGCGACAGTTAAATAATGAGTACAAGTATTTACTGTTAATCGACTCTAAAGGATCCGTCTTACTGCAAGAAGTTCAAGCCGAAAAACAAAAAGAGAGTCTCGACGGCAAAAAACTCAACGATCCATATTTCTTCGTAGCCGAAGGTAATAAAAAGCTAAAAGATAGGACTTTTCGATTTCCCGCACCTCCCCAATGGTATCCAAACGGATATCGCGCATCTGAGATACAATGGATAACTCATACACATAATATAACCGTTCCTTTATTGTTTTTACATTGCGAAGTACCTATATCCACTAAGCAATCAAATTACTCAGAAGTCATACGTTGTATTGTTGAAAATTGGATTTGCAACCCGGAAAAAGGAGGTCTTGGAAGTGCTTGCATAAGCTCTCAAAATGGCAGGTTCTTTTTAGGATCCATTGAGAAGCGTATAATGAGAGTAGATTTAGAAAAGCTTGATGCTCCTGAAGGGCTAATTTACGGACCTCCTCTAGAATTTGACTGGATAGAGAAATTGGCCATTAGTGATGATGGGGCATTTTGTCTAGCTCTTATGTGCAGCAGAAAGACCGATGAAAGATGGTATGCTCTTCCCGAGAACAAAAGACCACCTCAAAGCAGCTTTATGCGTAGTGTGCTCATACTTTTAGAAATTACTACAGGTAGATATCTAAGCATTTCAAAACGATCTGCAATAATAACATTTGGTTTCATCCGGTCCGCAGACTGCTTTTTCGTATGGGAAGCCCCTGACAATTTCATGATATACGATTTAAGAA
This sequence comes from uncultured bacterium, assembly GCA_963695365.1. Lineage (GTDB taxonomy): Bacteria > Babelota > Babeliae > Babelales > Babelaceae > PRDV01. The sequence goes on from OY968766.1 coordinate 1,643,865, forward strand.
ATATATCTTCACTGTTATCATGCTCTCAGCTGACTAAATTAGTTACTTTAGAAAGATCTTTACGATGTAATGGCAATACTCTGGCAGATCATGGAGCAAAATTATTATATGATCAATGTCTAGAAAGTATCGGTTGCGTAGCTACAAATTTAACAGGGGCTTTGGAGGTAAATGATCAACATACTAATCTGCCTATTGAAGACATAGCGCGAATACCGTTAATCAGCGGCGAAAAAGAACGATTTGTTCATGCATGCGATTTTCTCAATCTTGGTGATGACGCATCTGTAGACGAAATAAAAGCGGCTTACTCCTCAATTAAAGAACAATGGCATAATGCAAGCGAAACATGGTTTAGCAAAAAGAGAGCGTCTTGGATCGATGTTAATATAAGCCCATACGTAAAGCAGTATGCTCGATATGCGAAAGAAAAATGTGAAGGTTTTGCTCATGATAGAATTAAGCTTCATCGCAAGTTGAAAGAGATCGATACATGGCATACCAAGGGGCTGGAGCAAAGGTTATCAATTCTTGAAGCAGCATATAAAGCTATGCTCATAAAAAGAAAACAGCTAGAGGGCGAACAACTTGAAAAAAAAGATCTGGTAAGAGAGGCCACAAATGTCATCAAGGATGCTCTGCAAAATTGGCTTTTCTTGCTATCTCAGCAGCCAAAGCCTGATGAGACTGAGAAAACGACGCCGATTTCAAGAAATCCCCTTTTAGCATTTCCTCAAGCTCTCACGGCGATAAAAAAAGGCTTTACACCAGAGCCTCACCATTTTCTTGAAATATCTGAAGATGCACCCAGAGAAACTATTAATAATGCTTGGAAGTCGCAAAAAGAAGCTTTGCTTGCCAAAATCGCAGCGGAGCCAGAAATCAAACAATATGGTACTGCTTTACTAGATCTTCTTGATGCAGCGCATCAAATGGCAATTACTAATATCGAAGCAATTGAACGAATGAGAGATTTCAAAATGAAGGCCCTCACTCTTGAAATGAACATAGGCCTACCCTGAACGATTTTCCTAGTATTCTTATTATTTAGCTTATAACTCAATAGCCAATCAGCAATGTTTTTTTGGCTTTGATCCATTTTGCATGAGTTCTCTGTTTCGTTACTAAGTGAACATCTGAAACAGGTCGTGGTTTGTTACAGTAACTTTTTCTTCACTTATTTTTTATGGAACGCTGTTAAAGCTCTATAAAGTCCAGCTGCTAGCCTCTAAGTGAAAGGATTAAGTAGCCATCAAGCTTGTTCTCATTGTAATAAGATCCTTCGGTATGCCGTTCAAGCACTGCCATACCACTATCATCTACCTTCTTGACGTATGCCATCTGGCGGTACACCAGAACAAGCAGCAACCCTGCAATCGACAAACGGTCAAATAGAAAACGAACAGACCATGCATGAGCTTAGAAACGCACTTCAGGTCAACCTAACATCACGTTAAAAATGTTGGAAATTCCGTAAGAAACTTAGCCCATATTTGCCTAAAGAAAAAACAATAATAAATTGATTCCAAACTATCACGTAGCACAAAAGACATAGAAGAATATACTTATTGAAAATAATGCTTTACAAACCCATAGAGCCGTTCTAAATTAGGTTCAGTTCCTTAACTAAGAGGTCGATATGAACGTAAAGCAATCCAAAATTAAAAATAAGAATCCATATGTTTTTGTACTATTGATGGCTTTAGCCTTGCATTCGCCATCCCTCTATCCCATGGATCAAAGAGTTATGGCGCGGCGGTATGCACCTTTGGGAAAAACCAATGAGGAAAGAAAATTTCGCAAGACAAGAGAAGGCGTGCTTACATCCCTCAAGGAAATAGGCCACACTGTTAGACAAAGTCCCCGCTCTCTTCAATCTCTTTGTATAGAGACACTTCATGCAGAAAAATTGATACCAGAAACCGATATGTGCGCCGATCTACAGGATGCTTTGCACGAAACGCTCCATCTGCAGCATGCGGTGATGCTTTATAAGAATTTTAGAGAGACCTGTTGCACTGTGCGATCCCTCCCCTGTATGCCTCAACTCATAACGGACCCCCGAGGTAACTATATATTGGCAAAGAGTGAAACTGAGTTCTATCTTTATTTGCTTAACTCGGCCGGGATTCAGTTGGTACTTCACGGGGTCGGTCCTACTACCCTAACATCTGACTTTTCGTACCTTATTTTTACCCTCGATGATGATATTATGATGTATGACCTCGCTGCAAGCAAGGCTTCATCGACGGGAATCTCGCGCAGCGATTTCGAAAGAAGAACCGAGCAACATCCCTTTGACATGTTCTGCATTATTTATGATGGAAAAGTTCTAAGAGTTAGCCGAAAGGATGACCCGGAACTAGAAAAAGTGCATCGTGAAAACCCAGATAAGGATTTATTCTGGATTTTTCCGGATTGGGCTATTCAAGAAATTCCTGTCCCTAATGGCGCCAACCTCAGAGATACCTGCATATTCGAGATTTTTAGTGGGGAATCGCTCGCGCGGGCGCAAGGGGTGTTATCGCCATTTGGCAGACATTATACTGATTTATTACAGTACATTACATCCGGCTTTCTTTCAAAAACATACGAAGGACAGTATGTTAATACTTGTTGGACCCTCACGCCAGATGGACGATTCCTTGCGTGCTATGGAAACAACCTTCTTAAACGCATAGATTTGGCAAAACTGGGCAGTTTTCCAGAAGACGCTCTTACAGCGGTAACCATTGAAGGAAAACGCGCGGAAAAAGTTGCGCTCAGTCACGACGGTACCTATTGCCTTATTATAGTTGAAAGCAGCAAAAAATGTCAAGAATGGGCTGCTCTTCCTCAACCCACAATGGTGAACGAGGCAGACTTTCAATTGCGAAACCTCTTGCTCGTAAACATGGAAACACAAGAATCAGTTGTTATTCTAAAAAGCGTAAATCTTATGCATTGCGGATTCTTAAGGCCTGGAAGCTGCTTCTATGCATGGGATGCCAACGACCACTTCTACATTTATGATTTAAATGCTCTTTCGAGGCAGTTTTCTTATGAGCACTTATCTCATCTTATTGCATCGGGAACGCCTGAAACCCAAAAAAGTCCGTCAGAGCAGTCGCAAGGAAATACCCCGACAAAAAGAACCGAACCTTTTGAAGATATATGGACCTTTGTTGATGGCAAGAAAGTAAAACTTTTGAGTGCACACGATATCCTTGTTATCCCTGCCGATGCATCCCGTGAGTTAATTGAAGAAGCATTTCGTGCGCGTAATAAATATTATGGAGAGCTCATTCAGTGCTGGTCTCAAACAAAAGATACTTTTGAACGGACACAGCTTGCAAAACGTGTAGAGCGCTTTAGACCAAGGAATGAAGCGGAAGAAGCCAGATGTTATCAAGAAACAAAAAGTATGTGCTATGCCCACGCCAAGTTCTTTTCTAAAACTGTGCACAAAGTGCTTGCAATCATCGAATCAGCTTATAAGACGATGATAAAAAACCTCAAACCCACGCTTTGCTAGTTTTCTTAAAATTTCCTATACTAGAATCTATATGGTGGATGTAGCTCAGTTGGTAGAGCATCAGATTGTGGCTCTGAGGGCCGTGGGTTCAAGTCCCACCATTCACCCCAAAAAAAGTGAAATTTTTTGCTTTATCTGGGCGAAATGTGTAAACTACATATCACTTATGTCGGGGCGTGGCGCAATTGGTAGCGCACTCGCTTTGGGAGCGAGGGGTTGTCAGTTCGAGTCTGGCCGCCCCGACCAGTTATTCACGATGTGCTCTTCGTACATCACGATACATACTATATTCGTCAGTTTCGATTATCACGGCCCCGAAAACGTGTGGCTCTGCTGGAATCAACAATGTGGCTCATTGATAAACGTTATCTTCTCGCTTTTGATTGGATAAGTTTCATCGTTATGTTGCTTCTTGCCAGCTTGGGCCTCTTATCTGTTTTTAGCGCCACATATACGCCAGATCTTCACTATTCTCTTTTCTTTAAAAAGCAGCTTTTTGGCGTACTCTCGGGCATTATCATTTACGTCATCTACTGTTCGCTCGATTATCGCGCTCTTGAACGGGCAGGATACTTTCTCTATTTTGCAACGATTGGGCTGCTCCTACTAACCATGATAAAGGGCTCAATGGGCATGGGTGCACAGAGATGGATCGATCTTGGCATCATAAAATTCCAACCTTCGGAGCTTGCCAAGCTTTTCTTTCCTCCGTTTTTTAGCTATTACTTATTTACTGAAGAAACCTACGTTGGCAAACCAACCCTGGCAACTTTTATACCCATTATCGCAATACTTGGCCTGAGCTTCATACTGATCGTTAAACAGCCTGATCTGGGCACCGCACTCATCATGCTTTTCTCGGGGATTATCCTGCTCTGGCTGGCCGGTCTCAATAAAAAATATCTTATTGCAGGATTGATAGTATGCACCGTTGCAGCACCCGTTCTTTGGAAGATGATGAAGCCTTACCAACAAAAGCGGGTACTCGTCTTTTTAGGATCGGGCGATAGTAGAAAGGAGCGCTATCAGATTGAGCAATCGCGCATTGCAATTGGCTCTGGCGGGCTCGCCGGGAAAGGCTTTCTTAACGGCACGCAGAATCAGCTGAGCTTTTTGCCCGAAAAGAGAAATGACTTTATTTTTGCTGTCATCTGTGAAGAATGGGGGTTTTTGGGGGCTTTGATTATGATTCTCTTGTATAGCATTCTCTTTTTAAGATTCTTTATGGTCATTGCCACGATTAAAAACTTCTTCGCCCAGCTTCTTGCCACCGGGCTTATCATTCACATTGTTCTTTCGACGATCATTAATATGAGCATGGTTATGGGACTCATGCCCATTGTTGGCATTCCCCTGCCCTTTATTAGTTATGGGGTGAGCAATCTCTGGATGAGCTTTGCCAGCCTTGGTTGGTTTAATAGTATCGCCATGCGGCGCTTTTATTTAAGTTTATCGACTAAAGAACTCGTCTAGTAGACAAATTAAACAACTCTGTCTTTTGCCTGGGCTGAGGTATTAAATCTCCTGCTGGAAGATATTAGCTACTCGCCAGATTCTTTTACGAGACGATGCAGTTCGCTTACCATGTAAAATGGCATAGACAGTAAATCATAGATTATTTCGCCATTATGCTTAATGCTTTTAACCTTAATCACTGTCCTCTGAGGTGGCCCTGAACTAATGCGAACCGCCCTTTTGAGTTTTTTTTCTTCCATAAAAAAATGAAGAGACCTTAATAATCCACTGCTACCTGCTTTAACTTCGACGGGAACAACGGTTGAGTCGTGAGCAATCACATAATCAACTTCTGCGCTAGCGCCTTTTTCTGGACGAAACCAATAATAAAGTTGAGGATCAATATACGATTTATCGATAGTGCGAAGAAGCTGCCCGGCGAGTTGCTCAGCAATCCCGCCTTTGTTAACAAGTTCTATTTCAGTAATATGTTCCAAATTATCTAGGGAAAGCCCTAAGAGGGAGGAACATAGTCCAACGTCGAGCACAATCGCTTTAAAAAATTTCTCATTACTTTCCGCTTTTAGAGGAATCCCATTGGCTCCTGTATGGATAATTTTATGAATTATTCTTGCCTTGCACAGTAAACTAAATGCCTTCTTGATCGTCTCAAATCTCAGGTGCTCATCTACTTTTGAGTATACAAACTTTTCAGTTAACTCTTTTGGTACCGTACCCAGAACCATATCTAATACTTCTGGGTCCATGCGCGCACCATATCTTCTAAAATCATCACGATAAGAAGCAATTATGCCATTTTTGATTGTATGCAAATCATCTATTGATCGATAATTAATCCAGCTACTCACTGCCGCTGGCATTCCCCCGACATAAATATATTCTTTACAATACTTGATTATCTCCGCATGTATAACGGGATGAATTTCTTTATCCCACGTATATTCTTGAATCTCATCCACCAGCCCTTTGCTTCCATTCGCTTGCAGATACTCCATAAAAGACATTGGCTCAAGATACAAATATCCTATGCGACCAACTGGTATACGAACATTTTTATCAGAGAACAGAAACTCTAAAAGGGAACCCGCAGCAATCACAGGCAATTCGGGCATGTCTTCGGCAAACCAACGCAGTTTCCCATACAAAGCAGGTTTTTCTTGAATTTCATCAATAAAAAGTATCGATTGCTCAGAATTAATTTCAATTCGCAAGCGCCTTGCCAGTTTCTCTATAATCTCGGGAGGATTATTAGAGTCGAAGAGTTCGGCAAGTTGGGGATTTTTTTCAAGATTAATTTCAACCAAATTCTTGCCTTCAAGTTCCGCGAAACGCCTCACCAACCAAGTTTTACCAACTTGGCGCGCGCCGCGAATCACAAGGGGTTTTCTTTGCGGCATTACAAGCCATTTTTTTAGAAAGACCAAACTTGTCCTATCCATAGTTCCCTTTATTCTTTTGACTGCCTTTAAAAATTCTTTGGTAATCCTATCAAAACCGCGTTTGCATGTCAACAAATACCCCCCTATTTTTTGTAATTTTTGTAAAAGCACAGGGGGTGTTTTTACAAAAATTCGTAAAAGATGGGGGGATGTTTTTACAAAAACTGTCTTCATTCCCTTCCCCGCCCATCCTTGTACTTGTGTGAGCCAAGATTTGTGTCAGCGCTCTTCGCTCTGTTCTGTCGGCGCAAATGGCCTGCTGAAAAAGGGTTTCTGAAAGACACAAAGTCAGTTAAGTTTTGGTCCAATCTGAGCATATCTACCAAAGAACTCGTCTGAGCTCCTAACAATTCCAATCATTAAGATGATAGTTGCCTAAACAGCTCAGGATATTCTGTTTTTAACGAACCAGTAGATAATTTCGGACTTTTCTACCGAAATCTTGAATGAGTTGTTTTGCAGCCTTCAAGTCACCTTCTGCAAAAGAAAGCCATATTTCATGCTCTGGCATAAATTTCTTTACCTTGGTCTTTATCTCGTGGAAAAACTGAAGAGACTTTTCAGAACATTTATCAAATTCCTCACGAGACATCACAAACAAGTCCTTTGAGATATTAAGACCTCTCAGAGCCTTATGACCATCGACAACGGTAAAATATGGATCTTTATTGTATTTATCGATGACAATTAAGACATCAAGATCGCTGTCTTCATGAGGTTGCCCCCAGACATATGAGCCAAATCGCGTTTGTTTAAAGTATACTACAATCAGAAGTAAGCTTCATCACCGGCATAGAAATGGGTACCGCTAATTTTTGTACATGCTATACTAAAAGGGTCTTTTTAACACGAGAAATAGAGTTCTTATGATTTCACAAATTCCTATTACCCTCTTACAGGGCCCGGAAACGCCGGATGAAAAGCAGCTCGATTTTCATCCAAAGACGTTTGAGCACTACCTTGGTCAAAAAGAGCTGAAAGAAAAGCTGTACGTCTATACAACAGCAGCGCATATGCGTAAGGAACCGCTCGATCATCTCTTGCTTTTTGGACCTCCCGGGCTTGGAAAGACGACTCTTGCTCAGATTATGGCTCATGTCATGCAAGTATCGATAAAAATCGTCTCAGGTCCTATGGTTGAACGAACGGGAGATCTTGTTGCATTGCTCACATCACTCGAGGCGCGCTCCATTCTTTTTATCGATGAAATACATCGTCTACCCACGGCCGTTGAAGAGGTTCTCTATACCGCTATGGAGCAATTTCGTGTGGATGTTATTATGGGGCAAGGAGCCGGCGCACAATCGATTAATTTGCCGCTCAATCCATTCACCCTTATTGGAGCAACCACCAAAGCAGGAATGCTCTCAGCGCCCCTGCGAAGCAGATTTGGTATAACTGAACGACTCGATTTCTACGCGCCAGAGGATCTTGCTGCAATCGTTCTTCAAAATGCGCAATTTCTCGGGCTAAGTATGCCACCGGCAGCGGCGCTCATGATCGCACACGCCTCACGAGGAACTCCCCGTATAGCGAAAAAAATTGTTAGGCGAGTGCGCGACTTCGCGCTCGTAAAAAGAGAAATAGTCACCGAAGATTTTGTACGACAAGCACTCACCTTTCTTTCGATCGATGAAGAAGGATTGAGTAGCATCGATCATCGCATTTTACAGATTCTCTTGGATCGCTTTAATGGAGGCCCCGCAGGGATTGAGACGATCGCATCGATTTTGGGTGAAGACGTCGATACCCTCGAGGACGTCTATGAGCCATATCTCATACGAGCTGGGTTTCTTGAAAAAACATCTCGCGGTCGACAGATTCCTTCAAAAAAGGTAGCCTATGTACAAGCAAAGTTTCTTGGACAACTCCAGGTATAAGAGGAAAAACGATGTCTGGTCACTCTAAATGGTCTACGATTAAACATAAGAAAGCTAAAGAAGATGCAAAGCGCGGTAAGTCTTTTACCAAGCTCATTAAGGAAATTACCGTTGCTGCACGGCTTGGCGGCGGCGATCCGGATGCCAATCCCCGCTTGCGGCTATTGCTAGATAAAGCAAAAGAAGTTAATATGCCGCTCGAAAATAGCCAGCGCGCTATTAAACGAGGAACAGGCGAATTACCCGGTGTGAGCTATGAGCGCTACCTCTACGAAGGGTATGGACCAGCAAACAGCGGCGTACTGATCGAAGTGCTTACCGATAATAAAAATAGAGCCATTGCGGAGCTTCGCGCGGTATGCGTCAGAAAAGGTGGCACCATGGCAGAAAATGGTGCGGTAAGCTGGATGTTTGATAAATTGGGCGTTATAAGAGTTCCTGCCCAGGGGCTTACCGAAGATGATCTCATCGATAAACTTCTTGCGCATGACATAAAAGATGTTTATCAAGAAGATGGGACATTCGTCATCACCTGTGACGTTAAGAATACGGACGCGGTTAAAGCGGCACTCACCGAACAGAATATTAATGTAGAGAGCGCAGAAATCGAATGGGTACCGAAAAACGTTCTTGATCTCGACGAACAGTCTGAAGAGAAGGTATACGAATTCCTTACCGCTCTTGAAGAGCTGGAAGACGTACAGAACGTCTATACAAATATTGGCTAAGCCAGCCCGGTTCAACCAACCGCTTTGCAATCTTTTACGAGGATCACTCCATGATTATCAGCATGACGGGCTTTAGCTCAACACTTTTAAACATCCAAAAGCCTGACCAAAAGGAGCCGCTGCATCTTGCTCTCTCCTTAAAAACGTTAAACTCTCGCTATTTCGAGCTCACGTGCAAGATGCCCTATAGCCTCTCATTCCTCGAAACGGAGCTCTTAAAAAGGTTCAAGGAGAAACTGCATCGGGGTACGGTACAACTCTCGATCCATCTGAGCAATCCCTCCGCGCTAACTGGATCAATTCAGCCGGCGCTCTCAACCGCAGCAAGCTATGTTCAGGCGCTTGAAAAAATTAAGAAGGAATGCGCTCTTGCTGGTGACATTACTATAGGAAGCCTTATTCCACTTTCAAACATTTTCGAAACCGTAGAAACGCCGCTCGATAAACAGATCACTGACCGCATAGTTGCAGCCATCGACGATCTTGTTGATGAAGTCAATCGCGTACGCGCTCAAGAGGGCAAGGCGCTCGAGAAAGATTTAGAAAATCGTGTTGCAGCGATGAGGAAATACTTAGATGAGATCGAGCCACGCGCAAAAGTAGTCATGGAACAAAAAAAAGCGCAGTTGCTTGCAACACTTGCAACGGCCGTTCCAGGCACCTCTGAACAACCAATAACGGAAACTCAGCTGAGTGCGATATCCCAGCAGCTCGATAGACTCGATATTCATGAAGAGATTGTGCGGTTCAAAACCCACATTAAAAGTTTCAGCGCTATTATCAGCTCTCCTGACATTGAAACCGGAAAGAAGCTCGATTTTACACTCCAGGAGCTCTTTCGGGAAACAAACACGATTGCCTCAAAATGCTCTGATGCACAAATTAGCAGTCTCGCAATTGCGATAAAAGTAGAGCTTGAAAAAGCCAGAGAGCAAGCACAAAATATAGTCTAATTGTACGCTAGATCCTCAAAATCTGCCGCAAACGAATTTTCTGCCTAGTGCTTGCGCACTTCATAGTAAGCATGATCGATTGCTCGTGGGACATTTTACCAGGAGAAGATGGAAGAAAATTATTACATCCATCGGGTAAAATAACCAAAGAGCTTAATCTTTAAACAAATCTTCGAGCGTTACGACACCGGACACCATTTCTTCAGAATAGATAGTTTTTTTAATGCCATTGGCTGCAACGATAGCAAGAAAAAGCTCTTTGCATGGCTTTGCTTGGTTTTTAAAAACATCTATTTTTTGATTGAGAACTGCAGCGTACTGTTTGTCTATAATGAAAGGGGAGTCTGAGTATTTAATTTCTACTAAGGTAAGTGCATCATCAACCCTATCGATAATAAGATCTATTTGTGCTCCTTTTTGATGGTCTTCTTTTGGCATGAATCTCCATGCTCCAATAGGGCCAGCAGCCTTTATCTTGAGAGCACGCGTGATCTGCAATATATGTTTCCGACAAAGTGCCTCAAAAGCGTAGCCCGCCCAGGTATTATATGCCGACGACTTGCTTTTTATTATCCAATAATCATCGGTAAATGTTGCTTGTTTATGAGGCTCGAGCCACTGCACATAAAAGAGAGAAAATTCATCAATTACTTTGAAATACTCACCCCGTGTTTTGCCCCAAGGAATGAATTCTTGAATAAACCCCGTTGCACAAAGATCTTTTAAGCGTTTTGTAAGATATCCTCCTCCTGAAGAGAGCTTAGTCATGAGCTCAATCTCGGATCTACCCATCCCTTCTTTTTTCTTCGCAATGACCTTTACCAGCTCCTTGTAAGCATCGGCGCTATCGAAAAGTGAATCGAATAGTTTATCAAACTCTTTATTAAGCGCAGAGTCGTAGTTAAAAAAAAGATTTTGAATGTTTTGCTGTGCAGTGAGTCTTGGCTCAACATAGTCTAAGTAATAGGGAATGCCACCAATAGCCATGTAGAGTGATCCAATATGCTTATTGCTTAATTTTATTTGTTTGCTTGCGAGATATTCTTGCGTTTCTTTTAAACTGAACGGGTGCAGTTCGATTTCAAGGGTCGTGCGATTATGAAGCCCTCCCTTGTTGTAGATTATTTTCTGTATGAGCCATGATGCTGATGAACCGCATGCGATAAATATCACATTGGGCATGGCGAACCAATAACGATTCCAGTAAATATCGATTTGTCGCATCAATTTAGATTTTCTGGACGCCATCCAGGGTAGTTCGTCAAGAAATATTACCACTTTGCCCTTGATTTCGACGATTTTAGAATGCAGCTCTTTAAACGCCTCAGGCCAGTTTTTGAGAGTTTGTAATGATGATCCGCCATGAAAAGCTTCTGAAAGTCCGAGGTTGAACTGTGCCAACTGTTCTTGAAGACTTCCATGCTGCACGCCAGAGGCATAGAAGAAATGGCATTTTTTCTTCTTAAAAAACTCCTTAATGAGAAAAGTTTTTCCAATTCTTCTTCTGCCATATATGGTTATGAATTGAGCTTTCTGAGACGAATAAACCCGTTCAAGCTTTTCTTGTTCTCTTTTTCTTCCAATTATCATGTTAACATCCTCGTTTATATGCCTCATTATATATGTAGCAAGCAAGGAAAGTCAAGGAGAATTTTCGGCGACATATAGAATTACTATAAGTCGCCGAAATTCAAAACGGGAATTTTAGCTGGCAGGCAGACATTTCTGATATGACGACCTGATCGCAAATCTAAGATTTCTGAAAACCCTCGCATTTAAGGAGATTATCGGCGGCTATTCTTGGAGATCTCATAATTTGGGGGACAATTATCGGCGACCTATAAGATCTCTATATGTCGCCGAAACTAAAAAAACACATTTTCTTTTTCCTTAAGCCTGTCTCATTGAGTTGATTTAATGAGTTATTTCTGAATCTGAAAGAATGAAACTTCCGCATTATTTAACGGCGCTGTATAAAAAAATTTTGAGAGAAGTTGTAGTTGATTATCGGCGACATATAAATTTGTTGCCTGGCGTCCGTCTCTCATAAATTTTTTAAAACAGCCGTCTATTTTCTTATGAAAGCCTTGTCGCAGGTTACGAATATCGCGCCCGAAAATTTTTTCGTGGGAATCTTCTCATAACTAGGGTATACTAAGTCATATAATCAAGCCCCATAGAAGAATTTCGATTGAAAGTCCAGCATGGCCGACAAGCATTTCACACACTTACATCTGCATACCGAATACTCATTGCTTGATGGTGCCATTACCCTCGAGTCGCTCATCGGTTTTGGCAAAAAGCACCAGATCAAATCGCTTGCCATAACCGATCACGGCAACATTTTCGGAGCAGTGAAGTTCTTTCAGATGGCAAAGAAAGCTGGCATAAAGCCCATCCTTGGCATGGAAGCTTATTTTGCCGAAGATGTGAAGCAAAAGACGGTTGATAATAAATATAATCACCTTATTTTATTGGTTGAGAACGAGCAAGGCTATAAGAACCTCTGCAAACTCATTGCCTACTCATTTCAGGAAGGCTTCTATTTCAAGCCTCGCATCGACTATGCAGCTCTTGAAACTTACAGTGAAGGGTTGATCGCAACATCTGCCTGCCTGGGTGGCCATATCCCTTCCCTCCTGATGCAAGATCGCTATATCGAAGCAGAAAGTCGGATCGACTGGTTTTTGCGCGTGTTTGGTCCTGAACGATTCTATCTTGAAGTGCAGCCTGATGAGCAGTATGAGCAGAAGCTTCTCAATAGCAAGCTCTTTGAGATCAGCGCCCGCAAAGGGGTTCCGCTCGTAGCCGCAGGCGACTGCCACTATACCAATCCAGACGATCGAGAAGCACATGAAGTCATGCTCTCCATTCAAACGCAGCATAAAATTACCGACCCTGATCGTTTTACGTTTGGTGACTGCCGGGTTCATATGCGTACGGCAGATGAGATGCTTGCGATATTCTCTGGCCATGAAGATGCAGTCTGGAATAGTGGCGTTATCGCTGATCGGTGTAATTTTTCATTCTTAACGGGTAAGCTCTTCTTTCCACAGTTTAAGCTCCCTGAGAGCTATACCGAAGAGAGCTATTTTAGTGAGATATGTCGGAAAGGGCTTGAGAAGCTTTTCGATGATGGCAGGATCGAAAGAGCTCTTGCACCTCAGTATCGTGAACGGCTGGAGCTTGAAGTAGCGCTCATAATAAAAATGGGTTTTGTTGGCTATTTCTTGGTAGTAAGTGATTTTATCGGCTGGGCAAAAGAACAGGACATTCCCGTCGGCCCTGGTCGGGGATCGGCCGCAGGATCGCTTGTGGCCTGGTCATTGCAAATTACCGATATCGATCCGATTAAATACAATCTTCTTTTTGAGCGGTTTCTCAACCCAGAACGTGTGTCAATGCCTGATATCGATATCGACTTTTGCATACAAGGCCGCGATGCGGTCATTCAGTATGTAAAAGATAAATACGGCCATGATAAAGTATGCCAAATTATTACATTTGGAACGATGATGGCAAAAGGGGTTATTAAAGACGTAGCACGGGCACTGGGCTTTCCTTTCGAAGACTCAAATGCAATTACCAATCTCATTCCTGATACTTTAAAAATTACGCTCGATGAGGCCCTGGCACAAGAGCCAAAACTAAAAGAGCTCGTTGAGCAGAACCCCCAAGTAACAAAACTTTTTGATATTGCTCGCCGCCTTGAAGGAGTAACGCGCCATGCATCCAAACATGCTGCTGGTATTGTGATCTCTCCTGAGCCGATTAGTGATGTGTTGCCCGTATTCATTCCATCACGTTCAACCGATCTGGTAACACAATATGCGATGACCGAGCTTGAAAGTCTTGGATTTTTAAAAATGGACTTTCTCGGACTTAAGAATTTAACACTCATTCAACGAACGGTTACTCTTATACGAAAGAACCATGGCATTACTATCGATATTACAAAAATTCCACTCGATGATGCAAAGACCTACATCCTTGTCAGCAAAGGTGAAACCTCAGGGGTATTCCAGTTAGAATCAAGCGGATTGAAAGATGTTTTGCGACGCCTTCAACCAGCAGTCTTTGAGGATATCATTGCAGTAAACGCACTCTATCGACCAGGGCCCCTCGGATCAGGGATGGTTGATGATTTTATAGAGCGAAAGCACGGCCGACAACCAATTGTGTATATTTTCCCTGAACTCGAGCCGATTCTTCAAGAAACCTATGGGGTAATTGTCTATCAAGAGCAGGTTATGAAAATCGCCTCGGCCATCGCAGGATATAGCCTGGGTGAATCGGACATTCTTCGCCGTGCAATGGGGAAAAAGAAAGCAGAAGAGATGGCTGCGCAAAAAGCGATTTTTATCGATAAAGCAACCAAACGCTCATTTGATGGAAAAAAAGCTGAAGAGCTCTTCGATCTCATGGCCTATTTTGCAGGGTATGGTTTTAATAAGTCACACTCTGCAGCCTATGCGCTTATTGCCTATCAGACCGCCTACTTAAAGGCAAACTACACGGCAGAATTCATGGCGAGTCTCATCTCCCTTGAAGCGAGTCATGGCGAGCAGATGGCACAATATGTGTATGAAGCACGAGATCAGGGGCTTACCGTATTGCCTCCTGATATAAACGAATCTTCAATCGATTTCTCGGTCACGGATGGTGCCATTCGTTTTGGATTACAAGGCATTAAAAACGTAGGACTCACCGCACTCCATGCGATCGTCGAAGAGCGAAAAAAGGGAATATTTACCGATCTTTTCTCATTTTGTAAGCGGGTCGATCTACGCACCTGCAATAAGCGGGTTATCGAAAGCTTAATTTATGCTGGGGCCTTTGACATCTTACCTGGTAATCGGGCACAGAAATTCTCGGAGCTCTCAAAGATTATCGATCTTGCACATGAAAAACAGAAGGCCGAAAAAACTGGCCAGCTCGGACTCTTTGATGGTGAACCGGCCGCAGGAGATGTGCCTGATACCGCATATGCATTCCGGCCTCTTGCCGAGTGGACTGATAAAGAGAAACTTGAAAAAGAAAAAGAGATGGTCGGTCTTTATGTAAGCGCTCAGCCGCTTGATGCCTACGCTCAGCATGTAAAGTGGATTAAGGCCTCATCATTCCAGCTCGCTGCTACCCATCCTCCTGAGACAATGGTTATCTGTTGCGGCACTTTAACAAGCCATAAGATAATTACCACTAAAAAAGGGGATAAAATGGCGTTTGCTGTCTTTGAAGATTATGCAAGCAAGGCAGAGGTCGTTATTTTTCCAAAGCTGTATTCGACCGTTGAAGCATGGCTTTCAAGCCATACTGTCTTTATTATTAAGGGAGTTGTAGATACGACAACACAGATGGCTAAGATTAAAGCACAAACGTGCATTCCCGTCGATCTTCTCTTTGAGCCAACGATGCTCTATGAGAAAGTGGTCCTCACCCTGCCCCACGCGCTCGACGAAGCTATGATTCAGAGTATAAAAGGCACCATTAAGCCCGGCAGCATCCCGCTTGAGCTTCAGTTTAAAGAGAAAGACAAGCTGTTAACGCTCAAAACGCGCCAGAAAGTGCATGTCGATCAACAGTTTCTCGTCGCTCTTGAACTGCTCGCCATCCAGCCACACGTGGTACTGTAGGCTATTTCTTTTAGTCTTGGCTTTTTCAAAAGCATGTATTGCTTCTATAATTTTATTAAATATGACCTGAATACCCCACAGTCTTTCAAGCCGCTTTTAAGCCGGTGAGGGTCAATATATTCTTTGATATCGATAAAGACGTCGGTGATTTTGCCACGCTCATTTTTCACTAACAGTGGATGTACTGCTAACTTCTCTTTTTGCTTTCCTTCTTCATTTCAAGCTCTCTATTTGTATGTCCCATTCTGTGTGATACCGCAATTATGAAGACAAGAATCTTATGATCAGACACTTCATATACAAGGCGATCATCCCATTCATTCTTTTCGTAACACCCCGACTTATTATACGTTTACCTAATTCGCTGCTTTTATTTTATCATCTTCTATTCAAGAGCCTAAGAGTTCAAAAAAAAGATTTCAAATCTTAATAATTTATCTATACTTAGCCTAAAAGGTTTTACTCTCATAGTTCTCAGTTTCAGGAGTACGATCATGAAGCGCTCATTTACACTTATTGTGCTCATTTTCTTTTCAAGTTCACATACAGGCTCTATAGATTCCTCGACTGCTCTTGTTGCATCGCGGAACGAAATGCCTCAGCCTTTAGGCGACGATCCTGCTGCTATCACTGATTTAAAAAGCTATTATTTAGGTATAATAAAACATTTCAAAGAACTCTTGGTGGAACAAAAATATGATCAATTCATCCAAGAAGTTCTTGCTAAGCAACATTTTGACCACGGCATCAATAGCATAGTAAGCACTTCAGGTAATATGCAATTCATTCTAGATTTCGTTCAAACTATGATGCAATCTCCACACAGGGGTTTACGTAGCTGCTGGTGGTTGCAATTTCAAGAGGCCTCTGAGCGTTGTGATCTAGAGATTTGCCAGGCTTTATGGGATATCAGACATCGCGAAGAAAGCAATAGTAGTAATATGTGGGATCTAATTGCCGAGGCAATCAAGCGAGATGACCTTAAGTACATCAGATGGGCAATAGAAACTTTAAAAAGTGCTGGCCAAATGTCAGTTCTGAAAGTCAAAAAAAAGTGCGTATGCCAGGTCTCTTTTTATTCACGTGCTCTGGGCAGAATAGATCCTAATCCAATAGACTGCTATACGCTTACAGAAATAGCAGATGTCTTAGTTAGAAGAGACATTATGATTGCGTTACTACAGCATGGGGCTGATCATACTCAAGCGGGAGAATACCCTTATGAAGGCTCACTATGTATTCATTATTGCGATTATAGAAAACAAGATAGTTTTAGAAGTATGATGAAACCTTTCTTTTTGCTTCTCCCCCGTATCATCGGCTTAATGCTCAATTCCTGCTCTGATCCTCAGTGGGAATATACGGATTCCAGCAAAACCATACAAAAACCCTCAGGATTTTATTACAACCATTGTATGGCTGCAAAAGCACTCGTAGAAAGCCCCGGACTCGCATCAGAATACATTGTAGATGCAACGACTGGAAACAACCCCCTTCATTGCGCAGTACTTGCGGCAAACTCTAAACTCATAAGGATTTGTCTACGAGCAAATTCAAGACTTCTCGACTCAAAAAATAGATTCGGTGAAACTCCATTAACTTTAGCCTATGCCAAACACTTAAAGGCCTCATTAAATGCAATCATTGGATTCTGCCGCGAAGTCATAGGATCCTCTCCCGCCAAATAATTCTATTTGTGTATTAAATAATAAAATAGCTGTTGTTTTTAGATTTCTAATATGTTAAGCTGAGAATGTAACTACAAACAGCTAAGGAATTAAAGGAATTGTATGTCTAAGATGCTTGCATTGTGCCTTGTCCTATGGGTATTTTATGCACAAGCGATGGAAACGGCACAAATACTCATTACAGGTGAAATAGCCGGCGATCTATTGCATGAGAAATCAGAAGAAAAAATCAAACAATTTATTGTTGCAGATCAAGCCGCTATGAAGGGATCCGACGCTGACTGCGGTTATCATGCCCTCTCCAACGGGTTCGCTCTTGCGCGCTTAGCTCAATCCCTTACAAAAGAAGAGCAAGAGATCTTTCTTGAGTGGCTCCGATCCGAAGAAAAAAAGAACGAGCTTTTTGTAACTCCTGAATCACCATGGAAGAGTGCGGTCATTGAAGATAGAATGCGTCGAGAGGCTAAGAAGAAAGTCACATACCATCTTCTCAAGTCGTTAAAAAATGCGCAAGAAGTATATGAAGAGCCACAAGCTACCCCTCTAAAAAAGGTTGTGCCAGGCGACGCATGCAATACATGGCTTGTTTTAAGCTGTCAGAACGAAGGCGAGGTCAAAAAGGTCGAAGGAGTAATGAGCCTAGTACGGAATTTGAGTATTCAACTTATTGATGAATCCGGTCTTAACGCGCAGAAAAGCTCTTACGTCCTATCAGGAAAAGATGCTTTTACAATATTAGAAACTACTCTTGAAGCAAAGAGTCGCCCTCTAGGGGAGTGGCTTATGGCTAATTCTGACGATAGCGACCTAAGGATGCATCAAACGTATCAAGACATCTTTGCCGATACGTTAAAAAAATACATAGACATCACGGACACCGAAATCACTGCTTCACTGGATGACGGAACCTGGCTAGATGCACAGGAGATTCTGCGCCTCTCAACACTAAAATCAACTTTCAAGAAGTTCAATGTGGGGAAAAAAAACAATATTCCAATTCTTACCATTGGAGACAGTCCCGAAGCAAGATTCTCAATGGCACAGGATGCTGCCGTCAGATTTGGTGGCCAATTTACTGATCTGATAGAACAGCTCAAAAGAGATGGGGACCATCTAGCAATCATATGCATGTATGAGCCACTCTCAAGCGACTCGCACGCCTCAGAATCGTTTTTATGGTATGATTGGATCATCAAAAAGATCTTTGGAAGCTCCAACACTGCAACTCGACCTATTCAATCAGACCAAGCCTATTATAGTAACGCATCAAAAGTAAAAGGGCATTGGTATACTCTTCTCGTTAATAAAGTTGGCCAAACCGTTCAATTCGTACTTGCAGATTCGTTCAGAAATGAAGTGCGCATTAAAGATAAGCGTGTCACAGAAGCAATCAACCTTCTTGAGGGAAGAATGCTTCCTATTACCGAAAATGAAGGCCCTGCTGGACAACTGGCAGCACCGATTGAGTCGAGTGGAAGTCATATCAATGATTACAGCGCGGGAACAGCCGTCGGCGACAGCGCACAGCCTTCACATCAACCAAAATCTTTTATTGAGAGACACTCAACATTGATCTGGGTGGCTATTGGCGCAGCAATCATCATCATCGCTATCGTTGCGATGGCCAGGAATTGGAAAAATGACACCCAAAAAAAAGATGCCCCCAAAAAGAAACCATCGATAGAAGCTGAAGATTCCAAGAGCATATCTACTCCTTCAGAAGAGCCTAAGAAACCTTAAAAAAGGCAGTCACGTTCTTATAAAGTTAAGTATTCAACCAATATTACATTGTAAGAACCAATTTCCGTGAAATTTCGAAGTTGAACTTCGAAATTTCACGGAAAATCATTGATCAATTATTGATTTTTTTCAATTTTTCCACGTAAATTCGAAGTATAAGTTCGATTTTTCAAAGAAAATAGAAAAAGGAGGTACATGTTACGCCAAAAGTTTATCGATCTTATTCATGATCAATTTAGGATACACCCCATCTGCGGGGTGGTAGGCCCACGTCAAGTCGAGAAAACTACCCTCGCAAAACAATATGCTGAAAGATACTTTCC
Source organism: uncultured bacterium (assembly GCA_963695365.1). GTDB lineage: Bacteria > Babelota > Babeliae > Babelales > Babelaceae > PRDV01. Next base: position 1,663,239 of record OY968766.1, read on the forward strand.
TGGGGATTATGTTTTTTTGATCTAGAAAGGACACGAGATATAGATCGATTGCAAGACCCATATATTACTCTCTCTGAGGTCACGGAGAAACTGATCGTCATTGATGAAATACAGAAAATGCCGGAGCTTTTTCAAGCCTTGCGCGTGCTGGCAGATGAACATGAAAAGAAACGATCATTTTTGATATTAGGCAGCGCTTCTCCCTCCCTTAAGAAAAAATCTTCAGAGACACTTACTGGTCGAATCGGCTATATTGAGCTTTATCCCCTTTCTCTTTGGGAAGTTCCAGATATCTCTAAGCTTTGGATCCGCGGAGGATTTCCTCGTTCATATTTAGCTGAAAACGAGGAGCTTAGTTTGCGCTGGCGAGAAGATTACTTAAAAACCTTCTTAGAGCAAGATATCCCCAATTTAGGATTTTCTATTCCTGCTCAAACATTACGCCGATTCTGGAATATGCTCGCTTTTTATCACGGCCAAACGTTTAATGCGAGTGCAATCGGACAGTCTATGGGACTCTCAGATAATACAGTCCGTGGATACCTTGATATTTTGGAAGGTACGTATATGGTGCGTACGCTGGCAGCGTGGAGTGAAAATATCGCTAAACGTCAACTCAAAAAACCTAAGATATACTTCAAGGATAGCGGACTTTTGCATGCTCTTGTAGGTGTTGAAAGCAAAAAACAACTATTACTCGATCCTCGACTAGGAGCATTCTGGGAAGGCTTCGCCTTAGAAGAAATCATACGCACATTTCAAGCGCATCCAGAGGAATGCTTCTACTGGGGCACACACGGGGATGCAGAACTTGATCTTCTCCTTGTAAAACGAAGTAAACGACTGGCTTTCGAGTTTAAATACGGGGATAGTCCAAAAACAACAAAATCTATGCATAGTGTCATACAAGATCTTAAACTGGATCATCTTGCCATTATTTATCCCGGAAACGATATATACCCTTTAACAGATAAAATCTGGGTATATGGGCTTCAAACAGTTTCAACGGGCGCTTTTAAAGAAAAATATCCTCATGAGATGCTAAGCAAAAAAGACTATCCGCTCTAATCTATCAGCCCTTGACGTTTAGAGGATTCAGATCATACTAAAAATAATATAGACATGGTGATCGTTACTGAGGTTCTCTCATGATAAAAATAAAACAAAAAATTCTTCTGACTCTCGTTACAGTCCTATTTGCCAGCGGAACAGCTACAAGCTCCCAATCCATGGTAGCACGCCCACCAAAAGCCATTATTTTTGACTTACACGGCGTTATTTCACAAGTAAACAAATCGGGCTTTATCAGCACCGTAGGTTTAATAACTATTCTTCGCTACGCGTATGAACAACGAACGTTCCCCTGGAATCTCGCTTCTATCCTTCAAGAGAAGTTCTATACGGTACTGAATCGGTGTGAGTATACGCTTGAACTCGAGCCGGGAACGGTAAGAGCACGAACCGGGAGCGGCGATGAATTTCCCGCACTCATGCACGCCTACCAAGCAGGTAAGATCTCAGCGGAAGATGCGCGTGCGATTATCCAGTCAACAATAGAGAAACTAAAAACTGAAGATTTTTTTAGCAGCGGAACTGAAGCAGTAATTGTTGAACGAGCTGTTCTTGCATACTTCACCCCAGAAATATATGCTCAAGGCCAGATGCCGATTGCTGAATCAGCGGAACTTTTAAAAGATCTAGCAGCGCTGCGAGATAGCCTACATGAAAACGCATTTAAGCTCATTGCCCTCTCAAACTGGGATCAAGAATCTTTTGCGCTTTTTAGTATACAACACAATGATGTGTTCAGCTGCTTTGATACAATGTATGTATCGGGTAAAAACCACTACATGAAACCAAATGATGAAGCCTTTCTTAATGTTCTCTCTCAAGAAGGCTTACTGGCAAATGACTGCATTTTCATCGATGATCAAGGAGAAAACTGCGTTGCCGCAGAAAAAATCGGTATGCATGCCCACCATTTTACAGATGCCGCCGCATTAAGAGCGTACCTTAAAAGTGCGCATGTAGTATTGTCTGAGGATGATTGGACAAATGGTGACAATGGCACCGCAGTTTTTCTGTCGCCAGAATCCGTGCTCGAAGGCAAGCTCCAGTAAGCTCATAATTGCAATTCTGAAAGAGGAACTATGTTCAAGAAATTACTCTTACTAACGTGCATCGGCTTAGGTCTATCTGCCAAAACCCTCATATGGGATCTGGGCGATGTACTCGTCACAACGAGTTGGTACGGCATGGCAAACCAGATAGGAGCCCACCGGTTTCTCGTCCACACGCTTTTCGATTGGCAAACACCGAATGTGAAAAATAGGCTATTTGAGGTACTGCGATTGATGGATACCGATCCTGACGGTCGCTGGAACTCGGTGATGTCCGATGGATCATCGATGCCTCCCATAATGTGCCGCTGGATGGCAGGACTTATTTCGGGTCATGAGATCATCAAACTTTCTTACAACCATATCGAGAAATTAGATCAAGAAGAATTTTTCATCAGCGGGTGGGAAAGGGATCTCATACAGCAAACGATTGCCACAATATTTGATCCGCAGAAACTCGTAGCAACGACATCCTTCATCCCAGCAGGCATTGCGCTGCTCAATGAATGTAAAAAAGCTCGCGATGAAAATGGCAATCCCCATCAATATATTATACTTTCTAACTGGGAACCCACTTCTTTTGCATTATTTGTCAATAAACATCCAGAGTTCTTTGAGCTTTTCGATGGGATCGTTGTTTCTGGTCATATTGGCATGAACAAACCTGACAGAAGCATATATGACCATCTGCTTACGCAGTATAAACTAGATCCTCAAGAGTGCATTTTTATTGATGACAATAAAAAAGAGCGTCCTCGCTGCACGTGATTGCGGTATTAAGGGAATACATCTTAAAAATCGCGATTATGCTCATGTAAGAGAACGGCTTGTTCGGCTGGGAATATTACCTGAGATTTAAAAATGAGCTCCGGATTCCGCTCATCCACGCCGTCGCAATTTCATTGCTATGGCTGTGCAGGCCGAGTGATTGCCTGCCGCGCCGAAGCTTTTAGCGAAGGCTGGGTATCGAGGGAGGCAGGACACCGAGTCAGACAAAATATGCCGATCAAAGTTAAGTCAGGCCGTTGTATCTAAAACTCACTTAGAGTAAACTGAGCGTATATGACCAAAGGAGTTCTCATGGCTACATTCATAAGAATAGTACTTTGTACGCTCATCGCGGGCATGAGTTTTCCTATAGCCCCGAGCTTTTCTAAAACTGCAAGCTGCCGGCCTCTTCTGAGAACTCTCAGCGGACTCCCCTGGACTAACCCCCTCTACCAAGCGCTTATGGCACATGATCTTCAGGCAGTAACAGAGAATATGGAACATATGCCACTCTCTCTTTGTGATCAATACTGGTTCTATTGTAATGCAAAAAGACCTGAGATTAAAGAATACATCCTGGAATCCCTGAGAAACTTCTGGCGCGAACAAATCTATGTGCGCCCAAAATGGGCAATTGAAGGGCTCGCATTTTCGTTTGCACAGCTCTGTGCTCCCTGGTCGTGGTGCAATGGAACTATTGAGGACGATTTCATGGTCATGCTTACCGACCTCAAAGAAGAAATTGGACGCCAGTTTAGTGCCATAAGGCATCTGCGCCCGATAATCGCTCTCATGCCTTGCCTGCACCAACCGATAGAACTCAAAGTGCTCATTGCAAAAATACTAGCAGCTAACATGCTTCAGCGAGGTATTTCCATTAATGGTTATCTCGACGAACTTCCCGCTGATCTAAAGGAGCTTATTATGGCAGAACTTCCTCCTAGGCAAGAGGAATGTTCACCAACGATTCCCCTTGAACTCACACCACCCGATGGAGATGGAACGGACAGCCAATAAATATGTATAATAACTAGCCGTTATAAAAATAATAACCAAAAGGCTCTCATGATCAGAAAACTTACTCTTACACTGCTTTCACTGAATATGTTTACGACTCAGGCCATTATACGTAAGCATGCAGGAAAAAACGCCGCCGAAAAAATGACCGTTGCCCTTAAAGGTGAAGCAAATCAAACCAAGGCGCTTATTTTTGATCTAGCGAATGTGATCTCAACAACAAACAGATCAAGTTTTATGCGCACGGTGGGCTTCTCAACCATACTTTCTTATTCGGCAAGGGAGAGAACGCTCCCCTGGAAGATCGGGCCCATCATTCAGGAGCGATTTTTTGCAATGCTGAACCGATGCGATTATGTGCAGGATCCTCGAATGAAGCGGGCACGTACACCAACTGGAGAAGAGTTTCCTGCTCTTTTAGATGGTTACCAATCGGGAAAAATTTCTGCTGCTAATGCGCGTGCGCTTATACAAACAACCATGAAAAAGTTGCGTCATGAAGAATTCTTTCACAACGAGACTGAGGCGATTATTATTGAGCGGGCTGCCCTCGCCACTTTTACACCTGAAACATTTGCACGGGGCCAGGCCATTATACCTGAATCAGCCGCTCTCTTAAAAGAGCTTTCAGAGCTCATTGATGAACGAGGCAATAAACGTTTCAAACTCATTGCCCTTTCCAACTGGGATAAGGAGTCATTCAGCCTTTTTAAAGAATTACACGCGGATGTTTTTTCTTGTTTTGACATGATCCATATTTCGGGAGAACGAGGAATTCTTAAGCCCAATGATGGGGCCTTTAAAAAGGTATTAACAGAACATGGTTTAGCTGTACATCAGTGCATTTTTATTGATGATCAAAAAGAGAATATAGAAGCTGCTCAGCGACTGGGTATTCGTTCCCACCATTTTACTGATGCTAAAAAGTTGCGCACCTATTTGCAAGGCGTGGGAATAGTAGTGCCGGAAACGAAGGCAGCCCTACGTATGGCAAAGAGGTCTATGGCAATGCATAATAGAAAACACAGGAGGACCCGTGCTTAACAGATTGTTTAACAAATATCTTTTACTGTTACTTTTTACCTTTTCGCTTCAAGGCAAAGTTATCCTCTGGGACCTTGGCGGCGTTCTCGTTTGGCCCGATAAGATGAAGATAGCACAGACGGTTGGTATCTCAAATTTTCTGAAATATACCTTACTCGATTGGAAAAGCCCCAATATTCAGGAACTCATATTTGAAGTTCTTGAATTCATGGAGACTCCAACACCGAAAGTTAAGGAAAAAAATAAGGCCGGAACTTCAGAAGGGTTTGATTTTCCCCCAATCATGTGCCACTGGCAAGATGGGTCGATCACCGGTCCTGAGATTATTAAACGCTCAAAACCACTCATAGAAAAACTTAATAAGCTCAATTTCTTTGAAAGTAAGCGAGAAAGGATCTTGATTCAGAGAACTATTTGCTCAATGTTTGATCCAGAGATTCTTGGCAACAACTTTTACTTCCTAGAAAAGGGGGTAGAGTTAGTCAAAGAGTGTAAGAGTGCGAGAGATAAAGATGGGAAGGCTCATAAGAATTTTATCTTCTCGAACTTCGATCCTCTCTCGTTTGATATTTTGAAAAAGAACTATCCGGAGTTTTTCAAATTGTTTGATGAGATCATTATCTCAGGCTATATAGGTCTTATTAAACCGCGAGACGAGTTTTATCGGTATTTTTTTGAGAAGTATGATATCGATCCAAATGAATGCATTCTTGTTGATGATCAAGAAGTTAATATAGCGTGTGGGAAAAAGCATGGCATCGCTGGCATTCTTTTGAAAAAAAGCGACTTTAAATCGGTTAGAAAAGAGCTTATTGGGCATGGAGTTTTGCCAGAAAAGAAGATCGCTAAGAAGTGAGCCTACGGCCAAAAAAAACGTTTCTCATAAAAATCCATCCGAGTCGCACAAAAACTTGAAAAGAGAATTATAAAACAGCCGGCTGTTTTGTTACAAATTTAAAAGAAACAGCCGGCTGTTTCTAAAAAATTCTCAGAAAATGACGCCTGTTCTCTTGAAAATCGCTCAATTTTAGTCTAGGATGGTTTATACATATCTTAAACGAAAAAGGAGCCTTCGATGCGTCGCACAGCATTAGCCTATATGAAAAATTGGCTCACCCATCCTGATCGAAAGCCTTTGGTTATTCGGGGAGCTCGCCAAGTGGGCAAAACCTGGCTTGTGCATGAACTTGCACGTGTTGAGGGTAAAAAGCTTATCGAAATCAATCTTGAAACACGACCATCATTAAGTTCGCTCTTTGATTCAGAAGAGGTTGGGCGTATCATGCTCAATATCGAATCCGCCTTTAAAGAATCATTCGATCCTCATCACAGCATTCTTTTTATTGATGAGATTCAGGCAGCGCCGCATATTTTTGCAAAGTTACGCATTTTCGCAGAAGAATTAGCACAATTACCCGTTATTGCGGCTGGATCATTACTTGAATTTGTTCTCGAGGACCATGTATTTAGCATGCCCGTGGGCCGTATTGAATATTTATATTTGGAGCCATTCTCATTCGAGGAATTTTTACATGCGCGAGGAGCAAAGTAAATTAGTCGAGTATATCCAGCAGTTTCAATTTAAAGATACAGTCCCCCTTTATATTCATAATGAACTAATGAGCTTTGTGAAGGAATACATAATCATAGGAGGCTTACCAGCTGCAGTAAAGAGCTGGCATGATCACCAGTCTTTACAGCAGGTGAGTAAGGTTCATCACAGCCTTTTAGCTACCTATCGAGAGGACTTTCCTAAATACTCAAGAAAAATTGCACCGATTCGCCTTGATGAAGTGCTGATGGCGGTGCCCCGTTTGCTTGGGCATAAATTTATGTACAGCAAAGTTAATCCGGATCCTGAAGTTTCAGGGACAGTTATTAAGCAGGCGTTAAACCTCTTATGCAGCGCAAAGCTGTGTTCCATGGTACGCGGATCTCACGCAAACGGCATTCCTCTTGAAAGTGAGCTGCAAGAAAACTATCGCAAGGTGCTTCTCGTAGACGTTGGGTTGTGCTCAACAGCTTTGGGTTTGTCACTCGATTATGTTCGGTCTTTAGAAGAGCTCGATTTGTTCAACAAGGGAGGCATAGCCGAGCAGCTTGTTGGGCAGCTATTGCGAACATTAACGCCCTTTTACATTGAGCCGGCTCTGTATTACTGGCATCGCGAGGAAGCTGGATCCAGTGCAGAGATAGATTATGTCATGCAACATGGACATACAGTAATTCCTGTTGAAGTAAAGGCAGGTACCACCGGAACGCTCAAATCGCTTCACTTCTTTATGGAGCTCAAAAAGCGTGATCTTGCCGTGCGCATAAACTCGAATGTTCCTTTTCGCTCTGACTTACGAGTAAAGGGGTTACAAACAGATGCAGTGCGTTACCGGCTTCTTTCAATCCCATTTTATCTTTTGAGCGAGGTTAATAGGCTTCTTGACAGTGAATAATAAGATATTCTCAGAAACCACCCAAAATGTTGGCTCCTACCCTTGCCGCCCCGATAACATTTCCCGCTACTCGAGCATCCGTTGCTCTTTCTCCTGCAGCTAATTGAGCCCTTCGATCCGCCTCCGCTTGCTTACGATGCTCTTCTTCTTTTTCCCAGCGAGCTTCAGCTTCAAACCGCGCATACTGGCTAGCAAGCCCTTGGCCTTGACCGGCAGTGGGATCTGGATGCTGCTGAGACGCGGCTCTTCTCGCATCTCTTTGTGTTGCAAGCTGCTCAAGCGTAAATTTTGTATCACTACTCAGGGTTAGATAAACACTTGGTAATATCTGCCTTACATCCGCTCCCGCTTCAACCAAACATTTTAGCAATTCTATGTTTTCAGGCCTCCACTTGCAAACCATTGAAAGGGCCGTGTCACCAGCCTTATTAGTGTGATTTAGATTTTCAACTAGAGGGATAAGAAATTTTATTAGTTCAACTTTTGGGCGGCAAGTATTTGAGGCAAAAGCCGCAAAAATCAATATATTTTCTCCTCGATCATTAACAGCATTTACATTAATTCCCGCTTCTACTAGGTCCGCGATTAGAGCTCTATGACCAAAGCGAATAGCCAAAAATAATGCATTTTCCTTTTGCTCATTAACGGAATTTATGTCCGCATCAGCTTCTAAGAAGGCACTTTACTATTTCAGTATTTCCAGCTCGAACAGCTAACAATAATGCATTTTCCTGTTGCTCATCAGTAAAATGTATATCCACTCCCGCAAATCCTAAATAATAACGAACGATTTCAGTATTACCCTTTGCACAGGCCCACATCAATGAGGTTTTCTTTCCTGAAGTAACTAAATTTATGTTAGCACCAGCATCAATTAGAATTTTTACTGTCTCAATAGACCCACTGCAACTAACCCACATTAGCGGATTTTCACGACTATGATTGACAGCGTTCACATTTGCACCTGCTTGTACGAGAGCATCGACTATTTCATGGTTGCCCTTTTTGGCAGGCCCAGCTTAGAGAACTTTTCATGTCACTACCGACAGCATTTACATCTGCACCAGCTTTTAAAAGAATTTTTACCATATCTAGATTCTGTACCCATGCTTGTTTTTTGCCACAATAATGGCCCCCGCACGCCAGCATAAGAGCTGTTTTCTGATCCAGATTCGGGGTGTCAATTGAATCAATACTCCTTGCCGTTTCTCTAGCACTTTGCATTTTTTCAATCATTTTTTCCAATTCTCTCGAATTATAGGTCGCAGGATTCTCAAGGTACTTTTTGACCATCTTATGAAGAGAATTATCTTTACTGCTCTCACTATGTCTTAGAGGTTTAGTTACAGTTGCCTTCGGCATTTCCCTATGGCCTATTACTAAGGTCGGCGGTTGGCCATGAGTTGCTCGATGTTTAGGAGAAAGCGAGCAAGCAGTTAAAGCTTTTGGAGGCTCTTGTTTGCTCACTGCTGCAGGCATAAGCTGAGGTGAGCTATTGCTGGCCACTCTACTCAAACTCACTACTGCTGGTATCGATACCTCAGCTAAATCATGTTTAACCATGCCAGAGCTTCCAACAGAATCAAAATCGCCTTTACTATCTAATTGTGCTTTGCCCCGAAAAGCATCTAACGCCTTTGCTCCATCCTGCTTACTTGATTTCAAAAGCTGGGGTTTGCTCTCATTATTTTGGTCACTCGCATCAGCACCATAAGCAACAAGAACGGCAGCTACTGCCTTATGCCCTTTCTTTGCTGCAAGGGCATGTGCTGTTTTGCCCGCGTTATCAGTTTCGTTAACTCTCGCACCATTGTTAAGCAAAAACTCCACAAGACTGGTATAGCCTCCACCTGCTGCTCTATGAAGCGGCGTTTCTCCAAAACTAGCCTTCGCATTAACATCTGATCTTCTTGCAACCAGTAGTCTCGCTACAGGTTCGGCACCCTTCTCACAAGCCCAATGAAGTGGAATCATTCTCTTGAGATTCAAAGCTTGTACATCTGCACCCCCTGTAATCAATACGTCAGCTATATCAGCATGACCGGCAAAAGATGCCCAATGGAGGGGTGTTTCACCATCTTTATCTGTCGCTTTTACTTGAGATGCATCAAGTGGAAGCAAGGTCTCTACCATCGGTTTTGTGCCAACAAATGCAGCTACATGCAAGGGGATCATTCCATTTTTGTTTTTATTGAGGACGTCACCACCTTGTGCTAACAATATCTTTATAACTTCTGGAGTCGTTACACACCGAGCTACTCGATGAAGAGCCGTTACCCCCTCTTCATCGGCCGAACGAAGAGCAATGCAACCGGCTAGAAATGCCTTAACAAGCTCTCTATTACCCCCTTTTGCGGCTGCATCAAACGGAGTAAAGCCAGCTTTATCTTTTAAAAGTGGCTGCGCATTATGAGCGAGCAATACTTTTACAACCTCTCTTGTACTCGCCACATGAAGCGGAGTTTTCTTATTTTTATCAGTCTCATCAACTGATGCGCCGTTGGCTAATAGAATTTCTGCAATTGAATCTAACCCTTTCCAAGAGGCTACATGCAAAGGGGTCATACCATGCTCATCTTCTTTAACAGTGCAGTCAGCCTTACGCTCACAGAGCACCTGAATGGCTTCACTATTGCCAAACTCTACTGCAATAAAGAGTGGCGTTCGTCCCTTGTTATCTTCAGCATCTTTACGTGCACCTTGCGCAAGTAACTGCTCAATATCCGTTCTTGTTCCCTTACTTGCCGCTACATGCAAGGGCGTCCAACCATCTTGAACTTCTCGCGGTTGTGCTTGTTGAACAACAGATTGCATCATAGGGTAAAGCTCTCTAGAAGGGCACATTCCTATTGCCAGACTACTGATAAGTAGAACGACATATGAATGGCTCCTAATCAAATTCATAAAATTATTCATAAGAAGCTCCTAACTATAACTCTCACTATTCTCAGAAACCACCCAAAACATTGGCTCCTAACCTAGCCGCCCCGATAACATTTCCCGCTACTCGAGCATCAGTTGCTCTTTCTCCTGCAGCTAATTGAGCCCTTCGATCAGCCTCTGCTTGTTTACGATGCTCTTCTTCTTTCTCCCAACGAGCTTCAGCTTCAAACCGCGCATACTGACTTGCAAGCCCTTGCCCAGGACCAGCAGCGGGATTTGGATGCTCAGACGGAGCATTTTTCGCATCTGTTTTTGATGCGAGCTGTTCAAGCATAAATTTCATATCACTGCTAAGACTAATATAAACACTTGGTAGGATTTGTTTAATATCTGCTCCGGCTTCAACCAAAAACTTTATCAAAGGCTTATTTTCAGGTTTTAATCTACAAACCAATGAAAGCACTGTTTCCTCAGTATTTGACTTTTGATTGAGATTGTGAACTTGCTGAGCAAGAAACCTAACTAGTTCCTCATGCCCTCGACAAGCAGCCAACATTAAAGCGTTTTCCATATTGCGATTTACCGCATTTACATTTGCACCAGCTTCAACAAGATAACGAGCTGCATCAGTATGTCCAAAGCGACTAGCCCAATGCAATGCAGTTTCCCCTTCATTATCAACTCCATTCACATCTGCACCTTGAGCTATAAGAATTTTTACAATTTCTATATCACCACCTGTAGCACTACATGCCCACATTAAAGTTGATATTCCTTGGGTATCAGCATGATTAACATCCGCCCCCTTTATAATCATATCTCTAATAAGCTGATACAAAAGAGATTTATTCTTCATAATTAGACCATGTTTAACAAATAGAGGACTGCTAAATACCATATATCCGGGATCTTCGACAAACTTCTGCGTAACCCCAGGTACCATCCGATAAATATTTTCATTACCAATATCTTCAACTTCGATCAAAAGCACCTCTATGTCGCATGAACTGGATTTAAGTATCAACCTTTTTAGCACTTCTGCTCCGTCACTATCTAGTTTCTTTATTTCTTTCTTAAATTTTCCAATCACAATGTCTTTCGCTTTTCTCAATTTCCAATATATCAACCCATGCGCATTTACATTAGCAATAAGAATCATGAGCGGAGTTACTCCTGTCTTATTTGTTACCTGCGGATCTACTCCAGCTTCTAATAAAAGCTTTATTAAATCTAAATTCGCATTCATAAAAGTCCACTTATAGTCCCAGTAATAACGCGCCTCGCCTAAGGGACATATTTTATAATAAGATGGTCTATAACCTCCACACGCCAACATCAAAGCCGATAAGCCTTCTGGGTTTAAATCATCAAGCGTGTATTTTTTCTTACTTACGATTAGCTTACCCAGTTTTATTAAGTCAACTTTTTTCCAAGGATCAACAATTCCTTTCTGTTCTCTATAATCTAGAGCTTTTTTAATCGCTTTGTGAAGAGCTGTTTCGCTTCCATTCTCTAAAACTCTTACTGGTTTAGACTCAACAGCTCTTTTTACACTTGCAATATAAGGTTTTGGAGGAAGAGATGGAGCAGTTACAGCTTTTGGAACCTCTTGCTTGCTCACTGCTGCAGATTGAAGCTGAGGTGAGCTATTGCTTCCCACTCTACTCATACTCACCGCAGAAGGTATCGATCCCCCAGCTAAATCCCGTTTAACCATGTTAGAGCTTCCAGCAGAATTAAACTCAACTTTACTATCTGATTCTGTTTCGCCCCGAAAGGCATCTAACGCCTTTGCTCCATCCTGCTTACTTGATTTCAAAAGCTGTGGTTTACTCTCATTATTTTGGTCACTCGCATCAGCACCATAAGCAACAAGAACGGCAGCTACTGCCTTATGCCCTTTCTTTGCTGCAAGAGCATGTGCCGTTTTGCCAGTATTATCAGTTTCATTAACTCTTGCACCATTATTAAGCAAAAACTCTACAAGACTGGTATATCCTCCACCAGCTGCTCTATGAAGCGGCGTTTCACCAAAACTAGCCTTCGCATTAACATCTGATCTTTTTGCAACCAATAGTTTCACTACAGCTTCTGCACCTTTCTCACAAGCCCAATGAAGGGGAATCATTCTCTTGAGATTCAAAGTTGTATATCTGCACCAGCCGTAATCAATACATCAGCTATATCAGCATGGCCAGCAAAAGATGCCCAATGGAGGGGTGTTTCACCATCTTTATCTACTGCCTTTACTTGAGATGCATCAAGTGGAAGCAAGGTCTCTACCATCGGCTTTGTACCTGCAAAAGCTGCTACATGCAAGGGGATCATCCCATTTTTATTTTTACTAAGTACGTCACCACCTTGTGCTAACAATATCTTTATAACTTCTGGAGTCGTTCCACACTGAGCTACTCGATGAAGAGCCGTTACCCCCTCTTCATCGGCCGAACGAAGAGTCATGCTACCTGCTAGAAATGCCTTAACAAGCTCTCTATTGCCCGCTTTTGCAGCAGTATCAAATGGAGTAAAGCCAGCTTTATCTTTTAAGAACGGCTGCGCATTGTGAGCAAACAATACTTTTACAACCTCTTTACTGCTCGCCACATGAAGCGGAGTTTTTTTATTTTTATCGGGCTCATCTACTACTGCGCGGTGGGCGAGTAATGTTTCTGCAACCGTATCTAACCCCTTCCACGAAGCCACATGCAAAGGGGTCATGCCATGCTCATCTTCTTTAGCAGTACAATCAACCTTCCGCTCACAGAGCACCTGAACGGCTTCGCTATTGCCAAACTCTACTGCGATAAAGAGTGGCGTTCGTCCTTTGTTATCTTCAGCATCTTTACGCGCATCTTGCGCAAGTAACTGCTCAATATCCGCTTTCGTTCCCTTACTGGCAGCCACATGCAAGGGCGTCCAACCATCTTGAACTTCTCGCGGTTGTGCTTGTTGAACAACAGATTGCATCATAGGGTAAAGCGTTCTGGAAAAGCCCCCTAATGATATTGCCAAACTACTGATAACCAAAACAATATGTGACTGGTTCCTATTCATATTCATAAAATTATTCATAAAAAGCTCCTAACTATAACTATCGCGATTCTCAGAAACCACCCAAAACATTGGCTCCTAATCTAGCCACCCCAATAACATTTCCCGCGACACGTGCATCAGTTGCTCTTTCTCCTGCAGCTAATTGAGCTCTTCGATCAGCCTCCGCTTGCTTACGATGCTCTTCTTCTTTCTCCCAGCGAGCTTTCGCTTCAAACCGCTCATACTGACTTGCAAGCCCTTGGCCAGCAGCAGGATTTGGATGCTGAGACAGTGCTTCCCCCCCAGGGCTCTTAGGCGTAAGTTGTTCAAGAATAAATTTTGCGTTACTGCTTAACTCCATGTAAACAGTTGGTAGTATTTGCTTTACATCGGCCCCAGTTTTAGCCAAAAACTTTATGAGCTCAATGTTTTCAGGTCTCACACCACATGCAAGCCCAAGAGCGGTCTCACCAGTCTTAGAAGTCTGATTAATAGCAGCAACAAAAGGAGCTAAATACTGCACAACTTCCTCATGGCCTCGACGAGCAGCCAGCATTAGCGCATTCTCCATCTTGTTATTAAGTGCATTTACATCTGCACCAGATTCTAAAAGACATCGCACTGCTTCAGTGTGACCAAAGCGGGCAGCAAAATGTAGTGCAGTTTCACCTTCTTTATCAACTGCAGACACATCTCCCCCCTCAGATAGAAGAATTTTTACAATTTCCACATCACCTCCTGTAGCACTGCATGCCCACATCAAAGTTGTGATACCTAAATTATCAACATGATTAGCACAAGCTCCCCTCGTTATCATGTCTCTAACAAGTTGATAAAATAACTTCCTATTGCTCATAATTAAACCACGCTCAAGTGCAAAATCTTTGTATTTTCTAAAAGTTTCCCCTAAACCAATCTCGGAAAAGTTATCGAAGCTAATGCCGGAAAAGTTATCCCCATCTCTCCAGTCGCCAGGACAGCCTCTATAAAAATCTTTCGCTTCCAATCTTTCTGTTTCTACAATAAGAGCTTCCGCATTTAAATCTTTCGCAAATTCGCGATAAAGGCCTCCCCGCACTGGTCCGCCATTTTCTTTTATAGACTTATTAGCTTCTTCCCGAGGCGAAACCCAAATTATCATACTGGGTGAGTTTGCGTTAGCCACAAGAAGCATGAGAGGGGTTAGCCCTGTCTTACTATTTGTTGTATTTGCGACTGCCCCAGCTTCTAGTAATAGTTTTACAAGATCTAGATTTGCACACTTTAGGGTGAAATGGACTATGCACCGCGGATTCTTCCAACAACGAAGACTGCAATTTTTATTGTAACCTCCGCACGCCATCATTAAAGGCGAGAGACCCAACAAATCTAACTCATCTATCGAAGTTTTTTTCTTTCTTGCCATTTTATCAATGAGTTTACTCAATCCTTCCAGATCGACTATTGGTTCATTAAGCTTTTCTTTAGGAGCTCCATAATTTAGAGCTTTTTTAACCATCTTATGAAGCGGATTTTCTTTTCCATTCTCTAGAACTCTTACCGGTTTAGCCTGAATAGCTCTTTTCACACTCGCAATGCGAGGTTTTGGAGGAAGAGATGGAGCCGCAACAGCTTTTCGAGCCTCTTGCTTGCTCACTGCTGCAGATTGAAGCTGAGGTGAGCTATTGCTTCCCGCTGTACTCTTACTCACTACGGCAGGTATCGATCCCACAGCTAAATCTCGTTTAACCATGTTAGAGCTTCCAGCAGAATCAAAATCCCCTTTACTATCTAATTGTGCATCACCCCGAAAAGCATGTAACGCCTCTGCTCCGTCATGCTTACTTGATTTCAAAAGCTGGGGTTTGCTCACATTATTTAGCTCACTCGGATCAGCACCGAAGACAACGAGAACAGCAGCTACTGCCTTATGCCCCTTCTTTGCTGCAAGAGCATGTGCTGTTTTGCCCATGTTATCAGTTTCGTTAACTTTTGCACCATTGTTTAGCAAAAACTCTACAAGACTGGTATATCCTCCACCAGCTGCTCTATGAAGCGGCGTTTCACCAAAACCAGCCTTTGCGTTAACATCTGACCTTCTTGCAACCAGTAATCTCGCTACAGCTTCTGCACCTTTCTCACAAGCCCAATGAAGTGGAATCATTCTCTTGAAATTCAAAGCTTGTACATCTGCACCCCCTGTAACCAAGATATCAGCTATATCAGCATGACCGGCAAAAGATGCCCAATGGAGGGGTGTTTCACCATCTTTATCTACCGCCTTTACTTGAGATGCATCAAGGGGAAGCAAAGTCTCAACTATCGGCTTTGTGCCTGCAAAAGAAGCTACATGCAAGGGAGTCATCCCATTTTTGTTTTTACTGAGAACGTCACCACCTTGTGCTAACAATATCTTTATTACTTCTGGAGTCGTGCCGCATTGAGCTACTCGATGAAGAGCCGTTACCCCCTCTTCATCGGCCGAACGAAGAACAATACAACCGGCTAGAAATGCCTTAGCAAGCTCTCTATTGCCCGCTTTTGCAGCAGTATCAAATGGAGTTAATCCAGCTTTATCTTTTAAGAGCGGCTGCGCATTATAAGCAAGCAATACTTTTACCACCTCTCTCGTACTTGCAACATGAAGCGGAGTCTTTTTATTTTTATCGAGTTCATCTACCGCTGCACGATGGGCTAGTAATGTTTCTGCAACCGTATCTAGTCCCTTCCAAGAAGCCACATGCAAAGGAGTCATCCCATGCTCATCTTCTTTAATAGTGCAGTCAGCCTTACGCTCACAGAGCACCTGAACGGCTTCGCTATTGCCAAACTCTACTGCGATAAAGAGAGGGGTGCGTCCTTTGTTATCTTCAGCATCTTTACGCGCCCCTTGCGCAAGCAACAGCTCAATATCCGTTCTTGTTCCCCGGGTTGCTGCTACATGCAAGGGTGTCCAACCATCTTGAATTTCTCGCGGTTGCGCTTGTTGGACAACGGTTTGCATCATGGCGTAAAGCTTTCCAGAAGAGCACATTCCTATTGCCAGACTACTGATAAGTAGAACGACATGTGAATGGCTCCTAATCAAATTCATAAAATTATTCATAAGAAGCTCCTAACTATAACTCTCACTATTCTTAGAAACCACCCAAAACATTGGCTCCTAACCTAGCCGCCCCGATAACATTTCCCGCTACTCGAGCATCAGTTGCTCTTTCTCCTGCAGCTAATTGAGCCCTTCGATCAGCTTCTGCTTGCTTACGATGCTCTTCTTCTTTCTCCCAACGAGCTTCAGCTTCAAACCGCGCATATTGACTTGCAAGCCCTTGCCCAGGACCAGCAGCGGGATTTGGATGCTGAGATGGAGCTCCACTCTCATCAGTATGTGATGCAAGCTGCTCAAGCATAAATTTTATATCGCTGCTAAGGGTTAGATAAACGCTTGGAGGAATTTGTTTAACATCAGCCCCTGCCTCAACCAAAAACTTGATTAAAGGCATATTTTCAGGTTTTAAACTACAAACAAAAGAAAGCGCTGTTTCACTAGTTTTTGTTGTTTGATTTATATTGGCAACGAGCGGAATTAGATACTTTACTAATACCTCAAGTCCTCGCCGGGTAGCTAACATCAATACATTTTCCATCTTACTATTCAGAGCATTTACATCTGCGCCACCTCCTAGAAGATACCGCACTGCTTCAGCATGACCGAAACGAGTGGCCCAATGCAATGCGGTGTCCCCTTCATTATCAACCGCATTCACATCTGCACCCTCAGCTAGAAGAATTTTTACAATTTCTACATCTCCCCCTGTAGCGCTACATGCCCACATTAATGGTGTTATTCCTTGCTTATCGGCATGATTAACATAGGCCCCTCGTTTTATGATATCTTTAACAAGTTCATACAAGAGTTGTTTGTTATTCATAATCGGACCATGTTCTATAGCTACTTTTGCGCATTCGAAGAAGTTCGGTTGATTCCCTACCTCACTAAATTTTTTTACAACATGCCCCGGCAACATTCTATACAAATTTTCATTATCAACGTCTTCTACCGCTACAGGAAGCGCGTCAAATTCTCCAGAACTCTTTTGCCAATGTTGAACAAAAATCTCTTTAAGCTTTCTTGCATTTTCATTATCCATTTGTGAAACTTTGTTTACTTGAGCTTGGCCGTTATGCAACTTCCATAATATCAAACCATATCCATTTGCATTAGAAGCAAGAATCATAAGCGGACTTATCCCTGTCTTATTAGTGACCTGCGGGTCCGCCCCAGCTTCTAGCAGCAATTTTGTTACCGCTAAATTTGCATTCATTAAAGTATATTTCATTTGCAACTGATAAGATTCTTTAAATTTGGTACTATTACTTGTGTAAGCTGAAGGATAAATCTGCATCTCATTATGGTAACAAGGCCTATAGCCTCCACATGCCCACATCAAAGCTGATAACCCTTCTGGGTTTAAATCATCGAGAGAGCAATTTTTCCTACTTACGATATCTCCAATTAGCTTACCCAGTTTTTTTAAATCTACTTTTCTTCCAGGATCAATAATTTTTTTCAGTTCTCTATAATCTAGAGCTTCTTTTACCGCCTTATGAAGAGGATTTTCTTTTCCGTTCTCTAGTACTCTTACTGGCTTAACCTGAACAGCCATTTTCACACTTGCAAAGTGAGGTTTTGAAGGAAGCGAAGGAGTACTTACAGCTTTTGGAACCTCTTGTTTGCTCACTGCTGCAGGCATAAGCTGAGGTGAGCTATTGGTGCCCACTCTACACACAATCACCGCGGCTGGTACTAATCCTACAGCTACATCCCGTTTAACCGTATTAGAGCTTCCAACAGAATCAAAACCCCCTTTACTATCTGATTGTGCTTCGCCCCGAAAAGCATCTAACGCCTTTGCTCCATCCTGCTTACTTGATTTCAAAAGCTGGGGTTTGCTCTCATTATTTTGGTCACTCGCATCAGCACCATAAGCAACAAGAACGGCAGCTACTGCCTTGTGCCCCTTTTTTGCTGCAAGAGCATGAGCTGTTTTGCCCGTACTATCAGCTTCGTTAACTCTTGCACCATTATTAAGCAAAAACTCTACAAGACTTGTATAGCCTCCACCAGCTGCCCTATGAAGTGGCGCTTCCCCAAAACCAGCCTTCGCATTAACATCTGATCTTCTTGCAACCAGTAATCTAGCTACAGGTTCAGCTCCTTTCTCACAAGCCCAATGAAGCGGAATCATGCGCTTAGCATTCAAGGCCATTATATTTGCACCCCCTGTAACCAAGATGTCTGCTATATCAGCATGACCGGCCAAAGATGCCCAGTGAAGCGGTGTTTCACCATCTTTATCTACCGCCTTTACTTGAGATGCATCAAGGGGAAGCAGCGTCTCTATTATTGGCTTTGTGCCTGCAAAAGCGGCTACATGGAAGGGAATCATCCCATTTTTGTTTTTACTAAGGACGTCACCTCCTTGTGCTAACAATATCTTTATAACTTCTGGAGTCGTTCCACACTGAGCTACTCGATGAAGAGCCGTTACCCCCCCTTCATCGGCCGAACGAAGAGCAATACAACCGGCTAGAAATGCCTTAACAAGCTCTCTATTACCCGCTTTTGCAGCAACATCAAATGGAGTTAACCCAGCTTTATCTTTTAAGAGCGGCTGCGCATTATGAGCAAGCAATACTTGTACAACCTCTTTACTGCTCGCCACATGAAGCGGAGTTTTTTTATTTTTATCGGGCTCATCTACTGCTGCGCGGTGAGCTAGCAATGTTTCTGCAATCGTATCTAGTCCCTTACAAGAAGCCACATGCAAAGGAGTCATACCATGCTCATCTTCTTTAGCAGTACAATCAGCTTTTCGCTCACAGAGCACCTGAATGGCTTCATTATTGCAAAACTCTACTGCGATAAAGAGTGGCGTTCGTCCTTTGTTATCTTCAGCATCTTTACGCGCCCCTTGCGCAAGCAACAGCTCAATATCCGTTCTTGTTCCCCGGGTTGCTGCTACATGCAAGGGTGTCCAACCATCTTGAATTTCTCGCGGTTGCGCTTGTTGGACAAGGGTTTGCATCATCGGGTAAAGCGTTCCGGAAAGGCCCCCTAATGATATTGCCAAACTACTGATAACCAGAAAAATAATTGCTCGGGACCCATTCATAAAATTATTCATAAGAAGCTCCTTACTATACCTAATATTCTCAAAAACCACCCAAAACATTGGCTCCTAACTTAGCCACCCCGATGACATTACCTGCTACGCGAGCATTTGTTCCACGTTCTTCAGCTGCTAATTGAGCCCTTCGATCGGCCTCCGCTTGTTTACGATGTTCTTCTTCCTTCTCCCAGCGAGCTTTCGCTTCTTTTTGCCGAGCCTCATCTTCATATCTTGCATACTGAGCAGCAACGCTTTGGCCCGAGCCTGAATTTGGATGTGCTAAAGGAGTCGCACTAAAATTTGCCTTTTGGGCTGCTAACCTTTCAAGCATAAATTTTGTATCACTGCTTAATTTCACATAAACACTTGGTAAGATTTGTTTAATATCAGCTCCAGCTTCAACCAAAAATGTTATTAATGCTATATTTTCAGGTCTCGAGTCACAAACCAAAGAGAGTGCTGTTTCTCCAGTCGTAGAAGCTTGATTTATATTAGCAACGAGCGGAACTACATACTTTACCAATTCTTCATGTCCCCAGCGAGCAGCAAGCATCAACGCATTCTCCATCTTTCTATTTACAGCGTTTACATCTGCACCAGCTTCAACAAGATGCGAAGCTGCCTCAATATGACCAAAGCGAGACGCCGAATGCAATGGGGTTTCCCTATCATTATTAACAGCCGAAACATTTGCGCCAGCCTCTAATAAAATTTTTATAATGTTACTATCACCACAGTCTTTTCTTACTTTGCATGCCAGTATTAAAATTGAATTGCCTTGATTATCTTTATCATTAACGTCAGCACCACGTTTAAACATATCTCTCATGAGGTCATATAAAAGTAATTTTCTATGTTTTGCATATTCAGCTGATTCAATGCCATTATTTTGATACAAAAACCACATGAGTGGAGTTTGGCCCATTGCAT
The DNA here is from genome assembly GCA_963695365.1 of uncultured bacterium. GTDB lineage: Bacteria > Babelota > Babeliae > Babelales > Babelaceae > PRDV01. The sequence continues at coordinate 1,683,630 of OY968766.1, forward strand.
TTCTTACATTAATGTCAGCACCAGCTTCTAGTAAAGCCTTAATTAATTCTAACTTAGCTATAGTAACATTATGAGAATCACAAATATGCATTAATGCGCTTTTCATATCATGTCCAGTCACCTGTACATCTGCACCAGCAGTAAGCAAAATCTTTACTATCTTTACATCAAAATACCTTGAAGAAAAGTTACCTAAAAAAGGAGCTCCGCAAGCCATCATAAGAGCTGAAAGACCCTCCGGATTTAAATCATCTAGGGTATACTTTTTCTTTTTTAAAATTTCCGCAATAAGCTTACGTAGGTTTGTAAGATCGGCCTTTTCCCCAGCTATAAGAGCTTTTTTAACAGCTTTATGAAGCGAATTTTCTTTTCCATTCTCTAGAACTCTCACTGGTTTAACCTCAACAGCTCTGTGGACCCTTGCGACCGGAGGTTTTGAAGGAAGCAAGGGAGCTGTTACAGCTTTTGGAATCTCTTGCTTGCTAACTGCCGTAGGCATAAGCTGAGGTGAGCTGTTGCTGCCCACCCTACTCACACTAACCACCGCTGGTACTGATCCCCCTGCTAAATCCTGTTTGCCCCTGTTAGAGCTTCCAACAAAATCAAAATTGCCTTTACTATCTAATTGTGCTTCGCCCCGAAAAGCATCAAACGCCTTTGCTCCTTCCTGCTTGCTTGATTTTAGAAGCTGATGTTTGCTGTCATTACTTTGCTCGCGAACTTCAGCACCAAAAGCAACAAGAACAGCAGCTACTGCCTTATGCCCTTTCTTTGCTGCAAGAGCATGTGCAGTTTTGCCAGTATTATCAATTTCGTTAACTCTTGCACCATTATTAAGCAAAAATTCCACAAGACTGGTATATCCTCCACCAGCTGCTCTATGAAGCGGCGTCTCACCAAAACCGGCCTTTGCGTTAACATCTGATTTTCTTGCAACCAGTAATCTCGCTAGAGCTTCTGCACCTTTCTCACAAGCCCAATGAAGGGGAATCATTCTCTTGAGATTCAAAGCTTGTATATCTGCACCAGCCGTAATCAATACGTCAGCTATATCAGCATGGCCAGCAAAAGATGCCCAATGGAGGGGTGTTTCTCCATCTTTATCTGATGCCTTTACTTGAGAAGCATCAAGGGGAAGCAACGTCTCCACTATTGCCTTTGTGCCTACAAAAGCAGCTACATGCAAAGGGATCATTCCTTTTTTAGTTTTACTGAGAACGTCGCCTCCTTGCGCTAATAATATCTTTATGATATCAGGAGTCGTGCCACACTGAGCTACTCGATGAAGAGCCGTTACCCCCTCCTCATCGGCAGAACGAAGAGCTATACTACCGGCTAGAAATGCCTTAACAAGCTCTCTATTACCCGCTTTTACAGCAGCATCAAATGGGCTTAATCCAGCTTTATCTTTTACGAGAGGCTGCGCATTATGCGTAAGCAATACTTTTACCACCTCTCTTGTACTGGCAACATGAAGCGGAGTTTTCTTATTTTTATCAATCTCATCAACTGATGCGCCGTTTGCTAATAGGATTTCTGCAATTGAATCTAACCCTTTCCAAGAGGCTACATGCAAAGGAGTCATGCCATGCTCATCTTCTTTAATAGTGCAGTCAGCCTTTGCCTCGCAGAGTGCACGAGCGGCTTCGCTATTGCCAAACTCTACTGCGATAAAGAGTGGGGTTCGTCCTTTGTTATCTTCAGCATCTTTACGCGCACCTTGCGCAAGTAGCTGCTCAATATCCGTTCTTGTTCCCTTACTTGCTGCCATATGCAAGGGCATCCAACCATCTTGAACTTCTCGCGGTTTGGCTTGTTGAACAACGGTTTGCATCATCGGGTAAAGCGTTCCGGGAAGGCCCCCTAATGATATTGCCAAACTACCGATAACCAGAACGATATTTGTTCTGGACCTATTCATAAAATTATTCATAAGAAGCTCCCAACTATGCATAAAAATTCTCAAAAACCTCCCAAAATATTAGCTCCTAATTTAGCCACTCCAATGACATTTCCAGCCACACGAGCATCCGTAGCCCTTTCTTCTGCATTTATTTGAGCTCTACGATCAATCTCCGCTCGTTTACGATGCTCTTCTTCTTTCTCCCAGCGAGCTTTTGCTTCTTCTTTCGCTTCTTTTTGCCGAACCTCATCCTCATATCTTGCATACTGACTAGCAATGCTTTGCCCAGAGGCTGGATTTGGATGTGCTACATGAGTTTCACCAGAATTAGTCTTTTGGGCTGCTAACCTTTCGAGCATAAATTTGGTATCACCGCTTAATTTCACATAAACACTTGGTAAGATTTGTTTAACATTAGCTCCAGCTTCGACCAAAAAAGTTATTAAAGCTATATTTTCAGGTCTCAAGCTACAAACTAAGCAGAGTGCTGTTTCTCCAGTCGCTGACGTTTGATTTATATTAGCAACACGAGGCGTTAGAAACCTAATTATTTCTTTATCTCCTTTCCTAGCGGCTGACATCAAAGCATTTTCTCCATTTTTATCGACAGCATCTACATCTGCCCCAGCAGCTATAAGATCATGTACAGCATCATTAAGCCCATGACGAGCAGCAAAGAAAAGAGCTGTTTCTCCAGTCGCTGACCTTTGATCTATATTAGCGACACGAGGCGTTAGAAACCTAATTATTTCTTCATCTCCCTTCTTAGCAGCTGACATTAATACACTCTCTCCATTTTTAGTAACAGCATTTACATTTGCACCCGCTCCGATAAGATCACATACAACGTTACTAAGACCATATCGAGCGGCAATTGCCAATGCCGTTTCCTTGTTATTATTAACGTCATGTACATTTGCACCAGCCTCTAACAAAATTTTTATAATGGTACTATCACGGCAGTTTTTGCTTACTTTTCTTACTTTGCATGCTAACATTAAAATCGAATTGCCTTGATCATCCCTATCATGAAGATCTGCACCACGTTGAAGCATTTCTCTGACGAGGTCATATAAAAGCTTAGCGTATTCCGCTGGTTCAATACTGTCATTCTCATACAGAAGCCACATAAGCGAAGTTTGGCCCATTGCATTTCTTTCATTAACATCTGCTCCAGCTTCTAGTAGAGCGCTTATTAATTCTAACTTTGCCATAGTAACATAATGAGAATCACAAATATGCATTAATGCGCTTTTCATATCATTTCCAACGATCTGTACATCTGCACCAGCAGCAAGCAAAATCTTTACTATCTTTACATCGAAATACCTGGAAGAAAAATTGCCTAAAAAAGGAGCTCCACAAGCCATCATCAGAGCTGAAAAGCCCTCTGAATTTAAATCATCAACCGTATACTTCGTTTTTTTTGCAATTTCCTCAACAAGCTTACGCAGTTTTAAAAGATCAGCTTTTTCCCCAGCTAAAAGAGCTTTCTTGACAGCCTTATGAAGCAGATTTTCTTTGCCATTCTCCAGAACTCTTACCGGTTTAGGCTCAACAGCTCTTTTCATACTTGCAATCTGTGGTTTCGTATGAAGCGATGGAGCAGTTAAAGCTTTTCTTGTATCTTGCATGCTCACTGCCGTAGGTTGAATCTGAGGTGAGCTATTGCTTCCTGCTCTACTCATATTTACCGCAGCTGGTACTTGTACTGATCTCCCAGCTAAATCATGTTTGCCCGTATTAGAGCTTCCAACAGAATCAAAATGCCCTTTGCTATCTGATTGTGCTTCGCCCCGAAAAGCATCTAATGCCTTTGCTCCTTCCTGTTTACTTGATTTCAAAAGTTCCGATTTGCTGTCATTACTTTGCTCGCAAACATAAGCACCAAAAGCAACGAGAACGGCAGCTGCCGCCTTATGCCCTTTCTTTGCTGCAAGAGCATGTGCCGTCTTGCCAGTATTATCAGTTTCATTAACTCGTGCACCATTGTTAAGCAAAAACTCCACAAGACTGGTATAGCCTCCACCAGCTGCTCTATGAAGCGGGGTTTCACCAAAACCAGCCTTTGCATTAACATCTGATCTTCTTGCAACCAGTAATCTTGCTACAGCTTCTGCACCTTTCTCACAAGCCCAATGAAGGGGAATCATGCGCTTGAGATTCAGAGCATGAACGTCTGCTCCCCCCGTAATCAGTACGTCAGCTATATCAGCATGCCCGGCAAAAGATGCCCAATGGAGGGGTGTTTCACCATCTTTATCTACCGCCTTTACTTGAGATGCATCAAGGGGAAGCAAAGTCTCAACTATCGGCTTTGTGCCTGCAAAAGAAGCTACATGCAAGGGAGTCATCCCATTTTTGTTTTTACTGAGAACGTCACCACCTTGTGCTAACAATATCTTTATAACCTCAGGAGTCGTGCCACATTGAGCTACTCGATGAAGAGCGGTTATCCCTTCCTCATCAGCTGAACGAAGGATTGTGCTACCTGCTAGAAATGCCTTAACAAGCTCTCTATTACTCCCTTTTACGGCTGCATCAAATGGGCTTAATCCGGCTTTATCTTTTACGAGAGGCTGCGCATTATGCGTAAGCAATACTTTTACCATCTCTTTAGTACTCGCCACATGAAGCGGAGTTTTTTTATTTTTATCAGGCTCATCTACGGCTGCGCGGTGAGCTAGCAATGTTTCTGCAACAGTTTCTAGCCCCTTCCAGGAAGCCACATGCAAAGGTGTCATACCATGCTCATCTTCTTTAGCAGTGCAATCAGCCTTGCGCTCACAGAGGACCTGAACGGCTTCGCTATTGCCAAACTCTACTGCGATAAAGAGTGGGGTTCGTCCTTTGTTATCTTCAGCATCTTTACGCGCACCTTGCTCAAGCAACCGCTCGATATCCGTTCTTGTTCCCCGGGTTGCCGCTACATGCAAGGGCGTCCAACCATCTTGAATTTCTCGCGGCTGTGCTTGTTGAATAACAGCTTGCATCATCGGGTGGAGTGGTTCGTAGTTACTGAGTGCTAGTGCGAGACCACTCAGAGCTACTAATCCCTGATACTTAGAGCGAGATTCTATCATATACATTCCTCATTGTGTTTTTAGATTTTTGGAACACTGTTTAAGCCAGTTGCATTATATTCATACCAACCTTTGCAGCACCAAGAGCATTTCCTGCAACTCGAGCATTAGTGCTCCTATTTTCAGCGGCAATTTGAGCCCTTCGGCTAGCCTCCATTCGCTCAAAATTTTCTTGCTGTTGATTGAAACGAGCTTCTGCTTCGTAGCGTGCATACGGATTGCCATTACCGTGTGGAGGGCTTTGATGACCAGGTGGGAGGAAAGGCGTGCTACTCGGAACAGGGTGATGCTTTTTCGGTTTTGCATTATCAAATGCATATTTTGCATCAACGCTTAATGCTAAATAGACGCTCGGTATCACTTTTGTTCTATCCGCTCCAGCTTCAACCAGAAGCGTTAGTAATTTGATATCTTCCTTTGCTAATTTGCATGCTAACGTTAATGCAGTATCACCCACTTTTGAGGTTATGTTAATGTCATTTGTAAGCGGGATAAGATAGTTTGCAATTTCTCCCCCATGATTGTTTTGAAGTGCACACATTAAGGCATTCTCTCCATTTTCATTGGTTGCATTAGGATCAGCTACCATCTGTTCTATGAGAAATTTTATAAGTTCAAAATTATTTTTGCTGCAAGCTCTTTCGAGTTCACTTAGTTTCCAGCTCTCAGAAATCGTAGCCCCGGCTTCCAAGAGAATTTTCATTATTTTACGCTGGTCTGCCCTAATTGCCCATACTAAGGTCGGAACGCCGTCTTTATCGATATGATTTACATCTACCTCTCTAGCTATCATATCCTTAATGAGTTGATATAAAGATTCCTTGTCAAAAACAGTTCGAAATTGCTGAAGAGCTTTTTCTTCTGCAGAATGTAACCGCTCGTCCCTATCGTCAATAATACAGCATATAATACTGAGCGGCAGAAACCAAATACAAGAGGCCACAGCTGTACATTGTTTACAACTGGCGGAAACACCAGAAAAGTTTCTAAATTGCATAGCCCCCGGAATTGTTAAATAAATATCCCATTTATTCTCTTTATTCCATATATTCACATTGCCAAGACTTGCTCTTGTAATCAGAATAATAAGAGAAGTTAACCCTTTGTTATTTGCAACATTTGGATTGGCACCCATTTTGAGTAAATGCCAAGCGATCTCTAGACTTGCATTTAAAAAAATTACTCTTCTTCCATCTGATTCCATAAAGCAGCATCCGAAGCCATTCCTATATCGCCGCCCAGCATCATCAGCTTCAAAGCAACTCATATAACCGCCACATGCGAGCATCAAGGGAGAAAGTCCATCTTCATTTAAATCATCCAGAGAAAATAATTGATCCGCAACGACCCTGTCAATGAGTTTGATTACTTTATCAAAGCCTGCATTCTTTTCGAGAGCTGCTATCAGTTTCCTGTGAAGTATATTTGATCTCCCATTGGGTAGTACTTTTGCGGGCTCAAACATCTTTACTGCAGCTGGATATATATTGGCCCTTGCTGGCTCTTTTCGTGCTCCTACAGAAACATCTTCAATACCACGTTCTCCCATTCTCACAGCAGAGGGATACTTTTCTCTATGCTGTACAACTTGCTCGATATCCTCTCGCATTTTTACAGCAGCAGGAGAACCACGAGAAGCTGGAACTTGATTTGTTGCCTCACCCTTTTCTTTTGGTACAAATATGTGTGCTAACTCAATAGCATTTGGATCTTCTTGAAGCAACCGCCGCGTACTCTCGTTTGATCGTATAGAGATATTTGAAGTAGTAGACTGAGAAGCCTCTAAAGCATCCCGCTTCCCCGCTAATGCAAACTCAGTCATGCTGTCATTACTTTGCTCACGAGCATCAGCACCGAAAGCAACGAGAACAGCAGCTACTGCCTTATGCCCCTTTTTTGCTGCAAGAGCATGTGCTGATTTGCCCGTATTATCCGTTTCGTTAACTCTTGCACCATTATTAAGCAAAAACTCTACAAGACTGGTATAGCCTCCACCAGCTGCTCTATGAAGCGGCGTTTCTCCAAAACTGGCCTTTGCGTTAACATCTGATCTTCTTGCAATCAGTAATCTCGCTACAGGTTCTGCACCTTTCTCACAAGCCCAATGAAGTGGAATCATGCTCTTGAGATTCAAGGCTCGTACATCTGCACCCCCCGTAACCAATATGTCAGCTATATCAGCATGACCAGCAAAAGATGCCCAATGGAGGGGCGTTTCACCATCTTTATCTACCGCCTTTACCTGAGATGCATCAAGAGGAAGCAAAGTCTCAACGATCGGCCTTGTACCTGCAAAAGCGGCTACATGCAAGGGAATCATTCCATTTTTGTTTTTACTCAGTACGTCACCACCTTGTGCTAACAATATCTTTATGACTTCAGGAGTAGTGCCACATTGAGCTACTCGATGAAGAGCCGTTACCCCCTCTTCATCGGCAGAACGAAGAGCAATACAACCAGCTAGAAATGCCTTAACAAGCTCTCTATTGCCCCCTTTTGCAGCGGTATCAAACGGAGTTAAGCCAGCTTTATCTTTTAAGAAGGGCTGCGCATTATGAGCAATCAATACTTTTACCACCTCTTTACTGCTCGCCACATGAAGCGGAGTTTTCTTATTTTTATCAGGCTCATCTACTGCTGCCCGGTGAGCTAACAATGTTTCTGCAACCGCATCTAGCCCTTTCCAAGAGGCCACATGCAAAGGTGTCATACCATGCTCATCTTCTTTAGCAGTGCAATCAGCTTTGCGCTCACAGAGAACCTGAACGGCTTCGCTATTGCCAAACTCTACTGCGATAAAGAGTGGGGTTCGTCCTTTGTTATCTTCAGCATCTTTACGCGCCCCTAGCGTAAGCAACTGCTCAATATCCGTTCTTGCTCCCTTACTTGCAGCCACATGCAAGGGTGTCCAACCATCTTGAATTTCTCGCGCTTGGGCTTGTTGAACAACGGTTTGCATCATCGGGTAAAGCGTTCCGGGAAAGCCTATTACTATTGCCAGACCACTGATAACCAAAACGATATGTGACTGGTTCCTATTCATATTCGTAAAATTATTCATACTCATGATTTTTCTCTCCTTGCATAAAAATAGATGCTATTACCAACCACCTTCTTCAAATCCACCAGTATCGAAATCTCCATAGTCATCATACACACCACCTTCATCAAAACCCCCATAGTCGTAGCCAGCATCTCCATAGTCAGCTAACACTTGATTGACTTCTTGTTGTTCGGCAGCTATATCTTGTTGATTAATTCCCTGATCCGCCAAAAATTGCTGCTCTTGGGCCATATCAGCAGCGTAATCATCTTGCAATGCCTGATCGTTACCTTGATCAGCCGCAATCTCTTGAGCATAATTATCTTCGAGCCCCAGATTATTAGATTGTTCTGCGGCAACCTCCTGAGCATAGTTATCGTTCAGTTCTTGTTGGTCATTAGCTTGCCCATAGCTTTGCTCATATTGTGGTGAATCATAAGAATCCTGCTTCTGAGCATAAGGATCTTGCGAAGATGTATCATTTGCATATGAATCCTGCTTTCCAGAAAAAGCATCGAACGAGGAGGAGTTTGTTCCCCCATTATTTGTTTGCCCCGAATAATCTGCTCCTGGATAACTCGAATAATCTGATCCAGGGTAGCCTGACAATCCTGTATTAGCTACTTGCTGCCCTAAAGAAACTCCTGCCTGCATAAGGGAATTGCCAAGGGAGCCTGCAGTATTTTGAGAAGAGTAAGCATTATTTTGAGAATAAGAAGATGAAGAATACGATGGATACGATGAAATATAGGAACTGGTGTTTTGAGTATACGATGCCTGAGTATTCGTGCTCCCGGATGGTTGTATCATTTGAGAGGTTGGTGCTTGGTCGCTAGAACTCGAGGTCTGATTAGGAGATACCTGTGGACTTGGCGTTCCAGTATTGGTAGTTGGAACAGTGATTACTTCTTGCTGCCCATAAGGGTCATTTGCATCCACCGGAACGGTAATGGTGTTATTAGGATAACTATCCTGGACATTATTAAGGCTTGGCGGGCCTTGATCAGTAGAATTTTGAGTATCTTGCGGTGAACTCGTATTCGGTGCCTGCTGTGAACCGTTGGAGCTGGGGCCTGGAAATGTCACGACGGGCACCGATGTTGGCGTAGCCGTATCAGTACTTTGCGGAGGAAATGACATCGTAGTAACGCCAGCATTTTGAGCAGCAGTATCGGTACTTTGTGGAGGGAATGACATGGTGGTGACACCAGAATTTTGGGTATCTTGCGATGAACTCGGATTCGGTCCCTCTTGGGGAGCGCTCGTATCCACCGTTTGTTGTGAAGTGTTAGCAAGAGCTTGTGCACTTGGAGCGGTATAGTATGATGAATTAGGTACCATCCCCGGGCCATCATTATTAACCTGCTGTGTATTAAATACCGCACCCTGGTTAGCCGCGTTACCGAGACCTGGCGTTGAGATGTAGGCCGAATTAGGAGCAGCATCGGGGTTAATCGAGCTTGGAACCTGCTGTGTGATAACCACACCTGCACCATCATTATTTATCGCAGATTCAATACCTGGCGTTGTAAGATACGTAGAATTGGGTGCAGAGTTTGGGGTGGTTGTTATGGATCCCTGTTGATTAAAAATCGTAGAAGATTGAGGTGTTGATCCTGCGCCAAATGCCGGTGAATAAGGCGGACGGATAGAATAGGAAAAACCAGGAACTTGACTCGTTGACGTTTGAGCAGTTGCAGCAGAAACAGTCCCCATGCCACCAGGATAGCCTGCCCCGTTTGCGATAGGTTGAGCAGACCTCGTTGCCTGCACTGGTTGCACTGACTGATAGGAGGCTGCCCCATTGCTTTGAGCATACCTTGAGAAATCTTGGCTTTGGGATGACCCTTGCAAAACCGCCCCTGGGCTGACAGCGCTCACCTTTGAACCGTTACTCATACTGAGCATAGGTACCATATTACTTGCTCGCGTACCAGCTTCAGCTGTATTGCTTGAAGGGAGAATTACCTGCTGCGTAAAAGAATCATGTGCTAAGCCCGGCGAGCCTTGCATTTGCCCTGGCATTGACCCTGCAAGAGAAGCTGCTAGGAGGGCTTGTCGATCTGATGCAGCACTCACTGATGGAGTGCTAACATCTCTCTTTGGAGCCTGATTTTTGTTAAGAGAATCCCGGGGAGCACCCTTTGGTGGTAGTGCTGGTTTATAAGACGGCACCATGGGTGATCGCTCACCCAATACAGGCTGTATCTCTCTTTGAGAAGAGCTTTGAGAAGACTTTTTGAACTCTTCTACTATTCGCTTAATACTACCACAGAACTTCTCAACAAATTGCGCGATTGCCGACCCATCCATACCACCAGAATTTCGTGAAGATTCTACAGTATCGAGAAATTCGCTCACCCCAAACGTTCCCCACTGCCTTTGTTGTGTATGCGGAATTCTATTAAAAAACTGTGTGAGAAACTGTAACGCTGAAACAAGCTTTTGCATCTCTATTCTACATGTACTCAGATCATGTTTGCTATAACAATCAGGCAGCTCTACCAATTTTCGAGCCCTATCAAGCACGTGAACGAAAGAGACACTGCTCGCAATACCATGGGAGCTGGTTTGGGACTGTACCGTGCTCACTACCGCTTCAACCTTCCGCACAGCTGGAATACTTTTTTGAACATCCATGCTATACGCGTTGGCGCATAACAAAACAATTATAAGCAAAATATATACCATCGGAACCTCCAGGGGCGTGTATATGGTCTTCATACTTACTGCAGAAAAATAGTATAATTCATAGAGAGATTATTGCAATAATAGAGATTCGCAGCCTGTCGTTGATAAGCCGACAGTCTCTTGTTTACTCGAGAGTTGTACACTTTAAGTGTTTTGCATATTTATTATTCCCTTGATATAGTGTCATCTTGAAATTAGGTGTAACACTACGTTCCCCAAAAGAGGAGAATATATTATGAACTCGCTCATTATGTTCCTGGTTTTTAGTACGCTTTCTTGCAATCTCATAGGCATGGAGCTGAACTCACTGCCGCGCGTTGCTTCGACCAAGCAAAATCGTGTAAAAGACAGCACGGAAAACAACGAACTTCATCAAGCCTGCCTACGAGGAGAACTTTCTCAGGTGAGCGCATTGCTCAGGGCTTCCGCAGACGTTAATGCTCGAAATAAGCAGGGAATAACTCCCCTTCATACTGCGGCTCTTGCTGGCCATACTGCTCTATGTGCCCACTTAATTCAATGCGGAGCTCTTGTTGATGCACGGGACAATGATGATAATACAGCTCTTCATAAAGCAGCATCAAAAGGAAATACTGAAACAGAAGCACTCTTAATTCGACAGGGGGCATACTTATATGCAATAAATAAAAGACAGCAAACAGCTTTAGAAATCGCTCAGCAAGAGCTTCATTTTGATACCTATATGTGTATATCTCTCGCGCTTATACTCCACTCTGAGAGCAAGCTTGGGTATTATAACGGCACCTATGGGGACAAGCCTGAGGCAAGAAATCCCGAGGTAATCGGCGCTCACCGCACAAATGCAACAGATACACTCCTTGCCAGAAGGCTTCCAAAAAGGCCTTCTCGTGAGCTTGAAGCGGCACCAGTAGGCACAGAAAAGCCTCATCATAAACCCCGGGCTCTGGCTGCTCAAAGAGAACAGTTAAAGTTACTACAAAATATATCCTTGCCCAAAAATAAGCTCACTCCCGAAGTACCTTCCACGACTGATGATCACCAGAGGGCTGTTATATCCGAAACACCTCCCTCTCGTGATACCCCACCCCAGGAGTATCGTAAAGCTACCACTCCAAAAAGAAAGGGCAAAAAAAAAGAGGCCGCTCAATCGCTCAATAAATGGGATTCTGAGGGCAACACCCCTCTTTGCAGAGCTGTTATGGCGGGGGTCTTTGACGAGGTTTCAGAATTGATAGAAAAGGGAGCGGATGTAAATTATCCTGGCCTGACGGGATTTACACCCCTTCATTATGCTGCACTATACGGTAATGAAGATATCTGTGAACTTCTTTTTGAGCATGGTGCAAAACCGAACCCTATTGAAAAGGAAGGTCGCACGCCACTTATGATTGCCTATGGAGCAGACCCAACAATCAGCACAACCCATAAATCAGGGGTGATGAGTCTCCTTCTCAGACATGGAGCTAAAAAAAATATGAGTGACAAACTTGGCTGGACTGCTCTTCATTACGCCGCACATCTTTGCAATAAAGGGGCTCTAGAACTCCTCCTGCTGAAAGGCGCTAAGATAAATCAACCTACATTTGAAGGTGCACGTGCAGTTCATATCGCAACCGATAGGAATAATAAACCGATCATAGATAGTCTTTTGGCTAAAGGAGCAAACATTAATCTCTTAGCTGATAATGGTATCACCCCACTCTATCTTGCAATCATAAAAAATTATAGCGATCTCGCAACTCTTTTTATAAGTAATGGGGCAGATCTAACCCTACAAGATAGCGAGGGAAATTCTTTGCTACATCTCGCCATTATCGCTCAACAAAAAGATATAATAGAGTCGCTCATCAGACACAAGGCTCCTTTAGATATGGAAAATGCGACAGGATGGACGCCCCTCTTCTTAGCAATTGACCAAGGGCAGATAGATACTCTCCAGGCGTTGCTTACAGCGAGAGCCAAAGTAACTATAACCGATGAAGAGGGCTGGACTCCCCTTCATTGGGCTGTCTTAAAAAATAATGTACGGGCCGTTGAGCTGCTTCTTCGCCATGGTGCAAAAGTTACCAAGAAGGGAAAGCATAATAAGACGCCTCTTGAATGCGCAAAAGAGCTGAATTTTACTGCTATAGAGAAAATACTCTCTCAGCATTTAGTCAAAAGGTAAAACACATTAATGAGGTATCAGGGGTATAAGTGCTTGCTTACTTAGATCACCGCTATAACAGCTGGGCAGCAAGCTTGCTCAATTCACTACGCTCACTCGTTTCAAGAAATACCGTCCCAAAGAGGGGCTGTCCTTTAAAGCGAGAGCTCGCAACCACCAACCCATTGCTACTAAAATCAAGATAGGGTGAATCAATCTGATAGGGATCACCTGCTAGTACAATCTTACTACCCTCACCAACGCGACTAATAAGCGTTTTAACTTCATGCGGCGTAAGATTTTGCACTTCATCGATAAGAATAAACTGATAGGGAATGGAGCGGCCACGCATGTAGGTAATTGCCTCGAGGCTCAATTTGCCCTCTTTGATAAGCTCATCAAGCGCTGGAATCCCTTTTTCTTTTTGCTCTCCGTTCTCTTTCTTTTTATGGTGCCGATGCTTTCTACCCTGCGGCCGTTCTCCATTCTGTTCTTTATAAACAGCCATATGGCCCGCAACGTTTACCGAATGGGTTATGAAATCCATATTATCATAAATCGGCTGCATCCAGCTATGAAGCTTTTCTTGAATATCCCCTGGAAGATAACCAATATCAGGCCCAAGGGGAATAACCGGACGCGTCACCAAGAGTTTCTCATATTCATGCTCGATAAGTAATTTATGTAACCCAGCAAGCAGTGCGAGGAACGTTTTCCCTGTGCCTGCAGGACCAACGAGTGTGACGAGCTGAATGGCATCATCAAACAAGAGATCAAGCGCCATGAGCTGCTGTGGATTACGGGGCTCAAGCGGCCATTTTAGTTGAGGTCCCCGAACAAGCTTGAATTTTCCTCCGCCAATATAGCGAAACACAAGATAGTTAAAGGGGTTATTTTTGCTCTCCGCGAGAACATATTCATTGAGAGAAAATGGGTACTCTTTTGCTAAGGCGATAAGATCATCAGGAACCTCTTTTTTAAGTTGGTTCGCAGGCACCTGCACCGTTACCCATCCTTTATAAATCTGTTCATGAGGAACTATGTCTTTGATGTAATCAAATGCAGGAATCCCGATAACATCTGATTTTACTCGCGCATTGATATCTTTCGAGATAAACCGTACATCAAAGCCGAGCGCTTTTTCACAGTACGCGGTGTACAAGATTCGGTTATCTACAATATCTTGGGGTAACGGAGCTCCGCACACTTGATTTGGGGCAATAAAAAGAACTTTAAGAGTTCCCCCGTTATCAAGGCTTACACCGGTCGAAAGCGAACCACGTCCTCGCAATACATCTAGATGACGAATCACTTCGCGAGCATTAAAACCACGCTGTGTTGATTCTGATTTAAACGTATCAAGCTCTTCAAGCACAAAAATTGGTATTGCAATGAGACTTCCTTCAAAGCTAAAGATAGCTTCAGGATCATGCAAAAGGACATTCGTATCTAAAACGTACATTTTTTTTTCAGAGTGCGGCGCTTCAGCTACCGCAATATTCTCTTTATTCACTCGTTTTCCCGGTTTTTCGACACCCATCAACAAACTCTCGATACAAGAGGGCGTAACCAAGTTTTATGCTGCTTACAAACGCCAGAAATATTTTCAACAGTAAGCAGCTTCACCTTAAGATACCATACAAGGCAAAAAGATATCAACAAAAAAGCTCATTCTTTACCCTTCTGAACATCGTAGAGCCTGCGAAGCTCTTTCACCGATGTCGCCTGCTCAGGGGATTTATCCACATTATATCCCATAAAACGGGGAAAGCGAAGCGCAAGGCCGGGAAGAGTGGTAGTTTTAGCTGCCGTATGCATCGGAGATTGTGTAATTTCATCGGCTTGGATAACAACCACAACAGAAGGATCAACCCACACATCAGGTGCAAGCTCAGGAGCGCAGAGGACATTATGGGGCTGCTCTTTAACCGCATGCTTATCAAGCTGCAGCTTTACGTCCCTCCATTCATCATCACTCAATCCGGTACCAACTTTGGCAACTGTTTCAAAGCGATCTTTTGCCTCATCATAGACCCCAACAAGGAAAGCACCTATTCCAAACGATGCTCTTTTGCCCCGACCAGCGTAATAGCCAAGAACGACAGCATCGACGGTATCAGATAGATGGCCACCCTCATGACGTTTAAGCTTAATCCAGTTAAAATTGCGCTTACCCGGTTGATAAGGAGCATCTGGCCGTTTTACCACAAGGCCTTCGAGCCCCTTTTCGATTTGCTCATTAAAGTAATCGGTTAACTCAGGAACATTTTTTACATACCGTTCTTCAATAACATGGACCGCTCCATGATAGCCTTTAAAAAGATTTTCAAGCAATGCGCGTCTCTCTTCATGCCCTTTTGTAAGCACACTTTGGCCATTCAAGTAGAGAATATCAAAAAGATAGAGACGTAACGGAAGCGATTGTGCAACTTCCTCAATATCATGCTTACGTTTTCGCTTTACCGTCTCCTGAAATGGCAAGAAGCTATCGGTCTGCTCATCATACACAATCGCCTCCCCCTCAACTATCAGCGATTCAACCGTTAGAGGTTTGAGCGCCTCGACTAAATCGGGAAACATCGCTGACATATCCTGGAGATTACGCGAATAAAACCAGATGTGTTGTGAGTTTTTATCATTTTTAATATGTATCTGCAGCCGAAAACCATCAAGTTTTGGCTGAGCAACGCAGGGGCCCAGCCGCTCAATAATAGCCTGAGGGCTTTCTGCACGTTCTGCAGCTGCTGGCCGAATTGGAATACCGATTGTTGGCTGCATATGCTTAATCGCATCGATACCGCTGTGCTTTAACTCATAGGCGATGATGCCAATGTCGGCGCGCACATTATAGCCATGCTCAAGCGCTGGCTTAAGCGTCTTATCAGATGTCACCATCCAGGAAAGTGCATCAAGTAGGGTCATATCAGAGAATCCAAGGCGCATCGTTCCTAAAATGATACGGATGATGAACGATGCCGATAGAGCATCGACCTCTTGTAATAATGCGGTAAGAAATGCTGCTTTTTCTTCCTGTGAGCCGGTGCCGGAAATAGCCATCAGCTTCTCAAGGCGATCATGCACTTCCAGTACAGTAAGTTGATCTCCCGCATGTGCCCATGCCCCCTCAAGAACTGCCGTGCCAATATCGCCTACTTTCTTAACGTATGCCGTATACTCTGTAAGTGCCTGGTTTTGCATCTGAGCAAGTACTTTGAGCATGCTTTTTTCAGCAAAATTGAACTGATTGCCTTTATATGGTGCGCGGAGTGTACCAAGGGCTAAATAGCTTATTAACTGAGCTTCATGCGGTGTTGCTTGCTTAAATAAAACAGCTAGCTGCTGTGTCATAACATTGCGCGATGACTCTTTGCCGATGGCAAGAAGGGCTTCGCAGACGTGTTTGAATTTCATGGGGATCGACCTTTCTTAATAGAGTGATACCCAGGATAGCATATCTATGCTTGAGATCAAACGCTTCGGCCGCTTGAGCGACCTGCTCATCTTGACACCCCTCCCGCTCATCCCGACCTGTCCGCCATAGCCGTAAGGCGACGGCTGGAGTGATCCCGAGGCCACTATGCCAAAGGGATTGTATCGAGGGACGGCAGAAATTGGGGGCTAGCGCCCCTAGCACTTTTGGTGATGTTTTAGTACGCCCCGCGCACATTAAGCCGATGTTTTTTGCGAAGGCCTGTCACGCGATAGCTTTAGCGACGGCGGACTGGTGGCGACGCAGGGACTCGAACCCCGGACCTACGGATTATGATTCCGCCGCTCTAACCAGCTGAGCTACGTCGCCTCTTATGGATTAAAATTTAAGAGAAGTCACGCCCATATCAAGGACAACATTAAAAATAGTCTTGAGTAAAATAAGCCCGGTGATGAGCGTTGCAATAATACCAATCATCATGGTCAACGCAAACCCTTGA
Source organism: uncultured bacterium (assembly GCA_963695365.1). GTDB lineage: Bacteria > Babelota > Babeliae > Babelales > Babelaceae > PRDV01. The sequence continues at coordinate 1,700,407 of OY968766.1, forward strand.
ATTGAAGGTGAACCAAAATAGTAGAGAACTAATCCCACAATAAACGTTGTAATATTAGCATCTAAAATTACCGATAATGCCCCAGCAAAGCCAGCATCAACCGCCTTTTTGAGCGATAAACCAGCGGCAAGCTCTTCCTTAATACGTTCGTAAATCAAAATCGATGAGTCGATTGCCATACCAACGGTAAGTACCATACCCGCAATACCAGGCAACGTCAAAGTTGCATCCGGAACAAGAGCAAGCCCGAATAAAATGAAAAGCAGGTTATAAAGAAGAACCAAAAAGGCAAATAAGCCGGCTACTTTATAAACAAGCACACAAAAGAGGAACAGCAATGCTAATGCAATTCCGCATGATAAAAGCCCTTGTCTAATCGACTCATGTCCTAAGGAGGGCCCGACAGTACGCTCCTCAATCACTTCAACTGGGGCGGTAAATGCTCCTGATTTAAGTAAAGCAACGAGCTCCTCTGCTGCTTCTTGTGAAAACGAACCTGAAATGCTCGCTCGACCATCTCCAATTACTTCATTAACATTAGGCGCAGACACCACAACATTATCGAGAATAATAGCAAGAGGCTTACCAATATTATCTCTTGTTAATTCAGCAAATCGTTTGGCTCCTTCTGAGGTAAACTCAAGGCTCACACGGTGGGGAGTTGAACGATCTAACACATCTTGAGCAAACGCATAATTCGCATTTTTCAACATTTTTCCAGTTAATTTAGCAAATGCAGGTACTAAATAGAAACCAGACTCTTCGCGGCGCCCAGGAATAATCACCGTTCCTTCAGGAATTTTTCCCCCGGCACGTTCAATGAGATCCTCTTTTTTATGCGCATAATCATAAACAGGCTTAAATTCCAAAATGGCAGCCGTTCCTACCCGCGCTTTTGCCTTCTCTGGATCACTCACGTTTGGCAACTCGATCCCAATACGACGCTCTCCTTGAGGAATAATAGGAACTTCGCCTGCTCCAAAAGCGTCAAGACGCGTTCTTAAAATCGAAATATTGCCTTCAATTGCCTCTTTTTGAATTTGGCTGAGCTGAGTTGAGGTATAGGCAAAAATGAGGTTATTTCCCTCTTGAGTAACCTTGGGAGCTGTTTCTGAAGGGATATAGAGTTTCAAAGCTTCCGTAGCAGCAGCTGCTGTTTCAAATGGAAGGATTCCTCTCAGGCAATCAAGCTTGGGCACTCCCGGCACAGCTTTACTTTCTTTTTTTACCGTTTCTGCAAATGCAGCCATTGCAGCCATAAGATCATTTTTTACCGCTTCATCGACCTTGACATCAAGCGTTAGATAGGTACCGCCCACCAGATCCATGCCGAAATTTATGTATCCCTTCTCTCCTGCCTTAGAATGAAATAGTGACTTTAAGAAATAGCCTCCAAATGCAGTAACGGCAAGCCAAAAGAGAACACTTATAAGAAGGGTAGGTTTTGAAGTGAGCGACATAGCGATCCTTTTTTTGTGGTAATATGTTTCAAGTAAAATTGGTGCGGAAGAGAGGACTCGAACCCCCATGGGATTTCTCCCACAGCCACCTCAAGGCTGCGTGTCTACCAGTTTCACCACCTCCGCACATACAAAGTAGAGTACCATAAAGGTTTCCCAAGCGCAAATTTTTTAAGCAACCTCTTCAATCTCTTTTAAAAAAGCATTTTGCCGTTCTAGGCAGGCCATGCGCCGACGAATCAGAAGATTGGAGCATCGGTCCTAAGAAGGCATTGACCCTCACCGGCTTTTAAGCCGGTGATTCCTGCTTCACTGAGCCAACCACTGTTAGTCTCTCCGCAGGCTTTAAGGATGGACAGCCCAGCCACCCTAATATTTATACTCGCATTTATATCTCTATCTATCTCTAATCCGCATGCATTACAGCTATAGTGCCTCACCTGTAATGGCATATCCTGCTTATTTCCGCATGAGGAACAAAGCTGACTCGACGGAAAGTATCTATCTACTTTTACAAAATGCTTCCCCAGCCAGTCACACTTGTACTGCAAAAATTCATAGAGTTTCCCCCAGGCAGCATCGGAAATAGATCGTGCTAATCTCTTATTTTTTATCATGCCCTTCATGTTCAAATCTTCCACACATACCACTCCGTGGCTCTTGGCAATTGTGGTACTCAGCTTGTGCAGAAAATCTTTCCTCAGGTTTGCAATGCGGGCATGTAAACGCTGTATTCTAGCAACACATTTTCTCCAGTTTTTTCCAAATTTTTCTTTCTTTGATAGCTGTCTGCTTAGATAGCGCAACTTCTCTATCAGTGAATATAGGTAGGCAGGGTTAGCTATTCTCTCACCATAAGAGGTTGCTGCATAACATGAAATACCTACATCAAGGCCTACTGCATTCCCATCACAGAGAGGCACTTTATTGACCTCTATCTCCAATTCACAAACAATACAGATATACCAATAACCTCCTTGCTTTTTAACCGTTGCTTGTTTTATTGTCCCTTCCACAGCTCGGGAATCCCTATAGGCAACCCAGCCGATTTTAGGAAGCTTTACTTTACCATTCTCACAAACAACTGTTTGAGGAAAGCGAAAAGAATCATTCTCTCCTTTGCGTCTAAACTTTGGAAAACCTACTAACTTTTTGCTTTTCTTGCCTTTATAAAATGCATCCAGTGCCCGATATAAATCCATAAGGGCCTGTTGCAATACTTGTGAATGAACCGTCTTAAGCCAAGCAGTCTGCTCATTCAGCTTCATTATGGGTAACCTACCGGCCAACTCATTGTAGCCTGGTAACGGCAAGCCTGCCGCCAATGCGGTTGTAATTTTTGAGAGAGCATCATTATAGATATACCGAGCAGAACCAGCAAATTGTGCAAACAATAGAATTTGTGCACTCTGCGGTTTTAGCCGATATTTGAAAGTCTTTTGAATTATTTTCTTCATAGGAAGAACATACTACCATGCCAAGCACATAATGTAAATTTTTTTAAAAAAAGATTTCTGTCTCAAGCTACTCTGGATACCTCAATAGGCACTGTTCATTTGAATACTCAACTTTATGATTGATTAATCCCACCGGCCCTTCGCAAGCCTTAGCCTTGCTCAATGGCCCCTATAAGGATGACCTTTCATCCCCAGGGCTTCAAAGACTGGGGTATTCAGGTCATATTAATAAACTCTTTTGGATTTCCAGCGGCAGTGCTGGCTGTGCAGGTATGTGCTCTTTTTTATCTGGGGAGATACTACGAGGAGTAGCGGTCGCCGATGGCGCTAACGTCGGTTCAGACTTTTTGGTAGCCTCGCCCGCTTTACCGTCAGACTTTATCTCACCAGGTTTCGCCTCTTTTTTCGCGTGAGCAGATTGAGGTTGACCTGCCGAACGTACAAAAAGAGACCCAATCCAAGAAATTGGCCATTTAACAGCCCGCCCGATTGAAGCAAAAAATGATCCTATAGAATAGAAAATCTTTTTCCACCAGGGCATAGCCTGACGAGCCGCTTCAGCTTTTTTCGCCTCTTCAGATCGCATTCTCTCTTCTTCCTTCTTTTTTTTGAGCGCTTCTCGCTCAGCCTTCTCTTTTTCGGTTAAAACGCGTACCGCTATCCCCTGCTTATCCAAATCAGCTATGGTGGTTTGAATTTTGGGCATAAGTTCCTGAATTTTGGCCCAAGCTTGCCCAATAAATTGAGAGAATGGACCACGCAGATACTGAATTATTGCGCGGATATTTTCGAGGCTATTTTCTACAAGATCGTAGTAATAGTGTGCTTTTTCATCATCAAGTACTTTCTCAATACGTTGATAACTTTCGTGTGCACGCTCATCATATGAATCGCATTCACGAATCTGTTGGACGTATACCTCATCATATGCTTCATGAAGGCGATTCACCATCGTATTAAGCTGCTCGAATGTCTCTTTAAGCCCATCAAGCGTTTTTGTTTGGCCTTCAAGAAGTGCAATTTTTTCCCGCTCTTCTTTTTTAAGCTGAGCTTCTTTTGCCTGAGGCAGGCCCTCTAATTCTTTCTTTAATTCATCAAGATATCCATTAATAATACCGACCGCGGCGTCTCGAGCAACGGGAATAGACGCATAATATGCATCAAGCTGACTATAAAGTTCTTTTTTTTGTTGATCAAACGAAGCAGCTAAACTACGAACTTGCTCCATCGCATCATGAACGTCATCTGAATAGACACGTTTAGCCTCTTTCCACCAGCGAAGCTTTTCATACCAGTTACCGGAATCTGGCTCGTCCTCATTTTCTGGGGTGAGACCCATGGGCATGCTCATGCCATATGAGGGCGGTTGGCGGTAGCCGCCCATACCCATCATTGGACGCGGGTACTGAGCAGTTATCTGGCTGCTTACTAGACTCATGAAAATGAACGCTACGATTATCATTATCTATCCATTCGGAACTATTTTGCTCACCGATCACCTCGATTGTCTGGCCACTCGATACCCAGCCTTCTGCAAGGCTACGACGGGCAGCTGAGGTGAGCTAAGAACAAGACTTACAACGTACGCGCAAGATCTTTCAATTCCTGCATCAGCGCCTGAGAAAGTTCCTCAGCCTCAGGAGAAGTATAGCTCCATTTAATCCCGGATTCTACTCTCGTTAATACTGATCGATCACTTTTAATATCTATAATATCGATTCGCACTACATTCATCATCGGATGAACCAATGAAGGAGCACGTACAACACCAGCACGACCAAGCACGCTGTAGGCAATGTTTCCCTCATCTAAAAAGCATAACATAACCTTTTTTTGCCACACCATATTATGGTAACCGGTGTGATCCTTATGAATAGTCATTAAAATGCTTTCAGGTCCTTTTGGATATACACATTGAATCGGTGTTGTATGAGGAAGCCCTTTCTCAGAGAATGTTGCAAGAACACAGACCACATTTTCAGATTTTAATATGGCTGTGAGATCTTCGGGTAATTTTACGCCAACATGTTTAGCCATCTGGTATTCCTAAGCTAAGTATCTACACATGAAAGTTTTACAATTATCTCATTCGCAACTGCAAACCCTGTAGGGGTTAAAGTCAGACGACCATCTTGGCAGGCAATAAGATTTGCAGCCTCAAGATCCTGAACTCTCGTGCGAAATACTCCCTTTTCTTTGATCGATAACGTTTTATAAACGTCATCCAAAATCACTCCTTTTATTTGACGTAAACCAAGCATAAACTCTTCGAGCTTCTGCTGCGCATCGGTCAATGTTTCACTAAATACGGTAATCGCCTCTCGATTACTCACATTCTGCATGTATTTGGTGAGATTTTTCTCATTTTGTTCCCGCACAGCGCCATCAAATGAGCATGCTCCCAACCCAAAACCCTTATACGGTTTGCGTTGCCAATAAACACTATTATGCTTCGACTGCCATCCGGGTCGTGAAAAATTTGAAATCTCATACTGCAGGATTCCTGCCTCTTTGAACTGCTCGATAGTCCAGAGATACAGATCCACTACTTCATCATCTTTCGGTAAGAGTATCGCCTTCTTGGCAACCCCAAAATAGAGCTGCGTATCTTCATGTACCGTTAAAAAATAAAGCGATACATGTTTAATGGGCCACGTTAGGAGCGTATGGATCATAGTCTTCCACTGATCCGGCGTTACTCCGGGCAATCCAGCAATAATATCTACCGAGAGATTTTCAAAAAGTTGCGATGCACTATCAAGCAAGGCAACAACATCAGCGGCTTTCTGATGGCGATTGAGTTTACGCAATACCTCATCATCCATGCTTTGCACACCAATCGATAAACGATTTATACCATATTCCTTCCAATTATGCAATTTCTCAGTTGTTACCGTTCCTGGATTCACCTCAATAGTCATCTCGTAACCATCAGCAAATCCCCAGCGATCACGCAATAACGTAATAGTTTCTGCAAGCAGTTCTGGCGGGTAGGTGCTTGGGGTCCCTCCACCCAAAAAGACGGTTTTAAGAGACGGGCCTTCTTGGAATTGTTCTATTTCGGCTACAAGAGCTTTATGGTAGGCTCCCATATGCTCATCCTGGCCCGCAAGTGCAACAAACGGGCAAAAATGACAACGGTAGGGACAGAAGGGCCAGTGTATGTAAAACGATTCGCAGATCATGATGAATAGTGTTCCTTGTGCGCCTACTTTGTAATTTTTGCTTAATGTTTTAATTCTATACACCATTGCGGGAAGCGCTGTCTACGCGGCCGAGGCGGGTGCTTGTCCGCCCCGGTCTTAATCCTTACTCGATATACATACTTTATCAAGTATAGCAGGAAGTGCAATCGAGCCATCGGCCTGCTGATATGTTTCCATAAGAGCAACGAGTAGGCGTGGCAATGCGAGCGACGAAGCGTTAAGCGTATACACCAATTTTGCTTTATCGGCCTGATCACGTTTATAGCGAATCTCGCTACGACGGGCTTGAAAGTCAGTACAATTGCTCGCTGATGAGACTTCCTTATACACTCCCTGACCAGGCATCCAAACCTCAATATCATAGGTCTTTGCAGAAGAAAACGAACAGTCTTGGGCTGCGAGCAAGCTGACACGATAATGAAGCCCCAATGCTTGCAAGATCTCTTCTGCGCATGCAATCATGCGATCATGCTCAAGCTGGGCGTGCTCGGGTTCGCATACCGTATAGAGTTCAACTTTTTCAAATTGGTGAATACGAATGAGCCCCCGTTCAGCAGCCCCATAATTTCCCGCTTCTCGTCTAAAACAACTCGTCCATGCACACATACGAATAGGTAGCTCATCTGCCATAAGAATCTGATCGCGATACATACCCGTGAGATTCACTTCAGCAGTAGGAGTAAGAAAAAGACGGTCCTTTTCAACTGCATAGGCCTCATCTTTAAACCGAGGAAAGTTGCCAGCACCTTCGAGCATCTTTTCATTAATAAGATAAGGGGGCAAGATCGGAGTGTAGCCATGCTTCATCGCATGGTTGAGCATAAAGAGCATTAAAGAGTAAACGATGCGTACGCCTTCACCCCGATATAATGCAAAGTTACTTCCCGCCATACGCGTGGCCGCTTCAAAATCAAACCATTGATTAATCGCTCCAAGCTCAACGTGATTTTTTGGAGTAAAAGAAAATGATGGCTTTTCACCAATAGTTTTTACAACAAGATTGCTTTCCTTATCACCCTCAGGAACGCTCTCCATAATGAGATTCGGGCAGCGGAGATAGAGCTCTTTAAAAGCATGTGCAACATTTTCTGCATGCTCCTCTTTGCTTTTAAGCTCTGCGCTCAGTTGCTTCGAGCGCTCTCTTAATTCTTCGGTAATACCTTTTTTCCCCTCAGCAGCTAATTCATTCTTTTTGCTCCGCAGCTCTTCAACCTCGATGCGAAGCTTACGTAACTGCTCATCAAGCTCATACAGTTTTACTGCATCGAACGACGGATCTTTCTTTTTTATTAATGCGATAACTTCCTGAGGTTCTTCTCTTAGACGATGTAAATCGATCATTTTTTACTCCACGTTTATAAGCCTACGGCCGTTTCTACCCTGCGCTCATCCACGCCGTCGCAATTGCATTGCTATGACGGTGCAGGCCGAGTGATTGCCTGCCGCGCCGAAGCTTTTAGCGAAGGCGGGTATTGAGGGACGCCGGTAATTGGGGCTGGTGCCCCCTTGCACCATTTGTGTCTTTTGGTATGCATGCGCACGGATAGCCTTTCTTCAATGGCATGCCGGGCCTACAACCCATCTCTACCAATTACTTATTATTGCAAGATTATGCTCAATCGAGATATAACCTTACAAAAAAAAGCATCTTTTGAAAAGCCAAAAAAAGCCGCAAAAAGCGGCTTCCTTTAAAAACTCTCTGTAGATCATCTTGCAGGAGTGGTTCGAATAAGATCCCTCAAATTTTTCCCTGGCTTAAATTTTGCAACTACCACCGCAGGAAGCAAAATACGCTCCTTCGTTGAAGGATTTATCCCAAATCTCTCAGGTCTTTTTGAGATTTTAAACGTTCCAAATCCTGACCACTGAAGTCTCTCACCCTTTCTGAGCGTTCTCTCAACAATACGCGTGAGAGCGTCAAGTAATCGAGTAACGTCTTTTTTAGCAAGGGTTGTCTCCTCGCTTAACGAGTTTATAAGCTCGGTTTTATTCATAAAATCCCTTCTTGTGAAAACACCGCTTGTACTTTTTCTAAACCACTACTTCGCTCTAGACTACTTTGATTTCCTGCTTTGTCAATCAAAAAAAGGTGACAATCGTTATATACGAAATTGATTGTCAAGTTTGGCCATTAAGAAAAAGTTGCTTATTTATAGGGGTTTTCTTTTTTGCATTACAGTAAGAAGTGAATGGTTGATTCTGATCAAGCACTTACTATTTGGTTTTTTGGTAAGTACGCTTTTTTGCTCTCAAACGTTCTCGTCGATCAGAAAATTGATACGGCGAGCATTATATACGAAAAATGCGCTGTACGTTATGAGATGTTGTCTGAGCGACGACCTCGAGAGAGACGGTAAGCAGTTCAGCGATATACTCAGCTATGAGACGGATAGAGCGAGGATGATTTTGCTTACCCCTCATAATCTGGGGAGGCAAGAATGGCGCGTCCGTTTCGAGAATAATATTCGATAATCCAACCGTTGAAACAACTTTGCGGAGTCGATCATTCTTAGGATAGGTAATCGTGCCTCCGATTCCAAGTACAAAACCCATAGCAATGGCAGACTGAGCAAAACTAAGATCTTCAGAAAAACAGTGTATCGTTCCTCGAAGACCTTGATGACGATACTCATCAAGACATCTCAACGTTTCTTCCGGCGCATCTCTCGTATGAACAACAAGACCCAGATCATAACGGAGCGCTAACTCAATCTGCGCACGAAAAGCATCTTGTTGCCGTACAATAGTATAATCAGGATAGTGTTTATCGATTCCACATTCACCAACGCCCACGATTTTCAATTCTTCTTTTTGCTGGAGCATGGAGGCAAGCGATGCAAGATCATTCTTCCAATGCTCTGTGAGATCATTTGGATGAATCCCAATGGCCGCATATACTTCAGGATACATGTGCGCAAGCTTTATACAGTTCTCGCTCTCAACTAAACTCGTCCCGACGTTGAGAATTTTTGTAACGCCAACGGCTGCAGCCTCATCGATTATTGAGCGAGCATTTTGCAATTCATGGAGAGTAAGCGGTCTATCAAAATCCTCTTTGAGCATCATATTTATATGACAGTGCGTATCTATAAGCATACAAGCCTTTCTTTGTTTTTTATGAGTATATCTTTTTTGAGTGGCTTCGACCAGGTTCCAAGACTTCCGCGTGTCGCGCAAAAAAATATTTCGCAAAAAGCCCGCCAGAGCCATTTTATAAATCAGCAAGCAAAAGAACTTTTGAATTTATTGATTTTCAATTTTATGATGTGCTACCGTTAATATGCAAAATTTGGGAGAGTCTGGCAAAGAGCCACCGCCACCCACGTTACAAAAAAATATGTATGTATCCCATATCAAGGAGATGATGATGAAGCGCTTATTCCTTTCACTAGTGGCCCTCACGAGTATGACTTTTGTTCCTGTCGAAGGAATGGCTTTGACCGTCGCATTCACCACAGCACCAACAACGTGCTCTGGAACGGCAACAGGCACTATTCATGGAACGATAACCGGGGGTACTCCGCCTTATACTGTAACCTCAAGCCCATCGGCTGGGACAATTACGGTAAGCGGAGACACATTTACAACCACAACTGCTCCCGCAGGCACCTACATCGTCACAGTTGCCGATAGCACCGCGACCGTTTCAGAAATGGTAACGGTCAACCAGCCTGATCCATTCCAACCAACCATCGTGGTAACCAATGCAACCTGTAACGCAGAAGCTGACGGCGCCATTACGGTAACAAGTGCCCGCGGGGGAACAGGCGATCTGTTTTATTCAGTCGATGGAATGACACCGATTCCGGTCGGCACTTCATACGCAATACCATCACTTACCGCAGGTCCTCATACGGTCACCATTAGTGATAGCCAAACGCCTCCATGTACAGAATCATTCCAAATATTTGTTGGGGAACCCGCAGATCCTCAGATCACAAACGTGAAGACTACAAATGCAACCAGCGGGCTAAGCAATGGGGCAATAGAGATTGGCGCTCAATCAAACAGCTCACTTCAATATTCAATTGACGGTGGAACTACATTCCAACTATCGCCAAAATTCAATTGCCTCGCAGCAGGCATGTATTCTCTTGTCGTCCAAACGCAACCTGCGTGCGGAACTGGATGTGCGGTTGGATGCGCCATAGTTAACTCAGTAGCTCCATTGGCGATTACTGCAACGACAACACCATGCTCAATAACAGCAACCGTCACCGGCGGGACCCCACCATACAGGTTTGCAATCGACAACTGCCCGTTCAGGGAAATAATGGAAGTATGCCCTCCTCAATCAGCCAACGTCTTTACGTTTACCTGCCTGACCGATGATAGCACGCATACTATCTCGATAGTCGATGCTGATAAGCACATGACGTGCATCTCCGTTAACATACCGCCATTGCCCGGTTCCTCTCTTGCTCAGTTTATTCAACGTGAATACTGCCCATGCGCCGTTACTTGTCCTTCGCCATGTCTCTCAAATGCATGCAGCGTAGGAACATGCAACAACACTTGTCAAACGAACTCGCGTGGGGGCTCGTGCCCTAACGGGGTATGTCCGACAAATAGCTAACAACTCTGGGCCCGCTTAACCGCGGGCCTCTTTTTTAGCTCCCTCGATACCCGCCTTCGCTAAAAGCTTCGGCGCGGCAGGCAATCACTCGGCCTGCACCGCCGTAGCAATGCAATTGCGACGGCGTGGATGAGCGGTGTGGTTATTTAGCTATAGAAAGTCTTTTTCAGGCCCTTATCAAGCACGAGATGAGAAATAACGCCGAGCAAGAAAAACAGACTTGTCGAAACGATCGTCTCTGCTTTACCGGGCACATAATAAATAAGGGCTAACGTCACACATCCGGCCAATACGCCTACAAAACCCAAATCGTGAAAGATCGTGCGATGAGGAATAATAACGGGCAACACAGAAAAGAAAAGAATCATAACAACGGGAATATACGCTTGCAAAAACAAGCACCCGACCAACAGCAATAAAAGAATACTCAAAAATAGATGCTGCCCCTTACTGCGTACGTCAATATCGGGAAACAGCGCACCAGCCATCGTTGCCAAAAACCATACCAGATGATTACCTACATTCATGCTACTCAACGAAAGCATAAACACAACAGCCGCGTACGCGGCGACAGCACCTATCAGATGACCACGATAATTCGACATAGCAACTCTCTACTATTCTAATAGTGTATCTTTTGTAACTTCATAAAGTGGGTTTTAGGATAATAATATTTTAGCACGTTCTTATAACTCCATCCCTTTTTTACTAACTGATACGCCCCTCGCTGACAAAGCCCCACGAGATGCCCATGCCCCCTGCCTGAAAGCGTAATAACTTTCCCCGTTTTCTTAATCGTAAAACAGGCACTCGGGACATTTTTCAACAGAGCCTTAAATCGTGCACCGGTAATCGTATGACAGTGATGCAACCTATCTCGCAGCTGAATTTCTCTAACCAAGCCAGCCTCATCCTGCGATAAAATCCTCACATCTCTCAACGTGCCTATCTGAGGAAAATCCTCCCTCATCGCTTTTTCTATCTCACCCCATGCATACTGCTTCGACCACCGATACATACGATAGTCTTTACAGAAAAAGCACGGATACCTACGTCCCAGATAGGGGGCTTTTGAAAAATTCAAACTCTTCGTCTTTGCTGGAATAATGCCGCCACAGCAGATATCAAACATTGCTAAAATGGGCTTATCCTGATAGGCAAGCACCATCCCACTCGTTGCTTCAACAATCTTTTTATAGGGCGTATCTTTCAATCGACCTTTGTATTGCTGATGATGATTAGTATTTTTAATGTCATAGGGAAAAGCAGCCTTATTCTTTTCATGCAGATGACGCTGCTCAAGAACTTTTGCAATACCATAGCTTCTAAAACTGATACAGAAAGCCTTTTGTACCTCATCAGGCCAACCAGGCCAGCTTTCATACGGCAGCACTGAAAGAACATAATCTTCTAAATCGACGTGATTAACCAGAAATGCTTTGTCTTTATAGGCCGTCAGCGCAAAGATACCGTCGAACTCTTTTCGCTGATACGAAATCAATCCCTGGAGCGGCAGTATAAAAAGGTGCTCTCCCGTTATCTTCCGGCCATTAATCGAAAAACTTTTTTGCTTATACCCAATTTCAAGAGCTGCAGCTTGAAAGACCGTCTTCTCTTTTTCTCCCGGAGCAAAGAGGACAAATCCACCTGCAGATTTTAGCACCCATCGCACATCATTCAGCTCTCTTTCATCAAGTAAGACACGTATGGGAATGTTAAGATCTAGTTGCTTAAAAGCATGTATAAGCTGTTCTTTTGTGATTGGCACGGCGCTCAGCGAAAAACCAAGCAGCACAGCAAGCACAATACAAAGAGAGCCCCATCGTTTCGGCAAGTACTCGCGGTATACCAAAAATCGACTTCCCACTCGTACGTTTTCTCTAGTTTCCATTATCTTCATGACTTTCATACATCGGCCACAACATTAAGAGTTCTTGGGGAACATGTATTTTTTTATCAATACCCATGTTAGCTAGTTTATCAGCAATTTTATTCTGTTCACGTGGTATATGCATAACACGATAATGAAGCGCATCTAAGAGGGTTTTGAGCGCATCATATAACCGAAGAAGCTCTCGGTTCTTGATTTTATAGACACCCAGTATCTGACGAACCATTAATTCTGAGTCTGCTTTGATAATGACAATATCTTCCGAACCTACGTGAATCTGAGCATAATAGGCACCAAGCATCAGTGCAAGATATTCAGCTTGATTGTTTGTTTTTGTTCCCACGTAAAAGCCCTGCTTTTCAATGGGCACGCCATCTTTTACAAGACACAATCCCACGCCCGCCGGCCCCGGATTATTACGCGCAGCGCCATCAACATACAACTCCCATACGGGCGATCGATTTTCTTCAGTATGGCTCATGACTTATTTCTCGTGTATAGCTCTTTAAGATCAAACATGCACACCTCTCATATCAGTTGAGCAGAATTATCGCCAGCAACCTGCGGACTATAGAGCAGGCGATGGCAATCCTGACAGCGAACGAGTTGGCCATTCTGAGCGTCAACCATCTGTTGCTTACTCAGCGCATAAAAGCACCCGGAGCAACTGCCTTTAATAATAGGAACAATAGGATTATGTACTTTTTCTTTCATCTCAGCATACCGCTTCAACTCTTCAGGATCGATCAATTGCGCAGTCTCTTCCATTTCATACATCAAAGATCCCTTCAAAGGTTCAAGATGCCGCTCATCAGCTTTGAGTGCTTCAATTTCCTGATCTACTTCTGCAAGCAGACCGGGCTCCCGCTCTTGTATTTCGCGGGCAACATTTTGGAGGGCCTCAAGAACCCCCATTGCCGCAATCCCCAAATCTTCGAGTGGTGTTTGCTTTTTTTCAAGATCGGCAATTTCATGTTCGAGCGAAAAGAACTCTTTTGGGTTTTGCGCGTTACTCAACTTTTTTCGCTTGTGCGACAGGTCTTCTTGAATCGCTTTGAGCTCAAGCTCATAGCCATCGAGCTCTTTGCGCTTATCATGTACTTTTTGCAATGCAGTCCTTGTCTGTCCAGTAATCTCAGCTTTCTGAGCTTCGCATTCCTTCAGTTTTTCAGCAATCGACTGCAACTCTTTAGAAATTCTCTGTATACGGTTATCTAATTCGACGTACCGAATGAAATGTTGAACTTTTAAAAGATCCATGTGCGACAGCCCCGTCTCTTTGAAAGAAAAATGTACCGCACAGATTTGGTGACCGTTTTTGCAACACCGCTGGCATCTGGTGGGCCCACCAGGATTCGAACCTGGGACCTCTCGGTTATGAGCCGATTGCTCTCACCGCTGAGCTATGGGCCCATACGTATGAATGATAGCTTAGACCAATTTTAGAAATAAGTGAAGCGCAACTGTTTGAACAGAAGACGGCGAAGTTCCAGGCCCATAATTTCTAAACGAAAGATCCAATAAAAAAATATTGCTTTTTATTTTTGGCCAGGGTATGCTTGCTCAATAATTACTATAACTGATATAATTGCTATGAATAAACCAAATTACCGCATCGTTTTCGATGAATTTTTCTTAGGCTGGTTAGTAAAACAATCGGGCAAATCACAATCTCAAGTTGGAAAAAGGCTAGCGATAATTAAAGAACATGCTCATTTTGGTGATCATAAATGTGTGGATTCTGTTAATGGTATTTATGAATTAAGATGGAAAAACGGACGACGAATATATTTTGTTCATCGAGCTAACAACATGATTTTATTATTGCTTGGAGGCAAGAAAAATGGTCAAAACCGGGACATCAAAAAAGCTAAAATTCTCATTCAAACCTATTAATACGGTCGAAATTAACGGTCAGCTTCACGGAGAGTATGATCCTCTCGAATGGCTTTTGAATGAAGAGAATACTATGGCGCTACTAGCTGAGTGTGTTAAAAAAAATGACCTCAAGGGAGCTCTTGAAACTATGGGTACGTATCAGTTTGCTCGAAAAACAGCGCGCAAAATTGCCAAAGCGAAGGCTCTTAATGCAGAAAGCAATACCAGTAATGTAAGTAGTTCTGATCAAGCCTGCGACACAGACCCCGCAATCGAGTATAGCTTCTCAGGAAACTCAAGATCAAAATTATAAAGAGGCCGTCGAAGACTACTGAGAAATCACAAAAAGCAGAAAGTCTTTGAGCCGCTCACTATACCCCCACTCATTGTCATACCATCCAAACACTTGAGCATGATTGCCGATTGCCTGAGTCATGAGACTGTCGATAATAACGGAATGGTTATTGCCGGCATAATCAGAAGACACTAAAGGTTCTCGCGTATAGTCCAAAAAGCCGTTTAGTTTGCCTTTTGCAGCTTCTTCAAATGCACGATTAACGCTCTCCACGGTCACCTCTTTTTTCAGCCGCACTGTCAAATCGATGAGTGAAACTTTACCTACAGGCACTCTCAATGATGTTCCAACCAATTTACCTAAGAGACCGGGAATCACCTTCCCCACCATCTTCATAGCTCCGGTCGTTGATGGCACAATATTGAGGGCAGCTGCGCGTCCTTTTCTCAAATCCTTCATAGTTGCGTCAACATCTAATAAAGCCTGTGTATTGGTATAGGCGTGAACGGTCGTCATAAAACCTTTTTCTATACCAAACGAATCTTCTAATACTTTAAGCATGGGGAAAAAAGCGTTCGTCGTACAACTTCCCAAAGAAACAATAACATGCTTTCCGTGCCCATATGATTCATAGTTAACACCCGGTATTATAGCAGCATCTTCTCCCTCAGCAGGTGCTGTAATAAGAACTCCCTTGGCTCCGGCTGTAATGTGCTTAATCGCTCCATCTCTCTTTGTAAAATGACCGGTAGCCTCCACCACCCAATCAATTCCGTGAGATTTCCAAGGCGCCTTCTCTGGATCAAGCTCGCTTATGACAGGAATCACAAGCTCATCGATATATAATTTTCCTCCCTCAAAGCGAACTGAACCGTGATAGGTGCCCATCAATGTATCATACTTAAACGCAAATGCTGCAGCCTCTGGGTCACCCTTACCAACGTTTATGACAGCAACTTTCAAAATATCTCGTGCTTTCTGATCTGCAAGAATGACACGTAAGAAAGTTTTTCCAATGCGTCCAAATCCATTGAGTGCTATGCGCATATGCTCACCTTTTTGTTTGCGTAAACAATGTTCAAATTTTTACCATTACCGATCTAACGGTACAAAAAAAACCCTTCTGCGTCTACAAAAGGGTCTCATTTTTTATCAAGATTAAGAGAGAGGTTGCAACAAAGGATAGCAAATAAAGGGAAAGACGAGAAAGAAACCGCTGCGACCTCCCTCTTAATTCATTTATGAGATCTTATCAAACACGCCGCCGCATTGAGGACCTTTACAGGCATGGCGTTCTGATTTATGCCGAGGTGCATCATCAAGAATTCGTTCTTGTTTGTTTTCACCCCATTGCGCATCTTCCAATTCAGACTCAATCTCTTGAGCCCGAATCTTCTTGTTTTCGTCGTTCATACAGCCTCCTGTGACTCCAGTGGTTAGAAGTACTTACAGCCGCAATCAGCCATTTTACCATGCTTGTGCTCTTCTTCTTCTTTCTCTTCTCCCTTTGCTGCTTCCTTCTTTTGAGCACCTTTGTTTTCAGGCTTAAATGCTTCTTTTTTCACTTCGTGTAATCCACCCTTGTGAGCGTTATTATTCTTATTATCCATAAGAAACCTCCTTATTTATTCTTATTATTCTAGCTTAAGCTTTTTTCGACATATCTTCGCCTTTTGCTGCTACAGTCTTTGCAGCTTCATGCGTAGACTTTGCAGCAGCCTTCTCAACTTCATGTACAGGCTTTGCTGTCTTTGCAGCCTCATGTTGTGTAGGCTTTACAGCTTCATGTTGAGGCCCTTTTTGAGTATTATTCTTATTATTCATAACTACCTCCGTATGTTTGCCCCCAGGTTTAAACGATATTACCATTTCTCTTTTTTACCATCTCTCTTTTTCTTCTTCTTCCCATCTATCATCGTCCTTTTTTTCATTCTTAAGGACGACATTCTTGTTTTCATTCTCCTCAATATCCTTTTTTACTTTTTTAGCTTTATCATTCTTATACATAACAACCTCCTCTTTTATTTTTTTAACTTTCTTATACATTTAACAACCTCACTCTTATTATTACTCGTCACTTTTCTTATGTGACTTTTCTGTCGTGCCACGTTTTGTTTTTGCTTCCCGCTCCATTTCTTTTTCTAATTTTTCAGAAGCTTTTACTACAGAAGGCGTCATCCCTTCTGTTTGTTTCTCAAGCTCCCATTCGGGGTGACGAGTAAGAACACGATGCTTCTCACCAGTTTCATGTTTTGCGCGTTTTTTATCATTCTTCATAAAACAAACCTCCATTTGTTGGGTTATATATCTCCTATTATTAACCCTAGCACCATTCTTTTCTGATTGTCAATATTTCTTAAAAATAAATAGGGGGCTGGGTCACTCTTCTTCGAAATAACAGCCGCATTCAGATGCTTGAATAACATCTTCGCCCTCTTTTGTCTGGCCCCGTATTCCTTTTCCTTTGTCAGAGACACCCTTTTTCTTGTGCCAATGAGTTTCTTCATGCGCCCTTTTATTTTCACTCTTAATCAACTCAGCATGTTTTTTATTCTTCATGAGAAAAACTCCCTATTAAAATGGATACTATATCTAGTATCACCATATCACAAATCTTTTCTATTTGTCAATATTTAGGTGAAAAAAATAGGCCGTCGTTTTAAAGCTCTCTTTTGAATCGAGCTCGAACCCTTGGCCTTCTTCTGCAGCATCTATCGTATTTTGGCCTTCTGTCAAACACGGGTTTTCGTCACCCCTTTTTTGCACAGTTTCGACCTTGGCTGCCTATTTATTTTAATTGGGTATCATCTCTGTATGCTTTTTTATGCATGGATCCCCCTTGATCCTTGATATTAAAAAAACTTCCCGTTCATTGGGGCTTGCCGATTACCTTACACCACTTCTTGTGCTCTTGCCAATCAGCAACTTGGCATCCACGCGAACAATAGTATACTGCTTCACAACCGGAACATTTCATGAGATCAGAGGTCTTTTCGCACTTTGAACAACCAATCCTATTTTTAACAGTACGTCGTACTTGCCTCCCTACCGAATCTTTCTCTTGCACGGCGTAATCCAAAGGCGCGCAACCCATGTTATCCCTTGTAACAAGCGTAGCATCATCGGACTCCTCAAGCAACTTTGCTACTGCATCAGCTTTTCGACGCACTGTTGCAGTAAGAAGGGGCGTCCCACCAAGAATGTCTTTTGCCGAAGTATCAGCGCCCATCTCAGTTAAAAGCTTAATTAGATCAGCAAAACCATAGCCCGCTGCCCAGGAAAGAGGCGTCTTGCCCAAGTGATCACGAGCTTCAATATCAGCGCGTCTGTCGAGCAAGAGCCGTACTACGTCACAATGACCTGTGCAAACTGCTGAAATAAGAGGTGTTCCACCAAGATGAGAACGCGCTTCAATATTCGCGCGCATATCGAGCAAATGCTTCACGATCCCAATGTGCCCTCTTGCCGCTGCAATAGTAAGCGGTGTCGCTCCTCCTCTATCCTCGTGATACTCGAGCGGAACTCCGTGCTTGACAAGAACCTTGCATGCCTCTAAATGTCCCTCCTCAACTGCCTCAAATAGCGCACACGCGACTGAATCTCTCATTTTATCGATCGAACGAAGCAGTTTGCGCACTTTTTTTGCGTCCCCCTTTTTCGCGTAATCCACCAGTTTTTTTTCATTCTCCGATAGATCAGCAGCCTTTTGCATCGCTGAAGCTGGAAAGATGCCAACTAGAAAAATCATACAGAGGTATTTTTGTAAAGCGTAATTCATGGAGAAGCTCTTTCATGATTATATGTACGTATTCTTGTCTTTCTTAAGGTACCAAGCAATGGAAAGCAAATCAAATGGTGGAATTCGCGAAGAATGAAAAGAGCCTGTATACTGGAGACTAATAACTCTAGCCAAAGGACCGCGATGATTCCTCGTACATTGCAACTTAAAAATTTTGTAAGTTACAGCTCTCAGACTATTAATTTTGAACCTTATCATCTCATATGTCTTTCAGGAAAAAATGGCCATGGCAAATCTGCCCTTCTTGATGCCATTACCTGGGCATTATGGGGCCAAGCGCGAAAAGTCTCTGGAGCAGCCAAGGCTGATGAAGGGCTCGTGCGCCTCGGGCAAAATCATATGATGGTAACGCTCGACTTTTCAGCGGGCGGAGTGCTCTACCGGGTACGCCGGGAATATACTGTTGTAGGCACTAAAGCAACTGCCGGTCTCGAATTTGGCATAGTTGAACCAGAAACAGGTGCTCTGAGGGCGTTAACGGATAAAACAATACGCATAACCCAAGATAAAATAACCCAACTTATTGGCCTTGATTATGAATCTTTCATAAATTCAGCCTTCTTACGCCAAGGCCAATCGCAGGAATTTTCAAAAAAGACACCCAAAGAGCGCAAAGAAATTCTTGGAACGATTCTCGGCCTCGATCGGTTTGAAATCCTCCGTCGAGCAGCGCTTGATAAAGTTAAAGAGATACACAATCTCAGAGAATTATCGATTGTCACCATCGATAGGCTCAAGGCTGAGCTCGCTAATCAAGCATCCATTAAAGAGCAGCTTGATGAAATCAATCGTCAGTTAAACGGCTGCGTGGCAAAAGAAACTGAACTACGCAATCAACTAGCTCTTTTAGCGGGACAATCGAACCTCATTGCTCAACAAAAAGCCCAGGCAGAACAGGTGAGCTTTCAAAAAGAACATCTTGAAAAAACGATTGCTGCCGAAAAAGATCAGATTCTCAAAGAATCCTCCATCTGGCGAAGAATAACTATTGAGCAGCGCCACCAACGAGATTATGCAAGCATTGAGAAGGAACAACAGGCACTCCAGAAGGAGCTGCAGGAAATACAGATTATTGCCGCACGCAAGATTCAGCTCAAAGAAGAGTGGCTCGCAAAAAAGGAAGCGGCACGTACCTGCTTAACGAATATCCAAGCTCAATCAAAAGAAGCACTTGAAAACGCACAACTTGCCAAGCAACGCTGGGATCTGGAGTGTAAAGCTGCTCAAGAAAAATTCAATGAGCTCACAAAAAAGATGGAATCGATTAATACTGAGCGAATGCACCTAAGAACTGAACGAGATAAAGTAGCGCCTTTGCTTGCAGTGAATGTAGAAGAAGAGCGGGAAAAGCTCAACAAGGCAGAGGCTCTTTTTGAGCGACGAAAAGCAGCATATCACACGTTTGTCTCAAAAGCTCAAACAATCACCCATAATCGCGCAGCACTCGCCCAAAAATTAGAGCTTATTGAGAACACAGAGCAAGCGCAATGCCCCCTTTGTGAACAAAACGCTGATAAAAAGCATTTACATAAGAAATTTACCGCTCACGAGAATCTATATAAGCATCAACTTAGTCGCTTGCAAAAAGTAACGACCGAGCTGAAAGCTTCACTCGTAAGGGAACATGCAGCTCTTGAGAATATGAAAAAACGGGCAGAAGATCTTCGTATTGCTCATATCAAAGAGCAAGAATGGGCAAAGCAGAACGCGCGCATTCTTGCAGATCTGGAGGCCAGTACGCATCAACAGGAGCAGATTCTTAAGCAGATTGAAGTGCTTATACACCAGAAAGAGAAAGCAGAACAAGCCATTGCGACGCATCAAAAAGAGCTCGCCACTGCTCAAGAGCAAGAGATCTATGCCAACATAATGCGGGAAGTAAGCCAGCTTGAAACGACCCTTGAAAAGATTCCCTACAGCCCTCAAAGAGAAACGGTCATTCATGAATCGATGGCAAAGCTCTCACAACAGCTCTCTCAAAGAACGGCTCTTATCGCCGAAAGCACCAGGCAGGAAGAACGAAAAAAGCTGGTGCACCAAAAATGCCAGCTTGTGATAGAGCTCAAGAAGCAGCTTCTTTTTCTTACGAAGAGTCTCGAAACTCTCAACTCGTATAAGAGTGCTCAAGCAGCTCTTAAAGAACAGGAAGATGCACATACAGCTGCATTTAGCGTCGTCACAAAAGAAAAAGAGCACCACATTCATCAAAAAGGTGCTCTTGAAGCACAAGCTGCAGCACTCAAACTTAAAGAGCTCGAGGTACTCACAGAAGAAAAAGCGCTTGCAGCGCATACGCACCATGCTGATGAATATACGGCAATAGCCGCAGCAATGGGGAAAGATGGCATTCAAGCACTGCTCATTGAAGAAGTCATACCGGAAATAGAATCTGAAGCAAACGATCTTTTAGGAAGATTAACGGAAAACCAAGCACATCTTTCAATTGAATCCCTGCGCGATCTGAAAAGTGGCAAAGCAAAAGAGACGCTCGATATAAAAATTTCTGATGCAGTCGGCGTTCGCCCCTATGAGCTATTCTCGGGAGGCGAAGCTTTTAGAATCGACTTTGCATTACGAATTGCTATATCAAAACTACTTGCTCGCCGCTCGGGCACTGCCCTTCAGACGCTTATTATTGATGAAGGTTTTGGTTCTCAAGATGAGGATGGTTTGAATAACATCATGGAAGCGTTATATACCATTCAGGATGATTTTGCAAAGATTATTATCGTCTCTCATTTACCATCAATGAAAGAACAGTTTCCTGTTCATTTTCTCGTTACCAAAGGCTCTGATGGCAGCTCAGTGCAGGTCATTGAGCATTGTTAATAGCCTACGGTCGCTGCGCACCCTCCGGCGAATAGTTGGGGGCTGGTGCCCCCAGGCACCTTGAAGATGACTCGTGCGCCCTATTGCATAACACAGGTGCTTAATCACACCGCTCATCCCAGCTTGCCCGCCGACCTGTCCGCCATAGCCGCCGCTCATCCCGACCTGTCCGCCATAGCCGCAAGGCGACGGCTGGAGTAATCCCGAGGCCTATATGCCGAAGCGATTGTATCGAGGGACGGCTGGAGTGATCCGCGAGGAACATTAGCCTGCCCGCCGACCGCGCCCAGTAGCCGCTAGGCTACTGGCTATCGAGGGGCCTTGAAGGTGACGCGACAGCACTAGTATAAAACACGGTTGACAATCCCCCGGCCGCTCACCCCGACCTGTCCGCCATAGCCGCCGCTCATCCCGAGTGATCCCGAGGCCTATATGCCGAAGGGATTGTATCGAGGGACGGCTGGAGTGATCCCCGAGGCACACTCGCCGAGTTGATTGTATCGAGGGGCCCGCTACCTTATTTCTTAGAAAAGTAATCAGAGAGCCCTCCACGGGTTGGCATAAGCCCTTGCTCTCCCAGCGTCCAGTTAGCAGGGCATACCTCTCCATGCGTCTGCACAAACTCAACGGCGTCAACGAGGCGTAGCACTTCTTGAATATTGCGCCCTAATGACATATTATTAACCTGCATTGATTGTACAATGTTTTTTTTATCTATGATAAAGAGCGCGCGAAAGGCAACTCCCGCGTCTTCGTTCAGCACCCCATACACTCGCGAAATAGATTTGGTAATATCAGAAAGCAGCGGATAGGAAATACCCGCAATGCCTCCCTTCTCTTTGGGCTGATCAAGCCACATGAGATGGCTATATGCCGAATCAACTGAAATGGCCAATACCTCTGCATTTCGCTTCTTAAATTCGGGTAAAGCTTCTTGAAATGCTTGCAGCTCCGTCGGGCAGACAAAGCTAAAATCGAGCGGATAGAAACAGAGGACCGTAAGATGCCCTTGCGTATCTTTTAATGAAAAATCTTTAATATCGCCATCGATAATCGCTTTGCACGAAAAATCAGGCGCTTGTTTGCCTACCAACATAAAAAACTCCCGTTATCTCGTAATACTTAAATAAGTCTACTCAAGAACGGGAGCAAAAGTATAGAAATTCTCTTTTTCAATATACCAACAAATTTGCAACTGTGGCGGACGTATGGTTTGCGCGCCGCAAAAAACGCTTCATACGTTTGCCGATACGAACTCGTGGCAGCTTCTTACTGTTTTAAAGAAGTTAAAAGCACATGGGCTATTCTTAAAAATTTCTTCATATCCTTTTTGGATTTTATTTAAGCTAAATTAAGATCATGTTCTGCTTGGCTGTCTTAAGTTTGCTTAGTATCTCTTCATTTCTATTATGTGAGGCAACAGAAAGAGCTATAGCTGCATCAAGACTGACTTCTCCGATTTCTAAATGAAACTGGTGGTCAATAAGCCATCCCACTACTTTTACATTATTCAATAATACTGCCATATGAAGCATAGTTCTTCCGTCTGAGTTGGTACAAGTCGTAAGAGCCCCCGCTTCGATAAGCATTTTCCATATATCTTCTCTGCCATTATCCGCCGCATAATAAAGTGGCGACAGCCCTTGTAGATTTATTTTATTTACATCTGCCTTATTGCCAATCAGAAATTCGCAAAAGCTTACCCAGCCCTGCTGTGCGGCATAATGAAGCGGCGGTAGCCAGTTATTAAGTTTTTTATCTAACCCAGGCGTTCTTATAAAAGCACATATCATAGATAACTCGTTTAACCACTTTTCAATTGTCCTATTATCTCTCATATCTACATCCTCACGAATGCCTGCGCAGCAGTTGTCAAATTTTAGAAGCAATTCTTCAACTCTGGCGGCCTTTTCTCCAGGCTTATGCAAGTAATATAATTTCGCTAATTCCACGCAACCCATAGCGCGAATCAATAAATCCTCAGCTTGTTCAGCTTCTAACAAACACTTTTCAGCCTTTTCTAATTCATCTTGAGTTACCAACAATCTTCCTGTCCTTAGATTGTCCAACGGACCCAAAACTTCCTGGTAATCGCATTCCATACTAGATTCCATCCCCAATAAACAAAACGATACCATTGCAAAACCCATTAAAGCAACTGCTTTAGGAATAATCGAGCGATTCAGCGTTTTTAGATTCATTAGCAACTCCTCAAAAAGTTGTTGTTGGTTCAACCAAGTTCAGTAACTTAGAGCCAGCTTATCATAAATAATTTAAATTTTTTTTCTTTAGCATTTTAGTGATAAAAATAATACAAACCAGAGAGTATATTTTGAGCACTAGAAATTACAAAAGACCCGATATCAATGTAAACTCTGCTACGTTATTTTGCTCCCATAGGAACCGCAGGTTAATTATGTTCCGATCGCGCGGAATCATTTGGCTTCAAAGCATTTTTTATGTTTTCACATATTTGCTCAGCGCACTCGGTTCTCACCGAAGTCGCTGCGAAAAATTCACTGCCCTCTAACAAATATTCTAACTTTTTCACAGTCGCCTCATATATCAAATTCTGTGCTACACTTTTCATGCGAGGAGAATTTGCGATGGCTCTGCTTAACTTTGCAAAGAAACAACATTTTGACTCGTATTGAAGCGAAGCAATGATAAGAACAGTTCTATCATCAAGCATTTCAAAAATCTTTCTAGTTATATCTCTTTTGAAATAACCTTTTAAGCAAAAATACGCCCAGGTAAGCCGGTCATGCATCGCTACTATATCCTCATCTGATATTTCGGGAATAAAAATTGATTGACAGATGACCGTTCGCATGGGATCCTGTTCATCACCCTCAGAATCTCCATCTTCATCTGAAATGTAATACATACGACTCATACAATAAAGTACCCATTTAACCTTTTGTCTACCGCCTTCCTTAGGATCTATTGAGTGTCCACCCGCCAGTAATTCGTTAATAGCATCACGTTCCCCCTCAGAGTCATACGTAATTAGACCGGGCTTGACGCATGCACTACACAAACCAGCGCCATGTTCTAAAAAGTAATCTACCAGGTCAGACCTATCAGCCTCAAGTGCAAGATCTAAAAAAGACTGTCCTGATGAATCCTGCAGATCACCATCAAATCCCAAAGTTCTATGGCATTTCTCTCCAAGTCCTATCAAATCACGATAAGTTTCTTTTTGCGTCTGGAGATATTGTCTTAAAGCGCATAAAGCTGCCGTATCCCCCTTCTTATCCCGCAAACAAGACCGTGCTCCATAAATAATCAGCTGCTCTGCTATTTCAACATATCCAGCCTCAGCGGCACGATGAAGCAAGCTTCGGCCTGCCGAATCGACAGAGTTAACGTCGGCCCCATTAGATAACAACAGCTTCACGACGTTAAGAAAGCCCTTTTTGACTGCAATCTCGATAGCACTAAGATTGAGAATTTCTTTATTAGGACAACCCTTTATTACACGACAATGTACGTCAGCCCCGGCTTCAATCAACTGCGTTATACATAAACAGTTATTAAGCACCGCCCCGATGTGTATTAAAGCCATACCAAAAATATCGTAAGAATTTACGTGCGTTTTATCATGTGCAATAAGATTACGCGTTAGTTGTTCCACCGCCTCTTCTTCTTTTTCAAAACCCTCAAAAAGTTTATGATAAGACCATTTTGAGGGCTGTTTGAGAAATTCACTCATCCTACTTTCTACCGTTAGCTTTTTCTTTTGCTGCATTGAACTAATAAAAGGTATGATTGAAAAAGTTAACCCTGCCGTAAAAGTGATTAGATAACGTGCGATCATAGACTTCTCCCACTGAAATAAGCGATAGCTTAGAATTAGAAGGAACCCATAAAGAAATCCTCTAATGATGATTATAGCATTTTTACAGCAGAGTCAAAAACCGTGCTAGTTCAAGGGCGTGAACAAAGAAAATGAGATACTTGCAAATGTATTATGACAGAAAATTTAATGCGTCAGCCCTACCATGCTTATCAAGATTGACATGTCCGGGAAATGCCCATAAGAAGCAAATAACCCCAAGGGCGGGAAGTCCCGCCCTTGGGGTTATAGTTGTTTCCCAGAGATAAAATTGATGCTGCTATAGAACTTGATTATTTGTTTATAACAGCAGATTTGCAACCATAGCTGACATAAGATTAGCAAGCGCACCGCCAAAGACTGCTTTCATACCAAGCTGGCTAATCCACGTTCTCTTTTCAGGAACAAGCGAGCCGATGCCGCCAATTTGGATACCGATGCATGAGAAGTTTGAAAATCCGCAGAGCGCATAGGTAATAATCGACATGGTACGAGCAGAAAGCCCCATTTTGAGCATTTCATCGTAAGCAAAGAGCTCATTAACTGCAATCTTCGTGCCAATAAGCTGACCAGCCTGAAGCGCTTCGCCTCCGGTAAAACCGAGAAGCCAAGCAAATGGATAGCAGATCACTGCAAAAATGTTAGCAAGACTTATAATAGGTAGACCAAGGCTGAAATACTCGTTGAGCTTAAGACAGCCAAATCCAAGCAAACTATTAATAACACCAAGAAGTGCTAAGAATGAGATAAGCATTGCGCCAACATTTAAAGCAAGCCAGAGGCCATCGGTTGTTCCCTGTGAAATTGAATCTAAGATATTGCCCGTATGTTGCTCATAGGTCGCATTCGCCTCGCACATCGCTTTTGGTTCTTCCGTTTCAGGATAAATAATTTTTGAAATAACGATGGTTGCTGGTATTGCCATCACACTTGCAGCAATGAGGTGCGCAGCCGGCACGCCCATAATAGCAAACACTGCTAAAATTGATCCGCTAATCGTTCCCATACCACTGATCATCACCAGAAGAAATTCTGACTTGGTCATATCTTTCAAGTAATGCTTAATAAGCAACGGAGCCTCAGTTTGCCCTAAAAAGCTATTTGCGATAGCACATAATGTTTCAGGACCGGTCGTTCCCATAAGCGGCCTAATGACTTTATTAATACCTCCAACAACAGTTTGTATCACACGTAGATAAAAGAGCATCGACATAAGCGCGCCAAAGAAAATAATAACCGGTAGAATTTTGATAGCAAATACTACGCCCCACGGGCCTGTACGATCAGCAAGACCACCAAACACAAATGAGATGCCTACATCCGCTGCTAAATAAAGCTTAGAAAAGAGCGATGCTATATACTCTACAACGTTGTGACCGATGGTCGTCTTTAATACGATCAGAGCAAGCGTAAAATGCATAAGCAACCCGGTCGTAACAAGTCGCCAATTCACACGTGTTTTATTATTTGACATAAGAAATGCAATACCAAGAATCACCGCAATACCCAAGAGACTGTGCGCACGATTATATTCTTGTAAGTAAGAGAGCAGATCTAAACTATTCGATACAACAAAAGCGATCCCGACGATCGCTGCAATACTTATTACCGTGAAAAAACGACGATAATCGAAGAATGATGAAGGAAAATTCATGGCAGACCCCTGAAAAAGTTAATTGGTGTACGACAACGGTTGCTTTCGTCGCTCAATTCTTTCTCTTTCTATTAGAGCATTAATAATGTCATCTAATTCCCCTTCAAGAACCATATCGAGCTTCTTCAGGGTAACATCAACTTGGTGATCTGTCACGCGATTTTGTGGAAAATTATACGTTCTTACTTTCTCCGCTCTCATCCCGCCTCCCACGAGCTCTTTACGCTTCTGACTCGTCTCAGCCTCTTGCTTTTCTTTTTGTGCAGCGAAAATTCTTGACTGGAGCATCTTAAGCGCTTTTGCTTTATTTTTATGCTGTGAGCGCTCTTCTTGCGAGGCCACAACTACCCCAGTCGGAATATGAGTGATACGTACGGCGGAATCGGTCGTATTAACATGCTGGCCTCCTGCACCGCTTGCACGATACACATCAATGCGTAAATCTGAGGGATTAATCGTAAATTCTACCTCTTCTACTTCAGGCAGCACAGCAACGGTCACCGTAGAAGTATGGATACGGCCGGCTGTTTCGGTTGCAGGCACACGCTGCACACGATGTACACCCGATTCATATTTCAAGTGACCATACACATCTTTTCCTTCGATGTGCAAAATAATTTCCCGATAGCCACCTAAATCAGTTTCACTCGTACTCACCACTGAAACTTTCCAATGCTGTTTTAAAGCATAGTTCATATACATGCGCATTAAATCGGCAGCAAAAAGCGAAGCCTCCTGGCCACCCGCTCCCGCCCGTATTTCTAGAAAGACTGATCGACTATCTAAAGGATCGGCGGGGAACATAATCTTATCAAGTGCTTGCTGCTCTTTTGCATAGGCTGTATCAAGCGAAGCAAGCTCTTCATCATATAATGGGGCAAGTTCAGGATCTTTATTATCAGCCTTTTGAGCATGAACGGTCTCCCGCTCTTTTTGAATGCGCTCCAGCTCTTTATGTTTTGTCAGGAGCGTCGAAAGAAACGAGAGCTCTTTCTGAACAAGATGCCGCTTCCCTTCTAGAGAAGCGGCCTGTAATTGCTCATTTAACTCATCAAAGCGCTTTTGAATGTCATCCCACTGAATAAGAGAGTCGTTCATTAACACTCTTATGATTTGTATTTTTTCTTGAACTTCTCGATACGACCAGCGGTATCGACGTGCTTCTGTTCACCGGTAAAGAACGGGTGGCAGCTCGAACAGAGAGTCGAACGCAGTTCTTTACGCGTGGATGAGGTTTTAAACTCATTGCCACAGGCGCAGTGGGCAGTTACTTCGTATGTTTTTGGATGAATGTCCGGTTTCATGTGAGACTCCTTCTTATCAGTTGTTATTATGGGCCTACGGCCGCTCAAGCGGCCTCCGGCGATAGCAGGGGTGGCCTGTCGCGCCAAAGTTTTAGCCGCGGCGGGCGCCCCCGATGCGCCTTTTCAATCTTTTGGTGGCTTACGCCTATCAATTTTCGTCTTTTCTGGCAATTCCAGCTATCCGCTCATCCCGAGTAATCGGCGAGACACGTATGCCGAGCCAATTGCATAGACGGATACGGCGAACTAAAGCACTTGCACTTTAGAGTATTTCGGATACTCTCATAATGTTACTGTGTAGTATACAAAAAAAACAAAGATTTAACAAATTTTGGCTATTTGACCAGAATTTTTTTTTAAGGAGTCTTTTTATGCACACCCAAACCCGCCCACAACTATTCTCACTAAAAAAAGCATATATCGTCCTCACAGCAGTATTAGCCCTGCATAATCAGGTCTATAGCGTTCAGGGCTACGCGGGAGCGCCACTTGATGATACCTTTCTAAATAGCCAACGCGAAGAATCGATCGAACTCAGAAAGATCCATCCAACTATACATGCAGACGAGCTCTATTTTCCAAAAGATTTCTTGTTCGGGTTTGCAACGTCCCACTACCAGATAGATGGCAGAGACCTTTGTCCTGATAGCCAGTGGGCTCATTTTGAGGCAGCTTCAACAGAAGAAATCCCCCTGATCGCCTTAAACCAGCGATCGGGCACTGCATGCGACCATATGCACCGCTATAAAGAAGATATCGCTCTTATGAAAAATGACTTCGATGTGAATGCCTATCGTTTTTCAGTTGCCTGGGATCGTATTGAGCCTCGCGAAGGGGAATTCAATGAGGCGGCATTACAATACCATGTTGATGAAGTCGATGAGCTCATAAAAAATGGGATCGAACCGATGGCTACTCTTCATCACTTTGTGCATCCTCAGTGGTTTGAAGAAAAAGGTGGCTTTCTTGTGGAAGAAAATATACAGTACTTTGTACGTTTCTCCCAAAAGGTCTTCGAAAAACTCGGCAGTAAAGTAAAGCTTTGGGCGACGCTTAATGAACCAAACGTTTTTGCATTTTGCGGGTACCTTCCGCTTCACTGCGTGTTCCCTCCAAAAACAAACAGTCCTTTTTCATGGAGTCGAGGATGGCAAGAAGGGGCAAAAGTGCTCAAGCATCTTATGATGGCGCATGTACAAACCTATAATGCTCTTAAAGCTATGCCTGATGGGGATAAAGCCGAAATTGGTCTTGTACACCAGTATCTTGTCGTCTCTTCCACCGGACTTAATCCCCTTACTAAAGGCTTTGGATTTTGCTTAAACGATTTTATGTATGAAACACTCAACTTCCTCAGAACGGGCACATTCTCATTTGCCCGGGTCGGGATTTGTGATGAGGAATATACCGCTGAAGGCAAGTTCTGCGATTTCGTTGGTCTCAACTACTATTCTCACGTGATGGTCAGACAGATGTCTATCTGGAATCCCTTCTCTATCGATGCTGATTGCATGGAAGGCGAAGTGATGACCGATATGCAGTATGCTATTCATCCGCAAGGCATCTACGCTGCAATTAAAGATGTTGCCGCGATTGGTCTTCCAATCTACATCACTGAAAATGGCATTCCCGATAAAGATAACACACATGATTGGCGACGAGAAAAGTGGATTCGTGAATATCTCAAGATGGTCAGCCTTGCCATAGAAGATGGGTATGACGTACGTGGTTTCTTCTATTGGACCCCTTTTGATAACTTTGAGTGGGATAACGGGTACACCAAGAACTTCGGTCTCTACAGCGTTGATTTCGATTCACCTGAAAAAACACGCACCTTGAAAGATGGCGGTCGGCTGTATGCTAAAATTGTCAAAGCGGCGCGTGCGGGCCAACTGTCTACGCCGACACAGGATCGACTTGAAGTACTGCCTGCAGCAGCTGAAGCAGCGTAGTAAGATCCTTCGTCTTACAATGTTCATTACACGAGGGGCGCGAAAGCGCCCCTTTTTCCTATCTTGACGTCGTTTTATGGATCAAAAAATTTGCTTTAAATTTGATCCGTAAAATAACAAAATGCCGTTTTACGGATCAAGACATATAAAGCTTTCTTTTTGCGCCAGTCAATTTGTACGCATTGACTTTGTATAAACATTGTATATACTTTGTATATCTAATTTCATTTATTACTTCACTGCAGAGACACATGGAAAAGGGCACAACTATGTATAAAAAGTTATCCCAGCATGGGAATAGCTATGCTATTATTATTGATAAACCGATACTGGATCTACTTTCTATCACTAAGAACACACTTATGAAAATACGAACAGATGGGAGAAATATCATCATCGAACCAGTGGGCGTTATAGAAAAGCGCACGGTAAGCAAAAATCCAAAAATTCAAACCGCTTTTGAAGAGGTAATGGAGAAGTATGAAGATGCTTTCAGAAAACTCTCAAAGAATTGATTCCCAAGGGAAAATAAATTTCATTAGCATTGAAGACGTTATTGCATTCCACGATGAGCAGCTGCGTTTATTTTGTGGATACGAAGGCATTCGCGATCACGGCTTGCTTGAATCAGCCATTATGGGCCCTCAATCCAGCTTTGGAGGAAAATATCTTTATGATGATCTCTATGCAATGGCAGCAGCTTATGCACATGGAATCATTAAGAATCATCCATTTCTCGATGCAAACAAGCGCACAGGCATATCGACAGCTCTTACATTCCTCTACGCAAACAACACTAAAATTCACCTAACAGCTGCCGAAGTTTTTGCTCTTGCAATAGCCATAGCCACATCAGAAGTTTCTCAAGAAGACGCAGCTTCCTTCTTTAGAAGCAAAATCGAAACTAACACGCAACCTTAAGAGGGAAGTACATGCATAGAAACAATTTACTAGCCCAACTCCAAGCCTATGGAGCAGGCGATATCATAACTGAAGAAGAACGAAGCACGCTTGAGCAGTTCCAGTCATTCGTTAAAGCAAACCCTGGCTGCTTTGAAAGAAGTAATCGGGGTCACGTTACAGGATCAGCCTGGATCGTCAATCATGACCAAACTCAGGTATTATTGACACATCATAAAAAGTTCAATATATGGATTCAACTTGGAGGGCACTCCGATGGGGATGCAGATAGTAAGAATGTCGCCCTGAAAGAAGCCCAGGAGGAGAGCGGAATCGAAAAATTTACGTTTCTTATAGAGGGCATTTTCGATATCGACATCCATCCCATTGCCAATGCCTGTGAGTATCATTACGATGTAAGATACTTACTACAAGCACCAAAAGGCGCCAATTTTCTTGTCAGTGATGAATCCCATGCACTCGCCTGGGTTCCACGAGAAAAGATCGCAGACTATTCTTCTAAAAATTCCATAGTACGCATGATGAGAAAAATCGAGCGATAAAAAAGAGCCATCCGAAGATGGCTCTTTAATTTATGGCGGGGCTAACGAGACTCGAACTCGCGACCTTCCGCGTGACAGGCGGACGCTCTAACCAAACTGAGCTATAGCCCCTGGCTCCTCGGACAGGACTCGAACCTGTGACCTAACGATTAACAGTCGTGTGCTCTACCAACTGAGCTACCGAGGAAAAATTCTTCTGCCGCCATTTCTGGTGGGCGGTACAGGATTCGAACCTGTGACCCCCAGTTTGTAAGACTGATGCTCTACCAACTGAGCTAACCGCCCTACTTATCGTAATGATAATGTCCAGTCTAAAGAACTTCCCCGGAAATGTCAAAGTCAGCTCCCACAAAAAACAATAAAAAGCTTGAGATCGTATTCCATATCAGGTAGGCTACCTAAGAAATAATCAGCGTCTCAAAAGACCCATAATAATATTAAGGAATTACAATCATGGCAACGTTTAGTGATTACATAAAAAATATCTTTTGGGTACTTCTTCTCCTTCAATTTGCACCAGTTCTCATTGAAGGGATTAAGAAGCAGTACTCTGATTTCCTCGAGCCTAAAACAAAAGTGGGAGTTATCCCTATCAAAGAAAAGCTTTTCGAGAGTACGAAGCTCGTTGAGCAGATTCGAAAGCTCTTTACCGATAACTCGATTAAAGCGATCGTGCTTAACATAGATTGCCCAGGAGGAGCATCTGGTACGAGCCAAACGATCTTCAATGAGATTAATCATTATAAAAAAGAGTACCCGCACAAGTATGTCGTCAGTTTTGTAGAAAATATGGCAGCATCGGGTGGCTATTATGTTGCGTGCGCAACCAACTACATTATCGCTTCGCCAAGCGCCACTATCGGCAGCATTGGATCAGCACTCACCCACCCAAATTTCAAAGACTTTATCGAATCGTATAAAATAAAATATGAACTTATCAAAGCAGGGGCCTACAAAGGCGCAGGCAGCCCATTTTTATCGCTCACCCCAGAACAGAAAGCACTTTTACAAAATATGGCAGACAACATCTATAAACAATTTATCAAGGACGTAGCCAGTAAGCGACCACTGCTGCCAGCCGATAGCACCGTGTGGGCAGATGGAAAAGTATTCTCAGGAGAGCAAGCACTCGCGCTGAAGCTCATCGATGAACTTGGCTCTCAGTCAACTGTAAGAAAAGTACTCAAAGAAAAGGCACATATTGAAGGACCAATCGAGTTCGTAAAGCCCCCAAAAACGGGAGGTTTCTGGAGCAACCTCTTTAGCCAAGATGGTGAGGATGATGCTGGCTCTTTCATGCAGAACTGCGTACAGAGCGTATGCAATGTGCTCGAGCAGCGCTATATGCTTCGTTCAGAGGTATAATAGCACGCATGTTGCCGTCGTCTTTTGCTAATAAACATGGAATGTGATATGCTTTGTTTGTTCATCAGATAAAAACAATAGCTAACAATGGAGAAGGGAATTATGAAAAGATCATTTCTAGGTATTATTCTCATAAGCACAATAGCAAACTGCGCACATGCTTCACATTCAGAATTATCAAAACGCGTAAATGCATTCTTGCCAGGGCAGGCTACAACTATACTTGAAGAGCTTCAAAAACTCAAAGATAACCTAAGCGTTCTACTCGCTACTTCATTAGGTCATAAAATATTTCGAAATGATCCTCTCGATGCTGAAGATCTTCAAGCAATTACCAAATACCTTCAGAATATTGTTGATGAAATTGTTAAGGGAAACATAAAAAACGAAGAATCCATTACTTACGTTGCAAAGCTCATAACCTTTGGCCAAGACAAATTGAAAGCTCGACATTCCGAAGGTCAATTCTCTGCATTTTTAATACAGCTCTCAAGAAACGGCAAGTTGCCAGAAAGTCCATATCCTGTCGAGAGCCCATCAAGCAATAAAGTGGGCAGTAGAGGTCGCGGATCGACACCAATATTGACAAATAAACCCGGTACCTATGTGGATGATATTGTGCATGAAGAAATCCATGTGGTAACAGCATCTGATGAAGATACTGCGGGAGAACCTGATCAAAAAGATGAGAACTTAGCGCATGAAGCTCAACCGAGCGATGAAGAAGCTCAAATGTCGCGACAAGAACAGAGGCGAGCAGAAAAAGAAGCCGCTGAGAATAGGCGTAAAGCTGAAGAACAAGCGAAAGCTCTCGCACAGCAACTCGAAGATGAGCGAGTAGAAAAAGAAGGAAAAGCAAGAGAGGCTGAAGCTCAGCGTAAAGCCGAAGAACGGGCGAAAGCTCTCGCACAGCAACAAGAAGATGAACGACTAGAAAAAGAAAGAAAAGCTACAGAAGCTGAAGCTCAACGTAAAGCCGAAGAACAGGCGAAAGCTCTTGAACAGCAACAAGACGCCGAACGGTTAGAAAAAGAAAGAAAAGCTAAAGCAGCTGAAGCTCAGCGTAAAGCCGAAGAACAGGCTAAGACTCTTGAACAGCAACAAGACGCCGAACGGTTAGAAAAAGAAAGAAAAGCTAAAGCAGCTGAAGCTCAGCGTAAAGCCGAAGAACAGGCTAAGGCTCTCGCACAGCAACAAGGAGCCGAACGACTAGAAAAAGAAAGAAAAGCTGCAGAAGCTACTGACGCCCCACGTAAGAAAAATGAGGAAGAAGCCCTCAAGAAAAATGATAAAGACCGTAAACCCATTGAGCAAAAAACATCACTTACCAAAAAGATCATAGGTTCAGGTCTCGGACTTACCATTATTGCGCTCATAGCAGCAGAATTTCTCGGCGTTAATCCTGCCAAGAAGCTACAAAAGGGATGGGGTGCGCTCTCTAAATTGATTAAGAAAGAGAGCTAGAACCAGCTGGTTCGGCAGTTTCAGCCGGCCGCTCGTTATCAAGTGCCGGCGCAGGTTTCAACTCAGTGCCCTGAGGCACAATATAAACGTAATCTAAGCGTTTTACATTCACACTCGGTTCAACGGATATCGTATAACTGTGCCCATCATTTTCAAAAGATTGTATTGTACCTAGCGCATATCCATACGGAAAAAGCATACCTTCACCGCTCGATAGCACTAAATCCCCCTCTTTAATAGGTTGCTGAGGATCGACATAACCAAGCGCAGTGAACTGAGTATTGCCCAACCCCTCATGGATTCCCTTCGTACCGGTTTGTGAACATACTGCAGCAACTTTACAATGCGGATCGGTTATTAATAGCACTTTGCAATACGATGGGTAAACCTCAACAACTCTCCCTACAAGACTGTCTTTATATACCGCAACCATATCCCGTTTAATACCTTGCTTCGAGCCGGCATCAATTAAGAAATAATGCTCCCCATCAAAATTCTTTACCAACACATGCGCAATCCGTCCTGTATCTGTTTTATAACGATTTAAAAATGATCTTATTTCTTTGGTATTTTCAGAAAATCGCACATAGGCCTTCAGCTCGATTAATTCTCTTTGCAGTTCATCTCGTTGTTTGAGAGACTGCTCTAAATCGTGCAGAAGCCCCTGAGCGTCGCCCAAAGCACGACAACCGCTCTCTCCTTTTCGGTCAATTCCAAGAGTGTGCGACAGCTTTTTTTGAAGTTTTAATGCTGGATACGCTATCGCAGAAAGAAGTTGTTCAAGTTTTCCGTCAGAAAGACCGAGAAAGCGGCTCAATCCAAAAAAGAAGAGAAGCGCCATGAGCCCAATAATGAAAATTCGCTTATACATCTGAAGCACTCAAATCTTAGGATGCTGTGTATGCCATTCAGTAGCTTGCTCATAAGCATAGGCCGCTTGGAGCAAATGAGCCTCAGAAAGATGCGGCCCCATCAGCTGAAAGCCTATCGGCATAGTATCTTTTGTAAATCCACAAGGAACTGCAATCGCCGGCAATCCCGTTAAATTCGCTGGGGCTGTAAAATAGTCCTGCAGATCTATCTGCATCGGATTTTTATAAAACTCGCCAAACCTAAAAGCGGGGCCTGCGCTCCCCGGCATAAACATGAGATCTACACCCTTGAATGCATCAAGAAATTCTTGACGCATACGACCCTGAACGATTTTTGCGCTATTATAATAGGCATCTGCGTGGCCAACTGAAAGAACGTAATTACCTACTAAGATTCGCGATTTTACATTAAAACCAAACCCCTCATCGCGGGTATGGATGTACATATCAGAAAGAGTTTCATCTTGAGCACTTCGATACCCATAACGAACACCGTCAAAACGGGCTAAATTAGAAGCCGCCTCGGCACGACTCACCATAAAGTAAACTGCCGCAGCATGATCCATGATGGGCAATCTGATTCGCTTAATCTTCGCGCCTAAACGCTCATACTCCTTCAAGGCAGCAGTTAATAAATCTTGCACGTGAGGATCAAACCCCTCAGCCTCTAGGGTGTTCTCAATCACTCCAAGGGTGAAGTTTTCTTTCAGCTTACCTGTCAAATCGCGAGTATAATCTTGCGGAGCAACATCTAATGTCGTTGAATCTTGCGGATCTTTTCCAGCGATAGCAGAAAGCACCAGAGCGGTATCATGAACGGTTCTCGTTGCAATACCAATCTGATCAAGCGATGAGGCATATGCTACTAACCCATAACGGGAAATGAGACCGTACGTCGGCTTGAGACCGACAATCCCACAAAAGGCTGCCGGTTGCCGCACTGACCCACCCGTTTCTGTCCCCAATGCCCAAGGAACAAACCCAGCAGCTACCGCGGCTATAGAACCGCCGCTTGAGCCACCAGGAACACGATCGAGATTCCACGGATTTTTTGTTAGCTGGAAGGCAGACGTTTCTGTGGTACTACCCATTGCAAACTCATCGCAGTTAGCACGCCCTACACGAAGGGCACCTGCAGCATCTAATCGAAAAACAGCTGTTGCATCATATGGAGCACGATAGTTTGCGAGAATTTTGGAACTACAACTCGTTATACGCCCCTTCTGGCATATATTGTCCTTTATAATTCCCGGGATACCAGCGAGAATTCCTTTTGCAGATGCTGCCTTGAGAATCGATTCGCTATCAAATAATTCAAGAGCAGATCCGATCGAACCATCATGCTTGGCAAAGCGATCAAGCGTATAAGCCAGCAATTCTTTAATGGTAATCTTTCCGGTATCGAGAGCCTGACGCAACTTTTGTATCGACGAAAAAGAAAATTCTTCCATAACGCTTACTCTTTCAAAAGCTAAATAGTTGCGGATGTTTGGTGTGCCAATCAGTAACACGCTCATAGGCATACGCCGCTTGGAAGAGATCAGCCTCAGATAAATCTGGTCCCATTAACTGAAACCCTATGGGAAGATTGTCTCGTGTAAAGCCGCATGGTATTGCAAGAGCCGGCATGCCGGTCAAGTTAGCGGGTGCGGTAAAATAGTCCTGCAGATCCATCTGAATTGGGTTTTTATCAAACGCCCCGAATTCAAAAGCGGGGGATGCACTTGTTGGGGCAAAAAGAAGATCTACTTCCTTAAAGGCATCTATAAACTCCTGACGCATACAGCCCTGCACCATTTTGGCACTCGTATAAAATGCATCTGCATGACCTACCTGGAGAATATAATTTCCAACTAAAATACGGGATTTTACATTTAAACCAAAGCCCTCGTCACGAGTATGAGTATACATATCAATGAGAGTCTCAGCACGTGGACTACGATACCCATACCGTACCCCATCAAAGCGTGCCAAATTGGAGGCGGCCTCCGCACGATTCACCATAAAGTAGACAGCCGCTCCGTGATCCATCATAGGCAATGTTACGCGCTTAATTTTTGCTCCTAAGCGCTCATACTCTTTCAAAGCTGCAGAAAGCGCAGCATGCACATCTGGATCAAACCCTTCCGCTTCCATCGCGTTAACAATCACCCCGAGCGTAAAATTCTCTTTAAGTTTACCGGTCAAATTGCGGGTAAAGTCCTGAGCTTCAACAGGCAACGTGGTTGAATCTCGTACATCCTGTCCTGCAATTGAAGAAAGCACCAAAGCTGAATCATATACCGTTCGCGTTGCTATCCCAATTTGATCGAGTGATGAGGCAAGCGCTACCAATCCGTAACGTGAAATAAGGCCATACGTCGGCTTAAGACCAACGATACCACAAAGAGCTGCCGGCTGTCTCACCGAGCCTCCCGTTTCAGAGCCCAATGACCAGGGTACGAATCCCGCCGCAACCGCGGCTACGGGCCCTCCGCTCGAGCCACCGGGAACACGATCCAGATTCCAGGGATTTTTGGTAAGTTGGAAAGCTGACGTTTCTGTCGAACTACCCATTGCAAACTCATCGCAGTTTGCTCTCCCTATACGCAATGCCCCAGCAGCATCCAGTCGAGTTACCGCAGTAGCATCATAGGGGGCGCGATAGTTTGCGAGTATTTTTGATCCACAACTGGTAATGTGACCCTTCTGACAAATATTATCCTTTATAATGCCTGGAATGCCAGAAAGAATGCCCTTTGAAGAAGCAGTTCTAAGAATCGATTCACTATCAAATATTTCAAGAGCAGAGCCTATCGCACCGTCATATTTTTCGAAACGCTTAAGCGAATGCCCCACCAGTTCACCAATTGTAATCTTTCCAGTATCGAGTGCCTGCCGTAACGTTTGTATAGAAGCAAATGAGAATTCTTCCATGACACTCACTCTTTGATAATCTTTGGAACAACAAAAAACTGATCTTCTCGATGCGGAGCAAGTGCTAAGAGCGGCTCAGGATCGCATGGGATGACCACATCATCCCGCACAACATTAACATT
This sequence comes from uncultured bacterium, assembly GCA_963695365.1. GTDB lineage: Bacteria > Babelota > Babeliae > Babelales > Babelaceae > PRDV01. The sequence goes on from OY968766.1 coordinate 1,738,748, forward strand.
TTTAACCTGCGGCACTTTTTCGATAGTAGCAGCGATATCTTTTAAAGATGATGCATATGAAAGCACCGATTCCAAACGGGCAATAAGTTGGGGAATTTCTTCTTCGCTGCAGCTAAGATTTGATATTTTGGCGAGTTTGAGTACATCTTCGCGTGTAATTTTTATCATAGAGCCTCACGTATAAGTTTTGTCCACGCCCAACTATACCTCATTTATCAATAATACTCAATCTGCCAAGAGGAGGGCTGCCAGCGCAGGGCCAAGAAAAATCTATACCATTTGCTCAAACGTCATAAACTGATAAATTTGTAAATAGATACCTCTTCTCGTACTAATAAAAGCTTAAAATTAAAAGAATGCATATGAAAAAGCACCTTCTACTGATCCTCATTCTCTGTTGCCCAATGCTGCGCGCAATGGAAACGGTAACAATTACCGCTAATAGCAGCAAAGATGAGCTCTTTAACAAAGCAAGCAACGGCTCTGCAAAAGAAATGGCCGCTTTTTTAGATGCGCATCCTGAGATTGATATCAATACCCCCTCAGAAGAGATTCTCAAGGGATATACTTCTCTTCATTTTGCGATCCTGGTGGGCAATAATCGGGTCTCTCAACTGCTCCTCGACCGTGGTGCTGCAGTGAGTCCAACGACCACGAAGCTAACGCCATTTGTGCTTGCCGCCCAATGTGGCAATACGACGGTATGCGACCTGCTCATCAATAAGGATCCATCAATTCTTCAAGAGGAACAAGCAAAACACGCCCTCACTGCGGCCGTATACAAAGGCTGCGACGAACTCGTTACCTATCTCATAGAAATTGGCGTCTTAAAGCAGGATACGGGTGCCATTCAAGGGCTTCTGTATAAAGCAGCAGAATCAGGGCATGAATCGACAGTACATCTGCTTGCTGCAAAAGGCGCCACTATAGGTGCTGATGCAAAACTTCTCTATGCAGCTGCCCGCGGTGGGCTTGCAACCATATGTCAAGAGGTCTTAGATGCAGGAACACCCGTCAATGAAGCGGATAACGATGGCTTTACTGCTCTCTTTTGGGCCCAAGACCGTCTTGCTATGAGAAAACACGATAAAGACCCAAAGTTACGTGAACAATACGAAGCAACCTGCGGGGTACTCGAACTTTACGGTGGTATCGCGATAAAACAGGAACCGATGATCGATTGGCACTATTGGAAAATAGTTGGCGGTTTTAAACTGCTTATATATGGGGTGAAACTGCATAATGCCTATCAAACCGTCACAAGCTGCTGTCGATGCCCCAAAAAGCATAAAAAGCAAGACTAACACCAAAAAAAGAAATGGGCAGCGTACGAGCGTTTTAAGTCGCTTGCAAAGGATTCCCTCTTAAAAAAATGAGTTGCCGCATTTTGGTATCAACTTCGTAGGCCTCTTTTCGTTCAATACATGGGATAACAGCCGCTACCGGCTCCCAGTGTTGGGAAGCCCAGTATACTAATGTTGCATTCCGGTAAGCGCACGAGGGTTTAAACATGCGAATAAGCTCTTCGGGTGCAAGTGAGGCACGAGAACAAAACAGATCTATAGAATAGTCCGTTTTTCTCAAAAACGTCCGCCAATCAAGATCGCTTATTATAACATCGCTAAGTCCTAAAACCTCTACTACCATTTTAAGAAACTGTATTTTCTTATGGTTAACCTCTATGAGCACGAGCGAAAGATGAGGATACGCAATTTTAAGTGGAAGTGCCGGAAATCCCGCTCCTGTCCCAACATCGGCAAGAGCAGAGAGCTCAGAACAATTAACGAACTTTTCTAAAGCAAGCGAATCGTCAAAATGATCCGCCAATACTTTTTTAAGATCGGTAATTGTGGTGAGATTATGGAGCTCATTTGTCTCTACAAGGAGACGATAATAGGCCTGAAACTGATCCTGCTGCACTTTAGTAAGCGATCGCTGTGAAAAAAAATCGTCCCAGAGAGCTGCGTGATTAGGTAGTTGGTAAAAGGTCATAGACTTTTAGGGTAATAGTTTGGTATGATAGAGTTATATTAACCTAAATCTTGGAAAAAAAATATGAAGCGAACGATAAAAGCTTATAGCATGTATATCTGTAAAGCTCTTGCCGGAGCCAGTATTTGTGGTGTTTTTGCACCCTTTTTCTTTGTGTACTTGCCAATTCAAGCACAAGTTTCACCATACGTCATAACATTTTTCATACGGCCACTGCCGGAGATCGTTACCCAAGGGCAAGAAAAGGCGATTGAGCGGCTCAATAAATTGTCTGAGCCCCAAAAAAGTCCCTCACAGAAATCGATCATCAAGAATGAGGTCGTAGATGATTATATCAATCGAGGTGTTTACGCGTCCTATGCCGGGTTTGTTAATCGTTCTGATCGAGACGGTCAAATTATATTTGAACGAAAGACGGCAGGTACTAAATTGCACGTCATTATAACGCAAGACATCGTCCCTGTACCTATCGATCCGCTCAAGGAAAAAACGATTTATGGTTTTGAGCTCGCCCCCAAATCGCTCGCGCAGCATTACGTTTTTGAAAAATTGCAGGATCCAAGCTCCGAGCTCTATTTTTGGCGAATTACACAAGTACCAGCCTCTAGGAATAAGCGATTACCTTACGATACGATCATCATCTTTGCTCACCCGAAGCATATGGTAATTCCTCTTGAAGATACGGTCACCCTATCGGGAGAAAATTTGGTGCTGCCTGATATGTTTACCACCAAAAACATTGCGGCCTCTACCAATGCGCTCCGGTTTTTTAAGATTCGTCAGTATTTTGCGCCCGTAAAATTTGAGTATACCTTTGCTCCTGATGCTTACCAAAAGATGATTAAAAGCTGACAGTTTTTTTAGGACAAAAAGTCGCTCTACTAGTGAGCACGGATAAAGGAATATTTTACGTATGAAGTTACAAATATCTTTCGATATACTCGATCTGCAGAAAGCACTCGACATCGCACATGCAATCCAACATGATGCTGATCTGCTTGAAGTAGGATCGCTGCTTATCTATAAATATGGCGAAGAAGCAGTTAAGGCCTTTCGCAGCGCATTCCCCCAAAAACAGATCGTTGCTGATGTTAAAATCGTTGATCGCTCAAAAGATGCGGTTGGCCTTTTTGCAGCTGCCGGCGCCGATTGGATTACCGTCATGGCGGGAGCTGGGTCGGGAACAATTCATACAGCATGTACCATTGCTCATGAAGCGGGCAAGAAAGTGATGCTTGATCTTGCAGATGCACCCTCGCTCGGCCAATCAGCACTGGAGGCAAAAAGCCTGGGAGCCGATGCACTCGTCTTTCATAAGCCATCTCAAGAGGATCAGCATATCGCCCTTCAAGAGCGGTGGGATATGGTTCAAGGCAATTCTACTCTTCCTATTTTCGTGTCAGCACACATTACCCGAGAAACAGTTGATGAGATTTTAAGTCTCGATCCAGCTGGGGTTATCATCGGCAGCGCCATCGTTGGCTCAAAAGACCCTGCGGCGGAAAGCGCCTTTTTCGCTGGCGTCCTGGGTAAATAAATAAGGTTCGCAGCCCAGCTCACAGACGCATAGAAAAAACCAAACTCTTTGAAAAAGAAAAAAACCCTGGTATAGTGTCATGAAAGAGGGAGAGAAAAACATCAACCGTCCCTCGATACAATTCGCTCGGCGCAAAAGCCTCGCGAATCACTCGGGATGAGCGGTTTGGTGAGAGTTATTCCCACTGCCATTTAAGAAAAAAACACAGAGTAGAAGGCATAAAAAAGAGCCGATATCACGCATGAAGAATTTATTAATTGTAGAATCACCCGCAAAAATTAAAACGATCTCCAAGTTCCTTGGCAAAGATTTTAAGATCATGTCCACCGTTGGGCATATTAAGGATCTACCTACCAAAGAGCTGGGTGTTAAGATTAACGGCGGCGTTAACATTTCATACGTCACGCTTGAAGGCAAAGAAAAAACGATCGCCGATATCGTTAAAGAAGCTCAAAAAGCCGACCACATCTATCTCGCATCAGACCCTGATCGTGAGGGTGAGATCATCGCTTGGCACGTTGAGAAGGAAATTGAGCGAGTTGTTAAAGATCATGATCGCATTAAGCGTATTACGTACAATGAAATCACCAAACCGGCAATTGAAAATGCGATTGCTCATGCAGGCACGGTAGATCTTGATAAAGTCGCTGCGCAGCAGGCTCGCCGTATTCTTGATCGACTCGTTGGGTATGAAGTCTCCCCTATTCTCTGGAAAAAAATCGCCAAAGGGCTCTCTGCCGGACGCGTACAATCGGTAGCTTTAAAACTTATCGTCGACCGAGAAGACGCAATTCGCGCCTTCAAGCAAGAAGAGTACTGGTCGATCGAAGCATTATTCCTAGCGAAGGCCGGCAATTTTACCGCCCCCCTCACGCTCATCAATAAGAAAAAAGCTGACATCAAAAACGAAAAAGAGGCGAAGACGCTCGTTGAAAAAATCGAAGCCGAATCGTATATCGTTGATTCGATTAAGGAATCGAAACGGCTTAAAAATCCCAATGCGCCTTTCATGACAAGTACGCTACAACAGAGTGCTTATAATCAGCTTGGGTTTTCGGTTCAAAAAACGATGCAAGTAGCACAAAAGCTGTATGAAGGCTTACCGCTCGAAGATGCATCAACGCCAGTTGCTCTCATTACCTACATGCGTACCGACTCGCTTCGTATCGCCGATAGCGCGCTTGCCGCTACACGCAAGTTTATTGAAAAAGAATACGGCAAAGAGTACCTCCCAGCGTCGGCGAACACCTACAGTAAATCGAAAGCGAAAGCACAGGCACAGGATGCTCACGAAGCAATCAGGCCAATCGATGTGAAACTCACGCCAGCCATGGTTGGACGCTATTTACCGCCTGATGCAGCAAAACTTTATAAGCTCATCTGGCAGCGATTTGTTTCCTGCCAGGCAACCCCAGCCCAGTATGCTCAGCGGCAAGTAACCGTTGTCGGTGGCCCGTATACATTTAAAGCAACTGGATCAACGCTTCTTTTTGATGGGTTTCTCAAAATCTACAATCCAGAAGAAGATGAAAAAGAGTCTGAAGAGGAAGGGAAAGCAGTTATTCCGAAGGATCTCAAAGAAAAAGATTCAGCTGATATCAAGAAGCTCACACCAAAACAGCATTTTACGCAGCCACCTCCGCGTTACACCGAAGCAACGCTTGTAAAAGATCTAGAAAAAGAGGGTATCGGGCGACCAAGTACCTATGCAACAATTTTGAAAACGATTCAAGCTCGCTCCTACACCTCGCTTGATGATAAAAAGCGATTTGTACCAAGTGAGTTAGGCTTTGCAGTCACTAAGATGCTTACAGAGAATCTACCAAAGATCATGAATCTTGGTTTCACAGCAGGTATGGAGGAAAAGCTCGATGAGGTTGCTCAAGGATCGCTCAAGCGAGATACGTTGATAAAAGACTTTTATAAGGAGTTTGAAACTGATTTAGAAAAATTCCGGGGAGAAGCAAAAAAAGTCCTTGAAAAAACCGACATTCTCTGCCCTGAATGCAAAGAAGGCCATCTTATTATCCGCTTCGGGAAAGCAGGCCCATTTGCTGGCTGCGATCGCTATCCTGCCTGCACGTTTACGAGTAATTTTGAACGGCAACCCGATGGCTCAGTAAAACTGGTTAAAACACCAGCACCTAAAGTACTGGAAGAAAAGTGCCCGCTCTGCACAAAACCACTGCGCGAAATGCGCGGCCGCTATGGCCCGTTTATCGCATGCACCGGATACCCAGGCTGCAAATATATCAAACCTGTTACCGCAGGGTTTAAATGTACTCAGTGCGGCAAGGGCGATGTCGTGCAAAAAATGTGGAAAGGGAAAAAATTCTGGGGCTGCAGTACGTACCCAGAATGTAATTTCTCGATCTCTGGGGAGATTGAAGAAACTCCATGCTCAAAGTGTAAAGCGCCCTATCTCTTACGCCGCGTCGATAAAGATGGCAACGTAACCCTTATTTGCAATAATAAGAGCTGCGGATTTAAAACAACGCCGGTGAAACCAGAAGAGACAGAGCACTAAACAAATATCATTCTATAATAGAATGTATGTCATTCCCTCTATAAAGCTCACTGGGTACTGGCTCTTTTACGAGACCTCATCCTTCTGATGTTGTAAACAGCAGTTAAAGCTTTCTTTGCATATAAGCTTTTCGCTCTTTCTCAGACAGCTTTTCAATAGCATAGCGTAACATGGTACGGGGCATATCCTGGGCATACTTATCGAGAAAAGCTCGCAATACCGAAATGTCACGCTCACCGACCTCCCGCAGCATCCAACCTACCGCTTTATGCATAAGATCTTCTTTATCCCGCAGTAAAAACTCAACAAGCTTAATTGTCCAGTCGAACCGATCTTTACGAATAAAATGCCACGTTGCTACGATTGCTATCCGCCGCTCCCACAAGCTCGGTGATTGTGCAAGCTCACATAGCATTTCCTTATCTCGCTCAAAAAGATGTGCTCCGAGAATATCCCGGCTTGATGCATCTACCAGGTTCCAATTATTTACCTGTTTAATATGGGAAAGATAGAGCTTATATATACGCTCTTTTTCTTTCTCATCGCCCTTTCCATACTGATGGATCAAAATAAACAGAGCAAGCAAACGCTCTTCATTTATAGGCGAGCTTACTAGACGTAAAATCTCAGGCGTCGGGAGATCTTTCCACTGCTTTGCCAGAATACGCAACGCGGGATTGGGCACTCCTATAAACTGATCGTGGGCGCCATACTGCCCATCGCCAGTTTTAAAAAAACGAGCAGCTGCCTCCGGCCGAGTTGCCAATTTCATAAGAGTCTCGTGAATTGCGTCATACGTCATGTGGGCTCACTAAGGTTTAAGAAATGGGAAAAAATTGAAATCCCGCCCCTCACGGGTACATAAAAAAGAAGAGACTATCCCATCTGACGAGGATGGTTGAAATGACCGTAAGAAGCACAGTTGCTATGCACTTAGTAAATTGCGATGTTTGCAGAAGCACCGAAGATAGATTCAGCATACTATGGAAGAGAATCAAAGCAGGGATGCTACGATTTGTCTTATAGTAGACCCAATTCATGAGGAAAGAGACCACAAAAGTGCTCGCGAAAAAATTGAGGGCATAGAGCTTGTTCTGATACCAAATCTGATTCTGATAAAAACCCTTAATGAAAAATGCTGGCAAGTGCCAAAGCGCCCAAAGAAAACCAAATATGAGGGAGGTAGTGAACAAATCAAAGCTAGCTCTCAGACTGTCTACTCCATAACCCCGCCAGCCAACCTCTTCAATAAGAGGAGCGAGCAGAAGTGGAATCAATACACCAAGAAGAGGCCAACCTTTCATAACAGCAAACTCTTTATTAAGAGCAAACTGATCGGTGGAACCCCCAAAAAAAAGCGATAGTGTCGTCGCCAAAAGGATAACACTCGGCGTGAGCAGTACAATAAAGAATAGATAGCTTGGGCTTATCTTAAATAGCAGAAGCCTCCTGTAAAAATCACCGATGAGCTCGCCATTATGAGAACCAAAGATCATAACGAGAGCGGTAATACAGGGCAGACATAGTGAAATAAGCAATAAAGGCATCTGCGCCTGAGAAAACCCCTTTCCCGCCAAGTAAGCTGCAAGAGGTCCGATGATTAATGCAGAACCGACCGTAATGGAAAAGAACAGCGTTGGATGATATATGTAATGAGGTAACATAGCTTGCTCGCTTGAATTAACCAAATAATGGGGACTCTTTTGAAAATAAATGGTATCCTAATCAATAGCTGTCTGTCAAGTTTGGTATGGAAGAGTATTACCAAAACGGAGGTCTTTACGTGGTCATCAAAATATTGC